>JAJVIM010000053.1 GCA_022071955.1 Anaerolineae bacterium
GGTTATGAGTATTGAAAACGTAACCCGAACAAGTCTGGGTTACGTTTTTGTCGGACCGGGTTACGAGTAGGTTACGGTTGGGTTACGAATAAACGTAACCCAGGCTGCCCCGTGTCCAACCCTCCTTGTATGACCGACAGCAGATTCTGATTCAGCAACAGATGACGCCGGTGGAACGGCTGGCCGTAGCCGATCAAGCCTACCACCGGGAAGCACCACTAGCCACGAAAGGATAATGATGCCCACTACTTTTCTTCATATGGCTGATGTTCATCTGGGGTACCAGCAATATCAATCTGAGGAACGGTTGAAAGATTTCAGCCGCGTTTTCCGCCAGGCCATTGAGAATGCCATCGCCCGGCAGGTGGATTTTGTCCTGATTGCCGGCGATCTGTTCCACAAGGCGTCCATCAACCCGACCACGCTGCTACAAGCCAAAGTTCCGCTAGATAACCTCCGGCAGGCCGGTATCCCGGTTATCGCTATTACCGGCAACCATGATGCCACCCGCTATGGTCAGCGCTTTTCCTGGCTTGATTACCTGGTCGCCGACGGCTGCCTGACCCTGTTGAAGCCTGGCTTCACTGCCAACGGTCAGCTTGATCTGACCCCCGGCAACGGTGGTTACATTGACCTGCACGGGGTACGGGTAATTGGACTGAACTATCTGGGCGCCTCCACATCTTCGATCCTGACTGACCTGCCGGAAAGCCTCGCAGCCTTGCCCAAAGATGTTGACTTTACGGTGCTGATGGCCCATTTTGGGCTGGAAGGCGAAGTCCCGAATCTGAATGGGGCCATCAGTCACAGCACGCTGGCCCCGCTTAAACCGCATATTAACTATCTGGCCCTGGGTCACGTGCATAAACCGGTCGTCCGCGACGGCTGGATTTACAACCCCGGCTCGCTGGAAGCCTGTGGGATGGATGAGCGCATCTGGGCCGGCGGCTGGTACCACGTCACCGTCAACGGCAACGGTCACACCGCCGACCATTATAAAAGTGAACGCCGGCCGCTGCATCGACTCAAAATTGAGGTGGATGGTTTTGGTACACCGACAGCGCTGTACGATGCCGTCCGCGCCGAACTGACTGCTCACTGGCCGGCAATGAAGTTCAGCGGAATGGCCCCGGTAGTGCAAGTCTGGCTGGAGGGTGTCCTCGCCTTTGATCGTCACGACCTGGACACCCGATTCATTGAGACAATGATTGATGAGATTGTTCAACCCCTTAAGGCGCTGGTGCGCAACAACACCCGCGCCACTGAGTACGAGGTCAAACTGGACGAGCGGCTGGATCGCACCGGCCTGGAACAACAGGTTTTAACGGAGCTGATTATCCGTGACGAGCGCTATCGGCCCCAGGCGGCGCAGTGGGCGCAGTTGATGGTGGAAATCAAAAAAATGGTTTTGCAGGAGAGTGAACCAGCCGATATTGCCGATGCCATTTCCCGCCGTATGGTTGCCCTGGCTGAGGCTGAAACCGGGGAAGCGCCGGCTGCCCTCAAAACCAAACTGGCCCAACTTAAGGCCGAACTGGAGGCGCAGGATGTGGATTAGCCAGGTTGAACTGCACAACATCAAAAGTTACGGGGCGCGGACGACCATCGAGCTGGCGCCGGGCATCAATGCCGTATGTGGTCAGAACGGAGCCGGCAAATCAACCATTCTGGAAGCCATCGGCCTGGCCCTGTTTGGCCAGTCAACCTACAAAAACCAGGAGCAGTTGATCAACGCCAAAGCCAAACGGGGCGAAATTGTGGTGACGGTGGTTGACAGCCGCGACGAACGGGAGTATCAGGTGGTACGGCCGCTCAAGGGCGGCCCGCCCTATGTTTTCGACTCCGAGACCAATCGCCAACTGGCCAGCGGGGTAGATGATGTGCAGCGCTGGCTGCGCGACACCATCGGCGTGGAGTCGACGACCGATTTGAAAGCCCTATTTGAAAACGCCGTCGGCGTGCCGCAGGGAATGTTAACCAGCGCCTTTAACCTGACTGGAGCCAACCGCCAAAAGATTTTTGACCCGCTGTTGGGGGTAGAGGAATACAAAGAGGTCTGGGATGAGATGCGGGCAGTAGTCAGCCAGATCAAAGATCAGCAATCCAGCAACGCCACTGCTCAGGCCAGACTGGCAGGCAAACTGGAAGAATTGCCGAGCCTGCGTAATGATGCCGCCTCACTCCTGACGTGCATCGAAACCACAGAAACCGAACTGCGCCAAACAACGGTATCGCTGGCCGAGTTGTGCGCCAACCTGACCGCCTTGCAACAGCAATACGAGGCGTTGAAGGCATTAGAGCAGCGGGCAGCATCGCTGGCGGAGCGGCGGGACAACCTGGCCAGCCAGCTACAATCCGCCGTGGCGGCGCTGACCGAAGCCCGCCAGGCCAACAAAATAGTTGAGCAGAACCGAGCCGGCTATCAGACTCATCAAGAGGCCCAACAGACGCAGCAATCACTCGAAGCAGACCGCAAAAAACGGGATGACATTCAACGGCAGTTGAATCAGTGCCAGAACGCTCTTGATTTGGCGGAGCACACATTAAAGGCCCTGGAACAGCAGTTGGTGGCCGTGGCCCAGGCCGAAGCCCGGCTGATCGAATTGGAGCCACTGGTGGCCCAGCAGAGTGCGTTGGAGGCGCAGCGGCAGGCTGCGGCTCAGTGCGTGGCGGAGTTACAGGTGGCACAACAGCGGCTAACCGAAGAGACGCAGCGGCTCGCTGGCCTGCAAGCCGAACGGGAGCATGTGCAGGGCCAACTCAGTCAGCGGCAGGAAAAAACCGAGCTAATTTCGGAGCGGCAACAGCAGGCCGGGGCGTTGGCCAGCGGCATCGCGGCGCAGGATGAGTCGCTCACCAAATTGGAACGCCAGCTTGAGGCGACCCGACAGAGCTTACAGGTTGCGCAGGGTCGCCTGAACACGCTGCAATTATTGGAAAAGCAAGTTGAGGAGAATGAGCAACTACTGGCGCAGCGGCAAACTGAATTGGCGGATGTAGTCGTTGATCTGGCCCAGTGTCAGGAATTGGAAGAGTCGTTGGCGGCTATCCAGCAAACCCGCCTGCAACGTAAAAACGAACTGGCCGCTATCGAGGCGCAGTTTGGCGAGCAGGAAGCCGCCCGGGAGCAAGTACACCAGTCACTGAGCGACTGGCAGGCGCAAGCCCAAACGTTAACCAATTTACGGGGCAACATAGCCGCATTACAGCGCCGGCTGACCGAGGCCGAGGCTGAACTGAATCGGCTGGCAGATGGGCTGACTGAGCGTCAGCAGCTTAACGCGCAGCTAATCGCCTGGGAAACGGAACAGGTTACGGCTAATGAACAACGGGAGGCGCTGATGCTCACCAGCGACCGGCTGGACACCCGGTTGACGGATATTGCCAGCGCCCTGGTTAATCTGGACATCGAGGCGGAAACCCCCTGCCCCACTTGCCGTAAACCATTATCCGCGCACGATCTGAACGACCTGAAAAATCATTACGAGGCGGAGCAGATCGCGCTGCAAACCGAACGACAAACGGTTGACGAAACCTTCAAGCAGATAGATAAAACACTCAAGCAACTGAAGCGGCAACTCAAGCAGGGGCAGGCCGATCTGGAGAAATTGCCAACGCCGGTCCAGCTAGAACGGCAGCAGAAGACGGTTAGTGATTACCACGCTGACCTCAGCCGCGACCAGCAGCAGGCCGACTCTCTGGCCGAAACGCCGGTGCAGGTAACCCGGCTTAAACAACAGATGCAGCAGCTAGATGCCGACATAGGAACCCTGAAAGAACAACGACAGGCGCAGCAAAAAGCAGACGCCGACGATGAAGCTGAACAAACCCGGCTGCAACAGGCACTCAGCCAGTTGGCCCGGCCCGCTGACCAACTCCGCCTGCAAACGGACATTGAGCAGCTGCATGCCAGCCTGACCCGCCAGCGGACCGAAGCTGTTAGCCTGAGCGATGTGCCGGCGCAGGTGACCGCTATTCAAACCAAACTGGATGGGTTAGAGGCGCAAAAGGTGGAACTCCAGCAGCAGCGGCGACAACTCAACGATGCGCGGGACGCTTTGGGCCAGGAAATCAGCGTTTTGCAAACGGCGATCAGTCAGTTGGCGGCGCCGGGTCGGTTGACCGAGTTAGACGCCGCGCTGGCAGCGCAGCAAACAACGCGGGATGAATGGCAATCTAAAGTAGAGGCACTGGCTGTGGCTCCGGCTGAACGGGAGGCGGCAGAGCAAGCACTGGTCAAACTGGGCAACCCGCGCCGTGAGCAGCAAGCCGCTCAACTTGAGGCGGATAAACGGCCGGCACTGTCAGCCGAACAAATTAAAAAACAGGCTGATTGTGAGGACCTTTTGGCCCAAAAAAACGCCATCGAAGCTGAATTGGAGCCATTTGCCGGGCTGGATGACGCTTTCAACAGGGTGATTGCCACGCTGGAAGAGAGCCGGGTGGCGCATCAAACCTACCTGGAGCAGCGGATCACGGCAGACACCCTGCCCCAGCGTGAAAAGGCCGTTGAGACTATACGGCAGCAGGTGGCGGCGGTCACGACCACGGTGGAGAAAGTTCAGGCGGAGTTGGCTCAGGCCAGCGCCGCCTACGATGCCGACCAACACGAACAAACCCGGCAAGAGGAGCAAAATGCCCGTACCCGCGAGATTCAACTGGCGACCGAGCTGAAGGGCCAGCAGCAACAACTGGCCGACAAACAGTCAAAAATCGCTGGGCTGGAAGCCATTGCTATCGAGTTAGAGACACTCAAGGCAGAAGGCGACCGGCTGCTTGAATTGCAGCAGGTGACGGAATTTATCCGACGCACCATCCGCGAGGCCGGGCCGGAGATCACCCGCCAACTGGTCAACGCGGTGTCGCTGCGGGCCGATGCCATTTTTGCCGACCTGATGGATGACCACCAGCAAACTCTGGCCTGGGACGAAAGTTACGCCATCAGCGTGCGGCGCGACGGCTATGACCGGGATTTTCAGCAGCTTTCCGGCGGCGAGGCGATGTCGGCGGCGCTGGCGGTGCGGCTGGCCCTGCTTCAGAGTATGTCGGCGGTGGATGTAGCCTTTTTCGACGAGCCGACGGCCAACCTGGACCCGGAACGGCGGGCCAGTCTGGCCGAGCAGATTGCCCGGATCAAGGGCTTTTCGCAGTTGGTCGTCATCAGCCACGATGACACCTTTGAGCAGGATGTGGGCCATGTCATCCACATTGGCCGCAACGACAAGGGCGAAAGCCAGGTGGTGGCCTGATATGTTCGACCCGACCAAAACCCTGGCGGCGCTGGAACACAGGCGGGCCGGCTTCAGTGAGGCCGAAGCAGTGACCGAGGCAGATTTGGCGGCGCTCGATCAAGCGCTGGCCCAACTGGGCAACCTGAGCCGGGCCGACCTGGAAGCCAGACTACCTGCCAGCCGGGCCGGGGCGCGCCCCACCGCCGAGTATGATGCTTTCCCCGCTCTGGTGGCGTCCTTCGGCCAGCCGTGGCAGCATCATCGCCAGGCCCGCGAGTGGGCCACCGAGATACTGGCCGGTGTGACGACCATCGCTGCTGACGGCTCACAGATTACGCCCAGTAAGGATTTGTCAATTCCGGTGGGCGTGGTGCAGGTCGGCTGGTTCGAGAATCCCCATCGGCCTGACAGGCCGTATGTCAAAAATATTAAGGTGGAAGTGCTGACCCCGGCCGAACTGACCGACACCGAGGCCGCCGACGACGCCTCAACCTTCCCGGATTGGCGCATCAACCTGCGCCGTTTTACGCTGGAGGCCGAGCGGCTGATCGCCTTTATGGAGGCCAATGCCGGCGTCGAACCGAAACCGCTGGCTTTTTTCGACGGTTCGCTGGTCATCTCGTTTGCCCAGCATATGCAGCCGCACCGCCAAAAGCAGTACAGCGATGCCGTTATCAAGCTGCTCGACACCTCCGAGCGGACAGGTGTGCCGCTAGTGGGCTACATCGACACCTCTTACGCCACTGACCTGGTGGAGATGATCAGCCACGCCACCGGCATGCAACTGACCGGCCGCGTGAGCGATGGGGCGATGCTACGCCAGCGGCAGCTACAATGGGGCGACCGCAGCCCGGTTTTTGTGTGCGACCGGAACGACCATCTGGAAGCCCGCTTTTATGATCGCATCTGTTTTACCTATCTCCAGACAAACGCCGGTCACCCGCCGGCCCGGTTCGACTTTCCCCGCTGGATTTATGAGGCCGGCGAACACGAACGGGTAATTGACCTGGTGCGGGCCGAGTGTGTGGTCGGCGTGGGCTATCCCTACCCCCTTGAAACCGCCGACGCTGTAGCCGTACTGACGATGCAGGATCGAGAACGTTTTTATCGGTTGTTCCAACGCTTTACTGAGGGAGAAGGGTTGGAACTGCGTTTTTCACGCAAGTCTGTCAGTAAGCGAGGGCGGCGTTAAGCCGCAGGAGGACTCTCAACATGCTACTGGGAAAAATTGTGCGGGCCAACAGCCATATCGATTACGTCTGCCAGATTTACGCGCCGGGCGAGGTGGCCCAGCCGCCGACTCCGGCCGACTACGGTTTTGGCGCCTTTGTGCGTATCGGCCTGGACAGTCAATCCGCCAGTTGGCTGGTGGGGCTGGTGTACGACACGGTGCTGCTCAATCCCGATTTTGGCAATTTGGGGCCACGCCTGTCGCCGCAAACCGAGTTGGCAGTTTTCTCGCCCGACTATTTGCAGGAAAAGGCGACGCTGGTGGGCATCACCGCCATCGGGGCGCTGACCGCTGCCGGGCAAGCCAGCCAGGGGGTACCGGCGTTGGCCGCCCTGACTGACGCCGCTGTTGAAACGATGGACGAGGCGCAGATCATCACCTTTCACCAGGGACCACCGGCGGTGCAACTGGCCTATATGCCGCTGCTGCTCGGCCAGGGCAGGCCGCTGGTCCTCCATTTATTGCGCACGATTATCACCCGGCTGACACAACTTTTTCCGCAGCAGGCTGCGTCGCTGGCGGTCTTGCAGCGTGAACTGTTGTGGCAGAGCCAGGTCAGCCCTTTCGGAGGACGGTCATAAATGGAACCACAAGCTATTGGCACCACCAAAGGCCCCGGCCAGTCCCCCCACGATTTCACCTTTGTCAGCCCCGACGCGGCGCAATCCCTGCGTACCGGCGAGTATGTGGCCTATCAAACCCGGGTGGACGGTCAGCCACGCCGCATTCTGGCCCGCATCACCGAGCGGCAGCCGCTGCGTCTTTTCCCTGACTCGTTTATGGCCAATCCGGCCATCGCCCCGGACACCATCGCGGCGATGATTGGCCACGACCAGCCTGCCGGCGAACACGAACTGTTTCAACTGACGGCCACCATCCTGGGCTATTATGATGCCCAACTGGGCGATTTTATCAACCCGCGCATCCCGCCTCGCGCCGGCTGGCCGGTTTATCTGGCCGAGGCGGAGGAGTTGAAAACGGTGTTGAGCGCCAAACAGCCGGGCTACATCGGCGCGGCGCATATCGGTTCGCTACTGAGCCGGGAACGGGATGCCGTGCCGGTGGTGGTAGATGTGCAGGCGTTCACCAGTACCCACCTCGCCATCATCGCCAGCACCGGGGCCGGCAAAAGCTACCTGGCCGGCGTGCTACTGGAGGAGCTGCTCAAGCCCTACAACCGGGCGGCGGTGTTAATTGTTGATCCACACGGCGAATATAACACGCTGACCGAAGTGGCCAACCTGCCCCCGTTCACGCTGGACAACTACCGCGCTAAAGCCCGCATTTTTCAGCCGGGTGAGGTCAAGGTGCGGCGCGGCGCGTTGACGATGGCCGATCTGCGCTACCTGCTACCCAACCTGACCGAACGAATGGAGTACATCCTGCGGCGGGCTTACAACGATGTGCAGCGACGGGCAGCCCGTGAAAAAAATGACGGCGAACGATGGACGTTGGGTGAGCTAATGGTTCGCCTGCGCCAACTGGGCGAAGGCAGCGATGACGGCGACGAGGCCGACAACCGCTACAAGGAAACCGCCGAGGCCATCATCTGGCGGCTGGAAAGCGTCCTCAACCAGTCGGTCATCTTTGATGATTTTGACCATCTCAAACTCGACCAGCTATTCAAGCCAGGCCAGTGTTCGGTGTTGCAACTGAATGAGGTGGACGAGCGGCAGCAACAAGTAATGGTGGCCACGCTGCTGCGCCGGCTGTTTCGGGCCAGGATAGCCACCAAAAAGAATGAGGCTAATCCGGGAGATGAGTTGTACCTGCCCTATCCGATTTTTGTATTGCTGGAGGAGGCTCATCACTTTGCGCCTGCCGGCGGCGAGGCCATCAGTACCGGTATTCTCAAGCAAATTCTGGGCGAGGGGCGCAAGTTTGGTGTGGGCGTCGGACTGATCTCGCAGCGGCCCGGCAAGCTGGACGGCGATGTGCTGTCGCAGTGCAATACCCAGTTTCTATTGCGGATCGTTAACCCGGTGGACCAGGCTCGCGTGGCCGAGAGCGTGGAAACCGTGGGCCGCGACCTGCTGCGCGAATTACCGGCCTTGACCAAAGGACAGGTGATTATCGCCGGGCAGGCGGTCAATACGCCGATTCTGTGCCGGGTGCGCAGCCGCCACACCACCCACGGCGCGGAGAGCATCAACGCACCGGCGGAGTGGGTCAACTACACTTCCGAGACTGAATCGCAGCGGCGCTCACGGGACACCGCGTTGCCGGCAAGCGCCGGCGTTCGGGATGATTTGAGGGATTGGCTGGGCTGAGGTGACTACTAACCCGTTATTTTGGAAAACATTCTGCCTCATCCACGAAGTCTATTACGATGACTCGGCAATGTGACCAGCATCACGACCGAGTTGGTTACGCCACTGGGGGAGAGCCTGGCAAAGCTCCGGGCTGACTTTGAGCGTACCGGGCGTTGGTTGCACCGGTGCTGGGCTATGAGAATGTTGTAGAAAACGAGGCGGAGACGCCGGGAGGACCTGGAGAGTGAATGGTATGCAACCTGTTGACTTTGAAAACGCTTATTACATCAAACTTGGTAGCGGTGGAAAATATGAGGAATCGAGTATTCGAGAACATAAACTCCGGTTTGGATGGGATAGCTGGCCCCTTGAGGAAATAAATCAACAGGATTGGGAGGCGCTAAAGTCCCGGCATCAACACGAGTACAAAAACAGGGGTGCTGCTACGATGGACATAAATGCGCAGAAAACAATCGTCACATCTACCCCGGCCGACATTTGGATAACTTTCTCCAGAACCGGCCAGCTTTTATGGTGCCGGATTGAAGAGTCCGAAGTGTTTGAAGATGAGCTTTCCAGATACCGAAAAGTGGTTGGTCAATGGCACAGCCACAATATCCACAATCAACCACTATTCGTCAACCAAATTCCCGGCAACATATCGAAAATTCAAAGATTTCAAGGTACCGTTTGCAGAGTCAACGCTAAAGATGAATTGAAACGCCTGTTGAACGACCAGCCAAGCCAGCGGTATCTAGCAATTGCAGCCGCTAAAAAGGCGCTGGTTGATGAAGTCGCAAGCGGATTGCCGAGACTGCACTGGAAAGATTTTGAGACGCTGGTTGATTTGATATTTCGGAATGCGGGTTGGCGGCGGGTAAGCGTCGTTGGCGAGTCAATGAAATACGTGGATATGGAACTTGAAGAACCCATAACCGGAGATAAGTATCAAGTTCAGGTGAAATCTTCCAGCACTGTCAGCGAATTCGAGGAGTATGCTCATAAATTTTCGCCCGAAACCTTTAGAAAGCTCTATTTTGTGGTTCATAGTCCAGAAGCGAAATTGGCTGATTATCAGGGCGTGATAGATGAAGCAGTGGAGTTAATATTTTCCGAGCAACTGGCGCAAATGGTCGTCGATTCCGGCTTAACTGACTGGTTATTAAACCGAATAAGATGACTTCGCTAACTCAGATGCTTTCAAAAAGGTTTGCCCTATTATGTCTATCCTGAATGAGCTAAACCCCAACACGTCGATCTACGACCGGCACACCGGTCAATATCTGATGGTTGATAAAGTGGAACCAGCCGGCCAGGTGGTATTCCTGAGTTTGCGTAATCCTACCAGCGGCGAGGTTAAGCGATCCCCTTTCCCGGTGCGGGAATTGGACAGCCGCTTTGAGCTTGCCCCAACCGGCAGCGCAGCTTTCAACGGCGGTCCGGCGTTGGTTTCCCTGCTGGCGGAGCTATACCGCATCCGCCACGCCTACCTGTTTAATCCCCTCTTTGCCACGGAAACATCCCTGATTGACTTGCTGCCACACCAGATGGCCGCCGTCTATGGCGTCCCGGCGAATGACAGCCAACCGGCAAGGCCGGGAATGGTTGACCAACCGCGCCTGCGTTTTCTACTGGCGGATGACGCCGGAGCCGGTAAGACAATTATGGCCGGGCTGCTCATCCGGGAGATGCTGTTACGCCGGCAGGCGCGGCGTATCCTGGTGGTGCCGCCGGCCGGACTGGTGGGCAATTGGGAACGTGAATTGCGGGTGTTGTTCCGGCTGCGCTTTCGGGTGTTGTCCGGCAGTGAATTCAAGAATGACGACAATCCCTTTACTGACCCGCGCAACGTACTGGCAATAATCAGCGTTGATACCCTGTGGCGGGAGCGGGTGCGGGAAGCCTACCTGTCCGCGCCGCCGTATGATCTGGTGGCTTTCGACGAGGCGCATAAGCTGTCGGCCTGGCGTAACGCTGACCTGACCGAAGAAAAGAGCCGTCGTTACGCAATGGCTGAACACATTGCCCGCCAACAACGTCATTTGCTGCTGATGACGGCCACGCCGCACATGGGCAAGGATGACCCCTATTATTTCCTGTGGCGATTGCTTGAGCCGCAACTTCTTTCCACGCAAGGGGCATTTAATAACCTTACGACTGCGCAGAAACAGCGTTACCTGCTGCGCCGGATGAAAGAGGAGATGGTCTACTTCGACGGGCGCAAGATATTTGTGGAACGCGCCAGCCATACGATTGAATATGAACTGCGCCCCGAAGAATACAACCTTTACCAGCAAGTTACCCATTATTGCGAAACCGAGTTTGACCGCGCCCGGCGGCTCAACCGTTCAGCGGCCGGGTTGGCAATGAGTATTTTGCAACGACGACTGGCGTCGTCAACCTGGGCGTTGTACCAATCGCTGGCCCGGCGTGAAGAAAAACTGAAAGGCTACCTTGAAGCATTGGAAAGTGGCCAGGCAACGGAAGCCGATCTGTGGGGGCAACAGGCCGGACTGCCGGTCCGCGATATACGGGACACGACCACCGGCGATGAGGAAGAAGGGGACGAGGCCGAAACACAGGATGAAGCTGTGGCCGGCGCGACATCGGCGCAAACGTTGGAAGATTTACGCGCGGAGTTAGCCGAAGTCAGCCGCTTAAAGAAGTTGGCCCGGCAGGTGTATGACCAGCAGCTTGAAAGCAAGTTTGAACGACTGTGGCAGGCATTGTCTGATTACCCCAACACCAAAGTCCTTATCTTTACCGAATTTCGGGATACGCTTGATTTTTTGGTTGGCCGTCTTGAAGGACGGGGGCTGACCGGTAAAATCGCCCGGATACACGGCGGGCTGGATTACAAAGAACGGGAGAAACAGGCTGACTTTTTCAGGCGAGTAGATGGGGCGCGGGTGATGGTGGCCACCGATGCCGCCGGTGAAGGCATCAACCTGCAATTCTGCTGGCTGCTGGTCAACTATGACATCCCCTGGAACCCGGCACGGCTGGAACAACGGATGGGTCGGGTGCATCGCTACAAACAAACCGAGCCGGTGGTGCTGCTCAATCTGGTGTCCAAAGACACCCGCGAAGGACGGGTGTTGAAGGTGCTGCTGGATAAACTGGAACTCATTCGCAAAGAATTGGGGAGCGACAAAGTGTTTGACATCATCGGCCAAAGGTTTACCGGCAAGCCTCTGAGCGAACTGATTTTTGAGGCCGTGGTGCAGGGCAAGGAAGCGGAAACCCGCCAGGCCATTGAGCAAACGTTGACCCCGGAACAGACCCGTGAATTTCTTGAAGCCCAGGCTCGCAAGGTAGAAATCAGCCAGGTCAGGGCATTGTTGGCGGCGTTGGTTGAGGAGCAGCAAAAGGCCGAACTCAAACGGATGATGCCGGCCTACATCCGTTCTTTTTTTCAGGAAGCGATTGAGTTAGTGGGGGCCGGTATTAAAGGCGATATTGCCGGGCTGTTTCACCTGGACCCCTGCCCAGTTGAATTGCAACAGGCAGTGGCAACTTATCCCGAAGCCATCAGGGAGCGATTGACCTTCGACCGGGAACTGGCCAAGCCCGACCTGACCCGCGACCCGCAAGCTATTTTCCTGCATCCGGGCGAGGTTGTTTTTGACACAGTGGCTGACTTAATGGCAGGGCAGTATGACCATGAAGGGCTGCGAGGGGCTACGTTTTACGATGGGAATGTGACCGAGCCGTATCTGTTCTACCTGGTCAAAAGCCTGGTCAAACGCGATCTGCCGGTGGGGACTGCCGGCGAGCCGGAAGTTATAACCGAGACAGTGACCGGCGTACGCCGTTATGCCGGCGAGCGTTTTGAACTGCTGCCGGCCCACTGGTTGCTGACCCTGCTTGACGAAGCCGATACCCCGACCGACAGTGGTGAAATACTGCGCAAACTGGCGGGTGACATTACGCCGGTTGAAGCATTTGTGCTGGAGCAGATCGGGCTGCCGGCCTACGAAAAGCAGCGCCAGGAAGAAGAGAACCGCTTGCCGCAGCAGCGCAGTAATCTCACCGTGGCCTTTAACCTGCGGCGGGTGGAGTTGATGAAGCAAAAACGACTGCTCAAGGATGCGGTCGAGAAAGGTGTGCCGGCAGCAGAAACGCACCTGCGCCGGTGTGAGGCGGAACTAAGCCGGATAGACCAGGAGCGGCGTGAAACGGAAGCGGAGTTGTATAGCCGCACGCAGCGGTTGGGTCTGGGGCCTGTCACGATTCTGGTACAGGCGTTGGTTTTGCCGCTGTCGCCGGAGGAGGCAGAACTTCGTCACAGCGCTCGTACTGAGCGGATCGCTTTGGAGGAAGTTGAGCGGCGCGAACGGGCCGCCGGCGCGATTGAAATAAAGGACGTGTCCAATCCGCAATTACAATCCGGCTTTGACCTGCGTATCACCTACGCCGACGGCAGTGTACGCTTTGTGGAAGTCAAAGGTACTTCCGGGCAGGCAGCGGTAGAAATGAAGGCGAATGAGTGGCGTCAGGCGGCTAACCATCCTGACCGCTACTGGTTGTACGTGGTTTATCACTGCGACACCGTGCCGCAATTGCACCGGATACCTGACCCGTTTGGCCGGTTGATCGGTAAGGCCACCGGCAGCGTGAGAATCAATGTGAGCGATATTTTGAAAGCAGCGAAACAGGAAACAACGCCTTAAATGTATTCGGTAATCGTATGCTTGAGCGGAGGTATTGATTCTACCGCTTTAATTCACTATTATCTGGCACGGGGCTTATCACCACAAGCAATTTGCTTTGATTATGGTCAGGCTGCACTTGAAGCAGAGAAGAAGGCAGCACTGGCTGTCACACAATACTATCAGGTTCCACTTGAGATTGTCAGGCTAACTCCAATAATGGAACCTTTACCATCTGGGGAGTTTGTTGGCAGAAATTTGCGGCTCATTTTCGCAGCGTTGAGCCACTTCAATGGAAAAATGGGGTTGGTCAGTTTAGGAATACACGCTCAAACTGGTTATTACGATTGTTCACCAGTTTTTGTAGATCAAGTACAGACGCTTTTAGATGGTTACTACGGGGGTGGAATTATATTAGATGTCCCGTTCTTAAAGTTTACAAAATCAGATATTGTTTCCTATTGTATTTCTAATCAAATACCTGTTGATCTTACTTATTCTTGTGAACGCGGTTCAGATGTGTGCGGCTGTTGCGCGTCTTGTATCGAAAGAAGGCGGTATGGTCTCGATCAAACAACTCTGTCGTAATCGTAGAATCGCCAAATTTGATGTTGTTACGCCAATACTGGTCCCTTCATTTTCTAGTAAAGGATTCCCAGAAATCACTTGGCTTTGGAACCATCTAAGCCCTCATCTTGAAGGTACTGCTTTGGTTAGTGCTTATGACGTATTCCACAACCACATTCCCAAGAGACTAGATTCACCGTCATTGATTTTTATTGATAGTGGCGGATATGAGGCCAGGAAGAATTTCGATTTGTCGGAGATTTATAATCAAGAATATATCCCGCGTGAATGGAACCGCGAGACCCACTTGGCAGCTTTGAAACAAATTGAAACGCTTTCGTTCTTAGCACTCGTTTCATTTGATAATGCTCTTGTACACGAGGATTTAGGCACGCAAATCACAACAGCCAAGGCACTTTTTTCTAATTATCCTGATGCTGCCACAGATATTCTCTTAAAACCCAAATCGGGGTTGATTG
The DNA here is from genome assembly GCA_022071955.1 of Anaerolineae bacterium. Classification (GTDB taxonomy): domain Bacteria; phylum Chloroflexota; class Anaerolineae; order 4572-78; family J111; genus J095. Next base: position 14,413 of record JAJVIM010000053.1, read on the forward strand.
ATACTGGCGATATAAAAACTAATGTTCTCCAGTTAAACGAATTTAATCTGGTCGGTGTTACCGAAAAAGAATTAGGTGCTTCGTTGCTGGAGCGTTTACAAACATTAACAAGACTTAGACTTATCCTAAACGAAGCCAACCTGGATTTACCCATCCATATTTTTGGATGCCTTGATCCACTATCTATATGGTTATTTTTCCTTTGTGGTGCAGATGTGTTTGATGGGTTATCTTGGCTTCGTTTCGCCTTTTATGAAAATGTACCAATCTATCGACACTCCTGGGTATTCCTTTCAGGCTATGAAGGGTTGACAGATCAAGAGGCACAGTTATTGTGTTGCAAACAGAATCTTGATGCCCTTAACACTCAACGTATAGCAATGGCGAAATTTGCCAAAGACTATGATTTAAGTTGCCTACCTGTCTCGGTTGAGATGGTTGAAAATCTGATGAACTCATTAGATATATCGTTTGTTTAGAAGAAGGAGTTGATTATGGGTGAAGGTGGGGGATATTACCAACGTAACGCAGTGGACATGCACAGTTTAATTCAAAATTCTGTGTCTCAAACTGAGGAAAACATTTTTCAAACCAAAGTTGAAGATGTTCTCCAAGATGCGCTTGGTGATTTCAATAAACGAGATGCGCCGGTTATTCGACAACACCTTGAAACAATTAAATATGCCCTAACCCAAAATATTGAGGGCATTGAAGGTGTAGTTGATTTAATGTTTGGTGGTTCCACACAAAAACACACCTACGTTGATGGGCTGAGTGATGTTGACGTTTTGGCCTGCCTTAACGATACATCTTTAGCAAACAAGAGTCCAAGAGAAGCCATACAGAGTTTTGCCAATGCCTTGCAGCAACGGTTGCCAAGAACAGAAATTAAGGCAGGTCGTTTAGCGGTCACAGTGAAATTCTCGGATGGATACGAAATTCAAGTTTTACCAGCAATACGAACTGCACAAGGATTCAGAATCGCTCAGTCAAATGGGGAGCAGTGGAGTAATGTAGTTGCTCCTCAGCGTTTCGCGCAGAAATTAACTAAGGTCAATCGACAGCTAAATAATAAAGTGGTACCGGTAATAAAGTTGGCAAAGGCGATCAATGAGGGGTTACCTAAGCCTGCCAGATTATCAGGTTATCACATTGAGTCGTTAGCTATTGAAGCATTCAAGAATTACGATGGTCGTGTGACATATCGAGAGATGCTTAAACATTTTTGGGTTGAGGCTCAAACAAGAGTTTTGACACCTATTAAAGATAACACTGGTCAATCCGTACACGTTGATGATTATTTGGGGAGCGCGAATAGTATCACCAGACAACGCGCCAGCCAAGCCATTAAAGACTTGAATAGACGAATCAATAATGCTGACAGTACAAGATCGGTAGATAAATGGAAGGAAATGCTGGAACTGTAAACCCATCTATGGTGGATGAATACCGTAGCAAAGAGATCAAAAAACTTCGAGATAAAGCTAATATGTTGGCTTCAATCCACAGCAAACTTTCGGATGATTACCGGCGTCAGGATGCCGTTTTTTCATCACTCTTGTTAGTAATCTCAACATTTTTAGTTGGAGTCGTCTTCATTTCCGAAGACTTTGTACAAACTACCGTAGGGCTATCAGCAAATGGGCTTAAATGGATAATTGGAATTGCGTCCATTTGTAATTTTTGTGGAGTATTGTTGGTATCACAATGGGGTTTTCAAAAGAGGGCAACTGAGCATCGAGAAGCAGTGCGTTTCTACTTTGGGATTTTCAATAAAATCCGGCGTTGGCAAGATAGCGGTATCCCCATAACCGATGAAATGATAGAAGAAATACGCTCGGACTACGCGCGAACTCAGACGCTTCCAAAGATTCTGGAAGCACGGTTTTTACGACTAAAGCAATGGCATCTACAAAAAATCGCTGTAAGCAGAGAATTGGATAAAACGCCATTCGAGCCGATTAGTTCGATTAAGGAAAGGTTGAAGAGTGATAGTAAAAAAGGCGACGAAATGTGAACAGGATACGATTTGCAAATGACAACAACCATTAGACGCCTGATCGAAGAATCGTTCCCCCTGAAAAAAGTCTCAGAGGACTCCAAGCACGAAAAAAACGTGCGGCACGGCCACATTAGCACTCTGCACATCTGGCCGGCTCGGCGACCGCTGGCCGCCTGCCGTGCCGCGATTATCGCCGCGCTGCTGCCCGACCCCGGCACCGAGGAGGAACGCCACGCGCTGAACAAGCGTATTGAGAAGATTACCCATTGGGGCGATGAAAACGGCCCAGAGTTAGATAACTTTCGCCGGGAAATCCGTGATGCGTTTGGCGGCCGAGCGCCGCGAGTGTTGGATATGTTCGCCGGCGGGGGCGCGATTCCACTGGAAGCGATGCGCCTGGGTTGCGATGTGACTGCTATTGACTACAACCCGGTAGCCTGGTTCATCCTCAAATGCACTCTCGAATTTCCGCAACGATTGGCCGGGAAGACCTGGCCGCTGCCGGCAAAGGATGGCAGCGATGTTCGCCAGGCTGATACGCCGCAGCTTTCAATGTTCAGCGAAGCCGAAACCGGGCCGGCCGGTACGCTGGCCGACCACGTGCGCTATTGGGGCGAGTGGGTGCTGGACAGGGCGCGGGCGGAGTTAACCGACTTCTACCCCACCGTTGACAGCCAACCGACGGTGGCCTACTTGTGGGCGCGAACTGTTCCCTGCCCCGACCCGGCCTGCGGCGCAGAAGTGCCGCTGCTGAAAACATTGTGGCTCAATAATAAAGCCGAGAAAACGATGCCGGATACACCGGAAAACCGCGCCCGGCCTGATTTTTTGCGCGTCAAGCGTACCAAAAACAGCAGCCGGGTGGTCATCAACGGGCGGCGGGCGCTGCGCCTGGTTCCCGACCCGGACAAGCATCGGGTTGACTTTGAAATCTGGGCGCCCGGGCCGAAAGACAAAGTGCCGGATGGCACGATGTCCGGGGCCAAGTCGCAATGCCCGGTGTGTGGCGTCAACCTGACCCCGGATTACATCAAGGGCTGCGGCCACGCCGGTAAGCTGGGGGCGCGTATGACCTGTGTGGTAGTAGACGCCGGCTGGGGCAAGGATTACCGCCTGCCCACGCCGGAAGAAGAAGCGGCGGCGCGAAACGCGGCAGAAGCATTGCCGGCAGCTGCCGCGCAGATTCCCTATGGCCTGCCTACCGAGCCATTGCCCGAAAGCGGCACTTCGGGCGCGGGGAGAGCCTTTACCGTGCCACTTTACGGCTTCAAAACCTGGGCCGACCTCTTTACCCCCCGCCAGCTTTTAGCCCTGGTGACGTTTGCGAAGTGGACTCGCGCCGCCCGTGAGGAGATGCGCCGGGTCGGGTATGATGAGGATTGGATTGAGGCAATTGAAGGATATTTAGCAATTTTGATTGACAGACTAGCAAACTACAGTAGTACCATCTGTATCTGGGAATCTGTTGCAGGTGAAATCAAGCAAACTTTCTTACGATATGCTTTGCCGATTACTTGGGACTTCGCGGAAAGTAATCCAACACTAACACTTAACAGATATTACTTGGGTGCATTAGACTCTGTTTATAGAGTTCTACTCCACGTACTTAACTCAACCACAATGGCGCCCCATCCAATCGTCAAAAATGTCAGTGCAACAAATCCGAATAAAGCCACAGAAGAAATTGATATTATTGTTACCGACCCTCCCTATTATGATGCAATTCCGTATGCTGATTTAGCCGATTTCTTCTATGTTTGGCTTCGTCACACGATTGGTGATCGATACCCAAACGAATTTGCATCGCCTCTAGCTCAAAAGACGGATGAACTGGTCCAACAAAGTAAAAAGGATAAGGTGGGTCAAAAAGGAAAAGCCGAGTACGAAGCCGGGATGGCAACTGCTTTTCGTTGTGCCCGGGAAATTCTGGCACCCAATGGGCGTATGGTTATTGTTTTTGCCCACAAAGACCCCGATGCTTGGGAAACGTTAGTCACCAGTATGATACAAGCAGGCTTTACCGTTATTGCCTCTTGGCCCATTGATACTGAGATGCCCGGTGGTGTTAGAAATTTAAATCGTGCCTCTCTCGCCTCCTCCATCTGGCTGGTCTGCCGCAAGCGCCCGGCGGAAGCCGGCGTGGGCCGCTACGCCGCCGTCAAGCGGGCTATGCAGGAGCGCATTACCGAGCGATTGCGCTACTTCTGGGACATTGGTATCAGTGGGCCGGACTTTGTGTGGGCCGCTGTCGGCCCGGCTTTGGAATCCTACTCGGCCTACAACGAAGTGCGCCGGCTGGATGGCCAGCCCTTCACCGTCAGCGATTTCCTCAAGGAAGTACGGCGGATGGTGGCTGACTTTGCGCTGGGGCAGATTTTAGGCGGACGCTCCACCGAAGGCGTGGATGAGTGGACCCGCTACTACCTGATGCACCGCACCTACTTTGGCCTGGATGACGCGCCGGTGGGCGAGTGTCTGATGCTGGCCCAGGGTTACGGCCTTGATTTCAACGAAATACGTGGGGCGCGAGGCTTCATCACCAAAGGCGGCGGCAGTGACGTGCGGCTGACGAAGTGGGACGAGCGCACCCGCGACGATTTGGGCCAGGCCCATCCCGGCGGCGGGCTGCCCCAGATTGATATGCTGCACCGGCTGCTGCATCTGTGGGCTATCGGCAAGCTGGACGATGTGAACGATTACGCCGTCACCACCGGCCTGCGCCAAAACGAACTCTTTTGGGCGGTCGCGCAGGCTATTCTGGAAATGGCTACCCCCAACAGCCGGGAACGGGCGTTGCTGGAAGCGGTGGTGGCCTGGGGCCGGGGGCAAACGGTAGAAGCCGTCAAACCACAGCAGATAGATTTTTCAAGCGATTTTGGGAGGAATAAAAATGAATGATTCCCAAACCGCCGCCGGCATTCCCTACAGTCTGCGGCCTTGTTTTCAGGAGTACGATATTGACCAGCTTGACCCGCAACAACACCGCGACCTGATTATTGAACGGACGCTGGCTTACGGCAACCGGCAGGAAGTGCGCTGGCTGCTGGAAACTTATAGCCGGGCACGGATTGTCGGCTGGCTTGAAACATTAGGGGGGCACCGCCTGACCTGGCGGCGTTACAACCTGTGGTGTGTACTGCTAAATATGCCGCCGGCCCGCCGGCCGACAGGAGCAAGAATATGGCCGTACTAGACCCAACTCATTGGCAAACCATTACCCCGGAAATGCGCAAAACACTGCGGCTGATCGGGCAGCAGTCGTTTGTCCAACGTTTTTACCTGGCCGGCGGCACCGCCTTAGCCCTGCGGCTGGGGCATCGGCGCTCGGTAGACCTCGATTTTTTCTCGGCCACCGATGAAGTGACGCGTAAAAGTAGGCAGGAAATCCTGGCAGCGCTGGCCTCTCTGTCGCCCCAGGCGCTGGAGGATACGGACGGCAATCTGCTGCTGGAAGTAGCCGGGCTGCACGTTGGCTTTTTTGGCTACGGCTACCCGCTGCTTGAGCCAACCGCCACCGTTGAAAATGTGCCGGTCGCTTCGGTCACAGACATTGGCCTGATGAAGCTGGACGCACTGATCAGCCGGGGCAGCCGGAAAGATTTTTATGACCTGTATGTCATCGCCCAGAAGATTTCTTTGCCAACTCTGCTAAATCTGGGCGAAACCAAATACCCCTATGCCCGGGATTTTGAGTTGATGGCCATTGAAAGCCTGGTGCTGTTTGAAAATGCTGACCGGGATGTGCAACCGACGCTGTTCATTGATGTTGCCTGGGAAGAAGTGCGCCAATTCTTCATTAGTCAGGCCCAGGCGCTCAGTGAAAGCTGGTTTGGCAATGCACTCAACGATCATTCCTGAAATTCAATAGCTCAAAACGAGGTAACGTTTGTCAACAACCTCCAGTTAAAGCCGGGGGCTTGTCCCTAACCTGCGCTCACCATGACCCCCAGCGGAGGCCATAGTGAGCGAAGTTGAGACGTTTGGCAGGTTGACAACTGCCCGACGGCTGATATTAACCGCCGCGTTGGTGTCAGCATTAGCAGCATAATGGCAGGACACACAGAGGAAAGAGCTTTGAGACTTTCGATTACGTTTGTTAACGCAACCGCATACGGGGCAGGTACGGGAGGTGTTTTTGGGATCAACTTCAAGCAAGGGAATCCCGGCCAATTCAGCTTTGTAACTGATAAAGCCTTTGAGTTGGAAAAACGACCAGCTATACAGATTATCACGCTGCCCGCGACGAACCGTAACCCTGTCACGGATGCCGGTCAACTTCTCGACGGCAATCGCTCTATTCGTGTCTTTCGCGGTTTTGACAATCTGTTTACTGATAACGTGGTTGGTATCTGTGGCAAAGCGGCGCTCTTTACCGGAGAGTTTTTTAAGACGGCGTTTGGCAGACTTGGTGCCTTTACTCTGCAATTTCTTACGCAGACGGCGGTGACGGTGACGGACATTGTTAATCTGATTACCGGCGAAAGTCTGACCATCGCTGGTGGCGGCAATGGTGACAATGCCCAGGTCAACCCCCAGCACGTCTTCAACATCAGCCGGTTCCGGTGTCTCTTTTTCGCAGGTGGCAAACAGATAAAAAACACCGTTCACTATCCCCAGATCAGTTTCGCCGTGTTGATGTTTGAGCAATTCAAGCTGGCCCGCCCCGGCCAGAAACGGGATAGTCAACCGGCCCTGAGTGGTCCAGAGGCTAACAGTCCGGCGGTCAACGTACCACTTGAGGATGCGGTCATCGTAAGCAATCGAGCCGTGGGGGTTGAAAGTGCGTTGGGTTTTCCGGTCAAGTTTGTAACTGTCAGTAACCTTGCTGATGCAACGCACCACTATTTGAGCCGACAGGCCGGAAGATTCACGGATGGGATAGTAGGTCAGCTTGTGGAGTTTAAACTGGTTAAACGTTTTTGTCTCCCAGGCAACCTGGCTGATCTGGTCACAAGCATTATTGGCTTTTTCCAGAGTTTCAAGCAGGGCCTGGTGCTGCGCCGGGGTGGTTTGCAATTTGACTTTGGCCGTGAGTTTCATAGAACAATTGTACTACAATGTCAAACATTTGACAATCTCACGGAGCAAAAGATGGACCAGAAAAACAGAATTATCGAACTCAGAAGCACCAAAGGGGCAGCTTACAATCTTAACTATCACCTGGTCTGGTGTCCAAAATACCGCCGCAAAATTCTGACCGGGCTAATTGCCAGCCGTTTGAGCGAGCTGTTCAAAGAGATAGCCGAAAAGTGGCAGGTTCAGATCATCGCTCAGGAGGTAATGCCCGACCACGTCCACCTGTTTATCAGCGCCCCACCCAAGTACAGCCCGGCAAAACTTGCCCAGTTATTTAAAGGCACAACCTCCTACGTTTTGCCTCTTGAGTTTCCAGAGGTTAAAAAGGTGATTTACAAGGCGGGGACGCTGTGGAGTCCTGGCTACTATGCAGGGACAGCCGGAAATGCGAGCGCCGCAACCAGCCGAAGGTACATTGAAGAGTGTCAGAAGATTTAACGACAGCTTGACTTTTGCGGGGGCATGATGCCCCCGCAAACAACCAAACTTTAGAGAGGAGGCTAAAAGGCTTGCTCCTCCCCCGGCACGACCCGCACCTGCGGTGGGGCAGGTGTGCCGGGGGTTTCTGCAAGCCTGAAAAACTATGACCACCCAACCCTGGCATCAACTCTGTCAAATCCGTGAAGATGTCCGCAGCGGCAGCCTGTCGCTGGATGAATTTGCCGCCGACCTGAACGATACCCGAACCGGCGCTGCGCCGGCAGTTTACCGTGATCCGGCGCTCTTTTTTGACCGCACCTACCCCACCTACCAGATGAAAAGCCTGGCCGCCGAGGTGTTGAAGCGGCTGAACGGTGAGCAAGGCAAGCCGGTCTTGTGGCTGCAAGTCACCTATGGCGGCGGCAAAACCCACACCCTGATCTCGCTGCTGCACCTGGCCGAGCGGGGACGGGACTTTGCCCAGCAGCGTACCGTGGCTGAGTTTGCCGCCTTTGCCGGCCTGTCCCAGCTTCCCCAGGCGCGGGTGGCGCTGCTGCCCTGCGATAAATTTGACGTGAAAGAGGGGCTGGAAGTCTATGGCCCGACCGGCGACAAGCGGCGCGTCAAGACCTTGTGGGGAGCATTGGCTTACCAGTTGGCCGGTGATGCGGGCTACGCCCGGCTAAAAGGCCACGATGACGATTTTACCGTGCCTGCCGAGCCGATTCTGGTTGACCTGCTCAAAGCACCGCAAGCCGATGGATTGGGCAGCCTGGTATTGGTGGATGAGGCGGTCTGGTACTACCGAGCGTTGGTTAATGACAGTCCCAAGATGTTGGGAACTATCAAGGATTTCTATCAGGTACTTACCCAGGCAGCGGCCAAAGTGAATCGGGCGGCGCTGGTAGCGGCGCTGATTGCTTCCAGAGTTGAGGCCCGCGACACGACCGGGACGCAATGTCTCGAAGCCCTGCACGATGTCTTTCAGCGTGTGGCCGAGCCAATTGAGCCGGTGGTTAGCGATGACGTGGCCGAAGTGCTGCGCCGCCGGTTATTTGAAAGCGTGGCCGGCCCTACCGAGCGACAGTCAGCCATTGATGGCGTGATGGCCGCAATGCAGCGACTGCCGGTGCGCGACGCCCAACGCGACCAGGCCGCTTACAACCGCTGGCGCGACAGCTACCCCTTCCACCCTGATCTGATCGGCGTGCTGTACCAGAAATGGACGCAGTTGGGCCGCTTTCAACGCACCCGGGGGGCGCTGCGCCTTCTGGCTTCGGCGCTGCGGGAAAGCGATGGGCAAGACCCGGTCCCGGTCATTGGCCCTGGTGCGCTGCTGCCCTACACCCAGGTTAACGGGATTTCACCGGCGCTTAATGAACTGATTGAGGTATGCGACGAAGGCGGCAAGTGGAAGCCGATCCTGCTGGGCGAATTGGAGCGAGTACGTGAAATTCAAGCTGGCTTGCCCCACCTCAAACAACGAGAACTGGAGCAGGCAGTGGTGGCCACTTTCCTGCACTCTCAACCCGCTGGCCAACGGGCGGCCCAAACCGACCTGCTGGCGCTGCTGGTTCATCCCGCCATTGACGCGGCCTCTCAGGAAGAAGGGCTGGGCAAGTGGCGTGGGCGGTCGTGGTTCCTGGTGGATAACCCGGATGTGTGGCAATTGGGCATCAACCCCAACCTGACCAGTATGCACTTGCAGGCGATGGACTGGATAAGTGAGCCGGATATTGAGGATGAACTGGCGCGGCGCATCAAAGCGGTTCGCAACCTGACCGCTGCTGATTCCGGCGTGGAAGTGCATACGCTGCCAGAAAGCTACCGGGCCGTGAGCGATGATACCACGCTGCGCTATGTCATACTTGGACCCAAATACGCGGTTGAACCGGGTAAACCGCTGCCGGTCGCGGTGGAGGATTATTTCAACAAAAAAACTGACGCGCCCAATTCACGCATCTATCGCAATAATCTGCTGGTGCTGCTGCCGGAAGTCTCACGGCTGGCGGCGCTGCGGGAACAGGTGCGGCGCTGGTTAGGCTGGCAGCGACTGGAGCAACCGGATACGATCAAGCTGCTGACAGATAACCAGAGAAAACAACTGGAGCAAAAGAAGAAAGAGGCCACCAATGGGCTGCCGGAGGCGATGGTGGGCGCGTATAACATTCTGGCCGCCGTCAACGAACAGGGGCAGGTTGAAGCCCAAACCCTGCGGGCCGACCCGGCGATGCCCGGCACCCCCTTTGAACGCATCAAGTTTATGCTAACCGAGGAAGAGCGGCTGCTGACCACTACCCTTGATCCCGACCTGATTTTACCCGGCAGTTACCTCAATCTGTGGGGTGAAGGGCAGACTACCCGTAAGGTCTCCGATCTGATGACCGCCTTCGGTCAATTCCCCCGCCTGCCCCGCCTGCTGCGTCCGGACGCGATGTATGACACCTTGCAGCGCGGGGTTGAGGCTGGGGCGCTGGTGCTGCGTCTGCCGCGAAGTGATGGCTCTGTCCGAACATGGTGGCGCATTGCGCCCGACAGTGACACGTTGCGCCATACGGAAATGGAAGTGCAGCCGCTGCCGTTGGCCGAACTGCGCTATCTGAATGTGGAACTGTTGGCCCCTGACCGGCTGCCCGGTTTGTGGCCTGCCGGCGGTCAGTTTTTAACGATAGGAATACTGCGGGCCTACTTTGACGGCAAACAAGCGCCTCGCCTGGCTGCGGGCGCGGTGGTGGATGATGCCGTGAAGCAAGCGGTGCTGCGGGGACAGCTAATGGCTCGCGTGCCGGCATTGGGTATCAGCGTCTTCCGCGAAGAATTGCTTGAATTGGGTGACACAGTTGAACTTTGGCCTGCGCCGGCTGCTATCTCGGCGGCCAATCTAACGCCGCAGGCCCAACCTGATGCCTGGCAGAACGGGGAAGCATCGTTATCAGCGGTGGTAAGTGGCCTTGAAGCCCAGCGGGGTTACGCTCTGCCCTGGGCGTTGGTGCGCGACGCGGTTGACGAGGCGCTGCGACTACGGCTGTTTGAATTGGCAGGTGGCGCGTGGCCCTGTTCGCCGGCGGCGATGGCTGAAGTCAAGTTCCGGCTCATTGAGAAGATTGAACTGCCGGTGGAGATGGTGGTCAAGGCGTTTGAACATCTGGGGCGGCCGGCACCGACCTTGAGGGAGATCAAAGAGACGATTGAGCAGAGTTTCCTGAACCGCATTGTGCCGCTGGACTTGTTTATCCAAAAAGCAAAAGAGGCTATTCAGCACGGGCTGCTGGTCGAGGTGGACCCGGCGCGAGGGTTGAACCAGGTGTCTGACCCGCTGGCGGTGCAGGTGCGGCAGCCGGATACGGCGCTGGTGGCCGAAACGTTGTTGGACATCGCTGACCTGACGGGGTTGACGGGCCTGGCGGAAGAACTGTTGATGACTGCGCCGGAGTTGGTCTATGGCGTACGGGTGACGCTGACGGCCGCCGGGCCGAAACCTGCGGCAGAAACGGTGCAGAAACTCAACAAAGCGTTGGAGAAGATCAAGGCCGGGTGGCAGTTGAAGTAGATGAAGACTTTGATTGTCGCTCTGTAAAACTGTATCCATTAACTTTGCCGTTTTTGTGAGATATATGCGGTGCTGACACCATGACCAGACGCAGAAGAAAACAAATATCGTCCAAAATCAAAAACAAACGCGTTATCACTGGCTTTGCGGTGGCCGAAACAGCCAATACGCTGGAAAGAACTCAGATAAGCAAATACCACACCAAAGGTGGACACGGTTTTACTGCGGAAGATGTCCATATTTTGTCTGATCGCCGCCGGGGGAAAAAGGTTTCGGTTACTGGCCCCGGCAATAGTGTCAATGGGCCAGACCGAATTGTAGACGGCGTTCCTATCCAGACTAAATATTTCCAGACTTCACGGGCGACCATTGAGGCGGCGTTTGATAGTACAACCGGCCAGTATCGGTACACCGACCAGCTGTTGGAAATTCCCAAAGACCAGTACAACGATGCCTTGCAGATGTTTAGGGAAAAAATCCGGCAGGGGAAAGTACCAGGGATTACTGATCCAGAGCAAGCAACTCAGATAATCAAACGGGGCGAGATCACCTACAAGCAGGCCCGTAACATTGCTCGCGCTGGCAACATTGATTCGCTGGTATTCGATGTAAAAACGCAGGCGGTAACATCAACCTACATCTTTTCCATCTCCTTTGCGATTGATTTTGCCCGATATAAATGGAACGGCGACAGCACTCCGGCTGCAACTCGTGGTGCAATTTTCAATGGGGTAGCGGCAGGTAGTACGGCCCTCATAACCGGCGTGTTGACTGCGCAGGTGTTGCGTACCGAGGTGGCTGCAATGGGCGCGATAACAATGCAGCACGGCATAAAAGGTGTGGCTTCAACTTCCGTGGGACGCACAATAATCCACAACATTGCGGCTGCATCTCTGAGAAAGGGTGTCTATGGGGCTGCAGCGGTGAACCACGTAGCGAAACTACTACGCAGTAACCTGATTACGGCAACGATAGCTTTCTCGGTAACGACAACGCCTGATATCTATCACGCAGCGGTAGCGCGAAGTGTGTCCTGGAAACAGTTCACCAAGAATGCGGCGGTCAATGCTTCGGGAGTCGCTGGTGGTGTAGGCGGCTGGGTGGCTGGAGCGGCAGCCGGGGGAGCTATTGGCAGTGCGGTTCCAGTGATAGGGACGGTCATTGGTGGCGTGGCGGGCGGCATTATTGGTGCTCTGGCAGGTAGCACTGTTAGTTCACTCGGCACTAAGGCTATTGCTGACCGAATTGTATCTGATGATGTTGTTTATCTGGGAGGATTGCTAGAGAAAGCCATAGGCGATTTGAGCTATGATTTTCTATTCTCAGAAGCGGAGATCGAGAAACTGGCACCCATAGTAAAAAAGAAGGTGTCAGCCCGATGGTTCCGGCAGATGTATAAGGCCGGCCCCACTGACTTGGACCGCCAAAATTTTGCTTATCGTCAGTTTGAGTCGGATTGCCAAAAGCTGGCGGCACAACGCGAAAAAGTTTATCTGCCGGCACCGGAAGAAGTTGTTGTCCAGATGAAGCGACTTACAAATGAGGCTACTGGCCCAGAAATTCTACGGAGACCATCCAAATTTGGTGTTAATCGAAAGGCAACCCCGGACGGGCATTGTACAGTTAAATCAATAAAGACATCAAATAGCCGTGGTCACGCATCGAGAAGCTATTTTACAAAACGCCGGCTGCGGTTAAGAAAATTGGCCGTTATGCCACTTAAAGGGTTGGAATCACAGACGGTAACCATATAGTTCTCAGCGTATGTTTCGTAGTTGAAAAATGTTGCTGACCACTGCGCCGGCGTTAGTCTATAGCGCGTGCAGGCGGCACTGACGGCGACCGGGCCAAAGATTACGCAAAAACAGGGCAAAAATTCAATGAGACATCGGTAAAGGTGGCAGTTGAAATGAACATTCAAAAGGCGTTGGCAGAACTTGATATGGGATGTTCTGTGGCTGAGTTCGACCAGGAGTTGGAGCGATATTTTATTGAAACCGACTCCTTCCAGGCGTTGGTTGATGACCGGGCGGATATTATCACCGGCAACAAGGGGGCCGGAAAAACAGCCATGTATCAGTATCTCACCCGGCGTTACAAAAAATCGTCCCGTTTTTCCAATGTTGAGATCATTCCCGGGTTCAACCTTGCGGGCAGCCCCATATTTCAAAATCTAACCCACACCGATCCGATGACTGAGGGACAATACACTTCTATCTGGAAAACCTACATCCTTTCTTTGGTGGGAAACTGGTTGTTACATATTTTCGACGGCGCGCAAACAAAGAAGGCACAGCAATTGGACACGCTGCTAAACCAAATTGGTCTGCGCAGTCATACGGATGACTCGCCTAAAACAATATTCTCCAAGCTGACGGGGTGGGCGCAACATTTCTTAAAGCCAAAGTCGGCTACTGTAGAAATGACATTTGACGCATTGGGAATTCCCATTGTGATGCCCAAAGTGGAGTTTGGCGATTTCGATGCCAGCACAGATACAACAAAGGAAATCGGCGTTATTCCACACGATGAAGCATTGTCTTTATTGAATGATGTGTTGGATGAACACGAAATCACGATCTGGGTGGTTCTGGACCGGCTGGATGAGGCGTTTGTCGGGTATATTGATGTGGAAATTCCGGCATTGCGGGCGTTGTTGAGGACTTACCTGGACTTACTGGCATTTAACCGAGTCAAGCTCAAACTCTTTGTTCGCAATGACTTATTCCAGAAAGTCATACATGGGCAACGCTTTGTCAATCTAACCCACGTCAATGCGCGCAAACGAGAGATTTTGTGGGATAATGAAGATTTGTTTGCATTGGTAGGCAAGCGACTCCGTGAAAATAAGGGGTTTTATCAGGCGATGGCAATAGGCAATAATGACTCAAAAGCCCTGTTTGACCTTACCTTTCCGGCACACTTTGGAACCGGCAAGCGACGACCATCAACCTGGAACTGGATGTTATCTTCCACCAGGGATGGGCAAGGTTTTGTATCCCCTCGAAACCTCATCGATTTAATCAACCTGGCTAAAGACGAGCAAATGCGGCGTGAGCAGCGTCATCCCCGGACGGCTGGCCCAAGTGTTCCACTCATTGAGACAGAGGCAATGGACGCTGCCTTGTCTCGCCTCAGCAAATACCGGGTAGAAGATACGCTGGTGGCTGAGTCAAGCCAGGAAATCAGGGCGCTTATTGAAGGCTTCAAGGATAAAAAAGCGGAGCATACCGATGATACAATCGCCAAAATATTTGGGGTAGAACCGGCGGAGGCCAAAAGATTTGCCAGGGTTTTAGTGGATATTGGGTTTTTGGAACAAGGACAATCGTCGTACAAAGTGCCGGAATTGTATCGAGATGGGTTAAATATCACACGGGGTAAAGCATTTTAGGAATGTATGCCACACCAAGTGCCTGCCCTTTGAGCCACCGGAGACGGGTAAGAATGCGGTTAAGGTGATTAACCGCTTTGGCGGGAGAGTACACGATATGTTGTTGTAAGGATTTTGCTGTCAATTAAACAGGGTCAAACCATCACAATCTTTGTTGGAGACACTTACCAATGAAAACCAACTCTCAACTTATTCAACTCGGTTTATTGCTTGGCCCACTACTGCTGGCGGTATTGTGCGGTGTAGGCACTTTTTGGGCCGCAGGCGGTTTTGGCAGTAATGATACGGCTACGCAGGTTGTCACCGCACCTACGTTCCGACCAACTGCGACCTCAATTTTGCCCAGCAGCACGCCGACGCCCATAAACACAACAACGCCGACGCCCACTGTCACTAACACACCTACGGCTACACCCACTGATACTCCAACCTCAACCCCCACGCCCACACCAACCATACCACCAACGCCCATTGTCACCCCCGGCCCCATTCGAGATTTGGGCCGGCTCATCACTGCTGACCAGGATTACCAGGTTTGGTTGATCTACGAAGACAAACCCAAATGGTGGCCCTTCCCATTTTGGAACAACAAAATCATCCTGTTTACCGTCGGATGGGTTGAGGCCGGCATTGATTTGAACAAATTGCGGGACGAAGATTTAAAGGTGTTCGCTACCAATGTACAGATCACCCTGCCCCCTCCTGAAATTTTTGGCGATCCCAATCTGGATTTGGAGCAGACAGTAGCCCTGGAAGGTTCTTCTTTTAACCCTATCAGTATGGATTGGAATGAGATGATTTCGGCCCAAAAGGATGCGGAAACCGCCATCCTCAAAAAAGCCGGGGAAACCAAATTACTTGAAAAAGCCCGCCAAAATGCCGAAACGAAGGTTGAATTGCTGTTGCGCCGGCTGGGTGCAACTGACGTAACCATTAACTGGCGTGATGTGGCCAAATAGGGGAGATGTCGATGATGAAAAATGCAAACGCGCTGCTTATCGGTCTGGCAATTATGCTGGCGGTCATTGCCGTTCTCGGCTTTTGGTTTGGCTCTGGCTGCAACTCCGGTCTGATTGTGTTCAGAATTGGCGACTCCTACATTTGCGATGGCCCTGAGGAACTGCCGCCCTGCCCCAACCCCGCTGATTGTGTGCGAGATGTGGCCAAACTGGTCAGCGTCGAAGCCTACCCGGTGCAGGCCCAGTTGGAAGTTGTTAATAAACCCGATGTAACCGGCACCTTTGCTGATGACATTCTGAGCAAACTTGGGCTTAACGAAAGAATTGTAATTCTGGCTTACGGGCGGGTCGTCGCCGGCTTTGATCTGACAAAAATCAAGGACGGCGATGTTTGGGCCGATGGCAAACATATTCGCATCCAGCTCCCGCCGCCAGAAATTCTGTACGACCCCATCATCGATCCCGCCCGGACGCAGATTATCTCAGACCGGGGTTTTTGCCCCGATTTGGTCTGCCCCAAATCAATTGAGTTAGCCGGGCCGATGCTGGCCGAGGCGCAGGAAAAAATGCGGGCCTCCAGCGTGCAGGATTTACAATTGCTCGACCGGGCCGCTGACTCGGCACGGGCGTCCCTGACCAGGTTTTTTAATCTGCTTGGCTTTGAAGAAGTAGAAATTCTAATCGACCAACACCCTCTATAAGGAGCTGAAATGGAAGCTACGGAGAAAGAGTCAACATCCAACCGTTTAGGGTGGGTTCAATACGTTCTGATCGGCTGGTTGGTGATCCTAACAATCATCATCGGTTATCTGGTGATGACACTACTACAGATTCGGGCCACGGCTAACGCCGCACTTAACCAGGCTGCCGCTGATTTGGAAGACCTGGCTAACGGCCATCTACAATACACGGTCCAACTCAGCCAAACACTACCTATTTCTACTCAAATCGCCATCAACGAGGATGTGCTTGTGCCGGTTAGTTTAACCGTAAAACACACTCTGACGGTCGATAACGAAATTCCGTTCAAGCAAACATTGGATGTACCGGTCAATCTGCAAATTGATGAAGTGTTCCCGGTCGATACCACTGTGCCATTTAACGACATTATCAAAGTGCCTATCGACCAGGTGATTTCTATCAACAACACCTTCGCGGTACCAATTTATATCCCGTTGTATGGAGAAACTTCAATCGATATCCCCATCCGCGCCCAAATCCCGGTCAAACTGGACGTGGAAGTCCCCATTAATCGCAATATTCCGGTTAAAACCGAGATTCCGGTTAACTTCCCTATTTCCAAAACCCTGACAGTCAAAGTTGACCGCAAAGTACCGGTTAAAATGGATATTCCGATCAACATCCCCATCAGCACCGAGGTGACCGTACCTTTCAGTCGGACTATTCCAATTGAAGTGAATGTTCCTGTAGCTATGGGTGTGCCCATCGACATTGCAATAAGCGAAACGCCATTTGGTAAATATCTGCAAAACGCCAGTGAGCAGTTGCGGGGCGTGGCGACACCATAAGGGCTTGAAATATTAACCGGATATTGATCGCGTTTTTTAGATCAAGGGGTCCTCGATATGGATTACCACACAATTGCAGTTCTCTATAAAAATGATCCGGCAATTGCCGCGCTGCGTAAGGAGTGGCTGCCGCTGGCTGTTGGCTTTTTGCATTATGCGTTTAAGCGCAAACATGAAGTGGCTCTGCCCCAGGAGACGTTTTGCGAACAGCTCGACCTCTATTTGGAACATGTCAACGCAGGGCTGCCTGCCGAGGCTCAGTATCGTCACGGCTACGATTTTTATCTTGACCGCTGGAGTCGTGAGGACGATTTGGTGCGAGTACGTAATCTCGAAGATGGTTACGTGGTCCAACTCTCACCCTATGCCGAGCGCATCCTCGATTGGTTTGAGACAATGCAGAGTCGCTCAATGATCGGCACTGAATCGCGGCTGCGCACCATTTTAACGTTACTCGATGATGTCATTACCCAAAGTACCGAGGATGTGGGGGCGCGACTACGACAACTACACGACAGACGCGAACAGATCGAGGCGGAAATTGCCCGGATCGAGGCAACTCAACAAGTGGAGGGGCTGACCGACGTGCAAATCCGTGAGCGGCTCGACCAGATTAGCACAATGGCAACTCAACTGCTGCGTGATTTTAGCCTGGTTGAAGAGCGTTTCCGCGAAATGGCGCGGACCATCCAGCAAGCCCAACTCAACCCCAGAACGCGGCGTGGCGAAATCCTGGGCACGGCGCTTGAAGCCGATGAGCAGCTTGAAGCCAGCGACGAGGGACAGAGCTTCCGGGCTTTTTATCAACTACTTACTCACCCCGAACAGCGCGACCGGTTCGACGCGCTCATCAACACGGTGTTTGAAATGCCGCGCCTGGCTACCTTTGTGGGCGACAATATCATTTTGCAACGGCTCACGTCACACCTGCTCGATGCCGGTGAACGGGTTAACCGCTCCAACCGGCGGCTGGCCGAACATTTGCGACGCGTTGTTGATACGCGTAACATCACCGAGAGTCGCCGGGTGCAGATGTTGTCGGGTGAAATCAAACATCTGGTTAGCCAAATTCAACCGAACTCCCGTAAGCCGCTGCTTGGCAGCCGCCGTCCTTTTTTTAGTATTGAGGGCGAGCCGGATATTGACCTGCCGCTGGCCCGCCCGCTGTTTGACCCACCGCCCAAACTGACTGCCATCGAACGGCCGCGCCCAGCTTCTACCCAACTTGATGTGGACACCCTGGCAACACTGTACGATACATTTTTTATTGATGAGCGGGTTTTGCAGACTAACATCAAACGACTGCTGATGAGCCGCCCGGAGGTGACCCTGGTCGAACTGGTTGAAAGTTACCCCGTAACACAAGGTATTGCCGAGGTTATTGGCTATGTGCTGATTGCTGCTCGCGAACCGCAGCACGCTATTGACCGCACCGCGCACCAAACAATTGTTATTCAAACGCCTGGAAGTGCCGGGCAAAAATCAATTGCGGCCCCAAAAGTGGTGTTTCGGCAACCACGCCGGGGCGTGGAGGCCAACAGTGCCTGACCCGCTGACTATGGTTGAACCCTACGCCGCTGCCGTGCGAAAGCTGCTCAAAGGCCCCGTTTATCACGATGATCCGGCCTGGACGCAGATACGCGATTACGAACTGCCCGTCCGTGATTATTTGGCAAAAATCGGGTTAAGCCTGCATCTTGATGAAATTGGTAACTTTGCCTATTTGTACGACGACAGCCAGGACGATGACGGCAAGAACATGTTACCGGCGCTAACCAGTCGCCGCAACCTGTCATTCATCGATACATTGACGCTGGTGCTACTGCGCGAACGGCTCGATGAACATGAAATGCGCGACCTTGATGGCAGCAGGCTGATTTTGGCTGAAGAAGAGCTGGCTGAAATGTTGTCAATTTTTCTTGACGACCAGGCCGACGAACGCAAGGTTGAACAAAATTTATCGAATACGATCAACCGTTTGAAAAGATACGGTTTTTTGACGTCCCACAGTGACGGACGCTTTGAAGTGCGGCCACTGCTGCGGGCCAAAATCAGCGCCGACGAGATGGACTTGATTAAGACCCGGCTGATTGATTATCTGCAACAACAAAATGAGGCAGACGACGACAATGGTGATGATGAATCTGTTTAACGAACCCACCGGCTTTCGGTTGGCCCGGCTGGAACTGTACAACTGGGGTACGTTTCACAACGAAATCTGGACGATGCAGCCTGACGCCCAAACCGCAGTACTGACCGGCGTCAACGGCTCCGGCAAATCAACCGTGGTTGACGCGTTGTTAACGCTATTGGTTGAACATCGCAAGCGAAATTACAACATGGCCTCCGGTACTGGCAACCGTGGGGAGCGGCAGGAACGCACTTACGTGCGCGGACAATACAGCCGATCTCGCAGTGAGGACAGCATTGAAGCCAAAGCCAATAGCTTGCGCGGCCCGGAATCACACAGCGTACTACTGGCTGTGTTTTTGGACCCCAGCCAACAAAAAACCGTCACTTTAGCCCAAATTCTGTGGTTGAGCAACGTCGACCGGGTGGAGAAACGGTTTTACGTAGCGCCGTTCGAACTGACAATTGAGAAGCATTTTGGACAACGCCACATCACCGGTAAGCATCTGCCTGACGGCGTGCAGACGTTTGGTAACTCATTTTCGGAGTACATTCGGGTAGCCCGAAAGTTGCTGGGATTGAACGGCAAGCCCAAGGCGCTCGACCTGTTCAATCAAACCGTGGCGGTAAAAGATATTACCGGCTTGAACAGCTTTGTGCGCGAACACATGCTGGATAAGGGTAACCCGGACGAACGGGTGGAGGCGCTGCGCACCCAATATCGTGAACTCAACGACGCTCACGTGGCTATCCAAAAAGCAGCCCGGCAGCTGGGAATTTTAGCACCGCTGGTTGAGGCTGGGCGCGAGTATCGGCGCTACGAAACGCAAATTGAACGCTACGAAGCGGTCAGGCCGTTGATTCCATTTTATGTAGCCGGGCAGGCTCGCAAACTACTAACCCAGGCTATTGAAACGACCAAAGGTCTTCGTACAACAGAGCAAAGCCGACTTGAAACCGTTGAGGCCGAACTGGAAAGCCTGCGCCACAGTTTGGAGCAAGTTAAGTTTTCTATCGCCCAAAATAGTGTTGGGCAGATGAAGCGCGAAATTGAAAGCAGGCTGCCGTCGCTTCGTAACGAGATCGACGCTCTCAAACGGGCGACCAAAAATTATGACCAGCAAGCCACGCTGCTGGGCTGGCCCGTTTATCAAAACGAGGATGATTTTCATCACAACCGCAAGCAGGCCCGTGTCGCTCGGCAAACCACTCAAGCAGCCATCACCGAGTTAGAGTCTCAGCGAACTGGGGCCGAAATTGAGCAGGCCGATCTGGTTAAACAAGCCAAAATACTCAATGAGGAAATTGAATATTTGCGCCAAAATCTCAGCAATATTCCCCGCAAAGTAGCCCTAATCCGCGAAGAGATTGGGGCGGCGCTGGGCCTTTCGCCCGATACGTTGACCTTTGCCGGTGAGTTGCTGCGTGTCCGCAATGAAGACGCCGTCTGGGAGGGGGCGCTGGAGCGGTTGCTTCATAGTTTCGCTCAGGATTTGCTCGTACCCGAAGACCAATACGCAGCGGTGAGCCGGTTTGTTAACAGTCACAATTTACGTGGACGGCTGGTCTATCGGCGGATTGAGGCAGACCACTCGCGCTCACAGCCGGTTGCGGCGTCTCAAACCGGGGAATTTGCCTTCGACAAGGTGCAAATTAAACAGGACACGCCCTACCACGACTGGCTGGCTGCCGAGTTGATGCGCCGCTTCAACTACGTTTGCTGCGTCAGCCTGGCCGACTTTCAGCAAGCGGAGCGAGCCATCACACGTGAGGGACAAATCAAACACAACCGCAGCCGCCACGAAAAAGATGACCGCCACAACTTGAATGACCGCAGCCGCTATGTTCTAGGTTGGGATAATCGCCAAAAGCTACACCAACTTGAAACCGAACTGGATGACGTGGCTCGACAAACGCAAAAGCTGGCAGAGCAGACTCGCAAAATCAAGGAGACTCTTGATCGTCGCCGCAACGAAGTGCGGGCGCTTGAAAATCTGCTCGATGTGACCACCTTTGCCTCGATTGACTGGCGCAGCCGCCAAATTGAGCTGGATCGCCTGGAAAATCAGTTAGCTAATTTGGACGACTCGGAATTGCGAAATCTGGAACAGCAGCAAGAGGTGTTACAGGAGCAGGTGCAGCGGGTTTCCAACCGCCGCGACGAGGTGACGAGCCGAATTGCTGTACTGAATACGAAACTGGGAGAGAGTCAGCAGGCGCTTAAAAAAGCCAATGCAACACTTGAAACCGTTACCGAGGAACTTCGGACACTGGCGGCGCGGGTACAAGACGTATTCACTGAAATTGACAAAGAACCTTTGACCATTGAGGGGCTTAATATTCGCCACGTTGAGCTAGAGACATCAATCAGAAACCGGGTAGGTGGTTTTCGCGGCCATCAAAATCGTTCAGAAGCGGTTATCATCGATGCGATGCGTACCTTTCGGCGCGAGTATGCCGATGAGGGTGCGGCTTTGACGGCCAGTATCGACACCCTGGCAGCATTTGAACAGATTCATCGGCGGCTCGAAAGCGACGACCTACCCAAATATGAGGCTCGATTTAAAGCGATGCTCGACCGCACTGTGACCCGCGGCGTGATAGCTTTCTATTCAAACCTGACTGAACAAGAGCGTCAGATTGAACGTAGCATCGACGAATTGAACGACTCGCTGGCAAAAGTTGACTACGGCAGCGGCTCTACCATCAGACTAATTGCCGAACGTACCCGCGATCCTGAAATCAACGATTTCAGGCGGCAAATTGAAGCCTGTATCCCTGACGCAGGTGACAATTCCCGTGAGGAACTGGAGCGGGCGTTTGACCGCATTAAAAGGTTGATAGAGCAGTTTGACAATGATCCTGGCTGGATGCGGCGCGTGATTGACGTGCGCCGGTGGCGCGAATTTTCTGCCGAACAGATTGACGCTGACGGCCGGCAGGTAGACTACTACACCGACTCATCGGGCAAGTCGGGCGGGCAAAAAGCTAAACTGGCCTACACCATTCTGGCCTCGGCTATCGCCTACCAATACGGCTTGCAAGATATTTTCACTGAGCCAAGATCGTTTCGGTTTGTGGTTATCGATGAAGCGTTTAGCAAGCTGGATGACGATAATGCCCGGTTCGCTATGCAACTCTTTGACCAACTTGGCCTACAATTGCTGGTGGTGACGCCAATGCAGCAACTACACATCATCGAAAATTACGTACACACCTACCATCTGGTAGTCAATAACGCCGAAGGCAATCACTCGCGGCTGTTCAACTTGTCTCACGCTGAGTATGTGGAGCGACGGCGTGAATTCCTGGCCGAGGTTCAGACACCGTGATTACGCCTGATGAAATTGTCCGTCGCGTTGGGAAGAAATATCGGGGTGTGCTACGAGCGTGGCTTAAAGATGACCTAGAGTCGCTGTTTCCGTTGGAGTTTCCGGTGGGGCGTTTGCCTGCTGATTTGGCTGAACGGCGGCAGAGTATCGATCAGTTACGGCAGGCATCAAAAGTGCAGACGGGGGTGGGCTACGAGCTAATTTGGGACAAGACCAGACGGCGTCAACTGGGCCAACAAACCGAGCCGAAATGGGTGGTCATCGATCAGCTTGATGACTTTTTGGGCCTGGCCCGAAAGCGTATTGAATTCGACCAGTTTGTGACCGATGTGCAGAATATTCGGTGCCGGCTGCCGGCGCTGGAGTCGTTGTGTTACGCCCAACCTCAATTGGTCATTGATAATCATGGTCAATGGGATGACCTGCTGACTGTATGCGAATATTTTATTCGCACACCCCGCCCCAACCTGTACATTAGAGAGTTGCCCATTCCCGTCCATACCAAATTCATCGAGCGAAACGAAAGCGCGCTACGCCGTTTGCTTGATACGCTACTGCCCGCCGCGTCTATCGATGCTGAAACATCCGATTTTTGCCAACGATTCGGGCTAAAAAGCTCACCCGCTTTACTGAGATTACGTCTGCTTGATGAGCAACTCAAATCGCCATACGGTCTCAATCTCGACGACCTGGCGCTGCCGGTGGAGCAGGCGGCTTATCTGTTGAGTAGCCATTTGCACCCCCGGTACGTTATCATTGTCGAAAACCTGATTAACTTTCTCACACTGCCACCGTTGGACAATACAGTGGCAATGTTTGGCCAGGGCTTTGCCGTACATTTGCTACGCAATGTGCCGTGGTTGACGCAGTGCAACATTATTTACTGGGGTGACATCGACTGCCACGGTTTCGAGATTTTATCAGACCTACGAGGGCTGTTTCCGCATACACGCTCGGTGCTAATGGATCGCCAAACGTTGGATGACAACGTAGCGGCTAACAACGCCACACCTTGCACCGAACGTTTCGAACACCTTACCTCGATTGAAGCCGAACTGGCACAGTATGTCGTTACTAACTCTCTTCGCCTTGAACAAGAACACATCCCACATACTTATGCCGTGCCGCAATTACAGCAGATGGCTAGCTACACTGTAAACAAAGTAAAGTAGAAAGTATTAGAATCGTTATGAGAGGGTCGGAAACTAACTTTAGTACAAAATTTGCATTATGCTTTTAATGCCAAAGGATGGTTGAATTGAAGATTTATTGGCGTAACCAATGAAATACCCTCGCCAATGGACCCCTTGACCCACACCCTGCTCACCCGGCGATTCGACGGCAAGCAGCGCCGCACCATTGCCTGTGGCCTGGTCCCCGACGCGCCGTTTTACGCTGTCTACCCGGCCTGCGTCATTGCCCGAGGCCAGCTTCGCTCTGCCCTGACCGGCAATGCCTGGCCTGAGCCGCCGCGCTGGTTGACCGTGCTGCACTATGCCAGTCACAGTCTGCCGGTCGCAGTCGCCGGCGCAGTGGTCATCCGGGTAGTGACGGGGCGCCGGCCACGGCGGGAACTGGCCGCCTGGACACTGCACATTCTGGTAGACGTCCCGACCCATCGCCGCGATCCGTGGGGGCCGCGTTTCCTGTGGCCGCTGGCAGACATCGCGGTGGACGGCTGGTCGTGGGTCGATGGCCTGGTATGGCTCATTAGGCAGCTAAAGCAAACTACCGGTTTTCACCGTATCTTACAACGCTGAGAACTTTTGCCGGCAACTCTTCAGGCCAACCGACGCTGCAAACATATTCATCTTTGGGAGCTAAAATCTGGATGCAAGACAAACCGTACAACAACGACGACCTACTCGATCCCCGGCAGCTAACCGGTAAACTGCGCGACGCCGCATATTCTATGGTAGTCGAGGCACTCGCTCAGGTGGTTTACAAAGAACTGCTGGCCCGGGCAGCCCAGGACGCCTGGCAACTCAGCCAGCACGGCTTCACTTCGCTGGGCAATGAAAGCGCATTGGAAGAGCTATTTGGCGGCGATGTTTCGACCACGCCTGAACAAAGAGAGATCGCTGAACGCATTGAACAGTACCGGGCTACTCACCTGGAATTGAACCGGGAACTCAAAAGAATCAAGCCACCCGAATTGCCCGGCCTGGTCCGACACTTGCAGCAGATTTTGGCGAACGCGCAGAATGGCAACGGAAAACGGCCGGCTGATGAAGCCGACGACTTTGAGGTTTGAGTACAACCGCCATTTCCGACGCCGGTACCCAACAGAAGTCGCCTTTGCTCTACTCTGACTTCTCCCACCGCTAAAAGCGGGTGGGGTTCTGAATTGGATTGACCTTTCAACGGCTCTCGGCCACCAAAGGGATTTGATGACCCACAACATCCGAAGTCTTAGCCAATTTCATAGAGAACATTGCGGGCGACCAACTCAAACTCCGGTTCAGGCCGAAGGAGGCGGGCAAACGCCCGTCACTTGCCGGTTTAATACGACCCAATGCCGCCCGCAGGATGAAGTCAGCACCCGGCCAGCTTTCTTTAGCCAGCCTCACATTGAGTCGGTCGTTCTCAACGCATTTCGCCAGAAACGCGCTGTACAGATCGCGTTGCGCGATAACGCCGCAATCGCAGATGTGCCACCGCTTGAAAAGCGGCTTTTCCCGGATGGTTCCGCATTCGTGGCAAGTCCGGCTCAGTTTGGTGCTGCGGGTCGGAAACTCAACGACCTCACCCCCGGCGCTTCCAGCCTTGAGGCGCAATCGTGTCATAAACGACCCCGGCGCACGTTTGCCGACAGATTTGCCGAACATTTTTTGGAACGCCCGATAAGACAGTTTTTCGGTTTTGATATGGTTTCCGTAGCTCAGGATACGATTGATCAATTCACCGTGCAACGATTTGCGGTGCGCGGCCAGTCGGCGATGGAGTTCGGCCAATTTTTCCTGATTGCGTTTCATCCGGCTGGAAACCACCCATTGATGTCTACCCGGTTTGATCCGGCCTTGTTTTCTGACCCAATTACCGTTGGCATTTTTGACCCACCGGGTCGGTTCGTAGTTGTCCGGGTTGTTCAGCCGCCGTTGTCGCTCAACTGCCCGTTGTAGTCGGGCGATTTCAGCTTCCTTGTCGGCAATATCGGCGACAAAGAGTTCCAGACCGGCGTCGGTATCGCTGACAAAGGCGATGGTGGACGGGCCGATGTCCAGACCGACTTCACCTGTGCCGATGACCTTGCCCGGCTTCTGGTATGGTTTGCCTTCATTGACCAGTTGGGCATAGAAGCGGTTTCGACCCCGAATCTTGCGCCGTACCAGCCGGACATACTTGACCGGACTTTCCAGCCCGTGCCGGATAACCGCATCATCCGGGGGAACACGCAAGTTAAGGACAAGTCCCTTCCATTTGATGACAGGCTGGTCTTCCACATCTCTCAACAGGATGCCCGCTGCCTGATTCTTGCCCTCCACGCTGTCAAACTGGTTCTTGCCCTTGAAACGGGGCCGACCCCGCTTGCCGACAGCGTACTGAAATGTGGCTTGAAATGCGCGGGTAGCCACTTTCTGAACCGTGTTGATGTCCAAATGTTCGCCTATCCACGATTGTTTGATCTGCCCGGCATAAGCGTGCAGGTCATATTCCCGGAAGCCGTACTGTTCCCTGACTTCCTTGAACGCTTTGATGCGTTCAGGATTGCTGACCATCTTTTTGCCCTTTTGGGGCTTGACTTTTTTGGGCATTTTCAAAGCGGCCTGATACCCTTTGGACTGGCGCATCAGGCTCAGGCGTTTCAGACTTTCGCCCAGAACCGCGTTGTAGAGTTGCCGCGCCACTTCCAGGCGGACAAGCAGGCTTCTTTCCTGCCCCGGCTCAAGGGCAACTTCAATTTCAGTTATGAACGAGGGGGTCGTAATTCGGGCCACAGGTTACTTGCCTTTTTGTTCCTGAATGTATTGCTTGACCGTTTCAAGCGAAACCGCGCCGCACGTCGAGATGAACTTGCTGCGCGTCCAAAGACTGGGCAGACGGCTTTTCATCCACGGAAATTCCTTGCGGATGGTGTGGGCTGTGTAGCCCTTGATTTGTCCGACTATCTTCACAATGCCTAATTGCGGGTTGACATCGAGCAACAGATGAACGCGGTCGGGCATCACTTCCATTTCAACCAATTCATAGCCGTATTGACCTGTTTTTCGAGGATAAGTTCCTTGAGACGCTCATCAACACCGTCAACCAGCACTTTCCGCCGGTACTTGGGGAAGAAAATGACGTGGTACTGACAACTGTAGACCAGGGACTTGGTTGAATGGTACGTTTTGTTAGGTTGGTTAATATTCACCGAACGGCCTCATTAGGCTTGATAGATATATTCTACCGTAGAACTAATGTTCCGACAAGCACTATTGATGCGATTATTCGTTGGCGCAGCGGGCCGACGAACACGGATACTCATTGGGAGCGTTGCCCTGACGGGCAACCCGCTATCCCTCACCATCCCTGAAGGGATGGGCTTCTCGCGGAGGTTTTTGTGAGGGATGTTTCGGCGTGGGCGGTTGAACTGAAAATGATGCAGGAATAATCAATTGATCAGGCAGGGCATCTGCCGTGCCTGATCAACTGAGCGGGGGGGGACGGTGACCAACAGAATTTAGCTGGAGAAACAGTGAGGTGCAATGTGTTCACTCAGCGAACGCAGACTATTTTGATGGGTATTGTTGTGGCGGTGCTGTTTGAATTGGCCACGCCGGCAATATTTCTGCCCGCAGTACAGGCCGACTCGCCCCCTACCGTCCAGGCCGATGACCCCAGCCCGCCGGTCAGCCCAGTCAAGCTGATCTTCATTCACCACTCCACCGGCGGCGGCTGGCTGGCCGATGACAACGGCGGTCTGGCGCTGGCCTTGCGTGACAACAACTACTACGTTAGCGCCACCAACTATGGCTGGGGGCCAGACAGCATCGGCGACCGCACCGACATTTACAACTGGCCGGAATGGTTTACCGGCCCCGACCACGCCACCTTTCTGACCGCCCTGTACGCCGAAACCGGCCAGAACGTGGGCGGCTTTGGCGACTGGTCGCGGCTGGTCGGCGATCCCGGCGGGGAGAACGAGGTTATTATGTTCAAATCCTGTTTTCCCAACTCCGCTCTATCTGGCAACCCAACCGACCCGGTCTACACTACCCCGAATGATTGGGAATTATCGGTTGCCAACGCCAAAGCTGTTTACAACAACCTGCTCACCTACTTTGCCACCCGCCCCGACAAGCTCTTTGTGGTGATCACCGCCCCGCCGTTGGCCGCCGCTGCAACCAACGCCACCGAGGCGGCCAACGCCCGCGCTTTTAACAATTGGCTGGTCAACGACTGGCTGGCCGGTTATCCGCTGCAAAATGTGGCCGTTTTTGATTATTATAACGTGCTTACCAGCAACGCCGGCGATGTTGATACCAATGACGCCGGCCAGGTGAGCGGCAATCACCATCGCTGGTGGAATGGCGCTGTGCAGCACATGCAAACTGTCAGCAGCAACACCTCGGCCTATGCCAGCGGCGGCGATAGCCACCCCACCGCTGCCGGCCAACAAAAAGCCGCCGCTGAATTTGTGTCGCTGCTCAACGTTTTCTACCATCGCTGGCAGGCCGGTTCAACCCCCGCCCCGGCCCTAACCTTAACCGCGCCCAATAGCGGGGCGCATTGGCCGGTCAACAGTTCACAGCAAATTCGTTGGACAACTACCGGAGCAGTGATGCAGGTCAATCTCTCCTGCGCCATCGACGGTGTAACCACCACGCTGGCCACCAACCTGGCCAATAGCGGCGTGTACACCTGGGACACGCCGGCCACAGCCACCAGTCGGGCGCGGGTGAGCGTTGAGAGTGTGGTCAGCCCAACCACAGTCTATAACTCCGTTAGTTTTATTCTGTGCGAACCGGCTGACTGCGCCTATCTGTGCTACCTGCCGCTCGTGTTTAAAGATTGACCGGAACGGCAGAAGATGGCAACTGGAATTATATCCGCGCCGTTGTTCCGGTTTCGGATGGGTGGTCCGGCAGGTGGAGCTATTTGAGGCAATGTCGCCGGTACTGGACTGGCCAGATGTGGATAAGTCAATCTGCCAGGAACATCAGGCTGATTGACTCAAATCAAAGCGGTCGCTGTAAATATTTAACTGCGGGATTTTCAGGCGGCTGAGGATAGCGGCGCGGCGGCAATGTTCACGGTGATGCTGGCCAAATCGAGTTGTTGGAGAGTGTGTTGGCTGAACAGGATTTCAATGCCGAGTGGTTCGCCGGCGGCATCGACATCCACAAAAACGTGCTGGTTCACTTCCAGCGTATCCTCAACATCGCCTTCGCGGAGTTGAATATACATCGCATCGGCTTGCGTATCGTAATCTATTTTCATCGGTGTTACCTGTACTTTATCTTTGGCTTAATAACGGTGTAGATCAAAACGGCATCTGGCGTTGTAGTTGCAAACACAATCCGCAATTCACGGTTGCCAAACTGTTTGACGGCAATTTCTTCGCCATTATCACCGGGGCGAATTTCGTCGGGAAACTCCAACGTTTCTTCTACCTCGGCAGTGGTAACGCCACGCTGTTGCATCCGTTGCCGGGCGTGTCGGGTGTAGATAATCTGCACAAAATTGCCTCAATCATTGATTGTCGATATTGTAGCACAAAACTGACGGGTTGATAACTGTCACCTATTTGCAGGAGCAAGCCACAATGGAACCCAAGCAATTCCTCATCAAACTCCACGAAAACCTGGGCATTCTCCGGGAGCGCGAAGCCCGCTACGCCGGCAACGCCCCGCTCGACTTGCTCAACCAGGTCGCCGACCATCGCCAGGCCATCGCCCTGACTGAGCAAGTCATCGCCGGCGACCTGACCGAAGCGGAGTGGCAGGCGGCGCTGCAACCGCTGCTCTTGCCCTTCTACCAGGGGTTGAGCCAGAGCGTGCTGGCCGCGCTGCTGGCCACATCGGCAGAGACCGCGCCGCCGGACATTGTAGACCAACTGCGCGATGCCACCCTGACCCACCTCGAACAGACTTCGCGCGGCCAGGTGCTGGCCGACGGTTTCCGCAGCCAGCCGGCTGTCTACGATAAACCGGTGCAGCACGAGTTGGCCATTACCCTGCAAAACGATGCCGACTTTGCTGCGCATCTGCACCGGCTGCTAGCGGCAGTCGAGGCCGGGCAGAAACAAGGCAGCCACAGCGCCACCCTGAGTGGCAGCGGGGCGATTGCGCAAGGCAGCGGCGACGCCATTGCCGCGACCGGGCCAGGGACGTTCGCCGCCAAAGAAGTCAAGGGCGACGTGACCCTCGGCAGTGGCAACGTCAGCATCAAAGGCAGCCGTATCAAAGCCGGGCGGGGCGCGGTCATCGGCAGCATTGCCGGCGGCGACATCAACACCGGCGATTCGGGCGTGAATGGCGAGACGCTGGCGGCGCTGTTTGCGCCATTGTACAAGCAGATCGGAGCGAACTCGGCCCTGACGCCCGATGACCGGGAGGACGTGACCGCCGAAGTGACCGAACTGGCGGCTACGGCGCAGGCGGCGGTTGAGGCCGGCGAGCTGCCGGATGAGTCGTTTCTGCGGCGGCGACTGCGGAATATCGAGGCGATGGCCCCGGACATCATCGACACCATCGCCACCACCGCCGTTAATCCGGTGGCCGGGGTGAAGGGTGTGTGGGACAAGATTGTGGCCAGAGCGCGGGAAATCATCGCGGCGCGGGAGAAGTAGCAGCGACTCAACGGGGCGAATGCAGGGCCAGGAAGTCGCCGGGTTGCAAAACCCGCACCGGCGCGTCCTTGAAATCTTTGGGGTTGCGGGTGATGAGATAGTCGGCGGGCAGGTTGAAAGCGGCAGCCATCTGCACCGCGTCTTCAAAATCGGCCCAGCCAAACGCCAACGCCTGGTCGATGACAGCCTGGTCAACGCCGGCCACCCGAAACACCCGGAGCAGTTTGGTCAGGTTGATCATCGCCTGAGCCGGCCCCTGGTATTTGCTCAACAAATAATGGAGGGTGGTTAGCGTGTGCGCCGCCAGAAAGCCATCGGCGTGACCTTGCTCGACCAGTGCCCAGACCGCTGCCGAGGCTGCATAATGGGGGTCACGACGAGCCAGAACATCCAGCACAATGTTGGCATCCAACAAGATGCGCGGCTTATCGGCCATATTTTTCAGCCAGAAAGTCGTGATGTTCGGCAAGCGAGACATCTGCCGGCAGGACGCCGGTCAGTTCCCGCAAGATGGGCAGCAACGGCGCATCTTCATCAACCGGCAGCGAGTTGAGAAACTCCGACACCAGTTTGGAAAGGGTAGTATTATGCTGCCGGGCGTAAGCTTTAGCCGATTCGATGACCGGCTGTTCAATTCTAAGGGTCAACTTGGTTTTTTCCATTGCAACCTGCTCATCTGGTAAAACGATAACAACTGACGTATATTTTACCAAAAACTACACGTCATTCAAATCAGAGGTCACCGATGTCAAACGATGCCCAAATTGAGAAACTGCAAAAAGCCATTGCGGCTCAGGAGACCCTGCGCGGTATTGTGCCGGATGAGCAAATCGAGGCCACCATTTCTGCCCTGCAAGCGCAAATTATCACCCTCAGCGGTGTGGGTAACATCGTTCTACAGGGCAGCGACATCGAGGCCGGGGAGCGGGCCGTGGTCGGTAACATTGCCGGCGGTCATCTTATTACCGGCGACGGTAACACCTTCATCGACAAGCAGATCGTCGAAGCCGCCGAACCGAATAGCACCCCGCAGCGAAACGCCTACCTCAACCGGCTGCTGGAAACGTGCGGCGGCCTATCGCTAATTGGCATCGACCCCAAAGCCGCCAGCAGTCAGAGTGAATCGCGGCTGGAATTGAGCGCGGTCTACACAGCCCTGCTGACCAGCGGCGCCGAATCGGGGCGGGAAATGGCCCTTCGGCCAGACAAAAACCCGCAGGAATCGCGGCGCATTTCGGCGCTGGAACAGCTTGACCGCCACCATCGGCTGGTGCTGCTGGGCGATCCCGGCAGCGGCAAGACCACCTTTGTCGATTTCGTGGCGATGTGTCTGGCGGGGGAGTTGTTGGGCCAAGAGACCATCAACCTGACATTATTGACCGCGCCGCTGCCCGATGATGAGGGCAACGAGCAGGAGCAGCGCCAACCGTGGCGGCACGGGGCGCTGCTGCCGGTGAAGGTGGTGCTGCGCGACTTTGCGGCGCGGGGACTGCCGCCGGTGGGCGAGACGGCCACGGCGGAACATCTGTGGCGCTTCATTGTGGCAGAACTCAAGGCGGCGGCGTTGGGCATCTATGCCAAACCGTTGAGCCAGACCTTGCTGAAAGAGGGCGGGCTGCTGCTACTGGACGGACTGGACGAAGTGCCGGAAGCGGATGCGCGGCGGGTGCAGATCAAGCAGGCGGTGACGGATTTCAGCCGGGTGTTTGGGCGCTGCCGGATACTGGTCACAAGCCGCACTTACGCCTACCAACAGCAGGACTGGCGGCTGCAAACCTTTGAAGAAACGCTGCTGGCCCCGTTCAGTCCGGGGCAGATTGTGCGCTTTGTGGATGGCTGGTATCGGCACATTGCGGTACTGAGGGGGCTGAACCGGGATGACGCGCAGGGGCGGGCGGAGTTGCTCAAACGGGCAATTGCCAGTAGCAGCCACCTGAGCGGGCTGGCGCAGCGGCCCTTGCTGCTGACGTTGATGGCCAGCCTGCACGCCTGGCGGGGCGGCAGCCTGCCGGAGAAGCGGGAGGAACTGTACGCTGACACTGTCGATTTGCTGCTGGACTGGTGGGAAAGTCCCAAGATTGTGCGGAACAAAGAAAAAGCAGCAGTGGTGCTGCAACCCAGCCTGGCCGAGTGGCTCAAAGTAGACCGGGAGCAGGTGCGCCGCCTGCTCAACCGGCTGGCGTATGAAGCGCATCGTCAACAGCCGGAGCTGACCGGCACGGCGGATGTGGCCGAAGCCGGGCTGGTGACAGGGCTACTAGACCTGAGCCAGAACCCCGACGTGAAACCGAAGCGGCTCATTGAATACCTGCGCGACCGGGCTGGGCTGCTGCTGCCGCGTGGGGTCGGTGTTTATACCTTTCCGCACCGTACCTTTCAGGAATACCTGGCAGCCTGTCACCTGACCGACACCGACTACCCAGACACGATGGCGACATTGGCTCGGCAAGAGCCAAATCGCTGGCGGGAAGTGGCACTGCTGGCCGGAGCGAAAGCGGCGCGGGGGGCATCGTCGGCGGCGTGGCTGCTGGCGGAAGCGTTGTGTTACCGGGAGGTGGCCGCGGAAAACCTGGCCGAAGACACGTGGGGGGCATTGCTGGCCGGGCATGCGCTCATTGAGACGGCCAATGTGAAGCAGGTGAGTGAGCGCAACCAGCCGAAGTTGGACAGAGTGAAAGCGTGGCTGGCAAACATTGTGGAAGGGACGGCGCTGCCGGCGGTGGAGCGGGCGGCGGCCGGGGTCAGCCTGGCACACCTGGGCGACCCGCGACCGGGTGTCGGCTTGCGCCCGGATGGACTGCCGGATATAGTTTGGTGTGATGTGCCAGCTGGGTCGTTTCTGTATGGCGACGACAGGCAACTGGTAGACCTATTGGCGTTCTGGATCAGCCAATACCCGGTGACGAATACGCAGTACAATGCTTTTGTGGAGGTCGGCGGTTACAAAAACGCCGCCTATTGGCAGGTAGCGACGGCGGACGGCGTGTGGCGAGATGGGTTGGTGAAACGCCGCTTTGAGCGTGAGGGGGCTGACCGACCAGTAGATTTTGGGCCACCGTTTAATCTCCCCAATCATCCGGTGATAGGAATTACCTGGTACGAAGCACTGGCCTTTTGCGCTTGGCTCACTGAGCGCATAGCGTATGGTGAATTTGCGGATCACCCTCTGCCGGTTGAACAGCAGCAAATATGGGATAAGATTCAATCGCAAATCGTCAGCCACAAATCACAAATTACCCTGCCCACCGAACAGCAATGGGAAAAAGCGGCCCGAGGAACGGACGGGCGGGAGTATCCATGGGGTGACAAACCGGACCCTGAAAAAGCCAGTTATTTAGCTACCCAAATTGGGACAACCAGTGCAGTTGGTTGTTTTTCTCAAGGAGAAAGCGTCTACGGATGTCAGGAAATGAGCGGCAATGCGTGGGAATGGTGCCACACCATGTATAACACGCCGGCAAGCAATCGACTAGAGGGGGGGCCAGATGTTCGCCGTGTACTGCGGGGTGGCGTGTTCAATAATGATGACCGGCGCGTTCGTTGTTCGTTTCGCAGTTGGTTCGGCCCCGATTACGGGGGTGGGGATAACGGTTTTCGGGTCTGTGTATCGTCTTTATTTTGACCTCTGTCTCCTGAACTCTCGCAATCCCACACTCAGGAGCCGCTGCAAATTTTCAAAAACAACGTTTCCGGCCGCGAATTAACGCAGCCAAAACAATGTTCTCAACGTCAGAACCTACGCTGAGACTTAATCAGGAAAGGCAGCCTGTACCTTGGCTGAGAACCACGAGTCCATCGTCACTATTCGCGGGGTCATCGAGCGGATCACCTTCACCAACCCGGCCACCGGCTACACCGTGGCCCGTTTCAAACCCGACCGGCAGTTCGATCTGATCACCATCGTCGGCGGGCTGGCCGAGGTGCATCCCGGCGCCCGGCTGCGGCTGGAAGGACGCTGGAAAAACCACCCCAAATACGGCGACCAGTTTGAGCTGCTGCGCTACACCGAAGAAAGGCCGGCTACGGTCGAGGGCATCCGGCGCTATCTGGGCAGCGGCCTGATCAAAGGGATTGGCCCCAAAACGGCCGGGTGGATTGTCAACTATTTCGGCACTCAAACGCTGGACGTGATTGAACACGACATCCAGCGGTTGACCGAGGTGCGCGGCATCGCCGGCAAAACCGTGGCCAAAATCGCCGCCGCCTGGGAAGCGCAGAAACAGATCAAGGAGATTATGCTGTTTTTGCAGAGTCACCAGGTCAGTACCACCCTGGCAGTCAAGATATACAAGCAGTATGGCGATGAGTCTATCGAGGTAGTGCAGGCTACCCCCTACCGGCTGGCCCAGGACATCTTTGGCATCGGTTTTGTGACCGCCGACCAGATTGCCCGCAACATTGGCCTGGCGGCGGATGACCCGGCCCGGGTCGCGGCCGGGATTGAGTACACCCTCAACCAACTGGCTGACCAGGGTCACGTCTACGCCCCGCGCGAGCAGTTGGTCGCGGCGGCGGTCAAAATCCTGGCCGTCGAACCGGCGCTGATCGAGACGCAACTCGACGCCCTGGTGCAGGCGGAACGGCTGAAAACCGAGACATTGCCCGGCAACGCGACAGCCGAGAATCCCGCTACGCCGGGCGAAGCTATCTACCTGGCCCCCTTCTACTACGCTGAATTCGGCGTGGCCAACCGCCTCAAGCAATTGCAGGCTGCCCCCGACAGCCGGCTGCGCCTGTTCCAGACGGTTGATTGGGAGCGGGCCTTTGCCTGGCTGGCCGGGCGACCCGATGGCCTCGACCTGGCTGAACGGCAGCGACAGGCTGTGCAGATGAGCCTGAGCCACAAGGTCAGCATTCTGACGGGCGGGCCGGGAACGGGCAAGACCAGCACCGTCCGGGCCATTCTGGGGCTGCTGGGCGGCAAAGGCAAGACCGCGCTGCTGGCCGCGCCGACCGGCCGGGCGGCCAAACGGCTGGCCGAAAGCACCGGGCAGGAAGCCAAAACTATCCACCGGCTGCTGGAGGTCAGCCCCAGCGAGGGGTTTAAGTTCCAGCGCAACCAGGACAATCCGCTCGACTGTGACCTGCTGATTGTCGACGAATGTTCAATGATCGACCTGGTGCTGATGAACAATCTGCTCAAGGCCATCCACCCGGCCAGCCACCTACTGCTGGTGGGAGATGCCGACCAACTGCCCAGCGTCGGAGCGGGCAACGTCCTGCGCGACCTGATCGCCAGCGACGCCCTGCCGGTGACCCGCCTGGAAGTCATCTTTCGTCAGGCGGCCGACAGCACCATCATCACCAATGCCCACCGGATCAATCGGGGCGAGATGCCGCAGTTTCCGCGCCACAAGCAGGACTTCTTTTTCTTCGGCCAGGCCGAGCCGGCGGAAGCCGCCGAGATGCTGGTTGATGTCGTCGCCCGGCGTATCCCGGAGAAATTTGGCCTGCCGGTAGCCGGCATCCAGGTTCTCAGCCCGATGCACCGCGGCCTGGTCGGGGCGCGGGCGCTCAACGAGAGCCTGCAAGCCCGGCTCAACCCCCTGCCGGCAAATGGCGTTGAGTATCGCAGCGGCAGCCGGGTCTTCCGGGTGGGCGACCGGGTGCTGCAACTGCGCAACAACTATGACAAAGAGGTCTTCAACGGTGACATCGGGACAATCACCCGGCTCGACCTGGAAGAAGGGGAGATCAGCGTTGACTTCGAGGGGCGGGGGGGTGACTATGATTTCAGCGACCTGGACGAACTGACCCTGGCCTACGCCCTGAGCGTTCACAAGAGTCAGGGCAGCGAATATCCGGTCGTGGTTTTACCCCTGCTGCCGCAACACTATATGCTCTTGCAGCGCAACCTGCTGTACACAGCGGTCACCCGGGCCAAACAAATGGTGGTCATCGTTGGTTCACGCAAGGCGCTGGCAATGGCGGTCAAGAACAACACCATCGCTGGCCGCTGGTCGCTGCTCGACGAGCGGCTGCGGGGCGGGGTCTGAAGTGCGCCGGCGGCGGCTCATCATCGTCCTGGCGCTATTTCTTGCCTCGGTGCTACTCTGCCGGGTGCGCGAAGATGCCCGCGGTGTCTGGACGCTGATCGGGCCAGGGGTGTCGCTGACGGCGCTGCGGGATACGCGCCTGGGGCCGGTGCTGTGGCTCACTCTGGGCGGGGAATATCAGGGGCGCTGGCAGGCCGGTCGGTGGCAGCCGGCGGCGCCCACGCCGTATCCGACGGCGACGCCTTACCCGACATCGACGCCGTATCCGACGCCGGGGGCAAAACTACCGCTTGAGGAGACGTGAATGACCAAACTTCAAAAGGCTGTGGCAGCTATCAAAGCCGGCGATAAACAAGTCGGCGAACAGTTGGTACGTGACATTCTGGCCACCGAACCGGACAATGAAGCAGCCTGGCTTTGGTTGGCAACAGTCGTAAACTCGCGGAATGAAAAAATTCGCTGTTTGGCGAGAGTGCTGGAAATCAACCCCGACAATGACACAGCTCAACAAGGCATTGCTCGATTGCAAGCAGCGTCCGTGCCAGCGGCATCTCCGGCCAAGCCAGACGACGCGCCGCGCCTCAAGCGCCTGAAAAAAGCGCCGCAAGCCGCAACCAGCGCCGAGAATGCCGGGCTGTCCTGGGATGAAGTCTGGTTCAGCGCTATCAGCCAGCCTTCTATTGCTACCTTTGAGCGTATTCTGGGCAAGTCGCAAGTTTCGGCCGGTCGCGCCTTTTTATGGTTGGCGGTCAGCAGCCTGGTCGCAGCGGCGCTGGGCTTTATGCTTAGATTGATCGTGGAACGGCTCACGACCGGTCAGATAAGTCCGCAAACCATCATCGCTTTAGCGGCAGGAGTGACCGTAGGGCCATTCCTGGGCGTAGTGATTGCCGCCGTTATTGTCGGTGTGACCCAGTGGGTCGCCGGGCTGTTGGGTGGACAGGGCAACTTTAGCCGGTTAATCTACGCTCAAGCCGCTTATGGCGCTCCGTTGGGCATCGTCATCGGTGCATTGGCGGCCATCCCCGTTTTCAACTTGCTGAACATCATCCTGTATATCTACGCCGCCATACTCAATGTTCTGGCAGTTCAGGCGGTTAATCGATTCAGCACCGGACGGGCCATCGCTGCCGTTTTCATTCCGGGTGTTGTGTTTGGCCTCCTGGCTGTCTGCGGTATCTTTACCCTGGCTTTTGCCTTTGCCGGCGCTATGGTAGGGCGATGAGCGAGTTGGACGAAATCATCAACAACATCAAAACGGGCGACCTGGCCGCCGGACGGAGGTCGCTAATGGCCTATCTCCGCGTTCATCCTGACGACGCGACGGCCTGGTTATGGCTATCAACGGTGATAGACGACCCGGCCCGTCAGCAAGAATGCCGGGTGCGGGCGCTGCGGCTCAAGCCAGATATTGATCATCTGGCCCAAAGTGAGCAGGTTGCAGATCAAGAGTCGCCGGAACTACCCGAATTGGAGGATATTCTGGGCCAACCGGCTGGCGAACTGCCGGACGTGGAAGACATTGCGCCGGTCTCGTCGTCGCCACCCAAACAATCAGGGCGGCCAGCCGCCCCGCGCCGCTGGAAACCAACTGTAGCGACAATCTTGCTGGTCGGCCTGGTGTGTTGCGGTCTGATCATCGGCGGCGTTTGGCTGCAA
This sequence comes from Anaerolineae bacterium, assembly GCA_022071955.1. Classification (GTDB taxonomy): domain Bacteria; phylum Chloroflexota; class Anaerolineae; order 4572-78; family J111; genus J095. The sequence goes on from JAJVIM010000053.1 coordinate 52,234, forward strand.
CGCGGTTTTCAACCTTGCGCTGACCTTGATGTGGCTTTGGGGCGTCCAAGTGGCTGCCAATATGTGCTTGAAACCAATGAGTGGGTTAGCAGTCTGGCCTTTTCGCCAGACGGCCAGCACTTTGCTTCAGGCGGCGCGAAAAACACAGTTTTCCTTCGCCGGGTTTCGGATGGCCAGGTTATACGTTCAATGCGAATGCCGGGCCAAAGGGTTGGGCAAGTGACAGGGTTGGCCTTTTCCCCGTCCGGTGATGTCGTAGTCGCTGGCGGTGGCGACACCTCGCTGCGTTTCTGGCAGGTGGGCAACGGTAATTTGTACCGTTCCATTGAGAGCGTCCACAACTGGCCGTTGGCAGTGGCATTTTCACCGAATTGGTCATTTCTTGTTACCGGCATCAAGAAGCAAGTGGCTCTGGTGCGTGTTCAGGACGGATCATATCTTCGTGTTTTTAACGGCCATACCGGGGAAGTCAACGCTGTGGCCTTTTCCCCGGACGGCGACACATTGGCCTCTGGCGGCGATGACCACACGGTTCGGCTCTGGAGCGCCAGTCGAGGGCAACAGTTACAGACATTGCGCGGCCACACTGCGCCGGTACAGGCGGTGGCTTTTTCCCCGGATGGGGCGCTGCTGGCCTCCGGCGGCGGCGATAATGTGGTGTGTCTCTGGCAGGTAGCCGAGGGGCGGCAGCTCAGGACGCTGCGCGGCCACAGCAACTCATCTGCCGGAATGTTTGACCTGTTGTTCACCGACACAATGGCCGGGGTGCGCGACCTGGCCTTTTCGCCGGATGGCACGGTTTTAGCTTCGGCCGGCAGCGACGGTACGGTGCGTTTGTGGCGCATCGCCGACGGCAAGCTACTCAAAACCTTGAAGGGTCACAGTAATGTGGTCAACAAAGTCGTTTTTTCGCCGGATAACCGAACGTTGGCCAGCGGCTCTGGCGATAGCGCCATTCGGCTCTGGCGCTGGCGATAACAAAACAAACTCTTGGAGAAAAAAACAATGAGCAACACCCTGCCTGACCAATGGCAAAACTATGTGGATAATCTGGGACTCCCGCCGGGGAGGGCACAGGCCGCCTTTGAGTACGGCCTGGCGCAGCTACTGATCGAAGTCGGCGAAGTAGATGGCGCTGAATTGACGCTGCCTCGCCCGGACATCAGCCCGGAACAAGAGGAGTTGGTACTGGCCCACCTGCGTTGGTTGCTGGGTTGGGAGGCGGCGTGATGACTCAGCTTTCTTCGGCCCAGCGAAAGGCAGCGATTGCCTACCTGTTGGACAATCTGGATAACGAAACGCTGGTCACGGTGCGCCAGGTTATCGCCTCTGAGAAGTGGCCCGGCGATTGGCATTTCGGGTTTGGAACGCACGTCCGCAACCTGTTGCGGAAAAGGTTTGATTGGGATGACTTGCTGCTGGATTCGGAGTGGGTTAGCCTGGTCGAGCAAGCTGTGCGCGAGTACAACCCGTCCAGGCAGCCCGAAAACCGCTCTATGAAAGCCCTGCCGCCGCTCCCGCCACGCCTTCAGTCCGCTGCGTTGGCCGCAGCCGAGAACCTGGCTTTCATCGCCGCCGACGAGGGTATTCAGCTTGGCGGGCCGCACGGTGAGGCCACGCCGCACCTGGTCACGCTGCTGTACACCGTGCGGGAATGCTGCGTGGCCGCCGAGCGGGAGCCGCGCCCGTACCTGGGTGACACGCTAATCACGGCACAGGAAATTGCGGCGGTACTGGAGACGATTGCGTTACTGCTGCAAAGCGACGGCAGCTACGAATTGGCCGGGCGCAATCCAAGCTGGTTCAGCGATGCGGCCCTGCTGGTCGAACGGCTGGCCCGGCCGGTAGATGAGTAAGGCCGGCGGGGGATGGGAGGGCAGTGGTATTGGTGACACATTAACCCAGCAGTTTCACTGAACTCAAAACCATAAAAAAACCATCAAGTACGAAAGGCGCTATGTTCACCAACATCGACACACAAGTTTTTGACCAGGTTGATTCTTTTGACAAGTTGGACGAGATTGGGAATGTCTATTTCCCGAAACTCGGAGCGCTGCTAATCAAAGGAAATGAGTTAATCTCCAGAATCTATGGCTTCCAACCTCACCAAACATATTTCACAACTTATGCACCAAGTCGCAGCCACAGAAAAAACGCGGTCTTTAGTCCAAAAAGGAACCACACTGCCCAGGCCAGTGTAGGGCTTCGGGCACAAGGAGTCCCGTCTAATTTAACAACGGCCAATGGTGTCCCCAGCAAAAAACACTTCGCCCAGCTTTCATTTTTTGTGGCATACGATAAAGACCGTGGAGCCGATTTAGGTGTAGGTTTTGATCCTTACACTCTGAAATATACACAATATCACCGAGATATGTTTGCCGATTGGGCAGCCAGACTTAAATTGTCGAATTTGGTTTGGGACGGAATGATTCCGATAGCAGTTAACAAAAAAGCCGACAGCCTGCCAGAATTTCTCAGGCTCCATCGGGCGCAAATGCGCACTGAATTTGTGCCACAAGTTGATGCCTCCAATGAAAACCTGGCCAATCTGGTTATCAGTTTTGCTGCAATGTTTCCCCTGTTGAATGTGTTCACCCAGTTATCAAATAATGAAGCCGATATTTACGCCAATTATGTCGAGAAGTTTACAAGTTGGTGGAACATTGAGCGCGAGAATTACCTTCAAACTTTCACGGTTGAGCCAATAAAACCGGCGCTGACAAAAATATCAGAGGCGCAGGTAAGAAGCTATTTTGAAAACTTGCTTGGCCATAGTTTCCCAACAGTCAAACCTGACTGGTTGAAATCACCTACAACCAAGGCCAGGTTGGAACTGGATGGATATTGTGAGGGCTTGAGGCTGGCTTTTGAGTACCAGGGTGAGTACCACTATTTTTATGTACCCAAACACAGTGATGGAAAAACCCCGGAACAAGTACAGCGCACAGATGCTTACAAACAGAGAGTTTGTCAGAAACGAGGAGTCGACCTCATCCAGGTTCCCTATTGGGAGAAAAACAATCTGAATTTTGTGATTGACGCACTGAGACGATTAGGTAGAACAGCTATAACCGAAATTCTGGCTGGCCAACTGCGGGTGGCAGGGGCGGGGGCTTTCAAGCCGCAAGTCTGGTAAATGAGCAGGGTTAAACATATGGAATCCAAAGCCAATTTTGACCTTAACGGAATCCCCATCCACTGGTTTGACCGGGGTATCGCCCTGGAAGGACTGCGCCACTACTTCCGGCAGAGCTGCGACACCATTCGCATCGCCTCCGGCTTTTTCACTATACGCGGCTACAGTCTGATCCGGGCCGCTGCCGCTGGAAAGAAAATCCTGATTCTGGTTGGCCTCAAAGACCCCGGTGATGAGCGGGTTAAGCGGGTACTGATCAAGGAGATAATGGCCGATTTGCGCAGAGGCATCCACACCGACCGACGGCAGGCTGTCCGGGAACTGGTCGAGCGTATCGAGGGCGCTGAGTTCCGCATTGTCAGCGCCCGGGCAATGGATCACCATGCTAAATTGTATATTGTTGACACCTCAACCGCCCTGATTGGCTCGTCAAACCTATCAGAAAATGGGCTAAAAAAAGTTATCGAGGCCGGTTATACCATTGTGAACCCGGATCACGTTGCTGATTATGTGAGCTGGTATGATGAATATTTTGAAATCAGCAAAGACATCACTCAACTTCTGCTGAAAATTCTCAAAAAATGGCTGGCGCTGGCCCGGCCGTGGGAAATTTATCTAAAAACCATTGACGCGCTACGGGCGTTGGAAGAACCCAAACTGGAACGGGGCAGCTATCGCCGGCCGGTCAGTTATCAGCGTAATATCGTTGCCAAAGCCTTGCGTTCCATTCAAGACCACGATGGCGCGATGATTATTGCCTCAACAGGGCTGGGCAAAACAGTTATCGGCACAGACATTGCATTGCGGCTTAATGAAGCCGGGCATATTAAAAACGTGCTGATCATCGGCCCCAAAGCAGTTGAAGAAAGCTGGTACCAACACTTTCAGCCCACCGGTATTTACATCCGCTTTTTTAATCCTTCTGCCGTCAACGACGCGCCCGATAAGAATCGCCACTCGTATACTTTGCAACGGTATCTTGAGGGATTGGATGAGCAGTGGTTGATCATAATTGATGAAAGCCATAATTTCAGGAACGAAAGACAAGATACCTGGGAAGATGGGCAAGCCGTCAGAAAAATAAAAAACGCCTTCAGGCGTTTACGCCCGGCCATTGCCAAATCCAAATCCAAAGTGCTATTAATGACGGCCACTCCGTTATCTACCGGCGTTGATAATATCAACGCTCAACTCTCCTTACTCCCCAAAACTGCCCCTGCTTTACGCAGTATCGAATTACCATTGCTCTCCGACTCTGATAAACCCGCCAAACCCGCCGCCTGGCATATTGGCGAAAAATTGCAGGAGTTACGAGAGTTAGATGTAATTGTTTCTATGACCACCCCTTATGTGGCTAAACATTACGCGATTAGCGATGAGGAATCAGGAGAACTGTATATTAACTTTGCTTCTGACCGGCGGTATATTCCTCGGGTGATGCTCCACCGGGTCAATACTCCGTTGTTGCTGGAATCGGAGATAATTTCGGCGTTAGAGCAGCGATACTTCAAAACCGACCAAAAACATCCGTTGTTTAAAGGCAACATTGAATTGCGGGTGCGCACTCACTGGGCCAGTTCACCGTGGGCTTTGCGAGATGTTGTCAGCAAATCCATTGGGCGCAAGGGCTGGAACCCTTACAATGTCACCTTTGCCCTGGACGTGGAATTTCATCGTCAGGGAAGTTTCTATGACTTCGACCTCCGCACCAACAAACCTGACCGCAAAGCACGGCTCACGCCGATTATCGAATCTCTTGAAACTCTTTCTTTTCAGGATGACCCAAAATTGAAACTGCTCGTCACCATTCTTAATAGATTGAGGGCTGAAAACAAAAAAGCCATTGTCTTTGCCGAATTTCACGCGACGGTGGCCTATCTGGATGCGGCCCTGAAGGAACTATGCCCTGATTTACCGGTAGCCAGCCTGGTAAAAATGAACAAACCGGGCGGTTACGAATTGAAACCCCCAAAAACAATCAAGGAGTTGCTGGAACAGTTTGCGCCGGTTGCCCACGAATTACCACCGGAAGATGGTCGGTATGATGTATTGCTGGCCACCGATGCCTATGGCGTGGGCGTAAATATGCAGGATGCTCAGGTGGTCATTAACTACGATTTAGCCTGGACACCCATTGCCCCGGTTCAGCGCGCCGGGCGGGTGCTGCGTTTGTGGCATAGCCCACGCATCGTGGAACTATTCTCTTTTGTGCCGATGCTGTCTACAGAGAATCAGATCAAGCAAGAGGCGGAAAAGTTTGGCCGCCGCTGGATACGTCTGACCAGGCGTGACCGGCAATCGCGCCAGGTCGTCGATCTGCAAACGATGACAACACGCACCGAGCCGGTGATGGTAGATATGCCCGCTCTGGCTTCGGCAAAAACGCCGACGATTGAAAGTGGTGAACTTGATTTAGGCGCTCTGGATAAGGAGGAAGAAGCCGGCGATGTGATTCCCGTCTCACCACTGTTTCGCCATACGGCACACCTGGAAAACTATCGTGATGACATCAACGATTTACCCGATGATTTACAAAGCGCAATGGTTTATAGCGGCGATACCCCGAAAATTTATACTCTGTTGCGTTACAAGGGGGAATACAACTGGGCTTTGTACGATCTGAAACAGCGTAAACTTCTGCCTTCACTGACTGATTTGCAATTGTTAAACCTGGTTGAATGTCAGGAAGTTACCCCATTGGCTCGGGTTCCGGCCAAGTGGATCGAGCGAGGTGGCAACCGCTGTATGAAAGCATGGTGCAAGGCCAGGAATATTGACCCGGAGCAGGTGGAACGAATCTGCACTCTCTACCTGACTCCTGATGAACAGGATGATTTCAACCAGCTTTTTGAGTGATTGAAGATATTCGTCGAATTACAACAAAATTGAAAGTCATCATTCAAAGGAGTTACAATGTTTAAACAACAAGATGCAATATCCGGTCAATCCCGGCAACAACCCCGCTTATAGCCCAGGGCCAACAGCGCCTCCGTCAATGTTGGGTCATCGTCGGGAGACGATGGCGGCCCGACATTGACTGCAACGTTACAGCGATGGTATTTGCTGCGGCAATTGAAGGTTGGGTTCCCGCCGTTTCCAGCGTCACATCTGACGCCGAAAGACCGCCCCACCGGCATCAGCCCCTCAAAGAATTGTGTTCAAAGAAAACACCTTCGACTCGCCAGCGTTACTAATACGTGCTAAAATTGAAACACACAAACAAAAAAGCCCCGGTATCAGCGGGGCTTCATCTTGCCGACCAGGCAGTAAGCGCCCAATCGGTACATTGTGGTTATTGTACGTTTAACGCGCTGCCCGGTCAATCCCGGCGGCGCGTTTTTTGCTTTTGGCTATCCCGGAACACCCGTCTATCTTGTTCAGCTTAAGAGCCGTTCAGCGTACAGGAGTGAAAATGTCCAAACCAACGTATGCGGAATTGGAACAACAGCTTCAGGCTTTACGGGCAGTTGAAGCAGAACTGCGTGAAACCACCCGCCAATATCGCACCCTGGTTCAAAATCTCGACGGGATGGTTTACCACTGCCAGAATGACCCTGACTGGACGATGGAATACGTCAGCGCCGGCGCGTTGGGCCTGACCGGCTACCCGCCGCAAGAACTGATTGGCTCGCGGGTTACTTCGTATGGCGATCTCATCCACCCCGATGACCGGGCTATGGTCTGGGAGACGGTGCAGGCGGCGATTGAGCAACGCGAACCCTTTATTCTGCGCTATCGCCTGCACACCCGAACCGGGGAGGAAAAATGGGTACGGGAGCAGGGCCGGGCTGTTTTCTCCGCCGCCGGTGAGCTGGAGGCGTTGGAAGGCCTTATCATTGACATCACCGAGCAACAAAAAATCAGGTTAGCCCAACAGGAAAGCGCGGCGTTTTATCGCAGCCTGTTTGAAGAACATCCGGCGATTATGTTTTTGATCGACCCCGACGACAACGCGATAGTGGACGCCAACCAGGCCGCCTGTGACTATTACGGCTGGAGCCGGGACGAGCTGCGCCGGATGAACATCGCCCAGATCAATACCCTGTCTGCTGCTGAAGTTCAGGCCGAAATCCAGCGCGCCAATGCGGTGGGCCACAATCAGTTCTTCTTCAAACATCGCCGGGCCGATGGCTCGATCCGTGATGTTGAGGTTTTCAGCGGGCCGATTAAACGCCAGAGCAAAACCTTGCGGTTTTCCATTGTTCAGGATATTACCGAGCGGCGCTGGGCCGAAGAACAACTCCGCCTCAATCTGGAACGGTTGTCGCTGGCAACGGCCTCTGCCGGGATTGGCATCTGGGACGTGGATTTAAGCACCGATCAACTCATCTGGGACAACCGGATGCACGAATTGTATGGCCTTGACCCGAAAACAACCAGTTCCAGCTATGAAACCTGGACCCGAATGGTTCATCCTGATGATCTAACAGCAGTCAACACGGCCCGCCAGTCCGCGCTTGAAGGCAGCCGGGATTATCACGTTCAATACCGGATTATCCGGCCCGATGGTCAAACACGTCATATCGAGGCGCACGCTGTTATCCAACGTGATGACGCCGACCAGCCGCTGCGGATCATTGGCGTTAACCGCGATATTACCGAGCAGGCGCTGGCCATCCAGTCGCTTGAGCGAAACGAGGCCCGTTACCGGCTGTTGTTTGATAACAACCCCCACCCAATGTGGGTTTATAACCTGGAAACCCTGGCTTTTTTGGCCGTGAACAATGCCGCCATTGCCAAATATGGCTACAGCCGGGCAGAATTTCTGGCGATGACCCTTAAGGATATTCGCCCGGTGGAGGATGTGTCTGATTTGCTGGCAGATGTGGCCCGGCAGCGCCCGGCCCTTCAGCGTTCCGGCGAATGGCGGCATCGCCTCAAGGATGGGCAGATTATCGATGTTGAGATCAGTTCCCACCTCATCGATTTTGACGGCCAGCCGGCGGCGCTGGTGCTGGCCCAGGACATTACCGCGCGGAAGCAGGCAGACGAAGCGTTGCGTCAGAGTGAAGAACGGTATCGCAATACGCTCGACACCATGCTGGAAGGCTGTCAGATTATCGGCTTTGATTGGCGTTATATCTACCTCAACGCCGCCGCCGATACCCATAACCGCCGGCCAAAAGAGGAGCTATTGGGCCAGAAATATATGGAGATGTGGCCCGGCATTGAAAACACTGAAGTGTTTGCTGTGATCAAGCGCTGTATGGAAGCGCGAATTGCGCAACAGATGGACAATGAATTTGTCTTTCCCGATGGCGCTGTCGGCTGGTTCAGTCTGAGCATTCAGCCGGTACCCGAAGGCGTCTTTATCCTCTCGATTGATATTACCGAGCGCAAGCAACTGGAAGAAGAAAACAAAAAACTGGCGGCTCAGTTTTACCAGGCGCAGAAAATGGAAGCCGTTGGCCAGTTGGCCGGCGGCATTGCCCACGATTTTAATAATCTGCTGGTACCCATTCTGGGCTTTGCCGAGATGGGCCAGATGAGCTTGAACCCCACCGATCCCTTACAGGCCAATTTTACCCATATCAGTGAAGCCGCCGACCGGGCCGCCAACCTCACTCGCCAGATTTTGGCCTTCAGCCGGCAGCAAATACTGGAGATGAGATTGCTTGACTTGAACCAGGTTGTTACCGATTTTCAAAAGATGCTCGGCCGCCTGCTGCCCGAAAGTATTAACCTGCGCGTCAAATTGAACCCTCAGCTGCGGCCCATCAAAGCCGACCAGGGCCAACTGGAACAGGTGCTGATGAACCTGGTGGTCAATGCCCGCGACGCGATGTTCGGCGGCGGTATCCTGACCATTGAAACCGACCTGGCCCCACTGGATGAAATCTACACCGCCCAACATGCTAATGTTAAACCGGGCTTGTATGTAATGCTGGCTGTCAGCGATACCGGCCACGGGATGGATGCCACAACACAACAGCGTATCTTTGAGCCGTTCTTTACCACCAAAGAGCGCGGTCAGGGTACCGGCCTGGGGCTGGCCACGGTGTTTGGCATTGTCAAACAACACCAGGGCAATATCTGGGTCTACAGCGAACCGGGCCAGGGCACCACGTTTAAGGTTTACCTGCCAGTGACCGATGAAACCGGGGTTCAGACTCAGACCCGGCGAGAGTTGTCGGCCGATCAACTCACGGGCAATGAAACCGTGCTGGTGGTTGAAGATGACGCCGGGGTGCGTCTGCTGGTGGCTCACGCTCTCCAGGCGCACGGTTACACGGTGCTGGAAGTCGACAGCCCGGTCGAAGCCCTGGAACTCATTACGACCACTGAAACAGTCCATCTGCTGCTGACTGACGTGGTGATGCCGGGGATGAACGGACGGCAGTTGTACACTGAACTGGTTCAACAACATCCCGAGTTGAGAGTGTTGTTTATGTCGGGCTACACCGACAATGTGATTGTTCACCACGGCGCGCTCGACCCGGGCGTGGCTTTTTTGGCCAAACCCTTTTCAATGCACAACCTGCTCCAAAAAGTGAGAGAGGTTTTAGCGTGAGCCACTGGCTCAAGTTACGCCGCGGAATAAAATGGTGCAACTCTGTTTGCGCCCGACTGTACTGTCAACGGCGCTGCAAATCCAGCCGATGTTTGATGGCGATTTCCGCGACCGACGGCGGCACGGGCTGGTATTACAGGCTGGTGCGGCTAACGCTTAACAACGCCGCTTGCTGCTGCAAGGTCAACTCAGACGGCCCGCGCTCGACCAGCAGCAGCCGCTCAGTCCGGCTCAACGTTGAGACCAGATTTTTTTTGAGCCAGTTGACCTGGGAGGTCAGCCGGCCGATTTCGGCGTATAGCTCGTTGACTTTTTCAGCTTGTTGCTCCTGTTTTTTGTCGCTGTTGGTTTCAAACAACCGTGGCATTTTCGGCCAGGGCGTGATTTCGCCAGCGGGTCAACTGTTTGGTCGAGACCCCATATTCCGAGGAATGTTGGGTTAGGGTTTTTTCTTCTTTAAGGATTTCTATCACTATTTTGGCTTTGATGGCTGCGCTGTATCGTTTTCTCATTGCCCCAGTATAGGACATTTTTTCGCTTTTTTCGTGTCTAATTTTCGGGGTCCATTATAATGATACCCTATCCGGGGGGAGACGCCTAGCCAGCCAGTTTCTCCGGTGGGAAAATACCCACCGGGGTAGAGGATGTTGTAGCCGACCCAGCCAGCAGGGCATTTGGCGCGAGGTTTGGCCTTCCCGGGTCGGTGATTTGGGCGGCTAAACGTGGGCGTTAGCCGATAGGTTTTTAGGAAATGGTCGTATGAACTCTGGTGGTTATTTTGGATAACTTAATTTCATTCAGCTGCTGATTACAGATAATGCTGATATTTTTGCCCACAGGAATCTGGCCGAACACAATCGCGATTCTAAAGATTATGCAATCGAGGCAATCACTAATGAAAATCATCATGATGATCACTGCTCCTGGTGTAAACACCTACCTAAAAACAAGGTTAGTTTTTGCTTTGTTTTTCCTTCTGTTCACCCCATTGTTATTCTTAACAAGGGTACCTATATTGAATGTAGTATCGGCTGCTCCACCACTAAATTTCCCCGCAAACAATTCACTTACAGTCGACGGTGAGTTGATACAAGAAAATATTAGTAAACAGGCCGCTAGTGAGGCAAGCTGGACTCAAGTTGGTTTTTCGGGTCAAATGGTCAGTCAAATAGCTATCAATCCCGCAAACCCTAAAGTGATTTATGTTGGTTCAAGCACTGTAGGGTTTGGCGTCTACAAAACGACCGATGGAGGAATTTCCTGGACTCAAATAAAATCTGGTTTGCCAGGAAATGTTGCCGTAGCATCACTGGTTGTTGATCCCCAAAATTCGGATGTATTGTATATAGGCACCTACACGGTCGGTACGTCATTATATGGAGGCGTTTATAAGAGTATCAATGGTGGGACCTCTTGGTCCAGAATACTCGTGCGAACGAATAAGAGTAATTTCCGAAGTGTAGCTGTTGACCCCAGGGACTCGAATGTCATTTATGCCATTGATTCATACCAATACACAAATCACGTATTTAAGAGCGTTGATAGTGGAAATACGTGGTCGGTTAAAGATAATGGTATGACCGGTTTTGATCCTTTCAAAATTGTAATTGATCCGGCTGACAACAAAACTCTTTATTTGCTTTCTGGTCGAGACGGAATCTTTAAGTCTGTAAATGGGGGGACATCTTGGACGGCCATTAATAACGGGCTGGGTACCACATATACCCAGGCGTTTGCAATCGACCCGACTAATAACCAAATTATTTATACGGGTGTTGGGCGAACTGGCGGGGTGTACAAAAGCACAAATGGAGGCGGCTCCTGGAGTTTAATGGCAAGTGGTTTAAATAGTGCTCAAGTATCCGCTCTCCTACTCGACCCAACCAATCCTCAAACCCTATATGCAGCGACCACCCTGAGTGGAGGTGCTACAGGTGCCGGAATTTATCAAACTTCAGATGGTGCGCTTTCGTGGACACCTATAAACGAAGGTTTTCCTCAAGATATAAGTTCATTATTTGTTAATTCCGTGGCTATTGATCCTGGAATACCAAAATTTGTATTTGCTAGTTCCACCAATGGGCTTTGGAGTCGAATGGTTTCTGCACCCTCCAGGTCTCCAATCGTTCTTGTGCATGGTTTCCAGGGGTTAGACATAACACCCTTAAATTGTGCTCCAGAAACTGCCAGTACTGATGTCATAAAGTATTCTGGGTTGAATAGCTCTTATGCTATTCAGTATTGGCGTAATATGCCGGCCTGGTTATTGGCCACAGGCAAATACGATGTATGGATCGCTCAATTAACGACCGGTCGAGAACAGGGAACACCCTCGCTAACGAAGAACGCGAACTGTCTTCGAGAACAAATCAAATATATATCCGCCTTATATGATGAGCCTATTACCGTGATCGCCCATTCGATGGGCGGGGTGGTAGCTCGCGCGTGTCTCAGCGTCTCGGACTGTGGTAATAAAGTTTCAAATATTTATACGCTTGGTTCTCCTCACGCTGGTTTACCAGCAGCCAGTTACTATCAAAGATTGCTTGATCTTCGATGTGACAAAAATGAAAAATTTATGGCCGTATGCCAAATGTCAGAAACTTATATGCGACAATACTACAACTCGATGGTGCGAAACCAATCAGGTATTAAATACCATTTCCTCGGTGGAGATTTAAGCCCGACTACTCCTGATGTTTATCAACGATTTAAAGGTATTGGGCCACATGATGGCCTGGTTGGTAGCTTTAGCGCAGTTGGTTGGGAATCAAATGGGGAATTTTATGGGGATTGGCAGATTGACTCAGCACCGCAACAACTTTGGACTGATGAAGTGCATTCGGTTAGCTTTTCTGAGAGCGATACGGTTGGGCAATATAGAAATGATTATTATCAGCTTCGTGTATTTCATCCAGATATAGGGCAAAAAAGTTACGCATTCCAATGTGTCTATGCGCTGATGAACGAGCAAACACTTCCTGATTTTTGTCGAACGGCTTCTATGGTCTCACAAACAATGACTTCTCAAGACTCTTCCGATCCCGCCCAAATGACTGCTTTACATTCTGGTTCCATATATCCATCACAAGTCATAACCACGCCGTTTCTGATAGATGACAATAATTCCGCAACATTCGATTTGATCTGGGATACCGGGTTGTTAACGTTTAACCTTGTGCGGCCCGATGGACAAGTAATTGACCAAGATTACGCCACGAACCATCCAACCGAAGTTGCGTTTGATTTTACTCAAGGCGATCCTGGTGTTACATCGCTTGCCAGTTTTAGATTTGATAGTGGGGCGGTCTCAGGTGTCTGGGAATTACAAGTTTCTGCAAATAGTACCAACGCAGCAGTTACTCGGTTTCAGACTTTTGCTCAAATCACAAATGATCGCTCCCTGGTTGTGGAGACAAATAAATCTAATTTCAATGTTGGAGAGACGGCGGTTATAACCACGACTATGACGAACAACTCTCAGAATATCCCAGGGGTTACAATTGAGGCTACTTTTTCCCGTCCAGACGGTGTTACTGACATGCTGCTTTTAACCGAGGCAGAAAACGGAATTTATGAAACTACTTATACTATTCCTGATACACCTGGTTTCTTGGCAGTCGATGTAAATGCAATCGGAAATGATGCGGGAATGGCATTTACCCGGCATTCAAATCTTATATTAGCGGTTGCACCTCACGATGTTCAGTTAACAGGATTGTACAACGAACTGCCGCGTGATGATGATGGTAACGGATTATATGAAAGTTTGGATCTTTCATTTGAAGTGAATGCTACTGAAACGAAAGATTATTTCATTTCGGCTGATCTGGTCATAGGTAATCAACTAGTTGCACATACGGGAATCTACACATCATTAACTGCTGGAAATCAAATAATAACAGTCCCGTTTGATGGCAACGAGATTCGAGCATCACGGATGAGTGGCCCTTACACGGCGTCAAGATTGAACGTAGTTCCTATGGACCTCGGGATTGCTTCAAACAGTGTAAATGATGTCATAGTTACCCAAGCCTATGATTGGTTTGAATTTGGTCAATCCGTTTTGACCATCACAACTACATCCCCTTTATCATACGGTCATGTGGGAGAAGTATATTCCACAACATTGCAAGCGGTTGGGGGCGTAATTCCATATCAGTGGTCAGTTATTTCAGGCACATTTCCTTCAGGTCTGACTCTAAATCCTACCACAGGTATGATCAGCGGCACCCCCTCTTTAGCAAATGTTTACACATTTACTGTAGAATGTACGAGCAGTGATGTTCAGACTGCAACTAAGGCCTTTTCAATCACAGTTGAAGAACTCACCACCATTTCTTTGTTATCTTTTGGAGCGGTACAAGATAGTAAAGGTGTAACTGTCACTTGGGAAACCGGTACCGAAATCGACACCGCCGGCTTTAATTTATATCGTTCAGTGGCAGAGGATGGCCCGTACTCCAAGATCAATCTGACCATTATCCCTGCTAAAGGTGATGTCACTTCAGGCGACGTATATTTTTTCCTGGATGCTGACGCCAGCGACCTCGATACGTTATATTTCTACAAACTGGAGGAGATTGACATTAATGGCATCAGTACATTCTATGGGCCGGTCAACACAGCTTCTGGGGTATCGGGTAATCCTAACAAAGGCATAATTTATTTACCGATTATTTTGAAAGAGAGTGGTTTTTGAGAGTGATAGTGTTTTATCCAGATACAACTTGATTTTTCGTTTAACATAATGAGTATCAAAACTATTGTGCCTACTAAGGACGGGTATTGCTGAACCTCGCCACGCCTAAAGGCGGGGGCTTTCAAGCCGCAATTCTGGTAAAAGCTGTCTCGTTTCACCCCAGCGATCCGCTTCGAGGATACTGAAAGTAAAGAGCCACGCCACCACCTCTGTCACTGTCGAGATCTGGCCGTCTTCCAACGAATCGACACCGCTGCAACGCCGTTCTCCCGCAGTCAGGCAATGCCAGGTTACAACCGTCGGAACCGACGGTTGTAACCTGGCTGGCGCCGTGTTCTAAAAACCAAAGATGTCCTCCACGTTGATGTCCTGGCCAACCATCGCGTCTACGCTGTCATCCTCTGTCACCACATCGTCCGGCGGCAGCGCCAACGCGCCGTCCTGATACAGCGCGTACAGCCGCAGCGCGTCGCGGATAACATCGGAAGTGTTGGGCGCAGCGGCGAGTAGCTCGGCAAAACGCTGCAATTGTGGGTCGTTGTCGGTGCGCAGCCTTGCCCGAACAATGATTTCTTGCTTCGTTTTTCTCGCGGCCGGCCTCGTTTTTTCGCCATTTTTGTTACTCTCATTTTTGAATTTTTGTGCTACAAAAATTCATCCGGCATAAAAATTGGCCGGTTTAGCTCCATATCCCGGCAAAAAAAGCCATTCTTTGCCGGGATATGACTGAAACCGACCTTATGGAGCAACAAAAAAGTCGCCTTGAAGATCAGGCGACTTTTTTGTTGCTGGGGATTGGCGGTGGATCAAAAACCGAATATATCCTCCGGGCTGAGAATTTCATCTTCATCAGGAAACAGTGCTTCTGTGATGTCCGCCGCCTCCGGCATTATCGTCAACCCACCGTCCAGGTATGCGATATAAACGTGGATTGCCTCCCGCAACACAGCCATTCGGTTATTATTTTCGGACAGCATCGCGTAAAATCGCCGAACTGCCGGGTCGTTATCGACCCGCAATCTTACCGGAAAACGAACTTCAACCAATCCATCTTCCGCAGGTCTGCCGCCTTTGTTTTTGTCTTTTTCGGCCTCAGTTTCCATTACGACCCCGGTAGTTTTTGTATTACAAAAACCGCTACTTAGCCCTGTTCCGGTAAAAATCCCGGCAAAAAAACCCGATAAATACCCTGTTCTGGTACAAATCGGGTTTTTTCGGGGTTTTTGTATTACAAAAACCCAATTATGCTTACATCAGATATTTGGAAAAACGTCCCTTATCATCGCCGCTTTAGCCAGGCCCTGAGCGCAGGAAACCGGCGCGTTGGCCGGGATTTCGACATAGGAAAGACGCCGTTTCAATGCCTCGCCCAGCAGCAGCGGTGTACCGCCAATGGCCAAAATCGTGTCGGTTTGGGCCACAATTTCATCTGTCCAACCGGCCTTCTCGACCACGGCCGAAGCCAATGCTTCGGCTACCTGTTCGGCAGCGGCATCCACAATGTCACCGATTTCCACGTCGTCCTGCCCGTGATGTTTGAAACGACGTTCGGCCACTGCCTGGATCAGCGTGTCGTCATCGAGGTTCCGCCGGTATTTTTCCAGGATAGCCCGGTAAACCGCCCGGTAGAAATTCTGAGCGCCCAGGTCGTTCAAGCCCAGGCTATACTGCCGGTCTACCAGCATTTTCCGGCTGGCTGAATCGTATCTCAGCCGCACGATGTCGGTGGTGCGGTAGCCCACATCAAGAATGCCGGCGGTGCCACGCAGCACATCCTGGTGATCGGGATTAAGACCGCCGCTTTCCAGGAAAAAATAATCGGTCAGTCCGCCGTGCGGCTGGGACATCGTTTTGACCCCGGCCACCTCAACGTGGTAAGACCGGCCATTGATTTTGACCTGGTGGACGCCTTGCCAGGCGGCGGCGACCTCCTTGCCCCGGTCATCCAGATGCAGCGGCAGCCCGGCATAGATGTAGACCTGGGGAGCCGGCTCATCCGGTTTGGCCCGGATTTTGAACTGCACCGTAACCGCGTACAGCATTAATCGCAGGTCAGCCAGGCCGGTGATGCGGCTGTCATCGGTAGGCACGCGGGTCTTCTCCCGGCCCAGCCGGGCGTCGTCGCCAACAAAAAAGCTGCTCTCGCCGTCAGAACTGACGTGTGTGAACAGTGTGGCCCGCGCTCGTCCGGTCAGGCCGGTGTCGTCGCCATTGCCCAGGTCAAGCGGCAGGGCGAAAGCAGAGTCAAAGACTTTGGTAATAATGCGCGGGCCACCCTTGCCCGGCACAATCCGGGCGGCCTTGACCTGCGAGTTGCCCAGGTCAAGGCCAAGTTTGGCAATGACCGGGGTGGTTGCTTGCCGGTCCGGTTGGGCGGGTTGGGTGTCGACTGCCGGGTGCCGGCCATTGGTGTTCACAGGGATTTCTGCTAATTTGGTTGCCACTTTTTGCTCCTTTTTGGGCATCCCGGCAAAAACTTTTGCCGGGATGCCTGTTTTTGATGAAATATTTTTGCCGGGATGCACTCACCAGGCTCAAAATTGTCGCTACTATTCGTTCCCCACCCGGCCCAGCAACCCCAGCACCAGCGAGGTGTCTACAATGCCTTCCGCTTTGGCCCAGCGATACACGGCGAAAACAAGGCCGTCTATATCGCCGTTGGCTTGCCCGGCGGCGTCGATGATCCGCATCGCGTTCGAGGCATCCGGGCCGAACATCCGGGTGTGGCCGTAGCCGTCGCCATACTCGCAGAAAGCCAGCAGCGACAGCCCGTTGGCCTCGCACTGTTTAGCCAGGTCGGCCAGCGCCGGGGCGATGTGGTCATCGTAGAATTTTTCGCGGTCTATGGCCAGATAGCGGGTATCTGCGCCTTCCGCTGCCGGCTCGCCCAGGTCGGCCACGATGTCGCCCCGCTCCGCTTTGCTGATTTGCAGCGCATAGCCGGCCTGACCGCGATTGCGGATAATCAGGTTGCGCCGCCGCTCAAGCCGCTTCAGGTCGGCGTAGCGGTCGGCAGGGTAGACCAGTTCCCAGGATTCGTCCATCAAGCCGCCTCCTGCGCCGCCCAGCCTTTTCTGGTGGCGTACTTATCCAGGTTGCGCTGCGCCTGCGCCCGGTCAGCGACCATCGGCAGGGCCGGGGAGACGATGCGCTTCAGGCTGCCGCCGGGTTTAACGATGAATGCGCCGTATGAATCGCCGCCCAGCCCGGCAGCAACCTTGACCGGCTGACCTTTGTCGTTGAGGTACGTCTTCATCAGGCCGCCTCCAGCCATTCGTCAGTGTTGCGCCAGGTGATGTCAGCGCCGGTGACGATGATCACCCCGCCGCCCGATTCGTCCTCGTTCGGCTCACAGATGCGGGCGTAGCCGAACCTGAGCGTTGCATCCGGGCGGAATCGCCGGATGAAGTCTTGCAGCATTTCGGCCACAACGTCCAGTTCCGCCGGCGACTCTTCGTCGCTGTACAGATGCAGCGCCCCGTTCTCGACCTCGCCATAGGCGGTGGGGTATTGCCCGTCGCTGCACCCGGCCAGTTCCGCCGTGAGCCAGGCTTGCTCGGCGGCAGTCAGGTCGGTGATGTAACTATGAAAGTAGATGTCGCTCATTTTTTGCTCCTTCGCCGGGCGTATCCCGGCAAAAACTGGAAATCCCGGCAGTGCGAAGCCTCCCGTGGGAAAATCCCGGCAAAAATCCCGGCAAAAAACCACGAATCCCGGCAATCCGGGGCGAATCCCGGCAAAACGAAGGGGCATTTTTTGTCCGAAACCGTAAGAAAAATGCCTGTGTGTTTGCCGGGATTTTTGCCGGGATTTTACCCGGCAGCGCCGGCTCCGTTCCGGCTGGCCGCCCGCGCGTCCAGAAACAACCTCCCGACGCGATTGGGCCAGAAATCACCACTACAAACCGAGATTCTGCCGACGCTTACTTCGTCTCTCCGGGTGCGTACCCGGACAGTGGCAAAGCCGGAGGCGTTGGGATGGTGCAGTTCAACCTGCGCCAGCCCCATCGCATTAGCGATAAACTCGGCAGCGTCTTGATCTTTTGGGAGAGAAATGGGTGGGTGCCAGGTTCGTTCGGTCATTGTTAAATCTCTTTCGCTAATTCATCCATTCGCCGCGCCATCGCCTGAATGCCGGCCTCGAACGGCCCGGCGGCTACAGTGCGGGCCAACACCGCTGCCGCACTGTCTCGCCTTGCCGAACGGCGGCTGCTTCGACGCGAGCGCCGTCTCCGCTTCGCCTTCGGCGCGGCGTCCACGCCGACGGCCCTTCGACTTCGCCCTTCGTCAAGCTCAGGAAGCATCTCAGGACAGGCCCTGTCCCGCGCCCGCCGTACCGCCAGCGAATATTTGGGCAGCGGCAGGGCAGGGTCGGCCACGAGTTCGGCAAAGTCCCAGGCTTCGCCGGTGGCCGGGTTGATCGGCCAGCCGTAGGCGTCGTACCGCACCATTACATCACCAGCACCGTCGCCCGGCCATCCGGCCAGTTGACCAGGATGGTGCGCTGCGCCGGCTGCGCTTCTGCTTTGCGTGTCGCCCGGCGGCGCGGGGCTGCCGGAGCGGTGCGCTGAAATTGCGCCGGGGATTTGATGTCAGAGAACAGATATGCTATGATTAGGGCTATAAGGTTAAGCATTGCAGTACCCTTTCTGCCGCCGGCGTGTCGTAACCACGCCGGCGGCATTTTTTTGTTTAGAATTGGTGGAGAGTTTGGAGCGCGGCGGCGAAAGCGTCGCGCAGATCATAGTTAACCATCGCGGCGACGTTGAGCGTCGGGGTGTAGCCCAGGTCGGCTACCATGCGCTCATAGTCGGCCCGGTTGAGCGGGTCGGTCTCACCGGCCAGCACAGCCACGCCGTTAGCAATGTCGTCCGGCGTTTCGGCAGTGATAAGAGTGGCGGCTTCGTTGTCCAGGCCGGCGGCGTGGATTTGCGCGGCCAGGGCAGTGAGCCGGTCAAGGTGGTGCTTTGCTTCGCTGAGTAGGGTATTGGTTTGCATTGTCGTCTCCTGTAACGTGATTGAGGTAAGTATACCATAGCTTACAGTCATTTGTCAATTACCTATCCTGAAAAATAGGTAATCTGGTATTGACAGTTATTCCACGATATGCTATATTCAAGAGGAGCTAACACGTATCCTAACGAAAGGGGGTTGCAAATGACTGCTGCTGTGGCTATTTCAAACAACATAAAGGCTGTCTTGGATGAGAAAGGTATTTCTCCCTATAAGTTAGCTCAAATGTGGGGGAAACGCAGCAATTATGTCTACACACTTGTAAATCAAGACATCTTGCCAGATGGGACTGATTTAAAGACGGTCGTGGATATTGCTGACCTATTGGATGTATCGATAGACCAACTCATTGGACGCCGACAAAGTGACGCATAAAAAAAAACGTCCCACCTTAAAATGGTGGAACGTCTTTTTGGCCACAGCAGAAAGTCAATCAACTGTAACCCCAACTATCCCGCCGCCGTCACACGGCGACCAACCAGGTCGGCGGCGGGGTAAAAACAACGTAATCAAACCGGCGCGTAGCCGGGGGAGTACCTTAATAAGTTAAATTAGTAAACGGCTACTGATGATGTTTATGGCAACGCTTGCAACAAGCCCTGAAAAGATCAAATAGCTGTCAACCACCTTGAGTAGTTTTGCCGCTATGAAAAACCGAAAGGCTTCCAGAATGGGAGTGATGAATCCGCCCATAAAGACGCCAAAAAAGATCATTGTCAACACTACCGGCCCAACAATTTGCGGCAGCACAACTCCATCAGGGAACGACAGCAGCCATATACTAATTATCAGAAAAATCAGACCGGCTATTCTTATCTGGCTTGAACGTCTTGAAAAGAAACTGCCAGGTTCGTTGTCTTGCTTTTGGAAAAACGGCCATTCTATTGCGAAGGCAATAAGGCTGGGTACGACTAAGGCAACGATGTAAACCAAGTTATTCAATGTGGTCTCCTGTCACCTCGTCGTTTCGGCGGTCAACCAAAAGTTGGCGAGGTTGATAGTTGATTTACTCCCCCGGCTTACGCCGGGGGAGCCTAATAAAAACAAGTTGTAAAAGAGCTTAACCCCGCCGCCGCCCAACAGCGCCCAACCAAGCCGGCGGCGGGGTTAAACAACGTAATCAAACCGGCGCGTAAGCCGGGGGAGACCCTTTCTTAATGTGCAATTGGATTTGTGACAATTTACTGGATGAGTACCGGCGGAAACACCCACGCTGGTTTCGCGTTGAACTGTGGGAAGAAACACAGCTTGACAAAACTTTGCCCAGAATATGCTCTGTAAGCGGGGTAGTAGGTCCTGTGCTACGTCCCGCTGAATTTGGTGAATGTTACATCAACCCAGGTGATCAGGATTATCTCGTCCGGCACCTCGTCAAAGATATTGAAGATGCACTTGCAGGACGCTGTGACCACCAATCACCCGATCTGTTAATTGTACTCACCCTGGTTGATGGCGACTCCGTTCTGTTTTACCCTTGTGAAGCCGTCAACCTGCTGGGTGAGAATAAAGCGCAAAAAATTCTTATGGATTTATTGGCCGAGGCTCGTCAATCGCTGCAACCGACAAGGAAAACCTCTTGATGAAAGAACAATCTATCGCAAAATTTGTCAGAAACCCCTATCATCGACTTGTGCCTCCGTACTTTAGT
Organism: Anaerolineae bacterium; assembly: GCA_022071955.1. Taxonomy (GTDB): domain Bacteria; phylum Chloroflexota; class Anaerolineae; order 4572-78; family J111; genus J095. The sequence continues at coordinate 73,243 of JAJVIM010000053.1, forward strand.
TTGTTGGAGGAAGCAAGTTGGGAGAAATACGGGTTTCGCTGTGTCGCTGCCGGCGTTAAATCACCGATGATGTCCGGCCTTGCGCGGGAACTTTATGAACACAATGTTCCCTTTGTCGTCATTGACCCGCAAGGGCATTACCGTGACCTGGGCAATTTGCAAGGCGTTGTCCGCATCGTCCCCGACGAAGGCCAATGGGCTGACCCGGCGGTGGCTGCGTTGGCAACACAGCCCGGCCTTGTGGTTGACCTGTCAGGGTTGGAGACGATCCAGCAACAATCTACCTGTGCCGTTTTCCTGAACAGTTTGATTCAGGCCGCCCGGTCCAACATGGCGCCTGCAATGTTTGTTAAAGAACTGACATCTTTATCCCGGCGTCCTGACAGGAAATATCCGGCTCCTTCCCAGGACCACCCCGTCATCTTAATTCTGGATAGAGCGAGCCAACTGCTCTATCCGCAGATGGAAGAAAGCGAGGCGTTTGTTGCGGCTAAAACCATTATCAAACTGGGCCGGGCATTGGGCGTCAACATAATGCTTTGTTTCGATGAGTTCAACCGGTCAGACGACGCCCAAAATCCAGGTGAGGTGTTCCTGAACAATGCTGATGTCTTCTTAGATGGGCTGCCCTGTTAACGCTTCGACCTCCGGCCTGGTTGATCGGCGTGGCCGGCGGGGTAAAAACAATGTAATCACACCGGCTTATAGCCGGAGAGTACCTTAACTAACTGAATAGCTGGCACCTGTGGAGATTGATTGAACTTAAACGATTGCGGCTAACGGATCAGGTGCGCGGTGGTTGGACTGTCACACCTTTTTGCGGGGAACGCAAAAAGGTGATTACTCACAAATATTATTGTTTGTCTTTTCTCCTCCATCTCAGTTCCGAAGACTGATGCTCTGTCCAATTGAGCTACGGAGGCAGGTGAAAAAGAGATTAAATTAGGAATAAAAAGCTGGTCTGAAACCACCTTATGCCCTAAATATAGCAAACAGGGCGTGATAAGTCAAAAGCTATCACGCCCTGTTTTTTATTATAAAGCCCTTTTCGGGTTTTCAAGCAGTTAACCGGCCAGGTCCAGGTCCTCCAGGCCGGCCCGCCGTTTGGCCGCCCGTTTGGCCAGGCTGTCGGACAGGCTGTATTCCTGGTAAGCCTGCCGCCGGTCTTCATCTCGGCCGCGCAGATATTTCATTGTGGTCGTCAGGCTGGCGTGGCCCAACTGCCGCTGCACTTTTTCAATCGAAATCCCGACATCCAGCGCATCCAGAGCCGAACTGTGGCGCAGGGCGTGGAACTTACGCCGAGGAACGCCGGCGGCGTCACAGACCCGCTGCAAGATAACAAGAGACCCTTGCCGGTCATTGCATCGCCAACTCGACCGCGCAGCGACACAAAGATGTTGTGAACATCGTCTCGCCGGGGTCGAATGTCCAGCCAGGCTTGCAGGTCGGCCTTGACCTGAGTGTCGAAATAGACTTCCTGGATTTTCCCGCTTTTGTTGAACGCCGCCGGGATGGTGATACAGCGACGGGGTAAACTCAGGGTAGTCAACGGCAAGGCGGCAATGGCCGCTCCCGGATGCCGGTCACGTAGGCAAAGCGCAGCAGCGCCCGGTTACGGATCGCTTCGTTGCGAACCGTTTCCCGGTGGGTGCTGTGGATGACCTGGTTCAGATGCCGCAGCAGGGTGTCCGTATCCTCCGGCGGGAAGGCGACCGGCGGCAGGTCCGGGTTCTGCGGCGCGACTTCCAGTTTGTGGATGAAGCGCACCGGGTTGACTTGCGGCTCAATGGCTTCGATCTTTTCCAGAAAATTGAGGAAGGTGCGCAATTGCAGCCAGTAGCTGTGCAGGGTGGCCGGCTTCACCCCATCGGTTTCGAGCCGGTCAAACCAGTCGAGGACGCCCTGCCAGGTCGGCGGCCAGTGATTGTCGCCGACAAACGCAGCATATCGTTCCAGGACGCCGGCGTAGGTCGTGAGGGTGGTGGGCCGGCAGGCCCGTTTCTTGATTTGTAGAAATTCCTGTATCCGCTCCCGCAGTGGGCCGGGTACCGATAAACCATCCGGTTTACCGCGGTTACGGCTTGATTTGATCAGTTGTAGTTGTGGAATCATTCTGTTCTCCTTGAGTGAGTGATGGATGGCGTGGCCTTTCCGGCCAACGACCGGCCATCATACAACAGGGGCGGCGTCAGGTCAGGCTATTTGGGAAAAATTACCCTAACTGGCGGCCAACTGCGCCAACTGGCGCTCAAGCTACCTTTAGCATACACCAAAATCAGGCAGGAATCGCCAACTGGCGCTCAATTGTACCCTCAACTGTGCGCTCAAATGGCCGCCAACTGGCACGATGACAAAACGCAGCAGCAGACTCAAACCCTGGCCTCAGTGGGCCGGTCGTGAATACGAAACAGCCCTGATAGCCGCCCGGCGGCTGCGCCAGGAAAGCCGGGAATCCCTGTGGCGACTGGAAAACGAAACCGGCGCGCCGCTCAAACGGCTACTGCCCAACCTGGCCCGCCACGCTCGCGACGCCAACCTGGCCGGGCTGACCGCGCAGGCGCTCAAACGGGAACATCCCGACGAACGCTGGCCCCGCTGGGCGGTGCAGGCTCTGCGGGAACTGGTTGACGACAGCGGGACGGCGATCCACCAGGCCGAGGCGGCGCTCAACGCCGCCAGCCGGCGGGACTGGGCCGAGGTGCAGCGGCTGCTGACCAAATGCCTGGCCGCCGCCCAGCGAATTGAACTATTGCTGTTAACCGGGCCGCCACCGGACGGGGTGGCGGTCAGCGAACTGGAGCTTTGAGAGATGGCTCACCGAAAAATGGCTCTGGAATTTCGGGCCAACCAACTGGAACATATGACCGGCTGCCGGGTGACCGGCGGCGTGGTTACGGCGCAGGGCGGGGTGTGTTTTCGCCTGGCGGCCGGCGCCGCGCCTGACCTGGGCCAACTGCGCCAACTCTTTGGCCGGGGCGTGCGGGCGCAGTTAGCGGGCCGCGAGCTGTCGGTTGAGATTGACCGGCAGGTACACCGGGCGCCGCTGGGCCAGGTGATTGCCGGGCGGGAGCTGCCGCGCCTGACGGCTGTGTTAGGCATCAATGACGCCGGCAAGCCGGCGCTGTTTGACCTGACCCGCCCGGCCAGCCGCCACCTGCTAATTGCCGGCGCCGGTGAGGCGGTCGGGGCAACGCTGCTGGAAACAGTGGCGTTGTCGCTGGTTATGCTCAACCGGCAGCGGGATATGCAGCTGCTGCCAATCGGCAATTTTCCCTGGAAAAGCTGGCCGCACCGCCTCGATCTGTCGCTCCGGCAGGTGGCTGACCTGGCCGGGCAGATCGGCTGGCGAACAATCCCGGCGGCCAACCGCCCGGCGCTGATGGTGGTGGTCAATCTTGAGACGCTGACCGCCACCGAGCACGGGTACATCCGCCTGCTGCTGCAAACCGACGCCGCGGCGGGAGTACATATCCTGGCTACGGCAGCAAACGCGGCGGACTGGCCGCAGTTTCAGGCCGGGCTTCGGCCCGGCGGTGAGCCGGAGATGTGGCAGCTGACGGTTAGCCGCGACCAGGCTGAATTGCAGGCGGCCACGGCCACCGCAGCCGAGATCGAGACCGCCATCATTCACCTCCGCGCCGGGCGCAAAAGCCGGGTGTGGATGCTGCCGGAAACATTGCCGGCGCGGCGCGGACTGCGTCGGCTATTGGGAGGCTGACCATGCGCAACCAAGAATTGCAGCACTACCTGAATATGCAGGCCGACCGCATCGAAGCTGTCTGCCGCGAGAATGGCCTGGCCGTGGCAGTCAGTGGCGGCCAGGTCGGCCCGCGCCTGGCGGTGTTCGACCTCCGGGTCGGCGGCAGTGCGGCCAACCTGGTTGACCGGCTGCGCAAACTGGAGGAAGTGCTGGCCCTGCGGCTGGAACAGTCCCAGGTGCAGGTCAGGCGAGCCGGAGGCCGGCTGGTGCTACTGACGCCAACCGGCGGGCTGCGCCCGGTGTGGCTGGAAAGCTTTGACCGCCACCTGAAACCCCAAACCCTGTTTCTGGGGGTGCGGGCCGATGCGCCGGGCGAAGTGTTGGCGGTGCGCCCGGCCCACCCCGATGTGGTTCATATCCTGGTCACCGGCTCAACCGGCAGCGGCAAGTCGGTGCTGCTCAGAACGATGCTCCTGTCCCTGGCCCAGGCCACCCCGTCCGACCAGGCTCACCTGGTCTTGCTCGACCCGAAAGGCTGCGAGTTCACCGGGCTGGAGCGACTGCCACACGTGGTCGAACTGGTCCGCGGCGACACAAACGCCGCCGCGGTGCTGGCCGGGCTGACCGGAGAAATGGACCGGCGTGGGCGGGCGGGGATTGTCCTGCCCCGCCTGTACGTCTTCATTGACGAACTGGCCGACCTGCTGGATCAGGGCGGCGCGGCGGTGATGGGGCCACTGGTGCGCCTGGCCCAGGCCGGGCGCGGGGTCGGCATCCATCTGATCGCCGGCACCCAAAAGCCCACCAACCAGAGCATCGGCGGGCTGATCAAATTCAATTTCAAAACCCGGATCGTTGGCGTTGTCCCTTCGGCCAACGATGCTGTCGCCGCCAGCGGCGCAGCCGGCAGCGGGGCCGAAAAGCTGCTGGGCCAGGGCGACTTTATGCTCTTTGGCCCGGTCCCGGAACCGGTGCGCTTTCAGGCGGCGGCGGTGCGCGATGTCGCGGCGCGGGTTGAGCGCCTGGTGGCCGTGAAGCCGGCCGGCGCGGCGGCCCTACCCCGGCAGTGGGTGTACGAAGACCAACGAAAAACATCGGTCGTCAGGAAACTGCTCAGTTTCCCGACCGGCCTCGGAAAAGCGGGCCGGGGCGGGCATAACACTGAAACGTTCACCCCGGAGCAGATTGCCGACGCCCAAAGCGGGTTGAGCGCGTATTTTCTCAGGAAAAAGTATCCCGACCTGTCCGGCTCCCGGGCAAGCCGGCTGGAACGCGACTATGGCCCGGAAAGGACAACCGCAAAATGAAAAACAAACTCCTGATTGGCCTTGTCTTCGTCTCTTTTGGCTGCGGATTTGGCGGCGTGGCGGCCTTTCGGCTGGAGGACAACACCCTGGCCGCCCTGGTCACAATGCTGGCGACGGCCGCCATTGTTTTCGCCACGTTGCTGACCACGCTGTTGCCAATGGCCTGGGTGGCCGTGACGTATTTAAAGTCACGCAAGGCGGAGCCGGGCCAACTCCCGCAGTACCCGCCGGTCGTGGTCATCGGCCAGACGCCGCAGCCGTACCAGGTAGAGCGGAACGGCCACGAGTCGCTGCCGCTGCCGGCCGGCCCGCGCGAGTTCACCATCATTGGCGATGGCGACGATGATTGAAAGGCAAAAGCTAACGTGTTGATACAAGTGTTGAAAAACCGGCAGCAGGAATTGCAGGCCAGCAATGCGGAATTTGCCTGCCGGTTGGGAATAAGCCGGCCGTTGTGGATAGCTGTTCGAGTCGGGCGGCGGGCAGTGGGAATGGGCCTGCTGAGTGGGGTGGTCAACGCCTTTCCCGATTTGGATGACGAAGTGCTGGTCTTTTTACGACAACGAAACGACAGGGCAGGGCAGGGGGAATGACAAAGCAAACACACAGCCAAAACCGGGCCACGCCAAAGCGGCGACGCCGGCCGGAGCCGGCAGCCGCCGGTCTCGCGCCTGGTCAGTCTCACCGACCAACCGGCCAAAAAGTCGAGTGGAAAGCGGCGGAAAAATTGCGCTTGAACCGGCAGGGGAGCCGCGATTTTGGTTTCAGGGGGAAAGATAGTTTACGTCCGATAATGTACCTTATCGGACATAAAGGGTATTTGGCCCCCAAACCGGCCATTTTTGCCCCCACTCCCCTGCCGTCGCGCGTCTCTTTTGGACCGGGCAGAAATGAGTCATTTTTTGGGTAGCGCGATGTTCAGTCGGCAGCGCCGCCCGACCTGGCCGGAGCGCCGCCGGTGTCTGGCCAACGCCCGATCCCAAACCATTTGCAGTGCGGCGTAACCAACCGCCGCCCCCCTCCCCTACCGGAGGCAGCGAAATCTTTTTTGAGTGTAATTATGTCAACAACATCAGCCAGAAAAAAAACAGCCAGCGTCCAGGCCGCTATCGAAGCCTATATCCGCCTGTCCGGCATCAATTCGCCGCACACCGAAAAGACCTACCGCACCGGTCTGTTTCACCATTTCCTGACCTTTTTGGGATCGGTTGAGGTGAGCGGCGAAT
>JAJVIM010000023.1 GCA_022071955.1 Anaerolineae bacterium
GGGGGATGAGGGGGCAGCCAACACTATTTTCGCGTTAACCGCAATTAAAAACTCAAACAAAGGATTAAACTTATGACTCAACAAAACGTAATCATAATGGGCGCTGCCGGGCGCGACTTCCACAACTTCAATGTCTACTTTCGCCACAATCCGGCTTACAACGTGGTCGCCTTTACCGCCACCCAAATCCCGGATATCGAAGGGCGACTCTACCCGCCGGAGCTGGCCGGCGAACTGTACCCGGCCGGCATCCCCATCCACGCCGAAAGCGAACTGGAGCAACTCATTGAAAAATACAGCGTGGCGCAGGTGGTTTTTGCCTACTCCGACGTATCGCACGAATTTGTAATGCATCAGGCTTCGCGGGTGCTGGCCGCCGGCGCGGATTACCGGCTGATGGGCACCGCCGGCACCACGCTGGCCAGCAGCAAGCCGGTTGTGTCGGTGTGCGCGGTGCGCACCGGCAGCGGCAAAAGCCAGACCACCCGCCGCGTCTGCGAAATTTTGCAGCACGAGTTGGGCCAAAAAGTGGTCGCGGTACGCCACCCAATGCCCTACGGCAATTTGGTGGCGCAGGCCGTGCAGCGCTTTGCCGAATACGGCGATCTGGACAAATACGAATGCACCATCGAAGAGCGGGAAGAATACGAACCGCACATCGACCGGGGCACGGTGGTGTACGCCGGCGTTGATTACGAAGCGATCTTGCGTCGGGCCGAAGCCGAAGCCGATGTGGTGGTCTGGGATGGCGGCAACAACGACCTGCCTTTCTACCGGCCCAACCTGCACATTGTGGTGGTTGACCCGCACCGGGCCGGCCACGAAGTAAAATATCACCCCGGCGAAGCCAACCTGCGCATGGCCGATGTGGTTGTTATCAACAAAATCGACACCGCTACCCCGGCCGGTGTGGCCGAAGTTCGGCGCAACGTGCAGGCGCTGGCCCCCAATGCCGTTGTCGTCGATGGGGCATCGCCCATCAGCGTGGAAAACCCGGCGGAAATTCGGGGCAAACGAGTGCTGGTGGTAGAAGATGGCCCCACCCTGACCCACGGCGAAATGGCCTACGGGGCCGGTTTTGTGGCCGCCCAGCGTTTTGGCGCGGCGGAAATCATCGACCCGCGGCCATATGCGGTCGGCTCGATTGTGGCCACGTACCAAAAATATCCCACCACCGGCGCGGTGCTGCCGGCTATGGGCTACGGCGACAAGCAAATGAAAGAGCTGGAAGAGACCATCAACGCCACCCCGTGCGATCTGGTCATCATCGGCACACCCATCAATTTGGGCAAGCTGATCAACATCAAACACCCGTGGCAGCGGGTGCGTTACGATTTGCAGGAGATTGGCCAGCCCACACTCAGCGACATTCTCAAAGCGAAATTTGGAGCAAGGAAGTAGGGAGTGGGGAGTAAGGAGTAGGGGCGCTTCGCGAAGCGCCCCTACAGTCGCCGACTCGCAGATTCGCAGATTCGTTTATTTCAAGGGAGCGCTACCGAAGTTGCGCCACAGCGACGGGGAATGCCTGTGCCCGGCACGGGTGAAAATTCTTATTTAACGGGTCGGGAGACCCTTCGCTTTGCTCAGGGTGACACAATTGAGCACACCCTAATTCCTAACTCCTGACTCCTGAATCCTATTTTCAGAGGAGAAACCTATGAAAACCGCAGATTACATTGAACTGGAAGAAAAATACGGCGCGCACAACTACCACCCGCTCGATGTGGTGATTGACCGCGGCGAAGGCGTGTGGGTGTACGATGTGGACGGCAACAAATTTATGGACTGCCTCAGCGCCTACTCGGCGGTGAACCACGGCCACTGCCACCCCCGGCTCATCAACGTGATGACCGAGCAGGCAGCCAAACTGACGCTGACCTCGCGCGCGTTCCGCAATGACAAGTTGGGGCAGTTTTACCAAACGCTGGCCGAACTATCCGGCTACGATATGGTGCTGCCCATGAACACCGGCGCGGAAGCCGTGGAAACGGCCATCAAAGCCGCCCGCAAGTGGGGTTATCAGGTTAAAAAAGTAGCCCCGGAACAGGCCGAAATCATTGTTTGCGCCGGCAACTTCCACGGCCGAACCACCACCATCGTCGGCTTTTCATCCGAGGCGCAGTACAAGCAGGATTTTGGCCCGTTTACCCCCGGCTTTATTACCGTGCCTTACGGCAACGCCGCCGCGTTGGCCGACGCCATCACTCCCAACACCGTCGGCTTTCTGTTTGAACCGATTCAGGGTGAAGGCGGGGTAATTGTGCCGCCCGCCGGCTATCTGCGCGAGGTAGAGCGTATTTGCCGCCAGCACAATGTGCTGTTGATTGCCGACGAAATCCAGACCGGGCTGGGCCGCACCGGCAAACTGTTTGCTTGCGACCACGAAGGCGTCAAAGCCGATATGGTCATCATTGGCAAGGCGCTGTCCGGCGGCTTTTATCCGGTCTCGGCGGTGGTGGCCTCAAAGGCAATTTTGGGGCTGTTCCGCCCCGGCGACCACGGCAGCACCTTTGGCGGCAACCCGCTCGGCGCGGCCATTGCCACAGAAGCGCTGCGGGTGCTGGTTGATGAAAATTTAATTGACCACGCCGCCGAACTGGGCAACTACTTTCAGGAACGGCTGGCCGAAATTCCCAGCCCGCACATTAAAGAAGTGCGCGGCAAAGGGTTGCTCATCGGCGTGGAATTAAAGCCCGAAGCCGGCGGCGCGCGCCGCTTTTGCGAGGCGCTGCAAAACCGGGGCATTCTGTGCAAAGAAACGCACCAAAATGTGATCCGCTTTGCGCCGCCGCTGGTTATCACCCGCGAAGAAATTGATTGGGCGCTGGAACCCATCACCGACGTGCTGAATATGGAATGATTGTCGATTGGCCAAAAGTAACCACACGCTCTAAAATCAGCCAATTCAAAGGCGGCGGGAATCTCGCCGCCTGATGTTACCTGTCAACAGGAGTCAAACAATCCCGCCGGAACAACGCCAAAAGTTTTGGACTCCACCCACAATTTTTTAGAGCTTGGTCAGGAATCTTCTGCCCTAACCCCTAATTCCTAACTCCTGATTCCTGACTCCTGGCTCCTGAATCCTATTTTCTACAGGAGAAAGATGATGAGCTTCAACCTTCGCCACCGCAGTTTTGTGAAACTGCTCGATTTCACCCCCGCCGAAATCGGCTTTTTGCTGGAGCTGGCCAAACAGCTCAAAGCGGCTAAATACGGCGGCTACGAACAGCAGCGGCTGCGCGGCAAAAACATCGCCCTCATTTTTGAAAAAACCTCAACCCGCACTCGCTGCGCGTTTGAGGTGGCCGCCTTTGACCAGGGCGCGCACGTTACCTATCTGGGGCCAAGCGGCAGCCAGATTGGCCACAAAGAATCGATGAAAGACACCGCCCGGGTGCTGGGCCGCATGTACGATGGCATTGAATATCGCGGCTTTGGCCAGGAAACGGTGGAAATTTTGGCCAAATACGCCGGCGTGCCGGTTTGGAACGGGCTGACCGATGAATTTCACCCCACCCAGATTCTGGCTGACTTGCTGACTATGGCCGAGCACAGCAAAAAGCATCTGTCTGATATTGCATTTTGCTATGTGGGCGATGCTCGCTTTAATATGGGCAATTCGCTGATGGTGGGCGGGGTAAAAATGGGGATGGACGTGCGGCTGGTTGCGCCCAAAGAGTTGTGGCCCAAAGCGGAACTGGTTGACACCTGCCGCCAGATTGCCGCCCAAACCGGAGCGCGGCTCACGCTCACCGACGACGTGGCCGCCGGCGTGCAGGGCGTCGATTTTGTGCATACCGATATTTGGGTGTCGATGGGCGAGCCGGAGCACGTGTGGAATGAGCGTATTGAACTGCTGCGCGATTATCAGGTAAACGCTCGGCTGATGGAGTTGACCGGTAACCCGGCCGCTAAATTTATGCACTGCCTGCCCAGCTACCACAACCGCGAAACCAAAGTGGGCGAGGAGATTTTCCAGCGCTTTGGCATGGACGGCCTGGAAGTAACCGAAGACGTGTTTGAGTCGGAGCGCTCGGTGGTGTTTGATCAGGCCGAAAACCGGATGCACACCATCAAAGCGGTGATGGTTGCCACCCTGGGGGATTAATTATGCGAGTAGTGATTGCCCTGGGCGGAAACGCCCTGCTCAAACGGGGTGAACCGATGACCGCCGCCGCGCAGCGAGGCAATGTGAAAATCGCGGCGCAGGCGCTGGCTCCGGTGGCCCTGGCTCACCAGCTTGTGTTGTCGCACGGTAACGGGCCGCAGGTGGGCCTGCTGGCGCTGCAAGCCGCCGCCTACCAGGATGTGGAACCCTACCCGCTCGACGTGCTCGGCGCGCAAACCGAGGGCATGATCGGCTATATGATTGAGCAGGAACTGGGCAATCTGCTGCCGGTGGAGGTGCCGTTTGCCACCATTTTAACAATGATCGAAGTAGACCCGGCCGACCCCGCGTTTCAAAATCCCACTAAATTTGTGGGACCGGTCTACAGCCAGCTCGAAGCGCAACAGATTGCCACAGCCAAAGGCTGGGTTTTTAAGCAGGATGGCGACAAGTGGCGGCGGGTGGTGCCTTCGCCGCGGCCAAAAACCATCTTCGAAATCCGGCCCATCAAATGGCTGCTCGACAAAGGAACCATTGTCATTTGCGCCGGCGGTGGCGGCATCCCAACCATGTTCAACCCCGATGCCAGCCTGTCCGGCGTTGAAGCGGTCATCGACAAAGATTTGGCCGGTTCGCTGCTGGCGCAGGAATTACAGGCCGATATGTTTGTGATGGCCACCGACGTGGCCGGGGTGTACGTGGATTGGGGTAAACCCACCGCCCGGCTGCTACGCCGCGTTACCCCCGCCGAGCTGCGGGCCGGCAACTTTCCCGCCGGATCGATGGGGCCAAAGGTGGAAGCCGCCTGTGAATTTGTGGAGAAAACCGGCCGGCGGGCCGCCATTGGCGCGCTGGCCGATATTGAAGCCATTGTCGCCGGTGAGGCCGGCACAATTGTAGAGCCAGTTTAGGCTGTACCAAACTGGCGGTCGCCGGCATCACCCAGGCCGGGCACAATGTAACCAATCTCGTTGAGCCTTTCATCGATGGCCGCCACGTGGATATCGACATCCGGGTGAGCTGTTTGCAGGGCGTTTACCCCTTCCGGCGCGGCGATGATGCCCATAAATTTAACCCGCTTGGCCCCCCACCGTTTGAGAATGTCCACCGTGGCTACCGCCGAGCCGCCGGTGGCCAGCATGGGATCAAGCACAATGCAAAGCTGCACCGTGGGCGACACCGGCAGTTTGTTGTAATATTCTACCGGCTGAAGCGTGCGTTCATCCCGAAACAGGCCAATGTGCCACACCTCGCTGCTGGGCATCATTTCCCAAACGCCTTCAACCATCCCCAAACCGGCCCGCAAAATAGGAATGAGACCAATCTGCTCCTGAAGCAGCGCGCCCTGAGTTGCGCCCATCGGCGTTTCAACGGGCATGGGTTCCAACGCCAGATCGCGAGTGGTTTCGTAGGCCAGCAGCATTGAAATTTCTCGAATGAGTTCTCTGAATTTTTTAGGTTTGGTGGTTTTGTTGCGCAGGATCGTCAGTTTATGTTTCACCAGGGGGTGATTTGACTCGTGGACCGCCATAATTCTCTGTTGCCTCCGTTGGTTAAAAATAAAACTGCACCATTATAATTCCACACCCGGCAAATGACAAAGCCCTCGATTTGGTCACATCCAATTAAATTGGGTGTGACCAAATTGAGTTGGAGAAGGAGAGAATTGGGGGAATTACCCCCCAAGCCCCCGGCCTGCGGTGCTTTCCTACTCATTTTGGTCACACTCAAATAAATTTTGCGCCACGGCTGGGCTGGTGATATAATACCAGCACTACTTGACAGGTTTTGGCAGGAAGGAGCTAACAATGCCTAGTATCGGTGGCTGGGAATGGCTGATTATTCTGGTGATTGTGATTATTATTTTTGGGGTAGGTAAATTACCAGAAATCGGCGGCGCTCTGGGCAAGTCGATCCGCGAATTCCGCGACGCATCATCAACTGGCACAGATAAAAACGAAAACGCAGACGATACGTCAACCAAGGAAAGCAAAGCCTGATCAGGCTTTCTTTCTCAATCAATTAACCGCAAAAGGTGCGCCAATAATCCGGTTGCACCTTTTTAACTTTTAAAGCGATTTGAACACTTTGGCCAGCGAGTCGCCGTAAACGGCCAGGTCCCATTCGCAAAAGTAGCCAAACGGCGTTTGCCACACCCGGTAGCCGGTGTTAGTCAATCGCTCATCGAGCCGGTTGAGCAGGCTTTGGGCAAACTCCGGCGAGGCGGTCGACTCTGACAGGTGGGTAAATGAGTGGAACACCACATTTTTAAGCCCGCGTTTGTTGGCCAGCCATTTGATGTTTTTAACCACCTTGGTTTCCAGCCCCGGATTCGATTCATCCTCGGCCTCGGCATGAAAGAAAACCACCAGCGCCTCCGGCACCGTTTCCGAAACTTCCTGCTCCGGCACATCGGCCAGCGTTTTTGAGAACGAGGCCCAGTAAAAGCGTTTGGCTTGAAAAAGGAGTAGTTTCATACGTGCGTGTTCCGTGTTGCGTGTTCCGTAAAATAACCACGGAACACGCAACACGTTCAGTTTAAATTTGCATTGCGGGTTACGGGTACACCCGGCCCAACGTGCGCGGGAACGAAATTGCCTCGCGGACGTGGTGAGTGCCCGCAATCCAGGCTACGGTCCGTTCCACGCCCAGGCCAAAGCCGCTGTGCGGCACGCTGCCGTAGCGGCGCAAATCCATGTACCAGGTAAAGGCTTCTGCCGGTAGCTTTTCTTCGTGGATGCGTTTGAGCAGCAAATCGGGGTCGCTGATACGCTCGCTGCCGCCGGTGATTTCGCCGTACCCTTCCGGGGCCAGCATATCCACGCTTTTGCACACCTCGGGCCGGCCCGGCCACGGTTCCATGTAAAATGCTTTGCAGACAGAAGGATAGCCGTACACAAAAATCGGCCGGTCGTACAGTTTGGTCAGTTCGGTTTCGTGCGGGCTGCCAAAATCCTGCCCCCACTCAATCTGGAGCAGCTCTTTCAGTTCCGGGTCATCGGTTTCGGCCCGAATTTTGGCCAGCTTGTCCAGCGCCTCATCGTACGAAATCCGTGGGAAGGGCGGCACCACTCGTTCGAGCGCGCTGGTGTCGCGCTCCAGCACTTTCAGCTCGTTGGCCCGTTCTTCCAGCGTGCGCTGCACAACGTAACTCACAAACTCCTCTTCCATCGCCATTAAATCATCCAGCGTAAAATAGGCCATTTCCGGCTCAATCATCCAGAATTCGGTCAGGTGGCGGCGGGTTTTGCTTTTTTCCGCCCGAAAGGTGGGGCCAAAGCAGTACACTTTGCCAAACGAGTAAATGTTGGCCTCGTTGTACAACTGGCCGGTTTGGGCCAGATAGAGCTGTTCGCCAAAGTAATCCACTTCAAACAGAGTGCTCGTACCTTCGCCGGCGGCGGGGGTGAGAATGGGCGTGCTCATTTCCAGATAGCCGTGGCTGTCTAACCAATCGCGGCAGGCGCGCATCACCGTGGCCCGAATACGCAGCAGTGCCCACTGCAACCGGCTGCGCACCCACAAATGGCGATTGTCCAGCAAAAATTCAACGCCGTGCTCTTTGGGCGAAATGGGATACTCGGCGGCGACCTGCACCGTTTGCAATTCGCTCACATCGAGCTCGTAGCCGCCGGGCACACCGGGGGCGCGCTCGTTCTGTTTAACGACGCCGGTCACCACCAGCGCAGACTCCTGCGTGAGCCGTTTGCCGGCTTCAAAAATTTCTTCCGGCAGGTTGGGTTTAAACATTACTGCCTGCACAGTGCCGGTGCCGTCGCGCACCTGCAAAAACTGCAGTTTGCCTTTGCCGGTTTTGGCGTATAGCCAGCCCTGGATAGTGATTTGCTGGTCAACGTAGTTGGCGATGTTTTGGATAGAAACAATATTGCTCAATGTGATTCTCCTTTGAAAATAAACGAATCTACGAATCTGCGAGTCAGCGACTGTAGGGGCGGTTCGCGAACCGCCCCTACCCCAAATTTTCATTGGTCGTTGCAGTATCGCAGATTCGGTTTGTCTCCTTTGAAAATAGGATGCAGGATTCAGGATTCAGGAATTTGGAATTAGGGGTGTTCCTGTTCCAGTTTTTAAGAGTTTGGAGCAGGAGTCCAAAACTGTAGTTTTGGACTCCAACTTTTCAACACCTGTATGATGATTTAATGGGGTATAACCAGCCGGATTGCCCTATTGCTTTTCCGGCGAATTTGCCGTATTTTGTGAGTAGTCTACACCGTATCTTACCGCAAGGCAATCTGTTAATCGGTTCAGGATGGGAACTATGGACAACACCAGTTTCAATTTGGCCTCGCCGCCGCGAAACGTGCCGTGGCCGGTGCAGGCCAGCGTGCTGTTTGGCGGATTTGGCAGCCAGTTTGGCTGGCTCTTTTTTGGTTTTGGCATGATTTTTGTGTGGGCGTTTGGCATTTTCTCGCTGTTGAACGCGGCCTATTTTTGGTTTGGCCCGCTGGAAACAACCACCGGCACCGTGGCCGCCGTCAGCGCCACCGGCGCCTCGGAGAACGATGTGCCGGTGTACGCCAACCAGTTTCTGTTCCGCGTCGAGCGGCTCGAAGACGAATACCGCGGCGAGTCTTACACCACCGGCCAACAGTTTGCTGTGGGCGATTCGGTAACGGTTGAATATCGGCGCGACAGGCCGGACATCGCCCGGATTCAGGGCACGCGAGCCGGCACCTTTAGCCCGTGGGTTTTCTGCTTTGTGTCAATTTTCCCGGCGGTTGGGCTGGCGTTCATCGCCTTTAGCCTCAAAAGCGGGTTTGCCGGCGGCCAACTGCTCAAACACGGGCAGTTGACGCAGGGCAAACTCATCAGCAAAGAACCCACCAACACCCGCATCAACAACCAAATGGTCTACAAACTCACCTTTGAATTTACCGCCGACAACGGCCTGCCCTACCAGGCCATTGCCAGAAGCCACCAGCCGGCCAAACTGGAAGACGAAGCGCAGGAGCGAATCTTGTACAACCCGGCCAATCCCAAAAACGCCGTATTGGTTGATAACCTGCCCGGCTCGCCGGAGATTGACGAATTTGGGCAAATTTACGTCGCCAATTTTGGCAAAAGCATGCTGGTGTTAATTTTGCCGGCGTTGGTGGTGATGGTCCACGGCGGCATCTTTTTGGGGATGCTGCTGCGCCCGTAAAACCCTATTTGCTGCTCAATTTTGGCTCTGGTATACTCTCCCTACTCTTAAAAATACGCACCTACCAAACCATGATTACACCCATAAAATTTGGCACCGATGGCTGGCGCGCGGTCATCGCCGATACGTACACCCACGCCAACGTGCGGCGCTGTGCGGCCGGGCTGGCCCGCTATTTACAACAGCACGGCAATCCCCAGCGGGGCATTATTATTGGCTACGATACCCGTTTTGGCTCCGCCGATTTTGCCGCTACCACCGCCTCAACGCTGACCGCATTTAAAATCCCGGTGCTGCTGTGCAGTCGTCCCGCGCCCACGCCGGCCATTTCCTTTTCTATTCTCAGCAAGCAGGCCAATGGCGCGGTGATTATTACCGCCAGCCACAACCCCGGCAAATACAACGGTTTCAAAATTCGGCCCGATTACGCCGGCTCGGCGCGCCCGGAAATTATCAAAGCCATCGAGGCCGAAATCCCCGACGATGCCGACGAATACCAACTCCCGCTGGCCCAGGCCCGGCGCGATGGTCTCTACATCGATATTGACCCGCTACCGGCCTACCAGCGCCAATTGGAAACAATGGTTAACCTTGACCGCATCAAAGCCTCCGGGCTAACTGTGGCCGTTGATGCTATGCACGGCGCGGGTGGCGGCCTGTGGCCGCGGCTCATCTCTGGCGGCATCACCACTGTTACCGAACTGCGCGGCGAACCCAACCCCAACTTTCCCGGTATGCACAACCCGGAGCCGCTGCCGCAAAACCTCACCCAACTGGCCGAAAGCGTGCTGCGCGGCGCAGACGTTGGTTTTGCCACCGACGGCGACGCCGACCGCATTGGCGTGCTGGATGAGTACGGCAATTTTATCAACCCGCTCACCCTGTACGCCCTGCTGCTGCTCTACAATTTGGAAGTGCGCGGCAAACGCGGCCCCATTGTCCGCACCATCACCTGCACGGCTATGGCCAACAAACTGGCCGCCAAATATGATTGCCCCGTCCACGAAACGCCCATCGGTTTTAAATACGTCGGCCCAAAAATGGTTGACGTTGGGGCCATGTTTGGCGGCGAGGAAAGCGGCGGTTATGCCTTCGGCGACCACATCCCGGAGCGCGATGGCTTTGCCTCCGGCCTGTTCCTGCTCGATTTTATGGCCATCACCGAGCGCAGCATGAGCGATCTGGTGCGCCACCTGTTTGACCAGATTGGCCCGCACTATTACCACCGGCTCGATTTTAGCTACGACGCCAACCAGCGCCAAAACGTCCTCAAACGGCTGCAACAGGCTCGCCCCGACAAACTGGCCGGCCTCAAAATCACCAACATTCTCACCATCGATGGCTTCCGGTTTGATCTGGAAGACGGCGGCTGGTTGATTGTCCGCTTTTCCGGCACCGAGCCGCTGCTGCGCATCTACTGCGAAACTACCCACGGCGACCGCGTGCAGGAACTGCTCGACGCCGGGCGCGAGCTGGCCGGCATCTAATGCTCATCGATTCTCACTGCCACCTCAATTTCAACGCCTTTGACGACGACCGCGCCGAGGTGCTGGCTCGCGCTGCCGAGGCCGGCGTAGTGGCGCTGATTAACCCGGCCACCAATTTGGGAGATAGCCGGCAAATTGTTACAATGTCTGAACAAATTCCAAATTTGTTCGCCACGGTGGGCGTTCACCCCAACGACGCCGGCGGGGTTGATGAGGTTACGCTGGAACAACTGCACCAACTGGCGCAACACCCCCGCGTGGTAGCCATCGGCGAGATTGGGCTGGATTATTACTGGGACAGCGCGCCGCGGCCGGTGCAGCAGCAGGTGTTTGAGCAGCAGTTGGCCCTGGCCAAAACGGTGGGCAAACCGGTTATCATTCACCAGCGCGATGCCGCCGCGGACACAATGGCCATTTTGCGGCGCTGGGCCGCCGCCGGCGACCATCCGGGGCTGGTGCTGCACTCTTTTTCCGGTGATCTGGCGATGGCCAAAGAGGCGCTGGCGTTGGGCTTTTACATCGGCATCAGCGGGCCGGTGACGTTTAAAAACGCCCGGGACCTGCCGGAAATTGTGGCCGCCGTGCCGCTCAACCGGCTGCTGGTAGAAACCGATGCGCCGTTCCTTACGCCGCACCCGTTCCGCGGCAAACGCAACGAGCCGGCGCGGGTCAAACTCATCGCCGAGAAAATTGCCGAGTTGCGCGGCCTGCCGTTCACCGAACTGAGCCGGCAACTCACCGCAAACACGGTTAAATTGTTCGGCCTGCCGGAGTTTTAAAATTGGAGACGACTCCAGCCTGCGGCACGGCAAAAGAGGAATGACAATGGAGTAGGGGCGCTTCGCGAAGCGCCCCTACATCTCGCCCTACAAATAACCCAAAAAACTTTTCAGCCACCGAATTTTCAGAATTTTCAAAAAACAATGACAGGTGGCCCATTTTACAAATACGAGGAAACAAATGTCCAAAGCATCAGAGCTGCTCAGTGTTGTCACTGATGATATCAAACAGGTAGAAGAAAAAATGCGCTCCGGCATTCCGGCGCAGCATCAAAGTTTGCAATCGGTGGTTGATTATCTGGTGGGCGCGGGCGGCAAGCGGCTGCGCCCGGCGTTAACGCTGATGGCCTGCAATTTTTATCCTGTTGACAAAGACAAATCCTTCTCGCTGGCCGCCTCGGTGGAGCTGCTGCACACGGCCACGCTGGTGCACGATGACCTCATCGACAACTCGCTGTTCCGGCGCGGTATGCCCACGCTTAACGTCAGTTGGAGCCCCGGCGCAACCATTCTCACCGGCGATTTTTTGTTTGCCCGCGCCGCGCAACTGGCCGCCGAAACCGACAGCGTGCGCATTGTCAATACCTTTGCCCAAACGCTAATGACCATTGTTGGCGGCGAACTGAACCAACTGTTTAACGATGGCCACGACGGCATCCCCACCGAGGCCGAATACCACCAGCGCATTTACGCCAAAACCGCCTCGCTGTTTGCCGCCGGCACCGAATGCGGCGGCGTGCTGTGCGGCGCGCCGGAAGCAGAAATTCGGGCGCTGCGCGATTACGGTTACTACCTGGGCATGGGCTTTCAGGTGATTGACGATATTCTGGATTTCAAAGGTGACGAGGAACACATTGGCAAACCCGTGGCCAACGACCTGCGGCAGGGCATTGCCACCCTGCCGGTAATGCTCTACAACCGGCAGCAGCCCAATCACCCCACCATCCTCAAAGCGGTGCGCCGCGAGCCGGTTTCCGACGCCGAAATTCTGGACATTGTTGATAAAATCCGCGCCTCCGGCTGCGTGGAAGCGGCGCTGGATGAAGCTGTCAATTTTGTGCGACAGGCTCAGGCGGCGCTGGAGCCGTTGCCCGATAATCCCTACCGGCGGGCCATGCACGGCCTGGCCGATTATACCGTTACCCGCGATATTTGATGGATTTGTCCGTTATCGTCGTCAACTGGAACGTTAAAGATTTGCTGCGCGATTGCCTGCAATCGCTGCTAGCAGCGGCGCAGGCCGCCCCCCAATTGGCCACCGAAATTATTGTGGTCGACAGCGCCTCCACGGATGGCAGCCCGCAAATGGTGCGCACCGAATTTCCGCAGGTGCGGCTGATTGCCAGCGAGCAGAATCTGGGCTACGCCGGCGGCAACAACACCGGCGCGGCTGCCGCCAGCGGGCGCTATCTTTTTTTGCTCAACCCCGACACCGTGGTCCAGCCGGACGCGCTGGCCCACTTGATTGCATTTATGGACGCCAACCCGCGGGTGGGCGCGGCGGGGCCGCAATTGCGCTGGCCCGATGGCTCGCTGCAATCCAGCCGGCGGCGTTTCCCCACGCCGGGCAGCCTGTTTTGGGAAAGCACGCTGCTGGGCCAATGGTTTCCGCACAACCGCCACAGCCAGCGCTACCACTGCGCCGATCTGCCCACCGACCGGCCGCTGCAAGTAGACTGGGTGGTGGGCGCGGCCATCCTCATTCGGCGCGAAGCCTGGCAGCAGGTTGGCCCCATCGACCCCGACTTTTTTATGTATTTTGAAGAAACGGACTGGTGCCGCCGCGCCGCCGCGGCCGGGTGGGAGGTGTATTATCTGCCCGCCGCGCAGGTGACCCATTTTGAGGGCAAATCCAGTGAGCAGGTTGTCGCGGCCCGAACCATTCGCTTTCAAAAAAGCAAGCTGCGCTACGCCCGCAAACATTTTGGCCGGGGCTGGGCCATCGCGCTGCGGCTGTTTTTGTGGGCCACGTTTGCCTTTCAATGGGCAGAAGAGGCGGCCAAGTGGCTGATTGGCCACCGGCGGCAACTCCGCGCCGAGCGCATATCGGCCTACGGGCAGGTGCTGAAAAAATTGTGAACAATGAATGATGAAATTTTAAGGGATTATTTAGCATGGCCGGGTAAGATAGAAAGTAACAACTTGCCAATGACGAATGACCATTAATCAATGACCACCGTAACCTTTCTTACCGGCGAATACCCACCCATGCAGGGCGGCATTGCCGATCACACCGCCTACCTGGCCCAACATATGGCCCCGCTGGGCGTTGAGTCACAGGTACTCATCAGCCGCCGCTGGCAGCAGGCCGCCCCGGCCTCAATCCCCGCCGGCCACGTGCGGGCGCTCGTGCCCAACTGGAGCTGGCGCTGCTGGCCGGCCATCGCCGGCTACCTGGCCGAACGCCAGCCGCACGTGCTGCACATTCAATACCAGGCGGCTGCGTTTGAACTGCGCGGCTGGGTGAACTGGCTGCCGTGGTATCTGCGCCGGCGGCGCGGCCGCACCAAAATCATCACCACTTTGCACGATTTACGCATCCCGTATATTTTCCCCAAAGCCGGCCCGCTGCGCTGGAAATCGGTGCTGGCGCTGGCCCGCCACAGCGACGCCGTGATTTGCACCAACCGCGAAGATTTGGAGCAGCTCGCGGCGGCTCTGGGCGATGACTCACCACCGCACCTCACATTAATCCCCCTCGGCAGCAACGTTGAGCCACAGCCGCCCGCCGGCTTTGATCGCGCCGTATGGCGGGCCAATTACCACGCCGATGACAGCACGCTGCTGCTGGCCTATTTTGGCTTTTTGAACGACAGCAAAGGCGGCGAGGAACTCATTGAGGCGCTGGCGCTACTGCGCCGGCAAGGGATCAACGCCCGGCTGCTGCTGATTGGCGGCGATGTGGGCCACGCCGATCCCACCAACCAGGCTTACGCCCAAAAAGTACAGGCGCAAATTGACCGGCTGGGGCTGGCCGATGTGGTTGAACGCACCGGCTACGTCGATTTGCCGCAGGTTTCGGCCTGCCTGCTGGCCGCCGATGCCGTGGTGATGCCCTATCGCGATGGCGTCTCGTTTCGGCGGACCACGCTGATTGCCGCGCTGCGCCACGGCTGCCCGGTGGTCAGCACCGAGCCGGCCCAACCCAATCTCATCCCCGAGATTGTGCCCGGCGACAATATGCTGCTGGCCCCGCCGCGCAACGCCGCCGCGCTGGCCCAAACCATTGCGCCGCTGGCCAACGATGCCAACCTGCGTCGCGAACTATCGGCCGGAGCAAAGGCGCTCGGCCAAATGTTTGACTGGAGCGAAATCGCCAGCCAAACCGCCGCGCTGTACCAAACGGTCACGCAATCCCATTTTTAGTTGACAATTAACCGCCAATCGGTCACAATTAGCGCCAGTTTTGCTCCCGGAGAAGCTCATGACTCAACACCTGACCAGCGCGGATTTGCAGCAGTTCATCAACCGCCACGCCATCGCTGCCACAATTTTGCCGATGGCCGAACATACCCCCACCGTGCCGGATGCCGCCCGCGCCCTGCAAGTAACCGAAGGCCAGATCATTAAATCGCTGGTATTTTTGGTGCAGAGCCAGCCGGTGCTGATTATCAACAACGGCGTCACCCGGGTCGATCCGCGCAAAGTAGCGGCCCATTTTGGCGTCAACCGCAAAAAGGTAAAATTCGCTGCGCCGGAGCAGGCACTGGAAATTACCGGCTACGTGGTGGGCAGTATGCCGCCGTTTGGCCACCGCCAGCCGCTGGCCACATACATCGACCCGGCCATTTCCCAACTCGATGAAATTTTTGGCGGCGGCGGCGATATTAACGCCATGCTGCGTCTGACCAGCGCCGAACTCTTCCGGGTGACCGCCGGGCAGGTGGTTGACGTTTCGGCATTAACCTAACTTTGGTCAGGTGATTTGTCCCCGGCCAGCGGGTATACTTTGCATCAACAAGAAAATTCAAAGGCATAGGCGTAAGGGCGCTTCGCCATCCACCTATTTTCAGTAGGTCGGGCTTGCAGTGTGACCGTCGGGCTGCAAGCCCGACCTACTACGACGAGAAAAAAACGGAGTCCAAAACTGTAATTTTGGACTCACGCCGCAACCTTTTAGCTGCCAGTACAGGAGTACACCCTAATTTCAATACTTTTCAAATAACGATTGTGTCATTCTGAGTGACCGCAGGGAGCGAAGAATCTCCCTGCTCGGCGGTGTAATTAAGCCCAACATCACGGAGATTCTTCGGCCTCAGAATGACGTGCCGAAGGCTCTTGTTTGAAAAGTATTGACCCTAATTCCTGACTCCTCAATCCTATTTTCAAAGGAGTCCGACAGAACCGGGGGTTCGACACCAGGAATACCCGTACCGGGCACAGGTAAAAATAGTTATTGGGGGGAGCTACCCCCCAGGCCCCCCGGCCTGCGGCGCTATTTTCAAAGGAGCTTGCCGTGAGCAACAACCGCGAAGTTTTTGGCTGGGCAATGTACGATTGGGCCAATTCGGCATTTAGCGCCACGGTGGCCACCACTTTTTTGGGGCCATACCTGGCCGGGCTGGCCGCGGCTCAGGGCGGCAGGGTTAGCTTTTTGGGGCTGCAAATTGAGGGCGCGGCCTTTTTTCCTTTTTGCGTGTCTGTTTCGGTGATTTTGCAGGTGCTTTTTTTGCCCATTTTGGGCAGCATCGCCGACTATTCCCGCCTGAAAAAATTGATGATGCTGTTGTTTGCCTATATTGGCGCAACCAGCACAATTTTGCTGTTTTTTGTGCAGGGCAAACTGATAGTGCCAGGCGGGCTGCTGTTCATTATTGCCAACCTTGCTTTTGGTGCAGCGATTGTTTTTTACAACGCCTTTCTACCGGATATTGCCGCCCCGGATGACCGCGACTCGGTCAGTTCCAAAGGGTTTGCCTTTGGCTACGTTGGCGGCGGCCTGCTGCTGGCGTTGAATCTGGTGTTGTTCAGTTTGATGACAGATAGCGGACTGGCGGTGCGCATCAGTTTGGCCAGCGCCGGCGTGTGGTGGCTGGTGTTCACCATTCTCTTTCCCCAACAACGACTGGTGCAGCGCGCCCCGGCCCGGCAGTTGCCCGCCGGCGAGTCGTACCTGTCGCACAGCCTCAAACAGCTCAAATCGACCATTCTGGAAATCCGGCAGCGCTATCCGCACACACTCCGATTTTTGATTGCCTACCTCATTTACAACGATGGCATCCAAACGGTAATTGTGGTGGCCACGTTGTTTGCCAGCGACGAACTGGGGATTCAAACCAGCACGCTGGTGCAGGTGGTGCTGATGATCCAGTTTGTGGCCTCGGTGGGGGCGTATTTGTTCAATTTGCTGGCCGGGCGAATTGGAGCCAAATGGTCAATTATGCTCAACCTGCTGGTTTGGGTGGTGCTACTGATTTACACTTACGCCTTTTTAACCAGCGTACTCCAGTTTTGGGCGCTCGGGGCGGTGCTGGCGCTGGTTTTGGGCGGCTCGCAGGCGCTCAGCCGGTCGCTGTTTTCACAGATGATCCCGGCCAACCGCGAGTCGGAATATTTCAGTTTTTATGAAATCAGCGAACGCGGCACCAGTTGGATTGGCCCGCTGGTGTTTGGGTTGGCCGTGCAACTTACCGGCACCCAACGAGTAGCCATCCTCACGCTCATCGCCTTTTTTGCCGTG
This sequence comes from Anaerolineae bacterium, assembly GCA_022071955.1. Taxonomy (GTDB): domain Bacteria; phylum Chloroflexota; class Anaerolineae; order 4572-78; family J111; genus J095. The sequence continues at coordinate 17,219 of JAJVIM010000023.1, forward strand.
GGGCTGGTACTGCTCTATTTCACCGATGTGCGCCGGGCCATTCTGGAATCCGGCAATCAACTGCCGCGTGTTATTTAAAACTTGTCGTTTTTGTTGATTCTATCCCGCAGGTATGTTACAATGAAGCTGGTATATTATGGTAAGTTACCTTGGGAGAAAGCTGATGGGCGGCAAGTGGCTCAATTTATGGCTGGCATCGATCACGGCGCTGTGGCTGGGGTTGGCTTTGGTCCCCCGGGTGTCTGCCGGCGACCCTGATAAAACCGTCGGGCCGATGGACATTGACCTGTTTGAATGCATGGAACGGCAAGGGGATGACGGCGAAAAGAAAGACCCGTGGGCAGTTATCAGCATTGATAAAGAACGGAACGACATCAAAAAGAAGAGCACCGGTAATGTTCAAGATGATATCAATGCTTTGGAAAAGGCCTGCCGCCGCAAAGGGAACGACTCGTTTTTGAGGCCCATTGAAAAAACAAAAATTGAGGGCTTTGTTTACGAATTTCACCCTGAAAACCCCGATGATCCGGCCCATTCAGAGTGGTTTGCGGTGCCCTCGCAGCAGGTGCCGGTGATTGCCAAAGGGGTAGGGTTTGAAATTTTCTGGGTGTCTGAACCCAATGGCTACTTTTATTTTTATAAAACCCGGTTTGGCAAAGGCCCTATTATTTTGAATTTGCGGCTGCCCGAAGATGCGCACGCCATCAACCCCAACATTGTCATTGAATCAACCGGTTTTGAAGAAACCTGGACCGTGTTTTTGGGGTTTTATCGCGGTGACGTGGCCCCACCCCGGGTAGACCAGCTCAAAACGCCGGATGGCAACTACCTGCCCTTTACCGACAGCCGCTTCAGCAGCTACGAATCAATTGTGGGGCTGGATGGCGAGTCGTCGCTGCCGGGGGTGGGCGGCGAACTGCCGCAGGCAACATCCGTGGCGGTGATTGTTCTGGCTGCCGCCGTGGTGCTGATTTTGGTGGGAGTGGGTGTGCGCACGCTGCGGCGGCCGGGCCGGTCACCCGACACTCACCTGTAACTTTTAATTTAAATCAGGCGCGGGTCACGCTCAATGCGTGACCCGTTTTTATTACAGCCCCGCCAGGTTGACCGGTTCCAAATCCGGGTTATCGGTGGGGTAACGCCCCTTTTTGGCCAGATCAACCCAACCGCCGTTCACCTTTACCCGCACAACATCGGCGGTAAAGTCGGTGTTGGTGCCAAGCTGGTCATCGTTGCTCATCAGGCTGGAACCGACGCCGTAAATATCAACCGGCACGCCCAATTCCTCAAACCGGCTGATTTTGGTGGGATTGAAGCCGCCACTCACCACAATTTTTACGTTGTGGCAGTACTCTCTGGCCCGTTGCCGCCACTCCGGCGAGAGGCTCCAGCCTTCCCAGGCGTTATCCAGCGCCTGCCGCACCAGCCAGCACAACCGCGGATTGACCCCGTTATCCAAACTTTTGTCGCCCAGCGGCGGCACGCTGACATCGCGCATGTTGCTGCTGGTATCCAGGCGGATGCCGTACAGCCGATATTTTTCGGCGTCTGAGGTGTTGCCGCTATCGATCAGAGATTTGTACCGCTGGAACATGGCGTTGAGCACGGCCAAACTGGTGCCGACGGAGTCGTTGTTAAAATCAACCAGGGCGATGCGCGGCTGGCCCAGCGGCCGCACGGCGGCAAAGGCCAACATGGCTTCAACGGTATCGCCCAAAAAACAGGCAATGGCCGAATGAGCCACCGTCCCGCCGCCCAGCCCGCCCCACCAGTCGCCCTGGGCATCGGTGGAAACAATGGAACTGACCTGCTGCTGGTAATCAATGTTAAAGCGCCGCACCCCGACATCGTAGGCGTAGCCGTCGGCAGCCTGCACTTCGTGCACATCGAAGCGGGCCGGGAAAAAGAGTACCGGCTTACCCCGAGCCGCTTCCAGCGTATTGTACACGTTGGTAGCAATCCGGCTGGCCCGGGCCAGTGCGCCGAGCATCGGCGTTTCCAGCACGGCAAAATCGCGGTAGCGACCCCGCACCCGGAGCGCCGGCTGCACCCGGCGTGGGTCACCGTTGTACGCGGTAAAAACGCCGTCCTGCACTGCCTCAACGCGGAGTTTGTCCCAGGTTGGCACAAACTTGCCGCCTTCGGCCCAGTAGCCGGTACAGTGGCGAAGCATGCTCAACGCTTTATCTACCCCGGCTACCAGCGCGCGTGGCTGGCGACGGGTGAAAAATTGCATTTCCACTTCAATGTCGCCGGTGAGCAGCGTGGCCGGATCGATGCCAAGCTGGTTGAGAATGGGCGACTGGCCGGCAAAACGATAGCCGTTATCAGACAGCACTTGCAGGGTTTGGGCAATGTTTACAAAATATTTGTCTGAATACCAGCCTGTGCGCATCCGTTCAACATCAAGTTTGAAGGTGGCGTTACTTAAGCGGCTGTTGTTAAAGATTGACATGGTTTCCTCTACCTAAATCACAAAGGTGTGTTTCATTTTAGTTGGAAAGGGGAAATATTGGGGGGAGCTACCCCCCAAGCCCCCCGGCCTGCGGCGCTTTTAACTCCATCCGAACACACCTAAAACATAAAGGCGTTCAAATGAACGCCTTTGTCAATATTACTTACAAACCATAATTTACTATATTGTTTCGCCGCTGGCAATGTAATCGGAGTGAAAATCCTTTTCGCCGGCTTTGGGTTTGATAATAACATTATGCCCAATTTTTTGCCCCGGTGGGATGAAGGCCCGTTTGCCAATGGCTGTGAGGCCGGTGTTGAGCCGGTCGGGGTGTTCGCGGTTGGGCACATTATCTACCCCGTAGCCAATTTCTGCACCTTCACCCACAACAACATGTTTGTCGACAATGGCCCGTTCTACCCGGGCGTTGGCGCTGATAACCGCATCATTCATCACCACCGAATCGCGGACAATGGCGCCCGGGGCCACCCGCACCCCCGGCGAGAGCACCGAGCGTTCAACCACGCCTTCAATCACGCAACCGTTAGAAATGAGGTTACCACCCACCCAGGCTTCGGGGCCGATGAAAACGGGCGGCAGCTCCTCGCTGCGGGTGTGGATGACCCACTGCGGGTCGTACAGGTCAAGGGCGGGGGTTTCGGCCAGCAGAGCCATGTTGGCTTCCCAGTAAGCTTGCAGCGTGCCGACATCGGCCCAGTAGCCTTCAAAGGTGTAGGCAAATATGCGCCGCGAATTGATGATTTTGGGCAGCACATCGCGGCCAAAATCGTTGAGGCTTTCGTCGGTGAGCACGTCTTTCAGCACATCGGCCTTGAACACGTAAATGCCCATCGAGGCCAGGGTTTCTTTGGACCGGCGCGGTTTTTCTTTAAAGCCGGAAACACGCATGTCGGGATCGGTGCTGACAATGCCAAAGCGGTACGTTTCAAAGGGGCTAACCCGGCGCACAGCCACGGTCACATCGGCTTTGGTTTGCTCGTGGAAGCGGAGCATCGTCCGGTAATCCATTTTGTAAATGTGGTCGCCGGCCAAAATCAGCACAGAGTCAACCCGCTGTTCTTCCAAAAAATCCATGTTGCGCCGCACGGCGTCGGCGGTGCCGCGCTGCCAGCCGCTCTGCCCTTTGCCCAAATAGGGCTGAAGCAGACGCAGCCCGCCCTGAGTACGGTCAAGGTCCCACGGTTTGCCCACGCCCACGTGGTCGTTGAGCGAGCGCGGCATGTACTGGGTGAGCAGCGCCACATTGTACAGGCCAGAATTAACGCAGTTGGACAGCGGGAAATCGATAATTCTGAATTTGCCGCCAAATGGGATGGCGGGTTCGGATCGAACCGCCGTGAGTACACTTAAATCTTCGCTGGCGCCGCCAGCCATAATCATTGCTAATGTTTGCATAATTACACTGTCTCCCCGCTGGCAATTTCTGCACCTGAAAAATCGGTTTCCTGCCGCTCGGAACGGATGAGCACGTTGCGGCCAATTACCAGGCCGCCGGGAATATGCGCTCCGGCGCCCACCACGGTAATGCCGGTGTTCAGTTTGTCGGGCATCTGCTGGTTGGGAATAGACAGGTCGTCGCCGTGGCCCAAAAATGTGCCGGCCCCAACCACCACATTTTCATCGACAATAGCCCGGTCTACCACCGCACCGGGGCCAATCCAGGTATCGTTGATAATCACCGACTCGCGGACAATGGCCCCCGGCGACACATACACTCCCGGCGACAACACCGACCGTTCAACCCGGCCGCGGATAACGCAGCCGTTGGAAATCAGGCTGTCGATGACTTGCGCCTGCGGGCCAAACTTTACCGGCGGTCGCTCCTCGCTGCGGGTGTGAACCACCCATTTGGGATCGTGCAGGTTAATCTGCTGGGCTACTGCCGGGTCCATCAGCGCCAGGTTAGTTTCCCAAAACGATTGCACCGTGCCAACATCAACCCAGTAACCTTCAAACGCATAGGCATAAACCTTGTCCTGAGTGATCATGCTGGGGATCACGTCTTTGCCAAAATCAATGCGCGGCGATTCTTCGGTGCCCTCGGTTAATCGCTGAATGAGGACATCGGTGTTAAACACGTAAATGCCCATTGAAGCCAGCGTGCCTTTGTCGCGCGCTTTGGGTTTTTCGTGAAACTCGGTGATACGCATATTGCGGTTAACGGTCATAATGCCAAAGCGGTCGGTTTCTTCCAGCGGCACATTCATTACCGCCACCGTTAAATCGGCCCCTTTTTCCAGGTGATAATCAATCATATGGCGATAATCCATTTTGTAAATGTGATCGCCGGAGAGGATGATCACCAGATCGGGGGATTTTTCTTCGATGAAATCCAGATTGCGAAACACGGCGTCGGCGGTGCCGCGATACCAGTCCAAATCGGCGTTGCTGCCCTGATAGGGCTGCCGCAAATGAACGCCACCGCGCTGGCGGTCCAGGTCCCAGGGTTTACCGATTCCAATGTGTGTATTTAACGAGTGAGGGCGATACTGGGTCAATACGGCAACATCATAAATGCCAGAATTGACGCAATTAGAGAGGGTAAAATCAATAATTCTGTACTTGCCTGCAAATGGGACTGCCGGTTTGGCTCGCTTGTCTGACAATACCGTCAAACGTGTTCCAGCCCCGCCGGCCATGAGAACAGCCAGAGTTCGCATATTATTCACTCCGTTATGAAAATTAAGTTATCTAAACAACACACAGGGAAATTATTTTTTGACTTCAGGTGGCTTGGCTAACATTGTAACACAAAATAACAGATCAATCTAATAAAAGTTGCGCCCACAGAAAATTTGACATAACATGAAATACTCCCTAAACGTGTCAAACCGAAAATTTTGTGTTATAATGCATCAGAGAAAAAGTTGGAGGCAATAAGGATGCCAGACTCCACCATTGAAACCGAAAAAGCAACCCTCAAACGAAAAATTCTGGGCGTAAAAATCAGGCACGCTCGTACCAGAGCCGGATTGACCCTCAAAGAAGTTGGTCAGGCGCTCAACCTGTCGGCAGAGACAGTTTCTGATATTGAATACGGCCAACGCGATGTGACCCTGCCCCAGTTAGAAATTATGGCCCTGGTGTTTAACGTGCCAATGGTCTATTTTTGGTCAGACGATGTGGTCGCCGAACCGAATCTGGATTTTCCCACCGTCCCGGCGATGGCGCTGCGGCAGCGCATTATTGGAGTGCTGCTGCGCAAAGCCAGAACAGAGGCCGGGCAAACCCAGGAAGAACTGGCCGGGCTGCTTAACGTGCCCGCCAGCCGGATTGCCAGCTACGAATTTGGCCGCACCGACATCCCCTTGCCCCAGCTTGAAAAGCTGGCCGAGGTATTAAAAGTGCAAATGACCTATTTTTTGGACCAGGGCATCAAGCCCAACGGTTCAAATGGCCAGGTCACCTCGCTGGATGATATTGTGAATTACACTCAACTTCCGTCCGATGTTAAAGAATTTCTATCAAACCCGGCGAATTTGTTGTACATTAAAATCGCCATGAAGTTGAGCGAACTGTCTGCCGATACACTGCGCGCCCTGGCAGAAGGTTTGTTGGAAGTAACTTACTAAATGGCCGAACAACTTTCGCCAAGACAATTGCCATCAGCCTCACCTCCCCCGGAAAAACCCTCCCTGATTGACGACATCTTTGAACTGGCTGCCGCAGATAACCTGGAAGCCATGCTAAACCAGGCCCTGCGAATGACCACAAAAATTCTCAACGCCGAAGCCGGCTCTATTTTTTTTCATGCCCGGCAACCCCACCGCTTGCAGGTTGGCGCGTTTAGAAAAGAAGCCCTGGCCCAAATCCAGCGCTGGGAATATACCATTGGCCAGCGCCTGTTAGAAAACAACTGGCAGGTTCCCAGCGGCAAGCCGCCGGTATCGGTGATGCCGCTCAAAAAGAGCATGCTCACCCTGGTCAGTGCGCCGCTGCTGCAAAATACGCGGGTGGTGGGGTTGATGAGCCTGGTTTTACCACCCGGCACCAGCCTGCCAGACAACCAGCGGATTTTGCTGGCCAAAATTTCCAAAGGCGTGGGCCAAATTGCCGCGCTCCTCACCGAACTTCACCTGGCCCACCACAGCCTCAACCGCATCGGCCTGTTTTTTGATGTGGGGCAGGCGCTGGTGACCACATTTGACGTGAGCAAATTGCTGCTGGATACCATGGAACTGGCCACCAGGCTGGTCGACGCCGGCGCGGCCTCGATAATGCTGGTTGACGAAGAACAGCGCGAACTGGTGTTTAGAGTGAGCCACGGCGCGCGGGCCGAAATGGTGCGGCAGCAGCGCATCCCCATCAACGAGGGCATTGCCGGTTGGGTAGCCCGCCACGGCCGGCCGGTCATCGCCAACAACGCCCGTTCCGACAGCCGCTTTAGCCAGCGAGTTGATGTGCGCACCGGGTTTCTCACCCAGTCGATTGCGGCGGTACCGCTCAAAATCAGGGGGCAAGTTATCGGCGTGCTGGAAGTGCTCAACAAATATTCGGATAACGGCTTTTCACAGGACGATGTTCAGTTGATGAGCTTCATTGCCTCGCAGGCGGCCATCGCCATGGACAATGCCCGGCTCTACAACCAGCTTAAAGACGAGCGCGACCGCATGATCAACGCCCAGGAAAACGTGTATCGTAAAGTGACCGGCAACCTGCACGATGGCACGCTGCAATATCTATCAGCCATCAGCCTGAGCCTGGACCACCTGAGCGTGCTCTGCGCCAAAACCAACTCAGACGTGCTGCAGCACCAAATCAGCGCGCTGCACAACCTGGTTGACCAGGCCACCAAAAACACGCGCAGCCTGCTGTTTGAACTCCGGCCGCCCATTTTGGAAAGCCACGGGCTGGTTGCTGCGCTAGAATCTTATATTGACCAGTTGCGCAACATCAGCGCCTTTAATTTGCATTTTTCGCCGGTTCCGCCGGTTGAGCTTTCGCCCAAGGTGGCCGCCGGAATTTTTGCGGTGGTACAGGAAGCCATCAACAACGCCACTCGCCACGCCAACGCCAACAACGTTTGGGTAACTTTGCAGATTGAAAATGAGCGGCTCTCGGCTACGGTTAAAGACGATGGGCAGGGTTTTGAACCGGCAGCGCTGGAAAAAAACGAGCGGTCTACCGCGCTGGGCCTTAAACACATGCGCGAACAGGCCGCCCTGATTAATGCCGATTTGCGGATTGAGTCATCCACCCAGCCGCCCCAGCGAGGCACAACCATCAGCCTGACTCTGAATGCGCCAGGCCAAACTACCACACAGGAACAAAAATAATGACAGCCAAAAAATTGCACGAAGCCGGCGTAGCTCTGTTTAGAGCCGGCAAAGCGGCAGACGCGCGGCAAAAACTCACCGAGGCGCTGCAACTGGCCCAGGAAAATTCGCGCCAGCAAGCGGAAATTTACAATGATTTGGGTGTGGTCAACCGCGATTTGGATGATTTTGAAGCGGCCCACGCCGCGCTCGATGCCGCGCTGGAAATTTTTACCGCGCTCAACGACAAAAAAGGGCAGGCTCAAACCTGGGGCAACCGCGGCGCGGTGCTCGAGGCCGAAGATCTGGCTGAAGAAGCCGTAGAGGCATACAAACATTCGGCCACCATGTTTGAAGAGCTGGGTGAAAGCGAAATGGCCATGTATGTGTGGCAGGCGGTTAGCCGGCTGCGCACCAAACAGGGGCAGTACATTGCCGCCATTGGCGCTTACGAAGAGGGCGTCAGCAACATGCCCAAAGGCTCGTTTAAACGGACAGTACTGGAGAAAATCCTCAAAGCGCCGGGCGCGCTGCTGGGCGGCGGCATTGCTCCCGCCGCACCAGACGAAGATGAAGATGAGGACGAGTAACCCACAAACACGGCGCAGAGCCGTGTTTTTTTATGCCCGCACGCACAGCCGGGCAATCAGCGTATCGAGCGCCAGTTTGCTTTCAATCCGGCCGGTTTTTATATCCAGATCGATTTGCAGCAGCATCTCCAAAATTTCTTCCAGCCGGGCCGCAGAAAAGTTAGCCGCTTCCTGTAACCGCATTTTAACCGCGTAGTCGCTTTTCCAGCCCTTGATTTTGGCAATCTCCGGCGGCGTCAACCCGCGCTCGGCCATGTCCTTGATTTCCAGCAACCCCCGAATCTGTGTGGCGATGCTGGCCAAAATTGCCAGCTCATGCTTGCCCTCGTCCAGCAGTTTGTGGAGTTGGTCAAACGCTTTGGCCGCGTTGCGATGGCCAATGGCGTTGGTCAGGCCAAAATCCTCGGCCTCTTCGTGATAGGGCACCAGCAACTCCACATCGGCGCGGGTAATGGCCCGCTGGTTGGCCACGTACAGGCTCAGCTTTTCAAGCTCGCTGTTGAGTGTGCGCAGATCGGCCCCCACCAGCCGGCCCAGCAGTTCGGCGGCGGCCGGCTCAATAGCGGCCCCAAATTGTTGGGCGCGCTGAATAATCCACGGGCGCAGGCTGTCTTTGGCGGGGTCGCCAAAGCCCATTACTTCGGCGCCGGCGGCCTCGGCAGCTTTGAGGATGGGATGCCGTTTTTCCAGCGCGTCGCTTTCGGCCAGCACCAGATCGGTGGTGGGCGGCACGCGCCCCAAATAATCGGCCAGTTGCTCCAGTTCGATGGTTTTGCCTTTGAGCGCGCGCAAGTAACCGTTCACAATCACCAGCCGGCTATCGGCCATAAACGGCATGGCGTCGGCCGTGTTGCGAATCTGCCCCAGCGTCAGGCTGCCGCCTTCGAGCATCGTCACATTTAAATCGGCCACGGTGGGGTCAAACCTGGCCCGCAGTTGAGCGATTTTTTCATTGCGGGTAAAATCGTCGGGGCCGTGCAAAATGTAGATCATTGGCTGGTTTCAACGCGATGGGTAATCACCCGGCCGTTGGGGTTAAGGCGGACGTGCTTAATTTCCAGATTACCGGGGTCGCCGCTGGTGGTGTACTCTTTTTGCAGAAACAACCCTACCGGCTGAGCCACAATGGCGGCAAACGTGGCGGCCATCACCGCCGCCGGAAAGCTGGCCCAGCGAAAGCGGGTTCGCGAGCCGCCGTCCAGCCCCATCGCCAAAAATGCAGCCAGCCCGGTGAGCAGGCCGGTGGTGGCCAGCACCGTGCCGCAGCGAGGGTGCACCGCCAATTCGGCCTGGCCCTGCCGCAACCGGCGCAGCGCCTCGGCAGCGGCGGATTCCACTTCGGCGGTGTCGAGCTGGCCGTACAGGGTAAACCCGGACCAATTGCTGTGGCCCACCACCGACAGGTTTTTGTGGCGCTGGCTCAAAATATGGATGGTGGCGTGTTCAAGGCCGTGGTTGCGCCGAATTTTGGTAATGATCGACATGTCAAAAAATGCCATAGTTGTCTCCTGTGAGAATAGCGAATTGCGAATTGCGAGTCTGAGAATGTAGGGGCGGTTCGCGAACCGCCCCTACTCAATTTTCGTTGCTCGTTGCCGTGCCACAGGCTGGGTCCGTCCCCCTAAAAACAAAAACCCCGAAGCGTTACCGTCGGCCGGTATTATACAACAAACCGGCCCGGCGGCGAAGCTTCGGGGGAGATTTGGCGGCAGGGGAAAATCAGGCGCGGCGGGCAACCACAATCACCCGGTGGGTGTTGTTGGTGTACGGCCAGCAGGTGACAAAAGTAATGCGTTCGTCGTTGGTGGGCGAAATCCACTCGGCGTTGCGCTTGCGCACTTCCACGGGTTCACCTTTTTCTTTAACGATGGTTTTAAAATCGACCACGTAATCGTATTTTTTCTCGCCGGCATAAATTGTCACTTTGTCGCCAATTTCAACATTGACCAAGTCACGGAAAACCTCGCCGTTAACGTTGTGATGGCCGGCCATCACCGTGTTGCCGGGCTGGCCCAGCGGCGCCGAAGTTTTGTGCCAGCCCACGGCGTAATCAGCCACCTGCCAGATGCTGTACTCAAACCCATCTTTCTGGATGATGCTCCAGCCCACCGGGATCACCTCCGCATCGATGCCAACCGAGGGGATGGACAGGTGGGTGGGGACATCGCCGGCCGCCGGGACATCCTGAATTGGTTCGGGGGCCGGCGGGGCCGGAGCCGGGGTGGCGGTGGGCAAAAAATTAACGTTGGCCGGCTGCGATTGATCCTGGCTTTGTTCGGGCGACTGAACCGGAACCAGCACCGGCGTTTCGCCGGGATTCAGGGTTTCGGGCAAAAGTTCCGGCATCGGCACTACCCGGGTAGGCACAGCCGTAGGCGGGCTGGTAGGCGTGGGGGTCAGGGTGGGGCCGGGGCCGGCCCACAAGGTAGGGCTGGGAGTGGGGGTTGAGCCAGCCTGCGCCAAAGCCTGCGGCGGCGCGTTGACCACGTATTCCCAGCGGGCTTGCACATCCTGATAAGCCCAAAAAAAGATAATGGCCACCAATACAATCGCCGTCCAGATAAAACTGGCCAGCAGCAGCGCCATCTGTTCAATGAGGATTTGAGGTTTTCTACCCATCAGACTTCCACACGTTGACTTTCTGGATTTGCGGTAAAGAAATAGGCCATCACCGCCAGTCCCACCACCATTGCCGCCAGCGACGCAATTTGCACGGCCAGGTAGCCATCACCGATAGTGGCCGGGTTGGCCCGGAAAATTTCGAGACCAAGTTTGGTCAGCGCGGCCAGCACTACCAGCAGCCAAAACTGAAAACCGGGCCACGGCCGGTAGTTCCAGCCAATCAGCAGGCCAAAAATCGCCAACCCGGCGGCGGCTTCGTAAAGTTGCACCGGCAGCCGATTGACACCGCCAATAGCAATGCCAAACGCGCCATCGGAAGGTATCCCCAGGTCCACGCCGCCCAAAAATGCGCCAATATTGACCATCACCAGTGCCAGCGCCAGGCCGGGGGCAGCGGCATCGAAAAAGACACCCAACGGCACCCGATTGCGCTGGAGATAGATCAGCACGGCCAATCCGCCAATCAGCAAACCTTCCGGCACAGCCAGCGCGCTGCGCGACAACGATAGCGCCTGGGTTAAATCGGGCGCGTAGTTGTCCCAGTGCGCCAGTACAAACCAGAGCCGGGCGCCAACAATTGCGGCAATCAGCCCGTACAAGCCGGCGTTGTAAGCATGATCACCATCCAGCCCCAGCCGGTCGGCGCGCCGGGCGGTAAACCACATGCCCACCCAAACAGCCAGCAGCACAAAAAAGGGATAGGTTGGCAGGGCGATAGGGCCAATATTTAGAGTCGGCAGCATAATTTTTTGCCGGATTTACGACCCGGCCTGTAATTCCTCAATTTTCGATTCAATATAGGCTTTGTTCAACGGGCCGGTAAAAACCTCGTTGATCTTGCCACTGCTATCGATAAAAACGGTGGTCGGCAGGCCCAGCACGTGGTAGGCATCGACCACTTCGCCGGCTTTATCCAGCACAACCGGAAAGGTAATACCAAACTCGTCCAAAAAGGCCGGCACGGCATCGGCCTGATCCGCCGAGGTGCTGTTAACGCCGAGAATGTACAGCGTATCGGCGTTGTCAACCGCCGCCCGCTGAAACTCCGGGAACTCGGCCCGGCACGGCCCGCACCACGTCGCCCAAAAATTAACAATGACAGGCCGGCCAAAGTGATCGCTAAGGCGGATGGCTTCACCGGTGGGCGTTTGCAGTTCAAAATCCGGGGCCGGATGGCCGGCCACCGGGGCCGGCTCGAGCTGACCGCCCGCAGCGGCGGTGCTACCGCTCCCTACCAGCGAGCGCGATACGCTGATCCAGCCGACACCGGCTACCACCACCACGCCGATCACAACCAGCCAAAACCAGCGGGCAGCCAAAAGCGATGTTTGTTTCATTTGAGTTTCTGAGTTTGCGCGCATAATTCAATACCCCCTGCCACAGCCATGTTACGGCGTTTGTCTTAACCGGATATTAAATCCACTCGGCGCGGCAAACTGGAAGCCATCTTCCAGACTTCTTTAATTATCACTATGTCAAGTTAATCTGTCAAGAAATAAAAAACCCGGCGGGCGAATAATCTGCCGCCGGGTTTGAAATTAGCCGGTCACCGGCTACTCAACAATGATTTTTTCATCGATGAGTTTTTGCTCTACCAGGTTGCCTTTGGGGTTAAAGCAGAAATGCTGGGCGTGCAACCGAAATTCCACGTCGATCATGGCCCGGCCGGCACGGTTTTTTTCCAGCGTAAACACTACCCAATCGCGGTAGCTTTCACTTTTGTAGGGATTGAACGAGACATGCTCTTTGGACAGAATGTGAAATTTGTTGTTCATCAAAATGGCGATGTCACACTCGTAATCCAGGGCAGAGCTGCCGCGCAGGTGGTACAGGTGCATCCGGCGGCTGCGCAATCCCTCGCGATCGGCGGCAACAATAGCGACCACCGGAATGTTGTAGGTCATGGCAATATCTTTTAGCCCTTCAACAATTATGGTCACTTTGTCGTTTTCGTCGGCGGCCCGCTCCGGGTAAATGGCCACTTTCTGCAAATAATCAATAAACAGCACCAATTTGCCGTTGGTGGCTTCGCTAATTTGGCGAGCCATCTCCCGGATAGAGTTGAGTGTGGTCACCGCCGGGCTGGCTTTCATCAAAATCAACCGGTCGGCGTAGCGATTAATTGTGGCCATCGCTTTGGCAGTCTTGGGATGCTGTGATAGAATCTGACTCAGCCCGATGTTGCCGTCTTTGCGCACCCACTCGCGGGCGCGTTTGCTAACGACAATATTGTGCAAATCTTTCAAGCGCAACCCGCCGCTGGCATCGAGGCCGGTGGGGTCGATGCTTTCCTGGCAAATAAGGCGGTTTAACAGGTGAACTTCGCTGTGTTCGTAAGATACGTAAAAGGCGTAGGTCGCTTCGTTCAAAGCCAGGTTACGGGCCATTTGCAGCGCTGTAATTGTTTTGCCAATACCCTGCGCCCCACCTAACAGTACCAGCTCGGTTCTCCGCAATCCTCCCCCAATCAGGCGGTCAATCTGGTCAAAGCCAGTGGGAATAGGCAAATATTCGTCAAGCTCGCCCTGCACCACCATCCGGTCTGCTTCTCTGAGTACCTGGCTCAGACTGCGCGGCGCGGGGCCACCCGTGCGACGCTGGCCGGCTCCCCGCGGCGTGCGGGGTTGAGGCGGCGCCGGCGGTTGTTGCCGGGCGGTTTGCACCTCGGGCTGAACCGGCAGTTGGTCGGTGGACTGCCGGGATTGAATGGGACGAATGGTTTGTTGTCTGGCCTCAGTGGGTGAGTCGGACGAAGACGACATATCTGCCTCTATTTATTAGCGAAGTTTATGGCAACTAGGAATACTATCCCTGATTATACCAGATAGCCCAGTGCAAAACAATATATGCAATAGGTGATGAGTCCTAAATCTGGCGTGTACTATAAATCACAATGCATCCTTTAGTAGAATTGGCCCAACAAGCAATTCAACAATATTTAGCCACCGGGCAGATATTGCCCGCTCCGGCCAATTTGCCCCCGGAAATGCAGCAGCCGGCAGCGGTGTTTGTTTCGCTGCACACCGGCACGGGCGATCTGCGTGGCTGCCGCGGCACACTAACCCCCACCGAACCCACTCTGGCCGAGGCCGTTATCCAAACCGCTATCGCCTCGGCGGTGGATGACCCCCGCTTTCCACCGATGCTCCTGCCAGAAATAAATGGACTCAACATAAATATCGATGTGCTCAGCCCGCTGGAGCCAATTTCTGATGCCAGCAGCCTGGACCCCAAAATTTACGGCGTGGTAATCCGCGCCGGCAAGCGCCGGGGGGTGCTGCTGCCGGATATTCCCTCGGTAGACAGTGTGGCCCGCCAGTTGGAAGTTGTTCGGCGCAAAGCCGGCATCAGCCCTAACGAACCTGCCGATTTGTATCGATTTACAGTGACCCGTTACTACGCCGATAGCGAAGGATTTTGATGGATAGACGATATACCAGACGACCCTACGAACAAAGCCGCAGCTCCCGGGGCGGCGCCCTGATTTTTGGCATTGGCCTGGGGGCAATGCTGATGACCGCAGCTATTTTTGCAGCGTTACTGGTACCCGGCATCAATCGCCGGGTAGAAAACCTGCCCTTTTACGCCCAAACCTACTACCGCAAACTCTTTCCGCACCCGGAATATTTGCCAACCCCCGCGCCCACCGTTTCGGCGGCAGGGGTTGGCGGCGGAGCGCTCAACCAGCCGGTAACACTCGATCTGCCGCCGGTAGGGGGCAACACGCCGCCCACTACCAGCCAATCCGATGACGCCATCCCGGCGGCGGTCAATGTGCCACCGCCACCGGCCAACGACCCGGCACCCCTGGTAAATCTGCAGCCCATCGCGTCAAAAGTGCAGTTGGCCGGCTTTACCCACCAGTGGCAAACCTGGAACAATTGCGGCCCGGCCACCGTAACGATGAATATGAGTTACTTTGACCGGCCCGAAACCCAGGTAGACGCCGCCAGGTTTCTCAAACCCAACAAAAACGACAAAAACGTTAGCCCGGAAGAGTTGGCCGCCTACGCCCGCACCACCGGGCTGGAGGCGTTAGTGCGCCACGGCGGCAGCATCAGCCAGCTCAAGCAATTTCTCACCAACGGCCTGCCCGTGCTGGCCGAAACCTGGCTGATTCATGATGGCGACGGGTTGGGCCATTACCGCCTGCTCACCGGCTACAACGACGACGCCAACCAGTTTACCACGTTTGATTCGCTCAGCGGCCCCGACCTGCCGGTGGATTACGCTCAGTTTGATGCCGACTGGCGGGTGTTTAACCGGGTGTACGTGGTGATTTACCCCGCCGAACGGGCCGACACCGTGGCCGCCATTATCGGCCCGGATATGAACGACATCCATCTGGATGAACGGCTGGCCAGCGACGCCCAGGCCGAAATTGAAGCCGATCCCACCGACGCCATCGCTTTTTTCAACCAGGGCGACGCTCTCACCCGGCTCGGCCGTTTTGAGCAGGCCACCGCCGCGTTTGACCAGTCGCGCCGGCTGGGGCTGCACTGGCGGCGGTTGTGGTATCAATTTACGCCGTTTGAGGCTTACTACGCCGCCGGCCGCTATCAGGATGTCATCGACCTGGCCGAAGCCACCATTTCCGGCACCGGCGGGCTGGAAGAAGCCTACTACTACCTGGGGCTGGCCCGGCTGGCCACCGGCCAATCCGGGGCCAAAGAAGCCTTTCAGGCCGCCGTCGATTACAACGCCAACTTCCGTCCCGCTCAGGAAGCGCTGGCCAAACTCACCCCTTAAAAAAGGATAATTATGTGGTATTTTCGCAGCCCGGAAATCATTTTTGGACCCGATGCTCTGGACCACCTCACCCAACTGACCGGCCGCACCGCTGTCATCATCACTGATGAAGTGATGGTTCAACTGGGTTATGCCGCGCGGGTGCAGGATAAACTGGCCCAGGCCGGCATCGCCAGCCATGTTTTTGCGGAAGTCGAAGCCGAACCGGCCATCGCCACCATCCGGCGCGGGGCGGCGGCGCTGACCACCTTCCAGCCGGATTGGATTGTGGCCCTGGGCGGCGGTTCACCCATCGACGCGGCCAAAGCTATGTGGATTCTGTACGAAAACCCGCAGGTTGATATTTTGGCGGTCAACCCGTTTGAGCCGCTGGGCCTGCGCCAAAAAGCCCGGCTGATTGCCATCAGCGCCACCAGCGGCACCGGCGCGGAAGCCACCTGGGCTTTTGTGCTCACCGACCCCGCCGAGCAGCGCAAAG
Source organism: Anaerolineae bacterium (assembly GCA_022071955.1). Lineage (GTDB taxonomy): Bacteria > Chloroflexota > Anaerolineae > 4572-78 > J111 > J095. Next base: position 33,389 of record JAJVIM010000023.1, read on the forward strand.
TGGCCGTCGGCTCGCCGGAAAACCTGCCGGACATTGCCATTGTTGACCCGGCGCTGGCCGCATCCATGCCGCCGCAGCTCACCGCCGATACCGGCATGGACGCGCTGACCCACGCCATCGAAGGTTACACTTCTACCTGGCGCAACGACTTTGCCGATGGCCTGTGTTTAACCGCGGCCCGCCTGATTTTTGAGATGCTGCCCCGCGCCGTGGCCGATGGCCGCGACGCCGAAGCCCGCGAAAAAATGCACAACGCCGCGGCTATTGCCGGGCTGGGCTTTATTAATTCGATGTGCTCGCTGGCGCACGCGCTGGGCCACAGCCTGGGCGGCCTGTTTGACCTGCCGCATGGCCGGGCGGTGGGGCTGTTTTTGCCCTACACCATCCAGTTTAACGCCAACGATCCGGCCGCCGACACGCGCTACTGCGAACTGGCCGCCTTTTTGGGACTGCCCGCCGCCACCGAGGCCGAAGGCGCGGCCAGCCTGGTGGCGGCCCTGCGCCGGCTATCGGCCCAAATTGGCCAGCCGCAATCCATTGCCGCCGCGCTGAATATTTCGGCGGAGGAGTTTGCCGCTCAGCTTGAAACGCTGATTGATCACGCCGAAAGCGATACTCAAATTGTCACCGCGCCGCGCTCGCCCACCACCGCCGACGTGCGCCAACTATTATTATACGCCTTCCACGGAAAAGACATCGACTGGTGAAAAATAGGTGATCCTTGTTACGGGAGCCACAGGCTTTTTAGGCCGCAACCTGTGCCAGCATCTGGCGGCGCAGGGCTGCTCGCTGCGCGCGCTGGTACGCCCCACCAGCGACACGGCTTTTTTGCGCAAACTGGGCGTTGAACTTGCCCCCGGTGACGTCACCGACGCCGCTTCGGTGCGGGCCGCGGCGCAGGGCTGCCGGCACGTTGTCCACACTGCGGCCTATTTTCGGTTGTGGGGGCCGCCGGAGCCATTTATCCGCACCAATATTCAGGGCACGCAAAACGTGCTGCGGGCAGCGCAGGCAGCCGGGGTAGAAAAGTTTGTCCACATCAGCACCATCATTGTGGTGGGGCCGCAGCCGGGCCACGCCCCCATCACCGAGGCCACGCCGCGCACCCCCTATCGTTCTGATAATTACGCCAAAACCAAAACCATCGGCGAAAAGCTGGCGCTGGAATTTTCGGGGCGAGGGCTGCCGGTGGTGGTGTTGCGGCTGGGCGCGCTGTACGGACCCTACGGCCACTACGCTTTAATCGACTTTTTTTTGAGGAGTTTTTGCACAACTGGCGGGTGCAGGTACACCGGGGGCGGCACCTTATTTTTCCCTGCTACGTGGGCGATGCCGCCAGCGGCATTGAACTGGCGCTGCGCCACGGGCGGGCCGGGGAAATTTACAACATCAGCGGCGAAAGTATTTCGCACCGCGAGGCCAACCGCATCATCAGCCAGCTTTCGGGCCGGAGCAGTTGGCGGATTAACGTGCCGGCCGGGCTGATGCTGCAATTTGTAAAATTATTGGAGTTGCTGGCTCACTTTACCAACCGCGAGCCGTTTTACCCGGAAAATCTCAAACCGTATGTGTTTAACGATTGGCCGGTTGACTCCGGCAAAGCCCGGCGCGACCTGGGCTTTGAGCCGCTCACCTTTGCCGAGGGGGCGCAGCGCACGCTCAACTGGTACAAAGCCATCGGCTACCGGGTCTGATCGACATCGGCCCGGCTGAGCCACCACAACACCGCCAGCGTCATCACCCCGATGACCGCCAGCGCCAACAGCTTGAACAATCGCACCTCGATGATGAGCGCCAAAATACCAAACGCGGCGCAAAAACTGTAATATAACAGCACAATCTGGCGCTGGCTCAACCCCAAATCCAGCAGCCGGTAATGCAGGTGATCGCGCCCGGCATGGGTGGGGTTGCCGCGCCGCCGCCAGCGCCACAGAATCAGCCAGGCCACATCGATGATGGGCACGCTCAGCACCAGCAGGGCAGTGGCCACTTTGGCCGGGGCCAAAATAGAAAGCGACGCCAGCGCAAACCCAAGCAGCACGCTGCCGCTGCTGCCCATAAACACTCGCGCCGGGTGAAAGTTGAACGGCAAAAAGCCCAAACACGCCGCCGCCAATGCCAGCGGAAACAGCGCCACCGTGGTCTGCCCCAAACTGTAGGCATGCACGGCAAACAGCAAACTGGCGATGGCCGTTACCCCGGCGGCCAGCCCGTCCAGTCCATCGAGCCAGTTGACGGTGTTGATCATGCCCATCACCCAAAACACGGTCAGGGGGTAGGTGATCCAGCCGGGAAACTCTTTGTAGCCGCCCACAGCGTAGCCGCCAATAAAAAAAGTGGGAAAGGTGACCCGCTGCACAATAATATCAAAACCAATGGCGATGAGCGCGACGGCAAACTGGGCGGCAAACTGCGGCCAGCTCGGAAACTCAAATTTGTCATCCAGCACGCCAAATACAAAAATCACCAAACTGCCCAGCAGCACCCCGGTGAGCAGTTTGGCATCTTCTGCGCCGATGGCCGGCCACACCCCGGCGGCGCTGAGGGCAAACACCAGCAGTCCGGCCCCAAAAAAGCCGGCAAACAGGGCCACCCCACCCAACCGCGAAATGTACCCCAAATGAATCCGCCGGCCGCCGGGTTCAGCGACCACATTCCAGCGCCGGCCCAACTTGATAGACAGGGGCGTTACCAGTAAACTTAGTAGAAACGCAACAGCAAAAACCAGCAGGTAGCTCATAGCCGAGTCCGGAAAACCAGGAGAATGATGCACACGGTATAAACAATCAATCTGTCACACTCTAAAAGGATTGAAGCAAATGAGCAAATTTGAACTACAAGGTATATTCAAAATCCCCCACCCCCTTCCCCCTCCCCCACAAAGTGGGGGAGGGGACGACAAATTCGTGTGTCGGGGCGCGGCTATGCCGCGCCCCGACACACATTAAATATTCCCCCTTCCCTGGGGAAGGGGGTTAGGGGGATGGGGGCTGCACGTATAATTTTTCGACTTTGAATATACCCTGATCCGAGCAAGGAGGCCATTATGAAAACAGTTTTGCTATTACGGCACGCCAAATCTGATTGGGGCGAGGCCGGGCTGGCCGATTTTGACCGGCCGCTGGCCACTCGCGGCGAAAAAGATGCGCCGCTGATGGGGCAGGTGCTGGCCAAATTTGATTACATGCCAGACCAGATTATTTCGTCGCCGGCAAAGCGGGCCAGGCAAACCAGCCAACTGGTAGCCAAAGCCTGCGGCTACCAACCCGAGATCGACTGGGCGGACTCATTTTACGGCGGCGGCAGCGAAGATTTGATCGGGGCGCTGCGCCGGCTGCCTGATTCGGTGGAACGGCCGCTGCTGGTGGGCCACAACCCAACCCTGGAAGAAACCGTAGCCGATATGCTGGTTGGTCCCGATGCCAGTTGGCAGGAAAGTATGTCGATCAAGCTGCCCACTGCCGGGCTGGTTTGCCTTGATTTACCCATTACCGAGTGGCGCGAGCTGGTTCCCGGCCAGGCCGTGCTGCGCTGGTTTTTGATTCCCCGGCTGGTAAAAGCCATCCTGTAACTTCAGCGAGGAGCAATGAACAACACCGAATGGAGCGCACCCACCAAATACATTGTCGCCGTTGGGCTGATTATTTTTGCCCTGTACCTGCTTTACATCAGCCAGTCGGTTTTAACGCTGGTCATTCTGGCGGCGCTGATCGCCTTTTTGCTGATTCCCATTGTTGATTTTTTTAACAGCCGGCTCAAAATGCCGCGCGGCGTAGCCGTGCTGGTGACCTATTTGCTGGCGGCCATCGTTATTTTGCTGTCGCCGCTGGTATTTGTGCCACCCATCATCGACGGCCTGCGCTTTTTGTACAATATTGACTACAACATTTTGGTATCAGACAGCCTGGCCTGGATTCAACGCACGCTCAGCGCCATCGAACAGACAAAGCTTCATTTGGGGTCGTACACGCTGGATTTGGCCCCGATTGTTGCCCCAATTTACGACATCCTGCAAAGCGCCGAGCAGGAGGCCGCCGTGCGGCTGCCCTCGTTTGAAACCATCATCAATTCGCTGCAATCGGCGGTAACGGTAACGTTTGGCGTGGCCACCAACATTGCCGGAACAGTGTTTTCCGGGATTTTCACTTTTGTGGTGCTGCTGCTATCCGCCATTTATATGACCATTGACGCCCATCGTTTTGCCCATATATTTCTGGAAATTGTGCCGCCGGCTTACCAACCGGAAATCTCACGGCTTCAGCATCGTTTGGCCAGAACCTGGCGCGCTTATTTTCGCGGTCAGGTTACGCTGATGTTTATCATCGGCGTGGTAACCTGGTTGGGGAATATGGCGCTGGGGCTGCCGGGCGCGTTTGCACTGGGGTTTATCGCCGGGATACTGGAACTCATCCCCAATTTGGGGCCGTTTATGGCCGCGGTGCCGGCAGTGGTGGTCGCTCTGCTGCAAGGTTCTACTGTGCTGCCGGTGAGCAATTGGGTTTTTGCGCTCATCATTATCGGCTTTTACATTTTAGTGCAGCAGTTTGAAAACACGGTGGTAGTGCCCCGTATTTTGGGCGAAGCGGTAGACCTGCACCCGCTGGTGGTTATTATTGGGGTGCTGATAGGGGCTAACGTGGGCGGCATTTTGGGCGCGCTGCTGGCCGCGCCGGTGATTGCCTCTGGCCGGGAGATTGTGCGCTACCTGTACAAAAAAATACTCGGCCAGCCGCCCTTCCCGGTAGAAGAAGAAGTGGAGCCGCCGGAGTCGGTGTTGTGGCAGCAAAGCCGAAAATGGCTGTCGAAAACACACCAACTGATGGCCGGCAGCCGCAGCCAACCCGTGCCGCCAACCGGCGAAGCAGCGATTCCGGCGGAGTCTGGGCCGCAAAAGCCCGATTCCGACGTTGCTTGACGGGAGATTGGTGTTAGGCTATATTACTATTCACCATAAAAATAACAGGCAGGCGCATGGCCCAGGCTTCCAAAAAGAAACCCGCACCCCCCAAAGCAACCACCGTTTTATTCATTCGGCATGGCGAAAACGAGTGGACATCGAGCCATAAACTGGCCGGACGAACCCCCGGGGTTCACCTTAACGAGCAGGGCAAAAAGCAGGCTATCGCTCTGGGCAAACGGCTGGCCAAAGTTAAGCTCAACGCGATTTACGCCAGCCCGCTGGAAAGAACAATGGAAACAGCACAGGCCATTGCCAACCACCACCAACTGGAAGTTCAACCCGAACCGGAACTCTTGGAAGTGGATTACGGCAAGTGGACCGGCAAAGAAATTGCCAAACTGGCCAAAAAGAAAAGCTGGCCGGTGATTCAATTTTATCCGAGCAGCGCCGGTTTTCCCGGCGGCGAAACCATGTACGAGATGCAAACCCGGTTTGTTAAGGCTATCAACCGGCTGGTAAAAGATCATCCAGAGCAGACTATTGCTGTGGTAGGGCACGCCGATCTGATAAAATCGGCGGTGGCACATTATTTGGGCGTTCATTTTGACCTGTTTCAGCGGATTGTTATCAGTACGGCCTCAATCACAACGGTTAGTTTTATGCCGATGGGGCCGCGGGTGGTGTGTGTAAACGACACCAACCACAATCCGCCGCCCCCAAAAGATAAAGATAAAAAGCCAAAGTAAGGACGTCAAGATGTCAAGAAAATTGACAGACCTCCATCCCGTATCAAGAATTACCATTGGAACAGTAGGGCCGCCCGGCCAGCGCGTATTTTTGCTGCAAGCCAGCCACGAAAATTCAACCGTCACCTTAAAAATAGAAAAAGAACAGGCCCGCGTACTGGCATCGAGCACCATTGAACTGCTGGATGAACTGGATGACAAATACCCGCGCAACTACTCCAAAACCGATCAGCCGCTCAGTTCTGATTTGATGCTGCAAGAGCCGGTTGACCCGCGCTTTATAGTCGGCCAGATTGGGCTGGGCTACGATCAGGACGAAGATATGGTGGTGTTGGTGGTTCAGGAAGCGCAATTAGAAGAACTGAGCGACCCATCGACCGTGCGCTTGTGGGCCACGCGCAGCCAAATGCGTGCTATGTGCGATCACACGCTGGAAGTTGTTGAGCAGGGGCGGCCCATCTGCCCGCTGTGCGAATCGCCAATGGACCCCGATGGCCATTTCTGCCCCAAAACAAACGGTTATGAAAGGGTACAATGGGTTTAGCCTCGCGGTTTAGCCTGGAAAACATCCGCGCCAAACTCAAGGCAGTTGCAGGCCTGGCGCCGGCCAACGCGCTCATCAATCAGAATAACGCGGTGATTTCGGTGCTACTGGAAGGAGAGTTGGAACTTGAAGGGCTAATGCCGTGGAGTTCTAACTACACGTTTTTGGCCACCCTCAAAACCCGGACCGCAGAATCGGTGCTGGGCATTTACAAGCCGGGCGATGGCGAGCGGCCGTTGTGGGATTTTCCCGACCGCACGCTGTGCAACCGGGAGTTTGCCAGCTATCTGGTAAGCCAGATATTGGGCTGGCCTAATATTCCGGCCACCGTGCTGCGCAGCGGGCCGCACGGCGTGGGCAGTGTTCAGCTTTTTGTTGATGCCGAATACGAAGCCCACTACTTTAATATGAAAAACGTGCCGGCCTTTACCACGGATTTCAGGAATATGGCGCTGTTTGACTACATTGTTAACAACGCCGACCGCAAAGGCGGCCACTGCCTCAAAGGCCGTGATGGCACAATTTGGGCCATCGACCACGGACTGACGTTTCACACTGACCCCAAACTGCGAACCGTAATCTGGGAATTCAGCGACGAGCCAATCCCGGCGGCGCAAATTGACGACCTGGCCCGGATGAAAGAGCTGCTGGAAAATTCGGCATTGTGCGAGGTTTTGGCAGATTTGATCACTGCGCCGGAACTGAGCGCGTTTAAAAGCAGAATTTCCCGGCTGGTTACCTCTGGCCAGTTCCCTCCCCTCAGGCCGGGGCGCAACGTGCCCTATCCGCCTATTTGATTGGAAACGCCACGTGTCCCGCAAACAGTTGGAGTGGTTCAATAACCAGCCAGGGAAATACGCCCAGCGCTATAGTGATTACCGTGAGCATAGCAATAATCACCAAAATTGCGTAGGGTTCCTCAAAGCGCAGGTTGAGGCCGTTGCTGCGCACCGGCTGTGCCGGTGGCTTTAACAATGCCCGCAGCCCGCGCAAAAAGCCGGCCGTAGTGCCCAACGCGCCGGCCAGCAGAAAAATAGTGCCCCGAATATCCACCTCTGCCAGCGGGCGAATGGCCTGCCAAAATGGCGGGAATCCGGCCGTAAACGGCGCGCCCGCCAGCGTTAATCCGCCCACTATCAAGCCCACGGTGGCGACAGGCATGGTATAGGCCGCGCCCCGCACCCACGAAAAACCGACACTGGCGCTGCCAATATTCAGCGTAGACAGGCTGGCCGCGATTAAAATCAGCGCCAGCGCCCGCACCGTTAGCCCCACCAAAACGGTGACAACTGCGGCCGGGCCGCCCAGCCCCAGCACGGTAATGATGCAGCCCATATTGAACAAAGCCGCATACCCCAGCATTTCGCTAAACCCGCGCTGAATGGCCGCCAAAACGCCACCGGCAAAGGCCGTGGTCACACCGGCAATGATGATGGCGCCAACCAGATACTGCGAGTCTACCAGCCAGGGTAAATCTGCCAGCAGATGCATCAGCGTAGAAACTGCAACAATGGGGAAAGCGATCAACACAAACGCGGCCGTCACCGGTACCGACTCGGCGGCGGTGTTGGTCATCCAACTGTGAAACGGAATGACTGCCAGCCAGATGGCAAAGCCCAACCCAACAAACAACGCAATCTGTTCCAGATTTTCCGGGGTCACAATTGTGCCGGATAACTGGTAATCATCAATATCGCGGGCGGCCAGCAAAAACAGCGGCGCCGCCAACGACACCAAAATTATAAAGCGCAGTGAGGCCCGGGTTGACTCCAGCCGTTCGGTCTGAATGACAAACACCATTAAAATGGCGGCCAGTTCAATTAAAATGGCCGTAATCCCCAAATGGCGAGACATACTGGCCGCGACAAACAGGCCTAAAATGATCAGCGCGGCGGGGTAGAAAAATCGACCCTGCTGGCCGGTTTGGCGCAAATAAGTGAGCGCCCGGCGCTGAGTCGGTTGGGCGGCGGTTAAGAATATCAAAATAACAAACAACAGCGCCGTTGAGCCAAACAGCAACGCCAGCATCACCTTTGAGAGCGAATCCAGTTCGATGGTGCGGCCCAGCAGGTTCAGCACCACACCCGGGGGAAGCTGGACCGCCAGCCAGGCTAAAAACAGCACCGTGAGCACGGCCAGTACCGCCCCGGCCCGCAGCCGGCGCAGCAAAAAAACAAGCGTGGCCGCGCCAATTGGAACTCCAACCAGTAGCAGGTGCGGCATTACACATCCTCCTCCAGGCGTGCGCCACGCACCACGGTCAGGTAGCCAATCGATAGCGCCAGCAGCAAATTAACGCTACCCCACAAACCGGTTAACAGCAGGCTGCTCTCCCGGGAAACATAATACAAGCCAAAACCGGTCAACAGGGTAAACAGGCCGTGTCCGGCCTTCATGGGATCTTCTGTGAGCATGAGCACGCCCAGCCCGGCCAGCACCAGCCAGTAAATAGCGGTGGTAATGGCCGGCGACAGTGGTGACAGCGGCATCGAGCGAGCCACCGTAACCGCAATCAGCAGCAAAAGCAACCCAAAAACCAGCCGGAACATAGCGCCGGTGGGCGCAACCTGCCGGCGTCGATTTGTACCCAACAGGAAGTTTGATATCGCTGCCCAGTGGAATTTTTGGTAGCCCGACGGATTATCCAAAGCGGCCACTGTAGCCGCAGAGGTGGTGCTCGCCGAGACCTGCCGCGCCGACAGAAATAAAATAGGGCAGACAAACGCACCAATCAGCACGTTGAGCACAGCAATATCCGGCCGCACCAGGCGCGAGAGCATTAACCCAACCACAATATACTGCCCTAACAACGCCAAAATCAGCAGCCGCCAGTCGCGGGTAATCAAAATCAGACCGGCGGTAAAAACCAGTGCCAGCAAAGCTGTTTCATAACTAATAAATTGGAGTTCGCTTAAAACTTGCGGTAAAGTTGGCATAGCCGCTCAGTTCAAAAGAATGATAATCATACCCACCAGGGCCACAACCATGGCCCAGGCAAAATAATGCTGGCCTTCTAAAACGAGTTGCACCCGCAAAATCAGCCGGGACATCAAATAGAACAGGTCATCGGCCCAACGCAGCGCATTCCGGCCGGTTTCCGGTTCAAGAGCGATGGCCGGCCAAAACGTGAGTCGAGCCTGAAGCTGGGGTTTGAAATACCCCAAAGCGCCGGCCGCGGCTACCACGCCAACCATCACAATCATACTGAAGGTAGTGGCATCGGTTTGAAACAGAGGCCGGCCCGGGCTGACAATTGAAAACAAGATAAACGGTCCCAGTCCGGGCGTTAAAAATGGAACCATCGCCAAAATTCCAACCATCGAGCGGCGCAGATTTTGCTCCTGCCCGCGTACCAGCCAGCGCCAGTAAAGTAGCAACCCGCTCAAAGCCAGCGCCTCGGCCAGCGCCACTACCAGCATAATAGGCAAACTATCTACGCGAAAGAGCGATTGGTAACTGGCGGCCCGAAAAATCCAGCCCAGCGACAGCGGCACGCCCACCAACGTGGCCGTCGACATAACCGCCGGCAAATACGGCCACGACCACGCGCCTTCTGAAAATTGGGGGCGGCCCAGCGCCGGCGTAGCCCACAATGCCACCAAACTGAGCAGCAAGCCCACAGCAAACGCCGTCGCGGCCCGCACATCGAGGGGCGCGGCCAGCAGCGGCAGCAAAGCCAGGGTTAACCCCAGCCCGGTCACCAGCCCGGTGCGCAGTTCGCGCAGTTGGCCGGGGGTTGGCTCCGCGCCGGGCGCATCATTTTCGGCGCTGCCGACCAGCCAGGTTAAAAAACCACCCAGCAGCATGGTAATAACGGTTAGCCACATCAACGGATACGGCAGCGGCTGATGCAGGCTTCTGGCTACCAAAAATAACCCCACCCCGGCCGACAGAACCAGGTACGCCAGCCGTTCGTCATCGCGCCAGCGGCGATTGGCGGCAAATTCAACCAGCGGATACAGCCCCAGCCGCAGCCACAACACCACCCCCAGCGCGTACCGGCCGAGCGTGCTGCCATCGCCGGGAGCGAGGCTGGCCAGCACCAGCGCCACGCCGGTGAAAACGCCCAAAAATAACCGGCTGACCCCAATATTGTGCTGGCCTTTGCTGATCCAAACCACCGCGGTGACCACGTCGAAGGCGACCACGGCGTATAAAATTGTCAGCCCATTGGCCGAAACAAACAGGCTACAGGCGGCGGTGCCCATCAATAACCAGCCCAGCAATCGGATAGGGGGGGCATCGGATGAGGGGGCGTCGTACAGGTCTGAACTGAGCAGGGTAACCGCCAGCAAAGCCAGTAACAGCACCAGCAAAAACGGCAGGCTGAGCAGATCGACGCGGGCGGTCAGCGCGGCCACAGACTCGGTGGTGGAGAAGTTCCAGCCGGAGAGCAGGGCCAATTCCTGGCTGGGGTCATCGCTGATATACGTAACCGGCACAAACAACACCGATAACAGACACAACCCAACCAGCACCGGAGCGCCAACGCCCCAATGAATGCGTTTGTCGGTGGGGAGCAGGGGCAGCACACCATACAAAATGAAGGCGCTCAGCAGCAAACCTGCTGCCGGCGCCAGCGGAAACAACCAGGATCCTAGCATAAGACAGAAATTTTATCACAGGCGGGGCGGTTTGAAAAATGCGCCGCGACACAAAAAAGACGCCTCTGGTGTTGCCACCAGAGGCGCAGCGGGGATGCGGTGTGTGGTTTACCTGCCACACTCAGGCCGTAGGAAGGGAGGTATTAGCGAATTTAGTTTTCAGGATACCCGGCGATTTTGGATGCGCTTGCGGAGAAATGTAGGCACTTCCAAATCTTCTGGATCGTACACGGGTTCCCGGGGCGCAGCCGGTTCATCACGCGACGGGCCGTTGTCGCGGGCGCGTTTCTCGGGGAAGATGATCGTCTTCGGGTCGAGTTCGCGCGGAGGTTTGGTGCCGGCTACAACCGGTTTGCGCTTGATGGCCGCGGCTTCAAAGCCGGTGGCGATCAGCGTAATTCTCAGTTCATCATCCAGGTTTTCATCAATGACCGAGCCAAAGATAATGTTGGCTTCGGGGTGAGCTTTGCGGCGCACAATCTCGGCGGCTTCGTTCACCTCGTACAGGCTCAGGTTTGGCCCGCTGGTCACGTTGAACAAAATGCCCTGCGCGCCGTCGATGGTCACATCCAGCAGCGAGGACGACACGGCCATTTCGGCGGCTGTTACGGCCCGGTTTTCGCCGGTGGCGCTGCCAACGGACATAAGGGCATTGCCGCCGCCGCTCATAATGGAGCGAACATCGGCAAAGTCAAGGTTAATCAAACCGGGCACAGTAATCAGCTCTGAAATACCCTGAATACCCTGCCGCAGCACATCGTCGGCGGTGCGGAACGCCTGGGTCATGCTGGCTTTTTTATCGACAATTTCCAGCAGCCGGTCGTTGGGAATAACAATCAGCGTATCCACCGACTCTTTGAGCGACTCGATGCCGTCCATGGCCAGGTTTTGCCGGCGTGTGCCTTCAAAGCTGAAGGGGCGGGTGACCACGCCAATGGTCAACGCGCCGGAGTCTTTGGCAATTGCGGCAATGACCGGAGCCGCGCCGGTGCCGGTGCCGCCGCCCATGCCGCAGGTTACAAAAACCATATCAGCCCCGCGCAGGGTTTCTTTGAGATCGTCAGAGGATTCTTCGGCGGCCTTGCGGCCAACTTCGGGGTTACCGCCCGCGCCCAAACCGCGGGTCAGCTTATCGCCAATGCGAATCCGCTGCGGCGCGTCGCTCATCAGCAGCGCCTGGGCATCGGTGTTAACGGCGATGAAATCAACGCCGCGCAGCCCTTCGGCGATCATCCGGTTAACGGCATTGCTGCCGCCGCCGCCCACGCCGATCACTTTTATCTGGGCAAAATTTTCCGGTAACGAATAATCTTCAATTCTTTTGCTTGTCATTATTGCTCTCCCCGTTGGCAAGAAAAACTACTTTATTTAACCTGGCAGAAACGCTTTGAGCCACCCCGGCATTTTGAGCGAACTTCGCGTTGGCTGCTGGCTTGGTTGGGGCAAATCGTGAGAAATCCCCCACCGCAGCAAGCCCACGCTGGTTGCAAATGCCGGGCTGTGCAAGGTATCTACCAATCCCCGCAAATTTTCCGGTTCGCCAACCCGTGTTGGCAAGCCCATAACATCACGCGCCAAATCTTTGAGACCGGGCAACTGGGCAGTGCCGCCGCACAACACCAACCCGGCCGGCAACAGGCCATCGTAGCCGCTGCGTTTGATCTCTTTGAGCACCAGCTCAAAAATTTCTTCGGCGCGCGCTTCGATGATTTCGGCCAGATAGTGGCGCGGCACCTGATGCTGGCCATCCTCGCCAAAGACATCGATCTTAACCATTTCTTCCGGCATTACCGCCTGCGGCTGGGCGTGCCCATACTTGATTTTGATCTCTTCGGCGGAGTTGTACGGCGTGCGCAACCCAATGGCGATGTCGTTGGTAATTTGCTCGCCGCCGGTGGGCAAAACCACCGTGTGCCAGATGCTGCCTTCAATAAAAATGGCGATGTCGGTAGTGCCGCCGCCAATATCAACCAGCACCACGCCCATTTCACGCTCAATGTCGGTGAGCACGGCCTCGCCGGAGGCCAGCGGCTCCAGCACCAGCGAATCGATCTGCACACCGGTTTGCTGTACGCACTTGATCAGGTTGCGGATTGAAGGCGTAGCCCCGGTGACAATGTGGGCCTCTACTTCAAGCCGATAGGCCTGCATGCCAATGGGATCACGCACCCCGTCGTCGCCATCAACCGAGAAGCCGCGCGGAATAATGTGCAGGATTTCGCGGTTGTGCGGAATATCGATGGCCCGCGCCGATTCCAGCGCCCGTTCAACATCAACCGGGCGAATTCCCCGTTCACCCCGGCTGATGGCAATGACGCCTCGGCTATTGATAGCGTTAATGTGCGCGCCAGCCACCCCAACATAGGCGCTGGCAATTTCGTACCCGGAAGTGCGCTCGGCCCGCTGTACAGACTCGGTAATGGCCGAGGTGACTTCGTTAACATTAACCACCACACCTTTGCGAATGCCTTTTGAAGGCACATTCCCCACACCAACAATCCGCATCAAATTTTCCGGAGGAGGGCCAACTTCGGCAATGAGCGTGCATATTTTTGTGGTGCCAACATCCAGGGCAACAACAGTGCGCTCCACCTAAACCTCCTCCTTATTGGGCTTGTGGTGTGGCAAACTACTCCATTTACCGGCGGTGGGGGTTACCGGGCCTTCTCCCAGACTAGAATTCTGATAAAACCGGTAAGATGTAAAGTGTAGTGTACCACAACATATAGTATTTTGCAATAGTTGCACCCACAACATCTTGTATTTTTCCTTAAAATTACTATGTGAAGCCCGGTTAAATCCTGCAAATTTTTAAATTTTAAGGTCGCCTTTGGGGCGGATAAACCGGCTGGCGCTGCTGCGGAAACGGAAGCGGCACAGGCCGGGGTTGAAGCAGCGGCGCGGTAATTTTGAATTCTGGTTTGAGTTTGTACACCGGCCGCAACGGGTTGCGCACGTCAATATACAGCGGTGGCTGTTTTTCCTGCCGCAGATCGGGCAGCAGGGCGCTCAGCACCATCAGCTTGGCCCGCATGTCGCTGCCGTTGCCCAAATACACCGGCCAGCCTTCGGGGGTGGCCACAATCAAGCCTTTGGCCCGGGTGTGCCGGATGACGGTTACGTTGGGCACCAGCAGTTGCAGCGCCTGCGCGCCGGTAATGATCGTTTGGTCAATTTGATACCCCACTTCCAGCGGCTGCATATCGTCATCAATAATTTTGAGCATGCCCTCTACTTCGGTGCGGGGCGGCACCACCGTGCCTTCCTGATCCACCCACCAAACCTTGTCACCGGTTTGCCACAGCACCTGCGGCTTGCGCTCCGTTACCGCGATGGACACCCGCGCCGGCAGCGTAATTGTCACTTCCGCCGATTTGATGTTGGGTAGCGCAGCGATTTTGGCCGCCACCTGCTCGGGGTTGAGCCAAAACACGCTCTGGCTGTCGATGCCGCTGGCCCGGTAAATTTCCAGCCGTGACAGGGCCTGGTTGCCGGAAATATCCGCGCCGTACACAAAAAAGGCCGGCAGGGTAAACAACCAGTACAGCAGCAGCCCCAACCCGCCGAGCGCAGCCAGCCCGCTGAGCTTGTGCCCGCGCATCTGCCAAAATCTGAACAGTGGCGACAGCGACAGCGTGGGGCCGGCCACAACCGGCTGCATACGGACAGATTGCGCTCCCAGGCGCATTTCTGAGCGGCGGCGGCGGCGCTTTTTGGCTCCAAACATTATTCGGCCGTACTCACATCAAACGTGGTGCGTGACTGTTGTTTTTCTCCGTGGCGCTCAATGGCCAGTTCAATCAGCCGGTCTACCAACTCGCTGTAGGAAAGCCCGCTGGCCGCCCACAATTTGGGATACATGCTGATCTGTGTAAAGCCGGGCATGGTGTTGATTTCGTTCAGGTACACCTGGCCGGTTGATTTATCCAGCAAAAAGTCGCAGCGAGCCAGGCCGGCGCAATCGAGCACTTTAAACGCGGTCACGGCCAATTGCTGAATTTCGGCTACCTGCGCTGGCTCCAGCGGCGCGGGGATGATCAGGTTTGAGCTTTCGTCGATGTATTTGGCGGCGTAGCTATAAAATTCGCGCGAGGGGATAATTTCACCCGGCACCGACGCGATGGGATCATCGTTGCCCAGCACGCTCACTTCAATTTCGCGGGCGTCAACGCCCTGTTCCACCAGCAATTTGCGGTCGTATTGGGCGGCGTCGGTCAGGCCGGCGGCCAGTTCGGCCCGATTGCGGCATTTGTGAATCCCCACGCTGCTGCCCAAATTGGCCGGTTTCACAAACACAGGGTAGTACAATCCCTGCTCGCAGCGCGACAGCATGGCCTCCGGCTGCTGCTGCCAATCGCGGCGCAAAAGCGTTACGTGCGGCACAATCGGCAGGTTGTGTGCCTTAAAAATATCTTTGGCCACGGCTTTGTCCATCCCTACCGCGCTGCCCAGCACCCCCGCGCCCACATACGGCACGCCGACCAGCTCCAAAAAGCCCTGCACGGTGCCATCTTCGCCAAAAGGGCCGTGCAGCACCGGAAAAACTACATCCAGCGCGCCGGTTTCGGCAATGGGTAGAGTCAGCGATCTGTCCTCCGCCGTTTCAGCCGGCAAATGGCCCAGCACCGGGTGGCCGGCGGCGGCATCGAGCAGTTTTTGGTGCACGTCTGGCCCGGTTAGCCACTGCCCCGTTTTGGTAATGCCGATGGGCACAATTTCGTATTTGGTTTTATCCATCGCGCCCATTACACCCCGGGCCGAGGTGAGGCTCACTTCGTGCTCACCACTCTGGCCGCCAAACAGCACGCCGACGCGCAATTTCCGTTTGGGTTTCTCAGTTGAACTCACCCACAACCTCGATTTCCAATTCTAAAGTCACTTCAAATTTTTTCTGAACCTCTGCCTGCACCAGCCGGATCAACGCCAGCATATCGGCAGCGGTAGCATCGCCCAAATTTTGAAAAAAGTTGGCGTGCAGCGGCGATACCTGCGCCTGGCCAACCTGCGTCCCTTTTAGTCCGGCGGCGTCAATCAGCCGGCCGGCAAAATCGTCCGGCGGATTTTTAAACATGCTGCCCATTGTTGCGCCCGGCGGCTGGGTGCTTTTACGGCGCTCGTTAAAAGCGTTGAGCTGGGCCACAATCCGCGTTACCGGTTCCCAGGCTAGGAGCAGTTCGGCCTGTAACACAATCCAGGTGCGGCTTTCTCGCTTGAGCCGCGAGCTGCGATAGCCGTACTCAAACCAGCCCACCGGCTGCCACACCCGCCGCCCCTCCGGCGAAAGCAGTTCGGCCCGAACCAGATTGGCGGCCATATCGCTGCCGTAAGCGCCGGCATTGTTGGTCACCGCCCCGCCAATTGTACCGGGCACGCCCACCGCCCACTCCAATCCACTCAGTCCGCGCTGGGCGCAGCGCCGGGCCAGGCTGGGCAAAATCACACCGCTTTCCACCCGCACAACCGGCGCCTCGGCATCGGTGCCGGGAAAGGTGATATGCATGGCCCGATTGGCAATTACCATCCCGCGAATCCCGCCATCGCCAATGAGCAGGTTAGCCCCGCTACCCAGCATAAATACCGGGATTTCAAACCGGCGGGCGATGGTGACGGCCTGCACCAGCTCATTTACCGAATTGACCGGCAGCCAGACATCGGCCGGGCCGCCCAGCCGGGCAGTTGTGTGCCGGGCCAGGGGTTCGTTGAGGCTCACCCTGTCGCCAAACACTACGTTGAGTTCGGCCAAAAATAATGTTGAATCGATCATCAGGCAGCGTTAGACAGCTCGTCCTCTCGTTGGAGTCTGGCAATGAGCCGCTGCACCGCAGCCCGTTTGCCGGCCCGGCTGAGCGTCAGCTCTTTAAAGCGGAGCATCTCGGCCGCTTCCGGCGGCGACAGTTCGGGTGCGGCCGGCGGCTGCGGTTCCGGGCGTGTTGCCAGCTTGAGATTTTTTTTACGCATTATTCTGTCCTCAATTGAGCTAAAACCATTTCGCCCACTTTGTAACCGTCACCGGCCCCCAGCGTGAGCAGTACATCCGGCGCGGCCAGCGTGCGGGCCAGCAACTCGGCGGCCCCGGCCAGCGACGGGATGTAGCGGGCGTCGGGGTGCTGCATGCGGCTGAGAATATCCCGGCTGCTGATCCGGCCCTCGTCTTTTTCGCGGGCGGCAAAAATATCAACAATCAGCACGTGGTCGGCGTCGGCAAAAGCGGCGGCAAAGTCATCGAGCAGCAGCGCCGTGCGGCTGAACGTGTGCGGCTGAAACAGCGCCCACAGCGGGCGGCGGCCAAACCTGGCCCGCGCCGCGGCCAGCGTGGCCCGGATTTCGGTGGGATGGTGGGCGTAATCGTCGATGACGGTAACACCGGCGGCGTCACCCTTGAGCTGAAAGCGGCGCTCGACGCCGCCAAACTGCCCCAGAATTTCCGCCGCCTGCGCCAGTTCGATGCCCTGCTGGTGGGCTGCCACCAGCGCCGCCAGCCCGTTGAGCACGTTGTGCCGGCCCGGCACCGCCAGCGATACCGCCGCCGAGCCTTCCGGCCCAACCACGGTAAAATCGAACCCGCCGCGTTGATTGGGGCGCAGGTTTTGCGCCTGCCAGTCATTGCCGGGGTTGATGCCGTAAGTTGCCACCCGGCTCCGGGCCGCGGCCAGCGCCGCCGCCACACCGGGCGCATCGCCGCAGCCAATAACCAGCCCGTTGGCCGGCGCCAGTTGCACAAATTGGGCAAACGCCTGCTGCAAACTGGCCGCCGATGGAAAAATATCGGGGTGGTCCCACTCCACAAAAGTGACAACCGCCACCTGCGGCCGCAACCCCAAAAACATGTGGTCGTACTCATCGGCCTCAATCACAAAGGCCGGGCCGCCGCCGGCGGCGGCGTTGGCCGCCAGTTGCGGCACAAACCCGCCCACGATGTAGGTTGGATCGTGCCCGGCCTGGCGCAGCAAATAGGCGATCATCGCCGTGGTGGTGGTTTTGCCGTGCGTGCCGGCCACAGCAATGCCGGTAGACCCGGCCATCATCTGCCCCAGCCAGTCGGCGCGTTTGTAAACCGGCACTCCCAGCCGCCGCGCCTGCTGCAATTCCGGGTTATCGGCGGCAATGGCCGAAGAAATGATGACCGCGTTCAGGTCGGGGTCGATGTTTTCTGGCCGCTGGCCGATAAAAACCGTGGCCCCCATATCCGCCAGCCGCTCCGTAGCCGCCGACGCCTGAGCGTCGGAGCCGGAAATCCGGTGGCCCTGTTGGTAAAGTACGGTGGCAATGGCCGATAACCCTGCGCCGCCAATGCCAATTAAATGAATGTTGGCCATCGCTTAACCCGTTTTGCGGTAGCCATACGGCGGATGGTAGGTGATACGCTGGCCTTCGGAAGGGTTGCTTTCCAACCGCAGCCGGGTTCGGACCATTGCCAGCAGCAAAAACAGGCCAAAGGCAATCACCAACCAGGGAATAAAGCTGTCCATCAGCGTAAAATTGGGCAGGTCTACCGCCTGCATCGAAACGGTCGCCGCCGGCTGGCTGAGCGTGCTGCTGGAAACAATGGTGATGTCGCCGGTGGAGGCCGATGCAGCGGCGGCCTGCGCCACGTTGCCCGGCAGGCTGCGCCCGTCCAGATATTCGCGGAGCAGGTTCAGCACAAAAAAGCCGTTGAAACCACCCAACCCCAACCCCAGCACGTGGCCAATGGGATTAACCGCGTAAAACCCGCTGCGCAGCATCAACCGGGACAACAGGCTGGCGCTGCCCAGCACCACAAACAAAATCACAATCCAGGTTTGCGAGTCATCGGCGCTGAGTTGAATGGTGGCGGTGCTGAGGGTGAGGTACGAGCCAAACAACTGGCTAAACACGCCCAGCAATGCGTTCAACGCGGTGTTGAGCAGCGCCACAAGCTGGGTGGCCATGCCCGGCTGCTGCAACAAAAAGAGCAGCAGCACCAGCATAAACGTGGTGACAGCTTCTCTCCACCAGCCTTTGAACAGGCCGTTAACGGCAAAAAAGGTAACCACCAAAATGGTTATGACTGTCCAGTTCAGTTGCATATTTTTAACCCGCTGCTACCGCCGGTAGCCATACGGCTGTTTAATGTAGATTTTGCGGAAGCCTTTATCACTTTTCTTATAGCCCACTCTGTTTTTGAACGCCATCAACAGCACCCCCACGCCAACAATAATCAGCACCCAGGGAATGTAGCTGTCTAAAATGGTAACATTTGGCAAGTTGGTTGCGGTAACGGCCACCCCGGACGAGGCCACAGCCCGGCCGGCGGTATTTTGCGCAATCTCCGAAGGCAAAACCAGAGCCGACTGGTCAACCCCCGGCAGGCTGCGGCCGTCCAGATACTCCCGAATCAGACCCATAAAAACAAAGCCGTTGAAACCGCCCAGCAGCCCGCCCAAAATACTGCCAACGGGGCTGGCATCGTGGCCGGCCAGGGTGTAGCGGGCAAACAGAGTTGAAACCACCATCACAAACATCAGCGCAATCAGCCACGTGCCGGCGGCGCTGGCATCGATGACCGGGATTCGGCCGGACTGGATACCGAAAACAGACTCAAATGTAGGCAGCAACGAGGCCGGTACCACACCCCACAAAGCTTCAATGACGGTGTTGACCAGATTGATGACGGTTTGAGCCAGCGATGGATTTTGCAGCAGCAGCAACATAAACACCAAAAAGCCGGTGCTGATGGCTTCTTTCCACCAGCCCCTGAAAAAACCCGCCAGCGCAAAGATGGCAATTACCGCTAAAGTCAGGGTTGTCCAATCAAGATTTACCACGGGTTCGTACCTCCAAAATCTCCTGAGCCAGATGATCGGCGGCGTTGGGTTTGGCCAGCGCCCGGCTGGCCTGCCCCATTGCGGCTAACTGCTGCCTGTTGGCCAATA
This sequence comes from Anaerolineae bacterium, assembly GCA_022071955.1. Lineage (GTDB taxonomy): Bacteria > Chloroflexota > Anaerolineae > 4572-78 > J111 > J095. The sequence continues at coordinate 53,077 of JAJVIM010000023.1, forward strand.
AATCGATGACCGCTGCCGGCAATTTTTCCGACAAGTCCACATCGGCAATGACCACGGCGGCCCCGTTTTCAGCCAGATAGTTGGCGTTGAGCGCCTGATGCGTGCCGGCATACGGATACGGCGCTAAAATCGCCGGCAGACCGATGGCTGTAAATTCGCCCAGCACACTGGCCCCGGCCCGGCTAACCACCAGATCCGCCGCCTGCAGCGCGACGGGCATCTCCTCGTGCAGATATTCAAATACGTGATAACGCGCCTGCTGCGCCGGATTTAGCTCCGCCCGCCGGGCCTGCACCCGGTCGGCATCCAGCCCGCCGGTAATGTGCAGCACCTGGGCCACCGCCAAAAACGGCTCGATGGCGTTGGCGACAGCCTGGTTGATGCTGCGCGCGCCGCGACTGCCGCCGAACACCAGCAGCACGGGTAAGTCATCGCTTAACCCCAACTGGCGGCGAGCGGCCGGTTGGTCCGGGCCGGTCAGCAATTCGGCGCGTACGGGATAGCCGGTCACCACACTCTGGCCGGGTTTAAAGAACTGCTGGCTGAGCGGCGTGGTCACGGCTACTTTGCTGGCAAATCGAGCCAGAAATTTGATGGCCAGCCCCGGTTCCATATCCGGCAGGTAAATCAGCACCGGCACGCCGGCCCGCCACGCCGCCAACGTTACCGGCACGCAGACGTAGCCGCCGGTCACAAACAGCGCCTCCGGCTGAAACCGGTGAATGATGCGCCGGCTCTGGCGATAGCCCCGGCTTTGGGTGAGCAGGCTTTTGGCCGCGGCCAGCGGGTTTTTGCCGCGCACGCCCACCGCCGAAATCAGTTCTATTTTTAAGCCGGCCTGCTCAACCAGCGCCTGTTCCATCCCGCCCTGACTGCCCACCCACAAAATCTGCGAGTCAGGAGACAGCCGGTTTAGACTTTGCACGGCGGCCAGAGCCGGATACACGTGTCCGCCGGTTCCGCCCCCGGAGATCATCAGCCTCATGGCGTTCCTCTTTGTCTGCGGCGCTGGCCGGCTGCGTTCGGCGAGAGACCGCCAGCAGCAGCCCAATGCTGGCCATACTGATCACCAGCGACGAGCCGCCATAGCTGAACAACGGCAGGGTGACGCCGGTAAAGGGAATGCTGGCCGTAACCACGCCAATGTTAACAATGGCTTGCAGGATCAGGCTGATGGTAATGCCCGAGGCCAGAATGGTGCCGAACGAGTCCGGCGCAGCCAGCGCAATTTTAAACCCGCGATAGGCCAAAAAAGCAAACAGACCAATCACCACCAAACAGCCAATCAGCCCCAGTTCTTCGCCCAAAATGGCAAAAATGCCATCGGTGTGCGAAGCCGGGATGTAGCCAAATTTCTGGCGACTGGCCCCCAGCCCCAACCCGGTGATACCGCCGGAGCCAAGCGCAATGAGAATTTGCCGAATCTGGTAGCCATCGCCCAGCGGGTCGCGGTTGAGCGGGTCCAAAAACGAGGCGATCCGGGCCAGCCGGTACGGAGCACGGCTGATCAACAAGCCCAGCGTTAACAGCCCCAGCAGGCCGCTTAAAATCATCTGCAACATGTTGCCGCCGGCAATAAAAAACATGGCCAGCGCCGTAGCGCCAATCAACATGGCGGTGCTCAAATCGTGCTGGAGCACCACCAGCCCCACAATTACCCCCAGCAAAATGGCAAACGGGATCAGCCCGTAGCTCACTTTTCTGATCTGGTCGCCTTTAGACGACAACCAGGCGGCAATGTAGATGATGACCGCCAATTTGCTAAACTCCGAAGGCTGGTACGAGCCGTTAAACAGCCAGCGCTGCGCGCCAAACGTTACCTGCCCCACCACCAGCACCACAATCAGCAGCAGCAAATTGACGGCCATCAGCGGCACGGCAAATTTTTGCCACACGTGGTATTCAATGTTGGCCAAAGCAATCAACGCCAGCGCACCTACGCCGGTAAAAAGCAACTGCCGGATAAAAAAGTAGGTTGGCTGCTTGTAAAGTTGATACCCCAGGGCAAAGGTGGCGCTGTAAATCATCATCAGCCCCAAAATGAGCAGGGCCGCAACCGCTACCACCAGTTGGTAATCAAATTTATGGATGTCGTCTACCTTTGGTTTAGCCATAAAACAACTACAACTGATTAACCAGTTCAGCAAAGCGTTCGCCCCGCTGAGTGTAACTGCTAAATTGATCGAAACTGGCACAGCCGGGCGATAGGAGCACAACGTCGCCGGGCTGGGCCATTTTCGCTGCCAACTGCACGGCCTCCTCCAATGTTTCGCAGCGATGAACGTTCGGAGCGCGGCCGGTTTCTCTTTTTGTTACGCGCTCAATCACCTCGTAGATAAGTTGAGCCGCGTGACCAAACAGGATGATGTCTCTGGTGACGTTGCGCATCAGCCGCACGGCGTCTTCCCAGGGCAGGTGTTTGTCTTTTCCGCCTGCCAGCAGCACAATCGGTTCAGAAAACGAGCGCAGCGCCGCCGTTAACCGTTCCGGGCTGGTAGAGATACTGTCGTTAAAGTACGATACGTTGTTGACAACCCGCACCAGTTGCAGCCGGTGCTCAACGCCGGCAAAGGTGGTGGCAACCTGGCGCATAGCCTCTACGGTTGCGCCGGCCTCGCGGGCCAGCAAACTCGCGGCCAGTATGTTGGCCTGGTTGTGCCGTCCGCGCAGTTTCACCTCGGCCACGTTGACAATGGGTTCGGGCCGGCCAGTGGCGTCAAAAAACGCCAGCGAGTTTTTGTATAACCCGGCCCCACCGGGGATTTGCGCCTCAAGGCTAAACCACCTGACCCTCTGGCCAAATTGATGGCCAATTGTCCGGGTCATATCGTTGTCCAGCCCCATTACCGCCACATCGTTTGGCCCCTGGTAATCCACCAGCGCCCGTTTGGCGTGAACATAATGCTTCATCGACGGGTGACGGTCGAGGTGGTTGGGCGTTATGTTCAGCAGCGCCGAAACTGGCGGGCTAAAACTTGCCAGCAACGGCTGAAGTTGGGCCGGGATAACGGCGTGTTCGTTGAGCCGGGCGTGAAAGTACTCTAGCTGAAAGCTGCTCAGTTCCATTACCACCACATCCTGCGGTGATATGTCATCGACCACCTGAATGAGCGGGCGGCCAATATTACCGCCAACCCACGTTTTTTGCCCGCCGGCTTCCAGCATTTTGCCGGTTAGGGTAGTGGTGGTGGTTTTGCCGCTGGAGCCGGTAATGGCTACCAGCCGCGCCGGGCACAGGTGGCAAAACAGGCGGCTTTCTGTGCTGAACGGCAGCTTTTTCTGCCGAGCCTGGGCCAAAAACGGAACTTCGAGCGGGACGCCGGGGCTAACAAACAGCAGATCGGTTTGATCGAGCAGCCAATTGGGGTGTTCGCCCAATACCAGCGACACGCCCGCCGCTTTCAGGTTGGCGGCCATCTGGCCCAACTGCGCCTCTGGCTGCAAATCGGTAACGGTTACGGCCACGCCGCGCTGCGCCAGATAGGTGGCCAGCGCGCTGCCTTCTCGCCCCAACCCCACTACCAATACTCGCAAACCAGCTACCACGCCGATATCTGCCATGTGCCGGGTCTTCTTTCCAGCCGATTAGGCCGCCAACTCCTGCGGAGTCCAGATCATTTGCTGCTCTTCGGGCTGCATCAAATCGTCATTTAAAATGGCCCGCACCACTTCATCCAGCGTGTTGAGCAGTTGGCCGGCTTTGGTGCGGTAGTGGCGCACGCCCCGGCTCAAATCCTGGTCGATACGGGTGACCAGTTCCATGGCGGCGTAGTAGGTGGCTTCCTGTTCATTCATTTTGGCCGTTTTTACCAGTTCCGGGCGCGGGCGACCGTTGTTGACAATATGTAACTGTGACATTTTAGGTGATCCTCCTTTGGTTTCATTGTTGCTAACGTTGTCCAGATTATTTAACATGATTCCCCCGTTAAATCAGGGCCAGGGCAATCCCCAGCATTGCCGATAAAATTCCAATAAGCCAGAAACGCTGGGTAACATGCGTTTCTGACCACCCCAACAGTTCAAAGTGATGGTGCAACGGACTCATTTTGAATAGGCGCTTTCCTCCCGTCAATTTAAAATAACCTACCTGTAACACCACCGAGAGAGCCTCGGCGACGAACATAACACACACAATTGGCAGCAGCAGCCACTGCCCGGTCATCAGCGCCACCACGGCCAGCGTGGCGCCCAGCGCCAGCGAGCCGGCATCGCCCATAAACAGCTCGGCGGGGTAGGCGTTGTACCACAAAAAGGCTAAAATGGCGCCGACGACTGTAAACACAAAAGCCACCAGCCAGATTTGTCCCTGCAAAAAGGCGATCACGCCGTAGGCGGTAAACGATACCGCCGCAATGCTGCCGGCCAACCCGTCCAGGCCATCGGTTAAATTGACGGCGTTAGACATGCTGACAATAATGAACATGGCCACCGGAATGTAAAGCCAGCCAATATCTATTTTTTGGGCCACACCCGGAATGGCGATACTGCGCAGATCAAGCACGTAGTGCAAAAACGTGGCGGTGGCGGCGGCAAAAATAATTTGCCACACCAGCTTGGTTCGGGCCGACATACCGGTGGTAATTATTTTTACGCCCATCAAATCATCAACCGCTCCCAGCGTGCCAAAAGTGAGCAGCACGCCCACCGGCACCAAAATCGAGCGACCAATTAACGTGACATCCAGCAGATTGGCCACGTTGAGCACGCCGGTAATCACCAGCACCGGGATCAAAATCATGACGCCCCCCATCGTTGGGGTGCCGGTTTTGATCTGGTGCGTGCTCGGCCCTTCAATACGAATCCCTTTGCCAATGCCGTACTGTTTCAACAAATTGATCAGCGGTCGGCCCCAAATGACAGCCAGTAAAAACGATATGGTTCCGAGTGTTAGTGAATACGCCATTAACTGGCTGCCCCTTTATTTTTTGGCCCGGAGCGCCGGTTGCGAACCGTTAAGGCCGTAACAATTTCAACCATCCGCTGCGAATTTGAACCTTTGACCAGCACCAGATTCTCCGGCTCTAAAATTTCTTTGAGCAAATCGATGGCCGCCTGGTTGGTGTCAAACTGCAAAATTGATGACTGAACCAGCCCGCAGGCCGCCGCTTCTTCGGCAATCCACCTGGCCCGCGCCCCAATGGTAATCAACAGATCGACCACGTCGGCGGCGCGGCAGCCCACTTTGCGATGGCCCTCTTCCTCAAAGCTGCCCAGTTCCATCATATCGCCCAACACCGCAATTTTGCGGGGAGCGGTCAAATCGTCCAGCAAGTTCAGCGCGGCAATGGTTGAGGCCGGGCTGGCATTGTAGGTGTCGTCCAGCAGCGTCGATTGGTTGGGGCCGGGTACGGCCAGCAGCCGCAGTTGCGCCTGGCTGGGCAGCGATTGCAGCCCGCTAATAATTTCGGCCCAGTCCAGCCCTTCTACCAACCCCGCCAGCGCGGCCCGCAGCGCGGTATGCACGCTGTGCCGCCCCAGCAGCGGCAGCCGCACGTGGATGTGTTCGCCACGGTAGTGCAGCACAAAGCGGATGCCTTCCAGCCCGGCGCTCTGCACGTCGCTGGCCCACAAATCGGCCTCCGGCGACATGCCGTAAGTGACCACGGTGGCCTGGGTCAGTTGGGCCATCGCCGCTACCCGCGGGTCATCCCGGTTGAGAATGGCCACGCCATCGGGCGGCAGCGCCTGCACCAGCTCGGCTTTGGCCTGGGCAATCCGCTCAATGGTGCCCAATCGCTCCAGATGAACCGGCTCCACGTTGGTCACCACGCCCACCTGCGGCCGGGCAATACGGCACAGCAGCTCAATTTCGCCGATGTCGTACATACCCATTTCCAGCACTACCCGCTCGTGGCTGGGGTTGAGTTTGAGCAGCGTCAGTGGCAGGCCGATTTCGTTGTTAAGGTTGCCCTCGTTTTTAAGGGTGACAAAACGGGTCGCCAGCACATTGGCCAGCAGTTCTTTGGTGCTGCTTTTGCCCACACTGCCGGTTACGCCGATGACTCTGGCGGCAAACTGGCCGCGCCAGTGAGCGGCCACCTGCTGCAAACCGGCCAGGCTGTTTTCTACTTGCAGGCACACCGGCAGATTGGCGAGCGCCTGCGCCGGGTCATCCTGCCCAACCCGCACGGTTTGCGCCGGCCAGTAGGGCGGCACTGGCTGCTGGGTAATGGCCGCGATAGCGCCGTGTTCAAAGGCCTGGGCCACATATTGGTGGCCGTCCACATTTTCACCGGGCAGAGCCACAAACAACGAACCGGGTTCAGCCTGCCGCGAGTCGATAACCACCGAGGCGATTGGCTGGCTGGCCTCGATTAAGTTGCCGGTCAGGCCGGTGAGCACATCGGCCAGAGTAAGACCTTTCATTTGGTCCCCGTCATTGCCAGCCGCACATCGTCCGGCGGAATGTTGAGCATCATCACCAACTGCTCGGCAATCCGTTTAAACGCGGGGGCGGCGGTGTCGCTACCCCATTTGGAGGTTGTCGGCCGGTCGATGATAACCAGCACCAGCACCTGCGGGTCGTCGGCGGGGAAAAACCCGGCAAATGAGGCCAGAGTCAGGGTGGGGTGATACCCGCCCGGCACCGGAATTTGGGCGGTGCCGGTTTTGCCGGCTATTTTGTAACCGGGCACCAACGCCTGGCTTTCGGCGCGGTTCATGGCTTCAACCAGCATCCCTGTCAGCGTGGCCGCCGTGGTTTCAGAAATGGCCCGGCGGACAACAGTCGGTTTTACTTCAACGGTGCGGTCGCCTTCTACAATTCGGTCAACAATGTAGGGCTTCATCAACAACCCTTTGTTGGCCACAGCGCCCACCGCCAGCGCAATTTGCAGCGGGGTAACGGCAATCCCCTGCCCAAACGAGTTGGTGCCCAGGTCGCTTTCGTGCCAGTTGGCATCGAGCGGCGTTTTGAGCGTGCCGGGGCCTTCGTTATCTAAATCAACATCGGTAAGCCGGCCAAAGCCAAAGCGTTTGAGATAGGTGTAAAATCGATCTTTGCCCATGGCCACGGCCACCTGAGCCACACCCACGTTCAGACTTTTGGCCAGCACGTCGGTCATATCCACCGTGCCGTGGCCCTGGCGGTCCCAGTTGTAAATCACCCGGCCGCCCACTTCAATCGAGCCGCCATCGTAGATTTCGCCCTGCGGCCCTACCACCGTCGAGTCCAGCCCGGCGGCCATTGTCACAATTTTAAACACGGAACCCGGCTCGTACTGCTGGCTCACGTTGGGATCGGCAAACAGGGTTTCGTCGCTGTCGCTGAAGTTGTTGGGGTTGTATTTGGGAAAAGCGGCCATGCCCAAAATTGCCCCGGTTTTGGGGTTGAGCACCACCACCGAACCGTTTTGCGCGCCGTAGTTGCGCACCGCTTTTTCCAGCTCCTGCTCAATGAGAAACTGAATGTTGCGGTCAATGGTCAGATAGAGCGTGGCGCCGGTCACCGGCGGCACAAACTGGCTCGGCCCCATCGGGATCAATTCGCCAAAGGGGCTGCGCTCACCGGCCAGCATGCCGGGTGTCCCTTTGAGGCGGTTGTCGTAGTAGCCTTCCACGCCGTAAAAGCCGTTGCCGTTGCTGTTAACAAAGCCCAGCAAAGGAGCCGCCAGATCACCCTCGGGGTAGACCCGTTTGGAACGCGGCTCAATTTGGACGCCAACAATGTCCAGCCGCAAAATCGCTTCGCCGTTGGCCTGCGACACGCCGTTTTGCAGCGGCACCCACAGCTTGTTGCTGGTGAGCAGCGCCAGCAGTTCGGCCGCCGACAAATCCAGATACTCGGCCAGGCGGGCGGCGGTGGTCTGCGGGTCGCTGATAATTTTGGGGCTGGCCGAAATATCGTATTCAATAAAATCGGTGGCCAGCATATGCCCGGAATTATCGCGAATATCGCCGCGGCGAGGGGTAATCACCAGCTCATCCTGATGCTCCTCTTCGGCCCAGGTGATAAAGCGGTGATGCTCAATAACCTGCCAGCGCACCAGTTGGCCTACCAGCACCAGGCTGGCGGCGCACATTACGGCCATCACCGCGTAAACTCGATATTTGGCGTTTTCCAGGTGAGCGCCTGGCTTTTCCATAAAATACTCTTTACTAGTTACTGGCTACCCAGCCGGCCAGAATATCCAATTTTTGAACCCACCAGCCGGGTTGCTCCACATCGTCTACGTAGGCTTCAACACTGTTTTCAACCGCCGGCGGGTCTTGCAGTTGGCGGGTTTCGGCGGTGACCGGGAAATTGTTGATAGACAGATACCGCACCTCGTCGGTGGGCTGAAAACCCAACTCGAGGGCGCGCTTTTCCACTCGCGATAACGCTTGCAGTTCGGCAATTTCCAAAATGAGCGCCGCATTTTGATTTTTAATGTGATCCAGTTCCATGCGCATCTCGTCAATCTGGTAGCTGGTGGTGGTTACCGCGCTGGCCTGAGTAAGATACAGCCAGCCGACCAAACTCAGAACCGCCAAAATTAGCACAACGCCCAGCGCCGAATTGCTGGTTAATCGCCACGGAATCTGGCGGATCACATTTTCTGGTTTGAGGCTGACAATCGTATTACTTGACATAATGTTACTCCCCCTTTAACTCAACAACCCGCAGCTTTGCGCTACGGGCTCTTGAGTTTCGCTCTATTTCGGCCAAACTGGGCGTTATTGGCTTTTTGGTAATTATGTTTATAATTGCTTTATGTTGACATGTACAGAATAGTTGCTCGGGTGGACAGATACAGTCCTGGGATTCTTGTTTGAAATACTGTTTGACAATACGGTCTTCAAGAGAGTGAAAGCTGATTACCGCCAATCGGCCTTTTGGCTTGAGCAGGGCGAGGGCCTGTGGCAGCACCTGTTCCAGCACAGTCAGCTCGTTATTTACGGCGATGCGCAGCGCCTGAAACGTGCGCGTGGCCGGGTGAATTTTTGGCCGGCCTTTAATCCGCACCGCGCCGCTGACCACATTGGCCAGCTCTACGGTTCGATGCAGCGGGCGGGCTTTAATAATGGCCCGGGCAATCCGGCGGCTGTGCGTTTCTTCGCCATATTTGTAAATCAGGTTGGCCAGCTCTTCTTCCGGCAGCGAATTGACCAGATCGGCCGCGGTTTGGCCGTGGCTGGGGTCCATCCGCATATCGAGCGGGCCATCAAATTGAAAAGAAAAACCGCGCTCGGGCTGGTCAAACTGCATCGACGACACGCCCAGGTCCAGCAGAATGCCGTCTGCCGGTGGCAGATGATACAGCCGCGCTATGTGGGGCAACTGCTTAAAGTTGGCGTGATACAGGTTTACCCGGCTGCCAAACTCGGCCAGGTTTTGCTCGGCCAGTTCCAGCGCCTGCTGGTCCTGGTCAAACCCGTGCAGTTGCCCGGCGGGGGCTGAGGCGGCTAAAATAGCGGCGGCGTGGCCGCCAGCGCCAACCGTACCATCAATGTACACGCCCCCGGAGCGCGGCTGTAAAGCATGTATTGTTTCTGATAAAAGAACTGGCTGGTGCATCTGAGGCTAACCCAATCATCCTGAAACCGCTTTGACTAAATGCTAAAGCCCAACTCGAGCAGTTGCGCTGCGATTTCGTCCGAGTTTTCTTCAACCTGGGCAAACGTCTCAGACCACCGCGCTGGATTCCAAATTTCTACCCGGTTCATCACCCCGATAACAGCGGCTTCGTCAGAAATGCCGGCGCGATCACGCAAATTTTGCGGAATTAACACGCGGCCCTGCCGGTCGGGAATGGACTCGGAGGCACTGGCAAAAATAAATCGCGTAAAATTGCGGGCGGCTTCACTGGTGGAAGGCAACGCCGCCACCTTTTCGGCCAGCTTTTCCCATTCGGATTTGGTATAGGCCCACAGGCATTTGTCCAGCCCACGGGTAACCACAATCCCACTGGCCAGCTCTTCTCGAAACTTGGCCGGGATGGTCAACCGCCCTTTATCATCTACGGAGTGTGTAAACTCACCTGAAAACATAATCGTTGCGCGCTTTTATCTGGTGTGGAGAGGGTTGCCCCACTGAGAAGGTCAGAACAGTTGTTCTATTGCCACTTATCCCCACTTTCCCCCACATCTCCCCACATTATAACGTAGTTCCCCCCACCTGTCCAGCCGGGCTCAGGTTTTTTAAGGTTGGATAAAGTACCGATTCCCGCAAAATTTGCCGGGCCAAACAGTATCCAGAATTTTGGGAGAAGCGCCGCAGGCCGGGGGTTGGGGGGTGTCCCCCCATTCCCCCCTGTCTGTCCAAAACTTTGGACGGACCTGCCGGGCCAAACTATCTTTGCGGCTGCTATTGATGTGAACTATAATGTAGCCCTTTGGAAATTGTTGGGAGCTAAGGCCGGGCAATTTATCCTAACTGTTAAGGAGATGTTTTGTGCGGGCACTCATTACAGGTATTACCGGCTTTGCCGGCGGACACCTGGCGCAAATATTGCTGGATCGCGGCCACGAGGTTTTTGGCGTGGCCCGAGACCTGGGCTACAGCCTGAACCATTTGAGCCAGAAAGTTGACCCCATCATCCAGGATTTACAGGATGCGCGAATTGTCGAAGAGTTGTTGACCACCATCCGACCAGACGCCATTTATCATCTGGCCGGGCAGGCCTTTGTTCCCACCGCCTGGGCCGATCCGTGGGACACCTTTGAAAACAATGTGCGGCCTCAACTTTACATATTGCAGGCTATCATCAAGTTAAATTTAAAAACGCGGCTGCTGGTGGTGGCGTCTAACGAAGTATATGGGCTGGTTCCGCCCGATGAACTGCCCGTTAAAGAAGACACCCTGATGCGGCCCGACAACCCCTACGGCGTGAGCAAGGTAGCGCAAGACACCCTGGCCCTGCAATACCACCTGAGCCACGATATCGATGTGCTGCGGGTGCGGGCGTTTAACCACATTGGCCCCCGGCAAAGCCCGGTGTTTGTTTCGGCCTCGTTTGCCAAGCAGATTGCCGAAATTGAGGCCGGGTTGAGAGCGCCGGTAATCCAGGTGGGCAACCTGGAGGCCCGCCGCGACTTTACCGACGTGGTCGATGTAATGCGGGCCTACGCCCTGCTGGTTGAAAAAGGCCAATCCGGCGAAGCCTACAACGTGGGCACCGGCCGCGCCTATTCCATTCAATACTTGCTGGATGTGTTGCTGAGCTACACCACCACCCCTATCGACATCCGGCCCGACCCCGACCGTATGCGCCCCAGCGACGTGCCGGTTATCTACGCCGATAACAGCAAGCTCAAACGCCAAACCGGCTGGGAACCCACTATTCCGTTTGAAGAAAGTCTGCGCCGGGTGCTGGAGTACTGGCGTACCGAAGTTAACAAACAGCAACCGGCTGTAAATTAATTGATATTTTTGTAATAGGAGACAGTTTAATGAGTAAGAAAACCGCCTTGATTACCGGCATTACCGGCCAGGATGGTTCGTATCTGGCCGAGTTTTTGCTGGAAAAAGGATATCAGGTGATTGGCATGGTGCGCCGCAGCAGCACCGTAAACTTTGACCGGATTGCCCACATTCAGGAGCACGGCAATCTGGAAATTGTGCAGGGCGACCTGCTGGATCAGATGTCGCTGGTGGATATTTTAACAGAATACCGGCCCGGCGAAGTATACAACCTGGCCGCCCAATCTTTTGTGCCCACCTCGTGGAAGCAGCCGGTGCTCACCGGCGAGTTTACCGCGCTGGGCGTTACCCGCCTGCTCGACGCCATCCGCATTGTCAACCCGGCCATTCGCTTTTACCAGGCCAGCTCCAGCGAAATGTTTGGCAAGGTGCAGGAAGTGCCGCAAAAAGAAACCACGCCGTTTTACCCGCGCAGCCCCTACGGCGTGGCCAAAGTGTACGGCCACTGGATTACTGTTAACTACCGCGAAAGCTACAACCTGTTTGCCTGTTCCGGCATTTTGTTCAACCACGAATCGCCGCGACGCGGGCTGGAATTTGTTACCCACAAAGTTACCCACGCCGCCGCCCGCATAAAACTGGGGCTGCAACAAGAGTTGGCCCTGGGCAACCTGGAAGCTCGCCGCGACTGGGGCTACGCCGGCGATTACGTGCGGGCGATGTGGTTAATGCTCCAGCAGGAAGAGCCGGATGACTACGTGATTTCCACCGGCGAAACCCACTCGGTGCGAGAATTGTGCGAAGTGGCTTTTAGCTGCCTTGAGCTGGATTACCAGGATTTTGTCACCATCGACCAGCGCTTTTATCGCCCGGCCGAAGTAGACCTGCTCATTGGCGATTCTTCCAAGGGGCGAAAGAAACTGGGCTGGGAACCGACCGTTTCCTTTAAAGAGCTGATTGAAATGATGGTTGATGCCGATATGGAAGTACTGCGCGCCGAAGGTTACGGCCAGTAATTTTTGCCGCACCCATCCGCCGGGGAAGAAGCTGTCGTCTTCCCCGGCTTTTTTTATTTTGGTTGACACCCATCGCTGTTCCCGCTAAGATATCCCTCAGTGCCGCAGGCCGGGGGGCTTGCCTGTGCCCGTTTTTTGGGTAGGGGGTAGTTCCCCCCAACAACCATTTTACCTGTACCAAATACAAGCCTTCCCGTTACTGAACGGCAAATGCGATTGTACTTTCTTGGATGAACTTATGATTAGCAACTCTGAAAACACCGAACGCCCGTCACTGCCGGCCGCACCCCCGCGCCGCTCGGCGGCGATGGCTATCAACCTTTGGTTTGAGAAACACTGGCTGCTCACATTTAATACGTTTTGGGGCGGATTTGTGATTTTGCCCTGGCTGGCGCCGATTTTTATGCACCTCGGCTGGGCGCTGCCCGGCCGGATACTGTACATTATTTACAGCTTTTTCTGCCACCAACTGCCGGAGCGGAGTTGGTTTTTGTTTGGCCCGCAGTTCAGCTACTCCCAGGCCCAAATTGCCGCTGCCTGGGGCCGCACCCTCCCGGAAATCAGCAACGAACTGATCCGGCGGCAGTTTGTTGGCACGGCAGAGCTGGGCTGGAAAGTGGCCTGGTCAGACCGGATGGTGTCGATGTATGGGGCAATCTTTGTGTTGGGCTTAATTTACGCCGTACTGCGAGAAAAAAAGTTCCGCGTGCCGCCGCTGCCGTGGTGGCTGTTTGGGCTGTTCATCCTGCCAATGGCGCTCGATGGCGCCACCCACATGATCAACGATGTGCTGCGGGCCGATTTTCGGCAAACCAACGAATGGGCCGCTCTGTTGACCGGCCACGTTTTCCCGACCACATTTTACGCCGGCGATCAATTTGGCTCGCTCAACTCGCTGCTGCGGTTTATTACCGGGGTGTTATTTGGTTACGGCGTGGTCTTTTTTCTGTGGCCGCTGATGGACCGGGAGTTTTCGCCGGAGCAGGAAATTTAACCCGGCTATTTTGTTGACAAAGCCTCATTTTGCTTCTAACATACAGCCAATAAAAGGAATTTGGTGTCACCTACTCTTTTACTACTACCTTTTTCTGAAGAACTATAAACCTTTATGGGCCATACATCGACAAAAAGTTGTCGAGCCAATTTACGATCTACAGTTTGATTGTTTTTAATCGTAAATCGCAAATCCAAAATCGTAAATCATTTTAGCGTCTTCCCCTAATTCCTAACTCCCGCCCCCCTAATTCCTGCTTGCAAAGGAGCAAACAATGAAAGTTGCCGACAGAGATTTGGATTATCTCAAGCTTTTGGCTCGCCAGTACCGCACCATTCAGGCGGCTTCAACAGAGATTATCAACCTCAACGCCATTCTCAACCTGCCCAAAGGCACCGAGCACTTTCTGTCGGATATTCACGGTGAATACGAAGCTTTTTTGCACGTGCTTAAAAACGGTTCCGGCTCGATCAAACGCCGGATTGACGAAATTTTTGCCGAAAGCATGCTGGCCAAAGAAAAGCGGGCCATGGCCACGCTCATCTACTACCCCGAACTAAAGCTGCCGCTCATCCTCAAAGAGGTTGACGACCCCGACGAGTGGTATCGCATTAGCCTGTTCCGGCTCATCAAAATCTGCCGGGTGGTTTCATCCAAATACACCCGCTCCAAAGTGCGCAAGGCGCTGCCCGATGACTTTGCCTACATCATTGAAGAGCTGCTGCACGAGCAGGAAAGCATTGAAAACCGGCAGGAATATTACAAAAGCATCATAGAAACCATTGTTCAAACCGGCCGGGCCAGCGCCTTTATTGTGGCCATTTCACGGCTGATTCAGCGGCTGGCGGTGGATCACCTGCATATCATTGGCGATGTGTACGATCGCGGCCCCGGTGCGCACATTATTATGGACCGGCTGATGGAATACCACACCATCGATTTTCAATGGGGCAACCACGATATTGTCTGGATGGCCGCCGCCGCCGGCAGCGAAGCCTGCATTGCCAACGTTATCCGGGTGGGGCTGCGCTACTCTAATATGACCACCATTGAAGACGGCTACGCCCTGAGCCTGCTGCCGCTGGCCACTTTTGCCATGGAAACCTACGCCGGCGATCCCTGCATTCAGTTTATGCCCAAGCTTTCTGACGAAAAGGAATACACCCAGCAGGAAATCAACGTGATGGCCAAAATGCACAAAGCCATCGCCATTATCCAGTTCAAGCTCGAAGCCGAGATCATCAAACGCCAGCCGGCTTATGAAATGGAAGACCGGCTGCTGCTGGACAAGGTAGATTACGCCAACGCCACCGTCACCCTCAACGGCAAGGCCTACCCGCTCAACGACACCAACTTTCCCACCATTGACCCCGCCGATCCCTACAAACTGACCGAAGCCGAACGGCTGGTAATTGAAAAGCTAAAACTCTCGTTTCAGCACAGCGAACGGCTGCAAAAGCATGTTCGTTTTCTGTACTCCAAAGGCAGCATGTACCTGGTTTTTAACGGCAATCTGCTGTACCACGGTTGTATCCCCATGACAGACGATGGTTCGCTGCAAACGTTTAACCTGGATGGCGGGCCGCTTGGTCCCCGCGAGTCGCTGGACCGAATTGAGCGGCTGGTGCGGCAGGGCTACTTTGCCACCGACAGCCCGGAGCAAAAAGAAGACGGCCTGGACATGATGTGGTATTTGTGGTGCGGGCCGCGCTCGCCGCTGTTTGGCAAAGACAAAATGGCCACCTTTGAACGCTATTTTATTGACGACAAAGAAACGCACGCCGAAAAAAACAATCCGTACTACACGTTTCGGGATAAGGAAGCCACGGCCTGCAAAATTTTAGAGGCGTTTGGCATCGATCCGGCCACCGGCCACATTTTTAACGGCCACGTGCCGGTTAAAGTAAAACGGGGCGAAAGCCCAATCAAAGCCGGCGGCAAACTCATTGTCATTGATGGCGGCTTTTCAAAGGCGTACCAAAAACAAACCGGCATCGCCGGTTATACGCTGATTTTTAATTCGTATGGATTGTTGTTGTCGGCGCACCATGCGTTTGAGTCGGTGCAAAAGGCCATCGAAGAGGAAATTGATATGGACTCGGAGACGATCATGCTGGAGCAAACATTTGGTCGCCGCATCCGGGTGAAAGACACCGATTTGGGCCGCGAGCTAAAACGCCAGGCCGATGACTTGCAAGCGCTGCTCGAAGCCTACCGGGAAGGGTATATTAAAGAAGGGTAATCCGGTTACGGCAATACCTGCACGTAGCCGCCATCTTCTTGCAGTTCAGAAGCCAGAGCGGCATCAGTGGTTACGGCAATGTTGGCAATCCCGCGCCGGGTTACCCGGCATTCGGGGTAGTTGGGCGGCATTTCAATGGCCCACACTAACGTGGCCCCGCTGGCGCCCATTATCCCCCTGAAATTTTTGGCCTCTGCCCAGTTTGTAGCCCATTTGATCATTGTTGCAACTCCTGTGATGATAGGATTCAGGAGTCAGGAGTCAGGAATTAGGAGACTCCTGATCCGGCTCTTAAAAATTGGGAGAGGAGGCCAAAACTGTAGTTTTGGCCTCCATTGGTCTATCAGCAAAATTTATTTGGGCAACGCCACCCCGGCGATAGCATCTGCCAGGTCGGCATCGTTGCCGGAGCCCAGTTTGATCCAGGTGAGTTTGAAGCTGTCATCGGGCTGCTGGGCTACTTTGGCCGCGTAAAGCGTCCCGGCGCTCAAATCGCCGGCGGTATCGGCCACAAATTTGAACAGGACTACGCCGGTGCCATCATCGCCACGATACACGGTTTTGCCATCGGGCATCACCAGGCCCATTTCGTTGCTGGCGCGCCCCATAGCGTAGTGTTTAACCACCTGGCTGCTAACGCCGTCGCCGGTCTGATCGGGGAGCAGTTCAACCAGGTAGCCGTAATCGTACGGATTGGCCTGCGCGCCAATATAATCGGTCATCGGGGCCACGTTTTCAATCCAGCCGTCTTTGGCGGCAATCGGTTCATATTCTTCGCTGCTCAGGCCGGTATTCCAGGGGGTAACGCTGGCGTTGCAGTTGTTCCAGGTGCCGTTGACCGAAGCAAAATCTACATTTTCACCTTCGAGCACATCCCAGCTTTCACCGTTTTGGCGGATGTACAACTTAACCACCGCGCCGGGTTGGCATTCGTAGTTGGTGTACAGGTAACCTTCGGTGGCGGTTTTGGTGGTGGGCAGGAACATATTGCCATCGGGGTGGTTGCAAATTTGCATCAGGCTGCCACTTTTCTTGTTGACCTGGCCAAAGCGACCGCCGGTGAAGTTTTCGGGGATGGCTTCACCCACGCGGCCCAGCACTTGATATTTGCCCGCCGCCACGGTGACGGTGTGCATTTGATCACCGGTAGGGGCGGCTATCGGGGTGAAGGCGTCGCCGGCTTTAAAGCCGTTAACCACGCCGACTACGCCCCGGTTGTAGGGGTACACACTCATAGCGCTGGGGTGCTGCACGTTCATAAAAACGGTATCGTTGGCAGAAATGTGCAGGCCGGTCACTTCGGCGCCGGTGGGCACAGCGGCAAAACGCTGCAAGGTTTTGCCATCCCACACCCACAACATGTTGTTGGCGTGCAGGCCGGTGTCTTCGCCAATCCACAGGCGGCCTTTGCTGTCAACAAACAGGTTGTCGGGGTTGGCAATGCTGTCAACATTGCAAGGGTTATCTTTGTTATTTTCATCGTACGGGCCGCCAACTACAACCGGTTTCAGGTTGGCAATACTGAACTCTTTGTCCAGATCGGCTTCGTAAACCACGCCGCATTTGTTTTCTTTGAGTTTGATGTCGCCCTCATCATCGGTCATTGTTTTGGCAATTTCGGTCATGGCGATGTACAGCTTGTTGTTAACCGCATCGACAGCCACGCCTTCCATTTTGCGGAATTCGGCCGAAGCGCCGAGCTTGGCCGCAACCGCCCGGCTTTCCAAAAAGGGAGCCGCCGGATCGTCCAGCGAGACCAAAAATTCCACCGGGTCCTGTGCCAGCGCGTTCAGCGGCATCATGAGTATGATGACTGCCAAAGCTAAAATGCTAACTACAGAAAGCTTGCGATACTGCATGGTAAATCTCCTCTCCTGACTAAAAATTGGGGTATGGGTTACTACTTTGCCTGAAAACACGGTGTATCGTAACACCGGTAAGTTAACGGGATGGTAACCACAGGTTAAAATGCAATTAACAACCGGTAAAACTTTCTTAAATACCACCTTTGCACGTTCTGAAGCAGGCCGCAGACTTACGGCTTGTGCCGAACGACAACCGCCGCGACGACGGAGATGAGTACGGTCACACTGGTTAACAACGCCAAAAAACCGGGCCAGCCCGGCCAGAACCGGGCAAAACTCAGCGGGGTGGGCGTTTGTCCGCGACCATCGGCCGCAGATGGCCGGGCAATGACCACCGGCGTAATCGGGTTGGCCGGGTCGGGCGTGGGCGGCGCGGTTAGCGCTGCCGGCAGGTTGGGAGAATGGCCCAATTCTTCCCAGGTGGTCACATACAGCACAATCGCTTCAATTTCCTGGTTTTTCAGCGGACCGCCTTTTTGGCGGCTAAACGGCTGCATCGATGTAGCGGATTTGCCGATGGTAACGGTGTATTCAACAGTTTCCGGGGTGATGCCGTTGGCCATGCGGGCTGTCTCGTAGCCAAGGTGGCAGCGATAGCAGTAGTGGGTGTAAAGCCAGGCGCCCAACGCCAGCGGGTTATCGGCCACCAACGGTTGAATAGCCGGATCCATTGTTGGCAAGGCGGTGGGCGTTGGAGGGGGAAGCGGCCCACCGGAATCGCCGGCGGGGGTGGGGGTTAGCGTGGGCGTTGGGCTGGGCTGGGGCGGAAGTTCGGGCAAATCGGGGGGAGCGCCCAACTCCTCCCAGGCCAAAATGTAGCTCACCAGCGCCTCAATCTCGGCGTTTTTGAACGGCCCGCCCCGCTTGCGGCCCCAGGTAATGGCGCAGCCACCGCCCTCGATGGCGCTTTTCAGCCCGGCTTCGGACTCGCCAAAACCAACCCGATCCTGTTCGTACGGGCCGTGGCAGCGAGTACATTGCCCCTGGTAAAGCCAGGCGCCCAACGCGACCGGATCGGTGGGCGGGCCGGAGTCCGGTTCCTGGGCCAGCACAGGCATTATAGGCCAGCCCAACCCCAGCGCCAGCAAAAACAGTACTATTTGGAACACACGGGTGGCAGAAAGCATTATCAACTCAACATCATCGGCATTGTTGAATTGATTATAAAAATATGGCGTTAACAGCAGGTAATCAAATATTTAAGCTTCGATTAAGGGCTTGTAAAAAAAATTAAACGCAGGCCGATTGGGATTAACCTTGACTTTTGCATGGGCCTATATTATTCTGGGTGCATAATTGCCCCAACGCCCGATTTTGTTTTTTGTAGCCCAAATCTTCCCGACAGAGAGGTTTTTATGTCTGCCAAAGAATCGCTGCGTGCTGTAGATACCGGCAGCACAGTTGAACCCGCAACCGCGGAGCCGGACATCGATGAGCCGGCCATCGAACCGCTGCCGCCGGTTCAACCACGCAAAATTGCGCTCCCAAAAGCGGTGAAGCCGCAGCTCGTGCCGCCGGGAGCCAGCACCAAACATCCGGCGCTCTACTTTAACCAGGAATTGAGCTGGATTGACTTTAACTGGCGGGTGCTGCACCAGGCGCTCGACGAGCGCACCCCGCTGCTGGAGCGGGTTCGGTTTGTGGCCATTACCGCCAGCAATCTGGACGAGTTCATTCAAAAGCGGGTTGGCGGGCTGAAACGGCAGGAGGCGGCGCTGGTGCATACCCTGTCGCCGGATGGCCGCACGCCTACCCAGCAGCTCAGTATTTTGAGCCAGGCAATCAGTTTGATGCACCGCACCATGACCGATACCTGGGAAACCACCCTCAAACCGGTACTGCAACAAACCGCCAATATTGCCATTCTTGATTACGCGGATTTATCGGCCTCGCAAAAAGAGGCCATGCACACCTATTTCCGCTCGCAAATTTACCCTATCCTCACGCCGCTCACGGTTGACCCCGGCCACCCTTTCCCGTTTATTTCCAACCTCAGCCTGTCGCTGGCCATAATTTTGCGCAACCCGGTGTTGGAGAGCATGCATTTTGCCCGGCTAAAAGTGCCGACCAACCAGCCGCGTTTTTTGCCGGTGCTGGATACAGACGGGCCGCTGCCCCTGCATTTTTTGCCGGTGGAACAACTTATCGCCCACCACGTTGACGAGCTGTTTTCCGGGCTGGAGATTATCAGCGTGCATCCTTTCAGAATCACCCGCAACGCCGACGTATCCCGCGACGAGGAAGAAGCCACGGACCTGCTGAGAATGATCTCCGAAGAGCTGCGCGAGCGACGGTTTGCCTCGGTGGTGCGGCTGGAAGTGGCGCAGGATATGCCCGCCGAGGAACGCAACCTGCTGATGCGCGAACTGGATTTGAAGCCCGAAGATGTGTACGAGGTGAACGGCCTGCTCGATTTGACCGGCTGTTTCCAGCTTGCCGACATCAATCTGCCCGAACTGAAATTTCGGCCGTGGACGCCGGTGATTCCCGCCGGCTTAATCCACGAGGGCGAAACCAAAGACACGCAGGATATTTTTGCCATTATCCGCCAGGGCGATTTGCTGGCGCACCACCCCTACGAATCGTTTACCGCCAGCGTGCAGCAACTCATCGAAGAGGCCGCCAATGATCCCAATGTGCTGGCCATCAAGCAAACGCTGTACCGCACTTCAAAAGAATCACCCGTTGTCAAAGCGCTGGTGCGCGCCGCCGAGCAGGACAAGCAGGTGGCGGTGCTGGTAGAAGTCACCGCCCGGTTTGACGAGGCCAACAACATTGAATGGGCCAGAATGCTGGAAAATTCGGGGGTGCACGTGGCCTATGGGTTGGTGGGGCTAAAAACACACACTAAAGCCACGCTCATTGTGCGCAAAGAAAGCACCGGCCTGCGCACCTACTGCCACATTGGCACCGGCAATTACAACCCCAAAACGGCGCTGCTCTACACCGATTTGGGGTTGCTCACCTGCAACCCGGAACTGGGCGAGGACATTGTTAACCTGTTCCACTACTTAACCGGCTACGCCCTGCACCAAACTTACAAAAAAGTGATGGTCGCGCCCCAAAATATGCGCAAAACTTTTAATGATCTCATTGACCGGGAAATTGACTTTCAGCAAAAGCACGGCACGGGCAAAATCATCGCCAAAATGAACGCGCTGGACGACATAAAAATGATCCGGCGGCTGTACGAGGCCTCGCAGGCGGGGGTCAAGATTGAGTTGATTATTCGCGGGCACAGCCGGCTGCGGCCCGGTTTGCCCGGATTCAGCGACAACATCAGAATTGTCAGTATTTTGGGGCGATTTTTGGAGCACGACCGCATTTACTACTTTCACAACAACGGCCAGCCCCTCACCTATATTGGCAGCGCCGACTGGCGCGGTCGCAACCTTGATGATCGGGTTGAATTGATTACGCCCATCGAGGAACCGGGGCTGCAAACGCGCTTGATTCGCGTGCTGGAGGATGCGCTCTCAGATAACCGCCTGGCCTGGGATTTGGATGCCGACGGTAACTACACGCTGCGCTACCCGGAGCCGGACTCAGAGGAGCGCAACTTTCACAAAATATTGATGAAGCAAGCTGCCAAACGCACCAAAAAAGCCATCCGGCTGTAATTATTTTTTTTGCTCCGGCTGGGTCAGCCCCAATCCGGCCAGCCCCATCCGCGATAAAACATCGCCGTGTGTTACCTGATACGAAACAACCCCCACCAGGTGCGCGACCAGCAGACCAATAAAAATCCTGGCCAGTAACCCATGCGCTGCCCGGGCCGGAAACTCTGCCAAATTGGCGGGAATCGGGCCGGGCGCGCCGGCAAACAGCACATCGCTCAAGCCGCTGGTCAGATTCAAGGCGATGCCGCTGGCTGCCAAAACCAACAGAACCAAATACAGCAGCCAGTGAATGCCCTGATAGGCCAGCCGCTGCCGGCCCTCCAACCCGGCGGGGAGGTCCGGGGTGGTATCCAGCCAGCGCCAAACGAGTCGCAGCACGGTTATCCCCAAAACCGATAGCCCAATCAGCACGTGGGTTTTATAAAGCAGTGGTTTTACCGCCGGTTCGGCCGACTGCATCCAGAAGCCCATCGGGATCAACACCACAATCAGCAGCGCGCTGAGCCAGTGAAATAACTGGGCCACCCGGCCATATTTTAGAGCCGTACTTTTCATTGCTCATTGTCCGGCGGCTATAATCAGCGGCGGTTGAGGCGAGGGTTGAGCGCGTCTTGCAGGCCATCACCCAGCAGGTTGAAGCCCAGCACCACCAGTGCGATACAAATGCCGGGGATCAGCACCAGATGAGGCGCGGTAAAAATCTGGTTGCGCTCGGAGCTGACCATTAACCCCCATTCCGGTGTGGGCGGCTGCGCGCCCAACCCCAAAAACGACAGGGCGGCAACTTCAACAATAGCGGTACCGATGCCCAGCGTGCCCTGCACAATCAGCGGAGTAATGGCGTTGGGCAAAATATCGCGGTACAAAATACGGAATTGGGGCACGCCCACCGATTGCCCGGCCAGCACATAATCCTGCTCTTTTACCGTGAGCACGCTGGAACGAATAACCCGGGCGTACATGGGAATCGTTACAATGCTGATGGCAATCAGGGCGTTGATCAAGCCCGGCCCCATTACCGTTACAATGGCAATGGCCAGAATCAGCGCCGGAAAAGCCAGCAGCACGTCCATTAAACGCATAATTACGTTATCTACCCAGCCGCCCAAAAAGCCGGCCACCGAGCCTAAAATGGTGCCGCTGATAATGGCAATGGTCACCGAGGCAAAGCCAACTACCAGTGACAACCGCGCGCCGTAGACCACCCGGCTAAAAAAGTCTCTAAAATTGGCATCGACGCCAAAAACATGCTGCGGCAGTTCGGTGGAGCAGCCCAGCATGTGCACGCACGGCGCGGAACGTTTTTTGATGCCGTCTTCTTTGCCAATCAACTGCAATTCGGGATCAAACGGAGCAATCAGCGGAGCCAGGATAGCCACCGCGGTTAAAATGGCCAAAATAACCATGCCCACAATCGCCGATTGTTTTTGCATTAAATGGCGCAGCGCATCTTTGTAGAGGCTGCTCGGCTCTTTGGATTTGGCCAGAGCTGGAATTGAAGAAAGTGCGGTATCAGCTGTAGTCATAAATCCCCCCTAACTCAACCGGATGCGCGGATCGAGAAACGCATAAGATATGTCAACCAGTAAATTGATAAACACAAAACTCACCGCCACAATCAGCGTGAAGCCCTGCACAATAATGTAATCACGCGAGGTAATGGCATCGAACAAGGTTTTGCCCAGGCCGGTCAGGTTGAAGATGGTCTCGGTTAAAATGGCCCCGGCCAACAAATACCCCAACTGCAAACCAACAATGGTCACCACCGGCAGCAGGGCGTTGTTGAGGCCATGCCGAAAAACCACTCCTATTTCGGCCAGTCCTTTGGCCCGCGCCGTACGGATATAATCCAGGCTCAGCACCTCTAACAGGCTGGAGCGGGTGATGCGGGCGATGATTGCCAGCGGAATTGTGCCTACCGCCACAGCCGGTAAAATCATGTGCTGCACCGCATCCCAAAAGGCTTTAAAATTGAGCGTGACCAGCGTGTTGAAAAAGACAAAGTTCGATAAAAAGTGGAGAAACGTGGCCCAACTGGTACCATCTTCAAACTGCATGCCCCAGACCTCGTAAAAGGGCGGATTGGGGATAACCGGATTGATCCGGCCCGATGGCGGCAACGCCAGAAATGTGTCTCGTAAAAGCAGGGCAAAAATATACTGAAGCACCAGTCCCAGCACAAAAACCGGCACAGATACCCCCAGATTAGCGCCCACCATTGTGGCCACATCGATACTGGAATTGTGCCAATAGGCCGAAATCACCCCAAAAATGATACCCAGAAAGGTAGCAAACAGCATCGCTGAAAAGGCCAGCTCGATGGTTAACGGCAATCGCTCAACAACAATATCCATTACCGGGCGGCCATAACGAAATGACTCACCCAGGTCGCGTTCTACTACAATCTGGCGCAGGTAAATCCCAAACTGAACGGGAATCGGTTGGTCCAAGCCAACCCGTTTAAAGAAAGCGTCACAGATTTCGTCCGTGGCCTTTTCACCCAAAACGGCACGGCAGGGGTCGCCGGGAATAAGCCGGGCCAGGGCGAACGTTACAAACAGAATCCCGATCAACACCGGAATTGCCAAAACAGCTCGTCGGGCTATGTATTGACCCATAACAGAGTAGTTCCTCCTATAGTTTTGAGCATCTGGTTCTCAACTTACAACCGACGGAAGTGCGTCGATGCGGGGGCTTTAGTGGTACGCTGTATATATATGAAAGCAGCGTTGCAAATTCAGAAACAGACCCTCAAAGCAATTGAGATAGTGGTACAGCAAATGCTGATACAAAAGAAATGGGCGGGGTAAAATTACCCCGCCCATTCTACACCAAACTTACACGATTAGCGAATGATGCTAACGTTTATTCAGCATTTTTAAAAGCGCCAAAGAGAGCCGAGAAGTAAGTGAAGGTGCCGGCCCGGCCGGTGTGCAGCGGGCTTTTGGCATCCCACTGGGCAGTGAAGCTGGTCAGCACGTCTTGCGCATCCAGGCTGCTGCCGTCGTGGAACT
>JAJVIM010000031.1:0-6481 GCA_022071955.1 Anaerolineae bacterium
CGGGACGGGCGTGTTCGTTGCCGTGGGCGGAATGGGTGTATTTGTTGGCGGGACGGGCGTGTTCGTTGCCGTGGGCGGAACCGGTGTATTTGTTGGCGGGACGGGTGTGTTCGTCGCCGTCGGCGGAACCGGCGTATTTGTTGGCGGGACGGGCGTATTCGTCGCCGTCGGCGGAATGGGTGTATTTGTTGGCGGGACGGGCGTGTTCGTCGCCGTGGGTGGAATGGGTGTATTTGTTGGAGTGGCAGTGGGATTGCCTCCGGCCAGGCTCTGATAGGCGGCCAACAGATTGAGGCGGCCATAGCCAAACGTGTTATCCGGCCCGGCCACCCCCAGATCGACCGCGCTGTTTAGCAGAGCGCCTTTCTGCTGGGCCACAGTCAGGTTGGGAAAGGCGCTCAACAGCAGCGCCAGCCCGCCAGCCACATGCGGCGCAGCCAGCGAGGTGCCGGTGGCCAGATTGTACAGGCCGTAGCGTTCGGTGGTGTAGATGTTGACGCCGGGGGCCACAATTTCGGGGTAAACGGTGGAGGTTTCGCCACAGGCCGATGGGCCGCGGCTGCTGTAGGCATAAATGGCGCTGTTGTTGTTGATCGCGCCCACGGCCAGCGACTCGGGATAGTTGGCCGGGCTGACATTAGTGGAGGCGGCCGGGCCGTAATTGCCGGCGGCAAAAACCGGCACAATACCGGCGTTTTGCAGGGCCTGCACATCGAGCCGAAATTCCAGGTTGCAACCGGAGCTGTTAATTGACCACGAATTGTTCACCACGTCGGGCGCATCCGCCGTGGCCGGGTTGCCATCGGGGTCCAGCAGCCACTGGAACCCGGAATGAATCCCGGCCACCGTGGCCGAGCCCGCATCGTTGAAAATTTTAACCGCAATCCACTGCGCGCCCGGAGCCACGCCAATTGAGCTGCCGCCGGCATCGCGGCCAACCATCACGCCCATCGTTTCGGTCCCGTGGCCGCTGAGGTCGGTGGGGGTGGCGTGCTGGCCGTTGGGATCAAACCAGCTATTGCTGCCGCCGCGCCACTGCGCGGCCAGGTCCGGGTGAGTGTAATCTACGCCGGTATCCATATTGGCCACCACCACGCCCTGCCCGGTAAACCCCAAATTCCACAGCGCGGGAGCGTTGATCACGGTCAGATTTTGTTCGGGCGGCGCGCTTGAAGCGCTAACCGCCGGAGCCTGCACCGTGGCGTTGGGGGTGATCGTCAGCACTTCCGGGCGGAGGGCCAATTCCTGAATCACGTCGGCGGTGGCGGTTACTTCCAGGCCGTTAAAAACCCAAAACGGGGTGATATGGCTAACCCGGCCCTGAAGCTGTCGGCTTTGCAGCAGCACTTTTAACAATCGCTGCGAGGTATCGGCGCGATTGCGCATGGCCCGGATTTGTTCGGTTTGGCGAATACGCCGGTCGCGGTTGCGAAATCGGCTCAAATCTTCCTGGTCTTTGAGGGTGACAATCACCGACAGCATCTGCCCGGCGGGCAGCGCTCGCAGGCTGGCCTGAACATCCGGGGCCACCAGCGCCGGCGAACCGGCCTGAGCCGCAGCGTACACATTGGCGGCCGGGAATTGCTCTCGGACGAGACCGGTCACCACTAACAGCAGGGTCACAATAATCAGGATTTTGCTGGCGATTTTCATGAGGCTGTTCCGGTTTTCAACAAATGGCACAATTCACATCCAATCCCTTTACTGCGCGGTCAGATGTTCCAGCCGCATATCACCAATTACCACCGAAACCGGCGTGCCGGGCCGGATGGCATTTTGCCGGTTGGTGTAGAACAAAAAGTAGGTGTTGCCTTCCTTCATCTCATATTTGTGATAATGCTCCTGCGTGAGCGTTAGCACGGTTCCGCTATCTTCCGCCACCAGCTTGGGTTGCCTGTCGCGGTTGTGAATCACCTCGTCCACTTTGGCCTCATCCAGCACCTTAAAACGAAAATCGATCATACCGCCGAGCATGGTGACGGCGATAAGTTTGACCTGCATGCCGGAGTTCTCTTCCAGCATGCTGGCCGAAACCGGTTTGGCCGCAGCCGCGGCCGCTTCATCGGTTAGCGGCCAGTCATCCTGCGCCAGGGCAACTTCCGGGGATGGCGGCGCGGCGACCAGCGCCGGAAAGTAAGGTTCGCTGGCCCGGGCTGCGCCGTACCCCAGCGCGCCCAGCACAATGCCGATGACCGCTACCCCTGCCAGCGCCCGCCAGGCCGCCGGTCGGCCGGAACCCACCGCGTAATATTGAAACATGATCACCGCCAGCGCCAGCAAGCCAACAACCTCGGCGAGTTTGGCAGCCAGCCCGGCAGCATCAATGGACCCCGGCTCAATGCTGAACGGCGCCGGCAGCACCCGGCTGATCCCCCACAGCACAAGCAGCCAAATGGTCAGCAGCAGGCCGGCCACCCCCACATTCAGCGAAGGGCGGCGCGCATAAATCGCTGCCCAGGTCAGTTCGGCCAGGCCAGCCAATACTATAAACAGGCAATAAATTGGCGCGGTTAACCAGTAGCCGGGCGCAATGATCAAATAGATCATGCCGGCCACGGCGATGGCTACGGCACCGATTTGCTGCCAGCGAATTTCTCGGGACTGTGTAAGATTCATGCGAAACACCTCGGTATGCTGTTTCAATGAACGTTTGTTTTTTACAGGTTGTGTTACGGGTTTGCCCCAGAACTGCGGCGGGAAGGCGGTACGCTTCCCGCCGCAGACTTTGGGAGGTGCTGTTTGAAAGAGAGCGGCCCCGGTTGTTTCGGCTGAATCAGCCCGAGGCCGGCTCTCATTTCAGAAGCGATTACGGCAGATCAAAGGCATCCACATCCAGGTTGTTGCTGGTTAACCCTTTGGAGGTGCCGTCAAAGTACACAGACCAGGTGCCAGCATTGTAGTAAACCACGTCCTCATCCTGTACAGCCCCCAGGCCGGGCACAGTTGTATCCGTACTGTAAGACATGTAGAAATGAGTGGCGTCTACCCACACAAAACCATCGACGTTAGCCGTGGACCAACCGAGGGCCGAGGCATCAAACACGCGGGTGTAAGAGTTACCGCCGTTCCAGCGATAGATGTCGGCATCATCGCCAGCGCCACTGACGCCGGGCGGAACGTTGGTATTATCCGTTGAGAAGTAGAGCGTGCCGCCAACAATGCTGATGGCATCCAGGTCCATCGAGTTGGGAAGTCCGTGGGCGCTGCCATCAAAGAACAGTGACCACGTGCCGTTGTTGTAATACACCACGTCCTCATCAGCCACCGAGAGGGTGTTGTTCGGGCCAGGTGGGTCGATGCTGACATTGCCAGTGAAGGACATATAGAAGTGGGTGGCATCTACCCGGTCAAAGCCATCAACGTTAGCATTGTTTGGAATACTCAAAGTAGAAGCATCAATCACCCGGCTAAAGGCAGACCCACTCCAGAAGTAGATGTCGGCATCATCCGCCGTACCGCCCACACCCGGCGGGTTGGAATTCCCCGCGGTTGAGAAATAGAGCGGCGGGGTTAGCAGGGTGTACACCTGACCCACAAATGGCAGGCCGGTGGTGGGTAAGGCGTTCCCGGCAACATCCCGAATGCCGGTAGCGGAGGTGAGGTTAAGCCCCAGCGTGCCGCCGCCGGTGCCGGTGGAAGCCGTTACAGTCCGCGTCGCGCCGCTGCCCGTTACCGATGTGATTGTTGCTCCGGTAAGCCCACCGCCCTGCACCAGCGTGAAGTTACTGCTCGTCACGCCGGTCACGGCTTCGGAGAAGGTAACCAGGAATTGAACCGAGGCCGCGCTGGATGGGTTGGGGTCAACCCGGTTAATGCTGACAATTGACGGCGGAGTCTTGTCGATAACCAAAATCGTGCTGCTGGTTGCGCCCCAGTTACCGGCCGCGTCTTTGCCGTGAACGTAGATAGTGTGGTTGCCCGCGCTGAGCTGGATGATGGTTGTGAGCGGAATGTCGGCGTAGACGTTTTCAGAAAGGCTGTTGAAACTGCCGTCGGTGGCAATGAACGGGAACCCCGTGCCGGTAGCGCCAACGGTATCAATGAAGCCTTCGCCGGTGCTGATGTTGGATGCAACATCGCTCAAGGTGGCGGTTACGCGCACTGCTGGCGTGCTGGAATTGACGCCCAGCGTGCCGTTGTTGGGGTTGGGCGCGGCAGTAACCGCACTGGTGGTCGGCCCGGTCTTGTCCACAATCAGGTTGATGGTGGCTGGCGTTCCCCAGTTACCGGCGCTATCCTGGCTGCGCACCGAAACAACGTGGCTGCCTTCCGCAAGCGCGTTCACCGTTGCCGCCGAAATGGTAGCCGAAAGGCTGGCCGCCGGCGCGCTGGTGGTGTTGAGAGTCATCGCCTGAGCCGCGCCGCCATCAATGGTATACTCGGCGGCGGCAATGTTGGAGCCGCCGGTAGCGGTATCATCGGCGCTGGCGCTGATGGCCACTGCTGCCGTGCCATTGGTGGGGTTGGGGGTTAGCGTTAGCCCGGTAGTTGCCGGCCCGGATTGATCCAGGCTGGCGCCCACCGAGTTGACCGGCCCCCAGTTACCGGCTGAGTCTTGCCCGTGCACGTAAATGGTGTGAGTGCCGCCGCTCAGGCTGACCGTGGCGTTAACACTGACCGTGGGCGAGCCAAACGCGCCGGTCATGGCTGTGCCGCTGCCATTGGCGCCCACCGTATCGATGAAGTATTCGGCGGCGGTAACATTGGAGCCGCCGCTGCCAACATCGCTGACGGTGGCCGACAGGGCGGTGCCAACCAGGCTGACATTGCTGGTGGTTGGGCCAACCATATCGCCAGCCGGCGGCGTGCCCGAAGTGGCGACAAAGGTCATCATCCCGCCAAAGCCGGCGCTGGTGTTATTGCGCAGGATCAAATTGCCATCGTACAGGGCAAATTTGCTGCCCGTAGCGCCGGCTGGCACGCTGGCAATAGCGTCGGCGGTTTGGCCGGGAGCGAGGGTATCGGCCACCAGATCGATGGCGTGGTTTAACAGGCTGCCATCGACAGCCACCATCGATTGGCGCAGGCCCAGTGACGCCATTGAGTGGTGCTGCAAACCGGCGTTAATGTAGCGGAATAGCACATTGTGACCGGCGCTGGTGTTGATGGCTGCCGTTTGCGGGTAGGCTTTGCCGTTGATCAGGAAGTAGCGCGGTTTGTAGTTGCGCAGGTCAAAGCCGGCCGGGTTGGCGCTGTTATTGAGCGTTGGGTCAATCTCGCTCAGCACCAGCACAGCTTCCTCGTCGTAGGCGGTGGCGGCCGAGGCGTACGCCTGACCGGCCGTCGCCGGCCGCACAATCAGCGCGCCATACAGGCCCATTGCAACCTGGTGTTGGGCGTTGGGCAGCAGGCCGGCCTCGTACAGATAGGTGCCGGGCGCAGTCGCCTGAAATACGTAGGTTTTTGAACCACCGGGGGGCGCGCCAACCAGATCGGGAATGATGTTCTGCCCCTGGAAGAGCAAAGCCGTGTTGGCCGACAGGTTGTTGTACAGGGTTACGGTAATCGTATCGCCCTGATTTACAGCGATGACCGGGCCACCCGGCTGAGTTACCGTGGGGCTACCGGTGCAATCACCCGACACGTACCCCCAAACCGTTACCGCTGAGCCGTTGGGCATGGTGGTAGAACCGGTGGTGGCGCACAGGTTGATGCCGGGCAGCGGGGTAACGGTAATCGCCGCGCTGGCCGAATCGTTGGCCGGGATTGTGTCTGGCAGCGAGCTGGTGATAGTGGCCGTGTTGGTGATGGTGCCGGTAGCGGTGCTGGCCACAGTAGCGGTGATGTGCAACGTTACCGCAGCGCCGTTGGCCAGATTGGTAATGGCCCACGTGCCGCCGCTGTACGCGCCGCCGCTGTCGTCGCTGCCGTAAACCACGCCGTCCGGCAAAACATCGCTCACGCTGACGCCGCTGGCAGCCACCGTACCGTTGTTAGTGGCCGTAATGGTGTAGACAATCGCGCCGCCGGCGCTGGGCGAGGCGTTATCTACCGTTTTGGTTACACCGAGATCAACTGTCGCCGCGGCAAAGGCGATACTGGCCACAGTGCAGGTCGGCACCGAACAGGCCGGACTGCTGAAATGGCGCACATTGCCGGGGTCGTCCGCGGCAAAAGTGTAATCGCCGTAAGGCAGGTTAAAAGCAGCAGCTTCACCGGCGGCGCCGGTGGACGCTGACAGATTGAGGTATGTGGTACCGCTGCCATCAAACGCGTAAACCAGTTGGTTGGCCACGGGTCCGTTGGCATCAGTCACGGTCACTGCGACTGAGCCAAATGCCGGTTCGGTAATGGTAGCCGTGCTGCAGGTGGGAACACTACAGGCCGGCAGACCGCTGAAATACCGGACGTTGTTCACATCATCCGAGGCGAACTGGTAGTCGCCCGCCGGCAGGTTGAAGTTGGCTATACCACTGCCATTGGTCATTGCCGACAGGTTGAGGTATGTCGTGCCGGTGCTGTCAAACACGTACACCGTCCG
>JAJVIM010000031.1:6581-76788 GCA_022071955.1 Anaerolineae bacterium
TCACATCATCCGAGGCGAACTGGTAGTCGCCCGCCGGCAGGTTGAAGTTGGCTATACCACTGCCATTGGTCATTGCCGACAGGTTGAGGTATGTCGTGCCGGTGCTGTCAAACACGTACACCGTCCGATTACCCAACCCATTCGTCCCGTCGGTCACCGTCACTGCGACTGAGCCAAACACCGGTACGGTCACCGTGTTGGTGGTGCAGCCCGGGACGGTACAGGTATCAGTGCCGCCGGCACCGCCGCTGAAGTACTGAAAACTGTAAATGTCGGCGCGAAAGTTGTAGCTACCGTCTGCAACCGTGAACTGCACCTGGCCGTTGCTATCGGTGGTGCCGCTCTGGCCGGTGTAGGTGCTGCCGTTAAAGGCATACACCGAAATCCCAACCTGCGGGGTGGTGTTGGTGTCAACCACCGTTACGACCACGGTGCTGGCCTGGGTGAGAGGGGCAGCGGCGGCGGCCATGACACCGCCGATGATCGCCGCAAAAACCACAATTATGGCGATGACCAGCCGTGCCCCTATTCCAAACTTGAATCTTGATTTTGTGTGCATTAGCTTCTCCTTGTGGTCTCCACTAGACTACGGGCAGTTGTTGGGTAACGGCGGATCAACCCGCATGTAGGTGATAGGACCGGTCATCGTTACGCCCCAGGAGGTGATCTGGTACAAGGCGTGGTTGTGCGAGATAATGTAATACTCGCCGCACTGGTTGAGGTTTGAAAAACCGGGCGGGAACGTGCCGATGGTGCCCAGGTAGGGGCTGCCACTGTAGAACATACCTATCACCGCCGCGTTAGACAGGGCCGGTACGGTGACCGGAACGGGATTTGTGGTGCTGTTGTAGCCTTCGGCATCGTACCATTTAAAGATCACATCCCAGGTTTGGCCGGGGCCAACATTGATCGCAAACTTTTCAAACGACAGGTCTTGCCCGGCAGAGCCTTCCAGAGGACGGCCATCACGGCCAATCACCAGGCCGTTGTTGCCGTGCGGGTGAAACGGATAGTCTTCGGTGCCCACGTTGAGGTAGCGGATAGCACCGGGGTAGGGGTGATAGTTGGGATTGTTGGCTGGCAGGGTGTTATTAAACGCGTGGATGCGGGCCAGCGCGCCGTATGGCTGGTCTGGCAGCCATGAGGCGTAATTATCGGCCACGCTGTCAGGGAAGCCCCGGCCATTGATCAGCCAGTAACGGGGGTGGTAATTGTTCATATTGAAGGTTTTACCCTGCTCAACGGCCTGGTGCTGGTAAGGATCGATTTCTGACAGCAGCACCATAAATTCTTCTGCTGGCGTAAACTGGCTGTCGGCCCGGTTGTACATAAAGTTGGCCCCCATTGCCGGCCGGACAATCAACGCGCCAAACAGGCCCATATTGACCTGTTTTTGGGCGTTGGTGCCGCTCTCGTAAAGGAAGGTGCCGGGGTGAGAGGCCACAAAGCTGTAGGTAATGCTGCCGCCCGGCGGAGCGGTGTTGGTGAGCGAGGTGAGCGCGCCGCCGCTATCAAACTGCGGCTGAACCGGCGCACCGTTGGCCAACACATTTTCCTGGCCCGGGAACATAATCGAGGCAGCTTCGGGCAGGTTGGCGTTTTGCAGGATAATGGTGACCGTATCGCCTTCGTTCACACACAGCACCGGGCCGGGGTGTTGAAAAGGCTGGCTCCCTGCGGAATAGCCCCACATGTACATGGTGTTGCCATCGGGCAAAATAATGTAACCCGTTTGAGTAGTGAGGGTGAAGGTAGGGTTGGGGCTGGTACCGGTGGTGCAGACAATCCCAACGCGAGGCGGGGTCTGCGCGGCAGCCGGTTGAGCGGTGGGCAGGAACAGGGCCGCCGAGATTACCCCCAGCAGGACCACCCCCCAGCAAATCGGCTTATGTAAAAATGTACGCATTTTTTTGCTCCTTTAAACGAATGAACTGGTTGGTTTAGGCCCAATCGTTGGGGTACTGCTGCGCCCCCAAAGTACCGCTGGGGTACACGTGTATCTCGGTTGCCTGCCCGCCAAAGCCACCAGCCGCCAGGTTATCGGCGCGGGTGTAGGTTCGGTTGTAGAGCACGTAGGTGTCGTACCCGTTACCACTCGAGCCGGAACCG
Organism: Anaerolineae bacterium; assembly: GCA_022071955.1. GTDB lineage: Bacteria > Chloroflexota > Anaerolineae > 4572-78 > J111 > J095. The sequence continues at coordinate 8,691 of JAJVIM010000031.1, forward strand.
CCAGAAAAGGCCGGGGCAGTGAAGATGGCGTCGATGCTTTCTCCCGCGCCAAACGAGAGCGTTTCGGTTTCGTAGCTGGTATCGGTGCCATCTCGACCCTTCATCGGCGTGGCGTCTTTCCCCACCACTTTCATTTTGATGCCGGTCAGCGTCATCGCGGTTTCTTTAAAGCCCAGGTTGGCAAAGCGTAACAGCACCTTTTCACCCGCGTTGCAGCGCACCAGCGATGACAACGGCTGGTATTGCAATTCGGGGTGTCCGGCCGGCGGGATCAAATCACCGTTGGCGTCACGCACCGGGTGGAATGGGTCGATGGAGCCGTTGGGCGCCAGCGTGTCGGGATAAACCCGGCCGTTGAGCAGGGCAAAATCGGCCCGGTAGTCGCTCCATTCCGGGAGTTGGATGTGGGCATCGGCCCAGTGCGCCTCGGCCCACACTTCGCTCAGGAACATGGCAAACTCGCGGTCAAAATAGGTTGAGGGATCGTTGTAGGCGTAATGGTCGCCCAACGCCGGCCGGACAAAAACCAGGCCGGTCATGCCCATGTGCACGTGCTCCACATCTTCAACGTGGCAGTGGTACATGTAGGTGCCGGGATCGTGGGCGCGGTAAACGTAGGTAAACGTAGCGCTCGGCCCCACCGACACCGAACCGGTGGGTTCGCCGTCAAAGAAGGGGATCACATTGCGGAAGCCGTGCCAGTGAACGGTGTGAGCGTCAAACAGGTCCGGCCGCAACGCCAGCCCCAGGTTAGTTAACTGTAACCGAAACACCTCACCTTCTTTGGCCCAGAACAACGGCGCGTTGTGCTGGGCTTTATTTTTTTGAGCGGCTCGCTGCGCGTCGGTAAGCCCGGTTACGTTGCGAAAACCAAAAATATAAGTGGTAAAAGGCGCCGGGGCCAGGTTATCGGGATGGTAAAAGGAAATGGGCGGGGTGGGCGGCAGATAAATCCAGCCGTCGGTGCCGGCAAAGAACAGGTCTGGCTGTGCGCTCTGCGCCTCGGCAATGCCAACCGGGGTCAGCGTTTTGCGCAGATATTGGGGAATTACACTTGCCCCGGCCACGGCAAAGGCAGCGCCACCAGCGAGCTTAAAAAAATCGCGTCGAGTCAAAGTTTTTTTCATCATTTGTCTCCTGATTTTTGCAAAAGAAAGTCAAAGAACCGGCGCTGGCGCTGGCCTCCGGGTTATCACAAGCCCCCGGAGGCCAGCGCGTGGCTGCTATGGCAACGAGATCGCGTCGAGGCTGCCACCCATGCCATTGACGTTGCCATCAAAGAACATGGTGAAGCTGCTGCAACTGGTGTTTGAGCCAGTTGTTGGGTTGTTGCAAACAAACACATCCTCGTTATTGCCGCTCAGCCCGTTTACGCTGAAGTTGCCCGCGGTGGTCAGGTAAATATTGCCGCCTTTAACCGCCACGCCGGTGATGTTTTCGCTGGTGGAACTCCCCAGGCCAACATCACTGCCGTCAAAGTAGAAGCTCCAGACGCACGAGGTAATTGGCGAGCCGCTGGGCACACAGCGCAGCAGATCGCGGTTTTGGTACGTGCCGCCCAAGCCAGGCACCGAAACATTGTTACCGACGGTAGACACAATGACGCTGTTATCCGGCAGGATGTCAAACGCATCTATGTCTTCCGAACTGCTTTCGCCCAATCCAACACTGGGCGAGGTGCCATCAAGGAAGAGGCTCCACGTGCCGTTGTTGTAGTAAACAATGTCCTCGTCCTGCACTGCACCGATGCCCGGCAGGTTGGTGTTGCCGCCAAACGACATGTAGATATGGGTCGCATCGACCACCTTGATGGCGTCAACGTTTACCCCGCCAATGCCGGCCGCAACTGCGCTAAAGGTACGGGCGTAGCTGCTACCGCCGTTCCAGGCGTAGACGTCGGCGTTGTTGTAGGGTGCGGTAACGCCCGGCACCGCGGTGGTGTTGCTGGCCGTGGAGAAGTACAACTGCGCGGTGGGCGCCGGGTTTCCGCCACCGCCGCCACCGCCACCACCGCCGCTGCTGCCAGTTTCGTCTGCGCCGCTGTCAAAAGCAGCGCCGGCGGGACGAGCATCGCCGTCAATGTCGGCGGCGGGCGCGTTAACGCCGCTCTTGCTGGCTGCGCCGTGGTCAATGGCCGGTGAGCCGGATTGCAGGTGGAAGTTGCCCATCAGGCTCGGCGGCAGGTCTGCGGCCACCATTGTCGCCCCCACAAAGTTGGGGTTCACGCGCCACGGGGCAAAGGCCACCGAGATGTCGTACGGGGTAACGACCATCGGGTCGGAAAGGATGTTCGTGGCGCTGGGATTGGCGCCGGTGTTCACCTGCTGAATGGAGTTGGTGGGCGACAACAAGCCGCTGCCATCGGCTGCGCCCAGATCCCAGTAATTGATCGGGGTGGCGTCGCCGGCGATGCCCAGGCCGATGACGGTTGCGCCCACGCGGGTGCCGGCCCGGTTATCCCAGAAGTTGTTGTTGAACAACAGCGGGTTAGAGAAGAGAGGCGAGCCGCCGGGCAGCGTGGCCTGCAACTGATTGCTGTTGAGCGAGGTGGACAAACCGGCCGGCGCCGGCAAGCCGTTGCTGGTTACCGCCGTAGCGGTGGTGAGGTTCTTCATGATGGTGTTGTTAACCACCCGCACATTCGGGGCATCGTTCAGGCCAATGCCGCCGCCTTCGTGGGTGGAAATGTTGTTGGCGATGATGTTGTTGGTGACGTTCATGGGGAAGTTGCCCGCCATCAGGAAGCGCAGCCCGCCGCCATCGTCGTTGGCCATGTTGGCCTGGATGTAGTTGGCATCAATATCCACCGGGCCGGAGCCGGGCGACAGCGTGTTGGGATTGGCCGGGAGCTGGCCGGCAATCATAATCCCGCCGCCTTCGTCGTAAGAGCTGTTGAGGTAGATGCGGTTGTGGTGGATTTTGCCGTTGGGGCTGTACCCGTACACGCTCAGCCCGCCGCCGTATTCCGCCGAGAAGTTGCCGCAGATGTCGTTGTAGGCCACTTCATAGTTATCGGCGCCGGCAAACAGGCCGATCCCACCGGCCAGGTTGGTGCCGGCGTTGGCGATGATCCGGTTGTTGGCAATCCGCAGATTTTCGTTGTGCTGGTTGGTATCGGGCGCGGGCAGGTCGGGCGTCCCAATGCGGATGGTGCCATACGAGCCGCCGTTGTTCTGCACCACGTTGTTGGTGATTTGCAGATAGCGAACGTAGGCATTGGCAAAGATAGCGCCGCCCTGCGTAACCGCGTTGGCGGGCAGCCCGGTGGGGCCGCCGCCAATCTGGTTGATGTTGTTGGGGAAACCCATCTGATCGCCGCCGCGAAGATCAAAGCCATCGATGGCCGCTTTGTAGTCGGCGGTAAACTGGCCGTTGTGCGCCAGAATGTAGATGATCTCGCCATCGTACACGGTTTGGTTGCCATCCCAGGTGAGGCTGGCCATTTTGGTGCGCCAGGCGTCGGCCAGGGCCGTATCGCCGCCAAACGCGCCGCCATCGATATTTGAACCGGGAACGTAGGTATTACCCTGGAAGCCGCCCGGCCCCACACCCTGCAATTTAACCGGCGTGGTGATGATCAGGTTTTCGTAGTAGGCGCCGCGCGGGTTGGCCCGGGGGTTGGAGAAATCGGGTTGGCCGGGGTAAACCACTACCAAACCGCCTTTGTAGTTGGGATTGGCCGCATCAAGGGCGCTCTGATCGAGGGCGCTCTGGATGGTGCTGTAGGTTCGGCCAGGGCCAACTTCGTAAACGGTGGGCTGGTAGCTGCCGCTGGCCGCAGCCACGGCCCCACCGCCAAAGTTGTCAATGCGGGCGTCAGCAGAAGAGTTAGTGGTGTTGTTACCCGTACCCTCAAAGCGAAGGCCAATGCGTCCTGTCCACGCGCCGCTGGGCGCGTAGGTCGTCCGGCCAATCTCAACGCCGTTTTTGTAGGCGATGATCGTGCCATCGGCCAAAGCGCGCGCGCCGAGCTGATCGTTTGCGGCAAAGGTAACGCCAGTGAGGGTGGCCCGGGTGGTGATGGTGCCAGAACCGGATGACTTGGTGCGGATTCGGACAGTGTTGGCCGGGTTATTGTTCAGCGCTACTTCAATCCACGAGGCTGCGTTTGAACCCGGGTTGTTGCCGCCGCTGTATTTCAGCAGCAAGCCCTGCTCGTTAGCGCCAGTTTGGGGTGAAACCTGAATGAAAGTGAAGTAGGCTTCCTGATTGGCCGGAAAAGCCGGTCCAGAAACCCACCAGGCATCGTACACATTATTGTTGTTATTGTTGCCGGTATCTATCCGGGCCTGATTGTTGTTGACCACATACACTCCATTTGGCGAGTTAACATTCCAGTTATTGCCGAGGTTGTTAGTGGTGTTGGCCCGGTTAAAGTTATCCAGCACCGCCGTGGACGGGAACGGCGCGCTGCCGCTACCCAACACGTGGAAGGTGAGGCCATTGATGGTACTCTGTCCGGCGGCTGTTCTAATACTCAACTGCTGCGGACCAGAGGCTGTTCCGGCCGGAACCGTCACATCGATATGGGTGTTTGTCCAGTTGGCGGTGGGCAAGCTGACGCCGTTCAGCGTAACCTGGCCGGGGCTGGTGCCAAAACCAATACCGGAGACACCAAACGAGCCGGAGCCGGTAACATATGGTTGCGATACGGCAAACAGTTGCGGTGTGGCCGCATCGAGGCTGCAGGAAACCGGCGTGTTAAACTGCGAACCGGGCAGTTGCACCGTTACCCCCACTTGCGTCGGAGCCAGGTCGGCCGGGACCAGCAGGCCGGGGAAGGCTTCAAACTCGGCGGAGATGGTGCGGAACTGCGGGTTGTAATTGGGATTCAACCGCCCCGGAATACCGGGGTCGTTGCCCACAAAGCGGTACAGGTTGGCGCACACGCCGGAGGGTGTGGGGCAACTGATGCGGTTGGTTGAGGGCAGCAATACATCCCACAAACCGTTGTAATCCGATTCAACGGTGCCAACCAGCCGGTTGGTCCAGTCGTAGATGCCAACCGGGGCAAACGGCACGCCGGCTTTTTCGCCGTAGAGCAGCGATTTGGGGTTGCTGGAGAAGTTGAGGTCGTCCACAATCAAACCCCAGAACCGGCCGGGCACCGGCACTTCGGTGAACACGTTAAAGGTGGGCACAATCGACTTGCCGTTGTTGAGCTGCACCAGTTTTACATTGCACAGTGGGCGCGGCATGCCTTCATAGGGTGAAGCGCCAATATCCAGGAAGGTGGCGTTGTCCACCGGGGTTGAGGCCGGCACGGTAACGCCGACAGGCACATTGTTGCTAACGCCGCCGTCACCCACAATCTCTCCGTAGCCATCGGCGCCAAAGCCGGCCACATCGACGGTGTGCAGCGGGCCGGCACAGGCCGGCGGCGGCACTTGCGGCACAAACTGGTCGCCGTTGGCAATATTGATGTCTTCTTCACGGGTAAACTGGAACAACGGGCGCATGCCGGTCTGGTCGTAGGCGGTTTCCACTTCAACCAGATATTCGCGGCCGCCCGGCAGCACGTCAAACGGAATCTCGTTGCCGGCGGTGTCTTTACAAACGGGGTTGGCCGGGTCGGTGGCATCGAGCGTGCCGTTGAAGCAGCCATCGCCAAAGCCGTAGTTACCGTCTACCGCTGCGCCAAAGTTGGCATCCGGGGTACCCTGATCTGTGGCGTAGGGGCCAAACTGCACGCCCATCAGCGGGCCTTCCAAACAATCGGTGGAAGAGTTGGTTACCTGCTGATCGGCCGGGTAGGCCAGCGGGTTGCCGTCAACATCGCGCGGCACACAGTTCTCGGTGGGGCGCTGCCACGATTCGGTAACGTAAGTGTTGAGCAGCCGCCCTTTGGCGAAGGAGCCATCGGCGGCCAGCTCGTAGGTGTCGAAGGCATCACAGGGCGCGCCCAGGTGGGTGCCGCAATCGACCGTTTCATACAGGTCAACCGTGAGGCCAGAAACACCCGGCTGCCAGTCTTCGACCGCGGCGTACTGCGGGTCAAGCTCGTTGCGGGTGGTATCGTAACTGACCGTACCCACAATCCCGCCGTTGCGCGGATCGATGCCGTTGCGGCCGGTGGGATCATAGGCGTGCACGCCCCAATCCATGCGGCCAGACAGGCCAATGATCGGCAGCACACTCACGTCTACACCGGCGCCCAGCACCGTGGTTGGCGTGGGCTGGTTATCGGCCTGGTAGGTGATGCCGGTGGTGTAGTACAGGTCGTTATAGGCCTCCATCACCAGCCATTGGGTCATGGGGTAGGCGTTTTCCATCACGTAATAGCCGCTGGCATCGGTGGTGACCGTTGTTGCGCCGCGGTCCATCAGCGAGTTTTCACGCTTGCGCATGGTCAGCGTGAAGTTGGGGATACCGGGTTCGCCGGAGTCCTTTACCCCGTTGCGGTTGGTATCGTTGAAGACGTAGCCTTCAAACCTGGTCCACCAGCCGGTCAGGGGCAAAATGCCCATATCGACCACTTCGCCGTTGGTTACGGTGACGTTGAGCAGGTCAAGAATGTAGTTTTGCGGCTCGTCCCACCAGGTGAGGGTATAGTTGCCGTCGGGCACGTTGGGAATATCAAACGCGCCGTTGGCATCACCCTGGCCCACCCAAATGGCCTGGTCGCCGTTGGTCAGATCGTTCAGCGAAATCCAGGGATGGTCGATGGGGGCATCAAGCTTGGCCCCGTTCAACCCGCCCCAAATGGTGCCGGGCAGGCCCAAGCCGCCTTTGGCCGGCACGTAAACTTTAACCCCTTCCACCACACCTTTGATGTGGCCAGACCCACCCAGGTTGGGGGTGTTGGGTTGCACGTAGCCAAAAATGGCAAAGGGGAACGGCTCGCCGGCCACCACAAATTCAGTGTCCAGGCCGGTAGCGCCTTCCATCACCCAGGAATCCCAGTCGTGGTTGCCTTCCAGAGTGGTGGTTTGAATCCAGTTGGTGCCATCTGGCGGAGTAATTGACAACGCATAGCGGTTGGGACCCAGGTTAGGGATTTCCAGTTTGCCCTCCACCACCGCTGTGGCGGGGATAGGAGCGCCTTCTCTGGTTTGGGTCAGGCCGGTAACATCTGCCGGGCAGTGACCAGCACCGTCAACGGGGTCAACCGTGCCAATGTCAACTCCGCCATCGACGACGTAGCACTGGCTCAGGCAGACGCCGTTGCCGCAGAGCGGGTCGCCAAAAACGTCGGTGGTGACTTCGCCCAGGTAGTCGGCAATGTGGCCCTGGAACCCGGCCAGACCGCGTTCGACCGGCACATCCGGCGCGCCGTTGGTAACGGCATTATCCTCAAACACCGCTGCCTGAATGGTGGCCGCGGGCAGCGGGTTGGGCTGCAACTCGACGGTCACGTTCGATTCAGCGGGAATGGTGAAGTGAATCCCGTCGAGCTTAAAGCCATCGGCCAACACGGAAATCAGATAGCGGCCATCGGGGATGAGGAAGACGCCGTTGACGCCGTTGAAATCGTCCTGGTTGCCCTGGGTAAAAATAGGGCTGGAACCGGGCACACCGGCAATGGATGTCCAAAAGCAGGTGCCCGGATACCCGGCAACTTCAGGCGAACAGCCATCGGCCGGGCCGCGCTGATCGGTAGTTCCGGTGTTGTCCACGTTAATAATGTATTTAAACTGCGTAATCGGATCACCCTGATTCACGGCGCCTTCGGTGCGGGCGCTGATAACATCGAGCGTCATTTCCGTCCAGCCGGTCATATCTACCGGGGTAGGCCCGGCGGCAACCACAATATTGGCCGCTGGCCCCTGAGACACCACAACGTCAACCGCAGAACCCGGGTTTACGGTACTGCCCGCCGCCGGATTTTGCTCCATAACCAGCCCCGCAGTAATGGTATCACTGGGGGTGAGGGTGGTGCTGCCGGTGATCAGTCCGGCGGCCACAATGGCGGCTTCGGCATCAGCCTGGGGCAGGTTGACCACGTCGGGCACGGTTACAGTAATCTGAACCGCGCCAGATGAGACAACCAGATCAACCGCAGACCCCGGATTTACGGTACTATCCGCCGCCGGGTTTTGCTCCATAACCAGCCCGGCCGCAATGGTATCGCTGTTGGTAAGGGTTACAGTGCCGGTAACCAGGCTGGCGGCCACAATAGCGGCTTCGGCATCAGCCTGGGGCAGGTTGACCACGTTGGGCACGGTTACGGTGATTACCGCCGGCCCGGACGACACCACAATGTCAACCGCCGCGCCGGGGTTGGCGGAACTGCCCGCCGCCGGGTTTTGGCTGATGACTGCGCCGGCCGGTACGGTGTCGCTGCTTTGCTGGCTGACCGCGCCCAAAACCAAACCGGCCGCGGTTAGCGCGGCTTCGGCATCGGCCTGAGGCATATTGGCCAGATCGGGCACAGTAACGCCGGTTTGCGCCGGCCCGGACGACACCACAATATCAACCGCCGCGCCGGGGTTGGCGGAACTGCCCGCCGCCGGGGTTTGGCTGATGATTGCGCCGGCCGGTACGCTGTCGCTGGTTTGCTGGCTGACTGCGCCCAAAACCAAACCGGCCGCGGTCAGCGCGGCTTCGGCATCGGCCTGAGTGTTGTTGGTTAGATCGGGAACCGTGGCCATGGCAGGTTCCGTGGCGGCGGCAGGCGCCGGCCCGGACGAAATCACCAGGTCAATGCGGTCCTCTTCTTTGACCCGTTCGCCGGCGGCCGGGGTTTGGCTGATCACCAACCCGGCCGGCACGCTGTCACTGCTGGCTTCGGTAACCGTACCGATTTTTAAATCGGCGGCCTTGAGCGCGGCTTCAGCATCGGCTTGGGATAAACCGGCGACATTGGGGACTTCGCGCTTATCACCTTTATCCCCCCGGTCACCCTTATCACCCTGATGACCTTGATCGCCCTGACCAGGCTGGTCCAGGGCGGGGCCGGCCAGGGCTGCTGGCGTGGCTGCGGAGCCAATAACCCCAACACCCATTATCAGCAGGGCGAGCGCCACAAAAATGTGGCCCCACCAGCGCTGTTTGTAGCGCTTATTGCCGGCGATGGCATGTTTTCTTAACTTCATTTAGCATCCTCCTCTAATTGATGACCAAATGGTTGCTGATTGACTTGCTTAATTGCCAGAGGTAACCCAATAGTTCAAACTTTCCCTCCTTTCCCCCCGATAAACCCGTGCGTTACTTGTTGTTTAAGACAATGTTTATAAATTGGGCAGGATCAGTTACCAGGATTTCCTGCTTGCCATAAATCTGCACCATGTCGTTGTTGGCGCTCACAACAATAATCCGCAAGTGAGGCGTTTCTCTGAAGAGCTGATACAGTTTAACCGGCACCACAAAACGGCTGGTTTCTTCAACAATGATGACGTTAGGTTGATGGTGATCAATGTGCTTCACCAGATCCGTGGGGTTTTGAGGCGAAATACCGATAATGTCCAGGCTGGCCACAGCGGCAAGCAGCATTTGGACAACCGCGCCCACCAACAAATCGTTATCGATGATCAGGACACGTAACAAGTTGCTCATCCTACCAAGTATTGTTGCAACCATTCAAGGTTGGTTTTAAGCTGGTAAATTATGGTAATACCGAAAGGGAGGTGTTTTGTGTGACACTCAAATTGTAAGGGGATGCCCGGCAAAGTTCTATGGCTCGATATATTGCTTTGCGGGTTAAAATAGGTTTATCTTAAATATTTAAAGGGATTAATCCGGTTTATGGCCTGCCACACAAACGGGTTACATCTGCATATTGAGCAGGATTACTGCAGAATTACAAAGAACTAGAAAATAACTGTTTGTGAATTATGGAGCAATCGGAATTTAAAAAAAGGGATTAAAAACGAGGGTTAAACGAGTCCGCGGCTGCGGGCATAGTTAATGGCTTCACGACGGTTTCTGAGGTTGAGTTTAGCCAAAATATGGTGAACGTGTACTTTTACCGTATTTTCGGCAATCACCAAATGTTCGGCGATTTCGTGGTTGGTAGCGCCGGAGGCTAATTCGCGGAGGACTTCCAGCTCGCGCCAGGTCAGTTCGGTATCTTCGCCGGGCTGCGGATCGGTGGGGGGGCGCAGGCGTAAAAACTCTTTTAAAATATGGCTGGTCATTGTCAGCGAGATGGCCGCTTCACCCAGTTCAACACCCCGGATGTAGGCCAACAAATTGGATAACGGCACATTTTTGAGCAGATAGCCTTTGGCTCCGGCGCGGATGGCGGCAAACAAACGGTCGTCCTGATCGTGGACCGTGAGGAAAACGATGCTGGTTTCCGGCCTTTCGGCCAGAATAGCCTGCGTGGCTTCCAAACCGGAGCCATCGGGCAGGCCAAAATCCATTAATATCAGATCGGGATTTAACTGTTCGGCCAGCGTAACTGCCTCGGCCACAGTGCCAGCCTGCCCCACCACTTCAATACCTGGCTGACCATTGAGCAGACCAACCAAGCCTTCTCTGAACAAAATATGATCGTCAATAATGAGAAGTCTCACTGTAAGTCCACCTGAGAAGCTATATTAACGTATTATAATATGAATTGCCCCAAATTATGTTAGGGCTTTATGTGAAAATGGTTAGAATTTTTTGGAAAAGTCTACCAGAACCGGAGCTTCAACACCAAAGTATGCCGTACATGGCAGAGCAAAACCTCCCTGTAGGACAGGTAGAAATGGGTATCGGGGGCGCTGCGCGCTATTTTCAGGGGAGACGCCAAAATCCAATAGCCGGCTCAGTTTGCGGGGAGCAACGGCAACCGTAAGGTTAGTTCTGTCCCCTGATTTCGTTCGGATTTGATCGAAAGGGTACCACCGATGTCGGTCGTTCGCTCATACATAATGGTCAGGCCAAAGTGACCGTGTTGCGGCGGACTGTACGGATCAAAGCCACAACCGTCATCGGTCAGGGTCATTATCAGGCGGTTGGGTTCCCAGTTCAGTTGAATGCTAACATTTTGAGCGCCGGCATGTTGGGCAACGTTGTTTAGGGCTTCGGTAAATACGTACAAAAACTGCTGCTGCACAACGGGTGTTAAAGGTTGGGGTTGGCCGTAACTGGCGAGCGCAACTTTAAAGCGGGAGCGGTTGCCCACGGTGCGAGCCTGGGCCAGCAGCACGGTGGCCAGGTTGGTTGAATTGGCCGGCAGCGCCGTGGCAATCATGCTCCGCACCAGTTCATAGGCTTCGTTGGTGGCGTCACGCATTTGGATTAAATCTTTGCGCATATACTCCGGAACAGGCCGGCCGGCCGGGCTGGTAAAACCATCCAGTTTCAGGCGCAGATAGCCCAAACTCTGGCCCAGCGAGTCGTGCAGGTCTCGAGCAATCCGGGCGCGTTCTTTTTCAAGGGCGGCGGCGTGCATTTTTCGCTCGGTTACATCACGGACAATGGCAAAAACTTCGTCGGGGCCGCTGGCCACTAACCACACCTCAAAATCCCGGGTGTCGCGGGGCAGCGGCAACTGGTATTCAAAAATCTGGGTGGTCCGGGTAGCCAGAGTACTGTCGATGGAAACCTGCAGCCGGTCAACCAGGTCCGGGAGCAGCATGTCTCGCAGGTTTTTGTTGTTCTGTAAGCCGCTCATCAACTCCTGCAAAATGCTGCCTTCGACAATTTTAAAGTCAAGCAGCGTGCCATCGCCACGCACGTGGAACAGCGAGTCGGGCAGAATATCCAAAATAGCCTGATTTTTGGCAGAAAGCTCGCGCAAATCTTTTTCTACCAGCCGTCGTTCGGCCAATTCCTGACGGGCCTGATCGTACAATTGAGCATTTTCCAGCGCAATGGCCGCGGCCGTGGATAATGGCTCTAAAAAATTGATGTCCTTGGCTGAAAATTGGCCCGGCGTTGCACCATCCAGCCGCAGCAAACCAATCACGCTATCTCGCAGACAAATGGGCACAATAATCGATGACCTGATCCACTCTGTGCCCGGAATGGTAACCCACAGCGGCTCTTGCTTTACATCCATAATAAAGAGCGGCTGTTTGGAGCTGACAACGCTGGTGTCCAGCGGAAAATTCTTCAGCGGCTGGCTGATGCTGACAAACTGCGGCTCGCCGCCAAAGGCCCGGTAACCCTGATGACGAGTGGTTTGCAACAGGCCATCTTTGATCAGCGCAATATTGGCCGCGCTGTAAGGCACAACCCGCTGCACCTGCCGCAATATTTCATCGAGCACCGTTTCACGGCTGGTTTGAGCGGTTAACGCCAAAAATACGCTGCCCAGCGTTTCGGCCAGCAGGCGCTGTTCCTGCTCGGTTTGAAGCAAAACTTCTCTTTCGGCGGCGGCCCGTTTGCGGGTAGAAATATCTCTGATAACAATTTCCACGGCCGGCTGAAAACGGAAGGTGATCGGCACAGCCGCTACTTCCACAGCAACGGTGGTGCCATCGAGCCGGATCAATTGCTCTTCAACCAGCGGCGCGCCCCGGCCGCCATTTTGAACCTGCGCCACCCGCTGCCGCACAATTTCCAGATAATCGGGGTGAACAAAATCCAGCACCGGCCGCCCGATAATTTTGTCCGGTTCAGTAGCCCCCAAAAGTCTGGCGCCGGCTGAGTTTATGTAAACAACTATGCCCTCAAGGTTGTAAACCGCAACCGCCTCAAACGAGAGTTCAACCAACCGGCGATACCGTTCCTCGCTTTCACGCAGCGCCTGATCAGACAATTTGCGATGGGTGATGTCGCGGATGATGCCCTGATACCCCAGCACGCGGCCATCGTTGGCCCGCCACAGGCTGGAGGTGAGCAGGCAGGTCATCTTTGTGCCATCATTTTTGGTGAGTTCCAGTTCGTAATCCTGAATTGAACCTTTTTCTGTGATTTCAGACAGAATGGCCGCTCCGTTTTCCGGGGAATCGGCGGCCAATTGTTCAAAGTCGCGCCCCACAATTTCCAGCTCTGAATAACCAAACAAATCCTGCAAAGACTGGTTGACGCTGGTAACAGTGCCATCGCGATTGGTGATGAAGATTGCGTCTCTGGAGGCTTTAAAAAGGTTGTCAAACAGGGTGTGGTATCGCTCTTCGCTGCGGTGCAGGGCGTCTCGGACCAACGAGCGCTGCCGGGCAATAAAAAACACCAGCACCAGAATGACGGTCATTAACGGAATTTCAACCAACTCCACCGCCGGAATCTGGCCGGCGATGATCGAAACGAGCAGGACTACAGTGGTCAGAGTGACCCAAATCACGGCCCGCAGGCTAAAGGCTCGGAATCGCCAGTAAAATGCGCCGTAGGTCAACAGAACGAACATAATATGAAAAAAGAATATTCTTTCAGTGGTAAAGATCAACAAGAGAGCTGTGATCAGCAAAACCACATCTAAAATTGCGGCCCGTTTGTCGAGCGGCCAGGTTTTTGTGGGACTATCAAAGACAATCCCCGGCGGCACGGCGCCGGTACTGTCATTTAACGGCTGATTTTCAAGTTTCATCCGCATCCCCCCTCAAATTACTGCTTCTGTTTGACGCATGGTGTAGCTGTTATTATAACGCAAGTTGCCGGCAAATATACCCCCAATATTTCACCCGCCAAAATCGCTGTAGGACATAAATAAGGCTTGACGCGCCCCAACTTAGCGCCTATACTAAAAATCAGGTTCAGAATCTCCGTTTACGGCATGAACCCCATTTCCCAGTTGTTTTATTTCTTTGTTCATTCCATATAATTTTCTCCGATTTGTTGAATCTAACCTGCAACATTAACCGGGTCTGTTGACTATTATGGGGGGGAACCATGGCCAGACCGAAACCCGACTCAGATTGGATAGGACGTACGCTTGGCGACCGCTATGAAATTGAAGAATACATCGCTCAGGGCGGTATGTCTGCGGTGTACAAAGCCAGCGATCCAAACCTGCGGCGCACTGTCGCGGTAAAAGTTATCCACCAACATCTATCTAATGATCCGCAGTTTGTGCGGCGCTTTGAACAGGAAGCGGCCGCGGTGGCCAAACTGCGTCACCCCAACATTTTGCAGGTGTACGACTTTAACCATGATGGCCGTACCTATTACATGGTGATGGAGTACATCCCCGGCCAAACGCTAAAAGACAAGCTCAAATTGCTGAGCAACGCCAACCAACACCTGCCGCTCAAAGACATTATCAGCATAATGGCCAGCATTTGCGAAGCGGTAGCCTACGCTCACGAACAGGGCATGATTCACCGGGACTTAAAGCCGGCTAACGTCATGTTAACTCCGCGCGGCCAGGTTATTTTAATGGATTTTGGCGTGGCCAAAATGCTCAGCGGGCAGGACGAAACCGTTACCGGCGCAATTATCGGCACGGCCAAGTATATGTCGCCGGAGCAGGCCCGCGGCGAACGCCCCGACGGCCGCAGCGATATTTACGCCCTGGGCGTAGTGCTGTACGAGATGGTTGCCGGCCAGCCGCCATTTGACGCCGACACCACCGTGCCCATTCTGCTGAAACACGTCAACGAGCCGGTGCCCGATATTCGCAAAATCCAAAAAGACGTGCCCGATGAACTGGTTGAAATTATCGATAAAGCGCTGGCCAAAAACCCGGACGACCGTTACCAAACGGCGGCGCACATGGCCGTGGCCCTAAAATTATTTAACCGGCTGGGCCAAACCGCTGCCCCCGCCACCGACTCCCAAAAAACGGTCACCTCAAAGCAAAAGCAGCCAACCGCCCCCTCCGCGGTCTCCTCCGCCGGCGGAAAAATGTCCGCGCTGGCCGCCGCCCCGGCCACCCGGATTCTTCAACCGCTGCCAGCCCCAAAACCAAACTTTATGAAATACTGGCTGGCTGCGGGTGCGTTTGTGGTATTGCTGTTTTTAATTGGCGCTGCCGGGTTTTTGGCCTATTTATTCAGCCCGCTGTCGAGCGGCGCTCAGGCCACGGGCCAGGAAGCTGGCGCAGACCTGCCCTCATCAGAAGGGATGGTGCGCATTACCGCCGGCAGCTACACTGTTGGCCTCGATAGGCCGGATAAAGATCACGCCGCCAAACAAACCGTCAATCTAACCGAATTTTGGCTTGACCAGCGCGAAATCACCAACGCCCAATACGCCGAATATTTAACCGCAACCGACCAGCCAGCGCCGTCAACCTGGTCTAACGGCCGCTTCCCGGAAGATCAGGGCGATTTTCCGGTGATGGGCATAACCTGGGATCAGGCCAAAGCCTTTTGTGAATGGAACAAAAAACGCCTGCCCACGGAGGCCGAATGGGAAATTGCCGCCCGCGGTGCAGAAGATCGGCTTTACCCCTGGGGCGACAACCAGCAGGCGGTGTCTCTGCCCCGCAGCGGCACTTACAAAGTTGGCACCAAACTGACCAACCAGAGTCCGTTTGGGGTTTTTGATATGGCCGGCAACGTTTGGGAATGGGTCGATCAGCCATACGCCCCGGTGCCAGAAGGCCGGCGGGTGCTGCGCGGCGGCACCAACGATTTTCTCAAAGATATGGCCTACCGGCTCATCGGCGACCCGGCTGTGGCCACAATGTCCGCTTCGGCGGGGATGCGCTGCGCCGCCGATAAAGTAAATGTTGTCTCCCACAATGTACTGGCCGAAAATGTTTTGTACGAAGACAGCTTTATCAACCCCGGCAGCGGCTGGCCTATTTTGTCGGAAGGCGCGTTTTTCTACGGCTATCACCCGCCGGATTTTTACCACGTTGAAGTTGCCACCGCCAACAGCCTCACCGCGGTATCACACCCGCCTAATTTTGATAACGTTACCGTGGTGTCAGATATGTTGGTAGACCACACCACCACAGAAAATGGCGACTTTCGCTACGGGCTGGTGCTGCGCCGCACGGCCAACGATCATTACTACGCGTTTACCGTTTCGCCGCGCCACAGAGAATGGTACATTTTAAAAAGTTCGGCGACGGGGCTGAACGTGCTAAAACAGGGGCCGGTTAACTCGTTGCGGGGGTTGGCGCCGCACGGTGTTACCCCGGATAAAACCGATGAACTTCAGGTTGACGCCAACGGCGCTGAGTTTGTGTTCCGGATCAATGGCCAGCCCGTGGCTCAGATTAACGATAGCGACTATGCCAACGGTGAAGTGGGCTTTTTTGTGCAAACCTTTGACGAAAGCCTGGCCCACGTTCACTACGATAAGTTAACCGTTGAAAAACTCGACACCGGCCCGGTGCAGATTACCGACTCATCCACGCTGTACGATGACGAATTTACCGACCCCAACAGCGGCTGGCCCACCGAAGATAAAGAGGGCGAACCGTTTCGCTTTGGCTACCACCCGCCAGATTACTACCACGTAGAACCCCGAGCTGCCGATACGCACATAACGGTGCCGTTGTCGCAACCCTACCAGGATGTTACCGTAGAAACCGCGGCCCTGGTAGATCACACCGCCACCGAAACCGGCAATTTCCGCTACGGGTTGATGCTGCGCCGCACCGCCGAGGATAAATTTTACGCGTTTACCATTTCGCCGCGGCAAAACATGTGGCAGGTGCTCAAAAGCTCGCCGGCCGGCATCACCACGCTGGCCGAAGGCCCAATCTCCGGCCTGCGGGGGCTGGCCCCGGCCGGCATCACCCCGGATAACACCGACAAACTGCGGGTTGACGCTGTCGGCTCAAAATTTATTTACCAGATTAACAACCAGCCCGTCATTCAGGTAACCGACGCGGACTATCCCTCCGGTGAGGTTGGTTTTTATGTGGAAAACTTTGACGAAACGCTAAGCCACATCCACTACGAGATGCTGTTGGTAAAAAAAGTTGACCCGGCCAAATTAGTTAGTGCGCCAACGCCCCAGGCCAAATAACCCGCCCGCGGCTGCAATGAACCCTGCCATTCTGTTAACCGGCCCGCCCGGTGTGGGCAAAACTACAGCCATCAAAACCATCGTCGCTCTGCTGGGCGACCGGGCCGGCGGTTTTTACACCCGAGAAATTCGGGCGCAGAGGCGACGCACCGGTTTTGAAATTGTCACGCTGGAGGGGCATACCGTTTGGCTGGCCAGCCGCAGCCAGGTAGCCACATTCAAAGAAGAAGCCCAGTTGGGCCAGTACCGGGTCAATTTGCGGGGCATCGACTCATTTGCCGTGCCGGCCCTGCGCCGCGCCGAGGCTGCCGGCCGGGTTGTCATCATCGATGAAATTGGGCCAATGGAGATGGCGTCTGAGCTGTTTTGCCAGACGGTGCTGGATATTTTGGCCGGTCCGACAACAGTGGTGGGGACAATTGCCCTGCGGCCCAGCCCATTTGCCGCCAGCGTGCGCCGCCTGCAACGCGTGCAGGTAATCACCCTCACCCCGGATAACCGAAATCAGATGCCGCAACAGGTATTAGACCGGCTGCTTCTGAATTAAATTGAAAACGATTGGAGCAACTGCCGGATGGCGTCAATTTGAAACCCGTTGGCCAACCGGCGCAGCTCTTCAACCAACGGCTGATAGCCCAAATCCTGCTGCTCCAGCCAGTCTATCCGCTGGTGAATCCCCCGGATATCACCCACCGCCGCCAGTTTCAGCAATTCGGCCAGGTGTTCCTCCGGCAGCGACACGACTTCTGACAGCGGCGGGCCAGCCGGCTTGGCGGCCGATTCAACCGTTACTTCCGGCTCGGCGGCGCGGGGCAGCTTTACCTCAAACCAAAAAACGGTGCCCTGCCCTTCCTGGCTTTTAACCTGCAACTGCCCGCCCATCATTGCCACCAAACTCTGAGAAATTGTTAACCCCAACCCGGCCCCACCTTCGGTAAACTTGTGCTGGGTTTGATAAAAAGGCTGAAAGATCGATTGTAGATCGGCGGGAGAAATCCCCATGCCGGTATCTTCAATGGAAAAGCGATAAACATCTGGCAGGCCGGCTGCCGGCTGCACGCTCAGGGTAACGTTGCCCTGAGCGGTAAACTTAATGGCGTTGCCCAGCAAATTGAGCAGCACCTGCCGCAGCCGGCGCTCATCACCAAGCACCGCCAACGGCAGCGACGACACCTCGAGCCGGAGCAAAATCTGTTTCTGCTGGGCCTTGATTTGTAGCAGGTCTTGCAGGTGCTGCAAAAAATGGGGCAGGTTAAATTCGGTGGGCAGCAGCTCAAACCGGCCAGACTCTATCCGGGCCAAATCGAGCACATCATTAATCAGGGTGAGCAAATGCTCACCACTTTGTTCAATGACTTGCAGGCCGTAGGCCTGTTTAGGCGTGATGGCCGGCTCTTGTTTGAGCAGATAGGCATAGCCCAAAATACCGTTGAGCGGAGTCCGCAGTTCGTGGCTCATTGTGGCCAAAAACGCGTTTTTGGCCTGGTTGGCGGCTTCGGCATCCTCTTTGGCCAGCCGCAGCGCCTCAAACAGGCGCACGTTTTCTATGGCCACAGCGGCCTGCTGAGCCAACCCAATCAAAAAACGGAGGTCGGCCGGCGTAAAATGGCCGGTGCTCGCGTGCCGCCACAAAACAATAACCCCAATGGTTTCCTGGCGGATTGAAAGCGGCGCAATAATCATTGGGTACAGGTCATCGTCGCTGCCCACATCGGCGTCCCAGGTGCCGTTGATTTTGGATTTATTGCCGGGATGTTGCGAGGGTTTGTTAATAATCTCGGCCTGGCCGGTTTGCAGCACGTGGCCGGCGAGCGATGAGTCGACATCTGCGGTGATGCCTTCCAGCTCAGCGGCGTAGTCGCTGGCCACGGTCAGGGCTTGCAGCGTGCGGCCATCGGGCTGAACCAGATAAATGGCGGCATCGCTGGCCTGCAGCAGTTCCCGGGCGCGGTCGGCAATCCGGCGCAGCACCGTAGTCTGGTCAAGCGTAACAGAAATTTCACGCCCAATTTCTATGAGCGCCGCCAGTTCACTGGCACGCTGGCGGGCGGTAACCTCGGCCTGTTTGCGCTCGGTGATTTCGTTTTCCAGCTCAATATTTTTTAGTTGATGAATAGCGGCTTCTTTTTTGGCGCTTTCGGTTTCGTGGATCACTTGCAGGTTTTTGAGCCGCCGGTCGGCATCCTGGTTAAAAATCAGCGCTCTGATGGCGTGGAATTCTTTAAAGTGCCCCAAAGCCAGCGCCAGGTTACCCTGCTGCTCGTACATTTCGGCCAGCAACCGGTGGCATTCGGCTAAATCCAGTTTGGCCTGGGCGTTTTGCAGCAGTGTGAGCGCATGGTGCAGGTGCAGCAACGCCGGTTGGGGTTGTTTTTGGAGGGTGTACAACCGGCCAATATTGAGCAGAGCCACACCTTTAGTGGCGGCGTAATCGGTATCGCCGGCCAAAATTAACACCTGCCGCAGGCAAGCCAGCGCCCGGTCATACTCCTGTTGCTTTAAAAGTATCTGGCCGAGCGTATCCAGAATATACAGTTTACCGTGGCGATCCCCGCCTATTTCGGCGTAATGCAGCGCTTCCTCGGCACAAGCCAGCGCCCGGCTATACGCTTGCTGCGCCAGATAATCCATGGCCAGGTTATTCAGCACCATCGCCTGACCCCCAAAATTTCCTTCGGCCCGGTGAGCTTGCAGGGCCTGGTTGTACACTTTGGCCGCCGCTTGATAGTCGCCGGTTTCGCTGTAAATCAGGGCGATGTTGTTCAGGGCTTCAGACTCGTTGCCGGTATCACCCTTTGCGCTGGCCGCCTCGTGCTGCCGCCGAAAATAGGTAAGGCTTTCGGCCAGGTGGCCCAATTGCCAATAAATTCGACCCAGTATTCCAAAAATGTCGGGGAATAGCTGCGCCAGGTTTAATTGAGTGATCTGTGCCAGGGCCATCTGGCCGTGAGCGAGCGCCTGCTGATTATTACCCCGCCGAAAATGCAGTTCGGCCAGGTTGCAGTAGTGATACGCTTCACCCACCGGGTAGGGGTTTGCCTCTAACAACTGGTCAACCTGCTGGGTAAAAGCAAAAGCACGGGCCAGGTCAACCCGGCGCATTTCCCAGGCCAGGTCGTTTAACGCATCGATCCTGGCCAACGGGTCAGCCGGAGGGTCTTGCTCAAGGGTCAGTAATTTGCTTTCCAGCGTTTGGATTTTATGGCTCATTCCAGATTACCTGATTACACACTCAAAGGCAGCGCCAAACGGCCCAGCGCACACATTATGCTGATTAATAATCAAATTGGCAATCTATTGTTTCGCCGGCAAAAACAAATTATAACTCAGTTATAAAGTGATTATGACTGAGTTATAATCTGCTTATAACTGAGTTATAAATCCATTATGACAGTGTTATAAATTATCCCTGCGCCGGCGCAGCGATCCCACATCGGCAGGTTGTGCGCTGCAATGTAACGTGTTATTCTACAATTCAGCATTGGGCCTTAGTACAGGAATGCAGAAGTTCGTTCCGAGATAGGAATGTACCGCGTAGGGGCGAAGCCACTCGGAAAGATGGTATGCTGCAAGATTATCTGCCTTCCGAGTGGCCTCGCCCCTACAAAACCCGGAATTAATTAACGCATTTCTGTACTTAGTCAATTTAGCTATCACTTACAGGAGGACTTGGTTATGATTGTTGGCATCTTAAAAGAAATTAAGGTTGCAGAAAACCGGGTTTGTATGACCCCCGCCGGTGTTGAAGTGCTGACTCAAAATGGTCACACGGTGCTGGTTGAAAAAAATGCCGGCCGGGGCAGCGGCTTTGAAGACGCGGATTACACCGCCCACGGCGCGGAAATTGTAGCTACCCCCACCGAAATCTTTAACCGGGCCGACATGGTGATGCACGTTAAAGAACCGCAGCCCACTGAATACGGCCTCATTCGCCCCGGCCAGATTGTATTCACCTACCTGCATTTGGCCGCCGAAGAAGAACTAACCCACGCCCTCATCAAATCCAACGCGGTGTGCATTGCCTACGAAACCATCCAAAAGGCCGATGGCTCGCTGCCGCTGCTCACCCCCATGAGCGAAGTGGCCGGCCGGATGGCTACCCAGCAGGGAGCCAAATATCTGGAAATGGCCCAGGGCGGCCACGGCGTTTTGCTGGGCGGCGTGCCCGGGGTAGACCCCGGCACGGTGCTGGTGATTGGCGGCGGCGTGGTGGGCATCAACGCCGCCAAAATGGCCTGCGGCTTGGGGGCCAAGGTTTATATTCTGGATAAAAGCCTGGAACGGCTGCGCTACCTGAGCGACGTAATGCCCAGCAACTGCTTCCCGCTGATGTCCAGCCCGGCCACCATTCGCAAGCTGGTTAAAGAAGCCGATGTCGTTATTGGCGCGGTGCTGGTGGCCGGCGCCAAAGCGCCCCGGCTGGTGACCCGTGAAATGCTGAAAACTATGAAAAAGGGCGCGGTGCTGGTTGATGTGGCCATCGATCAGGGCGGCTGTTTTGAAACCTCGCACCCCACCACCCACACCGACCCCATTTTCACCATCGATGGCGTGGTCCATTATTGCGTGGCCAATATGCCCGGCGCGGTGGCCAAAACCTCTACCATCGCTCTCACCAACGCCACCCTGCCCTATGCCCTGGAAATTGCCAACAAAGGCTGGAAAAAGGCCATGCAAGACAGCAACGAGATCAAACTTGGGGCTAACATTATCAACGGCAAGGTCACTTACAAAGCTGTTGCCGCCGCCTTTGACCTGGCCTACACGCCCACCGATGAGTTTTTGCAATAGCAGATTAACATCACGGATTACAAGGGGGTGAACTGATGATAATCGGAATTTTGAAAGAAACCAAGGTCGATGAAAACCGGGTGGCCATCACCCCGGAAGGGGCTGAAATAGCGATGAACCACGGCCACACGGTGCTGGTTGAAAACGACGCGGGCGTGGGCAGCGGCCTGGAAAACGTCGATTACACCGCCCACGGCGCAGAGATTGTGGCCGGCCCCACCGAGATTTTTGCCCGGGCCGATATGATTTTGCGGGTGAAAGAGCCGCAGCCGGCCGAATACCGCGCCCTGCGCGACGGGCAGGTCTATTTCTCTTACCTGCACCTGGCTGCCTCCGCCGAGGTGACCCAGGCGCTCATCAAATCCAACGCAGTCTGCATTGCCTACGAAACCATCCAAAAAGCCGATGGCTCGCTGCCGCTGCTCATCCCCATGAGCGAAATTGCCGGGCAAATGGCGGTGCAGGAAGGGGCCAAATATCTGGAAATGGCCCAGGGCGGCGACGGTGTGCTGCTGGGCGGCGTGCCGGGCGTCGATCCGGGCATTGTGGTGATCATCGGCGGCGGAGTGGTAGGCATTAACGCCGCCAAACGCGCCTGCGGGCTGGGGGCAAAGGTCTATATTTTAGACATCAACCTGGACCGGCTGCGCTACCTGAGCGACGTGATGCCCAACAACTGCTTCACGGTGATGTCCAGCCCGTCAACCCTGCGGGCGCTTGTTAAAAAAGCCGATGTCGTCATCGGCGCGGTGCTGATTCCCGGCAGCCCCACGCCCAAACTGGTCACCCGCAATATGGTCAAATCGATGAAACGCGGCGCGGTGCTCATTGACGTATCCATCGATCAGGGCGGCTGCTTTGAAACCTCGCACGAAACCACCCACGCCCGGCCCATTTATGTGGTCGATGAGGTGGTGCATTACGCGGTCAGCAATATGCCGGGCGCGGTACCCAGAACCGCCACGATGGCTCTCACCAACGCCACCCTGCCTTACGTGCTGCACATCGCCGCCAACGGCTGGCAGCAGGCCATGCGCGATAACCCCGACATCAAATTTGGGGCGAACGTGGTCAAAGGCAAAGTCACCTACAAAGGCGTCGCCGATGCCTTTGGGTTGGCCTACACCCCCATTGAGCAATTACTGTAGCCGCAGCTTTAACCGGCCCCGTGAGTCTTGGGCAACGACGTTGCCCAAGACTCACGCCCCGAAATTTCTAACTTTTTTCCTTTGTTCCTCTTAGAGTTCCCTTACTTTTTGGTTTTATACTTAGAAACATCCCGGGCAATACTGACCAGTCGTTTTTACGCGCGTAATTTATGTAATTCCGCACAACTGCCGGGGAAATCCAACAAGCTCAATTGAACCCACCGATGGACATAAATTCCCAACTCAAAACCTACATTGCTCAAAACCTGCTGTTCAGCGACAACGGCTTTGAATACGAGGATAACGACTCGTTTCTGGAACACGGTATTGTTGACTCAACCGGCGTGCTGGAACTGGTGCTCTTTGTAGAAGAGACCTTTGGCATGTCGGTGCAGGATAGCGAGATCACCCGTGAAAATTTCGACTCGGTCAACAAATTGACGACCTTTGTTCAGCGCAAACTGGCCGCCTGAAAATCAGGCGCAACTCGCAAGTAAATAGGGGGGCAAGAACAAGCCTGATTTCGGGTTGTCCTTGCCTTTTTGCTTTAAACTGAAACTCAGTAGCGCTTAACGGTATCTGTGACAAGTTAAACATTTTTGTGGTTTGCCAATGGGTAAACTCTTAAGATTTTGAGGTTTTCGTTGCTGCCCTCATCCCCCCGGCCCCCTTCTCCCTGAGGGAGAAGGGGGAAAAAGGCTTTTTGGGTGTAGTTTGGGCGGCGAAGCCGCCCAAACTACACCCGTTTTATCACTCCCCCTCCCCAAGTTTTGGAGAGGGGGTTGGGGGGAGGGGCAATTATTGGCTCAAAAGCAACATTTGCACTGATTGACAAATCTGGTTTGCGCTTAACTTGTTACCGATGACCTAACAGGCTGATGATGATAAACACCGCAGATTATCTGTTAGCCGCAGGCAGAAATACAGACACCGCCCTGCTCACCGAACACACTTCGGCAACCTACGGCGAGTTGAAAGCAGCCAGCGCCCGGCTGGCCCAGGCGCTGCTGGCTGCCGGCGTTGGCCCCACCGACCGCGTGGGTCTGCTGGGTGGCAACTCGCTGTTTTGGGTAGCGGCCTACCTGGCCAGCCTGAAACTTAACGCGGTGGTCGTCCCCTTTTCCACCACCCTCACCCCCGCCGAGTTAGAGCAGCGCCAGGCTATAATCAACTGCCGTGCCTTTTGCGTTGACCGGCCGGCCTATCGGCGGCTGAAAGCGGGACTGCCCGCCGGCCTGCCCCTGATTTTCGACGCCGCGCTCAACGGTCCCGGCCCGGCAGAGTGGCCATCGCTGCCCACTGAGCCGCAGCAGGACGCGGTTTATATTTTTACCTCCGGCACCACTGCCCGGCCGCGGGTGGTGCGGCTCACCCATCGCAACCTGCAAGCCAACACCGAGTCGATTGTCGCCTATCTGGAACTGACCCCGGCCGACCGGATGCTGGCGCTGCTGCCGTTTGATTACTGCTTTGGCGCGTCGCTGCTGCACACCCATTTGCGGGTGGGCGGCTCGCTGGTGCTCAGCCGCTTCCTCTACCCGGAGTCGATGCTGGATGTGCTGGAGGCCACGGGCTGCACGGGGCTGGCCGGGGTGCCATCGGTTTACCAAACCCTGCTGCGTAACACGTCTTTTCCCACCCGGCCGCTCAAATCGCTGGCCAAAGTGCAGCAGGCCGGCGGCAAACTGCCGGCGGTGCAAATTAAAGAGCTGGCCGCCGCCGTGCCGCACGGCCAGGTATTTGTGATGTACGGCCAAACCGAGGCCACGGCCCGGTTGTCGTACCTGCCGCCGGCGCTGCTGCCAACCAAATTAGGCTCGGTGGGGCGCGGCATCCCCGGCGTTGAACTGGTCGTGCTCGATTCAGCCGGCGCGCCGGTAGCGCCCGGCGCGGTCGGCGAGGTGGTGGCCCGCGGCGATAATATTTCGCCCGGCTATCTGGATGATGCCGCCGCCACGGCTCGCAAATTTGTAGCCGGCGCGCTGCACACCGGCGATCTGGCCACGGTTGACGACGAGGGCTTCATCACCATTGTTGACCGGCAGGATGACTTTATCAAGCCGCTGGGCTACCGGGTGAGCAGCCAGAGCATCGAGGCCCATGTGCTGGAACTACCGGATGTGGTCGCTGCGGCGGCCATCGGCGTGCCGGACCCGGCTCAGGGCGAGGCCATTTACGTGGCGCTGACGCTGCGCGCCGGCTCAACCCTCACCCCGGCGGCGGTCATTGACCACTGCCGGCGCGGGCTGGCCCGCCACATGGTGCCGCAGCGGGTAGATATTGTGAAAAGCCTGCCGCTCAACGGCAACGGCAAAGTGGTTAAATCGGTATTGCGGGAGCAGGCCGCGCTGCGAACCGCCCATTAATACATCGTTAAATAAATAAGTTACACTTTGGTGGCCGTCATGCCCGAATGTTTTTATCGGGCATCTACCACAGGGATTCCCGCTAAAAACGTGCGGGAATGACGCTCAAAAACCTCAGAAAATTTATTTAACGGTGTAATTAGTTGGGCGACCATTTATGATTTTGGATTTTAGATTTACGATTTACGATTTACGACCTGTGTCCGTTGGGGTATTTGCGAAATCATTCGCATCACAATTTTTAAGAGGTGAGCCAGGAATCTTCTCCCCTAACTCCCAATCCCTGATCCCTGACTCCTGTTTTCAAAGGAGACAAACCGAATCTGCGATACTGCAACGAGCAATGAAAATTTGGAGTAGGGGCGGTTCGCGAACCGCCCCTACATTCGCGAACTCGCTGATTCGCAGATTCGTTTATTTTCAAAGGAAAACTCTATGTGCGGGATCACCGGCATTGTCAACCTGAACAGCACCAGCCCCATTTTGGAGGCCAATTTACGCCAGATGCTGGCCATGATCCGCCACCGCGGGCCGGACCAGTTTGGCATTTACCACGACGAGCAGGCCGGCCTGGGCAGCGCCCGGCTCAGCATCATCGATCTGGCCGGCGGCCAGCAGCCCATCTGCAACGAGGACGGCTCGCTGTGGATTGTATTCAACGGCGAAATTTTTAACTATATTGAGCTGCGCTCCATGCTGGAGGCGCGCGGCCATCGCTTTACCACCCACACCGACACCGAAGTCATTTTGCACCTGATCGAGAGTTTTGGCCCGGACGGTTTGCACCAACTCAACGGCCAGTTTGCCATTGCCATTTGGGACGCCGCCGCCCGCTCGCTCTTTTTGGCCCGCGACCGGATGGGCATTCGCCCGCTGTTTTACACCGAGGCCGGCGGCGCGCTGATTTTTGGCTCGGAAATAAAGGCCATTCTGGCCGATCCGCGGGTGCGGGCCGAAATTGACCCGGTCGCGCTCGACCAGATTTTCACCTACTGGAGCACCCTTTCGCCGCGCACCATTTTCAAAGGGATTGCCAGCCTGCCGCCCGGCCACTATTTGCTGGCCCGGCGCGGCCGGGTCGCTGTTGAACCGTACTGGCAGCCCGCCTATCCCACTGAGTCCGCCCCGGCCCGCAGCGAGGCCGATTATCTGGACGAGTTCCGCCACCTGCTCACCGACGCCACTCACATCCGGCTGCGGGCCGACGTGCCGGTCGGCGCGTACCTCAGCGGCGGCCTCGATTCGGCCATCATCGGCGCGATGATTCGCCGCTACACCGGCGCCCGGCTCGACACCTTCTCCATTGCCTTTGACGACCCCACCTTTGACGAAAGCGCCTACCAGCAAACAATGGCCCGGCATCTTGGCACCTCGCACCAGGTAGTGCAGGCCGCCAATGCCGACATCGGCCGCATTTTTCCCGGCGTGGTCTGGCACACCGAAACCCCAATCGTCCGCACCGCGCCCGCGCCAATGTTCATGCTCTCGCAACTGGTGCAACAGCACGGCTACAAAGTGGTGCTCACCGGCGAGGGGGCCGACGAACTGCTAGCCGGCTACAACATCTTCAAAGAGGCCAAAATCCGCCGGTTTTGGGCGGTTGACCCCAACTCGGTGCTGCGGCCGCAGTTATTGCGGCGGCTCTACCCGTTTATGACCGATGTGACCAGCCGCAGCTACGATTACCTGACCGCCTTTTTTAAAGACGGGATGGCCAACATCGACGCGCCGGACTATTCGCACGCTATTCGCTGGCGAAATATGCAGCGCACCAAACGTTTCTTCTCGCCGGAAGTGCGGCAGGCCGCCGATCCCGGCGGGCCGGCTTACCCGCCCAATTTTGACCGCTGGCAGCCGCTGCATCGCGCCCAGTATTTGGAAACCACCATCTTTTTGGCCCAATACCTGCTCTCATCGCAGGGCGACCGGATGGGCATGGCCCATTCCATTGAAGGGCGTTTTCCGTTTTTGGATTACCGGCTGGTGGAGTTTTGCCACAACCTGCCGCCGCACTTCAAACTGCGCGGCCTCACCGACAAATATCTGCTGCGGAAACTGGGCCGAGAGCTGCTGCCCGCCGAGATTTGGCAGCGGCCCAAACGGCCCTACCAGGCGCCCATGCGCCACAGTTTTTTCAACAGCACCCCGCCGGATTATCTGCTCGATCTGCTTTCAGCGGAGCAGGTAGCCGCCGCCGGGCTGTTCAAACCCGCCGCCGTCGGCCAGCTTGTCAACAAAATTCAGCAGGGCATCCGCACCTGCCACACCGACGACATGGCGCTGGTCGGCATTATTTCCAGCCAGTTGCTGCACCGGCAGTTTGTGGCCAACTTTAAAATGCCGCCGCCGCTGTCTCAGGCCGATGACGTAAAGGTGTGTCAGGCCGAGCCGGTGAGTGTGGCAAGTTAGCGGAGTTTGGCAGGTTGGGAAAGCTTTCCGGTAGGACGGATGAAATTTGGGTAGGGGCGCTTCGCGAAGCGCCCCTACATTCGCAGATTCATAGATTCGTAGATTCGCTTACTTTCACAGGAGCATTTTATGACTTTTGGCAACCATCTACTCAAATTAGACCCGGCGCAGGAAACCGAGCGGCTGGTAGCCGCCCTGCGCCAGAGCGTACGCCAGCAGCTTCGCCGCCAGGGTGGCGTGGTGGGCGTCAGCGGCGGCGTCGATTCGGCGGTGGTGCTGGCTCTAACTGTGCGGGCCTTTGGCCCGGAACGGGTGGCGGCGCTGATGCTGCCGGACCAGGATTCCGACCCCGCCAGCGAGGCGCTGGCCCGGCAGGTGGCCGCTCACTGCGGCGTTGAACCGCTGCGCGAGGAGGTGACGCCGGCGCTGGTCGGCTTTGGCTGTTACACCCGCCGCGACGAGGCCATTCGCCGGATTTTCCCGGAGTACGATCCGGCGGCGGGCTACAAGGCCAAACTGATCCTGCCGCAGAATTTACTGGATGAAGATACGCTGAACTTCTTTTCGGTGGCCATTGTCAGCCCCGGCGGCGAGGAAAAAAGCAAACGCCTGCCCCGCGCCGAATATCTGCAAATTGTGGCCGCCTCAAACTTTAAACAGCGCAGCCGCATGGCCATGCTCTACTACCACGCCGAAAGTCGCAATTTCGCGGTTATCGGCACCTCCAACAAAAATGAGCACGATCAGGGCTTTATTGTGAAATACGGCGACGGCGGCGTAGACGTGCAGCCGATTGCCCATCTCTACAAAACCCAGGTGTACCAGTTAGCCGAATATCTGGACATCCCCGCAGATATTCGCCGCCGCACGCCCACCTCAGACACCTACAGCGCCCATCAAACGCAGGAGGAGTTTTTCTTCCGGCTGCCGTTTGAAGTGATGGATGTGCTGTGGTACGCCCAGGCTCATCAACTCCCGGTGAGCGAGGTGGCCGGGGCAATGGATTTGACCGAGGCGCAGGTGCAGCGCGCCTTTGACGATTTTGCCGCCAAGCAGCGCACCACCGAATATTTACGCACGCCGGCCCTCTATTTTGGCCGCGAGGAAGCCAACTAAATATGAGCGATGTTTTAGCGACTGAGTCCCAATCACCGGCCAACAATCCCGGTTACACTTTGTCGGCGTTGCTCAAAAAATTTTGGCGGCGGCCGTGGCACGATAAATGGCAGTACGTTGGCTTTGTGCTGCGCGGCCTGCTGCGGCGGCTGCAAATCGACTCGCCGCATCTGATTTTGATGGGACGCGGCATCTCCCTCGACAAACGCCACGGCCGGCTGACTTCCGGCGGGGTGTGCGTGCTGCAACCGGGCTGCCGGATTGCGGTTGTTGGCCAAAAAGGGCAGCCGGCCCACCTGCACATTGGCGAAGGTACCGAAATTGGCGCGCGAACGATCATCAATGTGGCCCGGCAGGTGAGCATTGGCGCGCGCTGTTCCATATCGTGGGATTGCGACATCAGCGACACCGATTTTCATCAGGTGATTCTGCTCGACGGCCAAAAGCCGCCGGTGGCCGCGCCGGTAATTATTGAAGATGACGTGTGGATTGGCAGCCACTGCCTGATTTTAAAGGGCGTAACCATTGGTCACCATTCGGTGGTGGCGGCGGGGTCGGTGCTGCACCGCAGCGTGCCGCCCTACTCGCTGGTCGCCGGCAACCCCGCCCGCCGCATCGACACCCTGGGCGGCTGGCAGCGCCAGGTTGACCCCGCTGCCCCGCCGCAAGAAACGGAAGGAGATAATCATGACCCTGCAAATTCTGCCTAAAATTATAACGGTAGCCGGCCCGGTGATTGGCGGCGGAGTTTTGGGATGGCTGCTGCTGGCCGGGGTTCACTGGGCCGACCCCGCGCCCGCCGCCGGCAGCGGCCTGCTGTTTATTCATCATTCGGTGGGCGACCACTGGCTCAACCACAGCCTGCGCCCGGCGCTGCTGGCCAAAAGCTACATCGCCACCGTCAACGACTCGTTTTACGGCACCGATCTGGCCCCGGACGCCGGCCGGCCCGACTCGCTGGCTCCCCTGCCCGGCGATTACACCGACATGAGCGCCTGGATTTTTTGGTTTAACGATTATCTGAACAGCCTGAAGAGCTACCAGAATCCGGGCGGGCTGGCCGCGCTCATCAGCCCCATCGAGCGCAAAATTACCCCGCGCTTCCCGTGGCTGAGCGAGTATCTGGCTCCCCTCAAAGGCGAGCCAAACTACAGCGGCCGCAACCGGATTGTAATGTTCAAAAGCTGTTTCCCCAACAGCAACCTCGGCCCCGATGAATCCGGCCCCGGCGATCCCTTCAGCACCGGCCGGACCATCGCCAACAATCAGGCCATTTTCAGGCCGGCCGGCGGCCCCACCCCAAGCTACACCCGCGACGGCTACAGCTATCAGGCGTTAGAGGTCATCTTTGCTCAAAACCCGGACACGCTGTTTATTGTGGTTACCAGCCCGCCGCTGCACTTTGGCCCCACCGATGCCACCAGCGACGAGGCCGGGCAGCGCATTCGGCAGTTCAATCAGTGGCTCAAAACCGACTGGCTGGCCGGTTACCGGGCGGCGCATCCTGATTTAAACAACGTGGCCGTGTTTGATTATTTTGACATGCTGGCGTACCCCGCCGATCACCCGGAGCACCCTAACCGGCTCAAAGCCGAGTACGGCGGCAACAGCGGCGACTCGCACCCCAACGCGGCGGCCAACGCCAAAGCCACGGAGCGGTTTGCCACCGCCCCCGATAATTTTCTGGATCAGGCCTGGAACGCGTTTCAGGGCCAACCCGAAGCGCAGGCCGCCGGCATCGCCGAGCATTAAAAAGACACAACTGTTACGCCCCCACCCCGGCCCCTCCCCCACAGATGGGGGAGGGGAGAATAATTATTTACTCAGCCGCGCCCTGGCGGCTGTTGTAAACAAACCGGTTGCTGGCGGCAAACTCGCGGTACACCGCCAGCGACTCCTCGCGCAACACATCCTCCACTACTTCCAGACCGCGTTTTTCCCACTCGCCGCGCCAGTCCGGGTGAACCGGTCCCTCGTCAAAGCCGGTAATTTGCTCCAGTTCCGGGCCGTTGCCGGCCACCACCACCGAGCGCACCCCCGACCAGAGCGTGGCTCCGTAGCACATGGCGCACGGCCGCCAGTTGACTACCAGTTGATGAACCGGCAGCCCCGGCCCGCCCAAATCCCACGTGCCCAGCAGTTGCTGCGCCAGCGACAGCGCCATCACTTCGGCGTGGGCCGATGAGCAGTTTGAGGGCATCACCCGGTTCACACCGATGACCACCAGCCGGCCGGAATCGCGCTCAAAAACGCCGGCAGCAAACGGCCCGCCGGTATTGTTCACAAAATTGAGCCGCGAAAAGTTGATCACAGCCGCCATCCGTTCTTCGAGTGTGGGCATCACGGCCGGCAGCCGGTTTAGCTCGGCGATGGCCCACTCCGGCAGAGTCAGGCTGAATTGCGTATTGGCGGTTGAAAAGACAGGGGTGCTGGTCATACTATTCTCCGTGGGTAAAATTTACTGGCGGCGGCGCACGTCGGTGACGTTGGGCAACTGTTCGATCAAGGCCAGCACCCGGCTGAGCTGATCGAGGTTGGATATTTCCAGCGTGGCCGAGACCCGCGCCAGGTTCTCCGGCTTGGTGGTGATGGTGTTGACCGAACTCATATTAATCCGCTGGTTGGCCACAATCGAGGTGATGTCGCGCAGCAGGCCGGGCCGGTCAAACGCTTCAATGTAAATATCAACCGGGTAGGTGGTGTTTTCTACCACGCCCCAGTCTACGGCAATGAGCCGTTCCGGGGCGCGGCTGAGCAGGTTGAGCACGTTGGGGCAGTCTCGCCGGTGAATGGTAACGCCCCGGCCGCGGGTAATGTAGCCCACAATTTCGGTGTCGCCGGGCACCGGGCGGCAGCATTGGGCCAGGTTGGTCAACAGATCACCCACGCCCTGCACCTGCACGCCGGTGGCCGGGCCGGAAACTGCCGGCACGGGCGGCGTGCTGGGCGCAGTCAACGGCCAATGCACTTTCTCTTTGGCCTCGGTCGATTCTATCTCTTCGTTAATGGCGTTGATCATCTGGCTATTGCTGATGTCGCCCCGGCCAATGGCCGCCAAAAAGTCATCGACTTTGTTGTAAGTGAATCGCTGGGACAGCTTTTCGTAATTCATTTCCGAAAGCCCCAGCCGCCGCAGTTCACGCTCTAAAATGGAGCGCCCCTGCGAAACGTTTTCTTCGTAGTGCTGGTATTTGAACCAGTGGCGCACTTTGGAACGCGCCCGCGATGTTCTGAGGTAGCCCAGGTGCGAATTCAGCCAGTCGCGGCTGGGACCGCCCCGTTTGGCGGTGAGAATTTCTATCTGC
This sequence comes from Anaerolineae bacterium, assembly GCA_022071955.1. GTDB lineage: Bacteria > Chloroflexota > Anaerolineae > 4572-78 > J111 > J095. The sequence goes on from JAJVIM010000031.1 coordinate 40,566, forward strand.
TCCCCGTTTTTGAGCTGGTAATTGAGCGGCACAATTTTGCCGTTAACTTTGGCTCCGCGGCAGCGATGCCCCACTTCGGTGTGGATGTAGTAGGCAAAATCGATGGGCGTTGCGCCAAAAGGCAGCTCGATGATGTCGCCGCCGGGGGTGAGCACGTGCACCCGGTCCTGAAACACTTCGGCTTTAACCTGATCGATGAACTCTTTGGCGTCGGCTACGTCCTCTTTCCACTCCATCAGCGAGCGCAGCCAGGCAATTTTGTGGTCAAAGCCGGGGTCGGAACGAGAGCCTTCTTTATAACGCCAGTGAGCCGCCACCCCAAGTTCGGCATCCTGATGCATTTCAAAAGTGCGGATTTGCACCTCGATGGTTTTGCCGGTGGGGCCAATCACCGCCGTGTGCAGCGAGCGGTACAGGTTGTCTTTGGGGGCGGCAATGTAATCATCAAACTCGCCGGGGATGGGCCGCCACAGCGTGTGGACAATGCCCAACGCGGCGTAACAATCGCCCACGCCGTCAACCAACACCCGCACGGCGCGCACATCGTAAATCTGGTCAAAATCAACGCCTTTGCGTTTCATTTTGCGGTAGATGCTGTAAATGTGTTTGGGCCGCCCACGTACATCGGCCTGAATCCCGCGCAGGCTCAATTCTTTCTGCAAATCCTGGGCCACCTGGTTTACGTATGATTCGCGGGTGATGCGCCGCTCGTCTACCATTTTGGCGATTTGCTTGTATGTGTCCGGCTCCATGTACCGAAAGGCCAGGTCTTCCAGCTCCCACTTGATTTGCCAGATACCCAGCCGGTTGGCCAGCGGCGCAAAAATTTCCATTGTTTCGCGGGCAATGCGCTTGCGCTTGTCCTCGCGCAGATGGTGCAGGGTACGCATGTTGTGGGTGCGGTCGGCCAGCTTGATCAACACCACCCGGATGTCGTCAACCATGGCCAAAAACATTTTGCGCAGGCTTTCGGCCTGGGCGCGTTCTTTTTTGCTGCGTTTGCTCTGGCCGCGATACTCCTGAATCTGGCCCATTTTGGTCACGCCGTCTACCAGGCGGGCCACATTCTCACCAAATTCATCCACCAAATCCTGGTACGTAACGGGCGTATCTTCCAGCACATCATGCAGCACGGCGGCGGCGATGGTTTCGTAATCCAGCTTCAAATCAGCCAGAATATTGGCCACCGACAGCGAGTGCTGAAAATATGGCTCGCCAGAAGCGCGGTACTGGCCGTAATGAGCCTGCTGGGCCAGTTCGCAGGCTTTGCAAATAAAATTCATCTCGGCCGCGGTACGCCCGTCGGAAATGGATTGGAGCCAGCTATCAAATTCAATGGCGTCTTCGGTTGTGACTTCTGTTTTTACGGCGACCATTGTTGCCTCAGAATAGGTTCAAGAACGGGTATTTGGCTGAAAGTATACTCCATCCACCGGCTTTAAGCAATGGAATTTTAGTAACTGTCAGCAGTTCTCGGTTTGGGCCTTACACAGTGACTATTGAATTGAAATTCCGGCGGCGGCGATATACAATACGCCCCCAAAACTCTGCCAGGTAAACGCAATGGCTCTTAAACCCAAAGACACCCTCCATTTTTATGTCGATGACAAACTGGTTGATCTGGTCTGGATCAACCACCACATTCAGCAGCAAACCAACGCCGCCAACTACCACGAGATGACCCGCACCATCGGCTGGCTCAAAAAACTGGCCCAGCGTATCCTCGATGGCCGGGCCACCGACCGCGACGAACAAACCGCCCGAAAAAAGCTGGCCGCAGTTGGCCTAAATTGGTATCTTGAGTAAAATAACAGAATATTTGTTCTACCGGTAATTCGTTTTTTTTGTAGTGGTCAGGATGATGTTGAACACAATGTAATCGTCATTCCCGCACGCTTTTAGCGGGAATCTACGTTTACCGCCTATTATGGATGCCCGATAACTACATTCGGGCATGACGCTACTGTTCAAAATGTTCTTGACCATTACATAATTCTTTTTTTGCCGACTCGCTGATTCGATGAATCGCTGATTTTCTACGGAGGAAATTTGTGACCAATCTGACTCTGTCCCCAACTTTGGCGCGCCGGCTGGCGATTACCCGCCAGCGGTTGGCCGGCCCACCGCCGCCGGCAACCCCGGCAGGCATTCTGGACGTACTCAAGGATATTCGCTGTTTGCAGCTCGACCCCATCCGGGCCGTGGAGCGCACCCAATACCTGGTGCTGTGGAGCCGGTTGGGCCACTACAACCCCGATCATCTGCACACGCTGCTGTGGGATACCCGCCAGCTTTTTGAATATTGGGCGCACGCCGCCTCCATCGTTTTAACCGAAGATTACCCGATTCACCACTGGTACATGCGCCACTTTCATAACGGCGGCGGGTGGCCGCGCGCTCGCGCCTGGCTGGCCGAAAACCGATCCTTTGAGCGGTATATTTTGGAGCGCCTGCACCAGGCCGGGCCGCTGGGCAGCGCCCAACTGGAAGACCGCGCCGAAACCATGTGGGAATCCGGCGGCTGGACTGCCGGCCGGCATGTGGGCCGGATGCTCGATATTTTGTGGGAGCGAGGCGATATTGTGGTCGCCGGGCGGCAGGGGATTCAGCGGCAATGGGCGCTGGCCAAAGATTTTCTGCCGGAGTGGACGCCCCGCGAGGAACTTTCTGATCGGGAAGTGGTGCGCCGGGCGACGCAGGCCGCGCTGCGGGCGCTGGGCGTGGGCACGGCTCGCCACATCAACGCCCATTTTACCCGCGACCGCTACCCCAACCTCAACGAGGTGCTGGCCGAGCTGGTGACCGAAGGGCAGATTATCCCGGTTCAAATTGACGGCTGGTCCGGCGACTGGCTGCTGCACGCCGCCGACCTGCCCCTGCTGGAACAGCTTGGCGACGACGGCTGGCAGCCGCGCACCACGCTGCTGTCGCCGTTTGACAACCTGATTTGCGACCGCGACCGCACGGAACTGATGTGGGACTTTTATTTCAGAATTGAGATTTACGTGCCCGCCGCCAAACGGCAGTACGGTTACTACGTGCTGCCCATTTTGCACGGCGACCGCCTGATTGGCCGCATCGATCCCAAAATGGAGCGCAAAACCGGCACGCTGCACGTGAACGCCGTGTACGCCGAAACCGACGCCCCGGCCGAGGCCGGGCCGGCCGTCGCCGCTGCTGTGGCCAACCTGGCCCAATTTTTGGATGCCAAACGCATCGAGCTGACAGAAAAAATCCCGCCGATGTGGCGGGACTCGTTTACTCAGGTGGGCTGAATTTGGGAGCCGGCTGGGCCGGCGCGGGTGCGGTTTTGAGCCGGCGCTCCTGCACCAGCCCCCACACGCTCAACGCCAGCGCCAGCGTAATCATCACCGCCACTACCTCGTAGGTTTGCTGCAACCCCGCAACCTGCGCCGAAATCGGGGCGGTGGTGGCTCCCTCTGGCAAAATCTGGCCGGTGTGGGCCATCACCCGGCTGGCCCAAAAAGCGCTCAAAACAGCAATGCCCGTGGTTTGGCCCAGTGTGCGGGTTAGCGATAGCATGCCGGAAGCCACGCCCAATCGCTGCCGGGCCACCGACCCCATAATGGCGCTGTTATTGGGCGATTGGAATACGCCCATGCCAATCCCTACCGGCGCCAGCCGCAAAATATAACCCCAGGTGGTTGTTTCGGCGCTGAGCGTGGTGATGGCCAGATAGCCCAGCAACAGCACTACCAGCCCAATCACCGTGATAGAGCGGGTGCCAAATTTATCTGACAGCACCCCGGACACCGGCGAAACAATGCCCAGCATCACCGGCACCACGGCCAGCAGCAGCCCCACCTCGCGGGTGTTGTAGCCCAACACGTTTTCCAGATAAAACGGCAGCAGGATGATGGTGCCGGCAATGGCCACAAAGGTCATAAAACCGGTGACCAGACTCATACTGAACAGACTGTCCTCAAACAGCGACAGCTCGATCATGGGGTGGGTCGAACGCCACTCGATGATGACAAAAATGGCCAGAAACAGCGCCCACAGTCCAAACAGCCCCAAAATTTCCGGGCTGGTAAAACCGGCTTCCTGCCCCCACGTGAGCGCCAGCAGCAACGCCAGCAAACTGATAAACAGGGCGATGGCCCCCGGAAAATCAAATTTTTGGCGGCTGGTTGGTTTGGTGTTGGGCACAAAACGCGCCGCCAGCAGCGTGCCGACAATCCCCACCGGCAGATTCACCAGAAATATCCAGTGCCAACTAATGGCGTCGATGATGACCCCACCCAGCGTTGGCCCCAGTACAATCCCCACACTGACCACCGTACCTGAGATACCCAGCGCTTTGCCGCGCTCCGAGGGGGGAAAAGCTTCAGTGACGATGGCCACGCCCAGCGCAAAGACCATCGCCCCGCCCAGCGCCTGAATCACCCGAAAGGCAATCAGCCACTCGACGGTTGGCGCCAGCCCGCACAGCACCGAACCGGCGGTAAACACCACAAAGCCGGTCACATAAATGGGTTTTTTGCCAATCATATCGCCCAGCCGGCCAATGCCCAGCAGCAGGGTGGCCAGCGTCAGCAAATAGCCCAATACCACCCATTCGACGGTGGCAAAGTTGGTGTTCAATTCGCGGATCAGGGTGGGCAGGGCCACATTCACAATACTGCCGTCGATAGTGGCCAAAAAGATGCCCATCGCCACGGCGGACATCACGTACCATTTGCGGCTGTAGTCGATTTCGGGTTCGTGCATAACATTCCTCGTCCAAAAAATCACGCAGGCCACGCAAAATACCGTGACCTGCGCTTCAAAGTGAATTGTAATCGTTTCCGGGCCGGTTGGCGAATTATCGCTGAGTGGCCGTTGCTCCCAATTGAGCCATCAACTCTTTCACAAAATCAATTTCGTCCTGGTTGACGGTGTGCCCCATGCCAGGGTAGATGCGTTGGGTGACGCTACCCCCCAACCCGGCCATCACTTCCGCCGAGTGATGCACCCGCTCCACCGGAATGTGAAAATCAACATCGCTGCAGCCGATGAATACCGGCGTGCCGGCCAGCGAACCGGGATAGTCGCGGGGCGTGCCGTCCGGGCCAATCAGGCCGCCGCTCAACGCCACTACCCCGCCGTAACGCCGGGCGTTGCGCGCCGCAAACTCCAGCGCCAAACACGCCCCCTGCGAAAAACCAAGCAGGATGGTTTGTTCCGGCGGAATGCCGCCGGCTGCCGCCTGCCGCAAGGTTTCGCCAACTTTGGCCAGCGCCGCCGACAAATACGGTTCGTTGCTGGCCAGCGGCGCGATGAATCGTTGGGGATACCACGTGTTACCGGCCGCCTGCGGGGCCAGGTAAGCAAACCCCGGCTGGTCAAACTCCGGCGCTAATTCCAGAATACTTTCGGCGGTAGCGCCCCGGCCGTGAATCATCACCATCGCCGCCGGCGCTTCTGCCAGGGGCAGCCCGGCCACAATGATTGGCTGTGACTGATGCGACTGCTCGCTCATGCGCTCTGCACCTCCGGCAGGGTCAGTTTGGGCAGAATCCGTTCAATTTGCGCCCGCTGCGACTCAAACCAGGGCGGCAGTTTGATGGCCGTGCCCAGTTTCTCCACCGGTTCATCGAGCGTGAAGCCGGGCGTGTCGGTGGCAATTTCAAACAGCACCCCGCCCGGCTCGCGGAAGTAGATGGAGTGGAAGTACTGTCGATCCTGCACCGGGGTGACGTTGTAACCCGCCGCAGCGATGGTACGCAGCCAGGCCAGTTGTCCGTCGTCGGTGGGGGTGCGGTAAGCCACGTGATGCACCGTGCCCGCGCCGCCGCTGCCAAATGGCTCGCCGGGGCGATGCAACACATCGACGATGGTGCCGGGCCGGTCGCCGCTCATTTCAAAACGGGTGCGGCTGCCGGCCTCGCCGGCCGGGCGCACCCCGAGCGTCTGGCTCAAAATGGCGGCGGTCGGCTCCAGCCTGGCCGCCCAAATGGTGACGCTGTGAAAGCCACTGATGGCGTGTTCGGCGGGCACCCCGCCACTGAGCCACGGCGTCGCCGCCGGAGCGGGGGCGCCGGCCACCAGTTCCAGCCGCAACCCATCGGGGTCGGCCAGGGGCAGCACCTCGGCGTCAAACCGGCTTTCGATTTGCGAGGTGGGCACGCCCAATTCTTTGAGTCGCTGCTGCCAGTAGCCCAGCGAACCGACGGGCACGGCAAACGCCGTGGCCGCAACCTGGCCGTTGCCAATGCGGCCACGCCGCGCGCCGGGCCACGGGAAAAAGGTCATTGCCGTGCCGGGGCCGCCGGTCACATCGCCAAAATAGGTGTGATAGGTACCGGGATCATCAAAATTGACGGTTAATTTTACCAGCCGCAGCCCCAGCACGCGGGTGTAAAAATCCACGTTGCGCTGCGGGTCGCTGGCGATGGCCGTAACGTGATGAATTCCGGGAATTTGTTGAGTCATTATTTTCCCCCCTTGAAAATAGCGAATTGCGAATCTGCGAATGTAGGGGCGCTCCGCGAAGCGCCCCTACCTATTTTTTATTTTTTAGAAATCGTGGGTCGGGCTTGTAACCCGACGGTCACGCTTGTAGCGTGACCTACTCATTTTTACTCGCACCGGGGCCCGTGTTACACTGCCGCAAGCTGAGTCCAGCTCACCCCTGAACCAAAAAGGCGACACCAGTGTCGCCCTTGTTGTTGTAGCTTGTTTCTGTTTTTTTACAAGTCGATTTGGGTTACGCGTTCGCGGCGGGTTCTGGCTGGACCTGTTTCACCAGCTCCACTTCGGCGGTGATGGTCACATCGTCGCCAACCAGCCAGCCGCCGGTTTCCAGGGCCACGTTCCAGGTGAGGCCAAAGTCTTTGCGGTTGAGCCTGGTGCTGGCGCTTACGCCCCAACGCTGGTTGCCCCACGGGTCCTGGGCGCAGCCTTCGTCGGTAACATCAAACACAACTTCGCGGGTAACATCTTTAATGGTCAGATCGCCGACCACTTTGTAGTGGCCTTTGCCCGCCGGCTCAATCCGGCTGCTGCGGAAGCTGAGTTTGGGGTACTTTTCCGCGTCAAAGAAATCGGCGGAACGCAGGTGGGCATCGCGCTGGGGTTCGCGGGTATCGATGCTGGCCACGTCGATGGTGCCAGCCACGCTCGAGGCAGCCGGGTTGTCGGTGTTGATGTCTAACGTGCCTTCAAACGATTTGAACTGGCCGCGCACTTTGGAAATCATCATGTGGCGCACGCTGAATTCAATTTGAGTGTGTTGAGGGTCAATATTCCAGGTCATTTTTAATTCTCCTTAAGTAGTTTTTATCTCTAAATTGGTACTTATATTGGACAGGATTAACAAGATTGATTTGATTTTAACTATTTTTAATCCCGAAAATCCTGTCTATTTCAAATTAGGCCGGCACGGCAACCAGCGCCTCTTTATGGGCCGCCAGAAAATCACGGACGCTCTGCGGCGCGGTGCCGGTCAGCTCGGCCACTGTATTGGTAGCCAGGGCCAGGTCGCCCTGCGCGGTTGCGGTTTGAAACGAGACCAGCAGCTCGGCCACCGGCTGCGGAAAACCGGCTCCAACCATACCCTGCACCATCGCTGCCGTTGGCACATTGACGTAATTGACCGGCCGGCCGGTGACGTCGCTGGCAATTTGGGCCAGCGCCGCATACGTTACCACTTCGGGGCCGGTAATATCCAGCGTTGTCCGGCCCAAAGTTGAAGCCTGAAGCACGGCTGCCGCGGCGCGAGCGCAATCCTCGCGGGTCACGTAGCCTACCCCACCCCCGCCGGCAGCGGCCACAAGCTGGCCCGTGGCGACGGCGTGAGGCAGGCTCATGAGCAGCATGTCCGTGTAAACATTGTTGCGCAACAGAGTCCAGCTCAGCGAGCTGTCGGCCAGCGCCTGTTCCGTGGCGTGGTGATCGGGTGCGAGCAGAATGGGGGAACCGGGTTCCGGTTTAGTCAGCGACGTGTAGATCACGTGTTTTACGCCGGCCTGCTCTGCCGCGTTAACGGCATTGCGATGCTGCCTGATCCGGCGGTCGGTGCCATCAACCGCGTCGGTGCTAATGAGCAGCAGGCGGTCGGCTCCGGCAAAGGCTTTGGCCAACGTTTCCGGCCGGTCAAAATCGGCCGGGCGAACCTCAACGCCCCGTTTGGCCATGTCAGCCAGCTTTTCCGGCGCGCGGGTGGTGGCGATAATGTGGCCGGCCTTGGCTTCGAGCAGCAGTTCGACGACGCGCCGCCCGAGATGGCCTGATGCGCCGGTAACGAGTAAGGTTTGGGTCATAATCAACGTTCTCCTTGAGTTGTCAGATTTTTATTTACGCCCTCAGTTTAACGGCTCGTCGTCCCGGCGATTGTCCTGCCGGCTGTCCTGTCGCCCGTCCTTTTTGTTTGGCTTTTCGTCCCGGCTCCGTTTATAATGTCCGCTATGTCCAACATTCGCTTACTTTTGCTCGGCGCGCCCGAGCTGTGGCTAAACAACCAACTCATCGAATTGAAATCGGCTAAAGCGATGGCGCTGCTGGCCTATTTGGCGGTCACCGGCACGCCTCAAACCCGTGACCACGTTACCGATTTGCTCTGGCCCGACAGCCTGCCCGACGCCGCTCGCAAAAATTTGCGCAACACGTTGTGGGCTATTCGCAAGCAGACCAACGAGGATATTTTGGGCGCGGGCGGGGACTGGATGGCTCTGGCCGATGTGGCCGTGGATTTGCGCGAGTTTGAGCAGGCCCAGCAAACGCCCAAAACAGGGCCGCTGCTGGCAAACGCCCTCAACCTCTATCGCGGGCCGCTGCTGGAGGGTCTCACCGTAACAGATGCGCCCGATTTTGAACTGTGGCTGGCTGCCGAACGGGAGCGGGTGGGGCAACTGTACCTGCGCCTGCTGGAAGCAATGATCGATGTGCAGCGGCAGGCCGGGGATTGGCGCGGGATGCAATCCAGCGCCCGCCGCGCTCTGGCCGCCGATAATTTGCAGGAACCCATGCACCGGGCACTTATGGAAGCCTTCGCCCGGCAGGGTGAACGGGCCGAGGCGCTGCGCCAGTACGACACCCTCGCCGAGATTTTGCTGCAGGAATTGGGCGTTGAGCCGCTGCCAGAAACCCAGCGGCTGCGGGCGGAAATTCTGGCCGGCACGCTGGGCCAGCCGCCGGCCGCCTCAATGCCCGCCGTGAGCACACCCCCGCCCCGGCCGCCCAGAAAACGGGGCGGCGCGCCATTTGTGGGCCGCCAGGCCGAACTGGATGCGCTGTCTGAGCAATTTCAACTGGCCGTCGCGGGGCAGGCCCGGGTGGCGCTCATCACCGGCGAACTGGGCATTGGTAAAACCCGGCTGTGGCAGGAATGGTCGGCCTCGCTGCCGGAATCGGTTACCGTGCTGGAAGCCCGCTGCCTCAACACCACCCAATTGCTGCCGTTTGCCCCGTTAACCGGCCTGTTTGATCACAACAAATGCATTTCCAGAGTCATTCAATCCAACCCTGCCCCGTCCTCCATCTGGCTGGCCGAACTCAGCCGGCTGCTGCCGGAAATCCGCCAGCGAGTGCCGGATTTGCCGCAACCGCCCTCGCTGCCGCCGGAAGAGGAGCATCGCCGCCTGTACGAAGCCTTTATCTGGGTGCTGCGCACACTCAACGGCCAACCGCTGGTGCTGTTTGTTGATGATTTACACTGGATTGATCAATCTACGCTGGATTGGCTGGTTTTTTTGGTGGACCGTATGCAAAATGAACCGCTGCTGCTGGTGGCCACCTATCGCCCCAGCGACGCCTCGCCGCAGTTGAGCCAGACAACCGCTGGCTGGAGCCGGACCGGCATCGTGCGCCGGCTGCCGCTGGGCCGCTTTTCGCTGGAAGAAACCACCGCGCTGCTGTCGGCGTTGGGCCGAGACGTGGCTCACGTTGAGCCGTTACAGCAAAAAAGCGCGGGCAACCCCTATTTTCTTATCGAACTGAGCCAGGATCAGGCCAACGGCACGCCACCGGAACTGGCCGAACTGATCCGGGCCAGGTTAAACCGCCTGCCGGAGGCAGCGCGGCAGGTGCTTCAGGCCGCCGCCGTGCTTGACAACAACTTTGACTTTTCAACGCTGCGCCAAACCAGCGGCCGCGGCGAAGAAGAAACCATCAACGCCCTCGACGATTTGCTGGAACACAACCTGCTCACCGAAAACTCCAAAAGCTACGAATTTGGCCACCCGCTGGTAGCGCAGGTGGTGCGCAGCGATCTCAGCCTGGCCCGCCGCAGTTTTTTGCACCGGCGGGCGGCGCAGGCGCTGGAGGCAACCAGCGGCGACCGGCTGGATACCATCGCCGGGCAGTTGGCCCATCACTACGCCCAGGCCGGGCAGCCGGGCAAAGCCGCGCACTTTGCCCAAATGGCGGCCAGCCGGGCGCTCAAGTTATCGGCGCTCACCGAAGCCATCGGCTTTTTCCAGCAGGCCGTTACGCTGGAACCCACCCCGGCCCGCCGGTTTGGGCTGGGCGAAGCCCTGATTGGCCAGGGTCAACTGGAAGAAGGCCGAAGACTGCTGCAGACCGCCGCCGCGGAATTTGAACAGGCCGGCGATTCGCAGGGCGTGGCCGAGGCGTACCTCAGCCTGGCGCTCAGTTTTTTGGCCAGCGGTCAGGGCAAAGAGGTGATTCATTGGGCCGAACAGGCGCGGGCGAGGTTGGGAACAATTGATGACCCGGCCGTGTTGGCCCGGGTGTATCACACCCTGGCGGCCGGGGGGATGCTGCTGGGCCAGCCGCTGGCTCAGGTTGAAAAACATTTGCAGGCCGGCATCCGGCTGGCCACCAAACACAATCTGCCGGATATGGCCGGAATCTGCCGCTTTGAGCTGGGCAACGTGCTGGCCCATCGGGGCGATCTGGCCGGGGCGGTCAGTTCGTTCCGGGCGGCGCTGGAGCTTTCTGAGGCGGCGGGCAGCGTGATGCAGGCGCCGGTGGCGCGCAACAACCTGGCCTATCACCTGATTTTGCTCAACCAACTGCCAGAGGCCCGCCATCACATTGAAGCGGCGCTGGAACTGGCCGAAAAACACGCCCTGTTTTCGCCGCGCCAGTACCTGTACAGCACCCGGGGTGAACTGGCGCTGGCCGAAGGCGCGCTCGATGAGGCTACGGAGTGGTTTGAGCGGGCGCTGGCCGAAGCCGAGCGAAACCACAACCAACCCCAGGCGGCCAATATTCGGGCCAACCTGGGGCTGGCAGCGCGCGCCCGCGGCGACCTGGACGAAGCGCTGCTACTGCTTGAGGCCGCGCGCAGCGTCGTAGCCAGTTTGACTCTGCCCCATCTGCAAACGCAAATCGATCTGTGGCTGGCCGAGCTTTACACCGAACGGGGCGAACTGGCCGCCGCGCGCAACAGCCTGGCCGCGGCCAAAAAGCGGCTGGCCGGCAGCGAGCGCCACGGGTTGCAAGCCTGGGCCGAGCAGGTGGAGCAGCGCCTCAACGGGTAGTTTAACCGCTCCGGTTCATTTTTATGCAAAGTGATGGTATAATCAAAAACATTCTCTCAGCAGTGTGACAGCAGCAGTCGGCAAAATGATGAAAATTGGGCCAGTGGCGGGTAACGCGTGGCGAGCGATTGCCAATTCATAATTCATCATTCACAATTCATAATTGTATTTTTAGGGGAGGCGGCCGTGGCAACAAAAAACATTTCCATCGATTTAACCGAAGCAACCCTGCAAGCAGCAACCGAGCGCGCCCAACTGGAGGGCCGCACGCTCGACGCCGTAGTGGCAGAACTGCTCACCACCTACGCCGGCGGCGAACCCGAACCGGTGCTCACCACCTACACCGTTAAACGGGGCGATTCGCTGGCCCGCATTGCCCGCGAAATTTATGGCGACCCCCACAAATACCCGCTGCTGCAGCAGGCCAACAACCTCACCGATCCCGGCCGCATTTGGGTAGGCCAGGTGCTGGTGGTGCCGTCGCTGGCCGGGCCAAAATCGACCCCAGCCCCGGCGCCCGCTCCGCCGACACCCGCACCGGTTGTCACTCCGCCGGCCACACCACCAACGCCAGCGCCGCCCGTCACCCCGCCACCCCCGGCCGCTCCACCGACGCCAGCGCCGCCCGTGACCCCGCCAACGTTGCAGCCAGCGCCGCTCCCACCGGAGCCGCCGGCCCCGCCCAAAGTCGATCCCTGCGCCGCGATTGCCGGCCAAAATTACGGCACGCTGCCCATTGTTGGCCCGCCCACCGACCGCCCCGCCGACAAACACGGCGACATTAACCTGGCATTGCGCGGCTATGAAAAAACCGGCGCTAAAGCCGGTCTCATCGATATGTCCGGTCCCACCGATCATCGCGCGCCGCAGCTTGCCAGCCTGTTCGCCGACAAGCGGACGCCCGAAATTACCGCTGTTTACCGGGTTAATAACTGGGACTGGGGCCGCAACGCGCGCGGCAACCCCGTCACCGATTTTGAGGTCACCCTGGCCGGGCTGAAAGTAGCGCCGGGCGAGGTCATCGGCGTGCCCAAAGCCGATTACGACATTGGCCAGGGCTACCAGGTACTGGTGTTGTACGCCAGCCAGGAACGCATCACCCTGAAATACACCGGCGAAGACAGCGTGGTCAGCGGTTACGCCATTCACATCGATGGCGTGTGCGTTGAACCTGGCCTGCTGGCTCTGTACCAGAAAATGAACGCCGAAGGCCGCCGCAAACTGCCGGCGCTGCGGGCCGAGCAGCCATTGGGCCGCGCCCGCGGCCCGGAAATCCAAGTGGCCATCCGCGACACCGGCCGCTTTATGGACCCGCGGGTGCGCAAAGATTGGTGGCGCGGGCGCTAACGCGGCGGCGCACTCTCCACCGAGACCGTGTCTCGCGCCGGCTGCGCCCGCCCGCCGGTATCGAGCCCGGTCAACACATTTCTAAACTCCGACACCCATTGCAGTGTTTCCTGTTCCACAATGGTGGATACTTCCGCGGCAAACTGGGCGCAGCGATTGACCATGGCCCGCGCCTGCTCGTAAGTGGGCGGCTGGCCCTGCCACGAGGCCCGGGTTTCCAGCCATTCAAACTGAAACATCTCCTGCCGGGCCTCAAGTTTGAGTTGGCTGGTTATAAATCGCATCCATGCCGATGAAAAACCAAAGAATCGATCCAGCCCCAGCGCCGTGGCCGCCACCGCAATAGCCACCGACGCCCAGGCCGGGTTCATATTTTCCGTGGCCCAGGTTGGAATCTGCGACAGAATGGGCACAATCCCGCCCATCGATGTGGCCAAAATGGCTACCACCCGCAAAATTTGCGCCCACCGCTTTTTGGGCCGCGATCTGACCCCGTACCAATCGATGCTTTCCTGCCCTTTACTCATCGTAAACGTGTACAACTTTTGCAGCGACTCCTCCAGATGCTCGGCATCCCACAACAACATATTGGCATCAAAAGGTATCTTTTCCCTGCTTGAATTGTTGGCCATAACCTCTCCTCCGCTAAAAATAAGTTGGGTGGGTTATTCGCAATTCGCTATTCGCCACCCGCGTGACTTCCAACTTAACATTATCCCAACTAAATTTTTAATGCAACTCATTTAATTCGATTTGACAACGCCCGGCCCTCGTGGTACTTTTCACTAATAGACTGACCAGTCGGTTTATAAATAACGGATAACACAATGACTGATAAAGCCAAAGCCACGCAGGAACGTATTTTAGACGCCGCCGTAAAAATATTTTCCCGCAAGGGTTACCACGAAACCAAAGTGGACGATATTGTTGAAGAATCGGAAACCTCCAAAGGCGCGGTCTATTTTTATTTTCCCGGCAAACAACAGATTTTTTTGGCGCTCATTGATAAATTTGCCGATGTGCTGCAGCGCCGGCTCATTGAGGCCGTGGCCCCGGTCAGCGACGGGGTGGAGCGGGTCAATCTGGCCCTGCGCGTGTGCCTTGAAACCTTTGCCCAATATCGCGGGCTGGCCAAAATTTTTCTGGTACAGGCCGTGGGGTTGGGCACCGTGTTTGAAGAAAAACGGCTGGAACTGCACGATCGCTTTGCCGGGGTTATCAAAACTTACCTCGATGACGCCATCGCCGCCGGAGAAATTGCGCCCATCGATACCGAAGTGACCGCCTACGCCTGGATGGGCGCCATCAACGAAGTGGTCATTCGCTGGGTGTACACCGGCCGGCCCGAACCAGACCGCTTGCTGGTGCCGCTGCGCAGTATGCTGCTCCGCAGTGTGGGCATCCCCGAGGCCCGCATTCAGCAATTAACAACGCCCGCATTAGCGCCGGTTGAGAAAGGATAACAATGTTGGAACTGGTGAACAGGATGCCGCCCCAAAATATAACCATCACCCCCACCGAACAACTCCGCACTGTCAGCTACAGCCTGCCCTGGCCGGAATTTCCGCTGCTCAATTTGCTGCGTTACGGCGAAAACTCGCCGCGGGTTTACTGGGAAACCAGCAAACAGACCGCCTCGTTTGCCGGCTTTGGCGTGGCCGCCATGCTCACCGCCCACGGCGACGACCGGTTTGAGTCGATCCGGCAGCAGGCCGCCGAGCTGTTTGGCCGGGTGACGCGCCTCAACGCCGATACGCCGGCCGTCACCGGCCCGCGCCTGTTTGGCGGCTTTGCCTTTCAACCGGAACAACCGGCCTCGCCGCTGTGGTCGGCCTTTCCGGCGGCGCGCTTTATTTTGCCCCAAATCCAGATTACCCGCTTGGGCCGCCAAACCTGGCTCACCATCAACCGCTGCATCACCTCCGAGGCCGAGCGGCAGGAGATGATCCGCCAACTCCCGTTGGAACTCAGCGAACTGCGTACCAGCCTGCGCAGCTATCGCCCGCAGCCGCCGGCCAGCCCGCAAATTCCACGCTCCAGCAATGTAATGTCGCAGGAAACGTGGCACCGGCTCGTGGCCGAAGCCGCTACCCGCGTTCGCCACAGTGAGCTTGATAAAGTGGTGCTGGCTCGCGCCCGCCAGTTGCAGTTTGACCGGCCCATCGATCCCGCCGACGCGCTGGAACGGCTGGCTGGCCGCTACCCCGACACCTATCGCTTTTTGTTTGAGCCGATTCCCGGCCACGCCTTTTTTGGGGCCACCCCGGAACTGCTGGCCGAAGTTGAAGGCGCCACCCTGCGCACCGTGGCGATGGCCGGCTCCATCCGGCGCGGCGCGGACCCCGCCGAGGACGACGCGCTGGGCCAGCGGCTGCTCGATACCCCCAAAGAGCGCATCGAACACGCGCTGGTGGTCGAGGCCATTCAGGAAAACCTGGCCCCGCTGGTCAGCGATCTGCACGTGCCGGCCACCCCAACCCTGTGCAAACTGAGCAACATTCAACACCTGCAAACCAAAATTCAGGGCCGATTGGCCGGCAATCCCGGCATTTTGCCGGTGGTCAAGGTGCTGCACCCCACCCCGGCCGTCGGCGGACGGCCCCGCCAGTTGGCGCTGGACATCATCAACCGCGTTGAACCCACCGAGCGGGGCTGGTACGCCGCGCCCGTGGGCTGGATCGATTATCGCGGCAACGGTATGTTTGCCGTGGCTATTCGCTCGGCGGTGAGCGTGGGCAGCGAGAGCATGCTTTTTGCCGGGGCCGGCATTGTAGCCGATTCCGAGCCGGAGCGGGAGTGGCGCGAAACCGAGCTAAAATTCCGGCCGCTGGCCGAGGCGCTGGGCGGAGACGCAGCCAATGGACGCGCCTAATCCCAGCAGCCTGTGGGCCGCCGTTTTTGTCGATGAGTTAGCCCGGGCCGGGCTGCGCGCCGCCTGCATCGCGCCCGGTTCGCGCTCCACGCCGCTCACCGTCGCTTTTGCCCGCCACCCCAACATCACCGTTTACTCGCTGCTGGACGAGCGCGGCGCGGCCTATTTTGCGCTGGGGCTGGCGCTGGCTACCGGCCAGCCGGCGGCGCTGGTTTGCACCTCTGGCACGGCCACGGCCAACTTTTTCCCGGCCATCGTTGAGGCCAACGTGGCCCACGTGCCGCTGCTGGTGCTCACCACCGACCGACCGCCCGAACTGCGTCACAGCGGGGCCAACCAGACCATCGACCAGCTCAACCTGTTTGGCGAGCACGCCCGCTGGTTTGTCGATGTGGCCCTGCCGGAAACTGCCCCCGCGGCGGTAACGCTGCGCTCGCTGCGGGCGCTGGCCGGCCGGGCATTGGCCGCCACGCGGGGTTTTCCGCCCGGCCCGGTGCATCTCAATTTTCCGTTTCGCAAACCGCTGGAACCCATCCCCGGCGATTCGCCCCTCGTCCCGCCCGTCGAGCCGCGGCCCAACGGCGCGCCTTTTGCCGCGTTCAGCCGCGGCCAGCTTGCGCCGTCAGCTTTACAAATTGATGACCTATGCAGCGCCATTCAAAGCTCGCGGCGCGGCGTGATTGTCTGCGGGCCGCGCTGCCCCGGCGGCGATTTTCCGGCGGCAGTGACCGAACTGGCCCGCGCCGGCGGCCTGCCCATTCTGCCCGATGCGCTCTCCGGCGTGCGTTTTGGCCCGCACACCACTCAGGCCGAGGGCTTGCTTTTGGCCGGCTACGAGACTTTTTTGCAGCGCGAGGTGGTCAGCCGGTGGCCGGCCCCCGATTTGATTCTGCAATTTGGCGCGCTGCCCATTTCCCGCTGGCTGGGGGAGTGGCTCGGCGGCAGCGCCGGGGCGCGCCGGATGCAGATCAGCGCCAGCGGCGTGTGGCAGGACGACAGCCACACCACCAGCGATTTTATCTGGGCCGACCCGGCGACTCTCTGCCAGGCGGTGAGCGGGCGGCTGGCCGGTCAATCATCGGCGCAGGAAACCGGCTGGCTGGCCCGGCTGCGCGCCGCCGAAGCGCAAACGTGGCAAGTCATCGATCAGACCGCCGACTTTTTTGAGGGGCGGCTGCTGGCCGATGTGGTTGAGCTGCTGCCATCGCCGGCGGCGCTGTTTGTGGCCAGCAGTTTGCCGGTGCGCCATCTGGACCAGTTTGCCCGGCCCGCCCCCACCGAGCTGCGGCTGTTTGCCAACCGCGGGGCCAGCGGCATCGACGGCACCATTGCCAGCGCGCTCGGCGCGGCGGCGGGCAGCGGCCTGCCGTTGACGCTGGTCATCGGTGATCTGGCCTTTTATCACGATTTGAACAGCCTGCTGGCGCTGCGCCGCTGTGGCCTCAAAGCGACCATCGTGCTGATTAACAATAATGGCGGCGGCATTTTTCACCGGCTGCCGATTGCCCGGGTTGAGCCGCCCTTCACCGAGCTGTTTGTCACCCCGCACGGGCTGGAGTTTGCCGCCGCGGCTCAACTGTTTGGGCTGGACTACCGCGCCGTCACCAACCCGGCCGATTTTCGACGGGTGTTTGCGGCGGCGGTCGCCGCGCCGGAATCGATGCTCATCGAGGTAAAAACCAGCGCCCAGCAACACGAATCCGTTCGCCGCGAAATCAATGGGCGGGTGGCGCAGGCGCTGCGCGAGTCGGCGTAAAAAGTAGCGGCGTCCCTGAATCCGGCAAATATTTCGGCCAGATGGGACAGACTCAGCCCGGTTGCGTTTTTTATTGCAAAGCCAGTGGATTCGAGTCGATTTTTTAAAACCAAAAAATTTTAAAGTCAGAAAAGAGGAGTGGATTGTGATTGATTGGGTTGAAGTGAAACCTTTTCAGGATATTACTTATCACAAAGCGGTGGGCATGGCCCGCATCGCTTTTAACCGGCCGGAGGTACGCAACGCCTTCCGGCCCACCACCATCGACGAAATGATTGCCGCGTTTGAAGACGCCTGGGCCGATCAAAGCGTCGGGGTGGTGCTGCTCACCGGCAACGGCCCGGCCAAAGATGGCAAGTACGCCTTTTCGTCCGGCGGCGATCAGAAAATTCGTGGCGATGCCGGCTACATTGGCGACGACGGCGTGCCGCGCCTCAATGTGCTGCAATTGCAGCGCATCATTCGCACCATGCCCAAGCCAGTTATCGCGCTGGTGGCCGGCTACGCCATTGGCGGCGGCCACGTGCTGCACGTTATCTGCGATCTGACCCTCGCCGCCGATAACGCCATTTTTGGGCAAACCGGCCCCAAAGTGGGCAGTTTCGATGGCGGGTTTGGGGCCAGCTACCTGGCGAGCATCGTTGGGCAAAAAAAGGCGCGCGAGATCTGGTATTTGTGCCGCCAGTACACCGCGCAGGAAGCGCTGGAGATGGGGTTGGTCAACAAAGTGGTGCCGGTGGACCAGCTTGAGGCCGAAGGCGTGCAGTGGGCGCAGGAAATCCTGCAAAAAAGCCCCATCGCTATTCGCTGCCTCAAAGCCGCCTTCAATGCCGATGTCGATGGGCAGGCCGGGCTGCAGGAATTGGCCGGCCACGCCACCATGCTCTTTTACATGACCGAAGAGGGGCAGGAAGGGCGCAACGCCTACAACCAAAAACGCCCGCCCGACTTCAGCAAATTCCCGTGGCGGCCATGACGATTTACGATTTTTGATTTGTAACTACTCAGCCGCACCATTTTGGATGTCATTCCCGCGTGTTTTTAGCGGGAATCTACCGTTTTGGCCTTCAGTGGATGCCCGATAAAAACATTCGGGCATGACGGCTGAGTAGTTACTTGGATTTTAGTGTGCAACACAAGTTTTTTGTCCACACGTGTTGCGTGTTGCGTGAAATCATTCCTGGCAACTGATACGGAACACATAATACGCCCCAAAAATTCAAGTGACGAAAAACAGGGGTCAGAAACATGGTGCATCTGTCTCCAATGTTCGACTGGTTAGCCCACCAAGCGCAGGTTTCTCCCCGGAAACTTGCGCTTGTTTTTGGCAAGCAGCAGTGGACGTTTGCCGAACTGGATGACGGCGCGGCGCAAATGTGCGCTCAATTGACCGCCGCCGGCGTGACGACCGGGCAGCACGTGGCCCTGCTGCTGCCCAACGGGCCGGAATTTGTACTGGCGATTCACACGCTGGCCCGGCTGGGCGCGGTAGCCGTGCCGCTGAATCTGCGGCTCACCCCGGCCGAACTGCGCTGGCAGGTCACGCATGCCGATTGCGCCGCCCTGCTGCACGTCGATGACACCGCGCCCGCCGCCGCCGATTTGGCGGTGCGGCAAATCAACCTGCAAGCGCTGCCACCCTCACCGGAGGCCGGGCAGTGGCGCCGCCGCCCGCTCAATCTCGACACGGTGCAGGGCATCATTTTTACCTCCGGCACCAGCGGCCAACCTAAAGGGGCGCTGCTCACGTTTGCCAATCATTTTTACAGCGCTACCGCTTCGGCGTTTCGGCTGGGCGTGCTGCCCGGCGACCGCTGGCTGGCTTGCATGCCGCTCTATCACGTGGGTGGGCAGGCCATTGTGCTGCGCTCGTGTTTGTACGGCACGGCGATGGTACTGCATCCCCGCTTTGAGGCCGCCGCTGTAGCCGAATCCTTGCGCGCCGCTGCGGTCACACTGATTTCCGTGGTGCCAACCATGCTCCATCGGCTGCTGGAACATCACCTTGATTCACTGCGTGCGCCCCACTTGCGCTGCATTCTGGTGGGCGGCGCGGCGTTATCGCCCCAACTGGCTCGCACCTGCATTGAGTTGGGGTTGCCGCTGGCCGCCACTTACGGCCTCACCGAAGCCGCCTCGCAGGTTGCCACGGCTGCCCCGGACGAAGCGCAGCGCAAACCGGGCAGTGTGGGCCGGCCGCTGTTGTTCGCGGCGGTGCGGGTTGTCGATGCGGTTGGGAACCCGCTGCCCGCCGGCGAAATCGGTGAGATCACGGTCAGCGGCCCAACAGTGATGGCCGGCTACTACCGTCAGCCAGAGGCCACCGCCCAAACCCTGCGCCACGGCGAATTATTCACCGGCGATTTGGGCTATCTCGACGCGGACGGCGATTTGTGGGTGGTGCAGCGCCGCTCGGATTTGATTGTCAGCGGCGGCGAAAATGTTTATCCGGCGGAAGTGGAGGCGGTGCTGCGCGAGCATCCAGCCGTGGCCGATGCCGCGGTGGTTGGCCTGCCCGACGCCGAATGGGGCCAGCGAGTCGTCGCCGCGGTGGTACCGGCCGCGGGGGTGCAGCTATCGCCGCCGGAACTCATCGATTTTTGCCGGGCGCGGCTGGCCGGCTACAAAATCCCACGCGAGGTGCGGTGGGTTGAGGCGCTGCCGCAAACCGCCTCAGGCAAAATCAAACGGGACGAAGTGAAGCAGTTGTTTGTGGTATAATGAGTGAGCCTGTTTCATTTGTCTGTAAACGTTTACAAATTCTATTACTGTATCGGCAAGTTACATGTTGCGTGTTACGTCATTCTCGCTGGCAGTCTTTATGCAACACGAAATAGGTCAATTTGACCTCGTAAGATTTCAAACAACAATTAGAGTCAACTCTTTTCAAATAAGAAATGGTTGGGGTCAAGCTTACCCCTCCCCCCAACCCCCTCCCCAAAATTTTGGGGAGGGGGAGCAGTTAAACGGTTGTGGTTTGGGCGGCTACGCCGCCCAAACCACAACCGAACCTCTTTTCTCCCCCTTCTCCCCCAGGGAGAAGGGGGCCGGGGGGATGAGGGTGAATGAAACGCATCCCAAAAATTTAGTGCCTGTCCGCCCTTGAACCACTTACGGGGAGGGGAAACAACTCTATTATTTTTTAGGACCAGTTGTGAACATTCTGTTGATTTCTACCTATGAATTGGGCCGGCAGCCGTTTGGGCTGGCCTCGCCGGCGGCGTGGCTGGCCGAAACCGGCGCGGCGGTCCGCTGCCTCGATCTGTCGGTTGAACCGCTCGATGCCGGTGCGGTGCGGCAGGCCGACCTGATTGGCTTTTATTTGCCGATGCACATGGGCACGCGCATGGCCCTGCCAATTATTCAGCAGGCGCGACAGCTCAACCCGGCGGCCCACCTGTGCTGTTTTGGCCTGTACGCGCCGGTCAACGAGCCGTTTTTGCGGCGGCTGGGCGTGCAAACCATTTTGGGCGGCGAGTTTGAAAGCGGGCTGGTCAGTTTGGCGCAGCGAATCAGCGAATCGGCGGCGCGGCCAGCGGCCAATGGTTCGCAGCCGGAGCCGGTCATTTCGCTGGCCCGGCAGGAGTTTCGGGTGCCCAACCGGGCCGGGTTGCCGCCGCTACAAAATTACGCCCACCTGGCCGTAGAAGATGGACGCAAGCTGACCGTCGGTTACACCGAGGCCAGCCGCGGCTGCAAGCACCTGTGCCGCCACTGCCCCATTGTGCCGGTGTACGGCGGCCGATTCCGGGTGGTGCCGCGGGCCACCGTGCTGGCCGACATCCGCCAGCAGGTTGCTGCCGGCGCGAAGCACATCACTTTTGGCGACCCCGACTTTTTCAACGGCCCCGGCCACGCCATCCCGCTGGTGGAGGCGTTGCCCGCCGAATTTCCCGGCCTCACCTACGATGTCACCATCAAGGTTGAACATTTGGCCAGGCACGCCAATTTGTTGCCCACACTCAAGGCCACCGGTTGCCTGTTCATCACCACCGCCGTCGAATCGTTTGAGCCGGAAATACTGGCTATTTTTGACAAGCAACACTCGCCTGCCGAGTTTGAATTGGCGGTGCGCCGCTGCCGCGAGTTGGAGCTGCACCTGTCGCCCACGTTTGTGGCGTTTACTCCGTGGACAACGCTGGCCGGCTATCGCTGCTTTTTGCAGGAAATTGTGCGGCTGGAGCTGGTTGACCAAATTTCACCGATTCAGGCCGCCATTCGGCTGCTGATCCCGCCGGGGTCAAAATTACTGGAACTTCCGGAAACGCAGGCGGCCATCGGCCCGCTGGACGAGGCCAAATTATCGTACACATGGCGCAACCCGGATCGCCGGCTCGATGCCTTGCAGGCCGATTTAGAAGTGCTGGTGCAGCGCTGCGCCGGGCAAAAAGTGCCGCGTCGCGAAACGTTCCGGCGCATTTGGGCGCGCGCTTTTGCCGGCGTGGGTGACGCCGCCGGGCAGACGCCCTTCCCCAACCTGCCGCCGGCCTCGCGCTTTGTGCCCTACCTCACCGAACCGTGGTATTGCTGAGCGGAACCCACCGAGGAGCAGTTTGCTTCTCTCTACTTGTAACCCCTCCCCCAACCCACCTGTGCCTCGTAGGGGTGCTCCCCAAAATTTGGGGAGGGGCTTTTTTGAATGGTGAGATTTGGGGCGGCTTTGTCGCCCCAAATCTTACCAAAAGAACTTTTGCCCCCTTCTCCCCTGCGGGGAGGGGGGGGGTGGGGGGGGGGGGGGTGAGGAGTCCGGTTACCCCTGTAATAACGGGGCAACCTAACATTGTCGAACTATTAACATAAAAAAGAGCGCGAGCTAATCTCTCGCGCTGTTTTTTGTGACCGGGAACCCGGGTGCCCGTTTATTCCAGTTTAAAATTATCCAAATGGATGGTGTTCAAATCCGTCTGCCCCACATCGCCTTCGGTGTTTTCAATGCGGATAAACACGGTGATGGCGTCGGTTTGCGCTTTCACCCGCAGCGACGGGTAGCGCCACTTGTTGTCAACACCATCGCGCTCACCCCACACCACGCTGCCGGCGCGGAAATCCCGCCGGCCGGTCGGATCGATGCCGATCGTTTTGAAGATTTTGTTATCCACCGCCGGCGGGTTTGGCCCGCGGAAAAAAGTAACCACGCTGCCGGAAAAGGTGTAATCGCGGCCCGGCTGGGCTTTGACCGGCTGAAACAGCACCAGATCGAAGCCGTAGCGGCCGGTGATCACCTGCGAATGTTTGCCGTGGATGTGGTAATCGTGGCCGTTGCCGTGGAAATATTGCTGGGCAAACTTGGCAAATGTGCCGCTGTCGAGCAGGTGCGCCGCGCTGTCTTTGACCTCAGAAATCACCTGCAACCACCAACCCGCGCCGTAACGCTCCGGGAACTCGCGCCAAAAAACCGGCTGCCCATCGCGCACGTAAGGCTGTACCTCGTCAAAACTGCCGTTCACCAGCGAGGGGTTAACCATCCCCGCCGCCGATGAGACCAGCGCCGGCACCTGAAACGGCGTGGGCGCGGCTGTAAAGTTGGGCAAATTGGCCGCACCGGCCTGCCCGGCCCACGCGCCAAACACCACCGGGATTTGGGCGGCAAAATTCAGTTCGCCGCGAATTTTCAACCGGCCATCCTGGATCGCCCGCCGCGGATCGAGCTGGCCCTGAGCCAGTTTGACATAATCATTGTCGCTCATAATTACGTCCACCGTCGGCGAGTCATCGACCCGGCCCCGGTAAACTTTGATCGACCCCTCGTACACGTCCACCGTCCAAATGCCGCTGCTCAACTGAAACTCAAACACGGCGTCCAGTTTGCCGGCCTGCCCGCGATTAAACGCCGCGGCCATAGCCCGAAAATAATTGTCCAGCGGCGATGGCGCCTGGCTCGGCGCGGGCGCGGGCGCCGACTGAATCGGTGGGGTGGGGACAACCGGCTGCGGCGCAGGTTTAACCGGTTGCGGCACGGGTTGGCTGATCGGCGGCGGAGGAGGCGGAGCAACAGGTTGGGCCGGCGGCGGGGTCGGTTTGGGCGGTGCGGGTGGCGGTGGTGGGGCAGCCGGCGGCGGCGTTGGCTGGGCCGGCGCGGGTGCGGCCCCAACATATTTTTCCCACGGTTCAAAAATCTCGGTAAAGCGCTGCGCGTTTTGCAGGTTGCCCTTCACCTTAATTTCGCCAGTTTGTACCGCCCGCCGGGGATCAAGCCGGCCGGCGGCCAGATTCAGGTAGCTACCGGTGCTCATTTCGATGGTGGTGCCGGCCTGCGACGGCGCGCCGCCGCTGATGCGGCACTGGCCGTTGGCCACGGCAATTGTCCATGTGCCGCCGCCGGGGCCGTTGAGTTTGAGCGCGTATGTTTCGGTCAATCCGCCGGCGCGGTCCGCTTTAAACGCCCGGAGCATAGCCTGCATGTATTGGTCTGGTGATGCGGTCATAATGTAATTTCCCCCGTTTGATAATTTTAGATATAGATCATTCGCCCGCGTCGCTCTGCGACAGGCCCAAATCCTTGCGCATGTTGATGACCATTGAACTCATTGATTTTTTGCGTTCAACTTCTACCAGCACGGCGATGCTGAAACTATCACCAACCGGCACAATCTGGAACTCCAAAATTTTGACCACTTCCAGATCGGTGTTGTTGGGCGCGCTCCGGCCAATCTGGTTATTGGCCCAATCAACCGCAGCTTTAACCGAAGCAAAATCCGTCCCAGAAATTATCAGTGTATCCATCCTGCTGCCTCCCGTGCTAATAAGTTTGGTGAGTTGGGTGGGTTGGGTGAGGGATGAGTTTTAAGTTTTTAGTTTTAAGTTCGTGTTGCGTAATGCGTAAAACGTAAATCCAAAATCGTAAATCGTGTTGCGTGTTGCGTAAACCGTCACACCTGCACTGCGACCGCAGGGAGAGCAGGCGCAAGTGTTCGTCATTCGCTACGCGCAGTTCGCCACTATCACCGCAAATAACTGGCCCCGTTAATATCGACCACCGCGCCGGTTAAAAATTCTGCGCCGGCGGAGGCCAAAAACATAATGGTGTAAGCCACTTCCTCCGGCCGGGCCACCCGATTGAGCGGGCTTTGCTGGCGGACGCCGGGCTGCTCAATTTTGGCCCGCACCCGGTCAGTTTCAACAAAACCGGGGGCAACGGCGGTCACGTAAATATTGTGCGGGGCCAAATGTTGCGCCAGCGATTGGCTGAGCGCATTCAACCCGGCTTTGCTGGCCCCGTAGGCCGGATTATCCGGCTCCCCCCGAAACGCGCCGCGCGAGCTGACATTAACAATCCGCCCGGCCCGCCGCTCGATCATGTGGCGGGCCACGCAGTAGGCCACGTTGGCCGCCCCCACCAGATTCACGCCGATGACCTGCTGCCAGGCCGCCTGCCAACCGGCGTAATCGGTGCCAGCCAGCGGGTGCGGCCGATTGGCGGCGGCGTTGTTCACCAAAATATCAATTGCGCCGAACTCGGCCAGCACAGCGTTGACCATCGCCTCAATCGCGGCGGGGTCGATGAGGTTGGCCTGCACCGCCACGTGGCCCTGGCCGGCCAGTTGGGCCAGCACTTCATCGGCCTTATCCCGGCGCTGGTTAAAATGGACGGCTACTCGCGCTCCGGCCGCCGCAAATGCGATGGCCGTTGCCCGGCCAATACCCTGCGACGCGCCGGTAATTAATACCTGTTTGCCGCTAAAATCAAACATTATCCTTGTCCGTGATGTTGCTGAATTTGGAAGAGAAGAAACTACCCCGTAAGTATCCCCTATTGTCAAGCGCCTGTCAAGTGAATTTTCGATTGTCAGCCGGCCCAACGTGTGCTACAATTCCGCCTTATGACGCTCACCATTGCTATTGGTTCGACCAATCCCGTAAAAATTGCCGCCGTTGAATCCGTTCTGCGGCGGGCTTTTCCCGCGGCCCAATTTATATCGATGGCTGTGCCCAGCGGCGTGCCAGACCAACCCTGGGGCGACGATGAAACGCGACAGGGCGCGGAAAACAGGGCGCG
The DNA here is from genome assembly GCA_022071955.1 of Anaerolineae bacterium. Taxonomy (GTDB): domain Bacteria; phylum Chloroflexota; class Anaerolineae; order 4572-78; family J111; genus J095. The sequence continues at coordinate 65,984 of JAJVIM010000031.1, forward strand.
AGCCGCGCGGGCCGCCGCCGACGCCGGTTTTGGGGTGGGGCTGGAGGGCGGGCTGGTGGATACCCCGGTTGGCTGGATGACCTGCGCCTGGTGCGCGATGGTCGGCCGCAACGGCAACGTGGGCTACGGCGGCGGGGTGCGCATTCTGCTGCCGCCGCCGGTGGTGGCCAACCTCAAACAGCACGGCGAACTCGGCCCGGCGATGGATGCGCTGGTTGACGAGCACAACACCAAACAGGGGCGCGGCGCGATTGGCATTTTAACCAATGGCCTCATTGACCGGCAGGCGGCCTACGAACAGTTGGTGGCCATGGCCGCTGCGCCGTTTGTTACGGACTATTACCATGACTGACCAACCTGAAACCCTCGATCCGCAGCGCCAGCAGCAGGCCAAAGAATACGCCCGCATTGGCCGCCGCATTTTTGTCGCCGAGCTGGCTATCGGTACGGCTTACGTGCTGTTCTGGGTCTTTTCCGGCCTGTCGCCCTGGCTGCGCAACCAGATTTACCCCTTCACCGAATCGGTCTGGCTGGCGGTGCCGCTGTTTGCGCTGGGCTTTGGGCTGCCCTACACTGTGCTGACCGCGCCGCTCAGTTACTACAGCGGCTTTGTGCTGCCGCATCGCTACGGCCAGTCAACCCAGAGTCTGGCTGACTGGCTGAAAGATCAGGCCAAGGGGATGGCACTCAGCGGCGTTTTGGGGTTAATTATTCTGCTGGTGATTTACGGACTGCTGACAACTGCTCCCGGCAGTTGGTGGCTGTGGGCGGCGCTGGTGATGCTGGTTTTTTCGGTTTTGCTCAGCAATCTTGCGCCGGTACTGATTTTTCCCCTGTTTTACAAATACAAACCGCTTGATGACGATGAGTTGGTGGTGCGGCTAACCCGGCTCGCCGAGCGCGCCGGCGCGCAGGTAAGAGGCGTGTACGCGTTTGATATGAGCAGCAAAACGGTGGCGGCCAACGCGGCGCTGATGGGCCTCGGTTCTACGCGCAGGATTGTCCTCGGCGATACGCTGCTAACCAATTTTTCTCACGATGAAATTGAAACCGTGCTGGCGCACGAGCTGGGCCATCACGTTCACCGCGATTTGCCGCTGGGGATTCTGGTGCAATCTGGCCTCACGCTGGTTGGCTTTTGGCTGGCGGATGCGGTGATGCGCTGGGGAGTGAGCGCCTTTGGCTACAACGGCCTGGCCGATCCGGCCACGCTGCCGCTGCTGCTGGTGGCGCTGGCTCTGTTTGGGCTGGTGACGATGCCGTTGGGCAATGCCTGGTCGCGCTGGCGAGAGGTGCTGGCCGACCGCTACGCGCTGGAAACCACCGGCAAAACTCAGGCGTTTATCAACGCCATGACCCGGCTGGCCAACCAAAATCTGGCCGACGCCGAGCCGCCGGCCTGGGTGGAGTTTCTGCTGCACAGCCACCCCTCTATCAGCAAGCGGGTGGCGCTGGCGCAAAAATTTCCCGCGCCAAAGTTGGGATGACGATTTTGGAGATTCTTCGGCCTGCGGCCTCAGAATGACCGTCAAAAGACAGGGTTTACCCCTGATTACCCTTGCTTTCCAGCCAGTCGTCAATTTTGAGCGAATAAACCTGCGAGACCGAATCATCGCCCATTGAAATGCCGTACAACGTGTTGGCTGCCTCGATGGTGCGCCGGTTGTGGGTAATGATGATAAACTGGATTTCGCGGGCCAGGTTGCTCAACGCGTCGCGGAAGCGGCCCACGTTGGCCTCGTCGAGCATGGCGTCCACCTCGTCAAAAATCACAAACGGGGTCGGGCTGATGCGCAACAGGGCAAAAATAAGCGCCTGCGCCGTCAGCGAACGCTCTCCGCCGGAGAGCAGGGCCATACTTTGCAGCCTTTTGCCCGGCGGCCGGGCCACAATATCCACGCCGGATTCGATCAGATTATCGGGGTCGGTCAGCAGCAGTTTGGCCTCGCCGCCGCCAAAGAGCGCCTTAAAATAGCGCTGAAACTCTTTGGCCACCTGCTGAAAGGTGTCGGTAAAGGCGGCTTCCATTGTTTCATCCAGTTTGGCAATCACTTCGCGCAGGTCCAGCACGGCCTCTTCCAAATCACGAACCTGCTCGGTTAAAAATTCGTAGCGCTCGCGGGTTTCCTGATACTCGCGCGGGGCCTCGGGGTTGATGCTGCCCAGCCGCCGCAACTGCACTTTTAGCCGCTTCACATCCTCATCAACGCCGGCTGGCAGCACCTCCACCGCCGGCAAATCATTAACGATGGGCAGCACCGGCTGGCCAACCTGCTCGTCAGACATTTCCAATTGCACCAGTCCCAAATCCTCGTGGATGTGCTCCTGCAATTTGTCCAGCTCGTCTTGCGCGCGCGCCGATTCCAGCGACAGCCGGTTGTGCTCGGCCTCCAGCCGCTGCATCCGCTGGCGCAAATTGCGCTCGTCGTGCTGCAACTGGACCTGCTGGCTTTCCAGCTCGGCCAGCTCTTTTTCGCCGGCCTGAATGCGGCTCGACAGCTCCGCAAGCTGGCCGTCAAACTGGCCGCGAGAGGCCGCCAGCTCGTGCTGCCGGGCCAGCAACGATTCGCGCTCGCCGGCCAGCGATTCGGCGCGGGCCTGTTTGTTTTCAATTTGCGCCGCCAGTTGGCGCTCGGTGGCCTGGCTGCTTTGCAACAGCAGCAACTGCCCGGCCCGCCGGTCGCGCACGGCCTGCATCGCGGCGCGGGCCTGATTGTAATCGGCCCGCAATTTGTCGGCAGACAAAGCCTGGGCTTCCTCGGCCAGTTGGCGCGCGGAAGATTCGGCCTGGGCCAGTTCCTGTTCAGCCTGGGCAATTTCCTGCCGGGCGGCCTGCTGCTGCTCGTCGATAGCCGCCAGTTCGGCTTCGGCTTTGGCCCGCAGCCCCTGCTGCCACTGACTGGCGTTGGCCGCCTGCTCCAGCGCCCGGTTCACCTTGTCGGCTACCGCCTGCATCTCGCGCCGCTGCTGCGATTTTTGCTGGCTTTGCTCGCCAAGCTGCTGAATCTGCTTGCGCAGCGCCGTGGCTTCGTCGTGAGTGGCAGCCAGTTGGGTCGATACGGCATCCTGCTGCCGCGCCAATTCCTCAAGCTGGCCGGGCAGTTCGCGCCATTCGCGCTCCCGGGCCAAAAAAGTGCCTTCCTGAGTCGATTTACCGCCGGCCCGCCCGCCGGTGACCGCCCCGCTGGAGCGCATCAATTCGCCATCCAAAGTGACAATCTGAAACCCGCCGTCCATCGCCTCAAACGCGCGGCGGGCGCTGGGCAAATCTTTGGCCACCACGGTGCGGTTGAGCGCGTACTCCACCACCGGCCGCAGCCGCGCCTGAGCCACAGACACCAGCTCCGAGGCCAGCCCCAGCACGCCGGGCGTGTTTGGCACCTCGGCCGGGCTGCCGGTGCGCAAGGTGTCGAGCGGCAAAAAGGTGGCGCGGCCGCTGCGGCTGGTTTTGAGATGATCGATGGCGGCTTCGGCGGCGGCAAAATTTTCTACCACCACATCCTGCAACCGGCCACCCAACGCCGTTTCCAGCGCCACTTCCAGTTCCGGCGGCGCCTGAATCAGCTGGCTCATTGTGCCAATAATCCCGGCCAAACCGGTTTCCGGCTGCAACACGGCCCGCACCCCGGCGTAGTAACCGGACATATCGTTGCGCAGTTTGTCGAGCAAATCCTGCCGGGCTTTGAGCGCCCCGGCCTGCCGCTCAAACTGAGTCAGATCGGTTTTGAGCTGTTCAGCAGCCTGGTTGAGGGCCGACAGCGCCTCACGCTGCCGGGTTTGTTCAGTTTCCAGCGCCAGCAGATCGGCATCCAACTCCGACAGGCGGGTGGTCAGTTGGGCCTGCTTGTCCTGCAAATCCTGCTGCTGGGCCAGTAATTTGTCAAGCTCCGCGGCGCGGTCGGCCTGTTCAGTTTGCAGCGTGCTGCGGCGCTCTTCCAATTGGGCAATGCGCGCCTGTTTCTGGGTGATGGTGGTAGCCAGCCGGCGCACCTGCTTGTCGGCCTCGGCCTGACGCGCCTCAACCGCCCGCAACTGCGACTGGTGCGCATCGAGCTGAGCCTGCGCCAGGCGCAGTCTGTCTTCGGCCTGGGCCAATTCCTGGTTGATGCTGTCCAGCTCGGTTTGGGCGGCGGCTACCTGCTGCTGCTGCCCGCGCCAGTTTTCGGTGAGCGGGGTCAGCTCGGCCAGAATTTCATCGCGCTGGGCGGCGTACTGGCGCGCCCGCTCCTCGCTCACGGCCAACTCGCGCTGGAGCGTTTCGGCCTGCCGGTTGAGATGGTTGTTCTCCGAATAGCGCAGGCTGAGGCCGGCCCGGGTTTCAGTTTGCTCGGTGCGCAGCCGGTCGAGTTGCTGGCTGAGCGTTTGCAACGCCTGTCGCTGCTCTTTCACCTGCCCTTCACTGGCGGTGAAACGGTCGCGGCTCTCTTTGAGCTTGATCTGCGCCTGCCGCCAGCGGTAACCGTACCACACCCGCAGCAGGCCATCCAGATGCGTTTTGATGAGCTGGTATTCTTCGGTCCGCTCGGCCTGTTTTTCCAGCCGGCGCACCCGCGGCTCAATTTCTTTTACAATATCGTGCAGCCGCAGCAGGTTGCCCTGCGTTTCTTCCAGTTTGGCCAGCGCGTCGGCCCGTTTTTGACGATGAAAGGTGATGCCGGCAGCTTCTTCAAACAACCGGCGGCGCTCTTCGGCGTGCAGCGACAGCACCCGGTCGATAGTGCCCTGGCCAATGACGGTGTACGTTTGGCGGCTAAGTCCGCCTTTGGCCAGCAGTTCGCCGATATCTCTGAGGCGGACGCGGCTGCCGTTGAGATAATATTCGTTTTCACCGGAGCGATAGGCCCGGCGGGAAATTGTCACCTCAGAAAAATCGAGCGGCAGCCAATGGTCGGAGTTGTCCAGCACCAGCGTGGCCGCGGCCATGCCCAGCCGCGAGCGTCCGTCTGAACCGGAAAAGATCATATCTTCGGTTTTTTTGCCGCGCAGCGTGCCGTAACTTTGCTCGCCCAACACCCAACGGATGGCGTCGGCCACGTTGGATTTGCCGCTGCCGTTGGGACCAACCACGGCGGTAATCCCTTTGTCAAATATAAATTCAACCTTGTTGGCGAATGATTTGTAACCCTGGACTTCAAGTGATTTGAGATGCAATTAACAAACGTTCCTTATTTACACTGAATTTGGCCGTCACATACATTACCTGTTGTCCATCTTCCACGGCCAGCCGCCCGCGGATGTCAAGATACTCGATCAAATATCTCTTGCTGGGAAAATCCCGCCTGATCGTCTCAAAATCCCTGGCAACTATGGCCGCCCAGTCGTTAATTGTGACGAAATCTTCTTCTGTCAGAGTGCTGTTACCAAGCCGTTCAAGCAACTCAGCTTTCTGAGATTCCAGGCTATCTAACGTACCCTCGATACGTTCCAGATCAGCGGCGATTGCTGCTTTGGCGCGGGGACTTAACACAACCTTCAATGAAGCCAGGGCTTCGTTCAGGTCATTAGTGTGCTGTTCAAGCAATTCCTCCAGAACAACAAGCTCTTGCTGAATAGGGGTAGCCTGTTTCGCTTGTTCAGCCTGAAATTGCTCCAACCCATACTTTAGTCGTTGCGGGTCTCTTAAGACATCCTCAGCCCACTGCCATACTATATCATCAACCTTGCCGGATGGAAAGTGAGGCAGACCGCACTTATGCCCCTGACTTAGGCCCCCACATCTGTAATAGGTATACACCCTGCCTCTGCTTTTGGAACCAAACCCGGCCATTTTATACTCGCCGCAACCACAGGTTAATCGTCCACTCATTAGATATTGGTAGCGCATATTGCGTGAAGCCCTCTCCTGTTTCTGCTTTTTAATTTTTTGCGCTACTTCCCATAACCCGCGACTAACAATTGCTGGAACTTCGACAGCAATCCATTCGCTCTTATCTTTGCCTCTTTTGTCATAGTGCCACACCCCGGCATAAGTTTCACAACTGATAATGTAACCAATAGTTGACGCATACCACTCCCCTTTTCCACGCTTTGTTTTTACAAATTTTGGGTCTTTATCTGCCCTGGTAGGAATCTTCATTTCGGTTAATTTTTGAGCAATTTTGTAGTATGACAATGGCCCAGTGTCATCACCCCCTACATACCACTCAAAAATAAGTCGTATAATTCGAGCTTCATCTTCGTCTATGACTAGCTCCCAATTCTTGTCTTCTCTAATCGCCCGATAGCCATAGGGTGCGCGATCATGGACAATTGGCATCCCTTTCCGCGCTTTTGCCAAACGACCCTCATGTAACTTGGTTACCGTTTCTCTATGGTCTTCCCCTGCTTGCCAACCAGAGATAGACTCCATTAGAGCTTCTACCGGGTTATGTAGATTTATTTGTCGTTTGGCTTGACTGTAATGAAGTTCAACCCCCAGGCTCTTTAGTTCTTGCAACAGAATCAAAAGGTTGACACCCCACTCGCTTCTATCAAGCCGATTAGTTTTGTAAACAATCAGAGCGTCAACCTGCGCGGCTCTTATCAACGCTCTAACCCTGTTTAGTTCCGGCCTGTCCAGTACTTTCCCCGTGTAGTCCTCCCGAAAGATATAACTCTCTGGTACGTGCAGCTCGTTAGCTTTAGCATAGGCCAGCGACTTCTCAACCTGGTTGTCAATACTTGTGCCGGTTTCGGCTTGTTCGTCGGTACTCACCCGAGCGTAAATGATTGCCCGTTTGAGTGTTGTGCCAGTTAGAATACTGCTGGTAGTTGTTTGTGTTTCCACGTTACTTTTCCTCTTAATATTCTCGTGCCGATTGGTGTAAAGGTGTAAGAACACGGTGTAAGGGGCGTTTACACCCTTACACCGTGTTTGTTGAGTATGTCCTTAACTTGTTGATTCTGATTGCCGCCCTTAGAGCCAAACACAGCGGCGGCAATACTGCTGATGGTCTCTCCCTGACGGTGCAGGGCTAATACCTGAGCTTCCAGTGATTTGGGTGCAGCGGCCTCGGTAGGTGGCGTGATGATGCTCGGCCGACCATTCACCGGTGGTGGTGCCGTAAAAAGTCGGGTTGGGCGGTCAACTGACTCACCCGCAAAGCGGATCAAACCCTGGGTTCGGCTGCGAATAATCAATCCGTTATCATCATACGCCGGGGTGATAAATAACTTAACTACATTGTCTTTGAGAGCGGCCCCCTTACGGTCAACACCCCAGGCGTTAGCCGTGTCGCTGTGCAAAATGAAGTACAGCAGCACATTGACCGAGGCATAAAGTGTGGTTGCTTCCAGCACCAGAGCGCGGGCATTCGGTACAGCGTCAACAATAGGGGTCCAATCGTCAAAAAAAACCGGCTGAATCGGGTGGCTTTTGTGGGCCGTAGTGGTGTCGGCGTGACGTTCTTCTACCAGTTTGCGAATCACCCCGATCCCCCATTCAACGGCAGTAAAGTCCCCACCGCCGCCTATCAGGTAACAACCAGCCCACTCACCTCTATCCCATTTGGGACCTATCACCACTGGCTTGATGCCCTGCTGCACCCAATACGCGGCGATATGGCGGGCCTGCCAGGTCTTGCCGGTTTGCTGGCCACCGATGATCGCATAAGCCTGAGTAGGTTGGGTGAAAACCGTCAATAAATCGAGCGGCCTCTCATCAGGTGCGGGTAGAAGTTGGGCTTGCCCCGGTATCACCTGGGTGGCGGCGGTGCGGGTTTGGGCCATTGCTGCCAGCTTGAGCCGGTGAAGCTCAATCTCCCAATCAGCAGGCATTGTTTGTTGCCCATTAACGTAAAGCTGCGGGGTATCGGTCAGATTGCGCCAGGTGGCGTGTGGGTCGGTGTCCCGCACCCAACTTTGTCCATTGTCGCTCACCACCATCACATGGGCGGATTTCTCGGCCTCGATGCGGTGGGCGCGGATCATTCTCACCTTTTCGGCTAACAGCCAGGAACCAACAAACCCAAGGGTCAATATAGCCAGCACAATTAGAATTAGGGTTGTGTAGAGTACAAGCAGCGCCAATCTGGTGATTTCATCCCAATAAATGACAAAAGTCATCAGAAAAATAAAGCCCAGCAAGGTTATCAAGCCGCGTTTCATAGCCGCACCCCCAAACCAAAGGCCAGGGCGTTAACACTTATGATAAATACTTTGAGCGTAAAGCTGGCGGCTTCAATTATGTCGGCCATCCAAACAAACAAGGGGTTCATCATTTCGGCAGTTGCCAGTAGTAACCCTATCAAGCTGGTTAATGCGGTTAAAAACCGGACAACGCTGCCGGTATCATCTTCAATAATGAAACTGACCGCAATCCGGGTTTGGTGGGGTAAGCTAATCATTGCTTTACCTCACCTTTGCTCAGGCTGTTGCCGTTCAGATTCTTGGCCCAATTGCGGGCTGTATTTGGCGCAATATTTAGCACCTTGGCGGCTTGGGAGTAGTTCAGGCCGGCAGCCAACATTCCATCCAGCCGCAATAAATTCGCTTCTTTACCTTGCCAATCAACAGTGCAGCTTTCGCTTTCGACGAGTGCAGTTTTCACCTGTTCCAGATGCAATTCAGTGGTCTGTATCTGTGCAAGCAGATCGTTCAAAAGCTGCGTTTTTTGTTCAAATTCAGCATTTTTGCGGGTGATGACTGCATCCCGTTCAGCCAGAAGTTGCACTTTCTCCGCCTCGATTCTTGCAAGAACCGTCTGCCATTCTTGCGCCTGTCCTTGAAGTTTCCGAATGTTCAGGATGGTTTCATCGCGCCGGTGTTTGATCTCCATTTGTTGTAAAGCCAGCTCGATGCTGAGGAAGACCACCGCCGGCACCAACGCTGCCATTGACAGGCCGTAGACGGTCAACGGATAGTGCAGGCTGTTGAGATAGATAGAGCCCAACGTGAAAGTAACCACGATGCTTTTTGCCAGCGTTGTGCTTTCGCCCTGCTCCCGGTTGATGAGGGCGATGTAAGCGGCGATGGCGATGAACACATCGATCAATACCGGCACCCCAAAGGAAAGCCAGAAGTTGACGCCGGCTTTATCGAAGGCGAAATGTTGCAGGGCGTTGTAATTCAAAATGGCGGCGGTGGCGAACACTACGCTCAACCCGGCGTAGACGGCAGCATTTTTACGCATACGCCACCTGTACCATTCCCGCCAGCATCACCGGGCTGCCTGCCCGTAATTGCAGGACTGGCCCGGAAGGGAAGATAACGCAGGCGAAAGCGACTCGCCGGGCGACTTTATAACTGCGAGTCTTAGTAGTCACGTCGCATCACCTCGCCTTCAATCATTTGACCGCTAATAATCGCCTCGGTATCATTCATCTGTGCGATACAGCGATCCACAGTTTTCTTAAGCCGGTCTATTGAGTCAAACATGTCAATAAGCGCAAAAATGATTAATTGTTTCTCTGAGACGTGTTGCGTGGGGGGACTAACTCGTGGTAAATTGGTAGTAGCCATTGAAAGATGTGTCCTTTCTTGGTTAGCGCCCGTTGCAAGTTACCGCTTGCAGCGGGTGCGTTTTTTATGGGGTTAGTTGGTTTTGTATTTCACTTCTTGCCGGCTGGGTTGTAGCTGCCGGCGCAGCGATTCCTGTGTGAGAATCTGCCGCAGGGTTGCGCTAATAGTGCGGTCCTCTTCCTTGGCCCATTGCTCTAACCAATTTTTGATTTGAGTATTACCAACAAACGATATAGTGATTGCGTTTTTCATATCCTGACCTATTGATTATTTATTTAGACAATTTGATAAATATATTATTCATTTTAGCATTTACAGTATTGATTGTCAATAGTTGTTGGCCAAGCTTTATTTTTTGTTGGTTTACAGTAAAATGGAGAAATGGATGCCTCTTTTAGGACTTGGCTTGCCGAACGGCTTAAACAACTTGGGTGGTCCCATCGAGAACTGGGGCGTAGAGCAGAAGTTTCACAGGCTCTGGTTTCTCGCATTTTAAAGGGTGATATACCTCCCAGTGCTGATTTTTGTGTCAGAGTGGCTTTGGTTTTAGGTGAACCACCAGAATATTTACTTCGCCTTGCTGGCATATTGCCCTCCCTACCCTCAGGTGACCCTACATTGCAGGAACTGATGGATTTGGCTCAGAATTTATCCCCTGAGAATCGCCAAGACTTATTGAATTACGCCCGGTTTCGCTTCCAACAGGAACAAACTGATCAATAGAAATGTGGGCGGATGCTACTTCGTCGGTGCCACCGTCACATAATCTGGTTTTACCACACCCCCCCACTCAACCACTTCCTTCACCAGAATCGCAGTGTGAACGTGGTCTTTAAACTCCGTCGCATCACGATAAATACAGGTGATGGTTCCAGACTCCAGATTGGCCGTGTACTCGGAAGGAAGAACACCGTTCAACCGGTCGAGATCGTAGACTACCTTAAGCGGAAATCTTATTTGGTCCGAAATTACCGTACCCTCATTTTGCACCAGGGAAGCCGGAGTTATCCCCATTTTCTCTAATTCGCTGTCCTGCAATATTTTGAGATAATCAACCATAGTGCTCCTCATTTCTGTTTGCTACCCAACCTGCCCAACCTACCCCACCTTTCTTTTGATTGACCCCCACATACCCTACACACATTACTACTGTATCTTTGTGTGTGTAGAGTATGTATGTATTTCGCCATAAAAAGGTTAGGCAGGTTAGGTAGGTTGGGTATCGATCAACGCTTTTCTTTAATCCCCAGCCATCTGGATGGTTTGGGTTTTTTGACCAACCCCTGAGCCTTGAGGCACTTGGCAATTTCCATTTCCAGCGCCCGCCGGGTATCGTTTACAGTGCTGTTGGCAGATATATCTTCAAG
>JAJVIM010000033.1 GCA_022071955.1 Anaerolineae bacterium
AGCAAGAGGCCCGCATTTCTGCGGGCCTCTTTTTGATTATTCCCGTTCCCAGCGGGAGAACATCACCACCATAGTGTGGGGTTGCACCCGATAGGTGGTGGTTTTGCGCTGGATTTCGCGGGCGCTGCCCTCGTCGTAGTAATCATAGGGCGAGGGCAGGCTGGTGTCGATGATGACCCGCCAGTTGCCGGGGTGGGGCGGTTGCGGCAGAAAAAAGGCGTGGGGCACGTTGTCGGCGTTGAACAGCATCAGCACGTCCACGTCGTCGGCCGCCGCGCCGGTTTCCTCCTTTGACCCGTCCATGGTACACATCAGACATTTTTCGCCGGTGTCCCAGGTAGCATCGTGGCAGGTGGGCTGGTACCAGTGGATGTCTCTGAACTGGTCGCCATCGATATCCGTGCCGGTGAAAAAGGTGGTGCGCCGAAAAACCGGGTGCGTTTTGCGCAGGGCAATGACGTGCCGGGCAAAACGGTAAATATCGGCGTGGGTTTTGAGAAGCGTCCAGTTGTACCACGAAATTTCGTTGTGCTGGCAGTAGGCGTTATTATTGCCCTGCTGCGTTCGCCGAAATTCATCGCCGCCGTTGATCATCGGCGTGCCCTGGCTGAGCAGCAGCGTGGCCCAGAAATTTTTGATCTGCCGGTTGCGAATGGCCTCGATGCCGCCATCTTCGGTTGGCCCTTCTACCCCGTAATTAAAACTGATGTTGTGATTGTGGCCGTCGCGGTTGCCCTCGCCGTTGGCGTCGTTGTGTTTGTCGTTGTAACTCACCAGATCGTTCAGGGTAAAGCCATCGTGGGCGGCCACAAAATTGATGCTGGCATTGGGGCCGCGCCCGTTTTTGTGGTACAGATCGCCGCTGCCGGCCAGCCGGGTGGCCAACTGGCTGATCGAGCCATCGCCGCGCCAATAATGCCGCACCTGATCGCGGAACTTGTCGTTCCATTCTACCCAGCGACCGCCGGGAAAATTGCCCACCTGATAGCCGCCAATGTCCCACGGTTCGGCGATGATTTTGGCCGTGCGCAAAATCGGGTCTTCGGCGATGCGCGCCGTTAGCGCCGGGTTGCCGGAAATTTCGCCCCAGCGGTCACGGCTGAGGCTGGTGGCCAGATCAAACCGGAAGCCATCAACGTGCATCTCCAGCACCCAATAGCGCAGGCAGTCGATGATGAAATCACGGACAACCGGGTGGTTGCAGGCAAAAGTGTTGCCCACGCCGGTAAAATCTTTGTAGTAGCGGCGGTTGTCATCGAGCAGGTAGTAAATGGAATTGTCGATGCCCCGGAAGCTGAGCGTGGGGCCAAGCTGGTTGCCTTCAACGGTGTGGTTAAAAACCACGTCCAAAATCACTTCCAGCCCGGCTTTGTGCAGTTCTCGCACCATTTCTTTAAAGGCGATAACCTGCTGGCCTTTGTCTGACGGGTAGTGGCTGTACAGGTTTTGCGGTGCAAAAAAGGCCAGTGTGTTGTAGCCCCAGTAGTTGCGCAGTGGCTCGCCGGTTTGGGGGTTGCGCCGCTGAAATTCCCACTCGTTGAACAGGTGTACCGGCAGCAGCTCAATGGCGGTGACACCCAGTTCTTTGAAATAGGGGATTTTTTCGACCACGCCCCAAAACGTGCCAGGGTGTTCAACCGCGGCGCTGGGGTGATAGGTGAGGCTGCGCACGTGCGTTTCGTAGATGATCGATTCGTGGTAGGGGCGGTTGAGCGGCCGGTCGCCCTGCCAGTCAAAACCGTCATCGCCGTAGGCAATGCATTTGGGCATGCCGGCAAAATTGGTGCTGGTTGAAAACGACAGGTCGGTCTCCGGTGAGGTGGGGTCGTAGCCAAACGAGCGGCTGAAATCCCAGCGAAAGCCGCTGGAAATGGCGCGGGCGTAGGGATCGAGCAGTGGTTTGTGGCAGTTAAACCGATGGCCTTCCGCCGGCGCATACGGGCCGTCGACGCGGTACAAATAGAGCTGGCCGTGTTCAATGCCGGCCAGATGGATGTGCCAGATGTCGCCGGTGCGGTTGGCGACGGGGTCCAGTTCAAAGGTGTGAGTCGGTTCGCCGGCGGTGGGCGAGTCAAACAGATGCAGCCACACCCGGGTGGCGTTGCGGCTGAATAGGGCAAAGTTAAAACCGGTATCGGTGGGGCTGGGGCCGAGTGGCAGCGGCCTGCCCGTTGAAGCGTGAATTTTGGTTGGTATGGTCACAGTGGCGTCTCTCTTCTCTTCTGTAAAAAAAATAGGATTCAGGCATTGGGAGTCAGGAGTCCGGGATATGCTCGGGCGCGTTGCCCGGCCAGCGGCGTGCGGGGCGCGGGTGGGGTGGGCGAGCGTTGCTAATGGTTAAACGCTCAAACACGCTCACTCCTTCATTGGGCCGGCTGCATTGCGGTTAAACAGCCATACCCCAACCAGCGGCGCAATGGCCAGCAGCCCCACCAATACGGCCAGCGCCAGCCCCAGCCCGGCAACCAGCAGCAGCGGCGGCGCAACCAGCGACGCCAGCCCCAGCAGCAGGCTCAGCCCAAAAATGACGGCCGCCGTGGCCGCCACAACGAAGGCAGCTCGCCGGGCGCGGGCCATCGACGCGCGGCGTGGGCCGCTGATCCGGCCCGTTTGGCCGTGGATAAGCAGCGGCTGCGGCTGGCGGTTATCGTCAACATAATACGTGGCGTATAGCGGCAGCAGCAGCAGCGTCCAGTTTTGGTTTTGAAAACGGGTAGTCCAGCGAAAATCGCGGATGTGCTGGGCCTGGCTGGCCTGGCGGCACTCTTCGGCGGCGCTGGTTTGAAACGCCGGCGCGGTTTCTGGCCAGGCATCGGTGGTGGAGCGGTTGGGCAGGCGCACCATTGCCGCCTGTGGCCGGTAGGGTTGGCTGCGGGCCAGATCAAATTTGCCCAATCGTCGCAGCAGGCTGGCGTGTTCTTCCAGGGCGGGCGCGGCGATGTTGTGGTATTGGCGGTTGAGGCGGCCCACGCGCGGTTCCCAGCGAGTCCGCGTTTCGGTGATTTCCTGCGAGTTCCAGCCGCCCCGTTTCTGGTCAAACTGGTCGCGGTGGCTGACGGCCTGGTAATCAAAACCGGTTTCGGCCTGCCATAGCGCTTCTACCTGGCTGTCAACCAGCCACATCGGCCACAAAACCGGCTGCAACCGATGTTTGAGGCGGGCGGCGGTCAGATCGGTGGGGGCAAACCAGATACCGCCGGCAAAGTCATCGAGCTGGCGGGCGAGCGTTTCATCGGAAACGGCAAAGGGCAAAATCAGTTCCGGGGGCGCGATCCCGTTGGGCGGGTCACAGGGCGTCAGTTCGGCCCGGGCGCAGTTGGGGCAGAGCGGCAGCTCGCGCGATTTTGGCTGCAGGTAGCGCCCGTCGCAGGCCTCGCAGCAGGCCGGTTGAAAACCGGCGGCCCAGTCGTTCAACTCAGGCATCGTCCATCTCCAGCGCGGTGCGGATCAGATGAAAGCTGATGGCCACCCCCACCCCCAGCACAATGAAGGCCAAAATGAGCAGCGGAAAACCCAGCCCACCCAACAGCAGTAAAAACAGCCCAACAACGCCCAGCGTCAGGCCCGGGGCCAGCAGCCCGCCAACCGCCAGCCAGATTTTTAGCCAATCGACCGGGCGCTGGCCGGCCACTGCGCCGGTTTGGCCGTTGACCATCACCTGAAATGTTTGCTGCTGGTACTGGTAGTTGGCCAGATACACCGGCAGCAGCACGTAGCGCCAGCGTTCGTTGCCAAAGTTTAGCTCCATGCTAAAGTTGCGGATTTTGCTGCTGCTGGCCTGCTGGCGGCACGCTTGCCGGGTTTGCTCGCGCATTTCGTGCCGGGCCGTTTCCCAACTGGTTTCCAGGGGGATGTCGTAAGCCTGAGCCTGGTAGCCGGCCAGATAAGCGGCCTCGTACACGGCCAGATCGTTCAAATTAAAGTTGCGGATACGGTTCAGCAGCAAATTACTAACCTTGCTGGTGCCGGGTACAACCATATCGTTGATGTCTAACTGCACCTGGCCGGATTCCCATTTCCAGGTGGTGCGCGTGTGGCTGTTGCCTTTGCTGTCGCGGTAGGTGGTGGTGTGACCCACTTCGGCCCGCCAACTGGCCGAGGTGACCGCGTCGAACGTCCAAAATGGCAGGTAAATGCCGGTGAATTCGGCCACCCGCGCCAGCCGCCGCAGCGAGCCGGGCGTCATCCAACTGCTGCCCAGCCAATCGCGGGCAATCTGGTAGCAGGCGTCGGCTTCTACTTTGAAGGGGATAAGAAAGCGCGGCCGCAGTACATCCTGCGGCGATTGGCGCTGGATAACGTTGTTTGAACCGCAAAACGGGCAGGTGTGCGACAGCGAGTCGGGCGGCAGGCTGGTGTACGCGCCGCAGCCCTGGCATTGCAGCTCTTTGCGAGATTGCCCCCAGCCGTGGGCGGCCTGTTCCAGTGTTTCCACGGTAAATTCAAACTCTTCGGCTTGCTGCCCAACGATTTGTTTGCGGGGCGGTTCGTAATAATTGCAGTTGGTGCAGGTGAGGCCGCCGTCGCTGGCGCTGTAGGCGGTGATGCCGCCGCAGCGCGGGCAGGAAAATTGCACCGTTTCGCGGTCGGGGGCAGTATCCGGGGGGGCCGGTTGGTACACCTCAATCCCCTCCACTGCGGATTGAGTCCGGACAAAGTTGTCAGGCGGAAACGAGGTCCACATAGCTCCTCCAACCGAGGATTATAATCAAAAACCGGAATGTTGCCAGTTACGCCGGCTGAGGCATCGAGCCAGCCACACCCGTTTTGATAGATTTTTCGGCTGTTCGGTGGTATGATTGGGAGCAGTTGTCACCGGCCGGGTCGCCATTCCGGTTGGCTGCCGGCAACAAAAAACGAAACAAGAAAGGATTTATCTCGTGGACCAGATTGAGTTCACTCGCAATTATTCTGACCTCAGTACTAACCAGGGCTTTCAATTTGAATTTTATTGTGATCGCTGCGGCACCGGCCACCGCACCCGTTTTCAGGCCTCGGCGCTGGGTACGGTTACCGGCGTGCTCGATGCCGCCAACAGCTTGTTTGGCGGGCTGTTTGGCCAGGCAGCCAATTTGGGTGAACGGGCCCGCTCGGCCACGTGGGAAAAGGCCCACGACGACGCCTTTCAAAAAGCAATGGAAGAACTCAAACCGGAATTTATCCAGTGCCCGCGCTGTTCCTCGTGGGTCTGCCGCAAAAGCTGCTGGAATAACAAAAAAGGACTGTGCAAAGGCTGCGCGCCCGATCTCGGCGTAGAAATGGCCGCCGCCCAGGCCAGCCGCACCGTCGAGGAAATTTGGGCGCATTCCCAAATGGCGGAAGAAGACCGGGCCATGCTGAAAGAGGAAAGCTGGCGCGAAGGCGTGCAGGCTTCGTGCCCGCAGTGCCACGCGCCGCTGGCGGCCAAAGCCAAATTTTGCCCGGAATGCGGGGCCAAACTTCAGGCCCAGCAGTTCTGCAAGGAATGCGGCAACAAGCTGGAGCCGGGCGCCAAGTTTTGCGCCGAATGTGGCACAAAGGCATAAAATGACCGGCACGCACGACCCCCTGCGCCCGCACGCGCACGAGCCAAACCCCGAGCCGCCTTCGGTGGACGCCGCGTTTGTGTTCACCAACCCGGCCGGCGCTGAAACCATTGTTACTGTGGCCGATCTGGCCCGGCTGCCGCAAATCCGCCTGCCCAATTGCTACATTGTCAGCACCGGGCACGGCACTTCCGGGCCGTTCACCTTTGGCGGCGTGACTCTGCTGGAACTGGTGCAGAGTCGACTCCGGCCCGGCGAGTCGTGGTCGCAGGTGGAAGTGATCAGCGCCGATGGTTTTGGCAATCGGGTACTGGCCGCAGAACTGCACCAGTCGCCGCCGTCGGAACGCCCCATTTTGCTGGCCATCACTCGCAACGGCCGGCCGCTCACCCGCCGGCAGGGACTGGTGCGGCTGATCGTGCCCAGCGAAACCGACGACGCGCTGCGGCAGGTGAAATGGGTCGGCCAGATTGTGGTGAAACGCTGATGACTCAACCCGCACCTGATGCGCCAAAACGAGTAATTCTGCTCCAGCGGGCCAGTAGCTACCGGGGGCAGGCTTTTAAAGCGGCGGCGGAGCGGCTGGGCGTCGAAGTGGTGATCGGTGTGGATATTCACCCCGATTTGGCCAAACACTGGCATGTGACACTCAACCTGCAATTTGATGAACCGGACAAAGCCGCCGCGGCCATTGTTGAATTTGCCCGCCGCCGGCCGGTGCAGGCGGTGCTGGCAGTTGACGACAGCGCCGCGCTGGTAGCGGCCAAAGCCAGCCGGCAGCTCGGTCTGCGGCACAATTCGCCGGATGCGGCGCTGGCTGCCCGCAACAAGTTTGAAATGCGGCGTATGTTCGCTGCGGCCGGGGTGCCCTCGCCGCAGTTTCGGTTGTGCCAGATGGCCGATAACCCGGCGCAACTGGCCGCCGAGGTGCGCTATCCGTGCGTGGTCAAACCACTGCTGCTGTCTGGCAGCCGGGGCGTGATCCGGGCCAACAACCCGGCGGAGTTTGTCGATGCCTTCCGCGTGCTGGCCCGCATGCTGGCCGAAATGGCGTCCGCGCCCGGCTCCGACCAGATTTTGGTGGAGGATTTTATCCCCGGTTTTGAAGTGGCGCTGGAAGGCATCATCGACCGGGGTAAATTGAAGGTGCTGGCCCTGTTTGACAAGCCGGACCCTCTCGACGGCCCGCTGTTTGAAGAAACAATTTACGTTACGCCGTCGCGCCTGCCCGCCGGGGTGCAGCAGGCCATTGCCGACTGTGCGACGCAGGCCGCCGTGGCGGTCGGTTTGGCGATGGGGCCGGTTCACGCCGAACTGCGCGTTAACGAGGCTGGCCCGTGGCTGGTGGAAATTGCCGGCCGCTCGATTGGCGGGTTGTGCTCGCGCACGCTCAATTTTGGGTTGGAAGGGATTTCGCTGGAGGAGCTGATTTTGCGGCAGGCCATCGGCTTAAACATCGACTCGCTGGGACGCGAGGCGCAGGCGCGGGGAGTGATGATGATCCCCATTCCCCACGCCGGGATGCTGCGCGCTGTGCACGGAGTGGAGCAGGCCGCCGCGGTGCCGGGCATCGACTCGGTGGAAATTACGGCCAAGGCCAACCAGCCGCTGGTGCCGCTGCCCAAAGGCGACAGCTATCTGGGCTTTATTTTTGCCGCCGGCAGCGAGCCGGGCGCGGTCGAAACGGCGCTGCGCCAGGCTCACCAGCAGCTTCGGTTTGATATTGAGGAGTTGTTGCCGCTGTTGTGATTATTTGCGAGACGGGCCGCCGCCTTTGCCGCCCGGCGTGCCTTCGGGGGTCCAGCCTTCGGGCATAGCCGCGTCTTCGCCAAAAAAGAACTCTTCGAGCTGCTGCATCAAAAACTGGCGGGCGTTCGGGTCGGCCAGCACCAGCCCGTAGTGGTTGATCAACAGTACCTGATGCTCTTTCCACATCTCCCACGCCTGCGCCGAAACATTGTTGAAAATTCGGTCGCCCAGTTCGCCGGGGAACGGCGCTTTTTCCAGGCCGGGCAGTTCGCGGCCCAATTTCACGCAATTTACCATTTGTGTCATAAATTCATCTCACCAAACTTGGATTTTTGCAGGTAGCCATACTATAGATACCCGCCCGCCGAAAGTCAAAAAAAGGTTGAGAACCTATAGTAATTTACCGGCAAACTGCCAAAAACTAACCGCAGAGAACGCAAAGTCCGCAAAATTTTTTTGGAGTTCACTTTGTGTCCTGTGCGTCCTTTGCCATTCAAACAATTATCCGCAACCAGTGCTGCCTCAAAGGATGTTAGGTTATGGTCAACCTGCTCTATTTTGGCATGACCGGCCAGTTTTCCCTGCCGCTGCTGCAACTGCTGCTTAATAACGATGTCCTGCCGGCGGCGGTGATTGTGCCGGCGGCAGAGCGGCCAGCCCCACCCCAACGCCTCAGCGAGTCGCCGACCGGCCAAAATATCATTGCGCTGGCGCTGGCGGCGGGCGTGCCGGTGTGGGCGGTTGGCTCGCTGCGACAGCCGGCGGCGCTGGCCCTGTTGCGGCGGTTGCAGCCGGAGTTGATTGCTGTGGCTTGCTTCCCCCATATTTTCCCCACCGAACTGCTGTCGCTGCCAAAATTTGGCTGCCTCAACCTGCATCCGTCGCTGCTGCCGGCTTATCGCGGCCCGGAGCCGCTGTTTTGGCAGGCTTATTTTGACGAGCGCGACACCGGCGTGACGCTGCATTTGATGAGCCAGCAGGCCGATGCCGGCGACATCGTGGCTCAGGCCCGCGTTGAGCGCCCTGACGGCCTCTCCGGCGCGGAGCTGGAGCGCCGCTGCGCCGTGGCCGGGGCGGAACTGCTGTTTAACGCGGTGCGGCAGCTTGAGCGCGGCCAGCCGTTGCCGCGCACCCCACAGATCGAGTCGGCGGCCAGTTATTTTCCGTTTCCCGGTGACGATGAACTGATTATTCCCCGCAGTTGGCCGGCCCGGCGCGCCTTCAATTTTTTGCGCGGCGCGGCGGGCTGGCCGCTGCACATTGACGCAGGTGACCGCCGCTTCTGTATTCGCGTAGCAAAAAGCTATGCCGCCGATCACAGCCTCGATCGCCCCTACATTTTGCTGGGCGACGAATTGTGGATGCAGTTTAATCCGGGGGTGGTACAGGCCAAAATCTGGCCCGATTTAGGCTCTTGCCAGTAAAATTCTTGGACAATGAGCAAGAATTTTAACCGCAAAGGACGCGAAGAACGCGGAGTTTTTTATTTTGGTTTTCTTTGCGCTCTTTGCGGTTAAAAATTTTCTATTTGGCCAAAGGTGACTTGTCCGGGTTAGGGTGTAATTGATAACCGCGCCAGTTCGATGGCGTTGTCTGGTTGGGGCGCACCGTTGAGGCTGGCCGGCAGGCGCTCGCCCGTGGCCGGGTTGTACATGCCCACCAGCAGCCGGTACTCGCCCGGCGGCGCGCCCTCGCGCAAAGCCAGCGTGTAGCGGTCGATGACGATATCGTTGGCTTCCCAGGCCAGCGTGGGGTAGCGCCCGGCCTGCGGCGGGTTGTCCCACTGCGCCCACACCTGCCCGTCCGGGCCAATAAGCTGGGTGAACACAGTTAAATCCTGCCCCGGCGCGGCGGTGGATTGCCAATACAGCGCCAGCTCAACGGGTGAACCCGCTGTGAGTCGATTCACCTCGTAGCCGGTCAGCCGGATGGAGTCGCCCACGGTGGCACTAATGGCCACCGGCGGCGGTAAATTGTGCGCCGGGTCCAACAAGCGCACGGTCAGCGGGTACATATTTTGGTCCAGCTCAGACTCGCCGGCCAGCAGCGGCAGATTTTCGTAGCCGCCCGGCAGTGAGTCATCCTGCCGTACCAGCCCCAGTTCCAACCGATATAGCCCCGGCGGCGCGGCGGCATCAATTTGCAGCGGGTAGGTTTCGTCCACTACTTCACCGGGCGCCCACAGCACGTTAGGGTAGCGGTCGCCCAGCGTGGCAATGCGCTGGCCACCTACGGCAAAATCCTTGTCCACCAATTTCAGGGCGATAACCAGCGGGTCGGCCAGCCAGCGGCGGGCCTGCCAGCGCAGCGAAACCGGCAGCAGGCCGCCCGCCGTGGTCAGGCGCGGCGCATTGGCCGGGGTGCCGGTCAAATCGATGGTTTGGCCGCCGGCGGTTAATACCAGCGGGGCCAGCGTGCGGCTGAAAGTGAGCGTCGATGTGACCGGCGCGAAGTCGCGCCGGCGGGTTTGCACCTCAATTTCCGGCAGCGCGGGGTCGGTGGGGCGATAACGGCCGGCGGGCAGGGTGGGGTCAACGCTGAAATGGCTGGCAAAGGCAAACGGCGCGGGGCCGCCGGCGCAGGGCAGGACCAGCGGCGTTTGCGCGGCGGGTCGCCACGTTGCGCCGCTGTCGCCTACAAATTGCGGGGCCGGCGCAGAATTGGGCGAGGCGGGGTCAAGCTGCGTTAGCGATTGCCCCAGCGCCAGTTGCGCCGGGCCGGTTTGACGTCGGCCGTCCAGCCACAACTCGGCGGGTTGCGGCACATCGGGTTGCGAGCCGGTGGGCGTAATGGCGATGCCCGGCGCAAAGGTGTGCGCCAGCGCCAGTGTTTGCGGCTGCGGCGCAGGCACGGTGGGATCGGTTTGCCACACGTTGAGCACCAGCAAATAGCGCTGTTCGGCCAGTTGGCGGCAGGCGGGGATGGGCAGGTGCACCGTATCGATGAGCGTATCGCCGGCTTCCCAGGCGCGGGCCGGGTAACGGCCGTTTTCAAACTGGCCGCGCCAGCAGGCCGCCGGCACGTGGTCAATGCCGGTGAGACACAATTCCAGCAGAAAATCGGCGGTTGCTTCGCGTTTGGCCTGCCAGTGCAGCGTTACCGGCAGCGCGTTGCCGGCGGCCACCGTGGCCGGCGCGTCAAAGCCGATCAGCGCCAGCCCCGGCGCAAATTCCAGGTTGAGGCGGCGCTTGGCGGGCAGCGGCGGCGGGCTGGTAGTGACCGGGTGGGTGTGGTAATGGCCGGCTACAAAGCGCGGCAGAATGGCAAATTGCGAATTGCTGACGGTAATTTCGGGCAGCAGGGTGATGAGGGCGGGCAAGCAAAACAGAATGATGGGCAACAGACCCAAAACGTAGAACTTAATTCGTAATTCGTAATTTGTAATTCGTAATTCATAAATTCCTGTGGCGATCAGCACGGCAATCACCGGCAGGGCGGGATACAGGTGCCGGCCCTGCCCGGTGTCGATGGTGGCGCTGAGAACGTAGCGCACCAGCACTACCACAATAAACAGCGCCAGATGCAGCCCCAGCAGCGAGTGAACGGCGGTGAGATTCGCGTAGCCTCGCCGGGCGTGAATCAAGACTTTTCGGGTTAACCCGGCCAGCGCCAGCAGCGAAAAGCCGCCAAACAGCCAGTAAATCCAGGCCGGAGCAAACACATTCATCCAGCCAAATTCAAACCAAAACGAGCGATACAGCAGCCCCAGCCACGCCGGCAGCGAATAGGTGGCCGCCACCGGTCGCACCGATTGGCCGGCCAGGAGCCCCGCCAGCCCTTCGGTGATTTGCGGCTCGCCCAGCGAGGCGGCCAGCCCGGCAATCCAGCCGAGTTCGGCCACCCGGTTGAAGCGGAGGGCGATAAACGCAAACCACAGGCCGGCGGAAAGGAACAACGGGAGTAGGAAGTAGATAGTAAGGAATAGGGAGTTTTTGCGACTTTGCGACTTTGCGGCTTTGTGAGCCACAACCGCCAGCGTCAGCGCCACTTCCGGCAGCAAAATCAGCGAGAAGTATTTGACCACCAGCGCCAGCCCAAACAGCGCCCCAAACAGCGCCATCTGCCCGGGGGAGGGCGGGCCATCGCGCTGCAAAATAATAACCTGCACCAGCAGCAGCAGGGCGACGAGGGCAAACACCAGGTTGTCATCATTGATGACGGCGCTGCTGAAAACAAATCGCGGCAGCAGCGCCACAAAACCCGCCGCACCCAGCGCCAGCCCCATCGAGCCGGGCCGCAGCCGCCGGGCCAGCGCGTACGTGGCGATAATTGTTACCCAGCCCATTGGCAGCGACAGCAGCCGCACCAGATGCCAGGCCAGCGGCTGGCCGCGCCACGGCCACTGCTCATCCAGCGTGTGCAGCACATGGTTAAAGCCCAGGCCGTCGGTGGGGATGTGGCGCTCCGGGCGGGCGTCAACCCGGCGGATGTCGGGTAACGAATCTTCGCCCACCACGGCAATGGGCCAGGCGGTGAGCCAGTAGTAAAGCGGAGCCAGTCCGCCTTTGAAGCCGGCCTCGCTGCGCTCGGCTTCGGTTAGCGGCGGGTGACCGGTGTGGGCTACAAAGCGCAAATACTGGTAGTGGTCGGTTTCGTCGTCGGCTTCGCCCAGCGGCAGCGCCACCGATTGGTACAGGGCGAGCGCCGAAAATACAGCCAGAATAAGCCACAGGATTTTGGATTTTCTACCCTGGCGGGCATCTGCGAGATTTTGGATTTTGGCTTGGGCAGACTGGTTCATGGGGCTACCCGCAGCGTGCCCAAATTGACGGCGTAATCCGGCAGCGGGCCGGCGGGGCCAAAGGCGGGCAGGCGCTCGCCGGTGGCCGGGTTGTACAGCCCGGCCAGCAGTTGGTACCGGCCCGGCGGCAACGGCGACAGATCGAGCGGGTGGGCATCGATGATGATTTCACCGGGCGCCCACAGCGAGGTGGGGTAATCGCCCTGCACCGGCGGGCCGTCAAAGCCGGTGACGTACTGGTTGGTATCGGCAGCCCAAACCTGCAAAAAGACAGTGGTGTCGGTTTCAAACGTACCGGTTGCCTGCCAACTGAGCGTGACCGCCGATTGATCGGGCGCAATTTCCCAGCCGGTCAGCGTGGCTTTATCAAAAAAATTGACCGGTTCATCACCGGACAATGGCGCCGGCCACTGCCACGGCACCAGTTTGACCGCGCCGATAATTGGTTCGACCGGCTGGCCAGCAGCGTTGACCGCCGGTTTGCCGGGGCGGCCCGGCTCGTTGATGTCGTATAGGCCGGCGGCGATGAGCAACCGGGCCGGCGCGTGGTCAAATTCGGCCTGGGGCTGGATGGGCACTTCGTAGTGATCGGCCACAATCTCGCCGGGGCGCAGCAGGGTGGTGGGCCACTTGCCGCCGCCGGGGTAGGAATCAAGCTGGCCGATAACCTGTCGCTGCCGGCCCAGCAGATGGATGAACACGCTGTAGTCGAGCCGGGGCGGGCGCAGCACCTGCCAGTAGAGGCTGATGGGCACATGCTCGGCCGGGTGGACGGTCTCGACCTGTAATTTGTAACCGATCAGCCGGATAGTGTCATCGTACACAAAATTGACCGGGCGCAGGTCGGCGGGCAGGTCGGCTTCGGTGAGCAGCGGCGGGCGGGCGTAAGCCGGGGCGATGGTGCGCAGCGGGGTGACGGCGGCAAAGGCAAACAGCACCAGCCCGATGGCCGCGGCCACAAAGCGGCGGGCGCGGGCGGGCAGCCACCAAATTAACCCCAGCAGCCCCAGCGCCGAAATGGCGGCGATGGCCGGGTACATCAGCCGCCCCTGCCCGGCGGGTTGGGTGATGTTCCAGCCGATGAAGCCGGCCAGCATCATCAAACACCAGCCGAGGAGAACGGCAAAGGGCAGGGCGGAGACGGTGAGAGGCGACGAAGGACGAAGGACAGAGGACGAAGGACGGAGGACGAAGGATGAATCGTAAATCGTAAATCGTAAATCGTAAATCGTAAAGGCGATGAGGCCGATGAGCGCCGCCAGCGAGACCCAATCGAGGAGAGGGTAAATCCAGGGGTCGGCCAGAATGTTGACCCCGCCAAAGAGCGCCCAGTAGGCAATGCGAAAACCTTCAAACTCGGCGCGGAGGGTAGCCAGCGAGGGGACTTGCTGCCGCTGGCCGGCGGTTTCGCGCATCACTTGCAGGGCAAAAATATCGCCGTGGTAGAGCAGGGCGTTGCGCAGGTAAAACCAGCCGGCGGTGAGCAGAAAGAGGGCGGTAAGGGTGGCGCTCCAACCGAGAAAGCGTCGCCAAAATGTGGGTGATTTGTAAGAGGTGTTGCGTGTTGCGTGTTGCGTGTTGCTGGTTTTGGCGGCCAGCCAGGCCAGTCGGGCCACGGCCAGCGGCAGCAGGCCAAAGGCGTACAGTTTGCTCAGCGCGCCCAGCCCAATCAGCAACCCCAGCAGCGCCGCATACCCGGCGGGCCGGTTGATTTCTTTATTCTGGCGCACCAGCAGCAGCAGGGTGAGCGTGCAAAACATAATCACGGCGTTGTCGTTGTTAACCGAGGCTGAAATAAAAATGAACATCGGGTTAAAGGCAGTGATGCTCATGGCCCCGGCGGCCAACCAGCGATTGCCGCAAAACAACCGCAGGGCGATGGCGTAGGCAGCGGCCACGGTTACGGCAGCCATCGCGATAGAGAGAAAGCGGCTGAGATGCACCGCCAGCACAGCCCCGCGCCACGGCCAGCCGTCGCCGGGCGGGTGGATGACAATGTTTTTGTTGTCCGGACGCAGCGGGTCGCCGATGGTGGTGTGGGGGTTGTACCAGTAAACATCGGCCCAGGTGCCGGTGTTTATCCAGCCGGTGAGCGCCGCGGCCAGCGCGTAGTAGAGTGGCGGCTGGTTGCCCTCGTGGCTCCAGTGGATTTGGGCCTCACCGGGCTGCTGGATGGGTAACTGACCGGTATCGGCGATGTATTTGACCACCGCGTAATGGCGCGATTCGTCGCCGGCTTCAAATGGCGGGGTAACCAGGCTGTAAATGACGGCCAGAGCGATGAACGCCAGCAGCACCGCGATAGCGAGCGGGTGGGTGGCGAGTTTTTGGTTGGCGGCTGGCGAATGGCGAATGTTGGTCACTGCCTACTCCCGGTGGTAAACGGCCCAACGATAACGCCCGGCTCGGTTGCGCCCGCTGGCGTTAAATTATACCACTGGCCCGGCCCTTCGGTGCGGTAGGGCAAAATTTGCAGCGAGACCGGCCCGCTGCCGGCCGGCAGCGGCAGCTCGTAAAAATCGGCCACCACTTCGCCGGCAGACCACAACGCGGTGGGATAGCTGCTCAACACCGGATGCTGAGCATCTTTTTTGTAAAATTCCCGACCGGCGGCGTCCAGCAGCCGCAGCGACAGGGCGTAATCCCACGCAAGTTTTTGGGGTGCGCGCCAAAACAGCGTCACCTGCAAAATAGCGCCGTCGCCGGGCTGGCGCGGCCAAACTTGCGCCCGGTAGCCGAGCAGTTCCAGCTCGTTTTCAAAATTGACGCCCATCGGCGTGATGTTTGGCGGCGCGGATGTTTGCGGCCGGTCGCCAAGATAAATAAGCGGGCCGGCCATGCTCAAATTGGGCGTGCCAATGAGGTCGGTGGTTTTTCGGGCAAAATAAACGGGCTGACCGGCGGCGCGGGCGGCGGCCACTTGCTCGGGCCAGCGGTCGAGCGGCAGGCGGGCGGTCACATCCCGGCGTTGGCCGTTGATCAACTGGTAGTACCAGAACGGCGTGATTTGCTCCCAATCGCCCAAAATCAGGCTGTTGGGCCGGACATCCGGCAGGCTGGCCTCGACCAGCCGCTGGGCCTGCATGCCGCGCAAAAGCTGCCGCCAGTCATCGAGGGGCGCGGCGGCAGCGTCCCGCTGAATAATCCAGTTGGGCCAGGCCAGCGAGTAAGCCAGCAGAGCCAGCAAGGCGATGGTAATGATGAATTGCGAAATGCGAATAGCGAAAGGTGAATGGCGGGTGGCGGGTGGCGAGTGGCGAGTGAAGCGTGAGGAATCAGGCAGTGAATTCGTAATTCGTAATTCGTAATTCGTAATTCGTACATCCAAAATGCCGTTAACGCCGTAGCCCAGCCACAGGGCGAAAACGAAATAAGCCGGCATCAGGTAAAAGGTGGGCGCTTCGTTGAGGTTAACCACCTCAAAATCCAGAGTGAAAAGCAGCAGCAAAATCACCAGCGCCGCTTGTGCCAAAAAATGGGCCGTTTGCCGCCGGGCGAGCAGCGCCGCACCAACAAGCGCCAGCCCAACCCCCGGCCAGCTCAATTGGGCCAGCACATCGAGCCAGATAAAGTGCAGCCGCGCCGGCAAATAGGCCGGATCGATGGAGAAAAACAGGCCGGTTGAATCGCCGGAGCCGACCAGAAACCAGAAACTTTGCAGGTCGGTGATTTTTTCGTGGGAGTAGGGCGGGTTGTTGACCCCGCGAAAATAGATAAAGGCGTACAGCAGCAGCGGCGCGACGGCCAGCAGCGCCAGCCGGCCAATTTCGGCGGGGCGGCGCAAAATGGTGCGATCGTACCACAGCACCAGCCCGGCCAGCGACGACAGGTAAAAAATAGTGGTGCGGTGGTGGGCCAGACTCAGGCCGATGACCAGCGCCAGCCAGCGCAGCGTGCGCGTGGCCGCTTCGGTTTGCCTCTGCCGGCGCTGGTCAACCCAGATGACCGCCAGCAGCGTCAGTAGCGCAAAAAAGAAAATGTTAAACGAACGCACGCCGGCGATGGTGCTCCACTGCCACAGCATCAGCCCGCAGGCGAGCGCCAGCCCGCCAACCACCGCGCCCGGCCACCTGGCTCCCTGTGGCGACGCCAGGCGATAGATGGCCAGCGCCGTGGTGGCCGCGGCCAGCGCCCCGCCCAGCGCCGAAAACAAATTCATCCGCCAAGCCATTGAGCCGACCGGCAGCAGCAGGGTCCACAACTTGCCGGTGAGCACGTACAGCGGGTAGCCGGTGGTGTGCGGAATGCCCAGTAGCGGCACAGCCAGTTGGTGCTCGCCGGCGTCGCCGCCAACCACGCCGGGGGCCAGGGTTAGTCCGTACAAACTCAGCACGGCGGCAAAGATTAGCCCAAACAGGATGACTGCCGGTGAACGGGGCGCGTTTTGTGAACGATGACTCATAACGGCGGATTTTAAAGGAAAGGCGCGGAATTGGCGAATTTAAACCCGTTTCGCATTCTGGCGAAAATTTGCTACAATTTGAGTCAACCTGGAGTGCATTTCGGTTTGAAGGCGAATTTTTAGTTAACCGCAGAGGACGCAGAGTTCGCCGAGAAAAACAGGAAAATCTTGGCGTTCTTTGCGGTTAATTTGCGGTTCATTGACAAATTTGCTCAAGACTAAAATGTACCCGTCAACTTGAGCCGTTGGGGGAATTATGACATCACTTGAACACGCGATTATGCTGGCCGTGCAAATTCATCACACCCAAAAAGACCGGGGCGGGCAGCCGTACATTCTGCATCCCCTGCGGGTGATGCTGCGCTTTGAAAATGAACTGGAACGAATTGTGGGCGTGCTGCACGATGTGGTTGAAGATAGCGACCTGACTCTGGAAGATATGCGCGATATGGGTTACAGCGACGAAATTGTGGCTGCCCTCGACGGGGTAACGCGGCGAGATGGTGAAAGCTACGAAGAGTTTGTCGAGCGCAGCCGGCTAAACCCCATTTCGCGGCGGGTAAAACTGGCTGATCTGGAAGACAATATGGACTTTCGGCGGTTAAAGGGCGAGCTGACCGGCAAAGACATTCAGCGGTTGATCCGCTATCGCCGGGCCTGGGACCGGCTGCACGAAGAGCCGGACGCTACTCTTTGAGTAGCGCCCGCCACGGAATGCCAATCCGCACGGTGGTGCCTTCGCCGCCGGAGGTTGGCCCGATAAAAAATTTCCCCTGCAAATCCTCTGTCACTGTGGTGCGAACAATGGTCAGCCCCAGCCCCAACCCCGTGTCGGGGTTGAAGCCGGCGGGCAAACCCCGGCCGTTGTCGGTGACGCGCAAATTGAGTCGCCGGCGTTCCTGTACCAGTTCCACGCGAATGTGCCCCTCGGCCTGGCTGCCGATACCGTGTTCCAGCGCGTTTTGCACCAGTTCGTTGGCAATGAGCGCCAGGCTGGTGGCTCGCTGCGAGGGCAGCTGCACCTCATCACCTTCAACCGCAATGGTAACTTTGGCCGCGGGGTTGACCATATTCCCGGCAATTGAGGTTGACACCCGCCGAATCAAATCCAGCACGTTGATTTGATCAACCACCGCTTCTGACAGGATTTCGTGAACGGTGGCAATACTCAACACCCGGTTGATGGTTTCGTGCAGAATGTCCTGCGGGGTGAGCTGTTTGTTTTGGCCCAGTTGCAGTCGCAGCAGCATAGCGATGGTTTGCAGGTTGTTTTTAACCCGATGGTGCATTTCCTGCACCAGCGCGGCATGTACCAGTTGCGCTTTTTCCAGCGCGGTGGCGGCCAATTCGGTGATAAAGCCAAACAGCTCTTTTTCATCCTGAGTAAAAACGTGCCGCGTTTCGGTTTGCACGTTGACCGCGCCAATGACTTTATCGCGGCTGACCAGCGGCGTGGACATCAGCGAGGGGTAGCGGCTTTCACCGGAGCCAAGGATGCGGTAAAAGCGGGGGTCGGTAAAAGCGTCGGCCAGGGCGATGGTTTCCCGGTGCTCGGCGGCCCAGCCGGTCAGCCCGGAGCCGGCCGGGATAAAATAACGGCCGATGCCTTCCTGATTCAGCCCGGTAGAGGCGGCCAGCATCAGCTTATCGCGGGCGGTGTTGAACAGGTAGATGGAACAGGAGTCGACATTCATCACCTCGGTGGTGCGGCGGGTGATCAGATCGAGCGTGTCGTTCAAATCCTGCGCCTCGGCCACGGCCCGGCTGATGTCGCGGATGGCGGCTAGTTGGGCGGTTTTTTGGGCGAGTTGGGCCTGTAGTTCAATAAGCGTTGGCGCTGAAAAATCGGTTTGTTGCACGGTCTCCTCGTTATTGCCACTGCCCCAGGCAGAGTTCGATGGTTAACCCCGGGCCAAAGGTAAGCAGCAGAGCGTAGTCGCCGGGCTGGGGCTGGCCGGTGCGGATAATCTCATCCAGCACAAAAAACACGGTGGCCGACGACATATTGCCGAAATGCCGCAGCACGGCCCGGCTAAAGCGCAGGTCGGCTTCAGCCAGATTCAGCGCCTGGCCAACGTATTCCACAATTTTAGCCCCGCCGGGGTGGATTCCCCAAAATTTGATGGCCTTCTGTGCCAGGCCGACCTCGGCCAGAAAGCCGGCCACAACTTCGCCAATCAGCGAGCGCAAGACTTTGGCCACTTTGGTAGACAGGTAAATCTGAAAGCCTTTGTCTGACAGGTGAAAGGCCATCAACTCCCGCTGGCCGGTGTCGCTGAAGGTGGCCGTGTGCCGCAGATGAAACTGGCCGGCCTGTCCCGCGCCGATGACCGCCGCGGCCGCGCCATCGCCAAAAATAGCGCTGGCAATCATATCCTCAATTTTGCTGCCGTGCTGAAAATGGAGCGTGCCAAATTCAACGGCCAGCAGCACAATTTTGCTGCCGGGCCGGGCCGAAACCTCCAGCATGGCCCGGTCCAGGCCGGTTAGCCCGGCGTGACAGCCCATGCCAATCAGCCCGCTGCGCCGCGCCGAGGGCCGCAGCCCCAGGTCGCCGGCCAGCAACACATCCAGTCCGGGGGTGTCCAGCCCGGTGCAGGAAACCACCAGCAAATGGTCGATGTCGGTGGGGGTGAGGCCGGCCTGCGCCAGCGCCTGCCGGATCACCTGCCCGCCCAGCGAGCGAGCCGCCGGCAGGTAAATCTCGTTGCGGGCCTGGGTGCTCGGTTCGGTGGCCAGAAAATCGGCGGTAGCCAGCACGCTGTAACGGGTGTCAATTTCGGCGGCCTCAAAGATGGCTTTGGCCCGGTGGCTGTTAATTAACGGCTGTAGCCAGCGGTCGTGGAGTTCAGTTTGGGTGTGGCGGTGCGGCGGAACGCCGGTAGCCAGGCTTAAAATGGCAGGAGTCATAAATGATTCAATCCGGGTTTAATTAGCAAAACGATAAAGGTAGATTTTACTTACCTTTCTTAACATTTCCAAACCCGGCGACGGCAAAAAAACAGCCCGGCGAGCAGTGTTTCGCCGGGCCGGGCAAGGGCATCAATTTACTGAATTAAAAAATGGAGCGGTCGATGGCCATGATCAGAAACAACAGGGCCAGGTAAGATTGGGAGAATTTGTACAGTTTGCGGCTCACGGCTTTGTCGGTGGCGTTATGCCACAGTTTCCAGGCCAACTGTAAAAACCGAAAGCCCAGCAACAGCGCCGCGGCAAAATAGAGCCAGCCGGCCATGTTAAAGGTAACCGGCAACAGGGTCAAGCCAATCAGCAGCACCGAATAGAGCCAAATCTGGTAGCTGGTTTCCTGCTCGCCCACCACCACCGGCAGCATCGGCACGCGGGCGCTGGCGTAATCCTTTTTAACCATCATCGCCAGCGCCCAGGTGTGGGGCGGCGTCCAGAAAAAGATGATGGCAAACAGGTAAAACGCGGCCAAATCCAGCGAGTTGGTGACGGCCGTCCAGCCGACCAGCGGCGGAATGGCCCCGGCGGCCCCACCGATGACAATATTGTGAATGGTGCTTCGTTTGAGGTAGAGCGTGTAAAAAAAGACGTAATAGACAATGCCAATAGTGCTGAGAATGGCGCTGAGCATATTGACAAACACAGCGAAAATCAAAAACGACAGAGCGCTGAGGCTGAGGCCAAAAACCAGCGTTTGCTGCGGCGTGACCAGCCCGGTAACGGTGGCCCGGCGCGAGGTGCGCGACATTTTCTGGTCAATATCGGAGTCGATGTAGCTGTTGAGCGCGCTGGCTCCGCCGGCGGAGAGCGCGCCCCCCAGCAGCGTGGTCAATATCAGCGCGATGGACGGCAGGCCGCGGGCGGCGATGACCATCGCGGTGATGGTGGTGAGCAGCAGCAAAACCATCACCCACGGTTTGGTCAGTTTAAAATAGGTGAGCGCTTTTTGTTTGGCGGTTTGCGGTGGGCGCTCCATTGGGGCCGGCTGGGCCAGCGGCACGCGCGCTTCAACGGTGAGGTAGCAAATGGAGGCCAGCGTGACCAGGCTGCCCCAGGTAAGGGTGGTCAGCAGCAGGTGGGTAATTTTGAGCGCGTCGGCGGGCAGGCCCTCCACCGAATAGAGGCCGCCCATCGCTGCCTGGCCCAAAAACAACAGCCCCAGCGTAGTTGACCAGCGCCGCAAGCCGGGATGCTGCCGGTAGTTGCGGCGAGTTTGCAGCACAATTCCGGCTACCAGCACGCCAATCAGCACGGCGGTAAACCGGTGCAGCAGCAGCACGGCCACCGGCAATGAAAGTTGCTCCGGGAAAATTGCGCCCCAGCACAGCGGCCAGTCCGGGCAGGCCGCGCCGGAGCCGCTCTGGCTAACCAGCGCGCCGGCGGCAAACAGCAGCAACAGCCCCAGCCCGGTCAGCACTATTGAGCGAAAATAGAATTTGTGAATTGGATTTTTCAAGCCGGGGCGTGGAGCAAAAACAAACGCGGCAGTGGTCAAAAAGATGGCGCTGCCGGCCAGCAGGGTCGAGGTGAGCAAATGCGCCGTCGAGGCCAGCAGCGGTGGGATATGCCCGGCGACAATAACCAGGCCCAGTTGCAGCAGCGCCAGCCCCACCACAGCCAGGCTGGCTGCTCCCTCGGTTTTGGGCCGGCGGCGATGGGCAACAACCGCTGTGGCGGCGGTGAGCGCCAGCATCAGCAGCGCCCCGAGCAGTTGCCCTGGCCCAAACAGAAGTTGGAGCACCGCGCCAATCAATAACGCGATGGTCAATCCCTTGAAAAGTTTGGTTGGCATGGTCCTCTCCTCCAAAAATAGGAATCAGCAATCAGGAGTCGGGAGTCAGGGTGTGCTCAATTTTATCATCCTGCAACACGCAATTCGCTGACTCGCAGATTCGGTGATTCGTTCATTCGCAACACCTGCACTGCGACCACAGAGAGAGCCGGCGCAAGTGTTCTAACCCCGGCCAGATTATTGCCGGGCAACCGGGGCGGTGGTTGGACTGCTGGCGGCGTTATCGGTTGTTGAAACAGCCTGATAGGTTAGCACCAGCAGCAAAACTAAAATACCAATGGGAATAAGTGTCCAGATCAGATCCAACGCCGAGTGGTTTTTATCGGCCGGCGATTGCCGCTGCAGCCGCACCAGCGACAACACAATTAAGCCGCCGGTTACCAGCAGCACAATTGTGGTTATCCATAAAATGACGTTGTCTAAAGTTAACACAATCTCAATCAGTGGAAAGGCTAATAACTTTTAGGGGCTATAAAGGTGGGGCTATTATATCTTATGGGAGGGAGGGGTGTCAAGCGGGTGAAACTCGCCGAGCTATAACAAATCCTTATGCCGGCTACGGTTGAATAACGCCGATGTGCCAGCGAAAAACCAGCTCGCCGCCGAGCCAGCCGGTGGCCAGCACCGCCGCCGCGCCGAGCGCCATCAGCCCCAGGTACGGCCAGCGATACCGCACCAGCACATCTGCCCAGCGAAAGCGCATGTAAACCAGCAACCCATTAATAATCAGCAGGGCCACGCCGCCGCTAATATGGGCATTCACCGCGTTTAGCCGGGGATCGGTGGGGGCAAGCTGGCCCTGATCGATCAGCCCAAAAATACTGGCTACCAGCGTGGCCAGCCAGCTCAGGCCAAAGCTCCAAAAAGCGAATCGCTCCGTATCCGCTGCGCCGCGCGACAGAGCCAGCCCGGTGAGCAGCACGCCCAGCAAATACAAAGCGATGGGAAAATGAACCGTGAACGAATGCAGGGGATGGCCAAGAAAGGTCATCGGCTTATTTGACAGTTTTGGCCAAAGTGGCCTGGTGCCCCTGCCGGTGTTCTTCAAAGCGGGCCAGGGCAAACAACAGCGACGACAGCCGGTTGAGATAGCGCATAATTTCGTGGTTGGCCATGTGGCCCTGATGGGTCAGTTTGACCACCTGCCGTTCGGCGCGGCGAACCACCGTGCGGGCCACATCAAGCAGTGCGCCGAGCCGGGTATCGCCGGGGACTACAAACTGCGTCAGCGGCGGGAACTCCTGGCCCAGTTTGGCCGTTTCGGTTTCCAGCCAGCCGGTACGCTCGGCGGTGATTTTTTTGGGCAGCGACACGTTGGGCGCGCTGGCCAGCTCGCTCATTAATATCCACAAATCGCGCTGAACTTCCAAAATCAGAGATCGGGTGCGCTCGCTGGCGGTTTCGTCGGCGCGGGCCAGCCCCAAAAACGCGCTGGCTTCATCAACGGCGCCGTAGGCTTCGGGCCGAAGATCGTACTTGGTAACACGCTCCGCTCCCAGTAAATTGGTGTAGCCGTCGTCGCCGCTTCCCGTGAAAAGTAATGTCTCTTTGGGCATTGGCTAATTTCCTTTGATCCAGTTAAAAAGCCCGCGTTTTTCTTCCTGCGCCAAAATTTCGGCGGCGCGCGGGCCGCCAATGCGCTCGATGGCGCGCTGGGCCTGCTGGCGCACCCCCTGGTGCTTGTCTTTGAGCAACCCCGCCAGCGGTTCCAGCGCCGATTGGCCGGCGCATTTGCCCAGCGCGTTGGCCGCCCAATAACGCACCGGCGGCTGATCGTCGGCCAGGGCGCGAACGAGCGCCTTGGTGACGCGGGCTTTGTTGAACCGTTTGATATCGTGCTGGTAGCAAATCTGCCCCAGCGCCCGCGCCGAGCCGTAGCGGGCGTCAACGTCATCATCGTGCAGCATAGTTTCAATCAGCGCGGCGATGGCCTGCTCGCCCAACTGGTTAATCTGGTAGATGGCGAAATCGTGGTTTTCCGGCTCATCCAGCGCGTCGAGCAACTGCTGTAACTTTTCGGCCTGCTGGCGAGCGGCTTTGGCTTTGAACTGTTCGGTGCGCTGCCGCTGAAATTCCCGCCGTTCTTCCATCATTTTTTGGCGGCGCGCCCGGGCGTTGGCCAGATGCGCGCCACAGTTGGCGCAAAATACGGTGCCGACCGGGTTTTCGGTGTAGCACATCACGCAGTCAATTTTGAGCGACTCGCCGCACTGGGTGCAATAGCGCTCGGTGATGGCGTTAATGGTGCGGCAGGCGGGGCAGGCAACGGCCTGCCGCGCTTCAACTTCGCTGGCCAAAAACACCGAGCCGCAATTATCGCACTCAATTTGCTGGCCGGGTTGAAAGCTGCCTTTGAGCGGCGCATGGCAGTGGGGGCAGGCTAGGTCTTCCAGTTTCACGGGGCATTGTCCTTAGTTTGAATTGGCCACCAGCGGCAGATTGGCCACTACGTCCAACTCCCAGCCGGAAGTTTGGCCGGCTTGCAGCCGCCAGTAAGCCGCCGCGCCGATCATGGCCGCGTTGTCGGTGCAGAGCCAGATGGGCGGCGCCAGCACCGGCTGGCTCAGGCTCGACATCATTTTGTTGCGCAGCAAACTGTTGGCCGACACGCCGCCGGCCAGCAGCACTTCTTTCACGTTGTGTTCTTCCGCGGCGGCTTTGGTTTTGCTCACCAGCACATCCACCACGGCGGTTTGAAACGAGGCGGCAATATCGGCCACCGGCATTTTTGACCCACTGCGGCGCGGGTCGGCCGGCGTGTGCAGTTTGTCAACGTTGCTGTATTTTTGAGCCACGCGCAGCACCGCGGTTTTCAGCCCGGAAAAGCTGAAATCGTACGAGCCGCCGAGCCGGGCCTGCGGAAAATTGTAGGCGTTGGGGTTGCCATCTTTGGCGGCCTGTTCGATGGCCGGGCCGCCGGGAAAACCCACATCCAGCAGGCGGGCAATTTTATCAAACGCTTCGCCGGCGGCGTCGTCGATGGTCCGGCCCAGAATTTCGTAGTTGCCGTGGTGGCGAATCAACACCAGCTCGGTGTGGCCGCCGGAGACCAGCAGGCACAGGGCCGGGAATTTTTTGCGGGGCGGGTGGCCGCTGTGTTTGTGATCGAGCCAGTTGGAATAGAGGTGCCCCTCCAAATGATTCACGCCGATGAGCGGCAGGTTGCGGGCCAGCGCAATCCCTTTGGCGGCGTTAACGCCCACCAGCAGGCTGCCGGCCAGCCCCGGTCCGTAAGTCACGGCTACCGCGTCGAGGCCGTCCCAGTCGGTTTCGGCCTGCACCAGCGCATCCTGAATCACCGTGCCAATGGCCAAAATATGCTGGCGCGAGGCGACTTCGGGGAAGACGCCGCCGTAGCGCCGGTGAATATCAATTTGTGAGGCGACCACATTGGAGCAGATTTTGTAACCGTCTTCAATGATGGCCGCGGCGGTTTCATCGCACGATGTTTCAATG
This sequence comes from Anaerolineae bacterium, assembly GCA_022071955.1. Taxonomy (GTDB): domain Bacteria; phylum Chloroflexota; class Anaerolineae; order 4572-78; family J111; genus J095. The sequence continues at coordinate 24,633 of JAJVIM010000033.1, forward strand.
GCAAGAATTTTGGTCATTGGCTGTTCCTGCTAAATTTTCCCGGCGCGCCAGGCGGCCAGCGACTGGATGTTGCTTTCAAAGGCAATCGGCTCCGGCAGTTCATCGATGGCAAAAAAGCCCACCGCTTCCGATTCAACGGGGTTGAGCACCACTTCGCCGCCAACAACCTCGCCTTTGAACATGATCACCACACCGCTGCCGCGGTAATCTTCGTAATAAAACACATCGATCAGCCCGGTAATTTCAATGTCAAAGCCGGTTTCTTCTTTGCACTCGCGGATGGCGCACTGCTGCGGCGTTTCGCCCGTTTCCATAAAACCACCCGGAAAACACCAACTGCCGCGGCCCGGCTCCATTGTCCGCTTGACCATCAGCACTTTGTCGCCCTTGAGCGGCATTACCGCCGTGGTCAGTTTGGGATCGATGAACTGGACAAAGTGGCATTCCTCGTTGGGGCAAACCCGGCGGGTCCGGCCAAATACAAATTTATCAACCATCGGCGTGCGGCATTGGGGGCAGTATTTGTAACCCTGCCGCTGGGCCGCCACCTGAGCCGTGGTCAGCGAGAATTCTTCGTTAGCCATGAGTTACTGCGCCGCTTCCACCGCTTTGCGCGCGGCCAGAATATTGCTGGTGGGCGCGGTGATGGGCGTAACGCAGCCGGTGCCCAAAATAAAACGGCGACCGCCGGTGGCTTGCAGCGCGGCCCGGGCTTCCGCAACGACGGTATCCGGCGTGCCGCGGACCATTGTTTCCCACTGGCGCAGCCCGCCGCACAGGGCCATGCGCGTGCGCGGCTCCGCTTCGGCCAGATTGGGCGGCGTTTCAACATCGTGCCAGTTGATAACCTGGCCGGGGTAGCTGCCAATCAGATCGAACATCACGTTGCTGCCGTGCAGGTGGATCAAATTGAACCACATATCGCCGGTGGCTTCCAGAATTTGCAGATCAAACGGCACGCCAAACTCACGATATTCGGCCTCGGTGAGCAGGTTGTAACTGGCGTGCTGAACCGCCAGAAAAATACCGGCGCAGCCGGTGGCTTTGAGCGCCTCGATAAAGCGCAAAATCGACTCGGTCAGCGTGGCCAGCCCGGTTTTGAGCGCCTCCGGGTACAGCCGCAGGTCAGACAACAGCCGGTTGCCGGCCAGATTTTTGGCCTGTGACAGCGGGTTAAATACCGTCTGGATGAAAGGGGTGTCTTCTTTAACGGCCTGGCCAATGATGTGATTGGCTTTGAGCACTTCAGCCAGCAGCCCCTGACCCGGCTCCAGCGGTTTGAGCTTGAGCCAGTCGTCCGGCGATTTGATCACGGCCGGGCCTTTGGCGCGGGTGCCTTCCTGGTTGCCTTCCCAACTGCTCTGCGAGCCGTAACCATCGACGCTGTAGTTGCTGCTGGGCGTTACTTTGATAAAGTCAAAATCAAAGGTGTGCTGAAAAACCAGCGAGGCGCGGGCCAATTCCTGGCCGTACTGGTCATCTACCGGCCAGTGCCGCCACAACGCCACCGGCGGCCGGTCGACGGGCGCGCCGGCAAAAGTGGCTTCCAGGCGCTCGCGTTTGCTCATTTTTGTCATGAGTTGCTCCTTTGAAAAGTAGGAATCAGGAATCAGGGGTCGGGAATTATCAATTATCAATGACCAATTATCAATATCAATGATCGGTTAAACTCTGTCATTGGTCATTGGTCATTCGTCATTCGCAATTCGCCGACTCGTTCATTTTCAGGCAAACCGCAGTTCGTCTTTAACGGTCTGGTACAGGGTGTCGGCTTTGAGTTCGTGCAGGGCGTAACAGGGGCCGTTCAGTTCAACCGCCAGCCCCTGCGCCAGGCCGCGATCAAAACTGGCGTGTTCCATATTGATCACCACCGAGCGGATGCCCTCTTCCATAATCATTTTGGCAATGCGGTGGGCTTCGTCCTGCGCCGGCAGATCAGACATCGACACATTGCCCGCGCCGTCGGTGAGCAGAATCATCAGCGGCATTATTTCCGGGTGCAACCGGGTTTGCTGGGTGAGCACGCGGAAGGCCAGGTACAGCCCGGCTGAGAGCGGCGTTTTGCCGCCGACCGGCACGTCGGCCAGCGCTTTTTTGGCCAGCTCCACGCTTGAGGTAGGCGGTAACACCAGCCGCGCCTCTTCTTTTTGAAAGACCACCAGCCCCACCTGGTCGCGGCGCTGGTAGGCGTCGAGCAACAGGCTCATAATGGCCCCTTTGGTGGCTTCCATCCGTTCGGCGGCGGCCATACTCCAACTGGCATCCACCACAAACAGAATCAGGTTTGAGGCGCGGCGCACGCGCACTTTGTCGTGGATGTCCTGTTTTTCAACGGCCAAAGCCCGGTCGGTGCGGTCACGGCTGAGTTGAAACGGCGCGGCGGCGCGCAGGGTGGCGTCAAAGGCCACATCTTTGGGCCGGCCCCGGGCCGGGCGCGCCTGAATATAGCGGCCGCGTTTGCGGTTGGTTTTAGTGTAACTGCGCTTGCCCGCCGTGGGGCGCGTCATTTGGTCGATGGGGGTTTGCAGCTTGCGCGGCATAAAATCTTGCCCAACATTAACGGGGTTGTTGGCCGCGCTTTTGTCGCCGGAGGACTGTTCGGAGTGTTCCGGCTGCTGCGGCGCCCCCGTTGGCGGGGGCACCGCAGAGTCATCATCTATCTCAGTGCCGTTTTTTTTTCCTCAAGCGACGACGCCGCGTCGCCGGCGCTGGTTTGCTGCTGCATTTGTTGCGTTTCCTGCTGAATGGCTTCCTGCCGGATTTCTTCCAGCCGTTCGGCCAATTCCTGGAATTGCACAGTGGTATCCTGGAAAGGCTGACGCTTGAGCCGGTGCGGTAACGCCAGTTCCGCGCCGACCAAAATGTCCAGCCGGGTCACTTTTGTCCGCTCGTTGAAGGCAGCGTGGGCCAGTGCGGTTTTCAGGATAACGATGTCGCCGCGGTGACCATCAACCTGCAAGTCGGCCATCAGTTCGGCAATAGTAAACAGATCGCGCCGGGTATAAACCACCTGCGGCAGCAACTGCCGGGCGTGGGTGATTTTGTTGGCCAGAACCTGTTCTTTGGGCGCCCATTCCTGGTAAAAGGCTTCGGCGTCGCGTTCAAAATTGAGCGTGCGTTCCAAAATTTCCATTCGCTGCGTTGAATCGGCAATGCTGCTAATATCCACGCACAGCGCAAAGCGGTCCAATAGCTGCGGGCGCAGGTCCCCCTCCTCCGGGTTCATAGTGCCCACAAACATAAATCGGGCCGGGTGGGCAAAGCTGATGCCTTCGCGCTCAACCACGTTGATGCCCATCGCCGCCGAGTCAAGCAGCAGGTCAACCACGTGGTCGTCCAGCAGGTTGACTTCGTCAACATACAGCAGGCCGCGGTTGGCTGCCGCCAGTACCCCCGGTTCAAAATGGCGTTCGCCTTTTTTGATGGCCTGCTCAATATCGAGCGTGCCAACCACGCGGTCTTCGGTGGCGCTCACCGGCAAATCGACAAAACGAATGCGGTGTGAGCTAACGCGCAGCTCTTCGCCACGGGACTTGTGCTCTTTTACCCAGTCCGACCAGGTTTCGGGCGCGTGGGGATCGTCGTTAAACGGCGAGTCAACAAAAACGTCAATTTCCGGCAGCAGCGCGGCCAGGGCGCGGGCCGCCGTACTTTTGGCGGTACCGCGTTCGCCCCGGATCAGCACCCCGCCGATTTTGGGGTTGATGGCATTCAGCACCAGGGCCGTTTTCATGCGGTCCTGGCCCACAATGGCTGTGAATGGAAAAATGGAGGGCATTCTTACTCCTCTTCTCGCTCTTTCTGGGCCTGGGCAATAATATCGCCGGCAATGTGGCTGGGCACAGGTTCGTAGTGAGAAATTTTCATGGTGTACACCCCCCGCCCCTGCGTAATCGAGCGCAGTTCGGTGGCGTAGCGCTGCACTTCGGCCAGCGGCGCCTGGGCGGTGATGATGGTGTTGCCGCGCACCTGCTCCATGCCAGACATCCGGCCGCGTTTGGTGCTCAGGTCGCCGGTAACATCGCCGGTAAACTCTTCGGGCACGGTGATGGTTAAATCAACAATTGGTTCCAGCAAAATTGGCCCGGCCTGCATAAACGCCTGTTTAAAGGCTTCGCGGCCGGCAATCTGAAAAGCGATGTCTTTGGAGTCTACCGGGTGTTCCTTGCCGTCGTAAACCACGGCGCGAACATCAACCACAGGGTAGCCGGCCAGCACGCCGCCTTCCAGCACCTGCTTGATCCCTTTTTCAATGGACGGCAGGAACGGCTGCGAAATTGAGCCGCCAAAGATTTCACTTTTATATTCAAAACCTTCGCCGCGTTCTTTTGGTTCAACCCGCAGGTGAACTTCGCCAAACTGGCCGGCGCCGCCGGTCTGTTTTTTGTGGCGGTACTGGGCCGAGGCGGTGCGCGAGACGGTTTCCATCATCGGCACGCGCGGGGTGGCGGTATCCACGTTCAACCCAAAGCGGGCGGCCATCCGTTTGACGGCAATATCCACGTGAGTTTCGCCCATGCCTTCCAGCAGGGTTTGGCGGGTGGCTCTTTCATACCGATGATTTAACGTCGGGTCTTCTTCGCAAATGCGGGTGAGGCTGGGCCCCAGCTTGGCCGAATCGCCCTGGGTTTTGGGTTTAAGCGCCAGCGCAAACACCGGGAAGGGGTAAGTGACGGCGTCAACTTGCAGCGGCGTGGCTTTGTCGCTCAAGGTGTCGTTGGTTTGAGTGTCGTTGAGCTTGACCACCCCGACAATATCGCCGGCAACGGCCTCTTTCACGTTGATCTGTTCTTTGCCGCGTGGCGAGAACAGCCCGCCAATTCGCTCTTCTGTTTCGGTGCGGGCGTTAAAGGCGCGGCCATCGCCGTGCAGCGTGCCGGACCAAACCCGCATGTAGCTCATGCGGCCGTACTGGTCGTTAATGGTTTTAAATACCTGCGCCGCCAGCGGCCCTTTGGCATCGTTGTTGAGGGTTACTTCATCGCCGGTTTTGCTGTTTTGGGCAGTGACTTCGGTAGCGGTGGGGATGGGGAACGTTTTAATGACGTTGTGCATAAAGCTGGCAACCGCCACGTTGGCCGCGGCCGAGCCGCAGAAAACGGGCACAATTCGTCGCTGGCGCAGGCCGGCCTGCAAGCCAGAGGCGATTTCGTCCTGCGTCAACTCTTCGCCCTCAAAATATTTCATCATCAATTCGTCGTCGCCTTCGGCGCCGTATTCAATCACCTGAGTGCGAAACTCTTCCAGTTCGTCGGCCATGTTATCGGGGGCCGGGCCGCCTTTGGTTTGGGCGGTGTAACTTTTCAGCGAAATGAGGTCAACAATGCCTTTGAAAACTTCGCCGTCGCGGATGGGCAATTCCATCGGCACAAAGGTGGCATCGAACATTTCCCGCAGTTGGGCAATGACTCGCCGGTAACTGGCGTTGGAGCGGTCCATTTTGTTGAGAAAAACAGCAATCGGCTTGTTGTGGTCAACGGCCATTTGCCAGGCCAGTTGCGTGCCCACTTCAACGCCGGCCGAACCATCCAGCACCAGCACCACGGTATCGGCCACGTACAGCCCGTTGAGTTGCTCACCGACAAAGTCGCCGTACCCCGGCGCGTCAATCACGTTAATTTTGTGGCCTTCGTACTCGCACGGAAGTACCGACAGGCTTAACGACATTGTCCGGTTGATTTCTTCTTCGTCGTAGTCGGAAACGGTGTTGCCGTCCTCCACTTTGCCCAGCCGGTTGATTGCCCCGGTGTTAAAGAGCATCGCCTCGGCCAGCGACGTTTTGCCGCTGCCGTTGTGACCCAGGAGGACGATGTTGCGGATTTTGTCAGTTGTGTAACTACCAGCCATTAAGATCTCCTTAAAACGCGTTCATTCGCGAAATTTCTGCACATCTGCGTACGATTTTACTCGTCATTTTGAGCAACAGGCATTCTAATGCATTCGAGGGTGATTGTCAAAAGGGTTGAGAGGGTGAAATCTCAAGTGATGCCTGGCCCGTAATTTCGCGGATTTGTCATTTTTGGTTAAGATATAGCGGAATCAGGAGTCAGGAGTCAGGGGGCAGGAATTGGGAATTAGGGGAACCAGGACTTCTGGTTTCCAACTCCTAACTCCTAATTCCTAATTCCTATTTTCAAAGGAGCAACCAATGAACCGACAGGAAGCCTGGGAACTGGTGTGTGACTTCACCCCCAGCCATCATTTACGCCGGCACATGCTGGCCGTCGAGGCGGCCATGCGCGCCTACGCCCGCCGTTTTGGGCAGGATGAAGAACGCTGGGGGCTGGTGGGCCTGCTGCACGATTTCGACTACGAGCGTTACCCCAACGTGGCCGCGGACGGCCATCCCAATGTCGGCGCGCCAATTTTGCGCGAGCGCGGCGTCGATGAGGAGATTATCCGGGCCATCCTCTCGCACGCCACCGAAGTGACCGGCGTGGAGCGGGAGTCGCTGCTGGAGAAAACCCTGTTCGCTGTGGACGAGCTGACCGGCCTGATCACCGCCGTGGCTCTGGTACGCCCCTCCAAAGATGTCCGTGATGTGGCGCTGAAATCCATCAAGAAAAAATGGAAAACCACCGCTTTTGCCCCCGGCGTTAACCGCGACGAAGTTGAAGCCGGTGCGGCGGCGATAGATATGCCCCTCGACGAGCACATTCAGGTGGTGCTGGCCGGTATGCAGGCCGCCGCTGCCGAATTGGGGCTTGACGGCCAGGCAGCCAATGAGGCCTGACCGGTTGCCGGTGATTTATGCCCAAACCGACTGATTTTGCCCCGGTCGCTCCGCCGCCCGCCGAATCTGCAATTTTCAGCCAACCGCTGGCGCTATCGCTGGCCGGGGCGCTGGGGTTGTTGCTGGCGTTGAGTCTGTTTGCTATCGCTCCCCTGTTTTACCCCGGTTATTTTCAGGCGCACAGCGGCTTTGTGCCGCTGTGGAATATTGCCGATATTCGGGCCAACTTTGGCCCCGGCTGGACGCCACCCATCGCCACCCGCTTTGCCGCCCTCCCCGGCGACGGCCTGCTGCCGTACGCAGTGGCGGCGCTGCTGCCGCTGCCGCCGGTCAGCGCCGTCAAACTGATTTTTGGCGTGAGCTGGCTGCTGGGCGGCGCGGGGCTGCTGCTGTGGCTGCGAAGCTGGCTGGGATACGTCGGGGCGCTGGTTGCCGCGCTGGTGTATGTTTACCTGCCTTTTCAGATTGCCGCCGTTTACGTGCGCGGCGCCTGGGCCGAAACGCTCTTTTGGGGGTTGCTGCCGTGGGCCTTGCTGGCGGTAACGTATCTGGTTACTTCGCCGCGCCGGGCGCTGCTGTTGCCGGCGGCGCTGTTTTGGCTGGCGCTCGGCCTAACGCAGTTGGGGCTGGCGTTGTGGGCCGCGCTGCTGGCCGCGATTCTGCTGCTGGCCGTTCACCGCCGCGAATCGCTGCTGCCGCTGCTGGCGGTGCTCGGCGGCGTGGGGCTGGCCGCGGCCGGCTATGCGCTGCTCGGCCACCCCTTTACCGCGCCGATTAATCCCGCCGATCACCTGCTCTACCCCAACCAGCTTTTTTCGGCGGCGTGGGGGTTTGGGGCCAGTCGCCCCGGCTGGAACGATGGCATGTCGCTGCAAGTGGGGCTGGCCGCGGCCGGGCTGTCGCTGCTGGCGGTAACGCAGTGGTGGCCCAACCCGGCTCAGCGGCGCGACCGTCGCCTGTGGTTTTTTCTGCTGGCGGCGCTGGCGTTGGCGCTGCTGACCACGCCGCTGGCCGCAGCCGTGTGGCGCTGGCCGCTGCTGGCCTATCCGTGGCAGTTGTTGGGGCTGGCCGGGCTGTGCCTCTCGGTGCTGGCCGGCGCGCTGCTCTGGCTCGAGCCGCAATTTGCCCGGCTGCCGCTGCTGGCCGGGGTGATTCTGTTCATCCTGCTGAGCGCCTACCCCGCGCTGCTGCCCCAATTTATCAAAACCGACTCCATCCCGCCGGGGCCGGAGGCCATTTTGGGTGATAACCTGCTGGTCTTGCTGGACCATCACTTTGAAATGCAGACCTCCGGCTACACCGTTGGGTTGGGGCAGGGTGAAACAACGATCCCGCTGGCGGCCCACGGCTCGCTTCGCCCCGGCGAGGCGCTGGTGCTGGCGGTGCGCTGGCAGCCGCTGCAAATTTTTGGGCAGGACTACAAAATTTTTGTCCACCTGGTTGATGCTGCCGGCAACGTGCTGGCCCAGTTTGACGGCTACCCGCACGAAGGCGCGTACCCCACGTCGCAGTGGGTGCCGGGTGAAGTCATCGCCGATAGCTATCCGCTGGCCGTGCCGGCCGATGCGCCCGCCGGGCCGTACCGCCTCTTTGTCGGCCTGTACGATGAAGCCACGCTGGAGCGCCTGTCCGTGTCCGGCGATGACTCCGGGAGAGTGATTTTCGATGTCCAGTAGCCAAAAGTCAGGAGTCAGGAGTCGGGAGTCAGATTCCAGAGTTCGGAGTCCAGAGTCCGGAAACCGAAAGTCATCGTTAGTCATTCGTCATTGGTCATTGGTCATTGGTCATTGGTCATTTGTCATTTTAGTTCTGCTGCTGTCGCTGCCGGCGATTGGGCCGCTGCTGCAGCCCGGCTATTTTTGGGGCGCGCACGATGCCCGCCATTCGGTTTATTTTTTATACCAGTTTGACAAAGCCATTCAAGATGGGGTCTGGTATCCGCGCTGGGCGCCGGATTTTGCCTTTGGCTACGGCTACCCGTTTTTTAATATTTACGGGCCGTTGTCCAGCTACGTTGGCGAGGCGCTGCATCTGCTCGGTTTTGATATTGTGACCGCCGTAAAAATTGTCTTCGGCCTGTCGGTGCTGCTGTCCGGGCTAACGATGTTTCTGTTTGTGCGGCGGCTGCTCGGCGAGGCGGCGGGACTGGTGGCGGCGCTGGTGTACGTGTACCTGCCCTATCACCTGTTTGACCTGTACGTCCGGGCCGCGCTGGCCGAGTCGGTGGGGTTTGTGTTTATCCCGCTGGTGCTGTGGGGTTTTTACGAGACCGTGACCCGGCCGCGGTTGCGCTCGCTGCTGGGGACGGCGCTGGCCTACGCCGCGCTGATGTTTACCAGTAACCTGCTGGCGCTGATGGTCACCCCCATTTTGGGCCTGTACGTGGCGGTGATGCTGCTAAGCCAATTACGAATTACGAATTACGAATTACGAATTATGCAGCAGATCGCTCGCCTTATCCGCGCCGGGTTGTGGCCGCTGGCGGCGCTGCTGCTGGGCCTCGGCTTGAGCGCCATTTTTTGGCTGCCGGCCGTTCTGGAATACAAATACGTGCGGGTCGATCAGTGGGTGGGCGGCCGCTTTGCTTTTGGCGATGACTTTGTGGAGATTTTCCAGCTCTTTTCGCCCAACTGGGGGTTTGGGGCCAGCATCCCCGGCCCGGATGATGCCGCCGGTTTTCAGATTGGGCTGGCGGCGCTGGTGCTGCTGGCGCTCTCGTTTTGGGCCGTGCCCAAAATCGCGGCTGCGGCGACCCGGCGCACCCTGCGCTTTTTTCAGGCTGTCACCATCCTGCTGATATTTTTGACCACACCGGCCAGCTATTTTGTTTGGGCCGTGCTGCCGCTTTCGACATTTGCCCAGTTTCCGTGGCGGTTGCTGGTGGTCATCGCCCCGTTTATCGCGGTAGTGGCGGGGACGGTAGCAGGGCAGAAGGCAGAAGGCGGAAGGCGGAAGTCAGAAGGCGCAGATCACTCGTCATCCTTCCTCCTTCAGCCTTCATCCTTGTATTTGGTCATTCTGTGCAGTTTGATTTTGCTGGCCAGCTACCCCTATCTCCGCGCTGAAGTGCGCGACCCCAAACCCACCGAAGGGCCGGTGAGCCAGGCGGCGCTGTTCCGTTTTCAGCAATCCTCGGATGAGATGACCGGGCAAACGGCCTGGGTGCGGCGCATCCCCAATTGGAGCACGCTGGCCGAGCAGGTTGAGCGCGGCGGCCAGATTACCACCAAAGTTAATTACACCGCGCTGCCCGCCGACCAAAGCGTGGGCGTGTACTCGATGGAAATGGACAGCGTGCATGAGCTGCTGTGGGTGGGCACGGACAAAACAGGCCAGTCGGTGACGTTTTTTGTGCCCTACTACCCCGGCTGGACGGCCTATATTTATCAGGATTTGGGGCCGCACGATGGCAACCTGGACAAAGCCAAAGGGCCGGTCACCCGCATTGGCCCGCCGGTCGAAATGCCGCAAATCAGCACCACCCCCATCGAGGGCTGGATGGTGGTGCCGATTCCGTCCGGCTCCCATTTTTTGGAATTGCGTTTTGAAGACACCCCGGTGCGCATCGCCGGCCAGTGGATTTCGTTGCTGTCGCTGCTGCTGGTGGCGGGATTGTTGAGTTGGGGAGATTGGCTAGCAAACAAGTTTGGGAAACATTTGCCTTCGACATGAAAGGAGTCCAAAACTGCAGTTTTGGACTCCTGCAACACATTTGGATATGAACCAATTCAAAAAACGCATCAACAATCCGCCCCATATTTATGTTGATGATACGTTCTATTTTGTAACAGCGGCCACATACCAGCATCAGAACAGGCTTGCATCTCCGGCTTGCAAGCAGTATTTTGTGACAGAATTGATTAACCTTGCCGCAGCGTATCACCTTGATTTGAAAGCCTGGGTTGTTTTAAACAACCATTACCACATTTTGTTTCGGTTATCCGGGGGAAATAAACTGGCAAAGTTTTTTAAGCGATTTCATGCAAAAACTGCCACATATTTCAATCAAATAGACAATGTGCCGGGTCGGCGTGTTTGGTGGAATTATTGGGATCGGTGTATTCGGAATGATCGAGATTTTTGGCAGCATTTCAACTACATCCATTACAATCCAATCAAACACAAGTATGTCAACCAGTTAAGCGAATGGCCTCACTCCAGCCTGTTTCACTATCTGGAAAATCAGGGGCGCGAATGGTTGGATGATTGCTGGTGCAGTTACCCCATCCGGGAGTTTCAGATTGAATACGATGTTTTCTGAAGGTGGAGTCCAAAACTACAGTTTTGGACTCCGTAAACTTGACTCAACAATCTGGCTGGTGCTGGCGTTGTCGGTGGTGGCCTGGGCGCCGCTGCTCACCCCGGCCTACTTTTTTAACGCCCACGACGCTCGCCACAGTGTTTTCTTTTTGGTGGAATTTGACCAGACCTTCCGCGATGGCTACCTGTGGCCGCGCTGGGCGCCGGATTTTGCCTTTGGTTACGGCTACCCATTGTTCAACATGTACGCGCCGCTGGCCTTTTACGCCGCCGAACTGCTGGTATTGCTCGGTTTGGGGTTTACCGCCGCGGTGAAAAGCGTTTACGTGCTGGCGACCATCGCCGCCGGGTTGGGCATGGTTGGCTTCGCCCGGCGGTTGTTTGGGCCGCTGGCCGGGCTGCTGGCGGCGGTGGTGTACATGGTTGTGCCGTTTCACCTGCTGGAAATTTTTGTGCGCAGCGCCTACGCCGAATACGTCTCGCTGGCGGTCATCCCTTTTGTTTTTTGGGCCTTCACCGAACTGATCGCCGCGCCGGGCCGCCGCCGGCTGGCGCTGGCCGGGCTGGCCTACGGCCTGCTGGCGCTCACCCACCACACCTCGTTCTTTACCTTCACCCCGGTGCTGGTGGTTTACATCCTCTACCTGATTTTGGGCAAAAGCAAACTCAACGTGATGGCCCTGGCCCGGTACGCGCTGTTTGCCGCCGGAGCCGGGCTGCTCGGCGTGCTGCTGGCGGCCATTTATCTGCTGCCGGTGCTGGCCGAAACCAGCTACATCAAAGTGGAGCAGTGGACCAGCGGCAGTTACAGCTATTTGCAGCACTTTGTCTATTTTTCGCAGTTTTTTAAAGAAGCCTGGGGTTACGGCTACGCCGGCCCCGGCCCGGTCGATGACCTTTCGTTTCAATTGGGCATTGTGGTTTTTGTGTTGCTGGCGTTTGCGTTGGTGGTCAGCATTGGACGCAGTTACCCGCATCGCTACACCGCTATTTTCTTTTTTGGGGCAACGCTGGTGGCCGTGCTGCTGATGTCGCCGCTGGCCGGGCCGGTGTGGCAGGTTATCCCCATTGCCAGCCTGGTGCAATTCCCGTGGCGATTGCTGGCCGTAACCGCTTTCACCATGTCGATGGTGAGCGCGGCGTTGGTGGCCGGGTTGAACGCCGGCGATCACCACCCAACCGGCGAACTGTCGCCGGCGCTTTATTTGCTGGCGCTGGTGATGGTGCTCGGTTCGTTTGGCTACACAGTGCCGCAGTACACCGACATCCCGGCCTGGGCGGAAACGCCGCTGGCGGTGGTCAACTGGGACCGGGCGTCGATTGTTGACCGGGTGGGGATGGTCTCGGTCACGGCTGAGCAGCCGCAAACCAGCCCGATGGAGGCGCAATATCTGGCCGGCCAGCCGCTGACCACGGCCGGCATTATCGCCGGGCAGGGAACGGTGGCGATGCTGCACCACGGCGGCGCATCAGACCGGGTAAAGGTGACGGCCCAAACGCCGGTCACGTTCCAGTTTTACACTTACGATTACCCCGGCTGGCAGGTTTGGCTCGATGGCCAGCCGCTGGCCCATCGCTATGAGCCGCCGCACGGCCTCATCACCGTCGATTTGCCCGCCGGCGAGCACGAGGTTGACCTGCGTATGGGCAGTACTCCGCCGCGCACGCTCGGCGCAATTTTGAGCGGGCTGGCGCTGGCTGCAATTATTGCACTGTTGGTTGCCCCAAAATCGGTTTTCCGCCAAAATTGACAATTTCCCGCAGCCGCCCCATAATTCCCGCTTGCTGTTTGTCATTTGTCATTTGTAGATTCGTTCAATCGCAAATCGTAAATCGTAAATCGTAAATCGTAAATCGTAAATCCAAAATCGTATTATGACCGAGTGTTCCGCCTGCGGCGCTAACCTTGCGCCGCACGAAATCCGATGTCCCGTTTGCGGCAAAGTGACCGCCCAATACCACCGCCAGCGACGCTGCATGCACTGCGGCACGCCGGCCGCGGCGCAGGCCAAAACCTGCCTCATGTGCCACAAACCTGTCGATAGCCTGCCGCTGGACCGCTCTATTTTTAGCGGCCACTGGTTGGGTATTGCGCTGGGGGTAATGATTGTGGTCGGCATTGTGCTGAGTTTTAATCGCTACCAGCGCGGCGAAGCGGCTGCCGGCGCGCAGTTGCCCGGCACGTCTACGCCCACGGCTACGCTAACCCGCACACCGACCGGCACGCCCACCAATACCGCCACGGCAACCAACACGCCCACAATCACGCCGTCGCCCACGGCCACGCCGCTGATTCACGTGATTCAGCCGGGCGAAACCATGCTGTTTGTGGCCCAGCGCTACGGCGTGCCGCTGAACGTGCTGCTCTCGGCCAACAAAATTGAGCAGGGCGATATTTTGAGTGTGGGCCAGCAAATTGTCATCCCCCCGTCGCTCACCGATACCGGCCAGCGGCCACCGGCGCCCGGCAGCGACCGGCCGCCGCAAATGGTTTACATCATTCAACCCGGCGATACCATCAGCGGTATTGCCTTTGACCACGGCACCACCATCGATGATATTGTTCGCGCCAACCCGGGCGAAAACCTGGATTTGATTTTTCCCGGCCAGGAGATCATTGTGCCGCTATCAACGCCCACGCCCACGTCTACGCCTACCCCGCTGCCCACCGCCACAGCCACCTCCGGCCCCGATTACCCGCCGCCCTACCTGCTGGCCCCGGCTGACGGCGCGCTGATCGACCAGCCGAGCCTGCTGCTCAACTGGACTTCGCCGCGGGTGCTGGCCGAAGACGAATTTTATGTGGCCCACGTTACCTGGCCCAACGGCGTGCAAACCGACTACTGGCTGCGGGGCAACGCCGTCAGGCTGACCAAACCGACCCGCCCGGCTGCCGGCAAAATAAGCTGGTCGGTGTCGATTGTGCGCCAATCCGGCCACTCCGCCGACGGCAAACCGATCGGGTTCACCCTCAGCCCGCCCGGCGACACCCGCGCCTTTGAGTGGCCGTAAGCCGCTTTGCCCGCGTCCCTCTTTAACGTGTATAATGCCGACATCCCCACGTTGGAGGTAAATTCTATGACCGAATTGATTGGCAAACGAGTGAACGTGCTCGACAAAGGCTGGATTGAGTTGCAGGATATGATGGGCAACGATCTGGCCATTGTCAACGCGGCCCGCGTTTCTTTTATGGGCGAAAGCAAAGGTGACGAGCAGGACAAAAAACTGCTGTTCTACCTGCTCCGCCACCGTCACACCAGCCCCTTTGAGCAGGTCGAGTTCAAATTTAGAGTCCGCGCCCCGGTGCTGGTTTGGTGGCAGTGGGCGCGCCACCGCATGTGGCATTACAACGCTCAAAGCGGTCGCTACGTCCCTTTTGAAGAAGACGACTTTTACGTGCCGGATGTCTGGCGCAAGCAATCTAAAAGCAACAAACAGGCCAGCGAGGGCGAAATCGACCCCGCCGGCGCCGGCGAGCTGAGCCGCGAGCTGCTGGCTCATTACGAACAGGGCTTCAAACTGTACCAGCGCGCTTTGCAGGCCGGCGTGGCCAAAGAGCAGGCTCGCCTCTTTTTGCCCGGTTTTTCAATTTACTACACCTGGGTTGCCAAAACCGATGCCCACAACCTGATGCATTTTCTCAGCCTGCGCGCCGCGCCGGACGCCCAGTTTGAAATCCGGCAGTACGCCCAGGCCATTTACGAGCATTTCTTTTGCCCGGCCCTGCCCTGGACCGCCGAAGCGTTTGAAAAATACATCCTCAAAGCCGAATAACGACTCGTGATTGATACCACTCCATTTCAAGACATCTACCCGTTTGAATCCCACTGGCTCAACCTCGATGGCGTTCGCTACCACTACCTTGACGAAGGCCCGCGAAACGCGCCCGCCGTGCTGCTGCTGCACGGCAATCCAACCTGGTCGTTTTACTACCGCACCCTGATTCCGGCGCTGGCCAAAAGCCACCGGGTCATTGTGCCCGATCACATTGGCTGCGGCCTGTCTGACAAGCCGGCGGACTACCCCTACACCCTGGCCCGGCACATCGCCAACGTCGAGGCGCTGGTCGCGCACCTGTCGCTGCAAAATTTCTCGCTGGTGGTTCACGATTGGGGCGGGGTAATTGGGTTAGGTTACGCCACCCGCCACCCCGATAACGTGGCCCGGTTGGTGGTGTTCAACACCGCCGCGTTTGTGCTCAAAAAACTGCCGTGGCAAATTTTGATCAGCCGCTCCAATTTGTTGGGGGTGTTGCTGGTGCGCGGCTTCAACGCCTTTGCCGGGCTGGCCGCCAAAATGGCCGTTGTCCGCCCCATGCCGGCTCAAATTAAAGCCGGTTATCTGGCGCCGTACAACAATTGGGCCAACCGCATTGCCATTTATCGCTTTGTGCAGGACATCCCGTGGGAAGAGGATCATCCCAGCCGGCCGCTGCTGGCTCAAATCGATGCCGATTTGGCGCGGCTGGCGGAACACCCAATGTTGATTATTTGGGGGGCGCGGGATTTTGTGTTTACCGAGCGCGATTTTTTTGCCGAGTGGCAGCGCCGTTTCCCGCACGCCGAAACTCACGTCCTCCCCGACGCCGGCCATTACGTGGTCGAGGACGCCCATCCGCAGATCATCCCGTGGCTGGAACGGTTTTTGGATTAATAACAAACTGTGGGCGACGGCGGGCACGTAACGCCCGCCGTCGCCCACACAAGGATCAACTATGAACCAAATCACCAACTATTACGCCGTCACTGATAGCCTGTCCACTTCTGGCCAGCCCGCCGCCGCCGATTTTGCGGCCATCGCTGCGGCCGGTTTTGAGGCGGTGGTCAATTTGGCCATGCCCACCTCCGAAAATGCTCTGCCCAACGAAGGCGCGATTGTCGCCGATTTGGGGCTGGTTTACGTTCACATTCCGGTGGTGTGGGAAGCGCCCACCCTGGCTGATGTCGATGTTTTTTTCCGGGTAATGCAGGCGCTGGCCAGCCGCAAGGTTTGGGTTCACTGCGCGCTCAACTATCGGGTTTCCTGTTTTGTGTACCTGTACCAAAAACACGTGCTCAATTTGCCGGAAGAACAGGCCCGCTTCCCGATGGCCAAAATCTGGCAGCCCGATGGCGTCTGGGCGCAGTTGGTGGCCGATGTTGAGCAAAATTACCCGCGGGTAGCCGATGACTGACTCCGTACCCGCTATTAACCCACCCACCCCACCCCACTCGTCGCCGGAGCCGTACAACATTGCCCAATCGCTGGATGAGATGGCCGCCCGCGCGCCGTTTCGGCCGGCGGTCATTTTTCCCGCCGGCCGCGATGCCGCCGACCGGCCGCGCTTTGTGCAGTTCAGCTACCGGCAGCTCAACGAGCTGGTCAACAGCTACGCCCACGGGCTGGCCGGTTACGGCATTGGGCCGGGCGAACGGACGCTGATGCTCATCCGCCCCGGCGTTGAAATGGTGGCCGTGGCCTTTGCCCTGCTCAAAATTGGCGCGGCGCCGGTCATCATCGACCCCGGCATGGGCCGCCGGGCCTTTTTGCAGTGCGTCGACGAAAGCGAGCCGACCGCCTTCATCGGTATTTCAGCGGCGCACGTACTGCGCCTGCTGTTTCCGCGCGCCTTTCGCACCGTCAAACGGGCCGTCACCGTGGGCAAACGCTGGTTTTGGGGCGGAGCCACGCTCGCTCAGCTCAAAGTCGATTGGCTGGGCGATTTTTCGCCGGCCCCCACTACCACCGCCAGCGAAGCGGCCATCGCCTTTACCTCCGGCAGCACCGGCATCCCCAAAGGCGTAATCTTTTTGCACGGCACTTTCAAAGCTCAAATCGATTTTTTGAGCCGCGAGATCGGGATTCAAGAGGGCGAAATCGATCTGCCCGGCCTGCCGATTTTTGCCCTGTTCAACCCGGCGCTCGGGGTGACTACTGTTTTCCCCGATATGGACGCCAGCAAGCCGGCCACGCTCAACCCGGCCACCTGGGTTGAGTCGATCCAGACTCACGGGGTGACCAACAGTTTTGGCTCCCCAACCATTTGGAAGGTGGTGGCCAAATACTGCCGCGACAACGCCATCCAACTGCCGTCGCTGCGGCGGGTGTTTATGGCCGGCGCGCCGGTGCCGCCGGGCCTCATCCAAACAATGACCGAACAGATTATGACCGGCGGCGATGTTTACACCCCCTTTGGGGCCACCGAGGCGCTGCCCATTTCTAACATTACCGGCGCGGAAATTCTGGCCGAAACCGCCGCGCTGACGGCGCAGGGCTGGGGCGTGTGCGTGGGCCGGCCGCTGGCCGGGGTAAATATCCGCATCATCCCCATCTCCGATGAGCCAATTGCCCAATGGGACGACTCGCTGGCGCTGCCGGCCGGCGAAGTGGGCGAAATTGTGGTCAGCGGCCCGGTGGTCACCCGCGAATATCTGCACCGCCCGGAACAGACCCGGCTGGCCAAAATTTACAACGGCGATGGCTCGGTGTGGCACCGCATGGGCGATGTGGGCTATTTTGACAGCCGCGGCCGGCTGTGGATGTGCGGCCGCAAAGCGCACCGCGTGGAAACCGCAGATGGGCTGCTGCTGCCGGTGCCCTGCGAGGCCATTTTTAACGCCCACCCCGAAGTCGCCCGCACCGCGTTGGTGGGCGTGGGGCCGCTGGACCGGCGGCGGCCGGTGCTGGTCGTCGAGCTGGCTTCCGGCGCAATTCCGGCCAAACAGGAACAGCAGCGGCTGGTTGATGAATTGCTGGCGCTGGGCCGGCAGGCCGAACATACCCGGCCCATCACCGAGTTTCTGTTTCACGCCTCGTTCCCGGTGGATGTGCGCCACAACGTCAAAATTCAGCGCGAAAAACTGGCGGTCTGGGCGGCGGGGGAGCTGGGCGTAAAATGAAAACACTGGTCACCGGCGGCGGCGGTTTTTTGGGCCGCTACATTGTTGAGCAACTGCTGGCTCGCGGCAATGAGGTGACGGTTTTTGCTCGCGGCAGCTACCCGGAGCTGGCCCAACTGGGAGCGCGGCCGCTGCGCGGTGATTTGCAGGACAGCGAAGCTGTTTCGCGGGCCTGCGCCGGGCTGGACGCGGTGTTTCACGTGGCCGCCAAAGCCGATATTTGGGGGCAATGGGCGGCCTTTTACGGAGCCAACGTTACCGGCACGCAGCATATTATCGACGCCTGCCGCCGCAACGGCGTGCCCAAACTGATCTACACCAGCACCCCCAGCGTCGTCGCCAGCGGCAGTTCCCGCGCCGGCGCGGACGAGTCGCTGCCCTACCCGGCCCGTTTTGAGGCATTTTACCCCCACACCAAAGCTCTGGCCGAGCAGTTGGTGCGGCAGGCCAACGGGCCGGACCTGCTGACCGTGTCGCTGCGGCCGCACGTGGTTTTTGGCCCGCGCGATACGCAGATCATCCCCCGGCTGGTTGCCCGCGCCCGCGCCGGTAAACTCATCCGCGTGGGCAGCGGCCGCAACAGGCTCGATGTCACTTACGTGGAAGATGCCGCTCGCGCCCACCTGCTGGCCGCCGATGCGCTCGTGCCGGGGGCGGCGGTGGCCGGGTCGGTCTACTTTATCAGCCAGGATGAGCCGGTCAATTTGTGGGAGTTTGTCAACAACCTGCTGGCGCGGCTGGATATTCCGCCGGTAACGCGGGGAATTTCGCTGCCGGCGGCGCGGGCTATCGGCGGGACGCTGGAGGGGGTGTATCGCGTCTTGCGCCTGCCCGGCGAGCCGCGCCTGACCCGTTTTTTGGCCAATGAGCTGGCGCTCGATCACTACTACGATATTTCCGCGGCCAAACGGGATTTTGGCTATCGGCCGCAGTTTACGCTGGCCCAGGCCATCGATAAAACGGTGGATTATTTCCGGAGTCTCACCCCCTCATCCCCCCAACCCCCTTCTCCCCCATGGGGAGAAGGGGGAATTTGACTTTTGTGGTCAGTTTTGGGCGGCAAAGCCGCCCAAAACTGACCACGTAATATTTTACCCTGTCCCAAAATGGGGCAGGGGGTGGGGGTTAACCCTGGATGTTTCAGCGGTTATAACCAAAAACGGCCCGGATTTTCCGGGCCGTTGCTTTTGGGGTGAAACTACTTACCACGTTACGCTCATCAGCGTGGCGTTCAAACCGCTGCCAATGCCCAACAGGCACACGTGATCGCCGGCGCTGAGTTCGCCTTCAACCTCGGCCATGGCCAGAGCGGTGGGCAGCCCCACCGGGCCGGTATTGCCCATAGTGGGAAAAGTGAGTTTGAATTTGGCCGGCGTCAGGTTGAGCGCGTTAACAAACGCGGTGGTGTTGTGCGAACTGACCTGATGCGGCACGTACATTTTGATGCTGTCGTCGGTGATGTTTTCCAGAGTTTTGGCCGCTATCCGCCAGGTGTTGACCATCAGTTTTACCCCGGCCTGCATCAATTTGGCCGGATACGTTTTCATTAGCGTGGGGCTGGCCACACACAACCGGTTGTGTTCGCTGGCGGCCATATTGACCGCGCCGTTGATGCGGTGATCGGTTTTGGCCACGTCTTTGTGGCTCAAGATCATCGCCACCGAGCCTTCACCCAGCGTCAGGGTGGCCAGATTCTCCATAAAATCTTCGCGGGTAATATCGGGCTTTTGCAAATGGCGCACCGTCGATTCAATTAATTCCCGCCCGGCCTCGCCGGCCACAACCAGCCCGTATTTAATGGCCCGGGCTTCAATCATCATACTGGCATTGATAATGCCGTTCACAAACCCCAAACAGGCGTTGCCTACATCGTAGTTCATACAGTGCGGCGACAGGCGCAGGTTGCCGTGGATGAGGCTGGCCACCGATGGCTCGATGAAATCTTTCATCACCGAGGTGCTGATAAGCACGCCAATTTCTGATGGGTCAATTCCGGCAATATCGATGGCTTTGAGCGCCGCGGTTGTGGCAATTTCGCTGGGCTTGGTGCCCAACTTCCAAAAACGACGCTCTCTAATGCCGGAGATGGCTTCGAGGACACCGGGGCGGATTTTGAGCCGGGCCAATGTGTCGGAGAACTGCTCTTCCAGATCTGCCGAGGTGACAATTTCCGGGCCAATATCGTACCCCATTGCCTCGATTCGTACATTTTCAAAAAGCATCTATTCCTCCAGGTATTGTCTTTGCGCACAAACAAGTTTGTGTATTTTACCACAGACTTGTTTAGCCTCAATTGCGATAAGCTGTTTTGAAAAAAAAAGTACGTTTAGAACCGGGCTGCATTGACCGCATCTGGGTAAACGTTGAGGTGTGGGTGATTGGCAGGCGGCCTTCGCCCGTTATTCTAAACGTACTTAATTGTTTGGATTTAATCAATAACCGTTACATAAGTGCATCTCGCAGGATTTCTGCCGGATGGAGCGCCTGTTTGCCCGTGCCATGCTTAATCTGCTGGCGACAGCTCACGCCCGCCGCGGCAATGATGGTGTCCGGGTTTTGCCGGCGCACCGCCGGCAGCAGGCGGCGTTCGGCCATTTGCAACGAGATCTCGTAGTGTTCGGCTTCGTAGCCAAACGCGCCGGCCATCCCGCAGCAGCCGGAATCAACTTCGGTGACGCTGTAGCCGGGCAGCGACAGCGCCCGTTGGGCCGGCTCGGTGCCAACCAGCGCTTTTTGGTGGCAGTGGCCGTGCAGCAGCACGCTTTTGGTTTCGTTTTTAAAATTCAGGGTCATCGCGTCGTCATCAATCAATTTGGCGATGAATTCTTCAAAGGTGAAGCACTGTTCGGCTACCAGTTTAACCCTTTTTTTGTCGTGGGGCAATAGGGAAAAATATTCATCCCGAATGGAGAGCAGGCAGCTTGGTTCCAGCCCCACAATGGGCAGTCCCTGCTCGGCCAGCGGCGCCAGTTTATCGATGGTTTGCTGCGCTGCGCGGCGGGCTTTGTTGACCAGTCCCTTTGAAATCATGGGCCGGCCGCAGCAGTTATGGCCGGGCAGAATTACCTCAAAGCCGGCGGCTTCAAACACCTGCGTGGCGGCGATGGCGGTCTCCGGGTAGTTGTAGGTGTTGAAAGTGTCGTTGAACAGCACGATTTTGCGCCGGGGCGTCGACTTGCGGTGGGGCGGCGGCTGGTGTTGAGCAAACCAGCGGGTAAACGGCACGCGGGCAAAGGGCGGCAACTGTCGCTGGCGGCTGATGCCCAGAAATTTTTCCATGCCCCAGCGGGTAAGCGGGTTGCCCAGCGCAAAGTTGGCCAGCGGCGCGGTCAATCCGCTGCTCAGCCGGCTCCAAAAATAGATGTCGCCAAATAGTTTGGAGCGCAGCGGCGCACCGTGCTGGTCGTGATACTGGGCCAAAAACTCAAACTTGATTTTGGCCATATCCACCGATGAGGGGCATTCGGCTTTGCAGGCTTTGCACTCGATGCACAGGTCCAATACCTGATACATGCGCGGGCTGGTCAGTTCCCGGTGGGGCAGCCGGCCCGACAGCGCGGCGCGGAGGGCGTTGGCCCGGCCACGGGTGCTGTGTTCCTCATCGCGGGTAACCATAAAACTGGGGCACATGGCGCCGGTGGTTTTTTTGCGGCAAACGCCGGCGCCGTTGCACATTTCCACGGCGCGGGCAAAACCGTGGTCGTCGCTAAAGTCAAGGTGTTCTTTTACGGGCAGGGTGTGATACCCGTCGCCGAAGCGCAGGTTGTCGGTCATGGGGCCGGCGTTGACAATGTTGCCGGGGTTGAGCAGGTGGTCGGGGTCAAAGGTGTATTTCACCTGGCGGTACAGCTCGTACAATTCCGGGCCAAAAAAGCGCTCGTTGAGCCAACTGCGGCTGCGCCCGTCGCCATGCTCGCTGGAGAATGCGCCGCCGTACTGGCCCAGCAGGTCCACCGCAAATTGGGCAATTTGGGGCAGTTTGGCCACTTCGGCGGCCATTTTGGCGTTGATCAGCGGCCGGATGTGCAGGCAGCCGCCGCTGGCGTGGGCGTAGTAGGTGATGTCGGTGCCCAGATCGTGGCAGAACTGTTCAATGCGCGACACGTAGCCGGCCAGGTGTTCCACCGGCACAGCGGCGTCTTCGATAAACGGGATGGGTTTGACATCGCCTTTAACGCTCATCAGCAGGCCCAACCCTACTTTGCGCACCGCCCACACCTTGTTTTGCCGCTCCGGGTCGATGGCCGGCGTAATGTGGGTTAAGCCGATTTTTTGTTGGGTGAGGTGGCTTTGCAGCCGCTCAATTTTGGCCCGGAGTTCGGCTTCGCTCTCGCCGTAAAATTCGGTAACGAGCACGCAGTAGGGCCGGCCTTCGATGAAATGGTTGAGCAGCCGGGCGTATTCCGGCACGTTGCGGCACATCGTCAACCCCAGATTGTCCAGCAGTTCCACCGCCGAAGGGTCGACCTGCAAAATGGCCGGTGTGGCCGACAGGGCCTCTTTGAGGCTGTCAAAATGGATAATGGCCAGCGCGGTTTGGGAAGGGCGCGGCACCAGATTCAGTTTGATGTCGGTGATAACGCCGAGCGTGCCCTCGCCGCCGGCCAGCAGCTTGGCCAGATTAAAACGCGGATCTTTGGGCCATTTAAACGATACCCCGCCGTCAATCAGCCGGTCCAGATTGTAGCCGCCGCAGCGTCGCCAGTGGCGGGGCGTACCGGCGCGAATGACCTCGGCGCCGCTTTGCGCCAGCGACTGGATACCGCGGTAGATGTCGCCTTCCAGGCCGGTCAGCTTGAGTTTGTGGGCCAGTTGGGCCGGTTCCAGCGGGCCAAAATTGGCCTGGCTGCCGTCGCTCAAAATTACGCCGGTTTCCAGCACGTGATCGGCGGCCATGCCGTACAAAATTGAGTGGCTGCCGGTGGCGTTGTTGGAAACAATTCCGCCGAGCGCGGCGCGGTTGCTGCTGGCCGGGTCTGGCCCAAATTGCAGCCCCAGCGGTTTGAGGTGCAGGTTCAGCTCGTCCAGCACCAGGCCGGGTTGCACCCGCGCCCACCGCTCGGCGGGGTTCACTTCCAGCACCCGGTCCAAATGGCGGGTAAAATCGATGACCAGGGCGGTGTTGACGGCCTGCCCGGCCAAACTGCTGCCCGCGGTGCGCGGCAGCAGCGGTATTTTGTATTTGCCGGCTGTTTCTACGGCGGCCTGCACATCTTCAATGGTTTTGGGGATGAGCACGCCGTAAGGTTTAACCTGATAAATGCTGGCATCGGTGCTGTACAGGGTTAAACTGTATTCGTCGGTGCGGAGATCGCCGGCAACGCGCCGGCGCAGTTCGTGCAGGCAATCATTAATAGCTGTTGGTTGCGGAGAGTCATTCTTCATTGAAATTGCGGTACGAGTTTGCTAGAAAATGGTTTACTTAATCTAGCACCAAAGGGATGAATTGTCCAGCGTTAAGCCAGGGGGAAGAATAATACGGGTGCGGTTTGGGCGGCTTAGCCGCGGCTTGCGGCCGAGCGAGCCGGCAGCGGAAAGTACTGCTCCCAGCGCAAAATCTCGTCGAGCCGGTACGCGCCGCGCACTACTTCGCGGGTGGTGGGGTCCACCTGCCGGATCGCGCCATCGAGCGTTTCAATGGCGCGGGCTTTGTTGAGCGCCTCGGCCACTTCAGCCGGCAGTTCGATGGTTTGCAGGTTGAGCGCGTTAAAATTGATGCCCAGCGGCAATAATTTGTCGATGAGCACCTGGCTGAGCTGCCGTTCCAGCCGGTCGCGCACGGCCGGGTTGAACAGGTCGCGGGCGGTGACGCCGCCCACTAGCCGCCGCAGCCCCAGGTCAACAGTGCGGGTAATGGCGCGTTCGGCGTTGGGCAGACCGCGCAGGCGCTGGCTGCGGTTTTCGGTGATGAGTTCCGGCCGCAGGGCGTACGTGCCGGACCAGTGGATGCTCAGCGGGATGCCGTCGCTGGCGGCCACGGCGGTAACGCAACCGCCGGCCAGGCTGGTTTTCAGCGGCAGGATCAATTCAATCCGCTCAAAGGGGGCCAGCAGGTGCCGGCCGGCCGGCAAAACTCGTTTGATAAAGCCGTTTTTGGTGACGGTCACGGCGGCGTAATCTTCGGGAACAACACGGCTGTGGCGGCGAACAAAAGTTGTGGCGGCAGCGCCGAGTAAAATAGCGGCTAAAATTGCGGCGATGGTCATCATTTTTGTTTCTCCTGTGAAAATACGTGAATGGGCGAATTGCGAATGCAGGAGCGGTTCGCGAACCGCCCCCTACCCAAATTTCATTGTAATAACCTGAGTTCGGGAATTATTGTGTAGGATGGGTTGAGCCAGAATCAGACACGGTTTTACGTGAAATGGTGGGTTTCATTAGCCTGATTTTAGCGTAGAGTCGAGTGAAACCCATCAATTTTACAACATACTCTGTTTGGCTACACCATTCAACCCACCCTACGATTGAATTATCGAACTCAGGCTAATAGTGTAAAAAACACACTAACTAAATCTAAAAAGAAAAGACCAAAACATTTATTGTTTTTGTTACACTTACAATAATCGAGAATCGGCTTTTTGTCAATACTACACTAAGTAATTTTAAGGTTGAGATAATTGCAACAGCGACGGTACTGCGTCGGCCAGCCAGTAGCGGAAGGGCAAAATATCGATAAAGCCGACGTGCCCGCCGTGCGGCTGGATGCTCACCCGCAACTGCGGCGAGACACCTTGCAGCGGATAAACATCGGCCACGGGGATGATGGGGTCATCGGCGGCGGCCACGAGCGTGACCGGGCTGGTCAGGCTGGCCATCAGCGTGGGGGTAACGGCGTAGTTTTCAAAATAAGTGCGGGCGTCGGGGTAGGGACCCTGGCGGCGCATAAATTCTTCGGTCATGGCCATGCAGGTGGGTGCGGCAATTTCCGCTGAAAAATCGTAGCGGTCGGGGAAGGCGTGCTGCTTTTGCCGGAAAGTTTGCCGCCATTTGCGCCGAAAATAGGGCAGATACAGGCGCGAGTGGTCGAGCTTGAGCGTGACCGTATGCGGGTCGATGGCCGGGCAAATGGCAACGGTGTGGCTCAGATTGGGCAGCGGCGTCTGGCTGTGCCGCCCGGCCAGCCGCAGGGCAAAATTGCCGCCCAGCGACGCGCCGACAAGGTGCAGCGGTTTATCCGGCGCAAGTTGGGCCACCAGCCGGGCGGCGGCAAACACCTCGTCGAGCCGGTCGCTGCGAAAGATGCCCGGATTGAGGCTGTGGGTGCCGCCGTGATCGCGGAAATTGAGGCGGAACACGCTGTAACCCCGGTTAAACAACCGTTCGCCGACCGCCAAAATGTAGTTGGCGTGGGCGTGACCCAGCCAGCCGTGCAGCAGCAGCACGGTAGCCGGCGCTGATTCGCGCGCCGAATAGTAGCCTTGCAGCCGCACCCCATCGGCGTTGAGTGTGATTTCCCGGGCGGCAGCCAGCAGCCGCGGCGCCGAGGCCCGTTTGAGGCTGGAGACAACGGTTTGAAAGTGGGGGTGCCGGGCCAGCCAGTGCGGTTGAAAGTGGAGGTTGCCGGAGTCAGTCATCGGTTTGTTGCGGGGCGATGAACGCGGCCCACCCGCCGCCCAGCCCGGCGAGCAGCAGCCCGGCCGCGGCCAGCCACCAGCCCCAGCCCGGGGCGATGGTTTCGTGGTAGGCGGTGGTCAGGCCGGGTTGCACCAGCCAGAGTTGCTGCCAGGGCAGAATGATGGCCGCCAGCCCGGCCGCCAGCAATCCCGCCGCCAGCATTTTCAGCGGCAGCCGGCCCAGCAGCGGCGCGAGCGCCGCCAGTCCCACGGCAACCAGCGCCAGCCCGGTTTGCAGCCGGAACTCGGCGGAGGTGAGCACTCCCGGCGTCCACACCGGCGACAGCGCCGCCAGCGCCAGCGGTACCACCGCCAGCCGCAGCAGCCAGCGCCACCAGCCCGGCAGCCGCAGCGCCTGGTTGGCAGCGACCAGCGGCAGGGCCAGCATCGCTGTGAAGAGCGGCAGCAAAAAATAAAGCCGGGTCACCTGCACCTGCGTCGAGCGCACTTCCGGCAGAAATTTCACAAATTCGGCCAGCCCCGGCGCGGTCAGTTGCAGCGCCACCGGGCCGCGGTAAACCCACGGCGCAAACGCGCCGCCAACGCCGGCCAGCAGCAGTCCCGCCGTAAACAGCCAACCGGCCCACGCGATTTGGCGGGAGCCGGGGGAAGGGTGGTCACTCATCTTTTACCTTTCATTTTTGGCCCTGATTTCAACCTGGGCCAGAGTCAGGCTGGTGCCGGCCGGATTCCCGGCAGCGTCCAGCAGATCGAGCCGGGCAAATGTATCGGGCAGGTACAGCCCAATTTCCAGCGGATAAACGCCCGGCGCAATGTCCGCCGGCAGGGGGATGGCGTGCTGGTCGGCGATGATCTGGCCGGGTCGCCAGGCATCGGTGGGATAGCTCCAGCACACGGGCACGCCATCGGCCTGCGCCGCCGGGCCATTGCTGGTTTCCAGGTGGGTGAACACCTGATAGCTGGCCGGGATGGGGACCAGCGCCTGCCAGTAGAGCGTGACCGGCACGCGCCCGCCCGGCCAGGCCCGGCGCGAATCCAGATCGAAGCCGACCAGCCGCACCAGCCGGCCAAAATTGGCGTCGGCGGGTTGGGAGCCGCGGGCCGAGCGGGCAAAGGCGGCGGGGATGGCCCCGGCGTCAAATTGACGGGCCAGCGCGGCGTCGTCCAGCGGGCCGAGTTCCGGGCCGGCGGGCAATTGCTGCAAAACGCGCATCGATTTTTGAGCGGTCAGCTCCACCCGGCCAATTTCGGCGTACTCCGCCGCGATGATTTCTACCGGCACGGCCACCGGGTCGATCAGGTCAGCGGCCAGAAAATAATATTCCGGGCGGGGATCGCAGGCGCGCGGCGCGCCGCGGGTGTACCACGTCGTCACGTCCGGCTCCTCGTTGCTGCCGTAATCGCCGGTCAGCGAGCCATCGGCCAACGCCTGCCCGATGGCTTTCCAGCCGGCGCGGTGGGCAAAGCCAAAAAAACCGGCCTCCGGCAGCGTTGGGTAAGGCGTCCAAAAGAGCGCCAGATTCCCGGCCGGGTAATCCTGCCAGTATTCCACATCGTGCCGGACAAAGGCGTTCCACAGAAAAATGGTAGACAGCCCAAAAAAGAGGACCGCCAGCAGCGCCGGCAGTTGATGCCTGCCGCCGGCCAGTTGCGCCGCTCCCAACGCGGCCAGCAGCGCCCAGGCCGGCACGGTGGTGTAAATGTGGGTTAGCCCCAGAGCGACCACAAAATTGTAGCCCAAAAACGGCGCGGCCAGCCAGAATATCGCCGCCTGCCACTGCCCGGCCTGCCGGGGCGACAGGCCGAATCGCTGCCGGAGCGGCTCAAAAAAAAGCGCCACAAATGCGGCCAGCAGCAACAGCGCAAACGGGGCGATGCTCCAATCCAGCCCGGCCGCCAGCAGCCTGGGTGCGGCAACCACTGCCATCACGCCGATGAGCGCCGCCCCGCCGGCCAGTTTGCCCCAGCGCCCGGCGCGCCAGGCCAGCAGCGCCAGAAAAAAGAGCACCAGCAATCCGGTGATAATGATGGCATACGATGAGTTGTAAAACGTGTTGAAATGGAAAAAATCCGGCAGGTTGTTGCGCAGCTCGCTGCCAATGCGGCCGCCGAGATAATCACCGGTGCGGTTGGCCTGCGGGTTGAGCGCGAACGGCAGGTAAAAGGGCAAGGCCACGGCCAGCAGCCCGGCCGCAAAAAAAAGAATAGCGAATAGCGAGTTGCGACCAGCGAGTTGCGACCAGCGAGTGCCGGTTTCCCTATCTGACTCCTGACTCCTGACTCCTGACTCCTGTCGTTCAGCCAGCAGCAGCCAGCCGAGCGCCGGCAGGGCCAGCACGGCATCGTAATGGGCCAGCAGGCCGGCCCCCAAACTCAGCCCGGCCAGCAGCGCCAGCCGTCGCTGGCCGGCGGCCTGCCAGACCAGCGCCAGCAAAAAGGCCAGCGCGCTCAGCCAGACCACCAGCGCCTGATACTGCACAATCCGGCCAAAGGCCACCATAAAGCCGTTAAAGGCAAAAAAACCGGCCGCCAGCCAGCCCACGCCCGCCCCGCCGAGGCGGTTGCCGATCAAATAAATTGTGACAATGGCCAGCAGCGACGCCGCGGTAAACGGCAGCCGCGCTGTCGCTTCGGTGATGGTGCCGGTAAGCCGCCACACGGCCAGCGGCAACAGGACTTCGGCGGGGCCTTTGGAGCGCAAAAACAGGGCGTCGGCGTGGCCTTCAATTGATTCGGCGGCGGCGATCATGGCCAGCGCTTCATCGCCCTGAAATTCGCTGTAGTTGAGGTTGGCCGTCCGCAAAAAAAGGCTGACCAGCAGGATCAGCAGCAGGGGCAACGCATCGCGCCAGCTAAAAGCGGCGGCGGGAGCGGCGGGCAGCAGCAACGGCGGCAGCGCGGCGATGTTTAAACCCAGCAGCAACTGCCACGCGGGGATGGGGCCGGGCAAATAGTGCAACAGTAGCGCCGCCAGCATTGTCAACGTAAAACTGAGCGCCGCGGCGGCAACCCAGCGCAGCAGCGGTTCCTGACCGGCCAGCAGGCGGCGACTCCAGCCCCAGCCGGGCAGCAGCCCAACCAGCAGCAGCGCGCCGGCCACGCGCAGAAGATGTCCGCCGGGCAGCAGCAGCGACAGATTGGCGGCCAGCAGCAGGGCCAGCGCCCAATAATTTGGCGCAATCCTATTTTGCATAATGGCTTTTGATAACGGTGATGAGATCGGCCAGCAGGCCGTAGGCGGTTTGGGGAACTTCGCCCTCGTGGAGGTGGAGGGTGACTTCGCCGAGGGTGTCGGTGATGAGCGTGATGGCCGCCGAGGTGCCGCTGACGTGGGCCAGCGGGTTGGTGAGCGGCACCATTCGCGGCAGCACCCTGGCCACGGGATGATTATCGCGCCAAACCGCTTCTGACAGCAGTTTGAAGCGGCGGCCCTGGCGCGCCGCCTCGATGACGGTGCGGGTGGTCAAATGGCGAATGCCGGTGCGGGCAATCTGATCCGGGGTGGTACTGCCGCTCATCAGCGCGTTCACCAAAATGGCCGTTTTGGCCGCGGAGTCCCAGCCGTCGAGGTCGTAGTCGGGATTGGCCTCGGCGATGCCCAATGCCTGGGCCTGCCGGAGGGCGTCTTCCGGGGGCAGCCCCTCTTCCATCGCGGTCAGTACAAAGTTGGTGGTGCTGTTCAAAATGCCGCGAAAGCCCAAAATTTTGGTGGCCGGCAGCGTATCGCGGACAAAACTGAAAACCGGCGTGCCATCGAGGACGGTGGCTTCGTACAAAAAGGCTTTTTTCTGGCGGCGGGCCAGGTCGGAGAGGCGGGCCAGGGCAAAGGCCGGCGCGCTTTTGTTGGCGGTAATCACATGCAGGCCACGCTGCAACGCGGCGCTAATGTAATCAATGGCCGGCTGGCCGCTGGCCGGGTTAAGGGTGATGCACTCCAGCAAAACATCGGCCTGAATGTTTTGAACAAACTCAAGGGAATCGGCAAAGCGGCGGCCGTTGTTAAGGTTGTCAACAGGTTGCCCGGCCGCGCCAATTTCCAGCAACTGCGCCAGATCGAGGCCGGCCGGGTTGGCGGCAATGCCGCGGCTACGGGTGGCGACGCCAACCAGTTTGAGCGAAATTCGATGGGGGGCCAGATCGTCACTTTTTTGCGCCAGCAACCGGAGAAAAGCCTGAGCAACACTGCCCAAACCGAGCATGGCCAGCCTGAGGTCGGTCATGGTAAGTTGCTTACCCTCTGTTTGAGCCGGCCCTGTTCCAGGCCGGGTTCCAGCCGCTGCCCCAGCCCCAAAAACAGGGCTTTATCCAGCGCCAGAGTGGCAATGACCGTGTCCTGCCAATCCAGGCCGGTCAAATCGGCCAGGGTGATCTGGTCCGGGCGGGTGCGGCCGGTCATCGTATTTTGAATGAGACTGCTCAGTTCGCCGTGAATGTGACCGCTGGTGATCGCACCGGCGGTGATGGCGTGGTACGCTTCGCCGCGGCTGTCGGTGTGTTCCAGGCTGTCAACCACCAGCACATCAGCCTTGCGCAGTACTTCGGGCTGAAGCTGGCGCGAGGTGCTGCTGCTGAGGCAGGTGATGTGCAGGCCGGGCTTCAGCCAGTCGGCCTTGAGCCAGGGTTCCCGGCTGTCGGTGGCGGCAATGATAATATCGCCGCCGGTCACAGCCTCTGCCAGCGACGACTCCAGCGCCACATCGACATCGTGGTCTTCCACCAACCGGCGGGCAAATACATCGGCTTCGTGGGGCGGGTTGCACCAAACAATCACCCGTTCAACCGTTCTGAGGGTGATGAGCGCTTTGAGCTGGGCATAGGCCTGGCTGCTGCAACCGACCATTGTTACTATTTTGCTGTGTTTGTTGGCCAGATATTCGGTGGCCAGCGCGCCCACCGCTCCGGTGCGAACGTGGGTTAGGTAGCCGTTGTCCAGCAAAATGGCCGCCGGAAAGCCGGTGGCCGCATCCAAAACCAAAATCAATTCACTGTTGACCGGCAAATTGATGGTGGGGTTGTTGAGAAATTGGTTGTCAATTTTGATAACGTAATAGGGGGCATCGTTGAGGTGGGTGCCTTTAACTTTGACCACCCCCTGCACATTGGGGAGGGCCAGCGTGAAGCTGCCGGGGTTGTTGATTTGTCCCTGAGCCGACGCAACGAACGCGGCCTCAATGACGGTGACCGCTTCTGACAGATTGATGGTTTGACGGAGTTCGTCTTCGTTAAGTAACAGGAGAGACATTTTTATCACCAACGTCAGGATTACAACTAGTATAGCATAGTTTGCAGCGAGCGCGAAACATCACAAAGATTCGAAGCGTTGGTATACGGCCAGCAAGCGCTGGGCCGCGGCCGGCCAATTGAATTTGCGTGCCTGCTCAAATCCCGCATCGACCAACCTTTCGCGTAGTGAGTAATCTATCCCCAACTGCTCAAGCGCCGCAACCAGCGCGGCCGTATCGGTGGCTGTTACTTGCAGCGCCGCCCGCCCGGCTACCTCCGGCAGCGAGGAGTTGTTGGCGCAAACTACCGGCGTGCCGCAGGCCATCGCCTCAATAACCGGAATGCCAAAGCCTTCGTAGTGGGAAGGGTAGGCAAAAATATCGGCCAGGCTATAGAGCGCCGGCAGGTCGGCGTCGGCGGCAAAACCGGCAAAGTGAATGCGTTCGGCGGCCGGCGATGCGGCGGCCGCCGCAAAAATGTCGTCGTACAGCCAGCCTTTGCCGCCGGCAATCACCAGGTGATGCGTTTCGCGCAGCGCCGAGCGGCCAAAGGCGTCGATCAAACCGGTGAAGTTTTTGCGCGGCTCAAGCGTGCCCAGCCCCAGCACAAACCGGTCGGGCAGAGCGTATTTTTGCCGTACCCGCGCCAGCGCGGCGGCGTCGGTAACGGGCGCAAACCGGGACTCAACCCCCGCCCCAACCACGGTGATTTTGTCTGCCGGCACGGCGTAAATATCGGTCAGATCGAATTTGGTGCTGTACGAGTCGGCCAGCACGTGGTCGGCGCGAGCCAGGCTGTCGGGCACTACCTTTTCCAGCCAGCGGCGCAGTTTGCCAATCGCGCCCTGCGGGTGGCGGATAAAAGACAGATCGTGAACAGTGAGCAGGGTTTTGGCCCGGCGGGTTGGCGGCAAAATGAAGTTGGGCGAGTGAAACAGATCGAGCCGGTTAGTGAACCAATCCACCGGCACGGGTAATTTGAACCGGTGCCAGCCGATGGTCATCCATCGTTCGGCCAGCGGGAAGCGCCGGGTGGCGAAATTGGGGTAATCGTTAAAAAACGCCAGTCCGTCGCCGGGGGCATCGCGGGTGGCCATTAACGTGTACTGGTTGCGCCGGTCGAGCTGGGCCAGGGTGGTGATCAACCCGCGGGTGTAGCGGCCAATGCCGCCGCCCTGTTTGAGCGCGGCCGTGTAATCTATTCCAATTCGGAGTGAGTTCATAACGGCTGCCCGGTGTCTGTGCTGAACCACAAAATTATACTTTAGCTCATTGAATACGCAATTCTTTTTTCAGGGTTAAAGTTATGATTGGGTAAGCCGAAAATAATCGGTAGCGCCGAGCCAAATTTTAAGTTGATTTGTCTGCCAATTCCCTTTATTCTGTTTCACACAGAGTCGCCCTGTTAATTTGGCCATCAACTTGCCTCCGGGAGCTGCCATGACCGAACCGCAACCCATTCTTTCTGCCGATGAACTCATTGAGCGCTACAACGCCGGCGAGCGCGATTTTAAAGGCATCGAGCTGGCCCAGCCCGATTTGAGCGGGGCTGATTTGAGCAACGCCGATTTGAGTCTGGCCAAACTGCCGGGCGCTAATTTGAGCGGGGCCAATCTGTGCGGCGTCAATTTGAATGGCGCTGTTTTGCAGCGGGCCAACCTGGCCAACGCCGATTTGGCTGGGGCCAACCTCAGCCTGGCCGATCTTGGTTTCGCCAACCTTTCCGGCGCTAACCTGACCGGCGCAAATTTAGACATGGCTATTTTATTCAGAACCCGGCTGCGCGGCGCGACCATGCCCGACGGGTCAAAAAATCAAATTCATAGGAGGAGGCAACGGTGAAAAAATTTATTGTTATCCCTGTTTTTGTTGTGATGTTTGCCCTATTGGTGGTCGGTGCGGCCGCCGCGCAGGATGAATACACCCATCCCACCGGCGCGTTCAGTGTGCTGCCATTTGGCGAGCTGGTGGATGAAGTGGAAGACGGGGCCCTGTTTGCCAGCGACGATGCGCAGGTAATGGTGGTTTTTGGCGAAGTGCCGGTTGAATTTACCGAAGAAGCGCTGCCCGATGTGCTGCGGCCGCTGCTGGATGGACTTCAGGATTTTGAGACGTACACCATCAACAGCGACCAGATGCAGCCGCTGGTCAACGGCACCACCATCCCGTTTGATTACACCACAGCCGAGGGCGATGGCCAGGGGGAGGCGTTTGTTACCCAGGCCGACGGGCTGCTGTACGTGATGATTCTGCTGGCCGCCGATTACGACGCGGTTTTTGACGACTGGGCCGCCACGGTTGACAGCTTCACCCCCGGCGCGGAGGTGATCCCCTTTGCCGAACCGTCGCCCGAGGTGAAGCCGGTCCCGGCCAAATCAACCCCGACGCCGGCGCCCAAAGCCTCGCCCACGCCCAAAAAACCGGCCAGCGGCAGCGCGGCGAGCAGCACTTTTGAGCCGAATGTCGATGGTTTCAGTTTTTACAACTACGGCGATGACATCCCGGCTACTAATCTGACCCCCGAGGAAGTCCAGCGCATGTTTGGCGATGCAGTCTGCGCCAGCCTGGCCGGCGACACCTGTGTGTTAACCCCGCCGGCGCAGCAGTGGATGGAGCAGATCAACAGCTACATGAGCGGCGGCCATTGCGAAGGCATGGCCGTGCTCAGCACACTGATGTATTACGATCAGGTTGCCCCGGCCGAGTTCGGCGGTAAAACCGCGTTTGACCTGGCCATCGACGGCAACGACCCGCTTCAGCGCGAAATTGCCTATTGGTGGACCACCCAGGCCACTTACCCCGGCAGCACTGTTCGCGTGTCAGAATCGCCCAGCGCGGTGGTTGAGGCGCTTCAGGAAACTTTTGCCGAGGGTAAACAGGCGTCGGAATGGTGGGCGATGGGCTTTTACCAGCCCGACGGCAGCGAAGGCCACGCTGTAACGCCCATCGGCGTTGAGGATTTGGGCGGCGGCCTGTACAACATTCTCATTTACGATAACAATTTCCCCGGCGAAACCCGGGCCATTGAAGTAGACACCAACTCCGAAACCTGGCAGTACGAAGGCTCGCCCAACCCGGAAATTGAGTCGTTTTTGTACACCGGCGATGCTGACCTGCAAAACCTGGAGCTGGTGGCCATTTCGCCGCGGCTGGAAACGCAGCAGTGCGATTTTTGCGCTGGCGGCCCGGTGGAGATATTTGATGGCGAAGGCACCGGCGCGCTGAACTCGGCGCGGGGACAGGCCGGTTCATCCACCGTTCAAGAGGAAGAGCCGGAGTTTCCCATTTGGGCCGATGCGCTCAAACGTTGGGGCGTGCTGGTCCGCGGCCAGGCCGATGATTACTACCAAATCTGGCTGGTGGGCAAATCGGATTTGCTGGTGGTTGATGATTGGGGCCGGGCCATTGGCTACAGCGAAGGCAAATTTGTCAACGAGATTCCCGGCGCATCGACGGTGAACATGCGTATTTTCCAGCAAAAGAACCCCGGGCTGGACAAAGATAAATCGCCGGTGTTCCGCGTGCCGGTGGGGCTGTCGTTTGACATCACCGTTGATGGCACGCCGTTGGAAGAAGCCGGCAGCTCCGATGTAACGATGATTGGCCCCGGCTACTATCTGGAAGTGTCTGACATCTGGCTGGAACCGGACGAAATGGATACCATCAGCGTGTATGTTGATAAAAGCCGCCACCAGCTCACTTACTACACCGACTACTCCGAGTCGCCGGATATTCAGATGGGGCTGGACACCGACACCGGCTCGTACGCGCTCAACGTGCGCGCCACCGAACTGGTGGGCGCGGACGACAGCTTTGACATCGGCATTGATTTTGACACTAACGAGTTTATCATCAACACCAGCTACAACACCGACCCCAGCACTTACCAGATTTGGGTGTTGCGGATTGATGACAGCGGCGAATACGTGTTTGGCGCCGATGATGTAACGCTCGATCCCGAAAACACGGTCTACATTCCCTTTGCCCAACCCATAGCCAAAAACGCCGGCCTGCAAATGGATGTGGATTACGAAAACGACGGCGAAATTGACGACTCGTTTGAGCTGCCAGATATCAGCGCCGACGTTGATTTTTATGGCGCCAGCGCCGCCGAGTAAAATCTTTGTTGACAGTTTCACAAATATGTGATATGCTCGCGGCTAACAGTTAAACTAATAACTTAGCAGCAGCCGAGAAGCTCTCTGAACGCAGGTGTATTTCACCTGCCAGAGAGCTTTTTTGTTTCGCTGCATCACCCAATCAAGTCGATAAATAATATTGGTATCAAAGTCCTCTGCAGAGCGATTTTTGGCTCAGTCACGAGGGCTTTATTTAATTTAAACCTATGTCAAACCGGGTAAGCGCGGATTATTTTGAAAGGGGGTGGTTGCCGGCAGCAACATCAACATGGTGTGTTTGTTAGTTTTGTGAAATTTAGCAGAAGTCGGGCCACTTCTGCCTCGTCAAAGTGGACGGGTTAGCGCTGATGCTGTGGGTCGTACCTAACTATTAAAAATTGGTGCGAGGTTAAATTAAGGAGAGTATTCCACCTATGGACGAGTTACAATCAAACGTTGCCAACTTAACTGTGGCAGCCAATATTTTATGGGTTTTGATTGCCGGTTTTCTGGTATTTTTTATGCAGGCCGGCTTTGCGATGGTAGAAACAGGCTTTACCAGAGCAAAAAACGTGGCACACACCATGATGATGAATATGATGGTTTTTTGCATCGGCGCCATCGGCTACTGGATTTGCGGCTTTGCTTTTCAGTTTGGCGCTGTCAATTACACCTACCCGGCCACGGGCCTGAGCGCGGCGCAGGCCTCGCCGGAGTGGGCCTTTTCGCCGGTAACACTTGGCTCCTGGGGCGATAGCCTGAGCATGGGGTTGCGGCTTGGGGAGCAATGGGGGTTGATTGGGTTATCGGGCTTCTTTTTGCAGGGCGTTACCCTGAGCGCCGCCGGGATTTTTGCCTTCTTCCTGTTTCAGATGGTGTTTATGGATACAGCAGCTACCATCCCCACCGGCTCCGGCGCGGAACGGCTCAGGTTTTTGGGTTTTGTTTTTATGGGCTTTTGGGTGAGTATGCTGGTTTACCCGCTGGTTGGCAACTGGGTTTGGGGCGGCGGCTGGCTGGCCAACCTGGGGCGCACGCTGGGGCTGGGCAACGGCGCGGTCGATTTTGCCGGTTCCGGGGTGGTGCATATGACCGGCGGCGCGGTTGGGCTGGCTCTGGCCATTATCATTGGGCCGCGGCTGGGCCGTTTTAACGACAACGGCACACCCAACGCCATTCCGGGGCACAACATCCCGATGGGCGTTTTGGGCACGGTCATTCTGTTTTTTGGCTGGTTTGGGTTTAACCCCGGCTCGGCGCTGGGGATTCAGGGAGCGGCCATTAATCTGGTTTCGCTGGCGGCGGTGAATACGCTGCTGGCCGGCGCTGCCGGCGGAATGAGCGCCATGATTTACATGTGGGTGGCCGGCCCCGGCAAAAAACCGGACCCCTCGATGTCGGTTAACGGCGTATTGGCCGGTTTGGTGGCGATCACTGCGCCCTGCGCGTTTGTGACAAGCTGGGCGGCAGTGGTCATCGGCCTGGTTGCCGGGGTGCTGGTCTGCCTGGCCGCGTTCAGCCTGGAAAAATTAAAAATCGATGACCCGGTGGGTGCGGTGCCGGTCCATTTTGTGTGCGGCACCTGGGGCGTGTTATCGGTGGGGCTGTTTGCCAGCGCCAACCCCGATACCGCCGCCTGGAACGGCATTGACCGGGCCGTGGTGGGGCTGTTTTACGGCGGCGGGTTTGGCCAGCTTGGGGCGCAATTGCTGGAAGCCGGCGCGGTTTTTGCCGTTGCCTTTGGCCTGTCGTTGGTGTTCTTTAAGGTGCTGAACAGTTTTGGGGTTCTGCGCAGCGATCCCCACGCCGAAATCATCGGCCTGGATATTCCAGAAATGGGGGCTAAAGGGTATTGGGAAGGCGCTCACCCCAATTTAAAGAGCGTCTTTTAGGCAGAGTTAACCACCAGCGCCCCAAAGGAGGCAACAATGACCAAGAAAATAGAAGCATACATTCGCGAAGAGAAGCTGGATGATGTGAAAAAAGCGCTGCACGACATCGGGATTGTCGGGATGAACGTGGTAGAAATTCACGGCCACGGCCGCGATGGCGGCATCACTCTGGCCTGGCGAACCAGCACCTACAAAATTGATATGCTGCCCCGTTACCAGCTCAACATTGTGCTCAGCGACCACAACGTGGAAAAGACCATCGAAACAATCCGAACCGCGGCGGCCACCGGCCAAAAAGGTGACGGCTTAATTGTGGTTTACCCCATTGAGGATGTGATCCGTATCAGAACGGGCGAGCGCGGGCGTGAGGCGCTCACTTACGAAGACGACATTGACGCCCGCCGGGCGACCAAAAAATAATATCGAGGCGAGAGTTACAAAGGCGTAACTCTTTTTTTATTGCCGGGGATTAGCGGCGCTGGGTGATGCGGTGGGCCACCAGATCGACGCCCACTTTTTTGCGGGTGTAGGCCATGTCCAGCGGTTCGGTGCTGGCCGCATCGCCGAGCAGTTCGCGGGTGCGGGCATCGACATAAATTTCGCTTTCGGTGCGGCCGCGGATGGCCAGTTTGCTCAACTTGCTGGACAGGTTGACCGCCGGGCCAACCATTGTGGCTTCCGGGCCAACGGTGCCGGTTTTTACTTTGCCGGTGCTGATGCCAATGCCCATGCCCGTTTTGGCAAACTCCGGGCTTTCGCGCTTCCACTCATCGCGCAGCACTTTGTAGGCTTCGCGCATTTTCAGCGCGGCCATCAACGCCGAATTGACCGCTGTAATTTTGCCGTCTTCGTGGCGGCCGGGGAAGTTGCCAAACACGCCCATCACGCTGTCGCCCAGGCTTTTGTCCATAGCCCCGCCGGCCTGCACAATAATGGTCGACATCCGCAGCAGGTATTCGTCCAAATACGCCACCATCAGTTCCGGGCCGATGGCGTTGGTTAAAAATGTTGAGCCGTGAATATCGCCCATCACCACGGTTACTTCACTTTGATGCGTCAGCTCGGCGATATAGCCGGGGTCGTAGTAGCGGTTCAAATCGATGCGGCGGCCAAGCTGGCGGTCGCGCAGCAGCCGCAGGCCAGAGGTTTCGGCCAGCGAGTGGGCAATGGAGGGATAACGCTGAACCACGGCCTCAAAATCCTCGCGGCTAATGGCCAGCAGCCGGGTGGCTTTGGTGGCGCGAATGGTGGCTGTGCGCGGAATGGCCCGCAGCAGAGCGATTTCGCCAAAAAAGTCGCCGGGGCCAAGCCGGTTGATAACGCCGCTGGGCTGGCCGCCCATATCGGGGGCCAGCACTTCCACCTGCCCGGCCTCGATCACGTAAAAAGTTTTGCCCATTTCGCCCATGTGAAAAATAATCTGGCCGGGCCGGTATTCCTCAACTTTTAGCCGCTGGGCCAGCACAATGCTCTGTTCCAGCGTCATTTTGCTGAGGATGGGGATATTTTCCAGCACCCGCACCACGCCGGTGGACATAGCTTTTTCCAACAGGCTGAGCTGGTGCTGGGCTTCGGTGTAATCCGGTTTGAGCTGGATGGCGGTGCGGAAGGAATGGCGCGCGCCTTCGTAGTCGCGCAGAATTTTTTGGGTGGTGCCCAAATTGTAAAAGTGATGGGCGTTGGCCGGCTCAAGCTGGGTGGTGGCCCGAAACACGGTCAGCGCTTCAACAAATTTGCCCTGATCGTGGTAGGTGATGCCCAATTGATTGTAGGCATCCACAAAATCGGATTTCAGGTGGATGGCCTCTTCCAGATGCTCGATGGCGCGCTCGTACTGCTCAACTTTGCGGTACAGCGAGCCAATTTCGTAGTAAACTTCGGCGCTGCCGGGCAGTTCTTCGCTGGCCATGTGCAGGTAGCTGAGCGCCTCCGGGTAGCGGCCAAGCTGGTGGCAGGCCAGCCCGGCGCTGAAAAGCAGCGCAAAATGCTGGTTCATCGGCAGGGTGCGCTCCAGCAGTTGCAGCGACGCGGCGATTTCTTCGCCGGAATTGGCCAGACACTGCGCGCCCAACCAGATGCGGGCGTAATCGTTGGCCTCGCCCAAAATTTTGGAGTAGAGGCCGGGCTTGTCGCGGGTGATGCCGTACAGCAGCACAATGGTGCCCTGCCAGCGGCGGCGGGTTTCGTTGGTGCGCAGCCGCGGCTCAAGGTCGTAATGGCGGTCTCGCTGGGCCAGCGCGGCAAAAAATTCCTGGTAGGTGTGGTGGGCAAACTCAATCCAGTCGCGGTTGTCGGTGTAGCGCACCAGGCCGCTATCCAGAATTTCGGTGTGGATTTCTTTCACGGAAATCGAGTTGATGTCGTGGCGCTGGCTGGGGGCGGCGGCCGCTAAGAACTGTTCAAGCTGAGTTTGCAGCAGTTGCAGCCAGCGCTCGTGGGCAAAGGTCCACACTTCTTCTTCCTGCATCGCCATCCCGAGCGCCGCCAGCGCATTTTTGCGCAACGCCAGTGGCACTTGCGCTTTAACCGGCCCCAGCACTTTTTGCCACTCGCTGTCGGTGCGCTGGAGCAGGTTATCGGTAAACACTTCAAAGAGCACGCCCCGGTTTTTGGGCAGTTCCTCTTCGCTGCGTTTGGCAATTTGGGCCAGCATAAACAACGCCAGCGGCGTTTGGGCCAGGTCTTCCAACTGCGGGTCGCTGTAAATTTCACGGGCCACTTTGCGGCCCTGATCGGCGCTGAGATAATTGACCAAAAAGGTTTCGATGTCTTCGCCGGACAGCCGCTGCAGCAGGGCGGTGCGGATGCCTTTGAGGGTGGAATAATCCTGGGTGCGGCAGGCCAGAATAAAACGGTGCTGGCCAAATTTTTGGATGAACTGGTTGAGAATGGGCCGGGTTTTTTCCGGGGACGGCATTTC
Source organism: Anaerolineae bacterium (assembly GCA_022071955.1). GTDB lineage: Bacteria > Chloroflexota > Anaerolineae > 4572-78 > J111 > J095. Next base: position 64,230 of record JAJVIM010000033.1, read on the forward strand.
GTTGAGGCCATCCATTAAAAAGAGAACGTGCCGCAGGCGAGCGCCATCGGAGTTATGCCCCTCCAGCAGCCGGGTTATGTCCTGCTCGGACTGGATTTCGGAAATCTCGTAGCTGTCAAAAATATCCAGCAGGATCGATTCAATGGAGCGCTGCGGGGTGAGGTTGCTGAGTTTGATGAAAACCGGCACCACAATTTTACCCGAGCCGCTGTTGAGCGCGTGCAGCGACGCCTCGGTGGTATCGAGCATAATTCGCCGCAGCACCGTGGTTTTGCCGGCGCCGGCCTCGCCCAAAATAACGGTGCGGTTGTCGCCGGTAATGAGCTGGCGGACATCGACGGGGTTTTCGCGGAACAGGCTTGAGCCTTCTATGGCAAAACGGCGCAGCGGCGACACCGTGTCACCGGGTTCGCGGGTGCGCATTTCAAGTCGCTGCTGGGCGATGTTGGTCAAAATGTCGAGCACGTTGGGCGCTTTGTGGTTGAGCAAACTCAGGCTGCGCTGGGTGAGTTTGAGCAGTTTGGTGGGACGGGTGGTGCGCACCGTGGCTGTGCGGGGCAGTTTTTTGATCAGGGCGATTTCGCCAAAAAAGTCGCCTTTGCCCAGCCGGGAAATCACCAGATCGTTACCCAGGGCATCCGGCACCAGCACTTCAACCTCGCCGCTGACGATAATGTAGGCGTTGGAACCTTTTTCGCCCCGTTCAAAAATGGTGTGATCGGCCGGAAACGACTCGGCGGTAGGGAACAGCGGGGCCAGTTGGCGGAGTTCCTGATAGGTGAGCGTGTGCCGGGGCGGGAGCGGGGTCACGGTTTCGTCAACCCGGGTGGCCTTGAGCGGCAGGTACAGCTCTTTCCAAATGCGATAATCGGGGTCTTCCAGAATCTGATGCAGGTAGCGGCGGATGGGGGGCAGGCTGTCGACCCGATCAGCGGCGGGCAGGCTGCCGTTGGCCAGCGGCTGGATGTCAAATGACGAAAATTTAAAGGAATGGCCTTTCCAGCTCCAAAAATCGGGCGCATTGCGGGCCAGTTGGGTAACAAACGCCGATGTGCCCCAAATCACCACCGGCTGGGTAATCAGCCTGAGCCGGTCCCGCAAAAAATTGAGCAGCTTGACAAAATTTTCGCGCTGGTCCGGGGTGAATTTTTCAACGCCGTACACAAACAGGGCAATCGATTTGTATTTGCCGGTCAATTCAAGATTTTTGAAGCGGGGGTGATCGGTCAGCTCGGTGAGACTGCGGACAAGGTTGGTGTCTTTGCTGCTGACCTCGTAATTGAACAGATAAATGCGTTCGGCTTCGAGTCGTTGCCGAAAATAATCAAACAGGCGGGTGCGCAACTCCATATCATCGCACTCAGCCACAGCCAGCCCGCCCAGATTACCCATTCTGAGCATCGCCAGGAGTGTTCTGATTTCATCCGGGAAAAGCGCGGCAAATTCGTCCGCCTCAGGTAGGATCATAATTGGCAGATCGGCAGTAAGATTAAGGCCAGTGAGGAATTTATGTGACCTTTTACAATTTTAACGCGATAAAATTATAACATCGATGTTATCAGAATCAAAACAACGCGCCCAAATTATTTTTTGGGCCACAGGATCGGCTTTTGTTAATGCTTCTTTACTGTTAGTTTCTTTCATTCACCCGTGTACCGTTCCATGACCGCAGCTTGATAAGATGACAATTGTCACCCCCACAAAATGACAATTGGCAGTGTTGTTGATGCAAAAAATGTGCTATTATTGACCACGGGAGAAAAGGTCGGTTCACGCCCGATTCAGGCTAAAATTCCAAAGGTAAAAATTGAGTAGGTTTGTAAACCAACGGCGTGGGCCAAATTCCCGATAATAATTTATACCGGTTTCCTGAATACCGGGTGTCAGACCAGATATTCAGGAGTCCCGATATTAAAATATGGCGGTTTCCTTCTAATTCAAAGTTAGGGTTGCTTCGTTGGGCTGGCTTGACGCGGTCGGGCCATCTGCCGAAATGATGGCGCAAAACAAACACGATTTTGAATCGGGCGGGGGGCTGTACCGGCCCACCATTGCGCCGGGGGGCGGGTAATTGCGCCGGCAGTCGGAAGCGCAAAAACCGGGAATGTGCCGGCGCAATCGTGAGCCGCGCCGGGTGTCGCGGTCGAAAATGCGCCGCGCTCGTTGAGTGGGTCGGCGCAAGCAGCGCAGCCGGGGTTCAAAATGTGGCACACATTACCAGCGGACAAGCGCCGCGCGGGTTGGGGCAACTGCCGGTCGGTTGCGGGTGCGGGATTGGTCCGCTCGAACTGGCGGGCTGGCAGGCAAAATCGCTGTGGGGCAGCGGTCAGCACAAGCAAACAACGTCAGTTGGCGGCAGTCGGCAACCTAACAACCTAATACACGCGAATTGGCAAGCACGGTTTTTATTGAGGTTGGCACGGGCCTGCGGCGGTTGCAAAATTGTGGCTTGGCGATGCCCACTTTGCCAATCGCGTGATTAGGGGGCGTTAGGTTTACTGATTATTGTTCTCGAATGTAACGTCAGAAAGCTTTTAACTTCTTTACGCCAGATGCGCCGAACAAGGGCATAAGTCCTGTTGGTTTTGTCTGAAAGTAAACGCCGGTACTATCACTGTCCCATCCGGCTATTTTATAACCCTGTCCTCCTGTAGTTTTTCGAGATCGGGAGATTTCTTGATTGGTCAAGGCATCGTAGATGGCTATGCTGTGTCCATCATTATACTCAAACCGATAATAATATTTTTGGTCGGGCGAGAAAACCTTTTCATCTTTATTGGCGCTATAGTTAGGACGTTGAACTTCTGTGTAGTCATATCCTTTCAGAATTTGGTCAATGTTGTCCAAGTCGCTAATGAAAAGATTTTCGCCTGAAGCTTTTTTAGCTAAAATAAGAATAAAGGTTCCATTACTTGTTCGTGCGTAGATTTTATCTGCCTGGGCCAATTTTACATTCAAATCTGTTTCTAATACATTGACTCTTTTAATCGGTGTTTTGACTAAGGTTTCTAAGTTAAGAATAAAACGGAAGCACTGCACTGTTGTATTATCTAGCCACCTTAATCCCTGACAATCAGTTAGTTTAACCTTTTTTCTTGTTCTGAGATCCATCAGTACTTCGTTTCCATTAGAACGATACAAGATTTTATCTCTACCTGGTGAGAGGTGCCAATCTTGACCGACATTCGCCCAAACAGGAATGACAATCTCTGTATTCCCCGAAAAGAAATACCACCAACGACAGATACCACATATAACTGTTAACAAGAAGCCGACCATTAATAACATTTGCCAATTATGTAATTTCAAGTTCATGCTCTAATCAAGCCTATTAACCCAACGTTGTACTACGTTCACTTTTGGCAGAACTATTTTTAGAGAAATTATAACTAATGCTGGTCGTTAAGACAATACGGTCAAAAAGTAAACCTAACAACCCAATTCACGCGACCCATTAAGCACGGTTTTTGGCGCAAGGCTTGGCTTCCCCCGGTCGGTGGTTTGGGCGCGTGATTGGGGGGCGTTGGGCGGTTGAATTATAACTACCTTGTGGTAGATACTCATAAGTTAAATGCCATTTGCCGATAGATGGAAGAAGGAGACCAAAAAATGACAACGGTAAAGGTGAATATCCATTCCTCAAACGGAATCTCAACTGAAATAGTGGGAAGAGGCAAAGGAACAATAACCGCCGAGCGCAATCCACGTGTTGGAACACAAGGGGGCATGGGATATGGTGGAGGAGAAATTTTGTGCATGGCGGCAGGAACTTGTTTCTACAATAATCTGCGACGATTAGCAAATGACAGAGGCATCGTGTTAAAAACCATTGAAGTTACGGTTGTCGCCGAAACCAGTGACTCTCTGCCTGAAACACGAGAAGTTACCCTCAAACCAACAATTGAGACCGAAGCCGACGAAAATACAATTCACGCGTTGATTGACCAAGCACTCCAAGAGTCGTATGTTGCTGGTATGCTCAGGAATCCTGTGTCAATCAAACTTGGCTAACTTAAGAAAGGGTTAGACCTCATCGCAAAGTTCAAGTAAAAAGTTAGCATCCTATTTGGATTCGATGTATCCTTCATCATTGACTTGAAATAAATTGTTTCATCAGTAATTCAACCTTGGTGTATCCAGCCAAAGAATCCGCCCAACAAATCAATGCACGCGAATTGCTATGCTGCGTTTTTACAACGGTTACGTGCCAGCAAAGGAATAGGTGCTTGTGGCAACTATCGCCCACCCGCAATCGCGTGATTTCAAGCGTTAGCGGGCTGATGGAATCTTTTGCCTCCATCTTAATACATTTTCTATGTTACTCACAGTTATGGATACTGATTTCAAGGATTTTATTATTGCCACACTTACATTTATACTTATCGGAAGTATGTTCCCGTTGCTTGTCATACTGCCTGTCCATCTCAAAAAAGCAAAATCCGCACTGCGTGATAACGTACCCGGTGACGGCCCAAAGTATCTGTATCTATTTCCTTGGAAATGGATATTGATCAGTATTTCAGTTACCAGCATTACTGCGAGTATATGGTTCGGGCTAATAGGTATGTTGGAGAATGGAGTTTCTCAATTTAGTGAAGTAATTTTGTTGGGGGCGGGATCAGTTTTCGTTTCACTGCTGTGCGCAGTAGTAATGATAGGATGGCTGTTGTTAACTTATGTCGTAAACTTGTGGCATCACACAAAAATGAGTGAACTTAGAGAAAAACACAAAATTGATCAGCATTGAGTCCCGGTCACATACTTGTGGCTGGTTTAGGCAGTTCCGAAAAAATAATTGTCCCCAAATTTTGAGAGGTATTGCTCCAAACCCTTTTGCCGTTATCAAAATAGCGCGATTTCGCGGTAATAATGGCCGAAATGGGATGACTTAAAATTCGGAACTGCCTTATGGTCCAAACAGCGGGTCGACGCTAGCCACAAGTATGCGCTGGAGCAACTATTTTATTTTCTTATTTCTTAAAAGATTGCGCCCTACCTTCCGTTACTTGAGGCCAGTTTAACTGAGGCGGTTGAACAAAATTGAGGTTGACTTCGTCAACAATAGCGGCATCGCGCCTCGTTGACGCCGGTGTAGTTTTCCCGATTGTAATTGGCCTTCGTATCGGCCCGCTAACAACCCAATGCACGCGAATTGGCAAGCACGATTTTTGTTGGGTTTGGTTGGGGCTGCGGTGACTGCAAAATTGTGTCTTGGCGATGCTCACCTTGCCAATCGCGTGATTGGGAGCGTTAGCTGCTTGTTAAAATTCATTCCAGTGTACTTTATTGGCTTTAGTCGTCATTTTTTACCCCATTAGTTTTGATGTTAGGTTTGAGAGCGTGTAAAATACAAAGCGATTAATGCATTATGCTTTGTAAGGAGAGTAATGAAATGACCGAAACAATTAGTGTTAAAGTCAGTAACCGGTATCAAATCGCGTTACCCAGTATGGCGCGGAAACAACTTAATATTCAAGCCGGTGATCGTCTCTTGGTTGATATTCAAGATGGAATGATTGTATTATTGCCTCAACCTGAAAACTATGCTGACTACCTGGCCGGATTGCATAAAGATATCTGGCAAGGGGTAGATACTGACGCTTATCTCGAACAGGAAAGAGACGCATGGTTGCAATCTTCCAGCAACGATTAGCTGCGCATCAGTTAATTGGTTTGGATACTTCAATATTCATTTACCATCTTGAGGCGAATCCGCGATATTTGCCGTTGACGCAGCAATTATTAAAAGAAGTAGAGAGCGGCCAGCGCAGCGGGGTGGTCTCTACCGTTACCTTGATGGAACTGACCGTACACCCCTGGCGCAAAAATCGAGCTGATATTGCTCGACAATATGAAGCAGTGTTGATTAATTTTCCGAATCTAACGATGGTGGATGTGAGCCGGGAAGTGGCTCGACAAGCAGCCCAAATACGAGCAACATATAATGTGAGACCGGCAGATGCGTTACAAGTGGCAACCGCGAAAGTCAGTGGGGCTACCTTGTGGGTTAGTAACGACAAGAAATTGAAGCGGTTGGGGTCAGAAGTTGAAATTGTAATATTGGACGACTATCTGGATGGATAAAACCCAAAATGTGTCTTACCTCTGGTTTGCAACAACGCAGTCAGCACTGGCGCAGCTAACAAACCCAATTCACGCGACCCAGCAAGCACGGATTTTGGCGCAAGGCTTGGCGTCCTCCGACGATACCTTTGGGCGCGTGATTGGGAGCGTTAGGCAGGAGTGGGCGAGGCGGTAAACGGCGCGAAGGATTCGTATTTTGTTGGGAGCGGGCAGTCAGCCGCAAAAGACGCGGCACACTGCCCGCGCTGAAAAGACGCAAGCGCCGCGCCTGGTTTCAGCAGCGGTGTTCGCTGGCAGAAATGGAAGTACAACCCAATTTCCGAGCCAGCCACCGAAGCGCCGCGCCGGTTCGCGCTCGAACAGCCGGAGTAATTGCGGCGAAACCCCATCCACCCGCAAGCCCGGAGCCGAGTGTGGGAAAAATGTCGTCGGGGCCGAAGTTGGTTTTTGACCGGGCGCGAAAAAACCGGACACGAAAAATCGGGTCAGTGTAGCCGGGTTTGGCGGTACTGGGGTCGCGTTTGAGCAAGCGGGTGCGGCGGTCGCAAAAAACGGCGTTGGCCGCGGAGTCGCCGTTGGCAACGTTGCGAAAAATAACCGGAGTTGAGCAGTCGGGTCAGTGGAGCCGGGGTTGGTTTTTATCGGCGGGGGCGGTCGGTCAATCGGGTTGGCTGTCCTGCCTAACAAGCCGTTTGCAGCGGACGGCCCAAGCAAGGTTTTTGTTGAGTTTGGGTCAAAGTGGAGTTGGTTTTGCTGGCGAGCCGGGTGTAAAATCGGCGGAACTCTCGCCGGTGAAGTGGTGTCGCGCGTGAAATTGTCGTTTGGCCGGGTAGCCATCGAGCCGCCGCTGAAACGGGGCGTTATACGGCTGGATGGTTTAGTTAAGGTTTTTTCAGCACCCTGTTCCCCGGTGAGCCTGCTGCACTCGGACCTGAGCCGTCGTTGAC
>JAJVIM010000026.1 GCA_022071955.1 Anaerolineae bacterium
GAAAGAATTCGATTCTTCAGGCGAACGAATTAATCTTTACTGAAATCAATTTGAGAGTTACACTTTTGCCCTCATCCCCCCGGCCCCCTTCTCCCTGAGGGAGAAGGGGGAGAAAAACTTTTTTTGGTGCGGTTTTGAGCGGCTTTGCCGCTCAAAACCGCACCAAGTCAACCGCTCCCCCTCCCCAAATTGGGGAGGGGGTTGGGGGGAGGGGGCCAGAAAGCGCAATTTTCATTCTGACTTTAGTATTGTCAGTTGAGCTAATTCAATGAGAGCAGATATTGACCGGGGGTGATGCCGTAGACCCGTTTAAACCGTTTGGTCATATGGCTTTGGTCAGAAAAGCCGGTTTGCTGGGCGGCCTCGGCGATGGCGCAGCCGCCGGCCAGCAGCCGTTTGGCCTGCCGAATACGCACCTGGTTGAGATAGGCGTGCGGCGGCAGCCCGACGGTTTGGGTGAAAAGTCGCAGCAGATAGCAGGGATTCAGGTTTACCAGCCCGGCCAACTGTTGCAGCGACACATCATCGCTGTAGTGAGATTCAATGTAATCCTGCACCCGGGCCACGTAATTCTGCGCCTGCTTCACCTCGCACAGGGGCGGCGGGTCGTCGGCGTGGCGCAAAATCAGCTCGGCCATCAGCCACCAAAACAACGATTCGCGCTCGACGACCGGGTTGATTTGGGCCTCAAAGGTCATGTGGATGTTGGTGAGCAAATAGGCCAGGGTGTTGTCAAAAATAACCGGGCCGGGGAAAAACGGCACATCGCGCGGGGCGCCGGCCAAATCCGAGGCAAGCTGCTGCAACTTGCCGGCCGGCAGGTAGAACATGCGGTAAGTCCAGCCCTGCTCGCTGCCGGGCGCGCCGGTGTGCAGTTCGCCGGGGTTGATCACAATGATCGTCCCGGCCGGCATATCGACCTGTTCACGGCGGTAGCTGGTGGTAATTGCGCCACGGTTGATAACACCGATGGCAAATCCCTCGTGGGCGTGGGGGGCAAAAGAGTGATGAACAAACGTAGCTCGCAGCAACTCAAGGTCGCTTAAATCAAGGTCACGCCAAAATTTTACTCTTTCCTGCGGCTTCATCGCCCTTTTGCTCCAGATATTGGATTAATTACCTACTTCCATTTTAGCGTTTATTGAGCGCATTTTCAAGCGCTGTTTGGCGGAGACAAAGCCTCGAAATCGCGCAAGTTGCCCCCAAACTCTAACTTTTTTCTTCGATTTTTCATAGCATATACTAATCTATTTTGATCATACTAACATTAGAGTGAGTCGGTATTGAACTTTACCAATGAACCGGGCAGACGTCCAAAGTTCGTAGTGAAAGTGTGAACAGCGATGGTCAAATGTCCTTATTGCCACGCCAAACATGTGGCCAATACCATTTTCTGTGACGAATGCGGCCAGTTTTTGATCGAAGGTAAGTCAACTTCCACCGAGAAGTTTGTCGGGGCAGACACTGACCCCAACCCCACCAAATGGCGTGATCCCAGCGATACCTTCCGGGTAGTTACCGCCAGCGGTGAACCCGCGCCCCTTGCCGACGAAACGGTGTCCAACCCGATCATCTGCCTGCGCATTGGCCCCAAAAAGCGACAATTCCAGTTTCAGCTCGACCGGCCCATCCATCTGGGGCGGTTGGACCCCAGCAAGGATATTTTCCCCGATATTGATCTCACCAAAGAAAACCGCAAAACCAAAGTGGTGTCTCGTCGCCACGCCCGCCTGTTTGTGCAGGATAATTCGGTAATGGTTGAGGATTTGGACAGCCTGAACGGCACCTACCTCAACGGCGAACGCCTGCCGCCTTTCCTGTCGGTGGCGCTCAACGATGGCGATTGCCTCAAATTGGGCAGCCTGCGCGTTGAAATTGTCTCGCTGCGGATAAAATAACGGCGCGTTGCCGGCTGGCCGGGTTGTGGTACAATAGGCGCAGGAGGATTGTTATGACCTTCGCTATTGTTGACAGCCACATTCATTTTTGGAACCCCAATCAATTGCAGTACGACTGGCTGGCCGCTATCCCCGCCATTAACCGACCCTTTTTGCCCACCGACCTGCTGTACCAGGCCGCCCGAAAGAACATCGAGAAAATCGTCTTTGTCCAGTGCGACTGCATTGCTGACCAAAGCCTGCAAGAAGTGGGCTGGGTATCGGCGCTGGCCGGCGATGAACCGCGGATTCAGGGCTTGGTAGCTTTTGCCCCGCTGGAACAGGGCGATGCCGCCCGCAGCTATTTGCAGCAACTCGCGCGCTATCCGCTGGTTAAAGGCGTCCGGCGGCTGATCCAGTCCGAAGGGCCGGGCTTCTGCCTCCGGCCGGAGTTTGTGGCCGGCGTGCAGCTTTTGCCGGAATTCGGCTTTAGTTTTGATATTTGCGTGTTCCACCACCAGTTGGCCGATGTGCTGCGGCTGGTTGAACAATGCCCGCAGGTCTCGTTTGTGCTGGACCACAGCGGCAAACCGGCCATCAAAGACGGGCGGCTGGACCCCTGGCGCGAGCACATCAGCGCGCTGGCCGCGTTCCCCAACGTCTACTGCAAAATCTCCGGCCTGGTCACCGAGGCCGATGCCGCCCACTGGACCCCGGCCGATTTACAGCCCTACATCGATCACGTGCTGGCCGCTTTTGGCCCCCACCGGGTGATGTACGGCGGCGACTGGCCGGTGTCGCTGCTGGCCACCTCGTACCAAAACTGGATCGACACGCTGGCCGCGGCCACCGCCGGCCTGTCGCCGGACCAAAAGCATGGCCTCTTTTACGCCAACGCCCAGTCGTTTTACCGGCTGCCCCGCCACTGATGTCGCCTCTGAGCAGCGGGCTGACCCTGCCCCAAAACGCGCCGCCGGCGTTTCACATTTTGCTCAAACCAACCGGGGCAATTTGCAACCTGGATTGCAAATACTGCTTCTTTTTGTCCAAAGAGATGCTTTACCCCGGCAGCCGGTTCCGCATGGCCAACGACCTGCTGGACACCTACCTGCGCCAGTTGCTGGAAAGCCACCGCGCCCCGGAAGTGGCCGTTGCCTGGCAGGGCGGCGAACCGACGCTGATGGGACTGGACTTTTTCCGCCGCTCGGTTGAGCGCGCCCACACCTTCAAACAGCCTGGCCAGCGCCTGCAATTCACCCTTCAAACTAACGGCACCCAACTTAATGACGACTGGTGCGCCTTTTTCAAGGAGCACAACTTTCTGGTCGGCCTCAGCATCGATGGCCCGCAGCCGATGCACGATGCCTACCGGGTGAACAAAGGCGGCGCGGGCACATTTGGGCAGGTGCTGGCCGGGCTGGACTGCCTCAAAAAACACGGCGTCGATGTTAACATTTTGTGTACCGTACACGCCGCCAACCAGCACCACCCGCTGGACGCGTACCGTTTTTTTCGCGATGAGCTGGGCGCGGAATTTATCCAGTTTATCCCGATCATCGAACGGGCCACCGCGGAGTTACTGCCGCTGGCCAACGCCGGCTGGAGCGAACGGCCCGGCGGCGAGCGGCCACTCTACACCCTGGCCGGCCAACAGGTCACCGAACGTTCGGTGCAGCCCGAAGCGTTTGGCCGGTTTCTGATCGCCATTTTTGACGAGTGGGTGCGACGTGACGTGGGCCGGGTTTTTGTACAGCACTTCGACTCGGCGCTGGCCAACTGGCTGGGCGCGCCCGGGGCCGTTTGCATTTTCAACGAAACCTGCGGCCACGCGCTGGCGCTGGAACACAACGGCGATCTGTACAGTTGCGACCACTTTGTGGAGCCGGCCTACAAACTGGGCAACATCACCCAAACGCATCTGATCGAGCTGATCACCTCGCCGGAGCAGCTCAAATTTGGGCGCGATAAACGCGACTCGCTGCCGCGCTACTGCCGCGAGTGCGAGGTGCGCTTTGCCTGCCACGGCGAATGTCCCCGCAACCGGTTTATCGCCACCCCCGGCGGCGAACCGGGCTTAAATTATCTCTGCGCCGGCTACAAAGCCTTTTTTAATCATATTGACCGGCCCATGAAATTGATGGCCAACCTGCTGCGGCAGAATCGCCCCGCCGCCGAGGTGATGGCTCTGCTGGCCAAAGAGGACGCCGCCCGCTTCGCCGCTGCCGGCCGCAACGAGCCGTGCCCCTGCGGCAGCGGCAAAAAGTTCAAACAGTGTCACGGCCGCCGGGAATAGCGAATGGCGATTTTGGATTTTGGATTTTGGATTTACAAATGACGAATGGCGACTCTGCGCCACCCGCCACTCGCAACACGAATTACGCAACACGTTAAGGTGATGCCGCTGTATGCCGCACCGTTCACCAGGCTGGAAACTCATTTTTATCGCCGCGTTTATTTTAACGGCAACCGCCGCCGGGCTGCTGCTTTGGCCCGCCGGCCGGCCGTCACCCGCCCCGGCCAACTCCCTCGCCGCCGATAAAACCTGCGGCGTCACCATCGATCTGACCCAATACGACGACGCGGCGCTGGCCGCCACGCTGGCCCAACTGCGGGCCGGGGGGCTGCTCTGGCTGCGACAGCCGGTGCTTTGGTCGCAAATTGAGCCGGAACCGGGCCAATTTGACTGGGCCAAACTCGACCACGTGCTGGCCGCGGTTTCCGCCGGCAACAGCCAGCCAGACGCCGCCGGCTTCAAACTCATCGCCGTGCTGCATACCTCGCCGCGCTGGGCCAGACGCCCCGGCGATTCACTGACCGGCCCGCCCCGCGAGCCGGGCCGTTTTGGCGATTTTGCCCGCGCGTTTGCCCAACGCTACGGCCAGCAAATCGATCACTACCAAATCTGGCACGAACCGAACCTCAGCGCCGGCTGGGGGCAGGGCTACATCGACCCCATTGCCTACACCCAACTGCTGGCGGAGGCGGCGCTGGCCATCCGCAGCACCGACCCGCAGGCCATCATCATCAGCGCGGCGCTGGCCCCCACATTGGAAAACGGTCCACTCAACCTCAACGAACTCGATTTTCTCGACCAGCTTTACCGGCTCCACGCCGACCAGTGGTTTGAGGTAGTGGCCGGGCAGCCCTTCGGTTTTGATCTTGACCCCGCCGCCCCGCCGAGCGCGGGCGCGCTCAATTTCCGGCGGCTGGAGCTGCTGCGGCAGGTGATGCTGGCCCACGGCGACAGCGACACGCCGGTATGGGCCACAGCGTTTGGCTGGGATGCGCTACCATCCGATTGGCCCGGCCGGCCATCGCCGTGGCGCACCAAACCGGACCACCCCACCGACCCCGCCGTGCAGGGGCAGCGCACCACCGCCGGGCTGGCCCTGGCCCGGCAAAACTGGCCCTGGCTGGGGCCGGCGCTGGCCGTTCGCTGGGATAGCGCCGGCCTTTCCGCGGACGACCCGGCCCGCGGTTTTGCCCTGTCCGAAACCCCGCTGCTGGCCGCGTTTTGCCCGCCCGCCGCCGGCCCGCCTCTCGCTACGGCCGGGCGCTACCCGGCCACCCATCCCAGCGGCGTTTTCAGCCCCGGCTGGCGCACCGCCCAAACCCTGGCCGATATTCCCCGCCAGCCGCCCCAAACGCTGACCATCAATTTTGACGGCCGCCGGCTCGATCTGGCTGTCAATCGCGGCGATTATCGCGGCTTTCTGCGGGTCACTATCGATGGCCGGCCGGCCAACGCCCTGCCCCGCGACACGCTGGGGCGCAGCTACGTGGTACTGTACGATCCGCAAAACCAACTGGCCACGGTCACGCTGGCCCAAAACCTGCCCGCCGGCCCGCATCAAGCCATCATTGAAGCCGAAGGTGGCTGGGGCCAATGGGCCATCGCCGGCTGGACGGTGACCAACGCCGACCCGGCGACTTCCGGGCCGGAGTTGCTGCTGGCCGCGGCGCTGGCGGTAGTCAGCGGAGCAGGGCTGGCGTGGCAGTTTTTCCCGGCGCTGGCCGGCTTGCGGCGCTGGCCCGGCTGGCAACGGCTGGCGGCGGTTCCCGACCCGGCGCAGGTGGCGATTATTTTTGGGCTGGCGCTGGCTTTTTATCTGGCCCCGGCCGGCCTGTCGCTGATGTTGCTGGCCCCGCTGGCGCTGGCCATTATCGCCCGGCCGGATATTGGGCTGGCGCTGATCGCCTTCAGCCTGTCGTTTTTTCAGGCCCCCAAACAACTGCCGGTGGGTACCTACTGGCTCACCGAAAGCACGCTGCTGCTGGCCGCCATCGGCTTTGCCCTGCGCGAAATCCGGCCCGGGGTGATGGCCCGGATTCGCCTGCGGTGGGCCGGGCTGGACGGCGCGGCGCTGGCGCTGCTGGCGCTGGGGCTGGTCACCACATTGGCCGCGCCCAATTTTGGGGTCAGCATGTTGGAGTGGCGGCGGCTGGTGCTTGGTTCGGTGGGGTATTATTTTCTGGTTCGACTGGGCCGCGATGTCGGGCCGCCGCCGCAATCCGCCGGGCCGACGCCCCGTTGGGTGTGGCGGCTGCTCGATGCGCTGGTGGCCGGGGCGGTGCTGCATGCGGCCATCGTTTTGGGGCTGTACGTTGGGGGCCATCAGGCAGTTGCCGCCGAAGGCGCGCGCCGGGCGCTGAGTCCGGTGTACGCTTCGCCTAACAATCTGGCCCTGTTTCTGGACCGGGTTTGGCCGCTGCTGGCCGTGATCGCCCTGCTGCCGGCTGCGGAGACCGGACGTCTGCGGCGCTGGCTGTACGGCATCGGGCTGGTTTTGGTCAGCGCGGCGCTGTTTTTAACCTATTCCAAAGGGGCGCTACTGCTCGGGCTGCCGGCCGGAGTGGCGGCGATGGCCCTTTTTTATCTGTGGCGACAGCCGCAGCCTCGCCGCCGGGTAGCGGGATTGGCCGTGGCCGGGCTGGCGCTGGCCGCCGCGGCGCTCATCCCGCTGAGCCAAACCGCCCGGCTGCGGGCTGCGTTTGATGTTTCGCCGGGCAGCACCGGCTATTTCCGGTTGAAACTGTGGCAATCGTCGCTGGCCATGCTACGCGATCACTGGCCGTTGGGGGTGGGGCTGGATAATTTTCTGTACCAGTACCGCACCCGCTACATATTGCCATCGGCCTGGCAGGAGCCAAATTTGAGCCATCCCCACAATGTTGTGCTGGATTTTGCCACCCGGCTGGGCGTGGGCGGCGCGGCGATTTTTTTGTGGCTGCAAAGCGCGTTTTGGTTGAGCGCGTGGCGGCTGTATCGCCGCCGGCCGGCTCCGTTTGTGCTGGGGTTGATGGGCAGCATGGCCGTGTTTTTGAGCCACGGTCTCATCGACAACAGCTATTTTCTGGTTGATCTGGCCTTTGTCTTCTTTTTGACGGCGGGGCTGGTGCAGGCATCGCTGGAGCAGTTATGAGCCGCACAGCGCGGCCCGCAGCTCGGCTTTTTGCACTTTGCCCAGCGCGTTGCGCGGCAGCGACTCGACAAAAATAACCGTTTTTGGTGTTTTGTAGCCGGCCAGCCTGTCGCGGCAGTAGCGGATAATCTCGCCGGCGGCGGGCGCGCCGCCCGGTTTGAGCACAATTACCGCGGTCACCCGCTCGCCCCACTCGCTGTCCGGGCAACCGATGACCGCGCTGGCGGCCACGGCCGGATGTTCGGCCAGCACCAGCTCCACCTCCGGCGGATAAATATTCAGCCCGCCGCTGATGATCAAATCCTTGCTGCGACCCTTCAGCGTAAAATAGCCATCCGCCGAGCGCAGCCCCAAATCGCCGGTGCGCAACCAGCCAGCGGCGGTAAAGGCGGCGGCGGTTTTGTCCGGCTGTCGCCAGTAGCCTTTGAACACATGCGGCCCGCGAATCTGCACCTCGCCCACCTGCCCGTCCGGTAACTCAGTTTCGGTCTCGGGATCCACCACCCGCGCCTCAACGCCCGGCAGCGGCAATCCCACCGACCCCACCCGTCGTTCGCCGTGCAGCGGGTTCGACAGGTTCATGCCGGTTTCGGTCATCCCGTACCGTTCCAGCAGGGTGTGGCCAAATAGTTCCCGGAATTTAAAGAAGATGTCGTCCGGCAGCCGGTCCGAGCCGGAAGTGAGCAGCCGCATGTGGCTCAAATCAAACTCCGCCGCGCCGGGAAACTGCACCAGCCGGGTGTGGATGGTTGGCACCCCCATAAACACGGTGCAGCGGCGATTGACCAGCGCCGCCAGCGTGGCGCCGGCCTCAAAGCCGGGCAGCAGCAGGGCCGTGGCCGCGGCGTGCAGCGCGCCGTGCAGGGCCACTACCAACCCGTGCACGTGAAAAATGGGCAGCACGTGCAGCAAAATATCGTCCGGCTGCCAGCCCCAGGCCGCGTGCAAAGCATCCAGGTTGGCGGTGAGGTTGCCGTGGGTGATTTCCGCGCCTTTGGGCCGGCCGGTGGTGCCGCTGGTGTAAATCATCAGCGCGGTGCGGTCGGGGTCGCCGGGCAGCGGGGGCGGGGCCGCGGCAGGGGCCGCCGAATTCGTCAGCGCCGCAAATTCGGGCGGCGCAGCCGAGTCAACTAAAACCGTTTGGGCCAACTCCGGCAGATCGGCCGGGTTGAGCCGCGCCGCCGCGCCTGCTTCGCAGAAAAAGAGTTTGGCCGCGGAGTCGCTCAAAAAATAGGTCAGTTCGCCGGGGGGATAGGCCGGATTGAGCGGCAAACTGACAGCCCCGAGGCGCATGGTGGCCAGGTGCAGCAAAATAAAGGGCAGTCCTTTGGCCAGTTGCAAGGCCACCCGATCGCCAGGTTCAACGCCAAGGAGCTGCAAATAGGCCATTGTTTGCTGCACAGCGGCCTCCAGTTGGCCGTAACTGAGAGGCCGGGATTGGCCCGGTTCGATGAACTCAAGGGCAATTTTATCGGCGTGAGAGTGGCAGGTGTGATACAGCCGGGTTAAAAAAAGCATAATCGCGCTCCGCAGGTGGATTGGGCTTGTTGTTCGCAGGGAAACAATACATTTCAAATACACAACAGGCAACTCACACCACATCCTGCCGTGTGCATAAAGACGCAAACTGGTATTAAAATCGATATTTTCACCCCCTCCCCTGCCCCTCCCCCAAAATGGGGGAGGGGTAAATATTACGTGGTCAGGTTTGGGCGGCTGTGCCGCCCAAACCTGACCACAAAAGACAAATCCCCCTTCTCCCACAGGGAGAAGGGGGGCAGGGGGGATGAGGGAAAACTCATCACCTGATTGTGAATTAAACTGGAGGCAACTTTAACCCTGCTGGAAAGAAAACAATAGCGCGCTTGGCGCGGTGTGCTATAATTGCAGCCTACCAATTTAAACAGATCCGGGATGGCAAAGATGCGCATCAGACAAAGTTTGCTGCTGTTGGTACTGTTTTTGGGGCTGGCGCTGGTGGTCAATCTGCTGGCGCTGGGTTTTTTGGCGCGAACCATCACCACCGCGCTGCCGGCCATTGCCGCCGACGTGACGCGGCAGTTATTGGCCGTGCAAATGCAGGCTCGCCTGCGCGATTCCGAAGCGGTGCTCTACCGCTATTTGATGGAAGGCAAACCCGGCCTCAAAACGCAGTTCCGCAGCCAGTTGCAGAATTTTGAAACGGATGTTAACAATTACCACGCCAGCATCACCTCGCCGCAGGAGCAGGGTTGGGCCGATCAACTGGCCCAAACCCACCACCAGGCCGACAGCATCAGCGCCGACCTGATCCGGCTGCGCGACGCTCAGGATTTATCGATCATCTATTTAAAAGATGCCGAAGTCAAACTGAGCGCGTTTTTGGCCCATCAGGTGCGGGTGGCCCGGCCCCAAAACGACGCCATCTATCAAAACGCCGTCAGCGGCATGCAGGAGTATCTCAGCGAAATGTCGTTGGCGATTGCCTCTTATCTGGCTTCGCCGGACCCGGCCGAGACCGTCCGCTTTGGCGAAGGTGTCATCGGTTTTCAGCATCACTACAACATCTTCAAATCGCAGGTGCGGACCAAAGAGGAGCAGTTTTGGAGCGATTACGTGGGCAACCTGATCACCCAGATAAAAATCACCGGCCAAATTCTGATGCAAGGGCGCAACCGCCAGCAGCAGCAATTTGCCACCTTTGCCGATATGCTGGCCGAGGCCGGCGAAGAGGTGCTGGTGGGTGAAATTCAGCCCCACGCCGCGGCCAGCCTGGCCACCACCCAGCAGCAACTGGCCACGGCCATGAGTCTGGCCATTGCCAGCAGCCTGTTTGTGGCGTTTTTATCGACGGCAGTGGCCGGGGTTGTTACCTGGCCGCTGCTGCGCCGGATTGACACCGGCATTGGCGCACTGGCCCGGGGTGCGGAGCGGGTGGCGCAGGGCGATCTGTCGCAGCCGGTTGAGGTATCGAGCCAGGATGAGTTGAGCCGGCTGGCCGCCGCCTTTAACAGTATGATGGCCGACCTGGCCGCCCGTGAACGCCGCCTCACCGCCCGCCTGTCTGAGCTGGAGGCGCTGCGGCTGGTGAGCCTGCAACTGACCAGCACGCTGGCCCCGGATCAGGTTTTGCACACTATCGCCGCCAGCGCGCTGCGGTTGGTCAGCGCCGCCGAGGTGCGTATTTTTGTGCTGGAAAATAATGAGCTGGATTTTGCGGTTAGCGCTAGCGCGCCCAGCGTTGAGGGCCGGCCACCGCGCACGCCACGCAAAGATGGCATCACCGCCACCGCCGCCAGCACCGGCGAGCCGCAGGTAATCAACCACGCCGCCGAACACCCGCTGTACAACTCACCGCTGGCCCAATCGTGGGGCATTGAGGCCACGGCGGCCTTCCCCCTGAAACAGGGCGAGCAGGTCATCGGCGTGCTCAACGTGTCGCTCATCGACCGGGCCGCGTTTACCCAGGACAACCTGCGCATTCTGGCCCTGCTGTCGGATCAGGCCGCCATCGCGCTGGAAAATGCCCGGCTGTACGAACGGCTGGCCCGGCGCGAAACCCGGCTGCGCACTCTGGCTGAAAAAATGGCGCAAATTCAGGAAGAAGAACGGCGGCTGATCGGCCTGGATTTGCACGATGGGCTGACCCAACTGCTGCTCAGCGCCAACATGCACCTGGATACGCTGGCCTCGCTGGCAGACGGGCTGAACGGGCAGGCGCTGGCTGAGCTGCGCCTGGGCCAGGCTCGCCTGCGCGAGTCGATCAACGAAGCCCGCTGGGTGGTGTCTGAACTGCGGCCGGCTACGCTGGAGGATTTTGGCCTGGTTTTGGGGCTGCGCCAGTACGCCACCGAATTGAGCGAACTGGAAAACTGGCAGCTTGAATTTGTGGCCGATCTGGGCCGGGTTAAACTCAATCCGGCCGTCGAAACAGCTATTTTTCGGATTGCCCAGGAAGCACTGACCAACGCCCGCAAATATGCCAAACCCAAGCGGGTGCGGGTTTCGCTGTTTGTGGACCGGGAAAACCTGGCGCTGGAAGTGCGCGATTGGGGCTGCGGCTTTGATATGGGCGCGCTCACCGACGAAAGCCAGCACTTTGGCCTGACCGGGATGCAGGAGCGGGCGATGCTGCTGGGCGGCAGTTTAAAGCTCGACAGCCAGCCCGGGCGCGGCACCAAAATTACCGCCCGCATTCCGTTATACGCCGTGGAGGTAAAATGAACCAGACGCCATCTCCCAAAATCACTGTGCTGGTGGCCGACGACCACCCGCTTGTCCGCGAGGGGCTGCGCAGTATTTTGACCGCGCCCGATGTGCAGGTGATCGGCGAGGCCGGCAGCGGCCGGCAGGCCGTGACGCTGGTTGAGCAGCTAGCGCCCGATGTGGTGCTGATGGATATTCGGATGCCGGATATGGACGGCTTGGCCGCGCTGCAAGCCATCAACAGCGCCAACTCTGCGGCGCGGGTGATTATCATTACCACCTATCGCAGCACCGCCTATTTGCTGCGGGCGCTGGCCGCCGGGGCCGCCGGTTTTGTGTTGAAGGATATTCCCCGCGATGAACTGCTGGCCACCGTGCGGGCCGTGGCTCGCGGCGAATCGCGGGTGGATCGGGAGTTTTTGCAGAACGTGCTGCGTGATCTGGATGAACCACCGGAGAATCTGCCGGTCGATGACCCGGTTTTGCCGGAACCGCTCACCCCCCGGGAAATGGATGTGCTGCGCCTGCTGGTTGAGGGGTTGGCCAATCAGGGTATTGCCCAAACGCTCACCCTCAGCCCGGGAACGGTCAAAAGTTACCTGCAAAGTATCTTTCAAAAACTAAACGTGTCAGACCGAACGCAAGCCGCAGTCAAAGCCATCCGCCTGGGGCTGGTGAAATAACAAAGAAGAAGGATGAAGGATGAAGGATGAAGTCACGCCACAAGCGTGACCTACTACATCGTTAAATAAATAAGTTACACTTTGGTGGCCGTCATGCCCGAATGTTTTTATCGGGCATCTACCACAGGGATTCCCGCTAAAAGCATGCGGGAATGACGCTCAAAAACCTCAGAAAATTTATTTAACGGTGTACTACTTTTTTTTGCTTCATCCTTCTTACTCCTTACTTCTTACTTCCTATTTTAGCACTTCCGGGTTGCGCACGTTCTCCGGTGTGCCGTTAAAAAAGCTCACCACATTTTGAAAGGCCACGCCAAAGTAATATTCGTAGCTGCGGGTTTCAACGTAACCCAGGTGAGGCGTACACAACACATTGGGCAGCGTTAGCGCCCAGTAATCGGGGTTGTAAATTGGCTCCTGCTCGTACACATCGAGCGCCGCCCGGCCGGGCCGGCCACCGCGCAAGGCCCGGCGCAGCGCATCTTCTGCAACCAGCGCCGCCCGGCTGGTGTTAACAAACAACGCCGACGGCTTCATTCGGGCCAAATCTTCAAACTGCACAATATTTCTGGTGGCCGGAGTCAGGCGCAGATGCAGCGTCAGCACGTCGCTGGTTTGAAACAAGTCGGGTTTGCTGGCGGCGGCCCGGCAACCGTCCGCCGCGGCGTTGGCCCGCGACGACTCGCTGCCCCAAACCTGAACGTCCATGCCAAACGTCTGGCCGTAACGGGCCACCCGCCGCCCGATTTTGCCGTACCCCCAAATCCCCAGCGTTTTGCCATCCAGGCAGTCGCCGATGTTGGTTTGCCAGCGACCGGCTTTCATCCCGTTAACAGCCGGCACCAATTGGCGCATCGCGGCCATAATCAGCGCCCAGGTCAATTCGGCGGTGGCCACCGGCGAGCCAAAGCCCTCGGTAATGGCGACATTATGGCGGGTGCAGGCCGCCACATCGACGTGGCCGGCGACTTTGCCGGTTTGACTGATGAGCTTGAGCCGGGGCAGCCGAGCCAACAGTGCCTCGGTGATGGGCGTGCGCTCGCGGGTCAGCACCAGAGCGTCGGCGTCGGCAAAACGGCGGGCCAGTTCGTCGATGTCGGCCACGGTGTCGGCGTAAACCTCAACATCAAAACTGTTGAGCCGTTGAAAACAGTCCAATGAACGCACAACGTTTTGGTAATCATCCGGTATCACAATTTTCATACTGGTCTCCTTTGGAAAAAGCGCCGCCGGCCAGGGGGGGTGGGGGGGTAGCTCCCCCAATAACCATTTTCACCTGTGCCAGCTACGGAAATTGTAGGTCGGGCTAAAAACCCGGCAGCATACTCCCGTAAAAATAAACGCGACTGCGAACTGAACCTATTTTAACCGGGCCGGCGAAGTGAATCAAACAACGTGCCCTTCCGATTGGCAGGGGCAAAACCCTGCCATTTGGCACTATCCCAATCGCTGTGCCTCTGTTATCCTAAAAAATAACTCTATCCCAATTTCAGAAAAGCTCAATGAACACACTATTTTGGACCACTATCTGGGGAACTCTGGGCGGGTTGATCGCCTGGAAGATTGGCTTTCCGGGGGGCGCAGCCGTTGGCGCAATGTTGGGCAGCGGCATTTATAATTTGGTGGCTACCTCTATTTCCGTTAGTATGCCGCTGCCGCTGGAATTAGCCGCCCAAATTGCGGTTGGCGTGGTGGTTGGCAGTACGTTCAGCAAAGAATTGTTGCAGAGCGGCGTCTCGGTGCTGGTATGGGGCCTGATTGGCGCCGGCACTTATATTTTGGTCGGCTTGATCCTGGCCTGGGCTGCGTCCCGGCTGGGCTATCTTAATTTTGACACGGCCTTGTTCAGCTTTTCACCCGGCGGATTTACCGGCATGAGCATCATTGCCAGCGCCGAAGGAGCCGATCCGGCCAAAGTGTCGTTGATCCATTTTACGCGGGTAGTTTTGCTGTTCATCATTGTGCCATTGATGGTGCGGCTGTTGGCCCTAAATTAGGGCAGACGAAGTTGGTTGTCCAATTTAATATTTTTAGTTTCAAGGAGGAACGAAGAATGACTCTACGAAAGACCATGTTAGTTTTAACCCTGCTGGCCCTGCTGCTGGCGGCGCTGGCTTGCGCCCCGGCCACCGAGCCGCCACCCCCCACCAAGGCTCCGGCTCAGGAGCAGGCTGCACCCACCGAAGCCCCGGCCCAGCAAGAGGCCGCCCCGGCTCAGGAACAGGCCAAAGAAGAAGCTGCGCCGGCGGAAGCGGCGGCGCCGGCTTCGAGCTTCACCCCTTCGAATGTGGAATGTATTGCCCCGGCCAACCCCGGCGGCGGCTGGGACTGGACCTGCCGCTCGGCCGGTAAAGTCCTCAGCGACATCAGCCTTGTTGACGGCACCGTCAAGGTCACCAATATGGCCGGTGGCGGTGGCGGCGTGGCCTACGCCAACGTCGTCACCCAGCGCAACGATGACAATAACCTCATCGTCGCCGCCAGCCCCGCCACCACCCTCCGCCTGGCTCAGGGCCAGTTCGGTGAGTTCACCGAAAATGATGTCCGCTGGATCGGCTCTGTCGGCGCTGACTTCGCCGTCGTCGCCGTGGCCAAAGACTCCCCCTTCCAAACCCTCGATGATTTGATTAACGCCCTCAAAGACGACCCCGGCTCGGTCAACTTTGGCGGCGGCAGCGCCATCGGTGGTCAGGACCATATGAAAGTGATGGTGCTGGCTCAGGCAGCCGGCATCGACCCCCTCACCCTCAAGTACACCCCCTTCGATGGCGGTGGTGAAGCCATGACCGCTATGCTCGGCGGTTTTGTCGATGTCTTCCCCGGCGATGTCTCCGAAGTTCTCGGTCAGCTTGAAGCCGGCGAAATCCGGGTCCTGGCTACTCTCACCGCCGACCGCATGGGCGGCCTCCTCGATGGCGTGCCTACCGCCAAAGAGCAGGGCTACGATGCCGAATGGGTCGTTTTCCGCGGTTTCTACGCCCCCGGCGGAATGAGCGATGACGCCTACAACTATTGGGTCAATGCCCTCGGTAAAATGGCCGATTCCCCCGAATGGCAGGAACAACTTGACCAGGGCGGCCTTGAAAAAATCGTCCGCCTCGGCCCCGATTTTGACGCCTTTGTTAAAAATCAGATCGATAATTTCCGCAAGTTGAGCGCCGATCTGGGGCTGATCGAAGGCAGCGAAGCTGCGCCGGCGGAAGCGGCGGCGCCGGCTTCGAGCTTCACCCCTTCGAATGTGGAATGTATTGCCCCGGCCAACCCCGGCGGCGGCTGGGACTGGACCTGCCGCTCGGCCGGTAAAGTCCTCAGCGACATCAGCCTTGTTGACGGCACCGTCAAGGTCACCAATATGGCCGGTGGCGGTGGCGGCGTGGCCTACGCCAACGTCGTCACCCAGCGCAACGATGACAATAACCTCATCGTCGCCGCCAGCCCCGCCACCACCCTCCGCCTGGCTCAGGGCCAGTTCGGTGAGTTCACCGAAAATGATGTCCGCTGGATCGGCTCTGTCGGCGCTGACTTCGCCGTCGTCGCCGTGGCCAAAGACTCCCCCTTCCAAACCCTCGATGATTTGATTAACGCCCTCAAAGACGACCCCGGCTCGGTCAACTTTGGCGGCGGCAGCGCCATCGGTGGTCAGGACCATATGAAAGTGATGGTGCTGGCTCAGGCAGCCGGCATCGACCCCCTCACCCTCAAGTACACCCCCTTCGATGGCGGTGGTGAAGCCATGACCGCTATGCTCGGCGGTTTTGTCGATGTCTTCCCCGGCGATGTCTCCGAAGTTCTCGGTCAGCTTGAAGCCGGCGAAATCCGGGTCCTGGCTACTCTCACCGCCGACCGCATGGGCGGCCTCCTCGATGGCGTGCCTACCGCCAAAGAGCAGGGCTACGATGCCGAATGGGTCGTTTTCCGCGGTTTCTACGCCCCCGGCGGAATGAGCGATGACGCCTACAACTATTGGGTCAATGCCCTCGGTAAAATGGCCGATTCCCCCGAATGGCAGGAACAACTTGACCAGGGCGGCCTCGAAAAAATCGTCCGCCTCGGCCCCGATTTTGACGCCTTTGTTAAAAATCAGATCGATAATTTCCGGCAACTCAGTAAAGACCTCGGATTGATTGAATAATCAACACCCCGGGGCGGCGAATTAATTCGTCGCCCCGGTCATCAAATGGAGATTGGCATATGACAAAAAACCTGACCGATCGCGCAACCGGGGTATTTTTACTGCTGTTTGCCATCTGGTATGGCTACCAAACCACGCGTTTTAAAGTCACGTTCATGGTCGATCCGGTGGGACCAAAAGCCTTTCCGGTTATTCTGGCCATGCTAATGGCCGCGCTCAGCCTGTATCTCATTTTCAAACCAGACCCCAGCCCCATCTGGCCAACCTCTGATACGTGGCTGCGCATTGGCCTGATCACACTGACTTTTATTGCTTACGCCTACCTGCTGGTGCCCATCGGTTTTGTGCTGGCCACAACACTGGAAATGACGGCGCTGGCCCTGATTTTTCAGGGGCCGCTGCTGAGAACCGTTGTCGGCTCACTGTTGTTCAGCCTGATGCTGTACGGCCTGTTTGCCGTTGTGCTGGAACTCAGCCTGCCCACCGGTCTCATTTTCCGGGGATTGTGGGGGTAGCGCACAATGGAAACTCTCAACCTGCTACTGGAAGGGTTTGCCATCGCGCTGACCCCGTTTAACATTTTTATGGCCTTTGTTGGCACGTTCATTGGCACGGTGGTGGGCATGCTGCCCGGCATTGGCCCGGTAAACGGAGTGGTGGTGCTCATCCCGCTCACGTATGCTCTGGGGCTGCCGCCGGAGTCCTCGCTGATTATGTTTGCCGGCATTTACTACGGCTCACAGTACGGCAACTCGATCAGCGCCATTCTGCTCAATGTGCCGGGCACTTCGTCCGCGGTGATGACCGCGCTGGAAGGCAACGCCATGACCCGCAAAGGCCGGGCCGGCCCCGCGCTGGCGATGTCGGCCATTGCCTCGTTTTTTGGCGGAACGGTGTCGGTGGTGGCGCTGATGTTGTTTGCCCCGGCGCTGGCCAAATGGGCCATCCATTTTGGCCCGGCCGAATATTTTGCCCTGATGGTTTTCGCCTTTTCCACGCTGTCCAGTTTGTCGGGCAAAAATCTGATCAAAGGGCTGATCGCCACGCTGGTCGGCCTGATGCTGGCCACGGTGGGGCTGGACCCGGTGACGGCGGTAGACCGTTACACCTTTGGCCAGCTCAAGTTGCTCGACGGGCTGGATTTTGTGGTGGTTGTTATTGGCTTTTTCGCCATTAACGAAATCCTGCGCTACGCCGGCGAGTTCAAAGAAGATGAAGGCGTCATCGCCAAAGTTGGCCGGGTGATGATCACTGTAAAAGAGTTTTGGTTTTCGCTGTGGACAATGATCCGGGGCGCGGTCATCGGCTTTTTTGTGGGGGTTTTGCCCGGCGCGGGCGGCACCATTGCCAGTTTTGTGGCCTACACCACCGAACAACGCCTGGTTGACCGGGAGGGCACCTTTGGCCAGGGCGATATTCGGGGGGTGGCCGCGCCGGAATCGGCCAACAACGCCTCGGCGAACGGAGCGATGATCCCGCTGCTCACCCTGGGCGTGCCCGGCAGCGAAACCACGGCGGTGATGCTCGGCGCGCTGCTGGGCATGAACATCACCCCCGGCCCGCTGTTTATGGCCAAAAACCCGGACATTTTCTGGAGTCTGGTGGCCTCGATGTACGTGGGCAACATTTTCCTGCTGATCTTGAACCTGCCGCTGGTCGGTGTGTTTGTCAAAATATTAAAAGTACCCGGCTGGTTTTTGATGCCGGCCGTGGTGGCGGTGAGCTTTGTGGCCGTTTACTCGGTGAACAACAGCCCGTTTGATATTCTGCTGATGGCCGGCTTTGGCCTGCTGGGGTATATGATGTACAAAACCGGCTTCCCGCTGGCTTCGGTGATTTTGGGGCTGGTGCTGGGGCCGCTGATGGAAAACAACCTGCGGCGGGCCATGTCGCTCAGTGACGGCGATTGGACGTACCTGTTCTCCAGCCCCATTGCCATTGGCCTGTGGGTGGCCGCCGTGGCCAGCCTGTTTTTGCCGGTGGTGATCAAGCGGCTGTCGGTAGTGCCGTCGCCCAAAGTGGAACCTGCTTAGAAAAGAGTGGCTATTTCGGGCGCGTTGCGCCCGAAATAGCCACTGGATTTTCCTGTACCAACGAGACGTGAAAAATCAGGCTATCGACGCCAGCCATACTGCGGCAGCAGCGTCCGCGACTCGGCCCAGCGCATCACTACCAGTGAGGCGGCGCTGAGGATAGCAAAGCCGGCCACCAGCGGCAACACCGTGCCGTTGTAACTTTGGCCGATGATGGTGCCCAACACCAGTGAAATCAGCGTTGACAGCGAGCCTACCACCGCCGCGCCCACGCCGGCAATGTGCCCCAGCGGTTCCATAGCCAGGGCGTTCATATTGCCAAACAAAATACCAACCCCAAAAAATGAAATCAACAGGTAGAGCATCAGTGCCAACAGCGGCGGCTGGCCGGCCAGCATGTAGGCGATCCCCCAGAAAGCAATCGACAAACCGCCGATGCCCAGCAAGGCCCACAGCGACAACGCGCGCATGCCAAAGCGCATCACCAGCCGGGCGTTAGAAAATGAGGCGCTGCCCAACGCCAGCGCCAGCATGGCAAAAAAGAGCGGAAACAACCGGCCCAGCCCGTACTGCTCCTGAAATATCTGCTGGGCCGAGTTGAGGTAGCCAATAAACGCCCCGGAAACCAGCCCGGCGGCAATGGTGTAGCCAAACGCAATCCGGTTGGCCACAATTTCGCGGATGGCGCGCGCGATTCGCGCCAGTGAAAAGGGGATGCGCTGAGCCGGAAGCAGGGTTTCCGGCTGCCGCAGGGCAAACCAGGTTGAGGCGACAAGCGCCAGCACCAGAAACAGGCCAAAGATCGCCCGCCAGTGCGCTACCAGCAAAATCGTCTGCCCGATAGCCGGGGCAATCACCGGCACCAGAATAAAAACAGCCATCACAAATGACATCACCCGGGCCATGGCCCGGCCGTTGTACTGATCTCTCACCAGCGCCAGGGTGACAATTCGCGGCCCGGCGGCCCCAACCCCCTGAAAAACCCGGCCTATCAGCATCACTGGAAAACTTGTGGCAAAAAACGATAGCAGGCAGCCGATGATGAAAAGGCTAAAACCAACGTAAATGGCCGGTTTGCGGCCCACACTGTCAGACAGCGGGCCATAAATAATTTGGCCAAGGGCCATGCCCAAAAACAGCAACGAGACAATCAACTGATTATCGTTGACCCGCTGGACGCCCAGCGCCTGACCAATTTCTGGCAGTGCCGGCAACATGGTGTCAATCGACAGCGCCGCGAGAGACATCATCATCGCCATCAGAGCGACAAATTCACCAAAACTAGTTCGTTTAACTGTATTCACTATTTTCCAACCTTTTAAAATTGAGCTTTGGCGCGCAACCCGGCCAAATCAAGAATCACAATTTTGTCGCGGCTGATTTTGATCAGTCCTTCTTTGGCCAAACTGCGCAGGGCGCGTTGGGCCACATCCGGCACAGTGCCCAACCGAGCCGCAATTTCGGCCTGAGTCGCCCAGCGCCGCCGCGACAGCACCGTTTCGCCCTGCGCCTGCATCAGCAGCAGCTTGGCCAATCGCCCCGCAACCGAGCGCAGCGACAAATCTTCAACCAGCGAGAGGGTGTAAATTAAGCGCGTGGCCATAAAACGGATCAGCCCCTGAGCCAGCGCCGGGTACTGCTGCAGCAGTTCGAGCAGAACAGGTTGCGGCATCGCCCACAACCGGGCTTCTTCCAGGGCGATGAGCGTGGCCGGGCTGGGCTGTTCGGCAAAGATTGGGGCTAAATTGACCACCTGGCCCGGCCCCACAAAATCGAGCACCTGCTCCCGCCCTTCCGGCGAGATTTTGGCAGCCTTGAGCCAGCCGGTTTGAATGATGAACAAATAGCGGGGCTGATCGCCCTCAACAAAGACTATTTCTCCGGCGTTAAAACTGTGGAGGGTGGTAGCGGCGGCCAGCCGCGCCAGGGATGGTTCATCCAGGGCGGCCAGCCAGGGGATTTTGCGTAGAATGGGCGTGGGTGAAAGTGGCTCGGTCATGGTGAGGCGTATAATACCCAACCGGGCCGCGGCTGTCAATGTTAAACATAGGCCAGGCTTTCGCGGACGCTGGTTTGGGCCGCTTTTTGGGCCGGGAACCAACTGGCTACCACCGCCAGCACGGTGATAATGGCCAGCCAGTAGGCAAATCCAACCGGCGAAACCTGATAAATCAGCTCGATGCGCAGCACCCGGGCCAGGGTGTTGATCACCAGCAGCCCGGCCGGCAGGCTGAGCGGAATGGCCAGCAGCCAGCTCAGCCAGCCGAGCAACAGCCCCTCGCCAACAAACTGGCCGGCCACCGCCCACGCCGATGCGCCGATGGCCCGCATCACCCCAATTTCGCGGGTGCGTTCCAGCACGTTAATGGCCAGCGTGCCGCTGAGCGCCACCGCGCCCACAATGGCGGTAATCACGGCCATACCGGTGAGAATGATGAACAGCAGCGCCATCTGGTTAATGCGGTAGCTGGCCAGCCGATGCGCAGTGTCCTGGCTGCTGGGTTGAACCTCGTAGCCCTGCGCCTCCAGCCGGGCGCGCAAATCGGCGGCCACGGCGGCCTCGGTGACGGCATCGGCCTGGCTTGTTTGCACCCGGATACTCTTGCCGCGCCCCACCTGGCCCAAATCGCGCAGCAGCACCTGGCGCGGTACCAGCGCCGCCGCCTGGTCCACCGGCTCAAACAGCAGGCCGACTACCTGCCAGTCCGCTTCGCGCCGGCCGGTAATGTCCACCGTAATCCAGTCACCCACACCCACGCCCAATTCCGCAGCGATTTCCTGATTCAATACCACGGCCCGCTCGTCGCCGGGTTGCAGCCAGCGGCCGGCGCGAAGCTGCGGTTGGTAGGTATCGCCCGGCAGCGGCACGCCGCGCAGGTTAACCGAGTCGTCATCGTTGGCGGCGGGCTGGCCAGCCAGGCGAGCCGTACCGCGGGCCGTAGCCCACACTTCAACAGCGGTCACAGCGGGGTTTTCGGCGGCCAGCCGCTCGATGACGGGCAGGCGGGCCGGCTCTTCCAGATCAAGCAGAACGTTGGCGTTGTAAATGGAAAGCATAACCTCGCCAAACGTATGTTGCAGCGTGGCCCGGGTGTTCATCACCATCATAAAAATGATGCCCGCGCCCACCAATGTAATCTGGGTGAGCAGCACCCGTTTTTTGTTGCGAAAGGTGTTGCTCAGCGTGAGCGCCACCAGCCGGGGGAGCGCATCGAACCGAACCAGCAGCCGGTCCAGCAGGCTCGACGCACCGCTCAGGCCGTAGGTGCTGACGGCTTCGCGCACGGTAATGCGCGCGCCGGCCAGCACCGGGGCCAGCGATACCAGCAGCGGCAAAATCAAAGCGACGGCGCTCTGTACCAGCACTGCGGTGCGAGAAATGGCAAAGGGGCCGGCCTGTATGCCCAGCCGCAGCAGCATCAGCCGGCGCAGGCCGTAGGCCCCCAGCGCGCCGAGCGGCACCGCCACCAGCAACGCCAGCACGGCGTAAACCAGTACCAAACTAAAATAGATCAGCAAGATGCGGCCAATTTTGGCTCCAACCGCCTTCATCACCCCAATCTGGTTGACCTGCTGCATAATAATGGCGTTGATGGTGTTGTACACCAAAAACAACCCCAGCACCAGCGTTGAACCGGCCATCACCGTGAGGATAAAAAAGACGCTGTTAATGGCATCCTGGTTGACAAACTGATCCGGCGGCGCGGTGCGGCGTTTGAAACCGCCGGGGCCGGAAATGGCCGGTGTCACTTCGATGTCCTGTTTTTCCAGCTCGTGCTGAAGCGCGTCGGCGGCGGTGGTGACGGCGGCTTCGCTGTAATTGGGGATGCTGGCCAGCACCAGACTGGAGCCGGTTTGGCCGGTCAGCTCGGTGAAGCGGGTGCGGGTGGTAAAAAACATGGGGTCCGGCAGGGAAAAGGCCGACGGGTGGGCGGCGTTGTACAGCACCCCGCTCAGCCCCACCGGGTAGACCTTGCCGTTGACATCCAGCTCAATCTGGTCGCCCGCCGCCAGGTTGCGATCGCGCTGTACGCCCATCAGCTTGTACTGCGGCCAGTTGCCGCTGTCCAGCGTTACCTGCCGCAGCGATTGGTCGTGGTAATCTTCCAACGCCACCAACAGCGCCGGCTGCCAGGGATCGGCCGGGCTGCGCCGCCAGCGAACGGTGCTGTCCTGATACCAGCCGGTGACGGTGTCGAGGCCATCGACGTGTTCCAGCGCGGTTAGCATCTCGTCGCTCACGGGCGGGTCAACGGTTAAGCCAATCGTGGCCGGCGTCGAAGCCGTCCAAACGCGGTTGACATCTTTGAGGATAAACTCTTTGGCGCCCAGCACCGCCCCCACCGCAAACGCGCCGATGGCAATAATGGCCACCACTCGCAGCGTGCGGCCCAGGTTTTCCCACAAATCGTACCAGATTTTATGCCAGATCACACCCATTCTTTATCTCCTGTGAAGATAGGATTCAGGAGTCAGGAGTTAGGAATTAGGGTGTGCTCAATTGTGTCACCCCGCCAACACCACGCGGGGCAGGTTCTGAGCCGAAGAGTAAGGGCCTCCTGACCGATTAAACAAAATTTTTTATTCTCGTTGTCGTCCCGCCAGGGACTGCCGGACCTCTGAATTTTACCGGGCGGGATTGATGAATTAATACGCCAGCTCCACATTTCGCCGGGCGATGAGGTAAATGCCGGCCCAAACCACCACCCGCAAAATCAGGGCCACCAGGGTGCGCAGCTCGTACGCGCCGCCGGTCAGCACGTGAATGGCAAACAGGAACAGCACCAACAGCGTGGCCGCGGCGATGGCCAACGCCAGCTTAACCGACCAGGAATGGCCGGCCCACAAACTGCTACCGGCAATCACATAAAAAAATCCGGCCAAAATGTTGAACCACAGCACAAACCCCACGTAATCGCCGGCGGCCTGCTGAGCCGCATCGGAAACCAAAACCCGTCCCCCCGAAATCACGGTAAGGATACCAAAAATTACCGCAAACAGGGCGGCGGCTTTTACCCAAACTGATGAATTGACCATTGGTGATGCTCCTCTAAAAATAGGATTCAGGAGTCAGGAGTTAGGAATTAGGGTGTGCTCAATTGTGTCACCCCGCCAACACCACGCGGGGCAGGCCCTGAGCGAACCGAAGGGTCTCCTGACTGGATAAACAGACGCCGGCGCTGTGCCGCAGGAACTGTCACACTCCTCTGAAAATAAACGAATCTGCGAATCTGCGAGTCAGCGAATGTAGGGGCGCTTCGCGAAGCGCCCCTACCCAATTTTTAGCCTATCTAACTCGGTTGAAGCAGATTTAAATCCCGGGCGACGGCTACCGCCTGCGTGCGGCGGTTAACCCCCAGCTTGCCAAAAATGGTGGAGATGTGCTTTTTGACCGTCCCTTCGGTAATGGTCAGTTCCGCGGCAATGTGGCGGGTAGCCAGTCCGGCCTCAATCAAGGCCAAAACCTCGCGTTCGCGGGGCGTGAGCGGTTCAATGCGCAGATTATTTTGGGCGTGCTGGCGGACCAGCCCGTTTTTAATAGCGCTCGGGGCAAAACGGCCGGCCACCGGGTTAACAATCGGGGCCGAGGTGAGGTGATGAATCGGCGCATCAAACTGGGGCGACAGCACGAGTTGCGAGCCGCCGGCGTCAACCAGAATGCCGGTTATCCGGCCAATCTCACGCCCGTCTTTGGTCAGAAAAATCTTGCCCTGCCGCATCTCTACCAACAGGTTGTTGTATTGGCCGGCAACGCCGGCCGGCTGCACAGGGGCGGATGGCATCGCTGTAGTCATCGTCTTCTTCTCCGCTGAGTTTATGCCCAGTTTAACGCATTACCGGGCCAAAGTCTCCGACTTTTGTCGGATAGCGGTGAAGCGCGGCAGAAATTGCCGGCGGATATTTTTGGAGAATCAAAAACCCCGCCTGTTGGCGAGGTTTGAGGCATTCTTTTTTACCGCGGCGATGCAACGATCTTGTGTCTATTAAGATTCACCCTGCTGCATAGAAGAGAAGTGCCAGGAACAAACCCGTAACAGTTGCCAGCACCATAAACCATCCGATAATCTGCATGGTCGCACTGAACCCGGCCTGCATAACCTGCCGTGGAGTTTTGTTCGTTAAGACTGATGCCGATTGTAGTTTATCTGGGGCGTCAACTAATTTCCGGGCTTTCTGAATTTGATTCACCCCGTAACCCAAAAAAGTGGCAAATACAAAACCTACAAAACAGCCAAAATAGAAAATCGGGTCCATATCATCCTCCCATCACACAACAAGTCTGATTTGCGCTGACCTGCCAAAACAGCTATAATAGAACATACGTTCGTATAAATTTAGTGATTCTCCAAATCTCTCAGGGGTACACAATGGCAGACAAACTTGACCAAATTCTGACTGTGGGTTCAACACTGGACTGGATTAGCCCACTCATCGGATTAATTCAGGATTTCACTAATGGCCCGTCCTATAACTTTTATGTTGACAGACTGGCCGGTTACAGCGTCAACGATTTAACCGGAATCCTCAAACGAAATGGCGTGTATGTTTGGGGAGATATGATCGCAGAAGGTATGATCATATTTACTGTGCGCCGTGCACAGGCACGCTGGGCAGATTACTTGCTACGGCGAGCCGGAGTCCCTGTACTTAACACCCCCATTGCGAACGACAATTCCTTCCCAAAATTAACCCCAAAGAAAAGTGCTTCCCCAAAAAGTGGCTGGCTCGAATGGCTGGATTGGCTAGATGACCTGTAATTAGGGTGAACCGCTACCGGTTTAGTAGCCTATTGAATCGCGTGGTGTTTTTATCAAGGCACTCCACTGGATTGTGGATTTGTTGAACTATTTAGTTCATTGTCGGCCAGCGGTAATTTCTTCAATGTGTCAATCATATCATATCCATAAAACCATCAACATTGACATTTGTCACTAATTTAGTGTGACATCTGTCACCCGCCAGAAAGAGTTGGGGTGGTTCGTCGGAAAAAAGCAAAAAATTACGATGCCTTCGGGCATCCACTGAAAGCCAAAACGGTGGATTCCCGCTAAAAACACGCGGGAATGACATCCGGAATGGTGCGGCTGAGTAGTTACATTTCAAGGAAAGAAATTGAAAAAGCTACGGTAGAAATTTTTGTTTGCTTGGAGCAAATTCGATTCGCCGGGTTGAGCCGGGTGACTCAGCCCGTAACGCTGATTTTTGGTGTTGAGGGGTGTTATTGTTGCCAGCTAAGCAACAACATACTCCCGCCGGGGGGCGGGAGTTCTGCACATGGGGCAAATGTTCGGGGGAACTCGCCTGCGGGGCCAATATATGCTAAAATTGTCGGGCCAAATGCAAACACCACGTGGTTGGGAGGCCTCGATGTCTTATTCTATTAGCCCATCAGACGATGGATTGTATTTAATTTTGAAAATCACCGGCAATATCAACCGCCGAGTTGCTATGGAATACAACCTGAAAGCACACGCCATCGGAGCAGAGCTGGGGATCAGCCGTTACCTGGTTGATTTGACCGAGTCCAGAAATATTGATTCCGCTGTTGATACCTACGAATTTGCGTATAACGATATGCGGCAAGAACCTCAGATCAGCCGGGCAGCCCGGATTGCGCTGGTGGTAGCTCCGGGTGACCACTCGCACGATTTTGTGGAGACGGTTGCCAGAAACAGCGGCCTGGATGTGGTGATCTTTACCGACCGGGCCGCGGCTGAACAGTATCTTCAAATGCAATAATCGCAGCCGGTTTAGCGGTTGCCCTCCGCATACGTCAGCCATTTTTCTGCGGCGGCTTTTTCTTCAAAAAAGCGAAACAGATTGCCTCTGTTACATTCAACGATCAATTCCTTAAATCGTTCGCTGTTGATGTTGGCCAGGGAAATGATGGCAGCGCCGCGTATGTGGTAATTGGCAAACTTCTGAAAGAGCGTCCCCGCAAATTTTGTTTTCAAATCAAAAAAGTCCGGCGAAAAATTAGTCTCGTAGATGATGACGTTGCTGGCTTCGTAATCGCCGCACAGGGCGACCAGGTCCATGATGTCCCGTTCGTTTTGGATAACAAAATCGGTGGGATGGCATTCAACGTAGTTGATGTTGTGCGCTGTATGAAGTGTAACCGGCATATTGCGTGCCTCTCTGTGTGAGTATTGATTGCTGATTCAATATTTAACCGGCGCTTACGCCTGACGAATATTTGCGTCGGTATTGTAGCCCCGCTCGCCAAAAGGCTGGAGTTGCTCAAGCCAAATCTGTTCGAGGAGAGTCAACTCATCACCAAGGTTAAAGTTTGGATCGTCTTTAACTTCTGCCACTTCCAGAATTTCAAAAACAAACTGATCGGAGCCGTATTCGTTCCAGTCTCGTTGGAGGGCTTTATTGAGATGCCCGCCAGCCGTTAACATAAACTGGTGTTTATTCAGCGCCCCTTCGAGATTCAGGCTGCTGCCCAGCAACACCTTGCCGTTTTGAATGTTTTTCACCTGAAAAACACCGGCCGGTTTCTGCCGTTCTTTGTATTCCCGTATAAGTTCTTTTCTAGATTTCACTTTATCTGCCTTTGTTTTTTCATTGAACAGTGATTATCCAAACCACCCGCGCCCGGGGAAAGCAAGCCCCAATGATACCCCTGTTTTTACCGTTAGACAATCGACCACCGGCCAGACGCGGCAACGTGCACTTACGCCGGGGCCTGGCCCAAACCGGTAATGACATCTCTCACGCTAAAAACGTGACATTTGTTACCTGCGGTGAACTACCCTTCTGTGCTATACTAAACCCACCTCACTCTTAAACCTCCCGTTTCTGAAAACGCTCACCAAATACGTTTGGCTCCTGTCAAGGCAACCTCTGGAGAAGACAAATGGCCGATATCGAGATAACCATTGACTCCGCAAACGATCTGAGCATTATTAAAGTTCACGGTGAGCTGACCCTCGACGAAATTATTCAAACCGCCTCAAAACTCTACATCCAACAACCCACCCGGCTTGTACTCTGGGATTTAACCGAAGGCACCCATAAAAATATTTCTGTGGTTGAATTCAGGGGGCTTGCCCAAAAAATGCGCTTGTTGACCGGGCAGCGCAAGGCCGGCAAAACGGCCTTTGTTGGATCGACGGATGTTGACTACGGCTTCTTTAGAATGTATGAAGCATTTGCCGAACTGGAAAATATAGAAGTTAAGTATAAAACCTTTAAAGATATTGCAGCCGCCAAACGCTGGCTTGGCGTTAGGGATTAACGGTCAATTTTATAGTCCCTGCCGCTTAATACCCTCCACTGTTCGCCGCTCTTTTCGCCGGGGCGGCCATCTGATCGCCCCACAATTTCCCGTTCGCAAAACCATGCCGGATTACGGGCCGTAAAAATCGGGGTAAAGCGTTTGCAGACAGTCGGGGCAAATACCGTGGGTAAAATCGACTTCTGAGTGGGTTTTGATGTACACGGTAACCTCCTGCCAATACCCCTGATCGTCCCGAATTTTATTGCAGTTGGCGCAGATCGGCAGCAGGCCGCTGAGAGTTTTCACCTGATCAAGAGCCTGCTGTAGTTGCTCGTTTTTGGCCTGGAGCGCTGTTTCGGCCTGCTTGCGTTCGGCAATTTCGGCCAAAGCCCGGCGGTACAGCCGGGCATTGTTCAGGGCCAGCGCGGCCCGGTTGGCCAGGTCCTTAGCCAGCGCCAGATCGGCCGGCTCGTAACGGCGGCCCGACCCGGCCCAAAGGAACGAGACAGCGCCAAAGGTGTGCCCCTGGGTTGAGAGCGGAACAATCATAGCCGATTCTGGCTTTGTTTGCGGAGATTGGTTAAGCGAGTTAACGCCAAAAGCAAACGCTGAGACCTGCGCCTCGGTTAGCTCAGGCAGCAGTTTGGCGGTACCGGTGCGGATAACTTTGAGAACAGGGTGATCGGGGGCGTGTGGATTGACAGGGTAGACAAGCTCGATTGGCGGCGGTGGCGGGGCAGGCAGCGGGTTGGCCCCAGAGTACAAAACCCGCCGTACCGTCCCGGTCTCAACCAGGAGGTCAATACAACACTGGTCGGCAAATACCGGCACGATCATCTTTTGCAGTTTGGCCAGGGTAGCTTCTTCGTCGAGGGAAAGAGCCAGGTGCTTGCCGGCCTCGGCCAGAACCGCCAGATGCAATTGGGCCACTGTGGCTGCATCCCGCGCCCAGGCCTCGGCCGCGTAGAGCCGCGCCCGTTCAAGGGCCTGGGCACACTGCCCGGCCAGAGCCAGCATAAATTCCAGCTCCTCCGGGTTAAAATCCCGGGTTTCGGCAAAGGTCAGCCCGATGGCTCCAATGGCCCGGTCGTCCAGCAGCAGCGGGATGGCGGCCCAGGCCAGATGGCCGGGCCGAATTTCGGGCGAAAGGTGATGATAACGCGTCTGCATCTCGCTCAGAGAAGTTACCAGCACGGGTTGGGCCAGCCTGACAGCATCGGCCAGCGGGCTTGGAGTTGTGGTCGGGATAACCGACCAGCGTTCGGCCTGTTCGTTGGGGTAACCAATCGACCTGACCATATGCAGCGCGTCGCGGTCTTCGCTAAGTAACGCTACCAATCCGGCCCTGGCGCCCAGGCCGAGAACACTGTGCCGAATGACGATATCGGCGACCTGCGAAGGCGCAAGGTCTTCTGACAGGGCGGCGCTCAGGTTATATAGCCGCGTCACCAGTTCGGCCCACTGTCGCCCCGCAGGCCGGTTGGTTTGACTCAGGTACCACCGGTAATAACGACGGTTTTTGGGGCGCCTCCCCGGCAACATTCGCCGCGGCGCTCTTGTGTGTTTATTGCTGGCCATGCGTCAGTCCTCCCCCCAACAACGGAATTAACCGCCACTTTGCCACAAGATTATAAGCTTGCCGTGGGAGTATCACAAAAAATGCGCGATCCCAGCCAGTAGCAGCAAATTCTGCCGTAATCGGGCTGGCTTTGGGAGTGAGCACCTCACCAATTTCATTCCGGGCTGTAGTCGCCGGATAAATTGAAAGTGGCCCGCAGTAAATTATCAATGTTTACCGGAAATCAGCTGTTGGCCGGCCGGTTTGTTTGCTAGACTGAATTGTGGACATTGCCCTGTTTTTGGTTTTTCTGGTGGTGTGTCAAGCCAAAGCCACCGGCATCACCCTGCATGAGCCTATCCGTGAAATGACCATCACCCAGGCCTACGAGGGGAAAGCGCCACTATTATCATTAACCCAGTCAGTGCTGTTATTCCCGGCTCAACTGGATAACGGTGAAACATACGTTATTTACACCGGCGGCAGTTCAACCGGCACCGTGACCGGTGGTTTATATGCCGATGGGGGTTACACGGCCGGCACTGAAGACAGTATCAGGTGTTGTAACCAGTGGAGGCGCGCAGAGAGGCGGGCCGGGCGGTGGCGGACCTCCTCCCGGCGGCCAGCCATAACACTCACACCCTGTCAAGCGAGTTTGGGTTTTCGGGCCGCAAAAAATTGTTTTTGAAAAACAAAAATCCACGCAGTTGGGCCTCAAAACACACCCTGCGTAAGCGACAGCTATATCGGAGGGTGTGTTTTGAGGTATTTAGGCACCCCATGTAATTAGAGACGCATCCCCGCCTTATCGGCAAAATTTCTGCTTTTACGCGGATTTTATCTGCCGTTTACGTTAAATTTATGCCATTCACAAGCGAGATATGATAGACTGCTAACGTAAATAGAAACCCTGATTACTCTTCTCCCCAGCGTATCAACCAAAAACCCACTGACAGGGTGACTCGTTAAGAAACGAATTTATTACCAACAAGCACAAAGTTGCGAGCTTGGATAGTTTTCTTTTTGGGGTGTCACATGAAACATCGCAACTTGTTAAGTTTGTTCACCTTGTTGGGTCTCACCCTGGTCACCTCAGTCTGGGTTGGGTCTCATAACAAAGTGCAGGCTCAACAGCCAATCGATAATAGTTTTACATACCAGGGCTGGTTGCAACACGGCGCAAACTATGTCAGCGCCACGTGCAGTTTTGACTTCAGGTTATTTGACGCAGCCAGCGGAGGAACTCAACTCGGCCCCAAAATTTCAAAAAGCGGCGTTACTGTCACCAATGGTTACTTTTCAGTCATCCTGAATTTTGGCGATGTCTTCACCAACGGCCCGCGCTACCTTGACGTTAAAAATGTTAATTGTGGCAAACCCGGCGACCCGGTTGACCTGGCCGGGCGAGTCACCATCATTCCCACTGTTTATGCCACCTACGCCATAACCGCCAGCAACACTTCCAGCGTAGATTGGGCCAATATCACCAACAAACCGGCCGATTTTGCCGACAATAGCGATGATGGCGTATTTATGACCTGCGGCAACAAACAAACGCTCCACTGGGCCGGCGGCGGTTGGGCTTGCACCAATGTCCTCAACGATCACGGCGCTCTCACCGGTTTAAACAACGATGACCACACCCAATACTTGTTAGGCAACGGTACGCGGGCAATGAGCGGCAACCTGAACCTGGGTGGCAACCGCATCACCAATCTACTCCCGGGGGCCGGCAGCGGCCAGCCCGTAACTTATGAACAGGCTGTAAAAACCGGCGACCCGATTGGCGGAGATTTGGCCGGCACCTATGGCAACGTCATCACTGTAACCCATCTGCAAAGCCAATTTATCACCACTACCGTACCAATTACCAATCAAGTACTCACATGGGATGGCAGCCGGTGGGGGCCAGCCAATCCTCAAACCGGCGGCCCGGCTAACGGTGATTTAGACGGCACCTACCCCAACCCCACCGTTGATGGTTTGCAGGGGCGAGCCATTGCCCCTACCGATCCGCTCGACAAGCAGGTGTTACGCTGGAATATGTTCACCAATCGCTGGGAACCGGCCGATGTTGTTAGTCTCAACGATGTGGCGGCCGGCGATTTGGCCGGCACCTACCCCAACCCCACCGTCGATGGCTTGCAGGGGCGAGCCGTATCTAACGGCGCTCCGGCCGACAATCAGGTGCTAACCTGGAACTCCGTGGGCAACCGCTGGGAAGCCGCAGATCCGCAAACTGTAGGGTCTGCCAGTGGTGACCTTTCCGGCAGTTACCCCAATCCCACCGTTATTCGGCTGCAAAACCGTTATATCTCTACCGCAATGCCTTCAAACAAGCAGGTATTCACCTGGGATGGCAACCAGTGGGGGCCGGCAGATATAACTCATCTCCAGGGACGACCGGTGGCCACAACAGCCCCAACCACCAATCAGGTTCTGACATGGAGCGGCACAGACTGGCAGCCATCGTTGGTAACATCTTTGCAGGGACGAGCAGTGGCCAGCACCGCGCCCAGCCAATGGCAGGTTTTAATCTGGAACGGCACCAATTGGGCGCCGGCTAATGTTCTCAAATCCGGTGATGCCGCCGGCGGCGACCTGAACGGCAATTACCCCAGCCCGCAACTTAACCCCGATACGGTTGGGATGGCCCAGCTCAATATCCCTATGGGTTACGGCACCGGCACCGGCCAGTTCAGCAGCGGAACCACTGCCACCGACATGTATATTATCCCGTCGGCGGCCGGCTTTGTGCCAACGGCAACGGGCAGATGCCTGGTTACGGTTAGCGCCTATGTAAAAAACACTGCTGCTGGCGAGGCTAAAAGCGATCCAACGGTTTATCTGAGAACGGCCAAGCAGGTAGGCACCGGCTCACCAGCCCACGACGGCGACAACCCCATTTGGTTTGCGCCGGATGACGCCACTAAATACAAATCCATTCAGGCTTCGGCCGGATATGTCTGGCCCATTGACCCGGCCGATATTAACCAATCGGTAAAATTTGGCTGCTATGTGATTGACCAACCCGGCGACTGGGACTCTGATGAAAGCGCTTTTTGCCGGGTTTCTTATCTGTGCCAGTAAACTGAGGATTGAATCGTGAAGCGTAACAACTTTTCAAAATTGATAATTCTCGGGGTGGGGCTGCTGCTTTTGGCTCTGCCGGTGGTCAGCCAGGCTCAAATTTCTACCGCTTTTTCCTATCAGGGCCGCCTGCGAAATGACATTGCATACATTAATGGCACCTGCAATTTTAATTTTAGCCTGTTTGATGCCGCCAGCGGCGGCAGCCAGCTTGGCAGCACTGTTTCTAAAACCGGCGTCGTGGTCACCGACGGTTATTTTACGGTAACCCTGGATTTTGGCGATGTTTTCAATGGCGACAACCGTTACCTACAGGTGAGTCAAGTCAATTGTGGCAACCCCGGTGATCCAATCAACCTGAGTGGCCGAGTACAAATCAGCAAGGTCCCGTCGGCCATTTTTGCTACTAATGCTATCCAGGCCAACAGGGTTAGTTGGAGCAACATCACCAATATCCCGGCGCCGTTTGCCGATAATATTGACAATGGGCTGGTGACCACCTGCGCCAATAACCAAACCCTGCGCTGGTCGGCCGGAGCCTGGACGTGTGTGAGCGCCTTAAGTGACCACAGCGGTTTTGCCGGCCTGGGGGACGATGACCACCCCTTTTACTTGCGGGCCGATGGCACCCGGCCGCTGAGTGGTAATTTAAATATGAACAGCCACCAAATTGTCAGCCTGGCCTCAGCCACGGCCAGCGGCCAGGCAGTTACCTACCAGCAAACCGTAAAAAGTGGCGACTCTGCCGGCGGCGACCTGACCGGCACCTACCCCAACCCCACCGTCGATGGTTTACAGGGCAAACCGGTGGCTTCTACCGCTCCAACCTTAAAACAGGTTTTTACCTGGCAAAGCGGCCAGTGGAGTCCTTTTGATCCGCGCGCCGGCGGCCCGGCTGGCGGCGACCTGACCGGCACCTACCCCAACCCCACCGTCACAAAAATCAGGGGCAAATCGGTGTTGAATACCACTCCGGCCAATGGGCAGGTGCTACGCTGGAATAACGCCAGCGCCCAGTGGGAACCGGCCGATGTGGTGAAACGCAACGATGCCGCCGGCGGTGACCTGGCCGGGATGTATCCCAACCCTACCGTGGCCAAGCTTCAGGGTAAGCCGGTAAGCAGCGCCGCCCCCGGCGATAGCCAGGTGTTGGCTTGGACCGGCAGCCAATGGGCGCCTACGGCTCCGCAAATCATCGGCCCCGCCGGCGGAGACCTGTCCGGCAATCATCCGAGCCCCACCGTAGCCAAAATTCAGGGCCGAGCCGTGGCCAATACCGCGCCCGCTACCAACCAGGTACTCACCTGGAATGGACTGCAATGGGCGCCGAGCGAAATCATTTCGCTGCAGGGGCGAACTGTTTCACCGCTGGCACCCGACACCGGGCAGGTGCTGGTTTGGAACAGTGCCAGCAACCAGTGGGAACCGGCCAATGTGGGCACGCTGCAAGGCCGGGCTGTGCCCAACCTGGCCCCGGCCAATGGGCAGGCGCTCCGCTGGAACAATTCTTTCTCTCGCTGGGAACCGGGGGATGTGGTCAAGCCGGGCGATGCCGCCGGCGGTCACTTAACCGGAACCTACCCCAACCCCACCATTGCCGATAACGTAGTAGGGATGGCCCAACTTGATTTACCAATGGGCTACGGTTCCAGTTCAAACAGTATGGGCGAAGGCACTGAATTATATCTGATCCCGGCTACCGCCGGCTTTATCCCCTCAACTCCGGGCCAGTGCCTGGTAGCGGTTAACGCCTATATTAAATCCACCGGCTCCGGCGGCGCTAATGACGATCCGAACCCGCAACTGCGCACCGCCAAAGATGTAAATGGAACGCGCACTAAAGATAACGGCGGCTTTGGTATCAGATTTGCGGCGGACGATGTCTCCAGTACGATGCCATCGGGCGCGTCGGCCAACTACGTGTGGACGATTACGTCCAGTGA
The DNA here is from genome assembly GCA_022071955.1 of Anaerolineae bacterium. Lineage (GTDB taxonomy): Bacteria > Chloroflexota > Anaerolineae > 4572-78 > J111 > J095. Next base: position 34,151 of record JAJVIM010000026.1, read on the forward strand.
TGTCAACCAGAATGTTAAATTTGGCTGCCACGTAACAGACCCCCCCGGCGACTTTGATAATGACGAAAATGTGTACTGCCGGGTGATGTTCATTTGTCAATAAAATCAGGTTATTGTGTGTGACGGTAAGGCAAGCAGTAAAGGCACTACTATGATGAAACAAAAAAGCCGGCTAAACATATCTTTCGCCACCGGGCTGCCCTTGTTGCTCATTGGCTTGCTACTGAACCTGCTGCCAATCAACACAGCCGCCGCGCAAAGCACCAGTACAACTTTTACGTTTCAGGGCCGCCTGCGCTACGGCACTGAATACGTTAATGATACCTGCAATTTTGACTTTTACCTGTTCGATGCTGCTTCCGGCGGCAGCCAACTTGGCTCTGTTCAACCCAAAACCGGTGTTACCGTTACCGACGGCTATTTTACGGTAAACCTGGACTTTGGGAATGTTTTTGCCAATTCCGCTCGATATTTGGAAGCCAGAAATGTGCTGTGCAGCCGAACTAGCGGCCCGCTCAATCTGACCGGGCGAATGCAGATTAACCCGGCTCCCGCGGCTGGCCGGGCCGGCACGGCCGGAACAGCCAGCACAGCGGATTGGAGCGCGATTACTAACATGCCGCTTAGCTTTGCGGATGGAACTGACGACGGGTTGGATATTTCGTGCGCCAATAATGAAACCCTGTGGTGGATAGGCGGCGCCAGCGGCAGTTGGACGTGTTCAAGTTCGCTCAACGATCACGGCGCACTCAGTGGGTTGGGCGACGATGACCACCCCCAATATTTTTTGGCCAACGGAACACGGCCTATGAGCGGTACGCTTAACCTGGGCAATTACCAGATTACCAACCTGGCAGCGGCAACCGCCAACGGCCAACCGGTCATTTACCAACAAGCGATCAAAGTTGGCGACTCGGTCAGTAATGATTTAAGTGGCACTTTTCCAAACCCAACTGTTACCAGAATCCAGGGCTACCCGGTGGCGGCTACCACCCCCACAGAAGGCCAGGTTTTAACCTGGAACGGCAGCCAGTGGGCGCCGGCCAATAATCAGGCCGGCGGCGCGGCCGGCGGCGACCTGAGCGGGAACTACCCCAATCCCAGCGTTATTAAAATTCAGGGGAATGCGGTCTCGGGTGCGGCGCCGCTTGATATGCAGGCGCTGCGCTGGAACAACACCACTGCTCAATGGGAACCGGCCAACGTGCTGAACAAAGACGATGCCGCCGACGGCGATCTGAGCGGAAAATACCCCAACCCCAGCGTTGATGGCCTTCAGGGGCGCGCGGTATCCAACAGCGACCCAACTATGTATCAGGTGCTCACCTGGAATGCCTCTGCGCCAGGCGGTGGGCGCTGGCAGCCGGCTAACCCGCAAATTTTAGGCCCCGCCGGTGGTAATTTGAGCGGCACCTTTCCAAACCCAACTGTGGCCAAACTCCAGGGTAACCCCATCGGCAGCACGGCCCCTCTTAACAAGCAAGTGCTAACCTGGGATGGAGTGCAGTGGTCGCCGGCCGATGTTTCATCCCTGCAAACCCGTGAAGTTTCTGACCAAAGCCCGGCCGATACCAACCTGCTGGCCTGGAATGGCAGCCAATGGGCGCCGGCCAAAGTCAAAACGTTACAGGGGCGATCGGTTCTGGATGTTGACCCCGGCGACAAACAAGTATTGCAGTGGAATGGCAGCCAATGGGCACCGGGCACCGTATTAAAACCGGGCGATGTCGCCAGCGGCGAACTGGCAGGCACGTTTCCCAACCCAACGCTGGCAACCGGCGTGGCAAAAATGGAAGAAGTGGTCATCCCGATGGGGTACGGCGACGGTCATAAAACTTTGACTGCGGCAGCGGTTACCGGCACGCTGGTCAGCATTATGCCCGCATCGGCCAGTTTTACCGCGACAGCACCCGGCCAGTGCATGGTCTTTGCCAGTTCGTATATTTTGAGCGACGCCGGGGACAGCGGGGCCAAGGCCAGCAGCGACCCGCCGCCATTTTTAAGAACCGCCCGACAGGTAGGTACCGGAACCATAGAAGACGACGGCAGCCAGGCCATGTACTATTCGCCGGATGATGTTGATACCAATTCACCAATCGGAATTTCGGCCAGTTATGTGTGGGATATTACCCAAATTGAGGTTGGCAAAACAATCACATTTGGCTGTTCCATCGGCGAACCGCCGGATAACGATTGGGGTACCGATGAAACTGTATATTGCCGGGTGTCTTTTGTGTGCATGTGAGCCAAACCCGGCGGCAAAATCAATGGCATATGCAAGTTTTACAACGACTGTTTTTGAACCGATGCTGGAGATGGACCGATCATGAAAAATTTACCGGCGCTCAATAATCGTCTGGCTCACCTGGCGGTGTGGCTGCCGGCCCTGATTTTACTGCTGCTGGCCGGAGCGAATGGCGTTTTTGCCCAAACCGGCGGCAACTACGATCTCACCTGGTGGACGATAGACAGTGGCGGCAGCGGCGGCGGCGATGGCAGCAAACAGGTTGCCGGCGGCACCTACGAGTTACTGAGCACCATCGGCCAGCCGGAGGGGTCTTCCGGTATTAGCGGCGGGGCCTACACGCTGCAAAGCGGATTCTGGCCCGGTTACATTTCTAATCACAATTTGTATCTGCCGATCATTATCAAACTACATCCTCTGCCGCCCGATCTGACAGGTAGTTTTACCCTCAGCCCGGCCGGGCCTAACTTTAGCGCCGGCAGCCCCGTAACCATCAATGTGGTGGTGACCAACTCTGGGGAAGCGGCTGCCGATGCCTTTTGGGTCGATTTTTACATCAACCCCGCCAGCACACCGACCGTTAACAAACGCTGGAACGATTTATGCGGCATAAGTCCCTGTTTTGGGCTGGCATGGTATGTGCCCAGTCTGGGGCCGGGCCAAAGTGTGGCCCTTAGCTCGAATAATCCCGCCCGCGATTACAGCGTTTGGTATGGGTCTTTTGCCCGCGGCACTACCAATTTACATTTGTATGTTGATAGCTGGAATCCCGGCACAAACATTGGCAGCGTTGATGAACGCAACGAGAGCAATAACCTGTACACCTATCCCGGCGGCGTAACGGTGACCGGTTTGTCCGTAACAAATGATGAGCCGGCTCCTCCCTCTTTGCCAGACCGCCCGATACAGACAAAAAACTAGAAACTATCCAATCAGGTAAAATCAAACATGAGCCAAAAACACAACTTCAATTCAATCCAAATCCTGAAAATCGGGGCTATTGTTGGGGCAATTACCGGGGTAATTATCCTCTCGCTGGTGATTTTGCCGATTTCACAGGCCGCGCCCGGCGCTTTTCCACAGGCCGCGCCATCGCCGCGACCGCCGCTGAAAGAAGACTCCTCCGGTGGCAGCAGCGGCCCCAGCAGCGCCATTTACGGCACTGTAACAGACCTTAGCCGCCAGCAGCCGGGCGCCGCCATTGAAGTGACTGTAAATGGCGCCATCGTCCGCACCGACACCGACGGCAGTTACTCGATTACCGGCCTGAAAGCCGGCGATTACACCGTTTCGCTGAACTTAAACGGCCAGGGACAGCCGGCCCAGGGCCCGGTTCACGTAACCCTGGATGGCAGCCATAACGCCGTCATCGAGCTGGAGTATTACAGCCAGGCCGCGCCAACCGATACCCCCCAACCCACCGCCACTGTGGCTGTGGTATCGGCAACAACCACTCCGGCCGAGCTGCCAGACTCGGGCGCATCAATGGTTTACCGGCCTCTGGTTTACATTTTACTGGGGCTGCTGTTACTGGTTACAGGCATGGCTCTGTTCACCAAAAATCGGGCGAACCACCAAAATTCAACGGACAACAACCAGCAACGGTAGTTGATTTCATATCGTGATGCACTCAGAAGATTTGGCAAAATTATTATTGATTGGGTTTGCCGCGACTACCCTGCTCAGCGCGTGCGGCTCGGATACGGCGCGGGCCGAAGTGTTGCCTTCGCCCACCGTAACCACAACCCCAACACCCAGCCCAACGGCAACGGTTACCCCCACCCCGCTACCCCAGCCGACAGCCACACCTTCATCGCTATGCGAACCGGCTTTTTTGTGGGCCGGGCAAACCCTCTCGGCCAGCGGCAGCTTCACCGAAACCGAAACCAGCGCCGCCGGGCCAATGGTCTGCCAGATTGCGCCGGGTAGCTGCGAGTATCACCGGCTGGTTGGCCAACTGGACCCAACCATCGTCTTTAAAAAAGAAGAAGAACCGCCGTTTGATCGGGAAGATATTATGATGCACCCCTCAATGTTGTACCCGCTGAACCGGTTGAATGAATTGGTCCGGGCAGAATGGGGCGGCCAGGTGCAACTGCGCGTGACCGACGCCTACGACTCGCTACTGGAGCATGATTTGGCCCAAACAGACGACAGCCGCAAATATTCACTGCATTTTGAGGGGCGCTCCGTTGACCTGACCACCTGGCCGGTTGATCTCAATCGTTATGCCCGGCTGTGCGCGCTGGCTCATTGCGCCGGCTTTGATTGGGTGCAGAACGAGGGCGATCACTGTCACGCTTCAGTTAATGCCGAAAGCCTGTGCGGCTCGTGCGGCAACTAACGGTCCTGTTGACAAGCAATTAATTTTAACGTTAAAATGAACTCATCTACAACCCAGCAAAACAAAAAACGTGAGATGATCATGCCATCGGTTAAACTTCTGTTTCCCGTATTTCTGTTGTTTTCTTCACTGGCGTGTACCGGTGGCCTGCAACTGCCCTTTATGGCGGCGGTCACGGCCACACCGGTACCGCTCATTGAGGTTGAAGTAACCGTGGTCTATCCAACCCCAACCCCGGCCCCGGTTATTTTGGCTACAGCACCGGCAACAACAACGGTCGCTGCGCCGCCGGCAGAAAGCGCCAGCCTGATTCAATCGCCGCTGCTCACCGGCACACCGGCCATCACATCGCCGGCAATCGCGGAACCGGCTGATAGCGCGCCCAACCCGCCGCCGGCTGCCACGCCCACCGTCACTTTGCCGCAACCGGCAACCCAGGCCGCGGTCGTCACCGAAACCACGGTTGCCACCCCAACCGAAGCCGCACCACCGCCGCCGGTCGCCGCCTTTATTTTGCTGGAACCCGTTCCCGAATTTGTGATGCAGCCGGGAGTCAAGGGGTTGGAGTTCAAGTGGCGCTGGCTCAATGGAAAAAGCTGCCAGTCGCCAGAGGGCTTTGGCTACGAATTGAGAATTTGGCCGGCAGTAACCGGCTACGGGCCAATGGGCGTCACCGATGCCGTGGCCAATCAGCAGGATTTTTACTGCGACCCGCAAAGCAATGTGGCCAGCTACCGGGTTGAGGACATCAAAGGAACCCCGGGGGTTACCGCCATCAGTTCCGGCAAATTTTTGTGGGATGTGGCCTTTATCCAACTGGACCCGTACAACGTGGTTCTTTCATCCGGGCCGCAGTTATTTGAAATCCCGTAACGATCAAACCGGCGCACAGTTTGAAACGCGTCTGCGCTAACCGTACAAATTTTTATCAAAATGCTAATCAACCATCAACCTGACCAACAACCAACAATCGCCCCGCCGGTTTACGACTTTGCCGTGAGCGACCTGTCGCCCAAGCGGCAGACTATCTGGCGGTTCAAAAGTTCGGCGCGGGTAAAGTTGCACCTGACCAACAAAAGCAGCGATGTGGCTACTTTTCAACTTACCGGCCAGAGCGATAGTTGCTCGGTTGAATTTGATTGGCCCATCGGGGCTGCTTATCCCGCTGCCCAACCCGAATTGCAACTGGCTGCCGGCCAATCGGTTTGGATAGCGGTTCGAGTAGTGCTGCCGTCGCCCGAATTGATGGGCCTGCGTCGCCAGCAATTCTTTTTTACGGTAACCAGCGCCATGTTGGCCGGCGGCCAGCCGCGCCGCCCACTGTTGGGGCAGGTGTCCCGGCCGCCCATCATTGGCCCCGGACTAATGTTGCTGCTGGTGGTGGGAGCGATGGTTGGGCTGTTTATGGCGTGGCCCGCGCCGCTCCAACCGCAGGCCGACAGCAACCCGGCGGCCATCAACCCGATGACGGCCGCCACGCCGATCAGCTCGTTTGTGATGCCGGTTTACCAGGCCGGAAACACGCCGCAAGACCCGATTGCCGCCGAAACAGGAGCGGCTATCACCTACGAGCAACTGTTTCAGGATGTCGCGGCGCAATACCAACTGGATTGGCGCATGCTGGCCGAAATTGCCTATCAGGAAAGCCGCTTCAACCCGTGGGCCATCGGCCGGAGCAACGAAATGGGCTTGATGCAAATTCACCCCGTTACCTGGCAAGCCTGGGCGCCCCGAGTTGGCGTTTTTGACCCCTACGACCCGGCCAGCAATGTACAGGTAGCGGCGGCATTTCTGGCCTATCTGAGAAATTTCTGCCAGACCCGGGGCTACTCCGACCCCCACTGGATGCTCATTGGCTACAATTGGGGGCCAAATAATTTGGACAAATTGTTTAAACAGCAGGTCGGATTGGATGCGGTGCCGGAAAAACCGCGCCAATACGCCGCCAGAATTTTGCAACTTGGGCCAGATGCGGCCATTCGCCGGCAGGCCCAACTTGAGGCCGTGGTATCGCCGTACAATTCAGTGAGTTACGTTTCAAAATGACCGACGCAAGCCAACTTTCAACAGAATTAAATCTCGATTTGAGCCATTTGCAGGCCGAACTGGCCCGCATTGATGCCTTCATTCGCCGCGAAGTTCGCCGCTGGCAGGCCGCCGGCCAAAATCCGGCCGACCACTTCCGGGGGCTGCATCTCACCGATACCGACGCCGACCGCCTGCTGGCTCGCCCCTTTGCCTCCGGTTGGGGGCAAACTGCTGCCCTTGCCCCCGCCGAAACCGCCGCCTTTGACCGGGCCGAAGCGGAGGCCACCGCGCAAATCAACGCGGTTTTAGCGCAGGCACAGGCGCTTGGTTATGTGACCCGCTGGCGGCATTTGGCCGACGCCTTTCAACTGGATCGTTTTGAGCGTGACACATTGCTGATCTGCCTGGCTCCGGCGCTCGATTTGCGCTACGAGCGGCTGTACGGCTATTTGCAGGATGATGTTACCCGCAAGCAGCCGCGTGTTGATCTGGTACTCAACCTGTTGTGCAATCCCGGCCCCGGCCGGCTGCTGCAATTGGCCCGCTTTGCCGGCACGTCGCCCCTGTTCAAATACAGCCTGCTGCAACAAAACGCCGCCGCAGAATCGCAACTGAGTCAAACCCTGATTGTCGATAACACCATTGTCCGCTGGTTGCTGGGAACCTACCAGCCGCACGCCAAACTTGGCCGCCACGCCCGCCTGTTCCAACCGCGTCCGGTTGACCGCACCGAACTGGAACAAACTCAAGCCGATATTGCCGACATTCTCAGCCACAAGCCGGTGCTGGTTTTTTACGGCCCGGATCGGCTCCGGCAGGAAGAAGCGGCCAAATCACTGGTCAACTTTGCCGGGCGATCCCTGCTGCTGGTAAATATGGCCGGCGTCATTGCCGACGGCGTAACCGCGGCCGACGCGCTCAGGCTGGCTCTGCGCGATGCGCGGCTGGTTAACGCCGTGCCGGGTTTGACCGGCTGGGACGAATGCCTGGCCGATGGCCAGCTCGCGCCGGAGTTGCTGGCCGAACTGTGCGCCCACCCCGACGCCGTGCTGGTGTTGGGCAACGCCGTGTGGCAGGCCGAAGGCGTTAGCCGCGAGCGCCGTTTGCACTGGCTGGAATTTCCAATGCCCGCCTACGCCGACCGCAAACTGGTGTGGGAATATTACCTGGGCAATGCGGTATCAAATCTCGATGATATTGCCGGCCAGTTCACCCTGACCACCGGCCAAATCCGCGATATTGTGGCCACCGCCAAAGATAAAGCCAACCAGCAGCGCCGCCCGCTGAACAGCCAGGATTTGTTTGCCGCCGCGCGCGTCCACTCCAGTTCTCGGCTGGCCAAACTGGCCCGCAAAATTGAACCGCGTTACTCCTGGGCCGATATTATTCTGCCCGAGGACCAGATTGCCATTTTGCAGGAGCTGGTGGCCACGGTCCGGGTTCGCCCCAAAGTGCTGGAAGAGTGGCAGGTGGGCCGCAAACTGGCCTCCAACGCCGGCGTAACCGTGCTATTTGCCGGCCCGCCGGGCACCGGCAAAACTATGGCCGCCGAAGTTATCGCCGCCGAACTGGGGCTGGATTTGTACAAAATCGATCTGTCGGCGGTGGTCAGCAAATATGTGGGCGAAACTGAAAAAAATCTGGCCCGGATTTTTGACGAAGCCGAACGCAGCAACGCCATTCTGTTTTTTGATGAGGCCGACGCCCTTTTTGGCAAACGCTCCGAGGTACGCGACGCCCACGACCGCTACGCCAACATTGAAATCAGCTACCTGTTACAGCGGATGGATGCTTACAACGGGGTCACAATTTTAGCCACCAACCTCCGGGCCAACCTTGACGAAGCCTTTACCCGCCGGCTCCAGTTTGCCGTCGATTTTCCATTCCCGGAACAGGCCGAGGTGCGGCTGCGGATTTGGCAAGCCCTGTTCCCGCCAACCGTGCCGCAGGGGCCAAACATCGATTTTCCGTTGATCGCCCACCGCTTCAAGCTGGCCGGCGGCAATATTCGCAACGTGATTGTCAGCGCGGCGCATCTGGCCGCCGCCGATGGCGGGCAGGTAACAATGGATCACATGCTGCACGGCCTGCGCCGCGAGCTGCAAAAGATGGGCCGTTTGGTTGATGACAAAGAGTTGCAGCGTTAAAAATAGCGCCAAACAAAAGGAACATTATGGCCGAACAACGACTGACCCAAAACGCCAAGCAAACTGATGACGCCGCCCGGTTACAGCGGGCCGAAACCCAGCCTGAACAGGAAGAGCAGCTTGTCCAAACCGAGGCCGCCCGGCTGCAGCGGGTAATGGCTAACCCGGCCGGGGCTGACCCCGACGACATCACCGGGTTGCAGCAAACCGCGGGCAACCGGGCCGTATCGCAATTATTAACGTCAGTTACCGGCCCTGCCGAAGAACCGGTCATCCAGGCCAAATTGATGGTCGGTGCGCCGGGCGACAGGTACGAACAGGAAGCCGACCGGATGGCCGACAAGGTAATGGCCACCGTTGTTCCCACCGCCAACCAGCCCGATGAGTCCGGCCCCGTCGAGGCCCGGCGGCAACCCGCCGCCGAAAGTACCATTCAGAGATTCCAAACGTTAACCCAGATTGATGAGGCCATCAGAAAACGAAAGGAACGGGCCAAAAACCGGGCGCAGCAAAAAAAGAACCCACCCAACACGCAGACGCCATTGCAGCAAACCGTTCAAAATAAAAACACGGCGCTGGTGGGCAGCGGAACCGAGGCCGAGAAACAACAGAAACAAAAAACTCGGTGGGAAGTGGGCAATGCATACTCCCGGCGAAATAAGGAACTCCTGAAACCGGGACAGCAGCAAAAACAGCAGCCAAAAACAGAAACCACCCAACCGGTTGTGGCGCAACAGCAGCCACAAACCGAACAGCAGCCACAACAACAGCAACAAACCGAACAACAAAAGCAGCCGCAGCGGCGGCGCATCCCCAGATTCAGAGTGGCCGAGTTGAAGGCAAAGCATCTGCGCTACCAGCAAAAACAGATGGCTCTGGCCCTGACCAGCTCAAATATTACCAAAGAGATGATTGACCAGGCCACCCGCTTGATCCGCGAAGGCGAAGAAACCGAAGAAAAAAAGCTGCTCAAACAAAATCTGCGCAAGGTGATTGGCCAGCAATTTTCCGATGACAATAAACAACCACAGCAACAAGAACAACAACAACAACAGCAGCAGCAGCAACAAGACGTAAAACAAGAAGAGCCGGAAGACGAGGCCGAATTTGCCGCAATGGCCACAGTCGCGCTTGAAAAAGCTGAGGAAGCCGAAAAGGAAGCGGAAGACGAAGCCGAGGAAACCGAAGAGGAAACCGAGGCAGCGGAAGAAGAAACCGAAGCCGAAGAGGCAGAAGAAGTTGAGGCCGAAGAGGAAGAAGAAGCGGAAGCCAGGGAAACCGAAAACGGCGAAACCGAAGACGACGAAGAGTTGGGCGTAACAGACTGGCCGCTATCGGTTCTGTTAGCCCAGCCCGAAGAAGAAGTTGTTCAGCGGGATATCTCGCCGGAACTCAAAAGCTCTATCACGGCCTTTTCTCAGCCAGACACCTACCGGTACGATGCGGAAACCACCAAAAAACGAGCGGCAAGCACCCGCATTGCCCGCGAAGAACCCGGCATTCCCGGCCTGAAAGGGGTCTCGGAGGATATCTGGCTCAAACCGCTGGCCGGATTAATGCGCCAGCCGGCGCAGACCAACGACGAAACCGAAACCGCGCCAGCAAATACCGACGGCAGCTTTGAGGTTGAAGATACCGTGGAACAGCGCCTGCGGCAGCAAAAAGGCAAGGGCCAACCGCTACCCACCAACGTGCGCAGCGATATGGAGGCCCGGTTTGGGGCAAACTTTGAGCAGGTACGGATTCACACCGGCTCAGAAGCGGCCCAGCTCAGCGAAACCCTGCACGCCCAGGCTTTTACCCACGGCAACGACATCTTTTTCAATGCCGGTAAAAGCAATTTTGACACCACCGAAGATAAACGCCTGCTGGCTCACGAGTTAACGCACGTAATTCAACAAATGGGATACGGGAAAAAAGATGATCCAGGAAATGGATGAGGCGCTGCGGCAGCTCCTGCTCCGCGAATTGCCCATCAAAAATAATGAAGTTGATATTGCCTTTGAGCAGCCCAAACGAGAATGGTCGGCCCGGTTAAACCGGCCCACGCTCAGCATCTTTCTGTACGATATCCGCGAGCACCTCAAAATGCGCGGATCGCACCAGTGGACGGTTGAACGCCGGCCCGATGGCACGGCCTTGCAGCGCCGCCCGCCGGTAAAAATCAAGTTGAGTTATATGATTACCGCCTGGGCCACCAATTCTGAAGATGAACATAACCTGCTCTCCCGCACGTTGATGGCCTTTTACCGGCAGCCCATTATCCCGCCAGAACTGCTGCCGGAAAGCCTTCAGGACCAACCCTCACCCGTTGAGCTGGAAGTGTCCCGCGAAGATACGGCCCACAAACCGGTTGACGTGTGGACCGTGCTGGACAACGACCTGCGGCCATCGATCACGTTGATGGTCACCATGACCGCCGACCCGTACCGGCCCATTGTTACGCCGCTGGTGCGCACCCGCGAACTGCGGCTGGGCCAGTTAGCGGCGACCGGGCAGGAATTAATAGACAATGCCGCCCCGGATGTATTTTGGACAATCGGCGGCACTGTTCATACCAGTAAACCTTTGGCAGACCTGCAATTAACCCTGGTTGAGCAGGGCCGCAGCATCCAGCTTAAAGATGACGGCCGCTTCACCATTGAGCGGCTCCGGGCCGGCGATTACACCCTTGAAATTCAGACCAACCAGCAAAAGCCAACGCGCCACAAACTCACCGTTCCGGCACCGGATTACGATTTGAACGTGTAATTACAGGAAAGGACAACATTTGAACGCCAAGTTGAAAACAACCCAACCTATACATCATTGTCAATTAACCGCCTGAATTAATTTTTGCAAAAGGAAATTTTTATCAACAGGAGTGAACAATGCCAGAATATCTATCACCGGGAGTTTATGTAGAAGAAGTTGATCGCGGGCCAAAACCCATTGAGGGAGTTGGAACGGCCATGGCCGCTTTTGTGGGGTTCACCGAGAAAGCGGAGCTGGTTGAGGACATTGATGGCGAGCTGGTAACCACCGACCTGCTCAACACGCCGCAACTGGTAACCAACTGGACGCAATTTGTGGAACGCTACGGCGAGTTTGTGCCGGGCGCGTATTTACCGCAGTCGGTGTACGGCTACTTTAACAACGGCGGCTCGCGCTGCTACGTGCTCAGCGTCAAAACCATTCCGCGCGCCCAAACAGCGCTGCTCAACAGCGAAGGCAAACCCCAACTCATTGTCCAGTCGCGGCAGGCCGGCTACGAGGGCCTCCGCCTGCGGGTAAAAGTGCAGGATGCCCCGCAGCTTTCGGCCGGAACAAGCAAAAAATCCACCGCCAAAGGCGCGGATGACAAAGCCGATGATGCCGGTGGCGAAGCCATCGACCCGGCTCCCAACGGCGCCGGCTCGTTTACCTTTGTGGTAGAACGGCAAACCCTGAGCGGCCGCTGGAAAGTAGAAGAAGTGCTGCCCGAAGTCACCCTGCTGGAAACAGAAACCAAAGAAGTTCGGGTGGCCTACAAAAACAACAAAGCCTCGCAGTGGGTAGAACTGCTGCTGCCGCCTGCGCCGGCCCCGCTGGCCAAACTGTGGCCCAAAGATCAGGAGCAATCGCTCAATATCGAAGTCCGGCAGTTGCCGGCAGCCACCACCCAGGATTTTCAGGGGAAAGTTACGGAACGCACCGGCGTGGAAGGGCTGGAAGCGCTCGACGATGTAACGATGGTGGTTGTGCCCGATTTGATGTCGGTTCCGCCTGGCCAGGAGCTTAATCTGGAACAGGTGAAAGCCGTGCAAACCATGATGATTGCTCACTGCGAACGGCTGGGCGACCGGGTAGCCATTTTGGATGCGCCGCCCAACCTGTCGCCGCAGGCTGTTAAAAAATGGCGAATGGACACCACCGGCTTTGACTCCAGCTACGCCGCGCTGTACTACCCGTGGATCACAATAATGGACCCGGCCACCAACCAGCCCATCAACATTCCGCCCTCGGGCCATATGGCCGGCATTTGGGCCCGCAACGACAACACCCGCGGCGTTCACAAAGCTCCGGCCAACGAAGTGGTGCAGGGCGCAATTGGTCTGGCTTACAACACCACCAAAGGCGAGCAAGACACGCTCAACCCTATCGGCGTTAACTGCATCCGGGGCTTCCCCGGCCGCGGCATCCGGGTGTGGGGCGCGCGCACGCTCAGCAGCAACCCCTCGTGGCGATATATTAACGTGCGCCGGCTCTTTAACTACGTTGAAAAATCGGTTGAAAACGGCACGCAATGGGTGGTTTTTGAACCCAACGATCGCGGCTTGTGGGCCAGAGTTCGCCGGGATATTACGGCCTTCTTAAAAACGGTTTGGCGCGATGGCGCCCTGTTTGGCAGCACCCCGGAAGAAGCCTTTTATGTAAAGTGCGATGACGAACTCAACCCGCCCGAATCGCGCGATCTGGGCCGGTTGATTGTAGAAATTGGCCTGGCCCCGGTTAAACCCGCCGAGTTTGTGATCTTCCGCATCAGCCAATGGGCCGGCCCTGGCGCTGAATAAATCATCAGAAAGGGGTAAACGATTATGGAAAACCCACTAACCGTCGCCAGGTTTGGCGTTGAAATAGATGGCAAGGTCTCCGAGGGCAGATTTACCGCCGTTAAAGGCATTATCCACGGTAATGAAGTGATTGAAAGCCGCGTTACCGGTAAAGGCGGCCAACCGCTCCAGGTGATCAAACAGCCCGGCTCGGCCTACTGGTCACCCGTCGAACTGACCGTGGCCGTCACCAACGATATTTCAGCCAACGACTGGATCAAGGAAACAATGGATGGCGGCATCGACAGCGCCCGCGTAGACTGGTCCATTGTAGCCTATGACCAGACCGAAGCCGAAGTGGCGCGCTGGAATCTGGAAAAAGCGTGGATCAGCGAAATCCGCTATTCCGCGCTGGATGCCGGGGCCAATGATATTCAATATGAAATCTGGACCGTTGTTCACGAAGGTATTTACCGCGAAGCTTAAAAACTTCTCTCAGGAGGTGATAGTATATGGCCGCACAAGACCCACAAGTTGCATTTAGATTTGAAGTTGAATTTGGCGATTGGATGAAAGACGTGGTGGCCTATCAGGTTGATGGGATGGGTTACAGCGTCGAGGTCATCGACAACCGTTATACCGCATCAACCATGGAGTCCCCCGTCCAAAAATTGGCCGGGCGCTTACGCTGGCAAGACCTGGTCATTCGGTACATGGCCACCAGCGGCACCATCAGCGTTTGGAAATGGCGCAAAGAGGTTAACGATAACGGGCCGGAAGGGGCTCGCGTTAACGGCAGCATCAAAGCTCTCAATCGCGCCGGTGATGTAATTGCCCAATGGGATGTTGAAGACGCCTGGGCCGCCGAGGTATCGGGCCCCGATATGGACACCAGTGTATCAGACATTATGGTTGAACAGATTAAGATTGTGCATGGCGGCATTACCCGGGTGGCTTAGCCTGGATATGTTGGGGCAGGGATAATGGGCCCATTATCCCTGCCCTCGCCAAATGGTTGATTATCACGGAGCCAAAACGCCAAATGATAGGTCCTTACTTAGAAAACAGCTTTGCCATTGAACTAACCACCGCCACCGGGGAACCGCTGGGGTACTTTAGCGCCATTACCGGCGGCTCAATGAGCATTGTGGTGGTGGGGCACACGCTAATGTACCCGGAAGGCGGGTCGCGGGGCATTTATATTCCAAGTTGCACCAGTTTTGAGCCGATCACCCTCTCTTTTGGCGTCACCGATGATCTGACGTTTTGGAATTGGTGGGTAGATATGTCAAGCGGCAAGAGAAACCGGATCAACGCCAGCATTTTTGCCCTTGGCCCCAATTATCTCTCAGCAAGCACGGTGTCAAAAACGGTTAAAACCGACGGAGAAAAAATCGTTAAAGAAGCCATCAATGCCACCGTCCAAAAAAAGTTTAGACGAGTGGCTCAATGGGATCTGCAAGATGTCTGGCCATCGCGCATCTCCGGCTTTCACTTTGATGTAGACAGCAACAAATATATGCTGGCTTCGGTCACGTTGGTAGCCGAAGATATTTCCCGCATAACCATAGAAAACGAGGTATAAAATGGGCAGAACATCCGGGTCCGACAACTCCGTTAAAGATCAGTCCAAAATACCAGAATTCAATTATTCTGACCCCTACGTTGAAAACAGTTTTGGCGTCGATCTGGCTTACAATGGCAACAAAATCGCCACCTTTACCAGTGTGAGCGGCGGCGCGCTTGAGACCGCAGTAATTAGTTATACGCTGAATGGAGCCGACCTTACCAAACTTGCCGGAGGCTCCGGCGGAATTATGATGCCCGGCGCCTGCGGTTTTGAACCCATCATCCTCAGCTACGGTGTAACCGACGATATGCGTTTTTGGGAGTGGTGGACCGATATGACCGCCGGCAAAGTTTACCGCCGGGTGAACCTTAGTCTTATTGCTTATGGCCTGCTCCCCAAAAAGGCAGATGGTACGTACGATGCAAAAAGGCGAACCGCCAAATGGAATCTGACAAATGCCTGGCCGTCACGTATATCCGGTTTCAATTTTGATCTTGACAGCACCTCGGCGTTTATTGCCGAAGTGACACTGATTGTTGAGAGCATTACGCGGGTTAACCCTTCTTAAACCGGTAACAGGATTACGGCGCTCGCTCCGGTTAACACGCACGTTCTAATATAACGGAAGGCGACACAAATTTATGGCAGATAGAGTAAACCAGGATCCATTTGTTGAGTGCTTTTTTGGCCTTAAACTTGAATATCCGGGCATGGACGATATTCACGCCTACTTCAAGGGGATCAGCGGCGGCGAAATGGAAATTGCCCTTATTGAGCACAATCTCGTCTTTCAAAATGGCGGTTCCACCACGCTGTTTATTCCCGGGCCAACCAGTTTTGCGCCTATTACCCTGTCTCATGGGGTCACTTCTGATATGACTCTGTGGAAATGGTGGACCGATGTCACAAAAGGTAAAAAAGCCAGGCGCAGTGGTAGTATTTACGCCTTTGGTTATGTTACCGGACAAATTAGCATCCCTTTTGTGACCGGCTTCGCAAAGTTTAAATCAATTTCGACTGGAGTAGATGCTCCCCCAAAAATAGCTCAATGGGACCTGTCAAATGTCTGGCCGCTGTCTATTTCCGGCTTCAATTTTGATCTGGATAGCGGCGACCCCTTTATCGCCGAAATCACATTGGTTGCAGAATCAATAGAACGGATATCGTAAACTATGACCCTACAAACTGTTTTTGAATTTACCCTGCCTATGGGCTACGTAGACAAAGAAGGCAACCTGCACAAACAGGGCACCATGCGCCTGGCCACAGCCATGGACGAAATTGTCCCGCTAAGCGACCCACGGGTGCAGGCCAACGAAGCCTACATCGTCATCATTTTACTCTCGCGGGTGATCACCCGGCTGGGCACGCTCAACCAGATCAGCACCGCGGTAGTAGAAAACCTGTTTGCCGCCGACCTGGCCTTTTTGCAGGAATTTTACCAGCGCATCAACGAACAGGGCCGGCCCACCCTGCCGGTCACCTGTCCCCACTGCCAGAAAGAATTTGAGGTGGATTTCTCTGATTTGGGGGGGGAATAACCGGCTACCCCCTCGACCGCCTGCATGAGGAGGTAGCCTACATTGCGTATCACTTTCACTGGCCGCTGGCTGATCTGCTGAACCTGGAACACGCCCAGCGACAGCGGTGGGTCAGTGAAATTGCCAACATTAACCGCAGGCTCAACCAAGGAAACTAACAGGAGCAACAAATGATTTTATCAAGCACCGGCCGCCCCAAACGAGCTTACGTAAAAAAAATACGCCCTTCCGGCAAAGGCGGCACGGCGCTGGAAAACTACCGCGGTTTTGACGTCAGCGAGGCCGATTTACCGGCCCTGGCGATGGAAGTGTACTTGCTACTTAAAGAAGATTTGCGCCTGGAACGGGAACGCGGCAGCCATCCCAACCAGTTCAGATAACGGAGATTTGTTATGAGCGATTTAATAAAAGGACCATCCGGCGGAATGACCAGCGCCGCCCCCGGTGTTAGCAATTATAAAACCCGGGCTTTGGCTGCGGCCAAAACCGCAGCCTTAACTCGAGGCGCCGGAGCCATCTCAACGGCGGCCACAACCGGAATCAAAAAACTGGAGGGAAAACTCAACGAAAAATTCCACCTCCGCTTTGATCCGGCCCCGGCTTACCTGTTTATTGTTGAATTAGGCGGGCTGGTTGTGGCCGAATTTACGGAATGCAGCGGGTTGGGGATGGAGCGAGAAGTATACGAGTATCAAGAGGGCGGCTACAACAATTTTGTTCGCAAGCTGCCCGGCCCCAGCAGTTATTCCAACATTGTATTGCGGCGCGGCGTCACCGTGTCGCCGGTACTGTATTCGTGGTACAGCGCGGGCATTTACAACGCCTGGGTACTCAAGCTCAATTTCTCTATTATTCTCGGTGCGCCGATGCAGGGCACAATGTTTGATGGCTTTGCCAAGGTCAAACATTGGGATGTTGAAGGCGCTTTCCCGGTGCGCTGGAGCGGCCCGGAAATGAACACTTCCAGCGGCGAAACCGCCATTGAAGAAATTGAGATTGCCCACCACGGCCTGACCATGAGCGTGGTAGAAACCTCAAGCCCATTCAACCCGATAGCAATGGCTATCGAAGGCGATTTTTAGCAGACATTCACCCGGTCTGTTCCGGTGAACAGGCATTTAAAGCATAACGTGATGACTCAGCATCAACCTGAATCCCAGCCAACCGAATCACCCTCGCTGTTGCAGCGGATCACCGCCCGGATGAAACGCTGGACCCGCCAAACGCTGTCGCCCTGGGTGCAGCAGCGATTGAGCGGCCAACCCGCGGCTCACACACATGTTGGCCCCAAATCCGTCGGCTTCAGCCAGGCCACCATGAGCGGGCAGCGCACTCAAACGGTGCTCAAGCAGGTTAAATACCGAACGGGATCAGGTTCCGGCCGCCGGGCGACCACCGGCAAATCGCTCTCAGCGATAGCCGGGGCCATTTTCCACCGGCACCGGGCCAGCCATCCGGCCGCCGGAGGTACGCCGCCGCAACCGGCCCGCCCCAGCAGCGATCTGGTGCTGGCTGGCCCTTCGGCCCCGGCGCAACCGACCCAAACGCCCACTCCAGCAACGCTGCCGGGCGGGGTTTCAGTTGAACAATTCATGCCGCCGATGCCAGCCAGCGACACCGGGTTTTCCGTGGGCCAGCGCATCCCGCCGATGTCGCCCACCGACACCGGATTTTCCGTGGGCCAGCGCATCCCCCCGATGCCCAAAACCGAACCGAAAAAACAGCCGCCGGCCGGCCAGCCATCACGCCGGGAAGCCGCTCCATCCCGGCTTGCGCCCCAAAAACCCGCCAGAAAACGGGTCTTTTCCCGGGTTGAGGAAGTGCTGCCCCAGCAGCCGGCCCCGGCTCAGCCAAAATCAGTTGCGCCGGAACCGCTGCCCAACGAGACCCCGGCGGCCCCAAAAGCAGCCGACGACGCGCCGCAAACAGCGGATGTCACCACAAAAAATATTCAACCCGCCGTCCCGCCGATCACTCCCGCACCGCCGGCCGAGAAACCGGTGCAGCGTAAAATCGACCGGCCGGAGCGGGCTGAGCCGGACCACCGCCCGCCCGCCGCGCCGCAGCCGCTGGACATCGCCAACAGCAACCAGCCCGCCGCGCCCGAAACCCTGCCCCGCCCCGACGCCACGCCGGTCGCCCAACCCCACGAGCCGCTCACCAGCCCGCTGCCGGATACACCGGTGCAGCCCAAAATCGACCGGCCGGAGCGAGCCGAGCCGGACAACCGCCCGCCCGCCGGGCCGCAGCCACTGGACATCGCCGGCAGCAGCCAGCCCACAGCGCCCGCAACCCTGCCCCGGCCCGACGCTGCCAGTTCGGCCCATCAACCCGAACAATTATTGAGCGCCGCGCTGGATGCGCCGCCGCAACCCAAAACCGACCGGCCGGAGCGAGCCGAACCGGACCACCGCCCGCCTGCCCCGCCGCAGCCGCTGGACATCGCCGGCAGCAGCCAGCCCGCTGCGCCCGAAACCCTGCCCCGCCCCGACGTCGCCGGCCTGGCCCATCAACCCGAACAATTATTGAGCGCCGCGCCGGATGCGCCGGCACAACCCAAAATTGATCTGCCGGAGCGGGAGCGGGACGAAAACACGCCGGAACGAGCAGTGCCGCAAACACAGCCGCAACGGAAACCGGCACCGCCTGCCGCGCCGCAGCCACTGAACATCACCGGCAGCAGCCAACCCGCCGCGCCCGCAACGCTGCCCCGCCCCGACGTCGCCGACTCGGTTCATCAACCCGAACAATTATTGAGTGTCGCGCCGGATGCGCCGGTGCAGCGCCAAATTGATCTGCCAAACCGGGAACCGGACGAAACCTCGCCGGAGCGAGCAGTGCCGCAAACGCAGCCGCAGCAGAAGCCAGCGCCGCCCACCGCGCCGCAGCCGCTGGACACTGCCGCCAGCAGCCAGCCCGCCGCACCGGAAACGCTACCCCGCCCCGACGACGCCAGCCTGGCTCATCAACCCGAACAATTGTTGAGCGCTGCGCCGCAAAAAATGGCTCCGCCGGAGCCGCTGGCAGCGGACACAACTGAGCGCCGCCACGGGTCGCCCGAGCCAGTCGGGCCGCAACCGGCGGCAGCAAAACCGGACAAAATGCCGGCGATACTACCGGAGGATTTGCCGCTGCGACAACGCCAGCCGGAGGCGAAAGCGGTGGAGTCGCCCGCCGCACCGCCGGCAGAGATGCCCGCTGCCCCGGCAACCCCGCCAGCCGCGCCGCCGCTGGAACGGCTGATTCAGCAACGGGCCGAAGCCCGCAGCCGGTTGCCGCTGCATCGCCCGCAGCCGTTGGCCGGCCCCAAACTTATCAGCCGGCAAACCGGTCCACTTCCGGGCGGGCATGGCGTGCAGCAGATTTTCCGTTCGGCGCAGCCCCAACCGCCGGTGATGCCCCAGCCGCTGGCCGGAGAATTGCCGGTGAGCCGGCCGGGATTGCCGGAACCGTTGCCGCACAGCAGCGGCGGCCAGTCGGCCTTTAGCCCAATAGCAACGCCGCCACTACCCGGCCCGTCGCCTCAACCGGCCGGCGATACCAAAAACGAAGACCCGCATCTGGCCGCGCTGCGAGCCATCGAACGAAAATTTGGCCCGGCAGCAATGGCCTCGCCGCAGGCAAGGTTGGGCGGGCTGGCCGAATTGGGGATGCCCAAACCAAAAACACCTCCGCCGAGTGGGCCGGAGGCCGTGGCAGGGCAGCCGCCGGCGCCCCAACCGCAGCAACCGTTTGACATCAACGCTATTTCATTGGGTCAGCCCAAAATAAAAGTTGTGAAGCGGGAAGCACCCAAAACTCCGGCCCTGGCCGAGAAAAACAAACAAAAACCCGCCGCGAGAAAGACCATTCAGCGCCGGACCGATCTGGTTTTGGCCCGCAAACCGCTCGCCGCCGGGGGCCAGGCGGCAACCGGGGCCGGGCGGAGTAAAGCGGCAGCAAAGGCGGGCGGAGCCGCAAAACGGCCGGCTCGCAAAGAGCGGCCGGACTTGAGCCGGCTGGCACTGGCGGTATATCCCATGATCAAGCGGCTGCTGGCGCTGGAACGTGAACGCCGGCCGGGCTATTGATGACATTAAAGGAGCAGGTTGACACATGGCTGCATTAACATTAGGCGCAGTAACAAGTAACCCCTTAGCGCGGCTGGCGCAAGTAAACGCTGGCGCTGGCGGTATCTCGCTGCACGGCTACCAAAAAGCCTACATTCAGGTGGTTGGTGGAGAAATAGGTTCTGGCCCAATGGCAATTGTCCGGCCCGGTTCGCGGTTATACTGCCAGTTTAACCCGGCCACCATCACCATCACCAAAGAGGTGAGCTGGGAAGCATCCGGCGGCGAGGGCGACGACGGTACCCCCGCCTATTTTGAAAAAGGGTCCGATGGCAAAATAACCTACCACCCCGCCGACTCCGGTTCACAGCCAAACAAAAATGCGCCCGATCTGGAATTTAAGGGCGGCGGCTCGGCCACCTTCAGCCTGGAACTGCTGTTTGACACCACCGACCAGCGGCCAGGGACAACGGCCAGAGATGTTCGCCGCTACACCAATGATTTGCTGGCTTTAACGCTCGGCAAGCCGAAGCTGGGCGAGAGCGCATCCAAGGGTGAGGTAGACGCGCCCAAACCGGTTCGCTTTGGCTGGGGCGACTTTGAGCTGTTTGAAGCCGTGATTACCAGCGTGGAAATCAGCTTTATTATGTTTGACCCCGACGGCAAACCGGTGCGAGCCACGGCCAATGTAGGCTTCACCGAATGGGTATCTGACGACGGGAACAAGCCGCAAAACCCAACCACCCGCACCGAGCCAAGAAGAACCTGGGTTGTGCAACAGGGCCAAACGCTGCACCAGATTGCCTACGCCGAATATGGCCATCCCGGCCACTGGCGGCACCTGGCCGACAGCAACAACCTGCTCAACCCGCTCAAACTGCAACCGGGGCAGGTATTAATTTTACCGCCCCTGCCCTAAAAAGATAACCGCCCGTCGCCAAGGAGCCGCACGTAATGGCCGAAGAAAAAATTATCATCACCATTAACGGTAAAAAATTAAAGGGACTGAACGACCTGATTGAGGTTTTGGTTGACACCAATGTTCATCTGCCCAATATGTTCAGCATTCTCATTTCAGACGAACCGAACCCAACCACCGGCCGCTTAACCTACACCGACAGCGACGACACGTTCAAACTGGGCGCGGAAGTAAAAATTGAAATTGAAACCAATGACATCCCCGGCGAACACATGCCGGTTAAATCGACGCTGATTATTGGCGAGATTACCGCGCTGGAGCCGGCCTTTACCGATACCGGCCTGGAATTGCTGCAAATCAGAGGGTACGACCGCTCGCACCGGCTCAACCGGGGCAAGAAAACGCGCACCTTTGGCGACGCCAACCCCAAAGGAGCCGGCACCACCGAAGAAAAGATCATCAACACCATTGTGCAGGAAACAGAGGGCATCACCGGCAAAAAAGTCGATGCCAGCGGGTTGGTCAATTTAAAGTACCCCTATGTGCTACAAATGAACCAGACCGATCTGGAATTTCTGTGGGCGCGGGCCGAGTTGATTGGCTACCAGGTTTATGTAGAAGACAAAACGCTCTATTTTCAAAAGGCCGACGCCCATCGCGGCAGCATCGCCGAAAAACCGGCCCCCCTGCGCTGGCCGGATAATCTGCTCAGTTTCCACCCGCGGCTGACTCTGGCCAAACAGGTAAACCAGGCCGTGGTCACCGGTTGGGACCCCAGCGCCAAAAAACAGGTTGAAAGCAAAAGCAGCAGCGACAAAAGCAAAACCACGCCCAGCATCGGCCCCAACAAAACCGGCAGCCAGGTGGCCAAGTCTGCGCTCAAAGGCAGCGCCGAGGACACATTGGTAGCCCAGCCAGGCCTAACCATCGATCAGGCCAAAGCGATGGCCGCCGCCCGCTTTGCCGCTGCCGAAAGCGAATTTATTCAGGCCGATGGCGTGGTTCGGGATGGCGACCCGCGCCTGATTGCCGGGCGGGTGGTTAAAATTGAAGGCGTGGGCCGCAGATTTTCCGGCAATTACTACATTACCGAAGCCCGCCACATTTATTCCAAAGGATTGTACCGGGTCACGTTCAGCGTCAGCGGGCGCGCGCCCTACACCGCCAGCCGCTTGCTGAGCAGCGCCAACGGCAGCAGCGCCAACCAAATTCAGGGGGTGGTCACGGCTAAAGTCATCAGCCTGGAAGACCCCGAACAGTTGGGCCGGGTGCAGGTAATGTACCCCTGGCTACCCAAGTACAAAGGCGCTGATTTGGCCAGCAACTGGGCGCGACTGGCCTCGCCGATGGCCGGCAAAGACCGGGGGCTGTACTACCTGCCGGAAGTTGATGACGAGGTGCTGGTGGCGTTTGAACACGGCGACCCGAATTTTCCGTACATTGTGGGCATGCTCTGGAACCAAAAAGACAAACCGCCCACCGGCACCGCCCAAATTGTGGCCAAAGACAAGAAAAAGGTAAACCAGCGGGTGTTGTGCTCGCGCAGCGGCCACAAAATAATTTTGGACGATACCGATGGCAAAGAGCAGATCATCATTCAGGATAAAACTGAGAAAAACAAAATCGTCATCGACTCCAAGAAAAACAGCATGACGATCAACGTTGAAAAAGATTTAACCATTGTGGCCAACGGCAATGCCAGCATTGAATCTACCGGCGAATTATCGCTGAAAAGCAAAAAAGACGTGTCGATTGAATGCGCCAAACTCACCATTAAAGCCAGCGGAGCTGCCAAAGTAGAAGGCGCGCAAATGGAAATCAAAGGCACAGCGATGGTTAACGTAAGCAATGGTTCGGGCGCAAAAGTGGCGCTGTCCGGGCCAACGGTCAATCTCAATTAAGGAGGCAAACTATGGCTCAACTTGTGTGTATGGGGGCCAGCCTGCAATGCTCATTTGGCGCAGCGCCAAGTTCGCTGGTGGTGACGCCGGAAAATATGGTCAACGCCACCGGCAAACCGGCGGCCACAATTATAGATAATGTGCCGATGAAAAATATTATGCCTTTTGGCATGTGCTCATCGCTGGCCAACCCGCAGGTAGCGGCGGCCACTTCGGCGGCGCTGGGTGTGCTAACGCCACAACCCTGCATCCCGGCCACCACCGCGCCGTGGGCGCCCGGCTCACCGACAGTGATGATTCGCAACAAACCGGCGCTCAACCACAACTGCAAATTGATGTGCAACTGGGCCGGCGTCATTTCTATCAACTTTGCCGGGCAGGCTACAGTCAACACACCGTGATAAAT
Organism: Anaerolineae bacterium; assembly: GCA_022071955.1. Taxonomy (GTDB): domain Bacteria; phylum Chloroflexota; class Anaerolineae; order 4572-78; family J111; genus J095. The sequence continues at coordinate 57,812 of JAJVIM010000026.1, forward strand.
TATGAATAACACGTCTAAAAGCAAAGCTTATCTTGGCCGCGGCCTGGCCTTTCCGCTGCAAATCGACCCCAAAGGTGGCATCGCTTTGGCCAGCGGCGAACGCGACATCGAGCAGGCCATCCGCATTATTTTGGAAACCCGCCCCGGCGAACGGGTAATGCGGCCAGAATTTGGCTGCCGGGCGCACGAAATGCTTTTTGAGCCGCGCGATGTCTCTGCCCGCACCACAATGAAACGGTACGTGCAAGAGGCGCTCACCCGCTGGGAGCCGCGCATCGACGTACAGGATATTGACGTTTCCTTTGGCAGCGGCAACACCGACGGCGCGATCTTTGTTGAAATTACGTATGTCATCAAAGAAAGCCACGATACCCGCAGCATTGTTTATCCCTTCTTCCTGGCTGGCGAAGAAAATTTCTAAACAGGAGAGACACCGTGCCATTAATTGCCCCTAACCTGGACGACCTGCGTTTTCAACGGGATTTGGTGGATGAAGCCCGCAAACGGATTATCCATTACTGCCCGGAATGGACCGAGTACAACCTGAGCGATCCCGGCATCACCCTGATTGAACTTTTTGCCTGGATGACCGAGTTGATGGTGTACCGGCTCAACAAAGTGCCGGAAAAGAATTACATCAAATTTATGGAATTGCTGGGTATGCAGCTCCGGCCGGCCAACAGCGCCCGCACCGACCTGACCTTTTGGCTGTCCGTATCGCTGCCCATCAGCCCGGAAAACGACAGCCCGGTGATTGTGCCGGTGGGCACGCAGGTGGTCTCGCAGAGCATTGGCGAAGAAGATATCGTTTTTACAACCGACAGCCAGTTGACCATTGTGCCGCCCAAACTAACCCAGTTGCGCCGGCAGGAAGATTTTCACAAAAACTATTTACCCCGGCTGGGCATTGAAGATTTTTACGCCTTTAACCGCGAGGAGCCGCAGGTTGGCGACACTTTTTATCTGGGGTTTGACGAAGCCTACCCCATCAACGGCCACATTTTGCAGATAGAATTTGAGTGCCAGCAGGTACAGGCTGTGGGTATCAAGCGCGATGACCCGCCCTGGGTGTGGGAATGCGCGATGGGCAACGATGTTTGGCGCGAGCTGACGCCCAGCACCTTCGCTGATGAAAAAGACACCACCGGCGGCCTCAACAACGAAACCGGCAGTATTACCCTGTACCTGCCGCTGCATATGAAACCGGACCAACTGTTTGGCCGAACCGGGTACTGGGTGCGCTGCCGGTTAGAACCTCGCCGCCCGGAGCAGGGGATGTACACCGAATCGCCGCGGGTGATCGACGTTGCGGCGTACACGCTGGGCGCAACCGTGCCGGCCACCCACGCGGTAGTGGTAGAAAACGAATTTCTGGGGCGCAGCAACGGCGATCCCGGCCAGGAATTTGCGCTGGAATATTCGCCCCTGCTGGACCTGCGCGATGATGAAACCGTGGAAGTGGAAGAAAATCGCTACGGCGATCTGGTTTTTGTTCCCTGGCAGCGTGTGCCGGACTTCTCAAAATCCAGCCGCTACGACCGCCATTTTGTGCTCGATACGGCCACCGGCCAGATTATGTTTGGCCCGTCGGTGCGGCAGCCGGATGGCACGGTGCGGCAGTACGGCCGCATCCCGGAATCGGGCCGTCAAATCCGCATCAATCGCTATCGCTACGGCGGCGGCACCAAAGGCAATCTGCCCATCAACAGCCTGGAGGGGTTGACCACCGCGCTGGCCTACGTATCGCGCGTCACCAACCTTAACCGGGCCATCGGCGGGCGGGATCAGGAAAGTATGGATGAATTGAAGGAACGGGCCAGGCGCGAATTGCGGGCGCAGCTCAGGGCGGTGACGCCGGAAGATTACGAAGATTTGGCCAAAGGCGCGACGCGAACGGTGGAACGGGTGAAATGCAATGTTCCCCAAAACAGCAACGGCCGCCTGTCGCCGGGCGTGGTTGAAATTTTGGTGGTGCCCGCCGTGGCCGATGCGCTGCGGGCCGGCGACCTGTCGCGGCTGCAAATTGATGAATCGCTGGCCAACACCATCCGGCAGCATCTTGACAAATATCGGCTGCTGACCACCATTTTACACGTGCGCGAGCCGGATTACATTGGCGTTAAAGTAGATGTTGAGGTTGTCCCGTCGGAGTATGTTCAGCCGGAAATTGTAAAAGCCAGAATCATTGACAGCCTTAACACCTTTATCAACCCGCTGAACATTGCCGAAGCCCCCGGCGAACTTGATGATTTGATGGGCGCCAATTGGGATGGCTGGCCGTTTGGCCGCACCCTCTACGTCCCGGAGATTTTTTCGCTGCTGCAGCGGATTCCGGGGGTTAAACACGTGCTCGATGTGAAACTGAGCTGGCGACCGGTTATCCCTCGCGAAGAAATACCGCCCACCGGCGACGAAGATGGAGTGGAAGCCAAAGAGGATTTGACGCCGGTCACCAAAAAGCTACTCAAAGTGCGTTCAAACGCGCTGCTCTGCTCCCTGCGCCACGAAATCACAATGGTTGATATGAACAGCGAGGAAGCGTAGGCATCCGATGACCAACACCGGCTACCCCACCCTCATCAACCCGGCCGCCGTAATGGCCACAGATGCGCCCGGCCCGGTTGCAGTAGCCCATGTGGCAGATTTTTGCCGCCGCCACCCCGGCGAACTGGTGACGTTTTACAGCCGGGTGCAGGCGCTCGCGCCGCTCTCAAACCTCACCCTCCGGGTGGCCATTCCCAACGGGCTTGAGCTGGGCGAGTATTGCGCTGATGCGGCGCTGGGCAATTTGGTGCCCTACGTTGAAATTGACCCCAACGGGCGTTATCTGGTCTGGTCACTCAAAGGCGAACTGCCGACCGGCGCAAATTTTGAATTCCAGGCTGAAGCCCGGGTTGCGCCCAGCCAGCAGCAAAAGAATCTGCAAAGCCGGGCTGTGGTCAGCAACGCCGCCCGCGAAGTTCTGGCCGGGGAAGCGGCAACCGTCACCATTGAACCCAAAAGCGCCTATCTGCAATATTTGCCGGAACTTTATGAGCAGGACGAGTTGATGGGCCGCTTTTTGATGCTGTTTGAAAGTTTCTGGTCGCCCATTGACACCCATATCGACAGCGTTGCCAACTATTTTGACCCGCGTATGACCCCGTCGCCGTTTTTGCCGTGGCTGGCTTCGTGGCTGGACCTTGAACTGGTTGAATCCTGGCCGGAAGAGCGGGTGCGGCAGCTTATTCGCTGGGCCATTGCCCTGCACCGCAGTCGGGGCACCTGCTGGGGCCTGCTGAAATACCTGGAGTTATACACCGGGCAAATCGCCGAAATTATTGAACATCGCGCCGAAAACTTTACCCTCGGCGCAAACTCGCGGCTGGGGCCGGGGATTGCGCTGGGCCAGGGTAACGTGCCGCACACCTTTACCGTAACCTTGCGCCTGCCGGCCATCGCCGCCGACTCCGAGCAGGAGCGAAAACGGCTGGAAGATGTTCGCCGCCAGACGATTGAGGCCATTATTGAACAGCAAAAACCGGCTCACACCGTTTACACCTTACACCTGAAACCGCTCGCCGCTGACCAAACGGCAGCAGAACCGGCTCAACCGGACCGGCCGGTTACCAACCAACTCGATCAGGTTGCCGCTCAGGCCGCAATCTGGTTCAAACTAGATGATTAAAGGCAGCCACCACCATGAATTCGGAAGAAATTTTGCAGCAGTTTCCCGCTAAAAGAATCAAACCCTTTGACGGCATGGCCATTACCGCCGCGGTTTGGGACGAAGCCCACGATTATCACCGCCGCAGCGCCGGGCTGCACGCGCTTTTCAGCCACGGCGCGGGGATTCTCACCGGGCTGGAAGTTATTGCCAGCGATCCCGCCGACACGGCAGTTTACATTTTGCCCGGCATTGCCATTGACCCGTTGGGGCAAACCATCATTCTGCCGCAGCCCGTGGCCTATGATGTGGGCCACGAGATGGAAGGCTTGTTCCATCTGGTGCTCAGCTACGGCGAAAGCAGCCCCAAAACCGGCAGCGGCAGCCAGCTTGATGGCGCGCCCACCTACATCCACAACGAATTTTCAATTTCTGCTCAGGTAACGCTGACCGGCGCGCCCGGCGTTGAGCTGGCCCGCGTCCGGCGCAGCAGCCGCGAATCGGTGCTGGTTAACGCCGCCGACCCCGTTTTTCCCGCGCTCGACGAAATAGACCTGCGTTACCGGCGGGAAGTGGGCGCGTCGCCGGAGGTCAAAATCGCCACCAGTTATTTGGGTAAAGTAACCGATCCCCGGCACGGGCGGGGCGCGGCCTATATGGCCCAAACGCTGAATCACATGGGCCATTACCGGGTCACCGTTGAAGATAACGCCACCATCGGGCCAGAAATTGTGAGCAACACGCTAATTTATCTGGTTGGTCAGGGGGATTTTGAACTTTCAGATACGGTAATGACCGGCCTGCGCAACTACGTTCACCGGGGCAAGGGGACGCTGTTTCTTGAAAGTGTGGACAAAAAAGCCGAAGCCAGTTTTATGAAAATGCTGGCGGCCAAAAATATGAAACCCGACCCCATTAAAGTGGGTAGCCGCCTGCTAACCCGGCCCTATTATTTTGCGGCCCCGCCTCCCGGTTATCAAATTGAAACCCCGGCCGGCATTGCCATCGCCGAAGGCGTAATTTTGAGCAGCGGCAATTACGGGCTGGTGTGGCAGGGCCAGCGGCAGGGGCAGCTTGCCTCTCGCGAAGAGATCAGAGTCGCGGTTGAATGGGCCGAAAATATTATCACATATGCAGCAGAACGACGTCGCTTTGGAAGCTGACAGAAATCGCAGGGGAACGATGAGCCAAAAAAACACGCTGGAAATCATAACGCAACATGGCTGGCACAGGCAGTATCCGCTGACAAAAGGGATTATTTACATTGGCAGCGCCGCCACCAACGATATTGTGCTCGATGAGCGCTACGGCGGGGGTGTGGCCCCGTTGCAGGTGCAACTGATTACCACCCCCGGCGGCAGCTCGATGTACAAGTTGATCAATCTGGGCGAAACAGCCATTACCATTGGCAGCAAACAAGAGGCCACCCTGGCCCCGCGCTCGGTGTTTGATCTGGCGGACGGGCTGCAATTTAAACTGGGTGAGTTCACCCTTGTTTTTCACGGGGGCAGCAATGAGAAATCCAATCCGGCGCAAAACAGCTCATCGATCGGTTTAAAATTGCAGCTCGCCCAAACCCGGCTGGCCCCCAATCAATCGCTGGAAGGCATTGTCACGGTCAGCAATTTGGGGCAGCGGGTTGGCGCCAGATTCGATCTGACGTTAAGCGGGCTGGAGCCGGATTGTTACGACATTGCCCCCGGCCCGCTGCTTTCTTCCGGGGCCGAAAAAGATGTACTCTTTCGGCTGCACCACCGGGGGCACAAACCCCTGGCCGGCGACTGGCGAATTGTCATCCAGGCCGCCGCCCCCGAAACCTATCCCGGCGAGCAGGCCACAGTCACCCAGATTATTCAGGTGCTGCCCCACTATCAGCACCGGCTGAAGCTGGCCCCGGCCCGGGGGATAACCATCGGCCAACCAGCCGGTGCGGCAAAGCCGGTAACGCCGCAGCCCGCGCCCGCCGCCAAAGCGGACAATGCCTGGGAGGTATCGGCGGCAAATAACCCGCCGCCGTCGCTAACCCTCAAAGCCGGCGAAGCGCAGAAATCCAAACACAACACCCAGCTACAGCCGGGCACCGCCGAAGATTGGTGGGCCGAACCGGACAAATCTGTGGCCCCGGCTCAATCTAAAGCAACCGCCTCGTCCGAGACCGACACTTTGTGGCCGGCCACCAGCGTGGGAGCGTAACATGAACACAACCCATTCAACCCAGCAACCATCGGCCTGCAAACCGAAAGCCATCGCTTCACCCGGGCAACCATCATCGGCCTTAATAAACCGCAACAGGCGGCAATTGCTGCGCCTGGGGGTTGGCCTGCTGAGTTTGGGGCTGCTGCCCATGCTGACCGGCGCAGTTGCGGTCATGGCTCAGGAAAAGCCGCTCGCGGTGACCCTGACCGGCGTAGAAAGCCAAAACTTCCCACAGGTCACTGCCTGGTTAACCGTGACAGACGCCGCCGGCCCCGTCGAAGGGTTATCAACCGACAATTTTGAGGTCATCGAAGACAATCAGTCGTCGGCCGTGATCCCGGTAACGGTTAAAGCGGAGGCGCTCCAAAACCTGCGGCTGGTGATTGCGATGGATACCAGCACCACCGACGCCAATCTGGCCGAGGCCAAAGCAGCCGTGATCAACATGGTTGACAACCTTGGGCCGGGCGACAAGGCGTCATTATTATCTTTTGGAAACGCCGTTACCCAGGAATATGGTTTTACCAATAACACCGCGGCGCTGCAAGACGCCGTCGGCCGGTTGAGTCCCAAAAAAGAAAAGAGCGCCCTGAATCAGGCGGCAGTCAACGCGGCGACAATGCTCGAGGAATTTACCGACGGCCGCAAAGCGATCATCGTTATTACCACCAATTTTGACAACCTCGGCAGCCCCACCGCCAATCAGCTCTCGGCCCAGCTTGAGCAATCGGGCGCGCCGCTGTACGTGGTGGGGCTGGGCAACAAAACCCAAAGCGCTAACCCGTTAAAAAATCAGGCAGCCGCCAGCGGCGGGCAATTCACGTACCTGCCCAAAATCGATGGCCTGTCTGACGCCTTGCTGGAGCTGGAAAAAACGCTGCGCAAAGGGTACAAGGTTTCGTTTCAATCCGGCCTCAAAGCCGATAACGTGCCCCACAATCTGGCAATTAACGTCACCGGAACTGGCGGCAGTGGCGATGTAGCCGGCAGTTTTGTGGCCATCCCCAACGAAATTGTGATCACGCCGCACGGCATCGCCGCCAATCAATCGGTTAAGGGCGTGGTAAATCTGGCCGCCGAAGTGGTTTCGCCGGCGCAACTGGTGGCGGTTAGCTACCTGCTGGACAAACAACTGCTGGCCGAAGTTTCGTCGCTGCCGTACAACTTTGCCTGGGACACCACCGCCGCTACCCCCGGCGACCATCTTTTAACCATCAAAGCGGTTGACCGGGCCGGCAACGAGGCGCAGGTAGGGCTGAATCTGGTTGTGCTCGCGCCGCTGCGGGTATCGCTCTCAACACCCGCCAGGCAATTTGAAATCGGCCAGCAGGCGGCAATTCAGGTTAAAATCGAATCGCTGGCCGAAATTTCCCGGCTCGATCTGCTGCTGGACGGCCAGGTCATCGACAGTAAAACCGCGCCGCCGTACCATTTTGGGCTTGACAGCGCCCCCTACCCGGCCGGTAACCACCAGCTCGCCGTGCGCGCCGAGGACTCGTTGGGCCGCGTGGCCGAGAGCAGTTTGAGCCTTACTTTTGTGCCGGCCCCGCCCCCGCCGCCGGGCCGGGTTGAAAGCTTTTTCCGCAGCCAGCGGGTGCAATCTGGCCTGCTGATTGTGGCCGCGAGTGTGGCGGTATTGGCCGTTGCGGTGGTAGCCGTTTTAACCATCATCTTCCTCAACCGCATCTATCGCCAGCGCAGCCGGCGGCAAACCCAGCTTGAAATCATCAATTTGGGCAATATTCAAAGCCGCTACAGTTTATCCGGCCGGGATACGCAGGATAATCTGCAATTTCGGTTTACGTTACATGGTGCAGTTTTACCGGAGATGTCGCCGCAACTTGCCGGCGATTCCGGGGCGGGGCCAATTCCGCAACCGGCCGCAGCGAGAACGGCGGCTCAGCCCAAATCGCTCGGCGGCTGGGTTCACACGCCGGTTGTCGAGCCAAATGATTCGCTGTGGGTGGATATGCAAATTATTCCGCGCAGCCCGTACCAAAAAGCAACCTGCGCGTTTGAAATTGTTTCGCAGGCCATCGACCAGCCGTACGCGCCAAAAATTAAAGAGCGGGGCACGGTTGAAGTTGGCGGCGTGTTTTGGGGCTGGCGTTACCTGTCATTCTTGGTGGTGCTGGTCACCGCCGGCTGGCTCATCTGGCAAATTATCTGGCTGGCCCTGGGGCGATTGCCGGCAGTAGGTATTAGCCAGTTATTTTCAATGATTGGGTAAATGAGTAGGAAGATAGCAGCGCACTTAACTCTGAAACCCTATTACCCCATCCCCCCTGGCCCCCCTTCCCTGGGGAAGGGGGGAATATCAAGAATCGGTGTCAATTTCGGGCGCTTCGCGCCCGAAATTGA
>JAJVIM010000019.1 GCA_022071955.1 Anaerolineae bacterium
CTAAATTCAGTTGTTAATGACCCATTCAACGGTGTCGCTTCACTCACCCTCAAGCGTAACCTGGTTACGCTTAAACGTAACCCACTCGTAACCTTCCCGTAACCAGCTTTTCCTGGTCCAACCCTCACGCCCCCGCGTGGGGGGCGACCCAGCGGTGAGGAGTTGGCTAACACCAATTTCAAAGTTTCAATCCACGCCCCCGCGTGGGGGGCGACTTGCTCCTTTCGCAGCTAACCCGCCCCAAAAATGTTTCAATCCACGCCCCCGCGTGGGGGGCGACCTGCCCCAGTCATCATTGCCGTCACCTTGCAATAGTTTCAATCCACGCCCCCGCGTGGGGGGCGACGCCCGACGTGCCGCAACTGGCCGCGCCAGAGGAAGTTTCAATCCACGCCCCCGCGTGGGGGGCGACTGTTTCCATTTCAATCACGTCTAGGAGGCGTAATGTTTCAATCCACGCCCCCGCGTGGGGGGCGACGCGATACGGCCACCAAAGCGGCGGACATCAAAACCGTTTCAATCCACGCCCCCGCGTGGGGGGCGACGCAAATCAAACCCCACGATGGGAATGCGCTGGGAGTTTCAATCCACGCCCCCGCGTGGGGGGCGACGCGGCCATCAAGCGGCACAATTTTGAGATAGACCAGTTTCAATCCACGCCCCCGCGTGGGGGGCGACCATTCATCACCATTTGATATTTGCAATTCCCCCGGTTTCAATCCACGCCCCCGCGTGGGGGGCGACACGCTCCTGCCTAACAAGGCGTTGTACCCGACCGTTTCAATCCACGCCCCCGCGTGGGGGGCGACATCAACTCACTGCTTAAAACTTGGCTTTCATTTCGGTTTCAATCCACGCCCCCGCGTGGGGGGCGACAGGAGATTTTACCAATGGCTGTAATGGATCGCAGTTTCAATCCACGCCCCCGCGTGGGGGGCGACTCACCGAGCCGGTAGGTGGGGTTGTAGATACCGCGTTTCAATCCACGCCCCCGCGTGGGGGGCGACCTAAAATCGGGTGATTCTCAAACCGGGCAATCATTGTTTCAATCCACGCCCCCGCGTGGGGGGCGACCCGCTTGATTCGCCCATCTCCCGGGCGAACATTTTGTTTCAATCCACGCCCCCGCGTGGGGGGCGACGCCGGATTGATTACCAGACCAACCGGGTGTTGCCTGTTTCAATCCACGCCCCCGCGTGGGGGGCGACAGAAACGATTTTGAGCGTTTTTAATCCATTTGAGTGTTTCAATCCACGCCCCCGCGTGGGGGGCGACGGAGCAAACACAGACAATTCTATATGGTCAATATACGTTTCAATCCACGCCCCCGCGTGGGGGGCGACGGAGCAAACACAGACAATTCTATATGGTCAATATACGTTTCAATCCACGCCCCCGCGTGGGGGGCGACATCCTCCGGCACAAACTCATACTCTGAGTTGTCCTTGTTTCAATCCACGCCCCCGCGTGGGGGGCGACATGCGCTCACGCCAGCCGCCGGGATGACCATCTGGTTTCAATCCACGCCCCCGCGTGGGGGGCGACGCTGCGGTACGCGATCTACTGGGCACTGTACGAGTTTCAATCCACGCCCCCGCGTGGGGGGGCGACAAACGGGGGCGTTAGCAGGATAGACGGTTGACATAGTTTCAATCCACGCCCCCGCGTGGGGGGGCGACCCGTTTTTTAGCCGCCGCAAGGTTGGCACGGGATGTTTCAATCCACGCCCCCGCGTGGGGGGGCGACCCACCGCATTTAGTCTTGATGGTGTTGACACTAAAGTTTCAATCCACGCCCCCGCGTGGGGGGGCGACTTGCAGGCGAATTGCCGTGGCTTCCGTTTATAGGTTTCAATCCACGCCCCCGCGTGGGGGGGCGACGTTTTGATTGCAACACTTTTGTGACACGGAACTGTAGTTTCAATCCACGCCCCCGCGTGGGGGGGCGACTTGCTGCATAAACCCCCGGCTTGACCGGTGGTGTTTCAATCCACGCCCCCGCGTGGGGGGGCGACAATGAAGCGACAGGCCATATTCCGGTTTGTACGTTTCAATCCACGCCCCCGCGTGGGGGGGCGACCAAAACAAAGCCGAGGCCGGGCTATGCCACGATGTTTCAATCCACGCCCCCGCGTGGGGGGGCGACCACGGTCAGCACCCGCAGCCAGCACCGCCGGCCCGTTTCAATCCACGCCCCCGCGTGGGGGGGCGACCCTTGTCCGCTTTGCGGCGGGCCATCCACCATCAAAGTTTCAATCCACGCCCCCGCGTGGGGGGGCGACCGACGGCGGGCGACTGGTTTGGGATGGCCGGATCGAGTTTCAATCCACGCCCCCGCGTGGGGGGGCGACCAATATCCGGCCGGGTCAACTCGGCCTCAATCGGTTTCAATCCACGCCCCCGCGTGGGGGGGCGACACATTCCGCTTCTGAATTTCAGCGGCGCGTTTTTGTTTCAATCCACGCCCCCGCGTGGGGGGGCGACGCAGAAACAGGAGGACTAAATGACAGTAGTTGGCGTTTCAATCCACGCCCCCGCGTGGGGGGGCGACTTGACCCGGAACCGGACGAGCTTTTGACCGGTGACGTTTCAATCCACGCCCCCGCGTGGGGGGGCGACGTCGATTATATAATGCTGGTGACGGGCATCAGATTGTTTCAATCCACGCCCCCGCGTGGGGGGGCGACGCGCTTGTCGGTCGGCACAAACCGGATTGTTATGCAGTTTCAATCCACGCCCCCGCGTGGGGGGGCGACCACGGTCAGCACCCGCAGCCAGCACCGCCGGCCCGTTTCAATCCACGCCCCCGCGTGGGGGGGCGACCGCAGCTCGTCGGCAAATTCCGGCGGTTGCTGGTTGTTTCAATCCACGCCCCCGCGTGGGGGGGCGACGTCGGTCATCTCTAGCTCCTGGCTGGAAATAAAGTTTCAATCCACGCCCCCGCGTGGGGGGGCGACTCGAACTTCACTTTACATCAATCAGACTGTCTCGTTTCAATCCACGCCCCCGCGTGGGGGGGCGACAATTACGCGCTTGGCTTCCTGATATTCAAATTTTGTTTCAATCCACGCCCCCGCGTGGGGGGGCGACCCAATTTGCCGACAACGGACAAAACAAAACGCCGTCCGTTTCAATCCACGCCCCCGCGTGGGGGGGCGACGCAGCGTGAAACAAGCAGAGATAACCCAGCAGGTGTTTCAATCCACGCCCCCGCGTGGGGGGGCGACAACAAAACAAAGCCGAGGCCGGGCTATGCCACGATGTTTCAATCCACGCCCCCGCGTGGGGGGGCGACTAGAGAAAAACATCGTTGTCCTCCCAGACAAATGGTTTCAATCCACGCCCCCGCGTGGGGGGGCGACATCTGGACACGGCACTGAGCAATAAGCTACTGGGTTTCAATCCACGCCCCCGCGTGGGGGGGCGACGAGACGTACCGGGTTAATCTACGCCGGTATTTAGTTTCAATCCACGCCCCCGCGTGGGGGGGCGACTTGCGCTTGTCCTATGTGGCATACAGGCGTTTGAGGTTTCAATCCACGCCCCCGCGTGGGGGGGCGACCAAAAATGTCACGGCTAAAACGCTGCAACAAAGCGTTTCAATCCACGCCCCCGCGTGGGGGGGCGACGTGCCGACACTACACCCGCCGTTGATATTATATCACGTTTCAATCCACGCCCCCGCGTGGGGGGGCGACCAACGCACCCTGAGCCGGTGGTACAACGCGGAGCGTTTCAATCCACGCCCCCGCGTGGGGGGGCGACATACCGACAATGCCATAATGTTTGCGATCACCGTTTCAATCCACGCCCCCGCGTGGGGGGGCGACCTATGTCAACCGTCTATCCTGCTAACGCCCCCGGTTGTTTCAATCCACGCCCCCGCGTGGGGGGGCGACCACCGAGGACCAGACCGTTTATGTGCCGGTACGGGTTTCAATCCACGCCCCCGCGTGGGGGGGCGACCTCCGGCTTTTGCACATTTGGGATAAGCCACACCAGTTTCAATCCACGCCCCCGCGTGGGGGGGCGACAACTGACTTGCTGGCCATCAGAAGTTACACGGAGTTTCAATCCACGCCCCCGCGTGGGGGGGCGACTTTTTCGGCCACACGCCGTTTTTCTATCGTTGTCGGTTTCAATCCACGCCCCCGCGTGGGGGGGCGACCCCGGCAATACTCCTCTACAAAGATGGCAAAGAGGTTTCAATCCACGCCCCCGCGTGGGGGGGCGACTCGGTGTAGGATGCACCCGGCCAATGGCCTTTGAGGTTTCAATCCACGCCCCCGCGTGGGGGGGCGACCGGGCAGCCGATTGACACACTCACGGTATCAGACGTTTCAATCCACGCCCCCGCGTGGGGGGGCGACTTGCCGGCACTGTCCGTAACTGGAGCCACCGGCCTGTTTCAATCCACGCCCCCGCGTGGGGGGGCGACATCTGCCCGGCCTGTTGTGGGCCGTGGGCTGGGTTTCAATCCACGCCCCCGCGTGGGGGGGCGACACTTCGCTGTAGGTATCGGCCCCGTCCTGATTGTTTCAATCCACGCCCCCGCGTGGGGGGGCGACCTGCTGTTGCGTTGAAGGAAGAAGTCATTCCTGCTGTTTCAATCCACGCCCCCGCGTGGGGGGGCGACACCCTGCGATGAGAATGGTTTATCGTCAAACAGAGTTTCAATCCACGCCCCCGCGTGGGGGGGCGACGAAACTGTAAAAGTTTATGAGGAGTGGAAATGCGTTTCAATCCACGCCCCCGCGTGGGGGGGCGACCAGGTGGCGGCCGGCCACGGTTTCGGCCTCTACCTGTTTCAATCCACGCCCCCGCGTGGGGGGGCGACCCGCACCGCGCTGGTGCAGGCGGCTATTGGCAGCCTGTTTCAATCCACGCCCCCGCGTGGGGGGGCGACGGCCGGATCATATTGGAGAGTAAGGACAAAATACGGGTTTCAATCCACGCCCCCGCGTGGGGGGGCGACCTCTCATTTGGAGTTACCCATTTTACCCAAGATAAGTTTCAATCCACGCCCCCGCGTGGGGGGGCGACGCCATCATTCCCACTCGAAAAATTCTACTTTATCCTGTTTCAATCCACGCCCCCGCGTGGGGGGGCGACACAACATACCGTACCGCAGACGGTAATTTTTGGTACGTTTCAATCCACGCCCCCGCGTGGGGGGGCGACTTGGGACAGGCGGATACTGAATCTGCCACTTTGTTTCAATCCACGCCCCCGCGTGGGGGGGCGACGCTATTGGCGTGGTATAACCGGGCGGTACACCTGTGTTTCAATCCACGCCCCCGCGTGGGGGGGCGACCACGAAATGCTGTGCAATGGGGAGGCGCTAAAATGTTTCAATCCACGCCCCCGCGTGGGGGGGCGACAAAATTATGATGGTGCGTGTGGCACGTCCAAATGTGTTTCAATCCACGCCCCCGCGTGGGGGGGCGACCGAGCCGGGTTAATCAGCCTGTTCCGCCCGGACAGTTTCAATCCACGCCCCCGCGTGGGGGGGCGACAGCAGGTGCGCGATATTTGCGGAGGAGAGCGATGTTTCAATCCACGCCCCCGCGTGGGGGGGCGACTCACGCCGAGGCGCTTGATGTGATGCCCAGCAATGTTTCAATCCACGCCCCCGCGTGGGGGGGCGACGCACGGCAGCAGTGAGCAATAACGGGGCGTACTGGTTTCAATCCACGCCCCCGCGTGGGGGGGCGACCTGCCACAACGGTTTGTTTTTCCTGGTCTTCCCGGTTTCAATCCACGCCCCCGCGTGGGGGGGCGACAGTCAAGACAAGGCCCGTCCCTGAGCTTAAAACAAGTTTCAATCCACGCCCCCGCGTGGGGGGGCGACCGCCCGCGGTCACGCCGGTTCTGGTCAGCCATTTTTGTTTCAATCCACGCCCCCGCGTGGGGGGGCGACGTGGAACGCTGTTGCCGATGCGCTCCCATTTTTTCGTTTCAATCCACGCCCCCGCGTGGGGGGGCGACGACTGGTGTTGCGGCGTGGCGTCCAGCCCTTTGGTGTTTCAATCCACGCCCCCGCGTGGGGGGGCGACTAGCACAGGTCGGGAGATTTTGCAATAGCATGTTACGTTTCAATCCACGCCCCCGCGTGGGGGGGCGACACTAAGAGAGGTACGTCTGCGCCCGCCATACTGGTTTCAATCCACGCCCCCGCGTGGGGGGGCGACGGTCGGTGTGCGGCCGGGTAGCGCTGTCGTAAGCGTTTCAATCCACGCCCCCGCGTGGGGGGGCGACGCCCCGGCCAATTTCATCGTAACGGTTGGTCATTACCTGTTTCAATCCACGCCCCCGCGTGGGGGGGCGACCGGCCGTGGCCGCTGAAATCCCCGTGGTGGGAAAGGGTTTCAATCCACGCCCCCGCGTGGGGGGGCGACTTGCCCTTCGGTGACAAAGGGCGGCTCGGTGAGACGTTTCAATCCACGCCCCCGCGTGGGGGGGCGACATACCTCCATGCTGGCAAACACCGAATGTTTGGCTGTTTCAATCCACGCCCCCGCGTGGGGGGGCGACTAATGGACGGCACCGAGGCCATCAGGCGCATTCGGGTTTCAATCCACGCCCCCGCGTGGGGGGGCGACCGAAGACGCACCGGAGCCGGCCTCATTCCTCCGCCAGTTTCAATCCACGCCCCCGCGTGGGGGGGCGACACATAAGGCGCGTTACAAACCGTCAACATTTGCCAGTTTCAATCCACGCCCCCGCGTGGGGGGGCGACAGCTCGTTAACGTACTTGCCAACCGTTTGGCGCGGTTTCAATCCACGCCCCCGCGTGGGGGGGCGACTCACGCCGGGTACAGTTGATGCCACCGATGGATTTGTTTCAATCCACGCCCCCGCGTGGGGGGGCGACGTCGTCCCGCTCGTTGAATGTGTTTTGCTGCGTGTTTCAATCCACGCCCCCGCGTGGGGGGGCGACGGTTGTGCGCCTGCGGGAGCGGCTGGCCGACCAGGCGTGTTTCAATCCACGCCCCCGCGTGGGGGGGCGACATATATACCCCGGCGCTGATAAAATCAACGGTCTGTTTCAATCCACGCCCCCGCGTGGGGGGGCGACATATTTGCGGGTTGGGGAGGGACTAACCCTTGATGTTTCAATCCACGCCCCCGCGTGGGGGGGCGACTTAACTCGCTGCCAACCCTGATGAGCTGGCCGGCCTGTTTCAATCCACGCCCCCGCGTGGGGGGGCGACAAGGGGGGCGCGGGTGTATTTGTAGGAGTTATAGCTGTTTCAATCCACGCCCCCGCGTGGGGGGGCGACACGCTGTTACCGACCCCGCGTCGCGGTCTGACTCAGTTTCAATCCACGCCCCCGCGTGGGGGGGCGACTTAACTCGCTGCCAACCCTGATGAGCTGGCCGGCCTGTTTCAATCCACGCCCCCGCGTGGGGGGGCGACAACGAGCCAGGCGCAGGCGGCTCAGGATATGCCGGTTTCAATCCACGCCCCCGCGTGGGGGGGCGACAGCGGGCCGGGGTTGACCTCATCAACTCAGATGAGGTTTCAATCCACGCCCCCGCGTGGGGGGGCGACACACTGGCCGGGCGCGTGATTTGTAGGCGTTAGGTGGTTTCAATCCACGCCCCCGCGTGGGGGGGCGACTTGACGGGGTAACGGAGGCGCAGGGGCACACAGAGTTTCAATCCACGCCCCCGCGTGGGGGGGCGACAGCAGCGCGGCGGTGCATCAAACAAATACACGCCAGTTTCAATCCACGCCCCCGCGTGGGGGGGCGACAATCAAAACCGATGGCAAGTCGCATACCGAAAAAGGTTTCAATCCACGCCCCCGCGTGGGGGGGCGACTTGAAACCCAGCTCAACCTGCGCGACGAATACGAGTTTCAATCCACGCCCCCGCGTGGGGGGGCGACCCGGGAGCCGGGCGGCAGCTCAGTTACGTCATCGTTTCAATCCACGCCCCCGCGTGGGGGGGCGACTTTCTGCCCCAAATAACGCAAGTTGCGCCGAAATGTTTCAATCCACGCCCCCGCGTGGGGGGGCGACGCGGCACATATTCGACCACCTGTAGCCCGATCTCGTTTCAATCCACGCCCCCGCGTGGGGGGGCGACCAAGCATCATTTTTTACGCAGGACTAATTTCTATTGTTTCAATCCACGCCCCCGCGTGGGGGGGCGACCGCAACATCTGGCAATGCGGTGCTATTGGCATACCAGATATTGTGTTACTTCTTTATGCCTATTCAAAAATCGCCTTTTGAATACAGCTTAATACCGCTTTTTCTATTGTTAAAGTGCAAAAATCGGTGCGAACCCCTTTGGAAACAACTGTTCACTTGTGGTTCGCAAATGCCGGTTCAGGCCAGTAACAGCCCTTCCAAATCCAGACTTGCTTTGGCGCCGATGTGTTCCACCCGGGGTTTCCAGTTATCGCCCAGATGGTAGAAGCGTAAACTATCTTTTTCTTTGTTGATCAGTTGCGCCAGATTGTGTTTGAGTTGCTTAAACATCGCCGCATCTACCAGGCACTCAAATACGGAGTTCTGCACCCGTTGCCCGTAATTTTCACACATTTTGGCCACTTTACGTAACCGTTTTTGCCCGCTGGCCGTGGTTGTATCGACATCGTAGCAAATTAGAACCATCATAACTACATTCCTCACTTCCAGAAAAACGGCGGGTAAGCGTCCAGGTCGCCCCGTAAATAGCGGGCCAGCAACAAGGCTTGCGTATGCGGCAGTAATCCAATGGGAATCCGCTCTTGCAGGTAGGGGTGAACAATTTCCGTTTGTTTCTTTTCCTGCCAGGCGCTCAACACCTTTTTGCGGGTGTCGTCATCCATTAAAATACCGCCGCTTTCCTTGCGAGCAAAGCCGCTGCCGTTAATTTGCTTGCGATTGATGAGTGTGAGGGCCAGGCGATCCGCCAGCACCGGGCGCAGCTCCTCTATTAAGTCCAGAGCCAACGAAGGGCGACCGGGTCGATCGGCGTGCAAAAAACCAACTTGCGGGTCAAGGCCAACCGTTTCCAGTGCGGACGATACTTCGTAGGTTAACAGGGTGTACAGGAACGACAGCAGAGCGTTAACATTGTCCAGCGGCGGGCGGCGGTTGCGTCCGGTAAAGGGAAAATCCTGTTTTTGGTGCAAAATCAACCCGCCAAAAACCCCAAAGTATTGTTTGGCGGCGCTCCCCTCCAACCCGCGCAGGGTTTCCAGGTTTTCGGCAGTTTGAATCGCCAGCAGCGTTTGTTTGAGAAAATTTGAGGTTGCCTGTAACGCCGGCACATCCACCAATAATGAATGATCACGGATGGCGCGGTTGATGACCTGACGGCAATTAAAGATTTTGGCCGATAAACACGAGGCGGCCACCGACACAACCGTGCTTTCATCCTGCGCCAGTTGATACTGTTTTTTGCGCAACAGCAGGTTGCCTTTGACGCGGCCGGTTACCCGCGCCAAAAAACGCCCCTCCGGTTTCAAAAAACTCAGGCCGATGTTCCGTTCGGCGCAAGCGCCCATCAGCCTGGGGCTAACGCCCGGATAGTTGAAACAGACAATGGCTTCCAGATTATGTAACGGCAGGCGTGTGCTCTGTTTTTCATCTTTCTTAACCACCACCGTTTCGCCATCCAGCGAGAGGTAAGCCTGGGGGGTGGTGATGTACAAAACATTGCCGAGTTTTTTCATAACTGGGCCTCTTCAACGTATTGCCTGATGTACTTTGATGCCGTTATTCTTTTGGTTTGCAAATCTGGCAGGCATATATCTGCCAGCGAGCAGGAGCGGCAGGCTTTGGTCGGTTTGACCTTGGGTGTGTAGCCGCGTTGGTAGTAGGTGTGCATCTCCTCAACAGCTTTCAGTACCTTTTCGCGCAGATCAGCGGTAAAGGCCACCGCTTCCCGCCGCCGGGTTTGGGCGTAGTAGATGAATCCCGTTGGAATGGCGGTGGCCAGCATCTCTTCCAGGCACATGGCCTGGGCGCAAAGCTGAGCCTCGTCGCAGTGATCGTGCTTTTTGCGGCCGCGTTTGTATTCAACCGGGGCGGGTTGGTAAAAGCCCTCCCGCCCCGGCAGTTGAACGCCCTCCGCTGCGGTGGTAAATTCCACCACATCGCACAGGCCGGTTAGCCCCAACGCCGAGGACGAAACCGGCACCGAGCGGGCGATGATCACTCCTTTCCGTTTTTCGGTAAAGAAGGGATCATCGGCCCGGTGGTGCAGAATGTGCCCTTCGGCAGTGAGCGCGTTTTCCTGCCATTGCTGCTCGATGTGGATCAGCGCCCACTGCCGGCGGCAAAAGATAAAGTGCTGGATGCCGGATAACGCCAGCCATTCATCGGGTGGGTAGTCGGTCATTCGCCCTCTATGATTTCGCAGTTCAGGCCGTCCAATTCATCCAGGGAAATGTCGTAATCTTCAATCCGTTTGGGTTCATCCACAGCCTTTTTCACTTCCAACAAGCGGTGGACTTTGGCGGATGAGTATTGCCCGTTGGGGCTGTTGTGTTCCCACCAGAAAAGTTTGTACACTTCCATACTCCCTTCCGGGCGGGCGGAAGAAGCATCGTTACGGAAGAGGGTATGCAAGGCTTCTTTGATGGCCTGGGCGTCATCATCGGAAAAGCCGGTTTTGGTGGCCAGTTGCGGGTTCATACTGCCGTAAAAGACGTAAACGCCGTGGTCAACGCGGTGCTTCATTCCCAATGTGTCGGAGGATTTTTTATTACCATCACCCTCACCGCTGACGCTCTTGGTAATCTGGATACTGGAGGCGCGATCCAAAACCGGAACCACCGAAAACGCCGGATGCACCGAAACCGGGCCGCGAACCCCAACAGAAACCCCGTCGGCACCACTACTTCCACCACTGTACGCAAAAACTTGACCAAAAGCACGAACATCCAGCCATTTTTCGCACGCTGCGTTGTACGCCTTGTCGTTATCTTTCCAAACATCTTTGCTAAGTTCTCCCTCGGCTCGTTTTCTGAGGCTGGGATAATTGTCTACCTTGTTGTCGTCTGATTGGACAAAGATGGAATGGCCTTCCTGCATCAAGCGATTGCGAATTTTGCGCTTGATCGCCACATCAGAAATTTCACCGTAGCCATTGTAATCAACGCGGGGACGGTTGCCGTTGAGCGGATCGCCGTTGGGGTTGGCGTGTTTAACACCGATGATTACTGCAAAGTCAATTTTGTTGGTAAGTGTAGCCATTTTTTGTTCTCCTCGTAGTTAATCTGTGTAATTATTCTTTAGTATTTTCTTGGGTTTCATTTTGCTGTTGGCTATCACCGGCACGAAGGAACTCGCGCTGGCTATGATAACCTAATAGGAATTCTCCGCTTAGCGGTTTGTCATTGGTAAAGTCGTCAGGATTAAACAACGCCATCACCTCATCAATCATCCATTGGCGTTTTTTCGATTTACCGCCCAGCCTTGCTTTGTAGGGCGTAAGCGCCAATTCAATGGTTCGCCAGGTGCTAAAAGGCCGTTCGGCAAAACGCTGCATTAAACGGGCGG
Organism: Anaerolineae bacterium; assembly: GCA_022071955.1. Classification (GTDB taxonomy): domain Bacteria; phylum Chloroflexota; class Anaerolineae; order 4572-78; family J111; genus J095. The sequence goes on from JAJVIM010000019.1 coordinate 11,504, forward strand.
CGTTTGTTTGGCGGCCTTCATTAGCCTCATTCAAGGCCCATTCTTCCAGGCTGTCGGCCAAAGCCAGCAATCGACCATAAAGATAATCTCGTGTGGTTCTGGTTGGTTCAAGCGCCATACTGTAATTCTCCTTTTCATTGAATTTTTTATAAAGCGCACAAGCGATGCTCAGCGTTTTTCGCCATTGCCAATCTTCTAATGCAACTCGATTGGACGCTTTTCTGACAGTTGATACAATAATATCTTTTGGAATGGGTTGACCGTCTATGATGCAGGGCAAAATGCGTTCAACCGTGGATTTGCGAACTTCTTCGCTTACTTCAAATTTCCCATTTCTGTTTGTGGCATACGCGGCTTCGGCGATGTCTTTGGGAGCAGGTGCGCCGACAAATGGGGGATAAATCAACTTCGTCTTCCCGGTTTTCTGATCTGGAATCTCTTTGGCACGATAACGGTGAAGCCAGGTACAGGTTTCATGCCAATGGTCAAGACGTTGGAGAAAATCAGACCCTTTCAGTTCGCGGTAATAGGTTATTGCCAAACGACCAGGAGTTGCCGAGTCCAAGCCCATAACCACAACATCCGTTGCAGGGGTTATTTGTTGGCTATATCCGGCAATCTTCTTTTTCAGCTTTATTGCCAAATCTTGTCGAATATCTACCAACATTGGTTCATCGCTAATCAGGCCACTATCATCAAGGATGGATACGGGATCATCTGTGGGCTGCGGAAGTTCAGCCCCGGATGTTGCCCAAGCCACAATCGCCTGGTCATCTTTGCGGTATCCCTGCCGGCTGATAAGCCACAAAAGCGCGTAATGTGCCTTCTGCGATACTTCAAGGCTGACATTACAGGCTTGTTGTCCATCTTTATCTGTAAATCGTCCTCTAAATGTAAAGCCACTTGAGTCGTTGGATGAAATCAGTTTTGCGCCATCACCTTCTCGCCGTAAGTATTTGGGATGATTGGAAGTTAAGACAGCGGTTTTGCCGGTTACAAAGCAGAAAGGCTCTTTAGTCTTGTCTGAAAGATAAAAATTTATCCAGCTATCCCACAGTGTTTTATCTTTCCATATTTCAGATTCGAGATCGCCAGGAATTTCAACAACCCAGCGAACAAAGGCTTGTTCCTGATCATTTATTATCGAAAAAATATCAGTGGTGTCTTTTTCCCTCTGAACTTCTTTTTTCGCTAAAAACTTCCCGTCATCTCCAATTAGAACTATTTTTTGTTTCGCCAAATCCTGCACAACGGTTCGTTTCTCGATGTACTTCAATACCGCTACTGCTTTTGGGTGTGACAATTCTGATTGGCACCACCCCTCTAGCGTTTTAGCAAAACTGCGATAAGGTTCTTCAACTTCTTTGGCAAAACCCGAAGTTACAGAACCGCCAAAATCTCTAAAATCACCCGCAACATATTGAAGTTTGTCACAGAGCGGGTGGTTAGCCGGTTTGCTTCCGGCCCGGCTGGCTGAACTTTCGGTACTGGGGATAATAGTGCTTGCTTCTCTCTTGTCCGTTATCAGCCTGGCCCTGAGAAAATTACCGGCTCCATCAATGGCAATTTCTATCTGGGCCTGCGTGGTAATATGGCAAATGGGAAGCAAGGGCCGTTCTTTTTCATTGTTGGAATAACCAATCTGCCCTTCACAGTTGTTGTAAGTTTCGTACAGCTTTTGCATCCAACTCATCTTACAACGCTCCTTCCTGGTAACCTTCAAGCAAGCCTTTTTCCTGAAGACCGATAGAGTCCGGCGGCGTTGATTTCATTTCGCGCACAAACTTGGTCAGGTTGGGATCACACTCGTCGGGGCGGATGAATTCCACCACGCCGTTCACCATTTTTGGATGCCAGAAACGGGCGTAAAGTTCATCCTTGCCCAGTTCGTCCGGGTAGCTGAAACCGTGGAACATCATCCCAAAAGCAAGTTCACCCGGATAACCGTCATAAAAGCCTTTCCCTTCGCCAAACTCACACGGCTCCACATACGCCTGACATTCTCTGGTTCCCAGAAAAACATCCCGCCTGCCGCCGCGCTCAATCATTCGTTTGGCGACAAAATAATGTTTGTTTTCGTTTCGGTCGTGTGCCAAATCTTCGCGGTGGAAATTCCACTCAAAATGTGCTTGCACTTGATATTCAACATCGGCCAGATAGGTGTAAATAGAAAGATCGTGTCCTGTGCCGCCGTATTTTACCGGTTTGGCGCTGCGGGTTTGGCTTCTGATGGGTTTCATCACCCTGACCTTGTCAACAATCCAGACAAGGGTCGGCTTCCAGTAGACCGAACTTAAGACTCCTTTCAGGGCTTCGTAAGTGGGTATCTGGTAGGAATATTTCTCGCCGCCAATCTTTGTCAACGGGTCGGTGAACAAGGCATGTCTTCCAGAGACCTTGAACGTAACAGTGTTTTGCTTTTTCATAGGCTTCTCCTTTAACAAATTAGGGCATCCATTTGATTGACAATTTCATCGTGCCAGCCAAATTCATCGCTATAATATTGAGGATCCAGATAGTAAATTCCCGCACCGTTCTGAACCTCTCTGATGGCATCTAAATCGGCAAATTTCTTTAATTCGTGCGAGAATAAATTAACCGAATACCGCTGCGCTTTTTTGATGAGTTTGTACTGTTTTTCCAATTCACTAGTACTACAAAACTCGTTTATAATCTCCCTGCCCTCCTCTCCATAAGGTACAATGACACCTCGCGTATGAGAGTCAATTACCTCAAATTCCTTTGAAGCTGTCTGAAACGCTTGCTTAAAGATAAATGATCCTTTTGCCCCCATAGCGCTTGTATCTCTCTTTGCGCCTGCGGTATTTCTTGAAAGAAGATTAAACAACGTGTCTTCCTGCTCCACTGATGAACCCGACCCAACAGTGTAGGCCATTTCTTTCTGGCGCTGGTAGAAATAATATTCGTAGTATTGCCTCATTGCATCCAGGCCCAGCCTGTCATCGCCAAATCTTTCGGGATTATTGTCAAACTCGCTTAAAATACGCACTGTTACTTTTACACCTTCTTTAATGTCTTTCAGCCTGTCAATACTTTCATCCGCCCGATTGACAATGAACACATTTCCCAATACCTTGTTTCCGTCCTCATCTTTCTGCTTGCCGCTCCGGTTGCATCGTCCCGCCGCCTGGGTAATTGAGTCCAGCCCGGCCAGGTAGCGAATCACCGAGCCAAAATCAATATCCACCCCGGCTTCAATTAGTTGAGTGCTGACACAAATTACCGGCTCATTGTTGGCAAGTTTGGCTCTGATTTTATTTAATTTTTCCAAGCGGTGCGCCGGACACATTTTTGTGCTGAGGTGATAGACCATATCCGCCGAGTTGCTGGCGGCAAGGGTTTGGTAAAGCGAACTTGCAGAGTTTTTGGTATTCACCACAATCAAGACGCTGCCTTTGGCCTCTAATTCCTGTTCTGCCAGTTCCGCCACCTCTTGATCCGTCCAGCCGCCGATCTTTTGCTTGTCAAAAACCTCAACGCGCCTTAGTTGCTCAAAGAGTTCTTTCTCATTTTCAATCATCTTGCCATCAATTTTCAGCGCGTGTTGTGGCGGCTCTACTTTGTCTAGCAGCGGTTGGGTAGCGGTGCAAAGCACCACACTTGAGCCGCAGCCATGCACCAGAAATTCCAGCGCGGCGTTAAACATTTGTACAACGCGAACTGGAATAGTTTGCACCTCGTCAAAGATGATGACCGAGTTGGCAAGTTGGTGCATCCTTCTGACGCTTTTGGTGCCGGAACCGAACAAGGCTTCCAGAAATTGAACCTGCGTAGTGAAAACAATCGGCGCGTCCCAATTATCCGATAATAGGTTTGACCGTTTAGCCGCAATCCAGTCTCTTTCTTCATCCTCATCATCGAGAATAATGTTGGAGTGATGTTCCAGAACCACTTTGTTCAGATAGTGCCCGTCTTTATCTTTTTCCTCTAAAAATTTTCGCACTTCATCGGCGTTTTGGTCAATAATGGACGTGTAAGGGATGATGTAAAAAATTCGATCCAGATTGTATTGTTGGGCATGGTTGAGCGCAAAACGAAGACTGGCAAGCGTTTTGCCGCCGCCGGTTGGAACAGTTAGTTGGTAAACGCCCTTTCGCTTTGCGGCAAATTCCAAACATGCTTGCGATACCCGGCTACGCAAGTCATCTACTTCATTTCTGTTCGGCTTGTTTTCAAACTCGCTGATTCTCCGATCCAGTCTTTCAATGAGCGTTTTCCAGGGCGTGTAATTGCCGTAATTCCTGATGCGCTCATTGGAAGGAAACTCAAAATCGGCGGTATCGAGCCGGTCGGCGTCAATGAGGCAACTGAGTAAATAGCGTACCAGCAAGCCACGTTTAAAATTAATTGTGTCATGCGATTCAATCTCCAATTTTAAGCTATTCAGTTTTTCGATAAACTGGCCTTCTATGTTATTAGACAACAGTTCATCGAGTTTTTTTGCAACGCCTGCCAGATTTGTCCAGGCTTCATTGAAATGAGAACCTTCTTCCGGTTTTTCAATGCGCCGTTGAAAATTGTTCTCTCCGTTTGGCTTCAACGAATCGATCAGCCCGGAGTGGTGCGAGGCGATACATAAAGCCATTGCCAGTGCTGTTGCGGTGGCTTCATTACCACGCTCACTCAACTTTTGGTAGATGATTTGTGCGCCTGCCGTGGAATGGTCAATCTTCCCTTTCTTTGCCTTGACATCAACCCAATCCGGCGAGTCCTCCGGGATCAATGCTGTTCCTGAGCCTATGTATTTTTGAAATTCATCACTTGCCTTGCCTACGTCATGCAACAAACCAAGAATTTCTCCCATTTCCTGCAACCCAATCTTACCGGCAAATTGGCCGGCATAATCTGAAACCGCAGAAAGATGTTCCTCAAGTGATTGAATTTTTTTGTCTCTGTCACGCACGTGCGCAACTAACTGCTTTCCCATCGCCAGCACCCCGTACACCTCCGCCAACCGGCGGGCTTCCCGTTCCAGCGCCCGGCGCAACCAATCCGGTTCTCTCACCTCACAATCCGCGCCCCAACCGCGAATCCAGGGCAGCATTTCCCGGGGTTCGGCAATTTTGGCTCGCCACAAAAGTGAACCGTCGGGTTGATCAATGGTATCTTCATTGCGGTGCCATCGGGTTTCTTTCACTCGCCCGGCCACACTGCGTTGAAATTTCAACTCCACATCCTCCGGCTCATTCTCCGTATACCAGATACCCCAGGCATCGGCCAGCCGCGCCTGAGCGTCAAAATCGGCGGGAATGGTGTAGGATTTGTTCAACAGTTCGATACGTTCAATACGCTCCAACTTAAAGGTGCGGATAGCGTCCGGCGGTGTTCGGTAACCAATCACGTGGGTGGTCTGACCCACGGCATAAGGTTCAATGAAATAGGGGGCAAAATCATACTCGTAAACCTTGCCGCCATCCTCATAGCGGTGCCAGATGCGGACCATCTGCCGGTCTGACCAGGCCCGGGTCAGGATTTCCAGCGTGCGCATATAGTTCTCATCCTGCCGGCGGGCCGCGTCATCGATGGTACTGGCTGAAGCTGTAACGTGCCGGCTGATCAACGGGGCAAATGTTTCTAACGCCTGCCCCAGTTTACGCAGCGCCGCCGCCGCATGGCGATTGTGCTTGTCGGTACGGGTAGCCATCAAGCGGGTAGCCAGGTGAACTGCCATCGCCTCGTGAATGGTCAGGCCAATGTAGTTCAGATATTTGTCGCGGTTGATCTTGATCAGCCCATCGTCATCGTAAATGGGGATGGGCGAATCGTGCCGGCTGCTCAGTTCGTCAATGTAACGGCTGATCGTAGACGGGTTCACTTTCAGCCGGCGGGCAATTTCGGCCTGCCGTATCCCCTGCGGGTTGGCAATGAGTAACTGCTCCAGTTGGGCTAATCGCTCACTCTTGTTTGAAGCTCGTTCCATAATTAACCTGTCCTTGCAATGGTTTTGTTGTTAACGCCAGCTTATCACAACTGCCGGGCAAATCCCGCAACAGCGCTGCAAATTCGTTCAACTTTTTTTATTAAATGGCCACAAACCGCCATTGTCATCTTCGTAGTACAGGTAGCCGGCTTCTTCCATACTGGGTAGCCGTCGGGCCACGGTTGATCGTTCCACCTCTAACTGGTGGGCCAGTTGGGCCTGAGATATGCCCGGCTGCCGTTGAATAATTTCATTCATCGTTTCAAAATCATCTTGTTTTTTGTTCCAAAAAGCCATTGTTGCACCTCGCTGCTGAATTTTCTCCAGCATACGGGGTGCGTGTTGCAACGAATGCAATACGATGGCTTAAATTGGAGGTATTTGGTGATCGTGTTGAAAGCCGGGCTTGCTGCACCAGGTTTCAAACAAAAAGGACTAACCGATGGATTTGTCGGTTAGTCCCCCAAGTGCGCAATTTAGCTTAAAACTGGAATCGGCCACACAAAAAGATTTCCCCTCCCAAAGAAATCAAAAAACGCGCGCCAGGATTGACCGGGCCGCGCGTTGTGTATACAATACCCCACAGGTTCCGATTGGGCGTCCACTGCCTGGTCGGCAAGATTAAGCCCCGTTGCAACCGGGGCTTTTTATTTTTCATAAATCACATTTTAGCACGTATTGGTAACACTGGCGAGTCGGCGGTTGTGTTTCCGAGTGAGTATAGTTCAGGGTGTCTTTTTTTGGGCTGACTTTGACTGTTCTATGCCGGTTTTTAAGGTTCGACCCCTTGACAGCTTCATACCATTGGTGGGTGGTTCCCCGATGCTATGTTTGGATTGTTGCTTGTATCGACAGTGACCATTTTCTGTAGACCACCCCTTTTACACACACTCTGTCCCATCGGTAACAATCAAACTACAGCCTTATTCGTGGAACCCACCGCGGAACTTTTGCTTTATATCCACGATAGCTCTCCCCAAATCGTTTCTCAAGACCCGGTTCTTCGGAATATACAAAGTAGATATGATTGATAAAAACAAAAACGCAACTCCAAAGTCCTATCAGCCAAGACCCCTGAAACAAAGCCTGTCCAATCAATATCAGAGCTACACCACTAATCATCGGGTTGCGTACATAGCGATATGGCCCCACGGCTACCAAGGTTTGGGTTGGATCCCAGGGGGCTAACGTGCCTCGACCAATGCTGACGAATAAACTCACACACCAACCAAAAAGAATCAGTCCTGGTACAAGGATCCCGCCTGCCGCCAAGTGAGGTAACCAAATCATAGGCAAGCTGTCATTCCAGCGGGTATCGTTGGTTGCAAAAGAATTGAGTAACAGGTAAGGCACTACAACCACCACTAAAAAAGGCAACAATAAAATGGCTAGTAAATGGCGAAACGTTGTCAGCATAGCTCAGTTTATCCCAACATTAGACTGACCCTCTAAAAATACGTTAAGCCACCCAACAACTGAATTCACACGATGGCCGGGCCAGCAAGACTTGCCCCACCTACAAGTGCCTTCGATGGTGCACAATCCCTCCAAACCGAGCGTTAGGCAGTCCGGTACAAAGCCAGATTTTGTTGGGAAGCAGCAAACTTCCTATTTGATAAGTTCCAGAAGTTCTGCCTTCTGTGATGGCTTGAGCCAGAGACTGATAGTGAAGTTGCTATTGAATGTCACCTTAATCTTGCCATAGTCTTTTGTGACAATGAACACTTTCTTCTCTTCCAGCAACATATCATCTGAGACAAGCTCGATTGGCTTCCCACCTACGGTGAATCTCGTAACTTTCCCACCCCCAAATGCCGTGATATTGCCCTCCGCGTCCCACCGAACTTCTCCCGGAATATCTGCTTGAAAGTCTATCGACAACGTAGATGGGTCAACTTGTTCGTACTTCTCCACAGGCGTTGGTGGCACTGGCGCGAGAGTTGGCGCAGATGTTGGCGCGAGAGTGGCAGCAGGTAAAAGGATTGCAGCAGGGGTGGCGTCGCCATTGTTTTTACCACGCCCAACCACAGTCAATACTATCCCCGCGATGATGAGCAGTACGCCAATTCCTCCAGCTATCATCAACCTGCGTACTTTTGAAAAACTTGTCTCGGTTTTTGATAATCCCGGTATTGTTACCGGTGATGGAGGATAACCCGTTGCCTGCGTCTCTTGCCGATCAGATATCCCCTCTGCCTGAATTAACGTTCGACCACAATAACTACAATGCAGCCAGTTGGGGTTAACCGGCTTCCCACATTCAGGGCATACCGCCGGTATTGGTATTTTCTTGCCGGTCATTGGGCAAAATTGAGTGCCTTCGGGGTGTTTCTGATTACAGTGAGGACATTGCATCGCTTGTCTCCCTTCTCCACACGAACAGGAAACCCACATAAATTACTGAACTTCATCACCTGGTGACCAAGCGCTGAATAGTAGTTCTTTTCAAACGTCCTGATCATCTCTTCATCGTCTTCCGGGGGACTGCATATGATTAATACCAAGCCAAAGACCATACTCGCAATTGCTATAATTAAACTATTTCGGGGCCGGGTAGGGACTACCTCAAATGCTACGTGGTACTTTTGGCGCAGGCGTCCGGTTTAATGGATAAACCGCTGATCCTCTTCCTTTGCTGATGGTGACCACAAAACACAAAAAACGCGCGCCAGGATTGACCCGGCAGCGCGTTAAGCATACAATAACCGCATTAAACCGATTGGGCGCTCGTTGCCTGGTCGGTAAAATCAAGCCCCGCTGCAATCGGGGCTTTTTGTTTGGGTTCAATTTTAGCACGAAAAAATATAAGAGTCTAAGCGGCCTTGCCGTTTCTAACACCCCCATTTTCAACCATGCCCATAATCCGGCTGACCAGCATCTGCTGGACCATCAGTTCGGCATCGTGGCGGTGGACCATCTCCACCGGCACCACCAGGCTGGCTTGCAGCTCAAAAATGAAGGTCTTTTTGCCGCTGGCGTAGCGGCTGGCGCTCATTCCGGCCACAAAAACCCGCTCCCCGGTTCGCTCTGTGGTGCGGATTGTTTCATAGGCGGCCGTGCCGGCAGCCACAACCTGAAAACGGTTCTCCCCATCGGCCAGAATAAACCGCGCTTCCAGCTTGTCCGGGTCGTAAGATACCGGGATTGAGACAAACCCCGTGGCGGCGGCGATAAGCATTAGCTATTCCTCCCATATTGATGATTTCCTTCTCCAAACATCGATATTTGCTCCGGGCCGGCGGCCCGGCTTTCGTCAACCTCTTTGGCGATTTTTGATAAGGTCAGGCACCACATTGCTTCGGCCTGATCCTGGTATTCAACCACAATTTTGTCGCCGGCGCGGCGCCAGCGTCCGGCAGGCACGGCCAGCCACGGCGCGGCGGGAAACTCAACGGTAAACAGCGCCAACTCCCGCTGCCAGCCGCGGGCCGGCAGTTTTTTCTTGGGGGTGAGCTGCACCACTTCGCGGCCACTTTTACGGGCGTAAGTTTCGGTTTCCGCCAGCAGCCCCAGGTAATCCATCTCCTTGCGCAGATCGTTGACCGACACGTCCAGAAATTCGCCCATGTCTTGAAGGTGACGTTTGACCGTTTTCAGGGCCTCGGCATCGTGCAGATAAATCTGGCCGGAGCCTGGTACCAGCCAGCCCAGCAGCGGCGTGCCCTGCAGCGGTTCGTAGGTGGTTTGCACGTGGCCAAATTCATCGGTGTAGGTGTAGCCATTGATGGGCACCAGGGCGCGGGGTTTCTGGACCAGGATGGTGGCCAGCGTTTCAAAGAAGCGGCGGCTGAACTGCATTTCGGCAATCCGCTCTTCCTGGCTGTCGAGGTTGGTCATGATCCCGTCGCGGAAGCGTTGCAGGTAGGCCGCTTCGGCCAGCTCATCAATGGCCCCCACTTCACGCGCCCAGGTGAGCAGCGCCACGCCGGCGGCCATCAGGGTGGCGTAGTAATCGTGCAGGCGGGGCTGGCTGTAGCGGTTGGCCACTTCCTGCTGAAATTGCTTGACCCGCTGCGGCAGGGTGGTTTCCAGATCGGCCCAATTCAGGGCCAGAAACTGGACATAGCCGGCCGTCGCCAGGCTGTAGAGATAGCTGTCTTTTTGCTGGGCCTGGCTGAGCCGCTGCACGTCGATAGAGTCGCGGGTAAATTCGATGGTGAAGGAGCGGCCCACGGCGCTGCCCACCTGCATGGCCAGCTTTTCGGCGGTGATCATACAGACGCCGGCATTTGGCGGCAGGCTGGCAAAGCCGCGGTGGCTGATTTCATCGGCCACAATGTCAATCACGTTGCGCACGCCCACCCGCGCCCCGCCGCTCCAGCGGTCAACCGGCTGCATCTGGCGGATGGCGCTCAGGTCGGTGGTGTTCCAGCCGATGTCAAAAAAGCCATAGGTGCGCATCAGCTCCGCTTCGGAGAAACGGGCGCGTCCCTGTTCATCGAGCGCCCAGGCGTAAAAACCGCCAAAGGGCTGGTAGGCGTGGTGTAGTTGCGGCCGGTGCCCACCACAATGCAGCCGCCCCACTTGCCGGGGTAGGCGTGCGGATCAATCACCACTACTTTGCTGGTGGCCAGGCGGCGGGTGATGATGTGTTGCAGCAGGGTGGTTTTGCCGCTGTCGCTGGCCCCCACAATCAGGCAGCGCTGCACGGTGTCCAGTTCGGCCAGCAGGTTGAGCAACGGCGGCAGCAGAGTGGCATAACCGGGCACCACCGGGCCGGCGGGGCGGCCGCTGCCCAGGCGAGCCATCGACTCTAATCTGTAGCGGTACAGCTCCATTTCCCACTCGGTGGGCTGGTGCTGTTTGCCGTTCACGTACAGCGCCGGGGTGCCGGTTAAGTTGCGGTAAACGGCCCTGGGGTTGGTGTCCCGCACCCAGGTTTGGCCGTTATCGGTGATGGTCAACACGTGGGCCTGCTTTTCGGCCTCGATCCGGCGGGCGCGCAGGGTGCGCACCTTTTCAATGAGCAACCAGGTGCCGATAAAGCCGATGATAACTGCCGTCACCGTGGCCAGCCCCACCGCAATATAGGCGATGGCCAGCACCAGCGCGGTGATTTCGTCCCAGTACACGGCCACGGTCAGCGAGACGATCAGCAGCAGGAAGGCCAGGGCGCTCAGGCCGATGGCCAGCACCTTGATGGTAAAATCGGCGGCGGCCAGCAGGTCGCCGGCAAAAACGAACACCGGCTTGACCGTGGTTGCGGCCAGCAGCAGCAGGCCGATCAGGGCGGTTAAGGCGGTCAGAAACCCGGTCACGCTGCCGGTGTCATCGTCAACAATAACATTCACGGCAATGCGGGTTTGGTGGGCCAGTGCGTTCATTGGGGCATCACCTGGGCGACGGTTTTGGGTTCAACCTTGTCGGCCATTTCACGCAGCCAGGCGGCGACTTCAGCCGGATTGCCGCAAATGGCGATCTTCAAATCGCGGTCCAAAAAGAGCTGGGTGTGGCCGTAAAAGGTCACACTGCTAAAAATCGGCTCCAGTTTGCGTTGAGTTTCGTTTCTCAGTAGAATGGCCATAAGTGCTTACCTCCCAGTGGGTACTTACTTATAAAGCTGCCGGCTTCGCCCCGGCGGCTTTTTTATTGGTCAGTGAATAATGGCAGTTGGATGGGGGCCAGGGCCGGCACCTCACCAAACCAGCTTTCCAGCCCCTTTTCCTGGGCGTAGCGTTGCAGCCAGTCGCTGGCCATTTGCCGCGTGTTTTCGGCTGCTTGCTGAAAGCCGGCGCCGTGGTTGGCCCCGCCACAAACGCAATCGCACTCCGCCGATGTGGCGTTGTAGCATTTGGCGTCACAGCGGCCCACGCAGCCATCGCTGGTATACACGGCGATCAGGGTGGTCATATAATGGCTCAGCCTCGTATGGGGCGATAGGGCTTAAAGGCGCCATTCCAGGGGGCCGGGTCCTGTTTGGCCAGCCCGTTTTCACGCAAACGCTGTTGCGCGGCCTGAATGTCGCCGGCAAAGTAGTTATCGGCCAGGCCGTGCAGGCCCAGGTGGCCCAGGTAGCTGTGCCAGGATGTGCCAAAGGGGATTTCTTTGCCGCAGCGGGGGCAGTAGGCCGGCGGGAATTTATCGGCCACGGCCTTACCGCCTAATGAACGGGCGTTTTGATCAAGCGGCATGGCCCACCCCCAACATCATTCGCAGGATGTAATCACCATCTGGCGCCTCTAAAAACTCTATCGCCTCGGTGCGGTCTTCGGTTGTGGTTTTTTTAGTGGGAAAAAAGTGATCGGCTACACACTGCCAGGTTGCGGCCTTGATGAGCGTATTTCCGGATCTGGCCCGTTTTTTTGTCGGGGTGCCGGCCCCGAACGCTGCCTACTACAGCACAAGTTAACTGACGTATCAATAGGTAAGTTAACTGATTGCAAAAAAGAAACGGCAAAAGCCGTTTCAAGTATATCACAACTGTTATTTGTAAAAAGTTAGACTTTTGTCATAAGCTGTAATTACCAACCCGTGACATTTGTCACTATCTTGCAGGTATCACGATTTCTTATTGCGGCGGTATTCGGCCAGATTTGGATGTTTTATTTCGTATGGTAGCCCATCATCATCTAACAGAGGCGCCCTGCTCCCAATTTTGCGGCGATCTTCCCAAATCTCTGCAAGATAGGCGATTTCTGACTCATTATATGTAGCCGGATAAGAGTCATTGTCTGTAGGCTGTAGATATTTACTCTGGTTAACCCACGAGTTAAGAGTACCCCTTGGAACGCCATATTTTTTTGAGGCTTCTGTCAGGGTCAGGGTTTTATCGCGCAAATGGCCATATCGCTCGTTTAGGATTTGCTCTTTTGACTCTGGCGCGGTCACGTGCAGGTCTCCGTTAGAATTTATTCTAACTTTATCACCTACGGAAACGTTAGTCAACTGCTTTTTTACACGTGGGGTAACTGTTATGGTTGGCATAAAATCATCCCCTCACAAAGATCAACACTATTGGTACAAAAGAACAAAAAACCCCCATTTAAGCGAGTAGGTCGAGACAATGCTAAGTTATGCTCGTCTGCCAGTTCCGACACTCGCCCGCGGGACCGGGATAATTAATGTGGCGGCAATTTTACTACAATTGTCAGGCTGTTGCCAAAACCGGCCGGCACTCTGTTTTATCCCACTGTGTAGCGGCACACCAGCACCACATCCTCAATGGCCTCGCGCAGCGCATCAAACTGGTTGCCGCTCAATTGCAGCGACCGGGTTTCTTGGTCCGGCTGCCAATCGATGTTGGTTCGCAGCCACAACAAATCCTCGTCGCCGGGTTGGGCTTTGCTCCACTTTTGCAGCGTAAACGAGTCCGTGTCCAGTTGCACCGTTAGTTTGCCGGCCCAATCGGTAAACGGCTTTTCGCTGTTGCCCACTTTGATTTTGTTGGTTTTGCTTTTAACAAATACCTCCAGTTGATTGATCGACAGCTTTCGGCCGCGCAGCAGCAGCGGGAAGCGGTCGCGCAGGTCAAGCTCAACTTTGTCGCCGCGCAGCAGTTTGGTCCAGCCGGCCAGCTCCTGCCGCAGGCTGACCAGCCGGAACAGCCCACCTTCGGTCTGGCCCAGTTGCAGCAGCAAATCCTGCGCCCGGCTCATTTCAACCAGCGCCTGCCCGGCCAGCAGTTGCCCGCCCTCACGCGCGGTGTACTTGAGATGCAGCACCGCATCGGCGATGGTGTCGTAATCAAACTGGCGGAACGTTGCCGGCAAGTCCAGCCGCCAGCGCGAAACGGCCCCGGCTCCTTCAAATGGCAGGTAGCGCTCGTCGCGGAAATTCAGCTCAAACATACCACTGTCGTTTTGGGCGTGGCTGGTGGCAATGGATTGGGTTGGCACTAAATCATCAATAAAACGCGGGTCGTCGTTGGCCATATCGCGTGCGTAATGCCCGCCGGCCAAAGTGCTGTCGCGCCGCAGCGAGTTGCGCAGCAGAGTTAGTGTGGCGCTCACGCCGGTGTACGGCCCCACCACACAGGGGATGGTCAGGCTGACCGATTTGACTCGCCGGAAGTAGTGGCCGGGAAAATCGAGGTCAAACAGCGCTTCCGGCAGGTCAAACTCGCAGCGGCCGGTTTCCCGCAGTTCGATGAGCGCCAGCGGGTTGAGCGCCAGCAGCGACACGTGTTTGGTGATTTCGTATTCGCGCCGGTTTTGGTCGTGATAGGCCCGCTCCAGTTGTTTGAGCGCCAAAAACAGCGCGTCGCCGGCCATCAGCCCCTTGCGCAAACTGTCCCAGTAGCCAAATTTAATAAAGTCCGATTTGTCGATGCCCAGCTCAAAGCGATAGCAGCGCTCGGCGCGTTTGGCCAGATCGTAGGCCAGTTGGTAGGCTTCAAAGTAAAGTTTGCTGATGCCGCGCTCCATCCAGCCATACAGCTCCGTGTTGGTGAATTTGGTTTGCAGAAAACTCTCAACCTCTGCCGCGTTGGCAATGAGCGTATCCTGGTTATCCAGCTCAAGGCTGGCAATTTGATGGCGAATTTTGGCGGCGATAATTTGCCTGTCGATCTGCTCAATTTCAAGCGCGGCGCTGTTGCGCTGGAGCGCCTGTTCCTGTTCGCGCCAAACAAAACCGGCCAGCCGGCTGGCCAGCGTCGATTTAAAACCGTGCCACGTGCCCATCGCGCCGAGTACTTTGGCTGCGGCGGTGGTGGCCGCGCCAAGCTGCGCCCCGCCAAAATTAACGCTCCCGCCCAACCCCAGCGGCTTCAGCGAAATTTCCGCCTGCGGGATCAGGTGCAGCAGCGTGGCCAGCCCTTCCACGGTGGAGCTGGCCATCGAAAAAGCCGCGGCCAAAAACGACTGGAAGATTTCTTCCTGCTCAAATTTGAGCATTTTGGTGCCGCTGTCAAGGCTGGCCAGTTCGATGTCGCCAATCGCCGCGCCGATGGCCCCGCCGGCCGCGCCACCGCCCGGCCCGGCAATCAGCTCGCCGGCAGACGCGCCCACCGCCGCCCCGCTGATGACAATTTTGCCGCCGTTGACCAGCTCAAACCGGCCGGTGGGGTTGTAGGGTTGAATGGCCGTGGTGCTGGCCGGCTCGTCCGGCTTTTTCGGGTCGCCCGGTTCGGTGGGGATAGTGACGGCAGCTTCGCCCAACAATTGACTGTAATGCAGCAGCCGGGCAATGGCCGTTTGCCGCTGCGCCCGCAACGCGTTCAACGATGCCTCAGCTTCGGCTTTTTGCCACTCTTTCACGTGGCGCACCGCGGCCAGCAGCGCCGATTCGTGGCCGGCGCGCATTTGTCCCAGATGTTCGGCATCCTTTTTCTCCAGCGCGGCCAGCAGCGCCGACCCCAGCGCTTTCAACTCGCCGGCCATTTCCAATGCCTTTTGCAGCATCACGGCAAAGCGGTAGCGCGGCAGCGGCGCGCTCAAATCGCTGAGCACGCTGCCAATATCCAGCCCGGCCGCCGCGGCCCGCACCAGCAGCGCCGGGTCGATGGGCGGTTCAAACAGCGGCAACTGGCGCACCACGCCCTCAATATTCATACAATGCCGAATTTTGAACAGCCGGTCCTCAACCACATCCCAGTAACCGAGCAGTTTGTCGTTTTGGGGGATGCAGAAGTAGAGCGTACGGCCCATGCTCAGCAGCGCCGCGGCCTCCGGCTGGCCCTCAACCGGGGCTGCCAGGCTGGCAAATGGCGTTTCGTCCTCGGCCTCAACCTGGGCGTTACCGGCCTCATCGAGCAGCGGCCGAAGCTGGGCAAACGTCAGCGGCTGGGGCCGGCGGCGTGGCGGGATGCGTTCCGGTCGCGGCCCGAGCAGCCGGGCCGCCAGCACGTACAGCAGCGTCGCCTCGTTGATCGTTTCGATGGTGTCACGCCGGAAAAGCTGGTCGCCCCAGGCAATCAGGTTGTCCAGATATTTCATCACCACAAATTTTTGATAGGCCGATAGCCGGCTGCGGGCAATGAGATGCGGCTGGAAGGGATGTTTGGCCAGGTCGATGAGCTGGTTGACTACCTCCTGCTCCGCCGGCGAATTGCTGCCGCCGGGCTGGAGTTTGCGGAACATTTCGGCCAGCCGCTCCGGCGATACCTCGCGCAGCGGCAGCACCTGCCAGAAGCGGCGCACGTCCGTGTCGGCATCGTTGGTGGTCGGGTCAAACACAAAATGGAACCACTTTTGCGCGTCGGCAAAACGCTGATTCAGGCTGAGCTGGTTGGCCAGCAGTAGCGGCGCGTGGAAAAACAGCTCCCAGTTGTAGCCGGCGTAGGGGCCAGCGGCGGCAAAATCGACCTCGTGGCGGGGGTACAGGCCGGGCACCCGTTCGTGGACGGGTTGGTAGGCCCGCTCAAAATAAAAGTCGGCGTCGCTGCGCACATGTTTGTAATGCTTCAGCCCGTCCGGTTCGCGCACAAACACCTCGATATTGCCGATACCGTAGCTGCTTTGAAACAGGCACGGCGCGTCGGCGGCCGTGTCATCAATCAGCGCCACCCGGCGGGTGATGGTTTGCCCACGCCGCCACGGGCTGGTGGGCAGGTTGCCGGCCAGCCAGTAGTGAACCAACTGCGCCCCCTCCGGCGCCACCAGTTCCAAATCGCCGCCGGCCTCACCGGCCGCAATTCGATTTTGAATCAGCGCGCCGGGGCCGGAGGCTCGCTGCGTAACCACTGCCTGCCGCACCCATGCGCCATCGGCCTGCTGCCGGTAATGCACCAGCGCGCCGCCTTCGAGCACGACCGCGGCCAGCCCGCCGCTGGCGGTTTCGATGAGGCTGGCCGGGCCGGTAGCCGCCGTGCTGACCGGCTGCGGTTGCGCCGTCCAACTGTTGCCGTTGAGCACGTAGTGGCTAATGCGGCTGCCTTCCAGCGCCAGCGCGTGCAGCTCGCCGTTTTGCCGCTCGATGAGGCTGGCCGGGCCGGTGGCCGCGCTGGAAACCACGCCGACGGCCGTCCAGACATCGTTGAGCGGCAGCTTGTTTACCCGCCGGTAATGCACCAGC
This sequence comes from Anaerolineae bacterium, assembly GCA_022071955.1. Lineage (GTDB taxonomy): Bacteria > Chloroflexota > Anaerolineae > 4572-78 > J111 > J095. Next base: position 28,398 of record JAJVIM010000019.1, read on the forward strand.
TTGCCGCCGCTTTCCGGTACCAGCGCCTCAAAATCGCCGGGGCGGGTCACGTTGCCCTGGCCGTCGGTGACCCGCTGCCGCCTCCGCTCGACCATGCAGCCGGCGGCCACGGCGTCGGAACTGACCAGTACATCGGGCCGCCAGGCCGGAGTGCTGCCCTGCTGGAACGCGCCGTTATCGCGCCAGTAGAGGCGCAGTTCGCTGCCTTCCAGCACCAGCGCCTCAAAGTTGCCGGGGCGAGCGCCCTCGCCAAAGCCACCCTGAATCACGCTGGCCGCGCCGCTGGCCTGGGCCGAAATCGGCATGGGGAAGGCGCTGATTTCCCACGGCCGGCTGAGGTACGGGTTGCCCAGCCCCTGATTGGTCAGATTGAGCAGGCCGGGCAGGCCGCGTTGTTTGAGGCCGGCAATGAACGCGCTCACCTGCGGGTGGAAAAAGGTGAAAAACCGGGCGTTGACCGTGGTTTTCCGGGTGGGCAGCAGCAGGCTGCCCCACAAAAAGCTGTTTTGGGCCGGCCCGGCCATCGCGTTGACCAGCGCGGTTTTGTCAAGGCTGGCGCTCAGCGAAACCTGCGGCGTGACCGCCTGAACCATTGCCGCCGCCGGCGCGGCCACCGACTGGACACGGTTGACGGCCTGCATGGTCATGGCCGGGGCCAGCCGGGCCGCGGCATCCACCCACGGCGAGGGATCGACCACCTGCTGCGGTGGCCGGGGGACAAGTTGGGCCACGTTGGCCTGCAAATCCGGGCCAGTGAGCTTGTCGAGGTAGGGCAGGCGGGGCGCATTTTTGACCGGCGGCTCAACCACCCGCGGCCATTCGAAATAGGAGTCTTTTTCCAGCCGCACAAAATAGGTGTGCGCGTTGTTTTGAAAGAAAACCGGCTGGTCCAGCGGTTCGGCGGGCAGGTTGGCCGGCGGCAGCAGCCGGTACGGGTCGGCGGCGTTGCGGTTGAGCAGCCGGATCTGCTTCCACGCTTCCGGCGGCGAACTCAGCTCCAGCGCTCCGTTGTCCTCCTGCTGTTGAAACTGATCGCGGCCGGCATTGAGCGGACGGATTGACTTGGACAGCGGCAACCAGGCCGCCGGCGCGGCGTAGGGGTCGGCCAGCACAAATTCGGCGGTGTGCAGCTCAAACGGCAGCAGGTGGTGGCGCAACAATTGAAAGTCCAGCCCCACCCGCAGCATACCGCCATCAATCCGGGCGCGCAGTTTAATTTGCTCCGGCCCGCCGGCCGCGTCATCGAGGGTGTTTGGCACCGGTTTGCCTTTGCCCAGCTTTATAGCTTTGGGCGTGGTCCGTTCGCGCGGCCAATTCACAAAGTCGTCCGAGACCTGTTTGGGGCTCCAGCGGCCCTGTTCGTAGCGGCTCCAGGCCAGCTTGATTTGCCAGTAACCGTTGGGCGCGGCAAAACTGATACTGTCGCTCATATTTTTGGTCGCGCCGATCAGCCCGCTCTGGCCGGCTTTTTTGGTGAACTGCGGCCAGAACAAATACAACTTACCCCGCCAGATCACCGGCAGCAGATGCACACCGCTGTGCGGGTTGTCATCATCCTTTTCCACCCCCTGAATATCCACCGTTACCGGCTCCCACGGCGTCCAGTGACGGCCATCGACCAGCCGGCGGTAGTAATAAGTGCGCGACGAGCCGGTGGAGGTGCGGCCAAACACGTGCATAATGTCGATGTCCGGGTTGGACTCCTGCTGCCAAAAGTAGCCGCACACCTCCAGCCGGGCCACGTCGTTGAGTTTTTCCAAATAGGTCAGCAGCGCCCGTTCCACGGTGTCGCTGTTAACATCGCCCTGCAGCAGCTCCGATTCCAGCTCCTGAAAGAACGGGCTTTTGTTGTCGCGCAGTTCCGGCTCAATCCAGTTTTCCGGGTAGAGAAAGATTTTGCGGTTGGCTTCCCACACCCGGTAATTTTTGCGCCACTGCCACTGCTCGGTGTCGATGGCGTCCGGCGGCAGGTCGGCGTCGCGGTTGAGCAGCACCCGCTGCACAAAAAGTTGGGTCGATGAGATGGCCTGTTTGATGCGCGAGGTGGCCATGCAGGCGCTCATCTCCACATCGATCAAAAAATATTCAAACAGGTCGTTGGCGGTGCGGGCGTTGGCCCGGCGAATGGCCGGCCGGGTGAGCACGTACGCCACCAGCGCGTCTCGTTGGCGCTCGCGCAGGGCGTCGTTGAGCCGGGCAGCCACGTCGAGCCAGGCCGAGTCGTCGTAGCGGGCTTTGACCGTGTTGACAATTTCCTGCGCCTGCTGCGCCGATGGCGGCTGGCTGGCCCACGCCTTGAGTTTGGCCGGCGGCGCGCCGGTAGTGCGGCTCAGTTCGATGACTCGTTCCAGCCGGGTGGCTGGCCGCTCATCAATCAGCGCGGCGGCGTCCAGCTCGCAGGCGGCCAGCGCCTCGTCGATGACGGTGGCCGGCCAGCCGGTGGCCGCGGCCAACGTGTCGCGTTTTTGGTTGTCGGCGGCGGTGAACACATCCAGCAGAGTCACGTCGCCGGGGGTGAGCCGGCTGCGCAGGGCGGCGTAATCGGCCAACCGCTGCCAGCGGGCAAAGCCGTCGGGCACGGGCGTTTGGCCCAGTTTGTTCAAATCGAACTGCTGCGGGTCGTCATCGGTGGGGCAGAAGTAGCGCAGCTCCGCCGCCGACAGGTTGAGCGTGGTAGCCAGCAGCGCAATTTTGTGCAGCCGGGTAAAAATTGGGGCGGGCGCGGCAAAAAAGGGCGGCTGGCTTTGAAACAGGTTCGCTGCCAGGCTGGTGGGGTTGGCCGCGCCGGGGAGCGTCCAGCGCACGTTCAGCCGGGCATCGAACAGGTTTTCAAAATATTCCACGGTGAGGGGATAAAACCGGCCGGCTTCGAGCGTGATTTTGGCCGTGTACTGGGCCGCGGCGTCGCTGTCGTGCCACTCGTCGATGAGTAACTGGTTGTTGAGCCGCAGCCGCAGGCCGTCGTCGGCGTGAGCCACAAAGGTGTGCTCACCGCTGGCGGTGGCCAGCAGCCAGCCCTGCCAGCGCACACTGAAACGGTCGGCGTCAACCAGCGGTTCGGGCCGGTCGCGCTGCCAGTCAAAATTCAGGTCGAGGTCAATCTGCGTGGCTGCGGGGTCGCCCTGCAAATCCACGTTGTTGAAATAGTCGGCGTGCAGGCCGGGCAGCAGTAAAAAATCGGTGATGGCCGGCGCGGCCGGATCCGCGGTGCTGTGCAGCAGTTTCATCTCTTCCAGTAGTGCGGCGGTGGTGGCGGCTTCCAGCCCCAATGTTTCACTGAGCGTTTGTTTGATGAAACTGCGGGCCGCTTGCTCTGCATCCGGGGTGTCAGTTTCCGGCGCGGCCTGTTGCTGGCCAATGGCCAGCAGGCCGGTGCGGAGCTGTTCAACCAGCGCCGCCACCTGCGCCGGGGCCGGCGCCAGACTGTTCTCGGCGGCAAACAGATAGGTGAGTTGGGCCGTGGTCAGCCCGGATTGGCGCACCTGTTCCACCACCCGCCCAAAATCGAGCGTGGCCTGCGGGTTGGCAAAGGGGTCGGCCCCGGCCAGTGTTTTCAGGGCGATGAATTCGGCGGCGCGCAGGTTGAGCAAGCGCGCCAGCAGGGCGTAGCGGTGCAACTGCGACAGGTTGGCCAGCGACGTGGGCGCTTGCTGGTCGGTCAATTTGGCAGCCTGCCGGATGGCCGTCAGGTCGGCGGCGCGCAGCCGGAGCGCGGCCAGCAGCGCCGGGATTTTGTCGTCAATCGGTTTGCCGGCGGTGTCCGGCTGGCCGTTCACGTCGCGCAGCCGCAGATCGTCATCGGGCGGGTTCAGCACCGAGCGCTTTTGAAATAGCTGCTCGTACAACGAATTGGGGCCGCGCGTATCGAGCGGCTGCCACAGGCTGAGCAGCAACGTTACGCTCGCGCCGCTGGCCTGCCGCAGTTGCTCCAGCCGGGCCAATTCCTCCAAACAAGCGGGGGTGATGGTTGCGGTAGCGCCAAAAGCCAGCAGCGCCCGGTCCAGTTCCGGCATCGTCCAGCCGAGTTTGCGCCACAGGCGCACAAACGTGTGCAGCCGGCGCAGTTCATCTTCACCCAGCGCCGAGCCGTCGAGGTGTTGGACCTGCAGCCCGGCCGGGTCGCACTCGTCATCGGTATTGGAATAAAGCACAATCAGCCCGGCGATGGTTTCCGCCGGCAGCCGCGTTTCGATGGCTTGCTGCAGGTCGGCGGGAGTCTGGCCGTGGGCCGCCAATTTGTCGGCCAGCGCCGGGTCGGCGGTGTAGTTGGCTTGAATAAAGGCGCGCAGTTCGCGGCTGGTCAGGCTGAATTCGGCGTAAATCGACTCAAGCTGATCGTACAGCGCCTGGCCGGGGTTGATGAAACGGCATTTGAGCAGCTCCACCAACTCGGTGAAGGCCAGTCGGGTGCGCTCCAGAAATTCTGGCACGCAGCCAACAAACGCGGCGACGGCCTCGGGCGGCAGCGGTTTGAGGCTGGCCCAGGTGGCGGCGTCTACCGCGCCGGTTACCGGCAACCCTTCATCCGTTTGAAAATCTTTGACCGCCTGCGTCACCAGCGGCCCAAAGCGGCCATCGAGCGTGAGATTGGCTCCGCGGGCAACCAGCTTGGCTTGCAGCACCACCACCGCCGCGCCGGCGTCGCCTTCCTGCAACGGGCGGTAGAGGTCGCTTTCGGCCAACCCGTACAGATTTGGCAGCGGCTCCAACTTGTCAGCCAGCGCGAAATCCTGGCCGGTGATGAGTTCGTGCTCGCGGGCAGAAATGGACAAAAATTCACTGTGCCGCTCGCGGCGTTTGGCGGTTTCGCTGTCGCCAAACGCGCCGGCCAGCGCCGCCAGCAAATCGGGCCGGCTAAGGTTGAGCTGGGCCAGATAAACGCGGGCCATTTCCAGCCAGCGGTTGAAGGGCAGGCTGATGGGGTAGACCGCGCCGGCCAGCGTGTTGTAGGCGGTCTGGCTGATGTGTTGGGGCATAGCCCGCAGTTCGGCGGCGGTTTCGCCGGTCACGTCGTGGGCGGTGGTCGCGTCGAGTTTATCGCCGAGGGCGATGTAGCTTTCCAGCACTTCGTTGGCCAGATCGAGGTAAGGCAGCGGCGTGTTGGTATTTTCGCAGGTCAATTGCAGGTGGGCCAGATCGGGCCGGCGGGCCAGCAGGATGTCGAGCGGCGTTTGGGGCAGGTTCGGCCGGTGTTTTTGATCGAGGAAAAGCAGCAGATCGACCAGATAGGCGGCCGGGCTGGTCCAGGCCCGGCACTGTTCGCAGTCGCACAACTCCACCGAGCCGAACAGTTTAGCCCAGGCCGGCATCTCTTTTAGCCCGCCGCTGACGGCGTAGGGGGTGGCGTCGTTGGCCAGTTGGTAGGCGTGGACGGCCATTGTCAGCGTGGCCGCCGAAACAGCCAGCGCCCGGCTGTACACCAGATTCGCTTCGGCCTCGCCGCCGAGCGCGTTTTGGGCGGCGGCCACAAAGCCGGCGCGGGTGTACTGGCCGGTAATCTGCGCCGCCGAGTGAAACGGGCCGGATACCAGCCCGGCAAAGTTTTGCTCGCTGGTGCTGAGCCGCAACAGCCGCTGCACCCGCCGGGTTTCGGCCAGTACCTGCGTTTTTTGCGGGTCGTTGAGCGCGTTGTCCAGCAGGTCGGCGTGATCGGCCACCCGCGCCGTCAACAGATCAAACTCCGGTCGCTCGGTGACGAGTTTGGTCAGAAAATTGGCGGTGGCCGGGCTGACCGGCGCGTTGTCGTTGAGCGAGCGGAGGGTGCGGGCCGCGGCGGCGGTGGGTTGGGCGGCGGCCAGCAGGCTGCCGATGCCCTGCGCGTAAAAGGCCCGCTGCTCGGCTTCGGTGTTGCCGGGCAGGCCGGCCGGCAGCGGCACGTCCGCGCCGGCAACCAGATTGGTCAGCGTGGCGGGGTCAACGTGCAGAGCCAGCGTTGCCAGCGAAGCGGCCGCGGGTGCGGCCTGTCGGATTTGCTGCATCAGCGGCACATTGGCCTGCGTCAGCGCGCCGAGCTGGGTGACGTACTGAATTTCAGCGGCTTTTTCCTTAAAATCGGGGTTTTGGCGCAGCGATTGCCAAAACTCGGCTGCCGTGCCCTGGTGTTCGCCGCCCAGCCGCAGCAAATCAGCCTGCTGCTCCGGCGAGTCGATGGCCAGCGCCAGCACGCCGCCAATGGTCGCCATATTGCCGCTGAGTGGTTGGGCCAGCACCTGCCGGGGGGCAAGCTGGCGGATGAGCGCCACGGCAGCGGTCAGACTGGCTTCGTCGAGCGGCGGGATGATGTTTTGGGCGACGGCCTGCCGCAGGGCGGTGGTCAGTTGCACGTCGCCGGCTGAGGCCAACCGGCGCAGGTCGTCCAACCCCTGCCGGGCCAGCCCATAAAGCACCGCCGGCGCAAGCTGATTGTCGAAGCCGGTTTGGGCCAGCCGGCAGGCCGCAGCAAACTGCTCCACCGGCTGGCGTTCCCAACCGATTTCACGGGCCGCAAAAGAGATGTCGCGGTGTTCGGTCTCGTCAAAAACAGCGGCGGCGCGGCAGACCCGGGCTTCGCGGGCGGCGTCGTCTGCGCCGGCGGGGGCCGGCTCCGCCAGCAGCGGCTCGATGGCCCGCCACAGCCGCTCGTACTCCGACGGCTCGGCGGGCGGCGCGGCGGCGGGCAGCACCAGCCGCACCTCTTCCACCGGGCGGGCGGCGATGCCCAGCGGCAGGTCATCGTCGGCTACCAGCTCCTCGCGGGCCGGCTGGCCGTTGCTGGCGGCAAAGCGGCGGATCACCTGAAACGGCTCCAGCGGGAAATCGCCGCGGCGGAGTTCAAAAATGAGGTCGGCAGATTTTGGCTCACTATCGCCGGCAGCAAAATCGGCCAGGTAGTAGTCAACCTCAAACTGGCCATCGGGCCCGGTGCGGGCCGGCTGGCCCAACAGCTCGCGGCGCGGGCCGATGTCGCGGTCAAACACTGTCACCTGCACGCCCTCCACCGGGTTTCCATCTTCGGTAACCACCTGCCCGCGCACCACCAGCGCATCGCCGGCCGGCGGCTGCGGGCGAGGCAGTAGCTCAACCTGCAACTCCGGCGGCGGGTCGGTCACGGTTTCGGATTCGGCCAGCACCGCGCCGGCGGCATCGTAGGCAAAGACAATCAGGTCGATGATTTCTTTCACCACCAGCACGCCTTCGCCGGGCTGGGCGTACAGCCGTGGGTCATAATAAATGCGGAAAAAGCCATCGGCGTTGGTGGTGGCGCTACCCAGATACGCCCCGCCGATGTTGTCCCGGTCAAAGGCGAATACGAGCTTATCTGCCAGCGGCCCGCCATCGAGGCCACTGGCCCGCCCCTCCACCAGCCGCAGATCGCCCTGCTCCCACAACCGCCGGTTGAGCGCCTCGGCGGTGATTTCATCGACCACACCCGGCGGGTCGGCGGGGACGCCCAACTCCTGCTGGGCCAGGCGCACCATTTCGGTAGTGCCGTCGCCGTAGCGCGCGGCGCCAATTTCTGTGGCGGGGATGTCGCCAAAACCGAGCCGGCGCAGAGCCTCGTGCAGGTTGGCCACATCCGGGCCAGTTGAGTTTTGGTTGAGCGTAAAACGGACAGCTTGCATGGCTGGTGACTCCTTTTTGATCCGCCTGAAAAATAGTTTCCGTTGAGTTAAAATTCCCCGCGAAACGGGGTAACCGTAACCGAACCATTGGGCAAAAAATTCCAGGTAGCCGCCCCCATATCTGTTGGCGCGTGAATCTGGATTGGCTGCCCGATCAACATGCTTTCTGCTCTGAAACCTTCAATACAGCCGACACAGGGTATTTTTGAAACGCTGATACTGCTGGCATTGGGATTTAAAAACCAGGCTTTGGCTTCGGCGTGCGTGGCATAATAGGTTCCGGGCGTGCCAAAGGTGTCTCTGAAATGTGGAAGCTGTGGCTGCCCGGTGGCCAGGCGATATTGATAAACTCCCACTGCTGCATCATCGACGCCGCTCATCACCAGCGGCCCGCCGGGTGTACTGGCGGTCACTTTTCCGCGGGGACCCATCCGCAGATCGAGCGGATTCGTTGTCGCAGGCGTAGGGTTGGCTTTGTAGCCAAACGTGGGAGCGCCTTCACCAAGTGTAAGGGTCGGACGCCCGTTTTTGATGGTGAAATTATACGGCGTGCTGGGTGCTGATGGTTTGCCCAATGTTGGCATACGCAACTGGAATTTTTTGAGCGCGGCGCCGGCCCCGGCAAGAAGTAACATCTCGCCGATACTGAGCGCCAGGGTTGTGTACATTTCGGCGCCTTTCGCCACCTCTGAATTTGGTTCGGGACCGCTAACTGAGTTCAAAATATTGACCGCCCGTTCCTGGCTAAAGGGCAAGGTTAATAAAAACCCCCATGACAAAATGCCCATGACCACAGGATTGCTGCGCAAGGCCGCTTTCTGGCCGGTTACAACTTCCTGCCGAATGTACTTTTTAACCTCTGTTCCCCCGGTTGTAGCGACAATACCTTTACTGGCCAACGCCGGGGGAGCCGTGCCCCCTTCTTGCAGTTCGGCCTTCTGCTGCTGCCGCTGTTCGTCGGACATCAGGTAAATGGATTCGCCAGATTCATTTACATAATCGGGTGACGGGGGCGGAAGCGGCGCTCCGGCATCCAAATAGTCATCGGGGTGACCTTGCCGACCGCGGGGATCAAAAAAATTCAGCGGGTTGTTATTAACATAGAGGTATAAATTAGCGCCATCGACCAGCCCGGCCGGGTCGCAGCTTGTCCAGCGGCCGAGCCAGGGGGCGTAGTAGCGCGCGCCGTGATAATACAGGCCGGTCTCTTCGTCGCGTTCTTTGCCGGTGTAGCGATAACGCTTGCGGCTAACCTCAACCTGGCCGGCGGCAGCCTGAAAGGCGGTGCAGCCAAAGGGGGTGTATTCCTCGTAGGAAATCAGGCCGGCATGTTCATCCAGTTCCAGCGCCACCGAGCCGAGGTGGTTACCCAGTTGGTAGCGCAGCCGCGGCGCGGGTGAAAAAGGCGGGGCGGCGGTGTCGATGGTTTTGGTTTCGACCAGCGCCAGCCGCTGTTTGCCATCCAGCACATGCAGGGTTTCACGGGCCAATGTCACGCTGGCACCATCGCCGGCAAATTCACGGTACAGTTCAAAATCACCCAGATAGAGGCGTTCTTCGCGGCGGGTGCCGTTTTGCCGCTCGATGACTTTGCGGACGCGCTGCCCGGCGGCATCGTACACGTAATACGCCGTGCCGCCGCCACCCAAATCGACCTGCCGGAGTTGGTCGTGCATGTCCCAGGCAAAGGCCAGCCCGTTGAGGCCGGTCATCGCACCGTGTACGTCAGCGCCGGCGGCGTCGATGTAGCCATACACCTCGGTGTGCGGGCCGATGGTGGTGCGCGTGAGCCGGTTGCTGAAGCGGTTCGGCTCCAGCAGACTGGCTTCCTGATAAACAAAGGCGCGAGTCCAACTGCCGCCGGCAGCAATGTGGGTCAGTTCGGTGAGGTTGCCGGCGTTGTCGTAACCGTACTGTTCGCGGTAGTTGCGGAGCGCCTGCGGGTTGTTGCCGCCGGCCTGCCCGCCAAGCAGCGGGTAATCGCGACGGTTGCCGCTGACCGGGTTGAATTCCAGCGCGGCCTGATCGCTGTGCTCGCGGCCTTCAGCGCTGACCAGCCGGTAAATGGCGTCATAACTATAGCGGGCAACCGGCCGAATCTGTTCGCCGCCGAAGAATAATTCGCGTAGCGAGTTGTCGGCAATCTGGGTCAGGTTGCCGGCAGGGTCGTAGGTGTAGTGCAAATCTTGCAACCGGCTGGTATCGGTGAAAATCTGCGACGCCAGGCCATTTTGTCCGCCGGGGCGGGTGGTGATCAATTGGACAAGCCGGAAGGTGTCGGGGTCGTAGCGGTAGCGGGTAACAGCGCCATTGTCGTACTCAACCTGTTCCCGCTGGCCTTTGGCGTTGGTGTTGATGTTGGTGACAAACGGGGTTTCGGGCTGATTTGCACCGCGCAACCGCACACTGACGCTGTCGAGCAGGTTGGCTTCGTTGAAGCGCGGTTGGGTTACGCTGCCATCGGGCGAGGTCAGCGTGATGGGCCGGTTGAGCGCGTCAAACGTGGCAGCGGTAGCGTAGCTGTCCGATTCCAGTAGCGCGGCCAGCGGAGCCAGCACGGCATCCGGTTGGAACGGCGTGGCGGTCAGCGCGGCGGCAACGGCAGTCCAGTGCGGCCCGGCCCAGTCGACGGGCTGTTTGTAATCGCGGGCCAACCGGCGGGTGCTTCGCAGTAAGTTGCCTTTAAAATCGTAACTTTCCGGCTGGCCGGTGTCCGGGTTCACCCCGGCGTTGAGCGTAACCCCGGCCCCGTCCGCGTGCAGTAACAGCCGGCCGCGGGCGTTGAGCGCCGCCGTGCCGGCCTGTTCGCCGTAAAAGCTGGCTTGAAAGAGGATTTCGGCGGCGGGATTGAGCGGATCGGTTCCGCGGACAAAGGTGCGCACCGGCCGGCGCAGGGCATCGTATTCGGTGCGAAAATCGTAGCCGCGGCTGTTCCAGGCGCGAAAAGGCTGGCCGGCGGCATCGTTGAGCAGCCAGCGCTCACCGGATTCCATGCTGGCCTGCTGAATCCGGTGGCCGAGCATATCGTATTGGTAACGCATCACCACCCGATTTTGGGCGTCGCTGATTTCGCGCGGGTTGCCTTCAATATCAAGCGCAACCCGGCTGGCGTATTGGCCGGCCAGCCCGTTGTCGGCCAGGGTTAAAAAGACGCGGCCCAGCGCATCGAAGTGGGCGGTGGTGGGCGTGTTGGCGTGCAGTTCGGACTGGATGGCGGCGGCGAGTTCGGCGGCGCGGATGGCCGCGTTGGCCGGGTCGGTGGTGGGCCAGTGGGCCAGGGCCAGCGCCGGGTCGGTGCGGAGGGTGTGCCAGGTGGGCAGGTAGTCGGCGGGAGGCAGGCGGGCAAAAAAATCGGCCACGTTTGGGTCGAGCTGCGGTTTGAAAGTGACGGTATCGTTCACATCAAAACTTTGCTGCTGCCAGGGGGTGAACACCGTTTTTTCGTAGGTGTGGTTGGGGTGCAGCGTGGCGACAACCCGCTCGGCGGGGTCATAAAACAACGTGGCGCTGACGCCTGCCTGCCGGTCAAATTGAAAGGCGTGGGTGCCGGTAAAAAACGGTTCAAACTGGCGCACCGGTTTGCCTTTGTTGTTAAAAATTGTCCAGCCGCTGCCCACCCAGCGCGGCTTAACCGGGGGGCCGCCGTCGGCGACCGGCCCCGGTTCGGCCGGGAGTTTTTTTTGAATTTCGCGGCCAAAGCCATCGGCGTAGGCAAAGCTGACCTGGATTTTGCTGGTTGTGCCGCCGGGATCGCTGATGTGGGTTTCGCGGGCCAGGGCAGCGGCGTAGGCGGGCGAACCGGTATTCGCATAGCGATTGATGTCATAAACGATGCGGGTGGTGGCCTGCTGCAGCAGCCCGGCGGCCTGGCCGTGTGGCGCGGCAAAAAAGGCGTCGAGTTCGGTTTGAGTCAGATCGGTTTTGAAACCGGCCAGCGAGTCGCCTGCGCTGGTGCGGCTGCGTTGAGCCGTGCCAACAACCAGCCCCAGCGTGTCAAAGGCCACGGCAGTGGGGTGGCCGTTGGGGTCGGTGAGCTGCCACGGCTGGAGCAGCCGGTAGTTGTTGTCGGCCTGCACCGCGTTGCCAAGCGGGTCGCGAGTGGCGGTGAGCAGCAGGTCGTAGGCGTCGTGAGTGAGGTAGGTGAGCCGGCCAAAGGCATCGCGCTGGCCGTGCGGGGTAAAAAAGTGGGCGCGGGCGGTGGCGAGGTTTTGGGGCAGGGGCGCGGGCCGGGCCGGTTCGGCGGCCGGCGGGGCAAAGAAACTCTGGCCGGATGGCAGCCACCACAGGCCGGGGCTATCGCCGGCGGGAAACCAGCCGGCGGCGCGACAGGCGTCGCCCGGCACGTAGCCGCCTTCAGCGCCCAAAATGGCCGGGTTGGGCAGCAGATTTTCGGCGGCGCGGGTGTACACGCCGGCCAGCAGATCGGGGGTAAAGGCCAGTTTGTAGCTTTCAAACAGCAGGCCGAGTTGCCCCTGCTGGCCGAGTGGCAGCGGACCGGCCAGGTCGTCGCGGTAAAAAAGGGTGCGCCCGTGCTCGATGAGTCGTTTTTGGCCGGACTGCACGGTTTTTTCGTAGGGGATAGCGGTAGCCGCGCCGATTTCGGCGGCAAGCTGCGGCAGGGTAAGCCGGACGCGGGGCGCAAGCAGGCGGGCCGGCAGCTCAAACGTGCGGCTGTCGCACGGCACAGGGACGCGGTAAGCGTCGGCGGTGTCAATCACGGCAGTGACCTGTGTTTCGGTGCAGGTTAACAGCGATAGCCGCTGCCGGTCGTGGTCGGCGGGAGTCAGAGCCGGGTCTGTGCTGGCGGTCCAGCGGCCGTAACCAATCGCCGCGGCTTGCAGCACGTTGCCAAAATCATCCACGGCCAGCACCAGCGCATGGCTAACGCGCGGGTCGGCCGGGTTGCGCTCGTAGTAGTAGTCAATAGTTTCGCGGGCGTGGACAAAAAAGACGGCGTGCGGGTTTGATCCCTGCGGTTGGAGCGATTCGATGGTGTAGTTGCGCTCGGTAACGCGGTAGGGGTGTTCGGCCTGCGGCGAGTCATCGAGCGCGTAAATTTCCTGGCGCAGCACCGAACCTTTGAGCGCGCGACAGGCTTCGCGCTCTTCCGCGGGGGAGAGGCCGGGCGGCAGCACGGTGTCATCCAGCAATAGCGCCTGCGCCGCGGCATCGTGGGCCTCGTCACGCAGGGCCGGCTCGCGGTAATATTCGCCCTCGCCGGGGCCGATGCCGGCAAAAAAGTTGGAGATGTGCTCGCCGTCTACATACGCGCCGGTGTGAAACCAGGTTTTGGTCCAGACCGGCGGCACGTGCGAGGCGGCGTTAATATTGGTGCTGTCGCCCAGGCGGGCCTCGCTATCGGTTTTGAGGCTGTTGAACTCGGCGGTGTCCCACTGCTCCACCATGCCAAAGCCGCGAAACTCGCGCTCGACGCCGTCAAAATAGCCGTGGTGGTAGGCGTAGCGGGATACAAACCAGGTGCGGCTGATCCGGTCAAACGTTTCCACGCGCTCAACCACGTGGACCGGAAATGGTAGTTTGGTGAGCCACGGCCGGCCATCGCGCTCATCCTGCAAATAAAATTTGGTGGACGGCGCATATTGCACCCGGGTTTCCGCGCCCAGGTTATTGACCACCCGTACCAGCAGGTGCGGTTTTTGCCCGCCCATCAAATCGAGATAGCGCACCGGCTGGCGGGCGTTATGGCCCAGCGGCGATGACCAGACCAGGCAGGCAGTGCCGGTGCCCAGCAAATCGAGCGCCTGCACGCTGGCCAGGTTATCGGGCCGGGGGAAGGCATCGAGCTGGTGCGGTTGGCTCCAACTGTTGCCGGACTGGTTGAGATACACCCACACGGCCTGTTGGCCCAGATAAAGGATGTCGGTGACGCCGCTGCCGTCGATGTCGGCCAGCCGCAGCCGCTGGGGATCAAACTGCTCCGGCCGGTCAAAACAGGGCGCGTTGGCCATGCTTACTTTGGGGCCAAAGCGGCCGTAGCCCAGACTGGGCCAGTAGCAGATTTCACCGTTGTCAACCCGCACCAAATCGGCCAGCCCGTCGCCGTTCATATCGGCCAAAAAGATCGACTGGCGGCCGTCGGCGAAGACCAGCCGGGGGCCGCGCTCGTCGTCCGGCGGCTGCGGCGAAAGCTGCGCCGGGCCAAACCCCTCTTTGGCCAGCGAGCGATGCCACACAAAATAGCCGTCGCGGGCCAGCAGCAAATCAGCGTGACCATCACCGGTCAATTCCACGTGGCGCAGGTTGGGGTCCTGCCAATCGATGTTGGGCTGGTTTTGAAAGGCGACAAACGGCTGCCAGCGGCCGGCTTCGTCCTGCGAGAAATAACCGGCCAGCGGCGGCGCAAACTGCACCACGTCCGGTTGGCCGTCGCCGCCCAAATCGAGCAACTGCTGCCGGCCGGCCAGATTCCCCGGCGAGGGGCGGCTGGCTACCAGCGCCAACGGGCCAAAACGGGCTTCGGCCTCAACCGTATCCTGGCCGGTGTCATTTCGCACCACCTGCCAGGTAAGCGGGCTGAGGTTGCGCTTGTAAAACCAGCCTTCGGCCTGTTCGGTGAGTACGCCGGAAAGACCCTCACCCCACAAATCGGCCCACTGATAGCGGCCGCCATCCAGCCCGGCCGGCAGGTTTTCCACGCTGGCCGGGTCGATGGTTTTGAGTTCGGCCTGAATTTCGGCGCGGCTGTACTCAAATTGCAGCGGCGGCAGAGCGCGGCGGCTGTAGCCGTTGCCGGCGCGGCGAAAACTGGCGTGGGTGACGGCGGTGAGATAGGTGGCAATGGGCGACAGTTCGTAGGCAAACTCGGTGGCGCGCACCAGGCAGTTAGCGCCGATGGCCGGTTCGTCCGGGCCGGCCGGGCCGGCGGCGGGAAAGTGATGGAACATCAGCACCCGCCGGCAGAGGCGCTGGGTGCGCAGTTCAAAACCGGGGCGGCAGGTTGAAAAGGGATCGGGGCGGGGCAGCCAGTCGCCGGGGTCGTTGGGTAGGGGCGCGGCGGCGGCGTGTTCGCCGTAGTCAAAGACCAGCTCAAACAGCCATGCGGCGGGTTCGGGCTGGATGAGGCGCGAGGGCAGGTTGCCGTAGTGGATGCGTTTGAGGTAGCGCTGGGCAAAGGGGCCGGCAGCGGAGTCGAGACCCGCGCCGTCTTCGGCTTTGTAACTGTAGCGGATGAGGTTGCCTTTGTCGTCAAAACTTTCGCAGATGAGCCAACTGAACACGCGGGCCGGGTCGGCGGGGTCAAACAGGCGCGATTGTTCATCGAGGCCGTAGAGGGCAGTGATGTTGTCTTTGGAAATGGAGCGCCAGTGGGTGTCGCCGTCGCTGAGGCGGATCCAGCGCTCGATCCGGGCAAATAGCCCTTCGATGCGGGGCCGGTAGCGGCGGACGAGGTAGCCATCGCGGGTGGTTTCGTCAAATTTCAGTTCACCGGCGGGGGTGTGTTGCCAGTTGCCGAGCTGGTCTTTTTTAAAGACCGGCGCCAAATCTTCCGCGCCGGACAGGACAAACACGTCGGAGTTGGCGTCGTCGTGGTATTGGGGCAGGCCTTTGTCGGTTTTGCGGGTGATGGCCGGCAGCGACAAATTCCAGCCAAAACCGAACGGGCCGTTGCCCGCGCCGGAATCGTAGCTTAGCGAGAGTTGGGGGCCAAAGCCGGCCCGCCCCGGCGAAACAGCCAGCGGCACACTCAGCGAGCCGGTGCCGGTGACCGGGTTGGCGGCAAATTTTTCGCCGATGCCGCGCACCGCGCCGCCCCCTTTGGGCAGGGCGATCACCGGCGGTGCGGCCGGATTTTGCGCGGCGGCTTCGGGGCCGGCAGTTTCGGATTGGACACTGTTGTTTGACGGTTGGTTACCAGCCATCAGCGTCTCCTTTGACAATAAGCGAATAGCGAATTGCGAATTGCGGAGGTAGGGGCGCTTCGCGAAGCGCCCCTACCCAATTTTCAGCCGTCCCACGGGGTGGCTTCTTCCCTTTGGAAATAAGCGAGTCTGCAACTGCGGCTCAGGCCAACTAAAAAAGTGAGGTTCACCGGCGCGCCGCGCTGCGAATCCTCACCCTGACAGCGATCTTGTGCTGCACAAACAGTGTCTGGGCCGCAACTTTGAATTTATTGACCTGCAATGGGGCTGTTCGTGAAGGAAGAACGAGGCAAAAAGACGTTACAATTTCCCCCCGATACTGTAACTATAAGTCATTATATCGCAGGATTGCCAGGATACAAGCGCCCAATTGTCCTAACTTTGGATAGGTCTTGTCTCGCTGAAATTATGGTACAATCAGGGCATCTTCAGTGAGACCAAAAGAGGAAATGCCAATGAACAAAGAACCCGTTGTCGAGACGCCGGAGACCGGAGCTGCGCCCAACCCGGACAATTTAATTGCCAGGCTGGGCAGCGGGTTGGAGGCCGACCGGCTGGCGGCAGTGCAGGCGTTGAGCCAGCTCAACCCGGCCGTCGCTCCGGCCCTGCTCGGCCTGGAAAAAGCCGCCGCCGGGGATGACAGCCCGGCGGTGCGGCAGGCCGCGCTGGAGGCGCTGGGCGCGCCCGCCTTTCGAGAGTTGCAGCGTAAAAACAGCCGGCTGCCGCTTTCGATCCGGCAATCTATTGTAACTGAAATTGACCGCTGGCAGGTTGATGGACTGCTGTCGGCGCAGTTAACCGGCCTGCTGCGGCAGCGATATACGTTTGATCCGCCGGTTGCGGCCCGGGCGGCCGCGCCGGCAGAGGCCAAACCGGCCCCAACGCTGTCGGAAGTGCTGCTGAGCGAAACCACCATCAAAGTGGCGCTGTATCTGGGCGCGTTTTTTGTGTTGGCCGCGGCGGCTATTTTGGCGGCGGTGTTTGAACTGCTGCGCCTGCCCATTTTGACCGCGGCGACGCTCGGTTTTTTGGCGGCGGCGCTGCTTTTAAAGCGACGGCTGCCGCAGGCCAGTTTTGTGTTGTTTGTGGTTTTTTCCTGCTTGCTGCCGATTGATGCCGGGGTGCTGCTCGATCAATTTGATGTGAGCCGCTCGGCAACCGAGCTGTACTGGATTGGTGTGACGGTGCTGCTGAGTCTAGTTTGGTTGGGCGGCACCTTTTTTTATCGCTCCCGTTTTTTCAGCGTGCTGGCCTGGCTGGCCGGCAGTTCGGCGGCGCTGCAAGTGGGGCGCTGGTTTGACCTCACTTATCACCTCGATGTGGCTTTGGTGGCGTTGGTGACGCTATCTGGCCTGGGGGGGGTGGCGCTGCTGCGGCAGTGGCGAGACCGGGCTTTCTCGCGGCCGCTGCTGTGGCTCAACCAGATTCAGCAGCCGGGTTTGCTGGGGATTTCGGCGCTGCTGGTGTTGGTGGCTCTGATCGATCAGCCGCTGCCGGCCAACGGCTGGTGGCTGGTGATTGGCGGCACGTGGTTGCTGGGTGCGTTATTTTATGTGGCCAGCGACAGGCTCACCGGTTTTTTGCTGTTTCCGTGGCTGGCCGTGGGTGCGCTGGCCCCGGCGCCGTTACTGTGGCTGCAAGTGGTTTCACCCTCAATACAGACAACAACGATTGCCGTGTGCGGCTGGGGCGTCGTTTTGGCGCTGCTGGGCGAGGCGCTGGCCCGGCTGCCCGGTGAGCGGGTGCGGGCCTACGCTCTGCCATTCAGTATGGGTGGGTTGGCGCTGCTGGCGCTGGCCCCGGTGCTCGGGCTGGCCGACCGGGTGGCGCTGGGATTGGGCTGTTTGCTGGTTGCCGCCATTTTGTATGCCGGTTTGACGGCCTACCGGCCGCGTTGGTGGACGTGGAGCAGCGCGCTGATAGCCGGCGCGGCGGCGTATTTTACCGTCTTTTTCCTGCCCAGCGTTCAACTTTACCGTTTTTATCCGGGCTTTGTGCTGTTGTGGCCGGCGCTGGCGCTGACCGCCTTGCATCTGGCGGCCCGCCGTGGGCTGCAAGCGTCAGCCTTGTGGCATTTGCCGCCGCTGTTGCTGGGCGGCGTGATTGGCGCGGCGGCCGGGCTGGCGTTGCTGGACACCGGCCTGGCCGACGAAGCCGGCCGGGCGACAATTGCCTTTGCAATTGTGGCCGCTTATCTGGCGTTTTTTGCCGTGGTTGACCGGCGGCCATGGCTGGGTTTTGGCGCGACGGCCAGCCTGGCCATAACCGTGGCACTGGGGTTAGATTACTTTGAGCGCGAAACCTGGGTTACGCCGCTGATGGCGCTGGCGCTGCTGTATGTTGTAGCCGGTTTTGGGCTGGCCCGGTTGGGCCGGTTTGAGGCCTGGGCCACGATGCTGCGCTGGAGTGGGTTAGGATTGGGCGTGCTGGTGTCGCTGTCGGCGCCGTTTGAGGGCGGCGCCACGGCGGTAATCGGGGTGGCGGTGACGGCTACCGCTTTTGCGGTTGAAGCCTGGTACCGGCGCAATATCTGGCTGGGATTTCCCGCTGCCTTCCTCTATTTGATGTCGTACTTTATTCTGCTGGTTGAGCTGGAAGTCACCGAACCGCAGGTATATTCCATCGGCGCGGCGCTGTTGGGATTTATTATGCACTACTTGCTGGTGCGCAGCGGCAACAGCGTGGCCGCTTTTCTCACCGGTCTGGTCTCGCAGTTGATCCTGCTGAGCACCACCTATATCCAGATGATCTCCACCGACCGTTTCCTCTTTTTCCTGGTGCTGTTTGTGCAGGCGCTGGTGGTGCTCACCTACGGGCTGGTCATTCGCTCGCGCAGTTTGGTGGGCGCGCCGCTGGTGTTTGTGGTGCTGGGCGTGATCACCGTGGTGCTGAGCGCGTTATCTGGCCTGCCGGCGCTGCTGCTGGTGGGCTGCACCGGCTTTTTGCTGCTGCTGCTGGGAATAGCCGCCCTGCTGCAACGCGAACGACTGCTGCTGGTTTCGAGCCAGCTCAGCGGCCGGTTTACGGGCTGGCAGGCGTAACGGCCATTGCCGGGGTCTTTTCCGCCGAACCGTTATCGATTACCCGTCCGTCTCGCAGTTTAACCACCCGCCGGGCAAAAGCCACCACACGGGGGTCGTGGGTAGCAAAAATAAAGGCTGTGCCGGTTTGCTGGTTGAGGCGCTGCATAATTTCCATCGCCTGAGTGCCGTTGGCCGTGTCGAGGTTGGCGGTAGGTTCATCGGCCAGCACCAGCGCCGGGCGCGGCCCCAGCGCGCGGGCAATGGCCACCCGCTGTTGCTCACCGCCGCTCAACTGATCGGGGCGATGGTCGGCCCGGTCGGCCAGCCCCACCGCTTCCAGCATTTCCAGGGTGCGCTCGTGCCGTTCCGCAGCCGGAACGCCGTTCAACAGCAGCGGCAGTTCCACATTTTCATAGGCGGTCAGCACCGGCACCAGCGCAAAAAACTGAAAAATAAAGCCGATCATTTCCCGCCGCAGGTCGGCGCGTTGGTTGGCGTTGAAGCGGGTCACATCTCGCCCGTGGATTTTGACCACGCCGCGGTTGGGTTTGTCGAGACAGCCCATCAGTTGCAGCAGCGTGGTTTTGCCGGAGCCAGACGGCCCAACCAGGGCGGTAAATTCGCCCTCTTCAAACGTCAGGCTGACATCGTCGAGCGCGCGGGTTTCCACTTCGCCAATGGTGTAGATTTTGGTAATATTTTCAAGTTGAATAACTGACATCGGGTAGCTCCTTATAAAGAACGTAAAGCGTCAACCGGCTCCTGCCGGGCCGCGAACCGGGCCGGGTACAACGAGGCCAGCAGCACAAAAATCAGCGTCCAAACCGACAACCACATAAAGGTGACGGGCGCAAACGCGGCGTACATAGCTGATCCCAGAGCAAAGTTGCTGCCCGCCGCCGAGGCCGCCGCGCCCAACGGAATGCCCACCTGCGACAGATAAGCCACCCCCACCGAACCGATGACAATGCCCAGCGCCACCCCGGACAGCCCCAAAATGAGGGCTTCAAACAAAAACATCAGCATAATTTGCCGGCCTTTCATGCCCAGCGCGGCCAAAATGCCAATCTCGCGGATGCGCTCAAACACGGACATCAGCAGGGTGTTGGCGATAATCACGGCCACAATCAGCATTACAATGCCATCCAGAATCACGTAAAAGCCCTTGGCGGTGTCAACGGTTTGCAGCACAAGCTGATTTGAATCCCGCCAGGTGAGAAGGCGCACGCCCTCGCCCTGAATAGCCGCGGCCACGCGGTCGGTGTCGGCCTGGCGATTGAGCAGCACCACAATGGCGCTGGCGCGTTCGCCGGTGCGGGCCAGCGCCTGGGCCTTGCTCAGCGGCATAAATACGGCGCTTTCATCGTAGCTGAGAATGCCGGTAGAAAACAGGCCGCGCACAGTAAAGATGTCTTCATCGGCGTTGCCATCAGCATTGACCAGCGCCAGATTTACCCGGTGGCCCACACCCACCCCCAGGCTGTTGGCCAGCGGCTGGCCAATCAGGATGCCGTTGCGGTCATCCGCTGATAGAAACTCGCCGGCCACCAGCGACTCGCGGATGGGGTCGTAAAATGATGAAGCGGGGTCGATGCCAAATACCTGCAACCCCAGCGATTCGTCGGCGGTGCTGAGAATGGTGCTCACCCACAACACCGGAGTGGCGGCTTTAACCTCGCTCATCCGCTGGATGCCGGCAACCAGGCCGTCCGGATTGTTGAGCAGGTCCTGCCATTGCAGGCTCACCTTCTTTTCGTCGTACGAGGGGGCGCGTAATTGAAGATGGCCCGTTTTCAGGCGGATGCTGTTTTGGATCACCTCGTCCCACGTGCCGGCGATCAGGCCGTTAAACGTCATCAACATGGCCAGCCCCAGGGCCACCGCCAGCAGGGTTAAAAACGACCGCCGCCGATTGCGCATCAAGTCGCGGTAGGCGATGGTCCACAGTTTAGCCGATGTCATTATTTGAGCCTCCTGAGTAGGGAGTTTCGGGGAGCACTTTTCTAAACATGGTGTAATGCCTCGGCGGCTTCTTTGCGCGAGGCCTGCCAGGCCGGGTAGAGCGAGGCCAGGGTGGCAATAACGGCCACCGCCACGCCCCGGCCGATAACGCCGGCCGCAGTGACGCTGGGGTAGAGCCGGTCGCCCATTAACGCGCCAACTTCGCCCATGCCGGAGGCAAAACCCAGGTCGATCCCCACGTGGCCAACTCCCGCCAGCAACAGCAGCCCCAGCGCGCAGCCAATAATTGTGCCAACCAGCCCGATCAGCGCCCCTTCCAACAAAAACAGGCCCATAATCTGGCGGCCTTTCATGCCCAGCGCCGCCAGTACGCCCATTTCGCGGGTGCGTTCAAACACGGCCATCATCATCAAATTGAGAATACCAATACTGGCAATGAGCACCACAATCAGCCCCATCACGCTGGTAAAAGCCTGTTTGGTGTCCATCGTTTCCCGGATTTCCGGCTTGAGCGTTTGCCACGAGTCAACCTCAACGCCAGGGAGTTGGGTTCGCAGCGTAGAGAGTACCGTCTTTTCCTGCCCAACATCGTGCAGGGTGAGCGTAACTTCGGTGGCCTGCTGGCGCAGATTGTACAGGGTTTGCGCTTCTGGCAGGCTCATAAAAACTGCCCGTTCTTCCGCTTCGCGCATATTTAAATTGTAAATGCCCACAATGGTCATGGTGCGCTGGCGCATCTGGCCGCGTTTGGTGCGCCCCAGCAGCTTCACCCGGTCGCCGACATTTACCTTGAGCAGGTCGGCCAGGCCCTGCCCAATCACAATCGCGTCGCCATCGTCTGCGGCCAGATAGCGGCCGCGGCTGATATTTTCGGCCTGAATGCTAACGGGCGCTTCAACGGTGGGCTGCAGGCCGGTGATACTCACCGGGAATGAGCCTTCGTGGCTGGTGATAATGCCGCCGGTATTGATCCGTTTGGCGGCGGCCACAACCTGGGGCTGCGCCGTTGCCGCCTGCACCACAGCATCGGCATTTTCAAGGGGATACATCGGCAGCCGGCTGGCTTTGGCTCGATAACCGGGGGCGTGAATCTGGATGTTGCCGCCGTACAACCGAACCGCGTTGCCAAAAATAGCCTGGTCAGAGCCGGTGATCATGCCATCAAAAAAGAGCAGCAAAATCAGGCCCAAAACAATGGCAATCAGCGCGATGGCGGTGCGCCGCCAGTTGCGCCACATATTGCGCCAGGCCATTTTTATGAATGTTCGCATACAGCCACCTCCTGTAAAAATAAACGAATTGCGAGTGGTAGGGGCGCTTTGCGAAGCGCCCTACCCAATTTCACTTCATCGTTGCCGTGCCGCAGGTTGAGTCCGTCTCCTGTAAATGCAGGGTTAGGGACAGTAATAGCTCATTAATCAAACCAATGTTTGGTGCGTTCAATATCAAATACGGTAATCGAGCCGGCGGGCGCGTTCAACACCCGCTCGATGGCAAATTGAACGGCCGTTACTTTTTTCTCTACCTGCGGCAGGCAATATTCGTTTGCGGCGGTATCCAGCAGGGTGGCGGCGATGGAGCGAGAAAATTGATAGCCGATGCCCATAATAATTTCCGCAATTTCAACCGGATCGTGCGCGGCAAAAACACCTTCGGCAATGCCCTGCTCAATGATTTTGGCCAGGGTGGGGATAACTTCTCTGATCGAGGCCGTCTCTATTTTATGGCGAAAAATGGCGTTGTCATCGTTATACCAACTGCGCAAAATATCCAGAAAAAAGGTTTTGTTTTCCACCTTCCAGTTTTCGGCCTGGGCGAAATATTGGTTGAACTTTTCCAGGGCCGAAAGCTGCTCATCCTCCACTACCGGCTGCAAGGTTTGCAGGGTTTGGCCCACCATCCATTCAATGATTGCATCCAACAGTTCCTGTTTTGAACCAAAGTAATGGTAAAACGTCCCTTTGGCAATACCAATTTCGTTGATGATGTCCTGAATTGAGGTTTGTTCGTAGCCTTTTTGGTAGAAAAGCCGTTGGGCCACTTCAAGAATTTCGCTGCGACGCACGTCCCGGTTTTTGACAATTCTGGCCATGATCTGCTTCTTTTCGTTATAGACCGACCGTCGGTCGGTATAGAGGTATTGTATCTTATCAGCGTATTTCAGTCAATTATGCCAGCGCGATGATGACTCAAATGTTGTAGGCAGAGGTTTGCATAACCGTGGGATTAAGCGGGCCAATGTGCGGGGCAGTATAACATTTGGCAGCCAACAAAAAATACAGAAGGTAGGCCATTTTGCGGATTTAATCAGGTTCAAATATAGACGATTCAGCGTAACGGTAAAATCAGTTTTGAGGTAGACAGTTGGCTGGCAAAAAGCTATAATTTAGAAACGCTTTACTTCGTAATAGTCACGCCGAATGAGATACCGACAGCCTGCTAATTTTCTGTCCTTTTGACTGTGCTGATCAACTTTGGATAAGGTCAGCTCTCGGCATTTAGCAACACCGATATTTTGCTCTGATCAGATTACCCCAAATTAAAAACTGAATGAAGTTTAACAGCAATGTTGCTGTTTTGGATGGTGTGTATACCTGATATACAAGCAAAAATTGACTCTGCTGAAAAGGAATTCTTTAGCGTCTTGATTTATGACCATCATGAGTATATACCAGGTAGTTAAAAATGATGCCACCGGTCACTTTTGGAAGGCGCTCAAAGTTGATGGGCGATTTTTACTATTGGACTTGGCGCTGGTGATTGTGTTTATCGTCTTGGTCTTGACCAATTCAAAGATTGTAATTTTCCACGTAGCCTTTCTTTTACTGACATTCGGTGCATTTTTTTGGGAATTTCATGCGTTTGTCCTCCGAACCATATTTTGGCTGACAACTATTACTTCGGTGTTGTTTGTCAGCATCTTTTCCGGTGAAATTCCATTTGAGGAGATTTTTGAGATTCCTGCCCTTACTTCTGTTTTGGTTCTGGTCTACATCATTGCCGGCCAGCGATCCCGAGCCGTAAACGCATTGCAGGAACGAACTGACGAGTTGTCGATGCTGCTTGAAGTCTCTAACCAGACCACATTGGCCCAGAAGTTGGAGCCTCTGCTCGGCCTGATCCTGGACCATCTTAAAGCGGTGGTGGATTATGAAAACGCCACCATTTTCAGGTTAGACGATGAAATTTTGACAACCCTGATAGACCGGGGTTCCACCCGGCAGGATGGTGATATTCCCCTGAGTGTATCCATAAGAAACACCCGTATTGGGCGTAAATTACTGGTTGATCAGGAGCCCGTCATTATTGCTGATATGTGGGGTGAAGCCCCTTTGGCACGTGACCTTCGGGAAGTATTTGGCAATCAGTTTAAAGCGGCAAGCAGTGAGAGTTCTTCCTGGATGGGGATTCCACTAACCGTTAATGATCGGGTAACGGGGGTGCTGGCGCTTGAGCACAGTGCCCCACTTGGCCATTATGCCCCCAATCACGCCGATTTGGTGCTGGGTTTTGCTAATCAGGCCGCAGTGGCTATTGAAGCGGCCCGGCATTATGAACAGGCGCAGACGCTGGCCGCTCTTGAAGAGCGCCAGCGATTGGCGCGTGATTTGCATGATGCAGTTAGCCAAACGCTCTTTTCGGCCTGCCTGACTGCCGAGGTGTTGCCGCGTTTGTGGGAACGAAACCCTCCCGAAGCTCACCGCTGTCTGGACGAAATATATCATCTTAACCGCAGTGCGCTGGCCGAGATGCGCACTTTGCTGATGGAACTACGGCCCGAAGCGCTAACAGAAATGGAGTTGGGTGAATTACTTGGCCAACTGACCGAGTCGCTAGGTAATCGGGTCCGGCTGCCGCTTGTGTTAAAAGCAGAAAAGGTGGGCCAATTACCGCCCGATGTGCAAATTGCGTTGTATCGAATCTCGCAAGAAGCACTGAATAATATTATTAAACATGCCGCGGCCAGCCGGGCAGAGGTAAGCCTGCGCACTTTATCTTTCAAAGACAGAAAAACGCCGGGAAAAGGGCTTGAACTGCGCATTGTTGACAATGGGCGTGGGTTTAATACCGAGGCCGTTCCACCAGCCTCGATGGGATTGGGGATTATGCGTGAGCGAGCTGAAGCCATTGGGGCAGATTTTAGAGTTGAAAGCGAGATTGGCCGTGGCACCGAGGTGGTCATCTTCTGGATTGGAGCATCATGAACTTAACCCTACCAACCAACCCGCACCAGGATTCCGGAAACCGTATTCGCGTGTTGATTGCTGATGACCATGATTTGGTTCGCAGTGGATTGAGATTTTTCTTGTTGGCCTTTGACAACCTTGAGTTGGTTGGCGAGGCAACTACGGGTAAACAGGCCGTGCAGTTATGTATCCAGTTCCAACCCGACGTGGTGCTAATGGATTTGATGATGCCCGAAATGAGCGGTATTGCCGCTATCCGTGCAATACGTGAGCACCGCCCCCAAACTAAGATTCTCGCCCTGACCAATTTTAAGAACCCGGATTTGGTACAGGAAGCACTTCAAGCCGGCGCTACCGGTTATTTACTCAAAAATGTTACTGCCGTTGAGCTGGCCGCTGCCATCCACGCCGCGTACGAAGGCCAGCGTACTCTGTCGCCCGAAGCAACCCAGGCTCTGATTGATGCCTCTGTGCAGCCACCCCAACCAGACTACGGGTTGACTCTTCGGGAACGCGAAGTATTAACGCTGATTGTTGAGGGCTTGAACAATGCCGAAATTGCCGAGCAGTTGGTTATCAGCCTGTCTACTGTAAAGTTTCACGTTAGCAGCATCTTCTCCAAATTAGGCGTTTCCTCGCGCGCCGAAGCCATTGCCCTGGCGTGGCAACACAAGCTGGTCAAACGGAGAGGAGGTCCCCCATCCGTTTGACCAGGTAAAATTAATGTCTTTGGCCAGAACTGAGTCTCTTCCAACGTGTCCATTGTTGGAGGAGACTTTTTTTATCCATTCAAATCACATTTTAAGCCTATTTCTAAATTGTTAAATGCAGTTCCATACTGGTCATTAGTCCAGATAAAAGACCAAACTATTGCGCAGGACCTATTCCCCCCCGGCGATTGGCGCGTTGGGGGGGATTTTGTCGTATGTTAAGGTCTATATCAAAGGGTGCCATTGTGCTACGAGTCCTCATAGTCGAAAATCAACTATTGTTAGGGGCCGGCCTTCAAAAACTTCTATCGGACCAGGCTGATTTGGAGGTTATTGGTATTTCTCCCTGCAGCCAACTCAAGCTGGTTCAAGAAATCAGGCAAATTCAGCCTGATGTGGTTTTTTTAGACAATGATAGCCATCTGACTGATGCAATCGATTTGCTGAACTTTCTGGAAAAAATTCCCAGGTTACGGGTGATCGTGGTCAGTGCAGACCACGACAGGGTACAGATTTACAACAAACACCAAATCCAGCTTTCTCACCCTACTGACCTCTTCAAAATTATCCGGGAGTAAGGCTTTTAGGATCAAATGCCGGAACTGGCACAAACTGTGGAGGGCACTGATGAAAGTGCGCCGGACTAAATATATTTATACTGAAGTTGTCGAGGAAAGGCGCATTCCATTGAAGCGCCGCCCAACAATTTTGCCTGTGCCTGTGCGGCCGCTAAACCCCAGACCATCACAATACAATCTGCTGCCACCGCAGCCGGCGCCAACCCGGCCCTCCAAACAATTGCTGTCCCTGGCCTTTAAATCTTTGCCCCTGGCTACACTGGGCCTGCTGGCCATCCTGATGATGGCCGGGATTGCCTGTGCTTTGGCAAGCCTGTTTGCCCTGTCGACTCCGGATAAGAATGTGGTTGTTATGCGGCGGCCGGCGATGATGGCCCGGCATCTGCCAACCTTTACCCCCACCCCGGCCAAAGTTCAAGACACAGTAGCCCTCCCGGCTCCGGCTGTGGACGATGCCGTGCTGCCCTCATACTCACTTGCTGCTACCCCGGTTCCTCCGCCCACCGTGGCCAGTATTGATGCCCTACCTCCGTCTGTCGCTAACAGCCAAAATAGCAGCCGGCCAACGTTGACCAGTCTCGTAGCCTTAAATGTCCGGTCCGGCCCCGGGCTGGAGTACAGCGTGGTGGGAAAACTGGCAGCCGGTCAATCGACTGGCATCACCGGCCAAAACCCGGATGGAAGCTGGTGGCAAATTGAGTACCCATTGGACAGCGGGCAGCAAGGCTGGGTCTCTGCCGACCCTCAATATTCAACCGTTAGCCAGGCAATGCCGCAGATGCTTGCTCAGGCTTCGCCGACCAGCCAACCCGTAGCGGCGCTTACAACGACAGCAGCCCTGTCCCCCGGCGCTTCATCCACCTCCTCCGGCTGGACTTTTAACGGGGTAACCCAACTGGCCGGTATTTCTGAAGAAGGCCTGCTGCTGATGGGTGAACTGGTTAACGGCACCGGTGCGCCACAACAGGTGCTCGATATCTCGGGCGCTTTTTACGACGCGCAGGGCCAGGTTGCCGCTGATAGCCTGAACATGGTGAGCTATGTGCCGGTTGACCCCATCCCGGTGGGGGCACACGTTCCCTTTGAACTACAGGTGAGTGGTGACCAGAATATCGATCGTTTTGATCTGAACGCCATATCCACACCGGCCAGCGATCCGCCGCGTCAGGATTTTAAGTTCTCAAATGTTGAACAGTGGGTCGATGAGGCCACCGGGTATTGTATTCGCGGCCAGGTAGACAACCTGGGGCCGCCGCTGCGTGAATACCTGATTGTTTTGGCCATTGGCTACGATGATAAGGGCAGTGTGGTCAATTTTGGAGAATATTATGTTGATACTCTGCCGACCAGCGGCGCGCAAAGTTCACCTTTTGAGCTGTGCCTAGCTTCACTCGGCCGGCAACTCAGCCGCCACGATCTGCGAGCTTTTGGCTATTGAATTTGAAACCCAATACTACGATGAAAGGAGGTTGGCTCATAGCGGTATTTCTTCACCTGTAAGTGGAAACGGCAAATTTCTCTTGAGTCCCGTTTCCGGGATCAATAACAATCACACGAGGAGAAAACAATGTTTGGTAAAAAATTCCTAACGTTCATCGCTTTGGCCTTGCTGATGACGGTGTTGCTTCTGGGAGAAAGCAGCCCCGTGAGCGCGCAAGGGGGAGGTAACGGAAACGGAAAACCGCCCAAAAAAATAACACAAAAGGACAGGCAAGCTGCCGCAGACCGCGCCGCCGCCGCCGGCCTTACGCTTGAAACAATGGCGGTAGCAGCGCCTGCACTGCCCGGAGAAGTGCCGCATTATTTCAGCCACCCCAACTACGCCAACAGCCCTTTACCGGGAGAAACCTTCTCCGCAGTCCCAACAAACGTGGGTAATCCGTTGACCGACCGGACCTACGCCACCGACTATCCGGTGGGCGCAGGCGAATCCGCTCCGGTGTTGGTCGTTTTGCCCACGCCGTTACCCGCCGGCACGCTCACAAGTTTCCAAACCTGGAATCAGGCTTCGGCGGGCGGCAGCCCCTTCCCTTCCGCCGGAAACGTGTTTAACGCCTATGTTCTGCGGCCCACCGGCACCGCCAACCAGTACACCGTGGTTTTTGACAGTGGATTGCTCACCGTACCGGCGCTCGCAGACCCCGCCGTTTCTGAATTGGCCACATTTCCCGTCGGCCCCGTTGATGTGCTGGACGGCGACGTGATTGCCTTCTACGGGCAGGGGATTCCTCTTGATGATGGCGGTGGAGCAGATATCCTCAGCTATCCGGCTCCCGCAGCGCCCGCTGCAACTGATACCATCACCCTTGGGGTGGACGCCGGATTCCCAATCTATTCACAAACCCGGACCTACTCCTTTGGCGCCGTGGTTGATGTTGTCAGCACAACCCCCACAATCACGGGCGGTATCCGCAAATTTGTTGACGGGTTAGCCGGCCTGGGCGCCGGTGCAGCAAATAATCTGGGCCAGTATATTCCGGTAGCCGTTCCAGACACTACCAAATACCCCGGTTCGGATTACTACGTTATTGAGCTGGTAGAGTACACCGAGCAGATGCACTCGGACCTGCCGCCGACCCGGCTGCGTGGTTACCGGCAGGCCAATATGGGGGGCACTCCGGCCCACTATTTGGGACCGGCCATTGTCGCCCAAAAAGACCGGCCGGTGCGTATCCTGTTCCGTAACCTGTTGCCCACCGGCGCAGGCGGGGACCTGTTCATCCCGGTTGACAGCACCGTGATGGGATCGGGCATGACCGCTACCGGCCACCAGTGGATGATGGCCCACCCGGATATGGTTGATCCACAGAACCCTATGTGCAGCCAGGCCGACAAGGCTATGGAAATTATGAATGGCAATTGCTACCCCGATAACCGGGCCACGCTGCACCTGCACGGCGGCATTTCGCCCTGGATCAGCGACGGCACACCCCACCAGTGGATCACCCCCGCCAACGAAAACACGCCCTATCCCCAGGGTGTTAGCGTGCGCCCCGTGCCGGATATGAACGATAGCGGCGCTGCAAAAGATGGCGAAATGACCTTCTTCTACACCAACCAGCAGAGCGCCCGGCTGATGTTCTACCACGACCACGCCTGGGGTATCACCCGCCTGAATGTGTACGCCGGCGAGGCCGCGCCCTACATTATTACGGATGCTACCGAGGCGGCGCTGGTTAACGGCGGACTCATCCCCGGCACGGCCGACACCATCCCGCTGGTTGTTCAGGACAAAACCTTTGTGCCCAACCAGGCTCAGCTTGATTGGCAGGACTCAACCTGGGATAGCTCACGGTGGGGCGGCGAAGGCAGCCTGTGGGTGCCGCACGTTTACTCCCCGGCCCAAAACCCGGGCGACGCCTCCGGCGTTAATCAGTTTGGCCGTTGGGCTTACGGGCCGTGGTTCTGGCCACCCACAAACAGTATCGAATACGGGCCGATCGCCAACCCCTACTACGACGCCGCCTGTGACCCCGACCTGGGCTGGTGCGAGCCGCCGCTGATGCCCGGCACGCCCAACCTCTCGATGGGGATGGAGTCTTTCAACGACACGCCCGTGATCAATGGCACCGTTTACCCAACGCTTACTATTGATCCAAAACCCTATCGCTTCCGCATTTTGAACGCGGCCAACGACCGCTTCTTCAACCTGTCGCTGTACAAGGCTGTTGACGCCAACGGCAACCCGTGCGACGCCGCCAATACCAATCCGGCGCCAGAAGCCACCGGCGTGGCCTGCACCGAGGTGGCTCTGAACCCGGCCGAGGTGGCGGCTGCGCTGGCCGACCCGGCCGGTGTTTTCCCAACGCCGGTTACCGGTACGGAAGGCCCGAGCTGGATTGATATTGCCACCGAAGGCGGCTTTCTGCCGGCGCCGGTAGTTGTTCCGCCGCACCCAACAACCTGGGTAACCGACCCGACCGTGTTCAACGCCGGCAACGTCGACCAGCACTCGCTGCTGATCGCCCCGGCCGAGCGGCATGATGTCATTGTCGATTTCTCGCAGTTTGCCGGCCAAACGCTAATTCTGTACAACGATGCCCCGGCGGCCTTCCCGGCCCGTGACCCGCGCTACGACTACTACACCGGCAATCCTGATCTGCGGGATACCGGCGGCGCGCCGTCTACGCTGCCCGGCTATGGCCCCAACACCCGCACAATAATGCAGATCAAGGTAAATGGCGGGACCGGCCAGAGCTTCAACCTGACCGCACTCCAAAACGCCTTTAAATCCACCAGCCAGGGTGGACGGGGTGTATTCCAAAATGGGCAGCTCCCGATCATTGTTGGGCAGGGTGCCTACAACTCGGCGTACGGCACCGGCTTCACAAATAATGATGGTCTGGTGCAAATCTACAACACCTCGCTAACCTTCAAAACCATTAGCGGCGCTACGCTGTCGATGTCGCTGAAGCCGAAGATGATTCAGGACGAAATGGGCGAAGCTTTTGAGCTGGAGTACGGGCGCATGAGCGGCTTTTTGGGGGTGGAAACGCCCAACGCTCAAGCCGGTTTGCAAAATATGATCCTGCACCCGTACAGCTATCCGCCGGATGAAATCATCGATGGTGTTGAGCTACCGCCGGGCGTGGCAGTTACACCCATCGCTTCTGCCGATGACGGCACGCAAATCTGGAAAATCACCCACAACGGGGTTGATACGCACCCAATCCACTGGCACCTGTACGATGTTCAGCTCATCAACCGGGTAGGCTGGGATGGCATTATCCGCAAGCCGGACCCCACTGAACTCGGCTGGAAAGATACTGTTCGCGTCAGCCCGCTGGAAGACACTATCGTCGCTCTGCGACCGATTATCCCGCAGCTTCCGGCTGCGTGGGGTGGCCTGCCCAACAGCATTCGCCTGCTGGATCCGTCGCTGCCCGAGGGCATGTTCCTGCACGGGGCCAACACAACCCAGCGCGAGGCGCTGAACCTGCCGCTGCTGGCCTTTAACCCGGATGGCGAACCGGTTGACATTGTCAACCACTACGTCAACTTTGGCTGGGAGTATGTGTTCCACTGCCACATTCTGAGCCACGAAGAGATGGATATGATGCACGCGCAGGTGGTTGGAGTTGCTCCTCCCGCTCCAACTAATGTTCGTGCAGTTCGCACCGGGAATGGCAACAACCGGCTGTACACAGTCACCTGGACTGACAACTCCAAGAACGAGACTGCCTTTGTTATCGAGCGCCGGGTGGCCGGCTCAACCGGTGCCTGGAATGTCCTTGCCACGGTGCAGTCCTCGCAACTGGGTGTGGTGCCGTATGTTGAAACCGGTGTTGGGCCAGGCACTGGCACCAGAACATACATCGACCGGATTGGCAATACCAGCACGCTGTATGAGTATCAGGTTTATGCCATCAACGTTGTGGGCGATAACTGGGACTACTCAAATCCGGCCTTCAACCAGATTCCGCCGGGCGGCGGCTGGCCAACGCTCAAGCTTGATTCCAGAGGCGGTGCCATCAGCACCATTGCCGCGCCAAGCAACCTGGCGGCGAGCGCTGTAGCCAAGAACAAGAAAACGGCTGATATCACCCTGACCTGGACGGACAACTCTGGCAATGAGACCGGCTTCCTGGTTCAGCGGGCCGATAACGCCGGTTTCTCGCTGGGTGTTGTGAACGCCACCGTTGCGGGCAACGTTACCACTCTCAGCCAGACCGTGGCGCGCGGCAAAACCTTCTACTACCGGGTTTTGGCCTTCAACGACACAACTCAGTCGGCCTGGTCAAACACTGCCACTGTAACCACGCCGTAACTCACGGCGCTGACCGGCGTATATTGGGGGGAAGGAGCAATCCTTCCCCCCATGTGCAGCTTTCCGCAACCGGCCACGGCGCGGCTGCATCGAGAATCCAGCTTTGGCCACAACCGAGGTCTGGCAGTTTTACAACGCCACCGGCGACGGCCATCCCATGCACATACATGGGTGATATTTTAAGTCCTCAACCGCCAGCTCATTAGCCTCATTGCACCCGGGGTAATCCGAACGTCAGCAGCACCCCGCGCACCATGAAGGCGGCCAAAGTTATTTGAACCGAACGGGAAATGCCGCCGGCGAGAAAGGTAACAAGAAGATGAAGCACAACCGATGGCTGCGCCTGTACGAAGTTTTTGTTCGTTTTTCAATCTACCCACTCCTGGTTTTGGTGGGGGGGATGGGTGTGTTGGCCTGTGGCCTGATGGTGCTACTGGTTTTTCGTGTGGCCGGTACGGTTGAGTTACCGGCGGTTACCAGCGCCCAGCATCCAAAAACTCTCCCCACGCCTCGTCCTCGACAGTTAAAGATTTTGCCCAACCCCGTGCCAACGGCCACCGATACCCCCACGCCGCTCGCCAGCCCAACGTTTACCCCGCCGCCGGCTCAGCTACCGACTTCGGTGGTTGTAGCCGCCGTTAATCCGGCGCCCGGCGCTATACCGGTGGTCTATCCAACGGTGGGGGGTATGCCGACAGTAATTCCAACCACCGGGGCCATACCGATCATATACCCTACACCCGGCTCGCCACCGCTGCCCACCATTGCACTCGTCTCCGAGGCGGAAATCTCACCTGTTGCAACCCCTCTGCCAACGGCAACCCCCATGCCGGAATACGATTATATGTTGGCCGAATTTTTCAACAGCCCCACCACTAATAATTTTCTGCTGATTTATGTGGCTATTGTCGACTCTAAAGAAATTCCGATTGGTGATATGAAACTTGTGGGTGTTCGGCAGGACCAAAATCTAACTTATGAGAGTCCGCTTTCAACCTGGTTTTACGAGGGTTACAATGCCCCCGGTGAGGTTATTAAAAGCGGCAATGTAAAATTTGAACCACCGGGCGGCATCGAGAGTACGAGCTGGGTGTTGCATCTGGAAGACTCGCACGGTAACCGGCAATCGGATGATGTGTCATTTGATGTAGACATAAATGACAAACAATGGTATTTTGTTAAGTTTCGGCGAAAGTATTAGCTTTTTGGATAGGGGTAAAACAGTCAGTGATACCGCTTGGGAATAAATGTAAAATTCCTTAAAATTCTAACTGACTTCATAGCAATAGCGCGAAAATGGCCGCACTTCGTTCTTTGGTCACGGCTTGGTTGACGCGGCGGCGGCAGCCCGGCAATGATCGTGCCGGTCCGGCGATTGCAGGCAGGTTAACTGTTTTTAAATTGTCCTCTTCCCCAGCCCACCTGTGCCCCGCAGGGGTATCCCCCGTTTACGGGCCTATCTTTACCCATAAATCTGTCAACTGTTTTTCGCCCCTCATCTCCTCTGCCCCCCTTCTTCAGGAAAGGGGGGTCAGGGGGATGGGGTAAACAGTTACCAATTTTGTACAAAAGTTGGTTTCCAAACGCTCCCCATTTTTATAAAAAACCCTAAAAAAATTGAGTTTACAAGGTATAATAAATTGTAGGCTATGGAATGAATCGATCCAGCACCTGGCTCAATCACCATTCAGGCTTATCACTCGGCTTTTAGAAAAAAGTAAATGGGGGGCAATATGATGTTGGAATACAAACAATCCAGTGAACGGATTCCAGGGTACTGCGCCCTGTGTGTCTCGCGCTGTGGCTCGGTTGCCGTCGTTGAGAATGGCCGCTTCGTCGCGCTGGAGCCGGACCCGTCGCATCCCACCGGCCAGGCGCTTTGCGCCAAGGGCCGGGCAGCGCCGGAGATTGTCTATCACCCGGACCGGCTGCTTTATCCGCTGAAACGAACGCGGCCCAAAGGCGACCCGGACCCGGGCTGGCAGCGAATCAGTTGGGACGAAGCCCTTGAGTTGACGGCTACCCGGCTGCGTCAGTTGGCTCAGGAGCACGGCCCGGAAAGCGTTGTGTTCAGCCTGGTTTCTCCGTCCACGTCGGCCTCAGCAGACTCAACCATGTGGGTAGAACGATTGCAACACGCCTTTGGCAGCCCCAATCTTTGCGCCTCGATGGAGTTGTGCGGTTGGGGCCGGTATCTGGCCACGCGATATACCTTTGGTAGTGGTGTTCCCGGCAACTATATGCCCGATCTTGAAAATGCCGGCTGTATCCTGTTTTGGGGGTACAACCCAAACCTGGCCCGGCTCGCTCACGCTACCGCTACCGTGGCCGCCCTCAAACGAGGGGCGCACCTGATTATGGTCGATTCCCGCCACACCGGGCTGGCCAAGAAGGCCGATGTCTGGCTGCAAGTGCGGCCGGGCACCGATGGCGCTCTGGCTCTGGGCCTGGCCAATGTGATGATTGAGAAAGGCTGGTACGATCGGGCCTTTATCCGGGACTGGACGAATGGCCCCCTGCTCGTTCGCGCGGATAACGGCCGCTTGCTGACCGCAGGCGATCTTTCCGCCCCAGGCTGCACCCGTCGCTACGTGGCCTGGAATGAGGCCAAAAGCTGCCCGATGTTCTACGACCCGGCCCGCGGTCGCTACGACGGCGAGCCGGCTGAGTTGGCCCTCTTTGGTGAGTTTCCGATTGACACGTTGCAGGGCAAAGTCATCTGCCGGCCCGCCTTTGATCTTACGGCCGAAGTCTGCCGGCGTCATCCGCCGGAGCGGGTAGCGGCGGTTTGTGGCGTTGAACGCCATCAGCTTGAGAGTGCGGCCCGGCTGTTGTGGGAAGCGCGGCCGGTGGCCTATTATGCCTGGAGCGGCGTTGAGATGCAGTCAAATGCCACCCAGATTGCCCGGGCAATTGCGCAGCTCTACGTGTTAACCGGCAGCCTCGATGCTCCGGGCGGCAACGTGCTTTTCCCGGTTGTGCCAACCGCAAATGTCAATGGCACAGAGCTGATGTCCAATCAGGGCGCCGGCGCTCTCGGCCTGGCAGAACGGCCGCTCGGACCGTCTCGCTGGCAGCACGTCAGTTCGGAGGAAGTATACCGTGGCATTCTTGAGCAACAGCCTTATGCTGTGCACGGGCTGGTGGGCTTTGGGTCTAATCTGCTTCTGTCGCACGCTGATGGCCGGCGCGGTCGCGAAGCTCTGGCGGC
>JAJVIM010000030.1 GCA_022071955.1 Anaerolineae bacterium
GCAATAATGGATATGAGCAAAATCTCTACAGGAGCAAATCTATGCCAAACCAAATCCTGCTGATTGTTGGCCACGGCAGCCGCATCTCCGAGGCCGTTGACCAGTTCCACGAGTTTACCGCCGCGCTGGCCGCCCGCTTCGATATGCCGGTTTCGAGCTGCTTTCTTGAGCTGGCCGACCCCGACATGGCCACCGGCCTGACCGCCGCCGCTGCCGGCGTTGGCCCTGGCGGTGAGGTGCTGGTGCTGCCGTTGTTTTTGGGCGCGGCCGGCCACCAAAAAAACGATGTCGCTGCGGCAGTGCAGTGGGCGCGAGCGCAATTCCCCGGCGTCAGCTTTCGTTACGGGGCGCCGCTGGCCCCGCACGCCAAACTGGTTGAACTGCTCGACCTGCGGGTGCGCGAGCTTTTCGCCGCCCACCCCACCGCCCTGCCGCCGGAAGACTCGGTGGTGCTGGTGATTGGCCGCGGCAGCAGCGATCCCGACAGCAACAGCGAAGTAGCCCGCGCCGCCTACCTGCTGTTTGAAAAACGGCCCTATCGCGCCGTTGAGTTTGCGTTTCAGGCGGTGGCCCGGCCCAAAGTGGCCGACGGTATGCGCCGCTGCGCCCAACTGGGGGCCAAACAAATTATCGTGGCCCCGTACATTTTGTTCACCGGCAGAGTCGATGGCTTTATCGCGCAGGTTACGCAGCAAGCCGAACAGGAACTCGGCCTGCCGGCGCTGGTGGCCTCATTTTTGGGCACACACGAGCTGATTATCGATGTGGCCGAACAGCGGGTGCGTGAACTGCTCGATGGCAGCGCGGCCATGACCTGCGACCTGTGCAAATATCGGCTGCCAATGGCCGGCTACGAGCAGCAGGTGGGCCTGCCGCAAGAAACGCATCACCTGCACGGCGGCTCGGCTCAACGCCACGCCCACCATCACCACGGCCATCACCCCCATCACGATCACGACGACGACCACGATCACGACCATCACGATCACGATCACGAGCATCATCATTAAATTTCTATTAAACATGTCTCGCGGAGTCCGAAAGCAAAGCTTTCGGAACAAAAAGCTACGCTTTTTGACTCCTTTTTAATTTACAAGCGGACAGCCAATCGTAAATCCAAAATCGTAAATCGTAAATCAAATGACCGGACACATTTATTTCATTGGAGCCGGGCCGGGCGACCCCGACCTGCTCACCCTTAAAGCTCAAAAACTGATTGCCGCCGCGGATGTGGTGCTGTACGCCGGTTCGCTGGTGAACCCGGCGGTGCTGGCTCACGCGCCGGCCCACGCCGAAATCCACAACAGCGCCGGCCTGAGCCTGGAACAGCAAATTGAGGTGATGGCCTCTGCCGCCGCCGCGGGCAAAGCCGTGGCCCGGCTGCACACCGGCGACCCCACCATTTACGGCGCAACACTGGAACAGATGCGCGAGCTGGACCGGCTGGCCATCGCCTACACCGTGGTACCCGGCGTCAGCTCGGCCTTTGCCGCCACCGCCGCGCTCAAAACCGAACTGACCGCGCCCAACCAGACGCAGACCATCATTTTTACCCGGCTGGGCGGCCGCACCGCCGTGCCGGAAGCTGAAAACCTGGCCAGCCTGGCCGCCCATCGCAGCAGCATGGTCCTGTTTCTCAGCACCGGCATGATTGCCCGCGTGGTTAAAGAACTGACCGGGGCCGGCTACCCCGCCGACACCCCGGTGGCGGTGGTCTTTCGCGCCAGTTGGCCGGATGAATTGGTCATCCGCGGCACGCTGGCCACCATCGCCGGCCAGCTCGAAGCGGCGGAGATCACCCACCAGGCGCTCATCATTGTTAGCCCGGTGCTCAGCGCCGAAGGCCGGCAGGTGGCCGACTCGCACCTGTACGGCGCGGCCTTTGCCCCATCAGCCCGCCGCGACGCGCCGGCCATTATCAGCCTGACCCGCGCCGGTACCGGCACCGCCCGCCGGCTGCTGGCTCAATTGCCGGGCGCGGTGCTGTATGCCCCGGAGCGCTTTGTCACCGCCGCCGACCGCGCCGCCGGAATCATCGGCTACGACACCTCAGTGCGGCAGGTGCTGCAATCGGCCTTTGCTGAGCACAGCGCCCTGATTTGCCTGATGGCCACCGGCATTGTGGTGCGCGATCTGGCCCCCGTGCTGCGCAGCAAACACAGCGACCCGGCGGTGGTGGCGCTTGATGAGCAGGGGCGGCACGCCATCAGCCTGCTCAGCGGCCACAAAGGCGGGGCCAACGCGCTGGCGCAGCAAGTGGCGAAGGCGCTTGGCGGGCTGGCCGTGTTGACCACCGCCAGCGACGGCCAGCGGTTGCCCGCGCTCGATTTGCTGGGGCGAGAGGCCGGCTGGCAGTTGGAACGCCCGGAGCAGCTCACCGCAGTCATTGCCGCGCTGGTCAATGGCGAGGCCGTGGCCGTCTATCAAAATGCCGGTAACGACGACTGGCTGCCCGACCCGCTGCCGCCCAACCTGACCCGCTACCCGTCGCTGGCCGCGCTGGCCGCCGCCGCGCCCGCCGCTGCGCTGTTCATCACCGACCGGATTGTGCCGGCCAGGCTACGCGCCGCCGCGCCAAAATCGGCCATCTATCGCCCGCCGAGTCTGGTGCTGGGCGTGGGCTGCAATCGCGGCACGCCCGCCGCCGAAATTCTGCAAAATGTGCGGGACGCGCTGACCGCGGCCGGGCTGTCGCCGCTGAGTGTGGCGGCGGTGGCCACCATCGAAGATAAGCGGGATGAAATTGGCCTGCTGGAAATGTGCGAGCGGCAAAACTGGCCGCTAAAAATCTTCAGCCGGGCCGAAATTGCCGCCATCGAGAACCTGCCCAACCCCTCCGAGTGGGCGCAAAAAGCGCTCGGCGTGGCCGGCGTGGCCGAACCGGCGGCGCTGCTGGCGGCCAACGCCTCGGAGTTGCTGCTGGAAAAACAGAAATATCCAAATGTCACCGTGGCTGTGGCGAGAAAGAGTTAATTATGACAGGCACACTCAAAGTCATCGGCATTGGGCCGGGCGCGGCGGAGCTGATTACCCCCGCCGCCCAACGCGCGCTGGAGTCGGTGGATGTAATCATCGGCTACAAAACCTACCTGCGGCTCATTGACCACCTTGCCCCGGACACGCCGCGCCAGGCAACCGGTATGCGGCAGGAAGTGCCGCGCGTCAATCAGGCGGTTGAGCTGGCCCGCGCCGGGCAGCGGGTGGCGCTGGTTTCCAGCGGCGACGCCGGGGTGTACGGCATGGCCGGGCTGGTGTTTGAAGTGCTGCGCGAGCGCGGCGAAAACGGCATCGGCGTGGAAGTGGTGCCGGGCGTGTCGGCGCTCAATGCGGCGGCGTCGCTGCTGGGTGCGCCGCTGATGATGGACTTTGCCGCCATCAGCCTGAGCGACCAACTGGTGCCCCGCGACGAAATTCTGCGCCGGCTGGAACTGGCGGTGCAGGCCGGTTTTGTACTGGCCCTGTACAACCCCAAAGGCAAAAAAAGGACCGAGCCATTTGAGCGCGCCTGCGAAATTCTGGCCCGGCACCTGCCGCCGGAAACGCCGGTGGGCATTGTGCGCGACGCCTATCGCACCGGCCAAAGCATCGAGCTGATCACCCTGACCGGCCTGCCCGCCGCCGAGGTCAACATGGTTACCACGGTCATTGTGGGCAACCGGCACACCTTTGCCCACCACGGCAAAATGGTCACGCCCCGCGGCTACGCAAATAAGTATGAGCTGGATCAAACTGATGAATAATCTGATCAACCATTTCAGATTGAAAATTTGACCCAATGTCTTTTATGGGCAATTTATTTTGCCCCTCACCCCCTGCCCCTCTCCCTAAGGGAGAGGGGAAACATCTTTTTGGGTGGGTTTTTGGGCGGCAAAGCCGCCCAAAAACCCACCGATAACTCACTCCCCCTCCCCGATAACGAGGAGGGGGTTGGGGGGAGGGGTAAAATAAACCCCGACGATGCCTTTATTGAAAGCGGTGAGATCCGGCTCATTTTTGTAAATTTCGAATGGACAAAAAACTATGATTACCCAACACCCTATTGAACGCGAAAGTTTTGAAATTATCCGCGCCGAACTGGCCGAGCACAGCCTGACCGAAGCGCAGGTAAATGTGGCCGTGCGCGTGATCCACGCCACCGCCGATTTTGATTTTCTGCACCTGCTCCGCTTTTCGCCGGGCGCGGTTGAGGCCGGCCTGGCGGCGCTGCGGCGCGGCTGCACCGTTGTCACCGATGTGCACATGACCGAATCCGGCATCAGCGGCAGTATGCTGGCCAAACTGGGCGGCCAAAAAGTGTGCGTTATCGACGCGCCGGAAATTCACGCCGCCGCCGAACAGGCCGGCGTCACCCGTTCGACGCTGGCTATGCGCGCCAACGCGGCCCGGCTCGAGGGCGGCATTGCCGCCATCGGCAACGCCCCCACCGCCCTGCTGGAAGTGATCCGGCTGGTGCGCGAGGCAGGGCTGCGCCCGGCGCTGATTGTTGGCATGCCCGTGGGGTTTGTCAGCGCCGTTGAATCAAAAGAGGAATTGCAAACGCTCAACGTGCCGTACATTACCGCCGTGGGCCGTAAAGGCGGCTCGCCGGTGGCTGCGGCCACGCTCAACGCGCTGCTGCGGATGGCGATAGTTTAGACAGGATTGACAGGATTAAGTGAGTATCACAGAATTTTCGCCGCCACGCACTTGGCTGTGATTGATGGCAAGTGGCGGGTGGCAGGTGGCGTGTTTTTACCCGCCACCCGCTACTTGCCACTCGCCACCTTTTTAAGTGGCGAAAAACTAAAGACACTAACAAAATCGTGCAAATCCTGTTAATCCTGTCCAACAAATACAGGTAGTTTGATGACTGATCCACGTCCGTCCCGCGCCGACTGGCGCAAACCGAATCTGCGCGAAGGGTTTACCACCGGGGCCTGCGCCGCCGCCGCCGCCGCCGCCGCCACGCAGGCGCTGGTCACCGGCCAGCCGGTGGCCAAAATCACCATCGATTTGCCGGTACGCCCCGGCGTCACCTTTGCCCTGGCCCGCTGCGAATTTCACAGCGAGGGCGTCACCTGCGGCGTCATCAAAGATGCCGGCGACGACCCGGACGTGACTCACGGCGCGGAAATCCAGGCCACGGTTGAGTGGCGCAGCGCGCCGGGCATCGAACTGGCCGGCGGCGAGGGCGTGGGCGTGGTGACCAAACCCGGCCTGCCGGTTGAGGTCGGTGAGCCGGCCATCAACCCGGTGCCGCGCCGGATGATCATCCAGGCGGTGCTGGCCCACGCCGGGGCGCGGCTGGCCGGGCGCGGCCTCAAAGTGACCATCAGCGTGCCCAACGGCGCGGCCATCGCCCGGCAAACGTTCAATCCCAAACTGGGCATTATCGGCGGGATTTCAATTTTGGGCACAACCGGCATTGTCAAACCGTTTTCGCAGTCGGCGTACCGGGCCAGCATTTACGTGGAGCTGAAAGTGGCCGCCCAAAATGGCGTGCAAACGGCGGTCTTTACCACCGGTGACCGCAGCGAGCGCTACGCCCGCCGCCGCTACCCGGCGCTGCCCGACCTGGCTTTTTTGCAGGTGGGCGACCACATGGATTACGCGCTCAAACAGGCGCGGCGGCTAAAGCTGGCGCGGGTGGTCATTTCAACAATGATCGGCAAGGTCTCAAAAATGGCGCAGGGGCGCTTTCAAACCCACGTCAGCGAGGGCAGCATTGACCACGATTTTCTGGCCGAATCGGTGCGGCAGTTGGGGGTCGATGACTCGCTGGCCGCGCAGGTGCGTGGGGCCAACACCGCCCATCACGTGCAGCAGCTTTTGCGCCGGGCCGGCGTGACCGGTCTCGAAGCCCGGCTGGCCCAACAGGCCGCCGAACAAGCCGGCCAATTCATCGGCGGCGCATACTCGGTGGAGGTACTGTGTTTTGATCTCCACGGTGAACTACTGGCAGTAGGGCAATTTTTGCCCACTCGAAAACAAATTTAAAGGCAAACGGGTATTTAATCACAACAATTTGTAAAAGTCTTCCCTCACCCCCCACCCCCTCTCCCAATGGGAGAGGGGGGAAAACTTTTTTTAGAGTTGTTTTGGGCAGCAAAGCTGCCCAAAACAACTCTGTTACCTTCACTCCCCCTCCCCGCTTACGGGGAGGGGGCAGGGGGGAGGGGTAAAGTTTCTCGCAACACGTCACCACCTATTATGACCGAACCAACTAACCTGACCCCCATCACCATTATCGGCCTGAGCGCCGGCGGGGCCGCCGACCTTTCGGCCCGGCAGTTGGCTCGCGTTGCCGCCGCCGATGTGCTGGCCGGTGGCCAACGGCAGCTTGGCTACTTTCCCGATTTTGCCGGCGAAACCATCGCTATTGGCAGCGATATGGCCGCGCTGGCCGAACGGCTGCAATCGGCCCGGCAGGCCGGTCAAAAGGTGGTGGTGCTGGCCTCCGGCGACCCGCTGTTTCACGGCATCGGCGGCGCGCTCCGCCAGTTTTTGCCCGCCGCCAGCCTGCGCATTGAACCCGCGCCGAGCGCCGCGCAACTGGCGTTTGCCGCCCTGGCCGAACCGTGGGACGACGCCGCGCTGCTCAGCGCCCACGCCCACCCGCCGGGGGAAATCATC
Source organism: Anaerolineae bacterium (assembly GCA_022071955.1). Lineage (GTDB taxonomy): Bacteria > Chloroflexota > Anaerolineae > 4572-78 > J111 > J095. The sequence continues at coordinate 6,613 of JAJVIM010000030.1, forward strand.
CCGGCGGTGCTGGCCGCGCCCAAAGCCGCCATTTTAACCGACCGGCGCAACACCCCGGCGGCGCTGGCCCAGCGGCTGCTGGCCGCCGGAGCCGCGCCGGAATCGCGCTGCGCCGTCTGTGAAAATCTGGGCGGGGCCGATGAACGACTTGTCCGCGCCACGCTGGCGGAGATTACTGAACGCGAATTTGCGCCGCTGAACGTGCTGGTGGTGTGGCCGCAGAACCCGCCGCCCGCGCCCGTTTCGCCCGGCCTGCCGGACGACGCCTTTTCCACCTGGAATCAGCAGCTCACCAAGCGCGAAATCCGGCTGCTGAGCCTGGCCGAACTGGGCCTGCGCCCCGGCGAGGTGCTGTGGGATATCGGCGCGGGCAGCGGCTCGGTCTGCATCGAGGCGGCGCGCTCGCAGCCCACGGCGGCGGTCTTTGCCGTGGAAAAGCGGGCGGAGTTGCTGGCCCACATCCGTGAAAATCTGGCTCGCTTCCCGGCGGCCAACCTGCAATTGTTTCAGGGGCTGGCCCCGGCGGCCTGCGCCACCTGGCCCAATCCCGACGCGGTGTTTGTGGGCGGCAGCGGCGGTCAGCTTGAAAAAATTATTGCCGCCGCCCAACAGCGGCTGCGCCCCGGCGGGCGGCTGGTGCTGAATCTGGTAGCGCTGGAAAATCTGGCCGAAACGCGCCGGCTGCTGCCCGCGGCCAGCGTGACGCAGGCGCAAATCAACCGCGGCGCGCCAATTTTGGACATGCTGCGCTTTGAGCCGGTCAACCCGGTTTTTATTGTAACCTGGAGGAAAATAGATGACTGAACCGGCCCGCTTGACCGTCGTCGGCCTTGGCCCCGGCGATCCCGAACTGGTGACTATTAAAGGCGTGCGGGCCATTGAGGCGGCGGACATTATTTTTGTGCCGCGCAGCGCCGATGAAGCCGACAGCGTGGCGCTGGCCATCGCCCGGCCGTGGCTCAACGCGCGGCAAGCGGTGGCGCCTGTGACCACGCCGATGACCCGCGACCGGGCCGCGCTGCAAGCCGCCTGGCAGGCCATCGCCGCGGAAATTGGCGGGCGGTTGGCCAACGGCGGGCGCGGCGCGTACCTGATTTTGGGCGACCCGCTGCTGTACGGCACTTTCACTTACGTGGCCGAGATTCTGGCCGCCGATTACCCGGCCATCGAACTTGAATTTGTGCCGGGCATCACTTCGTTTGCGGCGGGCGCGGCCAAAACGCAAACGCCGCTGGGGATGACCAGCGACCGGCTGGCCGTTATCCCCGCCAGCCGCGAAACCGATTTGGCCAGTTTACGCCGGCTGCTGGCCGATTTTGCCACGCTGGTGCTGATGAAAGCCGGCCCGGTTTTTCCGCAAATTATGGCCGCGCTCGATGAGTTGGGGCTGGTGGAACAGGCCGTTTACGTGGAGCGCATCGGCCTGCCGGAGGAACGGATTGTGACCGGGGCCGCGCTGCGGGCGCTGCCGCGCACCCGCCAGCCGTACCTGTCGCTGCTGATTGTGCGGCGCGGCGAGGCGGCTTTACCGGCCAGTTCACCCGCCCGCGCGGTTAGGGCCGAACAGCCGGTGTATCCCATCAATTTGACCGGGCTGGCCGGCAAGCTGGCCGTGGTGGTGGGCGGCGGGGCGGTGGGCGAGCGCAAAGTGCGCGGCCTGCTGGCGGCGCTGGCGCGGGTGACGCTCATCAGCCCGGAGGCCACGCCCCAGTTGCAACAATGGGCCGCCGCCGGTGAAATTAGCTGGCAGCCGCGCCCGTACCAGCCCGGCGATCTGGCCGGGGCAACGCTGGTGTTTGCCGCCACTGACTCGCGGGCGGTCAACGCCAAAATTGCCAGCGACGCCGCCGCGCTCAACCTGCTCAGCAACATTGCCGATGCGCCGGACGAGGGCAATTTTCACCTGCCGGCCGTCTACCGCCAGCCGGGCCTGACCGTGGCCGTGAGCACCGCCGGCGCGAGTCCCGGCCGGGCGGCGCAGTTGCGGGATCGCATTGCCGGCTGGCTCTCTCAAACAAAGGCTGAAAAATGAAGGATAAAGGATGAAGGGCCAAGTCATCAGTTTCCGCCTTTATCCTTTGTTTCAGGAGTCGAACAGTCCCCGTCGGGACGACACCAAAGAATAAAATTTTGGAGTCCAAAACTGCAGTTTTGGACTCCAGCCACAAATTTTTAACAGGCGGAGCAGATTCCCTAATTCCTAACTCCTGACTCCTGAATCCTGTTTTCAGTGGAGGTTTTATGACCGGAAAAGCATATCTGATAGGGGCCGGGCCGGGCCGGGCCGATTTGATTACCGTGCGCGGGCTGAACCTGCTGCGCCGGGCCGAAGTGGTGGTTTATGACCGGCTCATTGCCCCGGAACTGCTGGCCGAAGCGCCCGCCGGGGCCGAGCTGGTTTTTGTGGGCAAGGAATCCGGCAAGCACACCCTGCCCCAAAGCAAAATCAACGCGCTGCTGGTAGAGCGCGTCCGCGCCGGGCGGCAGGTGGTCCGGCTCAAGGGCGGCGATCCCTTTGTGTTTGGCCGCGGCGGCGAAGAGGCGCTGGCCCTGGCCGAAGCCGGCCTGCCCTTTGAAATTGTGCCCGGCGTCACCGCTTCGGTGGCGGTGCCGGCCTTTGCCGGCGTGCCGGTCACCCATCGCGGCGTGGCCCGCTCGTTTGCGGTCATCACCGGCCACCACGCCTCCGGCATGCCCAAAATTGATACCGACTGGCGCGTGTTTGGCAACATTCCCACGCTGGTCATTTTGATGGGCGTTAAGCGCATCCGGCACATTGCCCGCGATCTGATGGCCGCCGGTCGCCCCGCCGACACCCCGGCGATGGCCATTCAATCCGGGGCCACCGACCAGCAGTTCAGCGTTACCGCCACGCTGGAAACCCTGCCGGACGCCTTCGACGCCGCCGGCATCACCACCCCGGCCATCATCGTCATCGGCGAGGTGGTGCGGCTGGCCGGGCAGCTCAGTTGGTTCCAGCCCGATGGCCAGACCTCGGCTTTTGTGCCGCTGGGTGAGGGGGAGGAGGAATGAATGGTGAATAGCGAATTGCGAATTGCGAATAATAACGAATGACGAATGACCAGTGACGAAGGACGAAGGACGGATGGCGAAGGACCAATGACCAAAGACTCTCGGATTTTGATTGCCGGCACCAATTCTGGTGTGGGCAAAACAACAATTACGATGGGGCTGATTGCCGCCCTGCGCCGGCGCGGGTTGGCCGTGCAGCCGTTCAAATGCGGCCCGGATTACATCGACCCGACCTATCACACCCTGGCCGCCGGTCGCCCCTGCCGCAACATCGATACCTGGATGGTGCCGCCGGAGCGCGCAGTGAGCCTGTTTGCCGCCGCCGCCCAATCCGCCAACGTGGCCGTCATCGAAGGGGTGATGGGCGTGTTTGATGGCTTCAGCTACAGCGAAGACGACGGCAGCAGCGCCCAGATTGCCAAACTGACCGGCGCGCCGGTACTGCTGGTGCTGGACGTGGGCAAAATGGCCCGCTCGGCGGGGGCGCTGGCGCTGGGTTACAGCCGCTTCGACCCCGATTTGAACGTGGCCGGCTTCATCCTCAACCGCTGCGGCTCAGCGAGTCACTTTGAGGGCGTCAAAAACGCCGTCGAAGCGGCCAGCGGCCGGCCGGTGGTCGGCTGGCTGCCCAAAGACGCGGAGCTGCACATCCCGGAGCGCCATCTGGGGCTGGTGCCCACCGATGAGCGCGGCGAACTGACCGGTTTCATCGACCACGCCGCCGGGGTCATCGCCCGCTATTTTAACCTTGACCACATCCTCCAGTTGGCCCAACAAGCCCAACCCATTGCGCTCGCCGCCGAAAATCGTCAATCCAAAATCGTAAATCCAAAATTGAAGATCGCCGTGGCCCGCGATGCCGCCTTCAGTTTTTATTACGAGGACAACCTTGATTTGCTGCGCCAGGCCGGAGCCGAGATTGTCTTTTTCAGCCCGCTGGCCGATGCCGCCCTGCCCGCCGGAGTCAGCGGCGTCTATTTGGGCGGCGGCTTCCCGGAACTGTACGCGGCGCAGTTGGCCGCCAACGGCTCGCTGCTGGATTCGCTGCGGCAGGCGCGCGCCGCCGGCATGCCCATTTTTGCCGAGTGCGGCGGCTTTATGCTGCTCACCCAGGCCATCACCGATTTGGACGGGCAGCGCCACCCGATGGCCGGGCTGGTGCCGGGCCAGGTACAGATGCAGCCCAAACTGGTCAGCCTGGGCTACCGGCTGGTTGAATCGCCAGGCGGTAATTTTTTGCTGCCGGCGGGCGTCACCACCCGCGGCCACGAATTCCACTGGAGCACGTGGTCGGAGCAGGATAACGCCAATTCGGCGGCGTGGGCCATTCGCCCCCGGCGAGATGGCGGCCAGCCCCGGCTCGATGGCTTTGCCGACGGCAATCTGATTGCCTCGTATGTCCATTTGCACTTTGCCCACGACCTGCGCCTGGCCGAGAATTTTGTGGCCGCCTGCCGGGAATGGAAGTAAGAAGTAGGAAGTAGGAAATAGGAAGTAGGAAAAAAGGCAATGTTGTTTTGGGCGGCTTTGCCGCCCAAAACAACATCAAAAGAAAATCCCCCTTCTCCCCAATGGGGACGAAGTGCCCGAAGGGTAGAAGGGGGCGGGGGGATGAGGGGAAACAACATTTACTTTGTGAGCAACCTATGACAACAACCCACCCACCCATAACCGTTTCCGTGCCCGGCACCTGCGGCGAGCTGGTGCAGGGCTGGCACCCCGATTGGGACGTGCCGGTGCTGGTCTCCTGCCCCATCGAGCTGAGCAGCCGGGTAACCGTAAGCCTGCGCCCGGACCCGCGGCTGATTGCGCCCCGCAGCGGCTACGCCAAACTGCGCCAGGCCGCCCGGCTGGCCCTGACCACGCTCAACTGCCCCCAGGCGGGCGCAACTATGAACGTAACCAGTCAATTAAAACGGGGACGCGGCATGGCCTCCAGCACCGCCGACGTGGTGGGCGCGCTGGCCGGGCTGGCCATCGCTCTGGGCCGGCCCTTTTCACCGGCGCAACTGGCCGGGCTGGCCTGCCAGATTGAACCCACCGACAGCGTGATGTTTGCCGAACTGGCGGCGCTGGCCTACCGCGATGGTGGTCATTTTGAGATTATCGGGCCGGCGCCGGCGCTGCCGCTGCTCATGCTCGATGCCGGCGGCGCGGTTGACACCCTGGCTTACAACCGCCAGCTCAACCTGAGCGCCCTGCGCGCCCTGGGGCCCACCACCGCCGAGGCGCTGGCGCTGCTGCGGCAGGGCGATCCCGCGGCCATTGGCGCGGCGGCCACGCTCAGCGCGGTCAGCTACCAGCCCATCCTGTTTAACCCGCTGCTGGCTCCGGCGCAGGAATGGGCCGCCGCCACCGGCGCGCTTGGGGTGGTGCGGGCGCACAGCGGCAGCGTCATCGGCCTGCTGTACCCGCCCGGCGCACCCCTGGCCGAGCCGGCCCGCTGGCTGAAAAAACAGTTTACCGGCAGCCTTACCCAAACCCGGCTCACGCCCGGCGGCGTTGGGCTTGAGCAGGCCAGCCCCGCCGCCCCGGAAACTCGCCCGGCGGCGCGCGCGCCCCGCTACGCCGCCCCCACCTATCAACTTTTAGAACCTGTGGAAAGTATTGTATGACCGCCAAAACATTAATGATTTTGGGCACGCATTCCAACGCCGGCAAGTCAATTTTAGTCACGGCGCTGTGCCGTATTTTTGCCCGGCAAGGCTATCGCGTGGCCCCGTTTAAGGCCCAAAATATGGCGCTGAACGCCGGCGTTACCCCCGACGGCCACGAAATTGGCCGGGCCACCATTGCCCAGGCCGAAGCCGCCGGCGTGGCCCCGCACGTTGATATGAACCCGGTGCTGCTCAAGCCAGAAGGCAATGGCCGCAGCCAGGTGGTGCTCAACGGGCGGGCGCACACCCACATCCACGCCGACAACTGGTACAGCCTGAAGCCGTTTTTGTGGGAACACGTCACCGCCGCGCTCGACAGGCTGCGCAGCCGCTTTGATCTGGTCATTATGGAAGGCGCGGGCAGCCCGGCGGAAATCAATTTAAAAGAGGGCGATATTGTGAACACCCGCGTGGCTCTGCACGCCAACGCGCCCACCCTGCTGGTGGGCGATATTGACCGGGGCGGCGTGTTTGCGGCGCTGGTCGGCACAATGGTGCTGCTGGAACCGGCCGAGCGCGCGCTGATCAAAGCCTTTGTTATTAACAAATTCCGCGGCGATGTGAGCCTGCTGGGCGACGGCCTGGTCATGCTGCAAGCCCGCGCTTTCAACACGCCCACGCTGGGCGTTGTCCCCTACCTGCCCCACATTGGCGTGGCCGCCGAGGACTCGGTGGCGCTGGACGAGGTGCAGCGCAGCGGCAGCGCGCCGGTCGATATTGCCGTCATCCGGCTGCCGCGCATTTCTAATTTTGATGACTTTGACCCGCTGCGGGCTGAGGCCGGCGTGCAGGTGCGCTTTGTGGAACGGCTGGCCGAGTTGGGCCAACCGGCGGCCATTATTCTGCCCGGCAGCAAAATGACGCTCGATGATTTGGCCTGGCTGCGCGAGAGCGGGCTGGCCGCGGAAATTACGGCCCGCGCCGGAGCCGGGGTGGCGGTGGTCGGCATTTGCGGCGGCTACCAGATTTTGGGGGAAACGCTGTTCGATCCCGACGGCAGCGAGGCCGCCCCCGGCACGCGCGCGGCGGGGCTGGGCTTGCTGCCGGTGCAGACCACCTTTGCCGGCGACAAACGGACGGTGCAGGTGCAGGCTACCCTGCAAGCCGCCAGCGGGCCGCTGGCCGCGCTGCACGGCCTGCCCATCCGCGGCTACGAAATCCACATGGGCCGCAGCCAGCCCACCCGCAGCGACGCGCCGGCGCTGTGCATCATTGCCGGGCCGGAGGGCGGTCACCCGGATGGCATGCTGGCGGCGGAGGGTCGCTGCTGGGGCACGTATCTGCACGGCATTTTTGATAACGATACCCTGCGCCACGCCTGGCTGCACAGCCTGGGCTGGCAAAGCGATGGCCAGCTTTTTGACCGGCAGCAGGCTTACAACCGCCTGGCCGACCACGTGGAAGCGCATCTGGATATGGCCCTGTTGCAGCGCATCATCGACGGGCAGGTGTAACCGTGAGCCGGGTTGGGGTCATTTTGCTGGCGCTGGCCATTGACCTGCTGTGGGGCGATCCGCCCAATCGCTGGCACCCGGTGGTGCTGATGGGCAACTGGCTCAGTTTGGGCCGGCGGCGCGCCCCGCAGCAGCAGCGTTTCTGGTTTGGCGCGGGCTGGATAGTGGCCGGGCTGGCGCTCTTTTCGCTGCCGTGGAAGCTGTTGCGCCCTTTTGTAACCCCAAAGGGCGCGCAAAGTCGCAAAGCCGCAAAGTCTTCCTTATTTCAACCCTCACCTGCCCCCGTCAGGGGGTATTTCCTGCTTTCGCTTCTCTTTTCGGCGGTTTTGCTCAAGCCGGTGCTGGCCTACCGCAACCTGCGCGGCGCGGTGGGTGAAATTCTGGCCGCGCTCAGCGCCGATAACCTGCCGGAAGCGCGGCGGCTGCTGGCCTGGCATCTGGTTAGCCGCGATACCGGCCAGCTCAGCGCCGAAGAAGTGATTGGGGCCACGGTTGAATCGCTGGCGGAGAACGTGACCGACAGCCTGGTTGCGCCGCTGGCGGCTTACAGCGCCGGCGGGCTGCCCGCGGCGTGGGCTTATCGCTTTGCCAACACCGCCGACGCCATGTGGGGCTATCGCACCCCGGAGCTGGAGCAACTGGGCAAATTTGCGGCCCGGCTGGACGACGCGCTCAACTGGCTGCCGGCCCGGCTGGTCGGCTGGATGATGGTGCTGTCGGCCTGGCTGGTGGGCGAAGACGCGGCCAACGCCGCCCGGACGATGCTGGCGCAGCACAACCGCACCGTCAGCCCCAACGCCGGCTGGACGATGAGCGCCGCCGCCGGAGCGCTGGGCATCACCTTAACCAAGCGGGATGTCTACGCGCTGGAGGGCGGCTCCGCGCCGCTGACCGCGGAAACAGTGCGGCGGGCGCTGCGCCTGGCCGATGTGGCCGCGGCGCTGAGCGTGGCGGCTGTTTGCGCCGGCGCGTATTTTTGGCACAGAAAGTAGCAGATTTATGTGCGGTAATTTCCTCTGACACGCCTCAAGATTTCCCCACCCCCCAACCCCATCCCCTGTGGGCTTATCTTTACCTAATAAGTGGCGTAAGTAGCAAACCATGTAAATAAGGTTGACCCCCACCCCCTACCCCCTCCCCCAAAATGGGGGAGGGGAAAACATTACGTGGTCAGTTTTGGGCGGCTTTGCCGCCCAAAACTGACCACAAAAGACAAACCCCCCTTCTCCCATAGGGAGAAGGGGGACGGGGGGATGAGGGGAAAATTTGCTTGACCACGTTATGACTAATGATAAGCCCTGTGGGAGAGGGGGCCGGGGGGTGAGGGCAACAACGCAACCCTCAATCAAGCCCAATCCGGAGCGCATCGATTAGCCGCGCGTTTTGTTCGGCGCGGCGGGTAGCGATGCGCACATACTCCGGCAGGCCAAACGAGGCGCAATCGCGCACCAGCAGCCCCTGCCGCAGCAGCTTCAGCCGAAACCCGGCGGCAGCGCCAACGGGCATCAAAAAGTAGTGCGTGGCCGACGGCGCGGGGGCGAACCCCAGCCCGGTCAATCCGGCCAGCAACTCGGCTTTGGCCCGGTAGAGGTCCGCGAGGCACTGCTGCAAATAGGCTTCATCGGCCAGCGCCGCCAGCCCGGCGGCCTGGGCCAGCCCGCTGACATTCCAGGCGGGGCGCACGGCGGCAATCGCGGCGATGAGCGGGTGGTTGTGGCTGGCGGCAAAACCCAGCCGCAGCCCGGCCAGGGCGTAATCCTTGGTCATCGAGCGCACCACCAGCACATTGCGGGCCGGCACGGTCAGCGCGGAAGCCAGCGCCGGGGTAAACCCCAGGTACGACTCATCGACCACAAAAAGCGCGTCCGGCTGCTGGCCGGTCCACGCGGCAATTTGGGCCGGGGGCAGGGTTTGGCCGGTGGGGTTGTTGGGGTTGCACACAAACACCAGCCGGGGGCGCAGTTTGGCCAGTTGCGCGGCCACGGTGGCGGGATCGATGGCGAAATCGGGGGGCGGGGCGGTAAAAGTGTGAACCACCGCGCCCATCAGCTTTGAAACGCGGCGATATTCGCCAAAGGTTGGCTCAATGATGAGCACCGGATCGCCGGGGCTGAGCGTGGCAAAGGCCAGCAGCCAGAACAACTCGGCGGTGCCGTTGCCAATGACAAAGTTGTCCGGCGGCAGGTTGAGCCGCGCCGCCAGCGCCCGCCGCAGGGCAATGGCCTCGCGATCGGGGTAGCGGTCAACCGGCACCGCCGCCAGCGCCTGGGCCACCCGCGGCGAAGGGCCGTAAGGGTTACTGTTCACGCTGAAATCCAGTACATTGGCCGGGTTCAGCGCCAAATTTTCAAGTTCAGCAAAATCAAACGCGCCGTGATACGCCGGCGCAATCTTATCAATTTCAGGACGGTGAAACGTGATTTCTTTCAATATTCAACCTCTGTCAGATGAATTAACCGCACAGTTGCAACACAAAATCGACTTTAAAACCAAACCGCTGGGCGCGTTGGGCGCGCTGGAACGGGTGGCCCTGAAAATTGGCCGCATTCAGGATACGCTATCGCCGCAACTCCGGCAACCCGCCATGCTGGTTTTTGCCGGCGACCACGGCCTGGCCCGCGAAGGCGTTAGCCCCTACCCGCAGGAAGTGACCTACCAGATGGTCTTTAATTTTTTGGCCGGCGGCGCGGCCATCAATGTCTTTTGCCGGCAAAACGGCATCGATATTAAAGTGGTGGATGCGGGCGTTAATTTTGACTTTGAGCCGCACCCGGCGCTGATTGACGCCAAAATTGCCAAGGGTACCCAGAGCGCGCTGCGCGGCCCGGCTATGACCACCGCTCAATGCGAGGCGGCGCTGGCCAAAGGCGCGGCGCTGGTGCAAACAGTGTTTGATGAGGGCTGCAACGTCATCGGTTTTGGCGAGATGGGCATTGGCAACACCTCGGCGGCGGCGCTGCTGATGAGCGTGCTGGGCGGCATCCCCATTGCCGACTGCGTGGGGCGCGGCACCGGCCTGGACGACGCCGGCCTGGCCCGCAAAAAGGAAATTCTGGCGCAGGCGCTGGCCAATAACCCGGTTGAGGCGTCGGAGCCGCTGGCGGTGCTGGCCACGTTTGGCGGGTTTGAAATTGCCATGATGGCCGGAGCGATGCTCAAAGCCGCCGAGTTAAAAATGGTGGTGCTGGTCGATGGCTTTATCTCGTCGGCGGCGCTGCTGGCGGCGCGGGCGTTTAACCCGCACGTGCCGGACTACTGCATTTTCACCCACCAGTCGCACGAATCCGGCCACCAGAAGTTGCTGGCGCTGCTGGGCGCGGAGCCGCTGGTCAATTTAGAAATGCGGCTGGGCGAAGGCTCCGGCGCGGCGGTGGCGTACCCGCTGGTAGTGGCGGCGGTCAATTTTCTCAACCAGATGGCCTCGTTTGAGTCGGCTAACGTGAGCCAAAAAAGCGAATAACAGCGGCCGTTAAATTTTGCCGGCCGGCAAAATTCGGTATGATACCGGCACTGTAACGAGAGTGGGTAGTGGTTGAATGGTAAGTGATACCTTTTCCCCATCCCCCCTACCCCCCTTCCCTGGGGAAGGGGGGGAAATGATGAAGCGGTGTGTTGTCGGGCGCAATGCGCCCGACAACACACCAAATTCCTAAACTCCTCTCCCGCTGACAGGGGGAGGGGGTGAGGGTCAGTCAACTCTATTTTCACAGGAGGTTTGCCGTGGAAATCCCCTTGCTCAGAGATGTGGTGGTGATCTTTGTGCTGGCAATGGCGGTGGTGTACGGTTCGCAGCGGCTCAAGCTGCCGGCCATTGTGGGCTTGCTGGCCACGGGTGTAGTGGCTGGGCCGCACGCGCTGGGGCTGGTCAACGCCATCACCGAAGTGGACAAGCTGGCCAAAATCGGTGTCATTCTGCTGCTGTTTGCCATCGGTATTGAATTTTCGCTGCGCAAACTGATGCAGATCAAAAGACTGGTGCTGGTTGGCGGTGCGCTCCAGGTAGGCGCGACGGTGCTGGCCGTGTTCGGAGTGACCCACCAACTGCTGGGTTGGGCTTTTGGCCCGGCGATGTTTATGGGTTTTCTCATTTCGCTGAGCAGCACCGCGATTGTGCTCAAAGTGCTGCAGGACCGGGCCGAAATGGAAACGCCGCAGGGACGCATCGCCCTGGGGATTCTCATTTTTCAGGATGTGATTGTTGTCCTGTTCATTATTTTGACCCCGTTTCTGGCCGGCCAAACCGCCGGCGACGACGGGCCATCGGTGCTGCGGCTGGCGTTGATTGGCGTGGGGCTGCTGGTGTTTGTGTTTATTGGGGCGCGCTATCTGGTGCCGGCCATTTTGCATCAGGTGGTGCGCACCCGCAGCCGCGAGCTGTTTTTGCTGACCGTCGGCGGCATCTGCTTTGCGGTGGCCTTTGCCGCGGCGGAACTGTCGCTGGCGCTGGGCGCGTTTCTGGCCGGGCTGACCATTTCGGAATCGGAGTACAGCCACGAGGTGTTGGAACACATTCACCCCTTCCGCGATATTTTCACCAGCTTCTTTTTTGTGTCGGTGGGGATGCTGCTGGATTTGGGCTTTGTGCTACAACAGCCGCTGGCCATTTTGCTGATCACCGCCGGGGTGCTGCTGCTGAAAAGCGCCATTGTCACCCTAACCAGCCTGCTGCTGGGTTTTCCGCTGCGCACGGCCATTATTAGCGGGCTGGGGCTGAGCCAGGTGGGCGAGTTTGCCTTCATTCTGGCCGGAATCGGCGCGGGCTACACCCTGCTGTCAACCAGCGCCGAGCAGATGTTTCTGGCGGTCTCGGTGCTAACAATGGCCGGTACATCGTTTATTATTGCCGGCGCGCCCCGCCTGGCCGATCTGGCGCTGCGCCTGCCCACGCCGACGAGGCTGCAGCGCGGCCTTTACCCGGTGAAAGGGCTGAATCAACCCCGCCGGGCGGAGTTAAAAGACCACCTGGTTATCATTGGCTACGGCCTCAACGGGCGCAACGTGGCCCGCGCCGCCCGGCACACCGGCATCCCCTATGTAGTTGTTGAAATGAACGCCGACACCGTTCGCGCCGAGCGCAGCACTGGCGAGCCAATTTTTTACGGCGACGCCACGCAGGAGGCGGTACTCAAGCAGGTGGATGTGCCGCTGGCCCGCACGGTGGTTGTGGTTATTGCCGAAGCCGCCGCCACTCGCCGGATTGTTCATCTGGTGCGACAGTTCAACCCGACAGCGCACATTATCGCCCGCACCCGCTACGTGGGCGAAATGGCCGCATTGTACCGGCTGGGCGCCAGCGAAGTCATCCCCGAAGAGTTTGAAACCTCGGTGGAGATTTTTACCCGGGTGCTGATCAAATATCTGGTGCCCCGCGAAGAAATTGCCCGGCTGCTGGCCCAAATCCGAGATGACGGCTACCAGATGTTCCGCAGCCTGTCGCCGGCCGGCCGTGCTTCGGTGGCAGATTTGCAACTGCACCTGCACGATGTGGAAATAGCGCCGCTGCTGGTGCCGTCCGACTCGTCGCTGGCGGGCCAAACGCTGGCCGAACTGAACCTGCGCAACAGTACCGGGCTAACGCTGCTGGCTATTCGACGCGACGGTGAAATGCTGGCTAACCCGGATGCCGCCACCAAAATCTGCCACAACGACGAGTTGTTTGTTATTGGCCCGCCAGACCGGGTGGCCGCCGCGGCGCTGTATCTGCACAGCTAATCCCAGCGTAGCCTTATGCTTTTTGACAAACTGCCGGCTCGGGCAACGAACAGGGCCAGCACCCCGATGAACCGGCTGGCAGCGGAGAGTGATAAAATTTCTTTGGCCGGTTGCGAAACTTTTTATCACTTTTTCCGACATATAAAGAGCGAATATCGGGCTGGTGTGAACCACATTTCTTCACCGAAGAAATTGAAAGCGAGTGGCTGTGACCGAGACAATTCAAATAGTTGTTGTAGACAACCAACCGTTATTTGGAGCGGGAGTAACCACTGTACTCGAGGCCGAACCAGGGGTTGAAATTGTGGGGCAGGGAACCACTGCGGAAGAGGCCATTTATCTGGCATGTAACCGGCTGCCCAACATCATCCTGCTGAGCCTTGATTTAACTGACCGCAGCCTGAATACCATTCGAGTTATTGCCGATGAATGTCCGGCAACCAGGGTTGCTTTTCTCACGGCTTCTGAGGAAGATGAGCACATCATCGAGGTACTGCGGGCGGGGGCAAAGGCTTATATCCTAAAAAGGATCACCGGTCCCGAGTTGATTGGCGTTTTACGGTCTGTCCAGACAGGCCAGAGTTATGTGCCGCCTGCCTTGGCGGCGCGTCTGATCCTGAAAATGAACGGGGACAATTTTAAACATCCCCACCGATTTAAAGCCCCAATTGCAGTTGAAGCTGCTGCTCAATCTCGGCGGCGGTAAACAATCCCTCAACCCGATACAGCACATTGCCATTTTTGGCCAAAAGATAGAGCCACGGATCGCTGCTGAGGCCAAAAGCCTCAACAGCCGGCGCCAGTTTAAAGCCATAGTTGGCCGGATTGGGCAGGCCGGCAAAAACCTCAACGTGAATAAAATTCAATTGATCGCCGTACCGGTTTTGCAGCTCGTTGAAGGTTTCATATGCCGGGCCGCAGAAACGGGTTTGGCAAAATTCCGGGGTGGCAAAGAGCAGCAGAGTCGGTTTGCCGTTGGTTACGGCTTCGGCCAGGCTCAGTTGATACAGAGCCGGGTTGGGCTGGCGGGCCGAAGTCAGCCGGCTCAAATCACGGTTGACGGCGGCCAGCGTTGGCGTATCAATTGCCGGAGCTTTTTCACCGGGGGTCAGGCTGGCCGACTCGGCCGCCACCCGAAAGCCAACCCGATTTCGGAGCGTGCTGCCATCGGGCAACTGCGCCTCGATTTCCACCCCCCAATCGCCAACCCGGTCAAAGTTTCGTTCCTGCGCAAAAATGGTCACCAATCCATCCGGGGATTGCAGGCGCCGGGCGTCGGCTTCGGTCTCCGGGCGAGCCTGGCCGGGGTCGCTCAAATCAAAATACCGAAAATGAACGGCGGCGTCGTGGAGCATGGCCTGTTTGGCATCGAACAGGCCAACGGCAAAACGGTTGGGGCCAGCCACCAGCTCGGTGGGAACCAAAACCACGGTCAGGTTGGCGGCGGGCAGGTCGAGGTGGTCATGCTCTGCGTCAGCCAGATGGACATCGGTTTTGTTGGCAAGGGCAGGGTTGAATCCGCTATCAACTGCTGAGGCGTTGGCGCTGCATGCGGCAAGCACCACTGCGATCAAGGTGAGCCAAACATAATTGGCCTTGGTCATTAATTACCTCCCTGGGCGGGCGTTCGGGCGGTTGTGGGTAAACTTTGCGCCGGTTGAGCGGCTAACAGGCCCGCAAGCTGCGCCATCAAACCGGCCACAGTCTCCCGATTTTCAGCTTCGGGCACAAGCTCAAGATACTTTTTCAGATCGTTGTAGGCTTTTTCCGGGTCGCCGCTGTCCATATAAGCCAGTCCCCGGTCCAGATAGACCCGTTTGAAATCGGGAAACATTTCAAGCGATTGGTTAAAATCCCGGATAGCCTGGGCCAAATTCCCCAGATCGGCGTAAGCCAGCCCGCGGGCGTAGTAGGCAATGGTCATCCCAGGGTCCAGCTCGATGGCCCGGTTATAATCCGCAACGGCCTGTTCCGGTCGGTGCGTTTCGTTGTAGTCAACCCCCCGATTAAAATAGGCTTCGGCGAAATCCGGCTTTAATTCAATGGCCCGGCTGTGGTCAGCGATGGCCGGTTCGTACTGGCCCAACTGCCGGTGAGCAATGCCCCGGTCCAAATAGGCCCAAATGTGTTTGGGAACGAGCTTAATGGCGGCGCTAAAGCTGACCACCGCTGCTTCGCTCCTGTTCTGTTCAAGCAGCGCCTGCCCCTGGCGATACTGAGTCTCGGCCAGGCGCAGATCAACCTCAAAAGCCCGCAGATAATTTACCAGATGCCAGATTTGTTCGGCGGTTAATTTGCCGCCAAACGAGGGCATGGCGGTAAATGTTTTGCCATCTCTGACAAGGCGAAAAAGCTCAATATCCGGGTGAAGGGAAATATGCGTCAGCAGGTCGGCCGGCGGCGGGCTGAGTGTGGCGGCCAAAGGGCCATCGCCGCGCCCGGTCAGCCCGTGGCAGGGCGTGCAGTTTTGGTCAAATACGGTCTGCCCCGCCGCCAGTGAGGCGGCATCCGGCGGATAGGGATTGCGCAGGGGGTCGGCGGCTGGTTGTGGCGCAGCCGCCTCAGCTTGGCTAACCGGCGAGACAACAGCCGGCGCGCCGGGGTTACCCGGCGCAGTCAACAACGGGTTGAGCGCCAGCCATAGCGCGCCGGCAGTAGCGGCAACCCCGGCCAGGCCCGCCGCCGCGCCTTTTTTGCTGCGCCGGTTGTGGGCCAACCAGAGGCATGCCGCGCCCAGCAGCGCCAGCTCTGCCGCCCCAAACAATTGGCCGGCGCTGGCTGTCGGGGCGATAGCCGCGCTGCTTACCGCAACCGCGGGTGTAACCTCAAACCGAAAGGCGGTTCGGGCATCGAGCGCGTCGGGGCGGCGCACCACCAGTTCCACCTGCCACGGCCCGGCGATATTTAGCCACTGATTTTCAACAAGATACTGCCCGTTTCCGTCGCCAACGGCAGAGCCGGGGCTTTCACCCAGATCGGCTTCCAGATAGGTTGCCCGCACGGTGACGTCGGTGGCAGTGGTGATGGGCCGGCCGCGGTGGTCTTTGAGCGAGACCAGCAATCGATTTGGCCCGGTTTGCCCCGGCTCAATTGCCAGCGAAATATCTGTGCCTTCCACTGCCTCGTGAAAGGTTAGCCCGGCCGGCCGGCCCAGCCCTTCACGGGAGGCCACCTGCCGGGCCGGTTCCAGCGCCGTGAGCAGCCCCACCGGCAGCAGCACGAGCGTTACCAGCACGGCCTCGGCGGTAACAAATCGCCGCAGCCAAACGCCGGCCCGTTCCTGACTCGCCAGCCGCGGCCTCACCCAAACCAGGTTGAGCGCGCCCAGCGCCAGCAGCGGCAGGACAAGGCCCATTTTGGCCAGCAGGGTCAGCCCGTAGGGGGTGGCCGTGAGCGCCGGCAGAACGGTTACCTGGGCATAGGCGCTGAAGAGTCCGGTCACTACCAACACCAACACGCTCAACCCGGCCAGCCCGGAAAATCTGGCTACCAGCTCGGACAGCACCTCGCGCCGTTGAGATTTGGACAGGTTTTGGAAGATCACCGGCCCGCTCAGGGCAAAATGAAACAGGCTGCCGGCCCAAAAAGCCGCGGCCAGCAAATGCAGAAAATCGTTAAAAATGGCGGCAAGGCGGATTTCGCCGGCAGCAGCGGCGTGGCTGCCCAGGCTCAGGGTGAGCAGAATCCCGACTCCGGCCAGAACCGCCACAAATTGGGCCAGCCGGTTGAACTGCGGTTGCCGCCGCGCCGGGTTTTCCGCGGCGGGAGGACTGATGAAGGCCAGATCGAGCACCCCCGGCATTATCAGCAGCAACGCCATGCGCCACAGCCACAGGCGGCCCCAGCCCGTTTCAAACAGCACCGCCAGAAATTCCCGGCCTGCGAGCTGGCGCAGCGGTAATTCGGAGGTGATCATGGTTTGGAGCAGGAGTTGGCCCAGCGACGCGACCAAAAACAAAGCCAGCGCCAGCCAGATGCCCTTCAGCAGCCGCCCGGCCAACAGTTGGGCCAAACGCCGGCGAGCGTCATCGGCATTAACCCGGCGCAGCACGGGCCGGAGAATTAGCAGCTCAAAGGCCAGGCCGCCCACTCCGGCCAAAATGGCCAGCAGGCTCAGCCAGCGCAATACCGGCTCAAGGGGTGATTGCACCAAAGGCTGCTCCGGCGGCAAAGATAAAGCCGAAGCATTGAGTGGTTCGCCTACCGAAAATACAAAAGAGCCGCGCACTTTGTGCCCGTCTACGGTGGAAACGTTGGCCCAGGCCACCACATACGTGCCGTTGGGTAAGGGCGGCAAACTGACTGCCAGCATGGTCGGGTCAACGGCGGCCACTGCGGCATCGCCGTTATCCACCCGCCGGCCCTGGCTGTTTAGCACTTGAATCTGGCTCAATTGCGGCTCCAGCGGCTCGGTGAACCAGATAGTTACCGCAGTTGGCGGCTGGTCTAAAACCGAGTTGGCCGCCGGCTCGGAGCGGATCACGTTGGCGTGAGCCAGCACATCCGGGGTCAATGCCGGCTGCAAAACAAGGCTCAAGCCCACAATAAGCAGGAGTGCGGTTTGTCGTAATGCTCCCAGTTTCCGCACCGGCTTACCCTCGGAGCGCGGTCCGTTTGCCGGCAGCAGCACCGGTTTGCTGCTGTTTGCGAGCGATCACCAGCGAGCCGGCCCCAAACCCCAAACCCAGCACGCCCGCAATCAGGCCGCCAACAGCAAACATATTGGCCGTGGCGGCGCTGTCTTGCGCCTGCGCGGCCGCGGCCATTGCGCCTCTGATTGCTGCCCCAATTTCCCGCATTTCCAGTTGTTGTTCGGGGATTTGCAACGCTTTGGAGGACTCGACCATTGAAAACTCATCGGCCCCGGCGGCAAATGTTTCGTCCAACTGCATGCCGTCGATGGCGCCGGTAAACTGAAACCGGTATTCGCCCGGCGCGGTTGGAATAAAGGCGGCGGTGTAGTGGCCCGGTTCGTCTTTAACGGGTTCCAAATCCAGTATTTTCGAGTCGCCGCTGGATACGTGAGTCACTTTTACCTGTACCGACTGGTCCAGGCCAAGCAGCGGTTCTTCCGTTTCAGCGTTTTCAACCCGCAAATCCACTCCGTTCAGCCTTCCTTCGAGAGCCGGTTCGTTGACAAACCCAACATTAAATTCGAATTTGCCAACCTGCCGGCCGCCATGCGCAAAGGCGCTCCCGCTCAGCACGGCCCCCAGGCTGACGATCACAACTGCGGCAGACATCAATCTGCAAACGGGCGATAGTTTCATAATCAGTTCCTTTCGCGTGAAAATTGGTGAACGTGTAAGTTGTCGATGTACCGGCGTCAACTGCCCCAGGCCAAAAGTTCGTGGCGAGCCACATTTGCCGGCGGCGATTCCAGGCAGGTTTCAAAATCAAGCGCCCGGTCACCGATCACCTCGGTGACTGCGGTTTCCCGCACGTTAAAAAATCTGAGCACCTGGCCCTGTTCATCGTACAAAATGGCGGCAATTACCAGATAGTCAGTCAGTTGGCTGCCCGGATTTTTCAGCGCGCCGTTCAGGCAATAGAGGCCATCAACCCGTTCCTCGTTGACGGTGACAAACTCAAAATCCTGGCGAGGCGCGGTGTCAACCGCCTCGGCTTTAACCGATAACTTAAAATCGGCCGTGTCTTGAACATCGTAAACGGTCAGGGCAAACGGCACATGCCCGCCGGCCGGCACAATACTGGTCGGCCACAAGCCGTAGGTGCTTTTATCGGCGGCGATGAGCTGGCCCTGGCTGTTGTAAAATGTGCCCGTAACCAGCGAGATTTGTTGAGCTGCGCCGGTGTTGTTGACCATTTCGCCGTACAGCAGCAGTAATTTGCGGGCCGGGATGGTATCGATGCGCGTGGCAGTAAAAGACCAGCCGGCGGCTGAGGGAATCTCCGGTTTGATAACCGCCGCCGGCAGCGGCGTGGCGACCGCGGGGGGGGTGCTGGTTGGTGGCGGAGGAGCAGCGGCCTGGGCGATGGCCAGCGCGTCACTGTTGCTGACGGCTGAATATTGGGGATCGGCAGAAACCCACCCCGTTCCATCGCTACCGGCTGGATAGTCAATTTGCCACCAGGCCCCGGTTGCGTCTTGGCCCACAACCGTGGCAGATTCACCGGCGGCCAGCTTGCCCGTAACCGGATAATCAAGGCCGGGGCCGGTGCGAACATTTAACCCCACCAGAGCCGTCAGGGTTGAATTGGTGGCCGCCGGCGGCGTTGCAACCGGAGTAACCTGGGCCACTGCCGACCTGGCGACCACAGTTTGATAAGAACTAACCGGCGGCGGCGTTGCCGTGGCGATGATGCTTTGCGCCGGCAGTCCCGTTGCCAGCGGTGTTACCGTTGGCGTGAGCGTAGGCAGAGGCAGCCGGGCCACATTGCGGGGATGGGCCACCGGGTTGGTTAATATCCACAGCATCAGGCCGGCGGCGGCGCAGAGCAACCCGAGCACGGCCACTCCGGCCAACATCGATAGGCCGGCGGCGGTCAGGCAGGGCACAAGGTTTCGGCGCGATTTGAGCCATTGCCAGCGGCCCGGCCGCCCCCGGAACACCAGGCGCAAATATCCAAAAGACCGCCCGCCGGTTAAGCTTTTGCGCTGGAACTGAGCGGAAACATGTTTAATCCGCCGCAACGCCATGTCAAACTCCTAGCCGATAAATGGCAGAACAGCCAAAATGATCACCAGCATCAGGCCGGTAAAGCCGATCAACCCCCACAGATCGGGATACAGTTCGCCCGGCTCGGGGGCAAATTGCCCAATACTGTTCCTGGTCTGCTGGGTAGAAAAATAGTTATCTTGCTGAACAGTCATTGTCCTCTCCTTTTCGCCGCACTACGGCGTTCGGGCGCAGGTCTCACTGTCCCCAGGCCCGAAGATCGTAGCGGGCCACTTCATCATCCAGCGAGTCGACACAAAATTCGAAAGCCAGCGTTTCGTCGCCGGATAAATCTTCAACTTCAGTCTGGTAACTCTCGCTAAATTTGATGACGTTATTACGGTCATCGTACAAAATAGCAACGATATCCACGTAGTCGTCCAGATCATTGCCGCGGTTGGCCAGCGAACCGGACAGGCAGTAGGTGTCGTTTTGGTGCTGTTCAGTGACATCCAAAAATTCAAAGTTATTCCGGCGTGGTGCATTGCCACCCGAGCCTGACCTGGCCCACAGATCGAATCTGGCCGCGCTGTCAACATTATTAACTGTCAACTCAAACGGAACCCGCTCGCCGGGCGAGAGCGTGTCGATGGGAATGAAATCGGCGGTGTTGCTGCGGCCGGCAATGATCTGGCCGCCATCGTTATAAAACGTGCCGCTGATGTAATACAGCTCCTGGGTTGAGCCGGTGTCATTAATGACCTCGCCGTAAAGCAGCAACCCGCCATCTGAACGACCGCTGATTCGCGTTGAGGCAAAAGACCAGCCAGATGTTTTGAAATCCGGTGTGGCGGTCGGTTCCAGGTTGATGGCCGGTGCGGGAGTAGCCATGCGGGTGGGCAATGGTATTTTAGTGGGCCGGGGGGTAGGCGAAACAAAGGGGCGCACCACACCGGCCACAACCGGCGCTGTATTAGAAACAGCGCTGATCAACTGCGGGCCGGAAACAGCAGCCAGGCCGGGGCCGGCCGCCGGCGTGGAAGTGGGCGCTGCAACATGTTGCGGGCGAACGACTGCACCGGCCGGAACAAGATTGCCAGCCGGGTCAGCATTGGGGCTGGAGGCAGAGGCGCTGTCAGTAATCGCCGGGTTGGCCGCCTGTTCAACCGCCGCCGGGATCACCTCCGGGAGCGGCGCAGACGCCGCCACCACCCCATCCGGGGCGGGTTGAGCGCCAACTTGCATCAAAGGCGCAGGCAGGGCCGCAGCCGTCCCCGGGCCGCCATTTTCTCCAGCCGGCGTTATTTCGGCCGCAGCAGCCACGAGCGTGGGAGTGAGCGTGGGCAGCGGGGTGCGGGTAAGCGCCGGCAACTGAGTTCGCATTACAATTCTATCGGAAGCCGACCGGCCAGCGCCGCAGGCTATCGTAAATATAACCAGGCCGAGCAGCATAACCCACCACAATGACGCTGGCACAAAACGCTCGCTCTGTTTCATTGATTTAGCCCCCGCCGGCGATAGAATATTCTTGAATTGCTGCATGGTTAGAGTGGTGCGGTGTCGAGCTGTTCGCTCGACACCGCACCGAAAGGTCCGCATCAGTTGCGAACTGTGGCGTTAAACTGGGTTGGCCCGCCGCCGCGGTTTGATACCACAGTGATTTGCTGGGTGTTTACCCCGGCCGGCGCTCTTCCGCCGGGGGTGGCCGAGGCGCCCCTGTACCGCCAATCGCCCAGGTTGTCAACCGGCGCGTTATTGGTGATCAGTTTGGTGGGGTCCACTGTGTTGCCCAGGTAAATGGACACTGTGTTCCCCAACCCGGCCGGCGCGCCCAAAATTGTGGCCGTGCCGCGAATATCCCACTGGTCTTTACCGCGTCTGTATTGGGCAGAAACCACTTGCAGGTCATCTTGCAGCGGCGTAATCAGCACCCGGTCTGAGGCCGAGCCGCCGGGGCCGACGACAACCAGTTCAAATTCCACGGGATTGTCATCAGCCAACACAAACGATGGCGTGGCCGAATTAGCGCCCTGCAGGTTGCTTACCGCCGTCCCGCCCACCTGGGTCCACTGGTAGCCGGTTTCACCGGTTGAGTTGGAGCCATCCAGCCGGATCACCGGTTGGCCATTGACGCCCTGAACCACAAACTGCTCCTGACCCGGCGCGGGTTGATCGGGGCCGGCGTCGGCCACCGGCGCGGTAACGTCTTCCACCGTGACCACCACTTCGTCAATGCTGGCCGGCTGCACATCCGGGTTGTCGTCTACCGTCAGCCGGAAGGTGTAGGAATCGCCGGCGGTAAGCGTGGTAAAGGTAGCCACCGCGGAGTTGGCGTTGTTCAGCGAAACCGACGGGCCGCTGGTTTGTTGCCACAGGTACGTGGCGATGTCTCCGGTTGAGCTTGAGCCATCAAGCGTAACCAGCGCTCCCTGAGCCACAGCCTGATCCGGGCCGGCAATAGCAACCAATGGCACAATAGGATGACCCGGGCCGCTAATCTGCACCGGCTCGGAACTTTCGCCCTGGGCCGATGATTTGACCACAACCCTGATGGGCGGAACGTCGAGGCCGGTTAATACCAAACCGCCGGCTGTCAGGTTGCCCAGCACGGTTGTACCATCTTCGCGGTAAGCCGTTAACGTGGGCGGCGCGGCCTGATCGCTGGAAACCGCCTGAACAGTCAGGGTGTTGTTGTCGGCCAGAGTCAGAATGTCGTCGTCTGCCCCATCCCGGTCAAAGGTGGCCTGGGTGATCACCACCAAATCCACCGGGCTGATGTCGGCGACACTGGGCGGCACATCGCCGCGGTTGGTCAGCCGAACAGACGCTGGCAGCCCGCCGCTGAAGACGACTCGGGCAAAATAGTTGCCCGCCGAGTCGCCGTCCATGCCGGTTGTACTGAGACCGCTGCCGCTAACCTGAAGAGCCTGGTTGGGCAGAGACAGGCCAAATACGTCGATGGCGCCCGCGCCGCCGGTTGACCGGCTGTAAACAGCGCCTTTGGCCTCGACGCCGCCGGTGGTGTTCACCTTGCCCTGCAGCGCAAACAGGTTGGTTTCAATACAGTCATCGGTGGCGGCGGCGCCGGCCAGCCCCAGGTTAGGATCGGCGCACAGGTTCGGGCTGCCGGCAAAGCTGCCAGCCGGCCCTTCGATGCGGAAGAAGTTGGTGTTAAACGGGCTGCCTTTGATGGCGTGCGGCCCCGCGGCGTTGGGGTCGCCAATGTAGGCATCCAGGCCGGTATTGGGATCGTTGGGCAAATCAGGGCTGTTGGGGAAATCATCCCAGGTGATGAAGGGGCCAATCCGGCTGTTTAGGGCTTCGCCAAAAGGGCCACCGCCCAGCAGGTTGCCGATATCTTCCGTTACAAAAACCGTACCGTCCGGCTCGGCGATGACGACATCCTGGCCGTAGGGGTGAGTCACCACATACGCTTCATCAGGCTGCAAATTATGAATACGGATACGGACCCGGCCAAAGACAATCTGCTGGCCTGGGGCGGGCGCACCAACCGGCTGAGTGGTGGCAAAAGCGGCTTCCAGCGCCAGTACCAACAAAGCTCGCCCGCCCCCGGCGGATTCCATATCGGCGGAACCTAACATGTAAAACGCTTCTTCGGGAAAGTTGTCCGGGAAAGATACGGGGAGATCAGCGTTGGGGATGTCACCCGGCAGAAAGCCGCAGTAGGGATCAAAGCCGTCAAGGCAGATCTGCATGGTTAAGCCATTGGCGTCTTTGTACCACACCGGGTACCCATCGGCCTGGCTAACCGGCCCCACGCCCACCAAATGGCTGCCGGCCGGCCCGTGGTTAGCCAGAGCAACATACACGACTCCGGACAGCATGGTAATAGTTAACAGCAATAGAGCGATTAGTTTTGATTTTGCAAACATTGTTCCTCCTCTGAAATTAATGCCGCAGGCTTCGCCGAGGGCTTAGCCAAACGGCCGGGGGCTTGCCTTAAAGGATGCTTCGCAAGTCGACGCCAGTCGATTTAATTGTTCAATTGCCCACCTCCCCGTTTGCGGCTTTTAAATTTAAGTTTGGAAACCCATCAAAATTAACCTGCAATGAGGGGATGGCAAATAAAATATTGTATAACCCCGGCGCAGGTACGGTGAGATCAACCTCGTACCGGCCTTCAGCCAGCCATCTGGCAACATACTGCTGATTCCAGTTGCCGCCGGTTTGGTTGGCCAATACCAGCACGTCCGTTAACCCGGCCACCGGTTTGGCCGTGGCCGGATCGGTGAGTTCAAACTGCAATTTAAATAACTGGCCAACCTTGAGCGGTTCCCCGGCAGTGAGCACCTCCAGCTTGGGCAAGGACTCCGCCGCTGCCGTGGTCGAGTTGGGGTTAGGGTTAACTGTCATGGCAAAACAGTGGACGATCCGGGGGTTGTCCAGTAAAAAGGCGACATCGTAAGTGCCGCTGTAGGGCAGCCGAACGCTGCCGGCATAAACCCCGGGCGCTTCTTCGCGCAGGCTGCGGTCAATTATCTGCACCGCGCGGGGAAACAAACCGTGGCCCTGAAAGCCCCCCTGCGCAGCCTGCGCGCCTTCAATGTAATAGTAAATCTGGTCATCGGCGGGATTGGCCATAATCATTGCGCCATCAGCGGGGGTGGCCAGCATGGCAGCGGCGGCGGCCGGGTTGGGAAAGTCGCTGGCTGCGCTTTGCCCAATCGACAGGTTTACCGGGACCGGCGTTTGCCCGGTTTCCAGATCGGCCAGCGAAATTGATGTGACTCCCGGCGCGCTGCCGGTGCGAATGTAGGCGTGTGTCTGGCTGAAAGCAATTTGATCCGGGCCGCCTGTCACCGCCATGCTGGCGCTGACAGTATTACTGGCGGTGTCAAAAATTGTTACCTGACCAGCGCGGGGGTTGAGGGCAAAACCCCATCGCCCGCCGGGAGCAAAGTGTACAGCGGCCAGGCCGGGCGTAGCTTTGATCCGGGTCAGTTCGATGAACTGCCGGCCATCGAGCACAACAATCTCCCCGCGGTCGGCCTCGGCCACGTAAAGTGCGCCGGTTTGCGCCGAAACGGCCACCGCTACCGGCTGCGGGCCAATATTTAGGGTTTTAACCGGCGCCAATTGCTCCGTGTCAATTACCGACAACGTGCCGGCGTTGCTGTTGGTTACAAAAGCAAAGCGGCTGTCCGCGGAAAAAGCCAGTTCGTGGTGACCGGCCCCGGTGGGGAGCTGAGCCATCACTTTGAGGCCAACCGGGTTGATTACGGTGACGCCGCTGGCGTCGCCGGTGGCGGCGTCGTTGCCCACCCACACATATTTCTGGTCTGGTTGAAACACCACCCGCACCGGGTTGCGGCCGGCTTCAAGGTGCTGCACCACCCGAAATTGTTCCAGGTTGGCCACCGCCACCTGATCGGTAGCGGGGATGGTCACAAAAAGCTGCTGCTGGTCGGCGCTGATGGCCCAATCGTAGCCGGGCTGGGGTAAATCCAGCAAAGCAAACAGGTTGGTCATGCCGGCCACATCAATCATCGGATCAATCACCGAGATAGACGAGTCGTTGTTCAGCGCCAAAATAAAGTAGCTGTTTAAATTGATGTCGGGCCGGCTGGTCAGCGCCTCGCTCAGATACGCCCGAACCCGTTCCTGGCAAGAGGGGGCCGGGTTGGCTTTGCCGGTTGGGTCCACCCGCCGCAATTCCATCCACACCGATGGGCGCAGCCCGGGCATGGCCGCCGTAGAATCGGCCTGGCTGATTCTGAATTTCAACCGGGCAAATTCGCCTTCAAACAGTTCTGCGGCAATTTCACCCCCCCGGCCACCAACCCCCAAAAAATTTTCGGCGGTAAATTCAACCGAAACACCCTCGTCAACCACTTTTTCGTAAATTGGGTCTTCGCGGATCGGGTTGCCGTGATGGTCGTACCGGATTGGCTCTGCCTCAGACGTGGCCGGGGGCGCGGCCTGGCCCGTTTCCTCACGGCTGCCATCGGTAGCGGCCAAAATCTGCTCCGGGCCGGCGGCGGGAGCGGTTTCTTGCGGCGAAGTTGCCGAAAAGGACGCCACAACCAAAATGGCGGCAAAACCGGCAATTATTAAAATCAGATAGGCAATTCTGGGTAAGGCTGAAAGTTTTACCATTTAACGGGTCTCAACGTAAAGGCGTTGGTTTTGGTGGGGGCAGGATCAACAGGATTTGTTCCCCTTTTACCCTGTCAATCCTGCCCATTTACCTTTGTCCAAATTTAATTGATCGTCACCGGGAAAGGCGCGGCCGTTCCCGACCCCGATGAAACCGCGGTGACCGAGTCGCCGGCGGCCGGGTTTACCCCCGATTTGCCGCTGAACTGCCAGCTTCCGGCAGCATCAACGGTGGCCGAGCCAATGAGCCGGGCCGGGTCGCCATTTAGATAAAGGCTGATGGTGTTGCCCGGCATCGAACCCGTGCCCTGAATTCGCCAATTTTTGTTCTTCTTTCGCCAGGTGGCCTGGGTGATGGTAATCGACTCCGCGGCCGGCGCGTTGACGGTAACGGAAATGCTCACCGAACTGGTGTCACCGCTGCTATCGGTTACCGAGGCGGTGACGGTGTGCGCGCCCACCGACAGGTTGGCCGCCACCGAAGCGCCGCTGCCCAGTATTGCGCCGCTTTCATCGCTCCAGGTCAGGCTGGCGCTCAGATCGCCGTCTTCCGCGTCGGTGGCCGTGCCGGTCAGGTTAACCGCGGCGCTGCCGCTGTTTGCGCTGAAACTGGCCCCATTGGCCGGAGCGGTAATGCTGACTTGCGGCGCGCTGTTGGGCGCAGACGCCGGGCTGATGGTCACCGTCACGCCGGCCGAGTTGGTCGAGCCGCCGCTGTCGCTGACGCTGGCGGTGATTGTCCACGTACCGGGGGCGAGATTCAGCGATGCCGCTGCTCCGGTGGCGGTGACGGTGGTGACGCCATCGCTGGCACTCCAGGCCAGGCTGGCACTCAAATCGCCGTCTTCGGGGTCGATGGCCGTGCCAGCCAGATTAACCGCGGCGCTGCCGCTGTTTGCCGTGAAACTGGCTCCATCGGCCGGGGCGGTGATGCTGACCTGCGGCGCGCTGTTGGGTGCGGACGCCGGGGTGATGGTCACCGTCACGCTGGCCGAGCTGGAAGCGCCGCCGCTGTCGCTGACGCTGGCGGTGATCGTCCACGTACCGGGGGCGAGATTCAGCGTTGCCGCTGCCCCGGCGGCGGTGACCGTGGTGACGCCGTCGCTGGCGCTCCAGCCCAGGCTGGCGCTCAAATCGCCGTCTTCGGGGTCGGTGGCCGTGCCGGCCAGATTAACCGCGGCCTCGCCGGTTCCGGCGTCAGCCACAAAACTGGCACTATCGGCCGGGGCGGTGATGCCAACCAGCGGCGAGCTGTTGGCTGGCGGGTCAACCGTGACGATGATACTGGCCACGCCAGAGGCGCTGCTGCTATCGGTGGCGGCGGCGGTAATGGTGTAGCTGCCCGCTGCGGGAAGGCTGGCAATGAGTTGATCGCCATTGCCAAGCGATAAAGTTGCGCCGTTAGCGTCGGTGGCGGCCCAAACCAGGCTGGCGCTCAGGTTGCCATCTTCGGTGTCGGTGGCCGTGCCGGTAAAGGTGATGGCCGCGCCGGCGGTCACGGTTGCGCCATCGACCGGGGCGGTAATGCTCACCAGCGGCGCGCTGTTGGCCGGCGAAACGGCCAGGGTGAGGCTGGTGGTCCCGGTCAGCAAGCCGCTATCAACAACCTGGGCAGTGATGGTGTAACTGCCCACCGCCGGGAAACTGGCCAGTAGCGGGCTGCCGCTGCCAAGCGCCGAGACCGTGCCGTTGACATCGGTGGCGCTCCAGGCCAGGGCGGCGCTCAAATCGCCGTCTTCGGGGTCGATGGCCGTGCCGGTGAGGGTGATGGCTGCGCCGGCCGTCAACGTTGAGCCAGCGGCCGGTTCGATAATGGTTGCCAGCGGGGCGTCGTTAACCGGGTCAACGATAACAGTCAGCGTGGCCGGAACAGTGCCGCACAACAATTCCGGGGTGCCGGTTTCGCAGACATTAAAGGTGAAGCTGTCTGAACCGTTGAAGTTGGCGTTTGGCGTGTAGGTAACCACCGCCGAAGTGATCACCGTGCTGCCGCTGATCGGCGGGCTGATTTCACTCAAAGAGCCGTTGGTCGGCGAGACCACGATGGAGAAGGCCAGCGAATCGCCCTGCAAATCGCTGCCGGCCAGAGTGATCGCCAGCGGGGTATCCTCGGTGGTGGTGGCTGTTTGCGCCTGGGCCAGCGGTGCGGTATTGACCCCAATCACTTCAATGTAGGCCAGAGTTGGCAGGCTGCACGGGCCGGCGCCGTCGTTCTGACAGGCCTGATAGGTAAAGCTGTCTTGCCCCCTGAAATTGATTTGCGGGGTGTAACTGAACGCGCCGGTGCTGTTTAGCGCCAGCGTGCCGCTCATCACATCGCTGACCAAAATGGTAGTAAAGGCATCCCCGTCCAGATCGAGGTCGTTGGAAAGTACGCCGGTGCCGGTAATTGCCAGTGAGGCGATGGGCATGCCATCAAAATTGGCGGTAGTGGTGTAGGAGTCGGCGGCGGTGAGCGGGGCGCTGGTATTGTGGCGCATAATGCCCCACAAACCCTGATAACTGCCAAAAGCGGCCTGGTCGCGGAAAAGGTAGTCACCCTCAACATCAAACGGGCCGCCGGCATCGAGCAGCAGGTTCCAGTGCGACGAGGGGCTAACCCCTTCCTGCTGGCCGTAATACTGCGACAGCGGGTTGTAGCCCATCTCAGTTGAGTTGTTAATGTAGGGCAGGCGGGCCCAAACCTGGCCGTGAACGGTGAAATCGTGGCCGCGGGCGTGGCCGCCGGGCTGCACCAGCCGCAGGCGCACCTCTTGCGGGCCGGTGGGGCTGCTGATAAAGACCGGGGTTTGGGGATCGCTACCGCCGCTCATGCCGTTGGAGAAGATGTCCCGGATGGGGTCTTTGAGGTCGGGGTTGCGGCTGATTTCTTCAAAGGGCGTGTTGGGGGCCAGACCCAGCCGGAACCAGAGCGGATCGGCGCCGTAGTTGATGGCTTTTTGGCCGGAGTCTTGCGGGTCTTCGGGCACACCCGGCCCCTCGGAGACCATCGCGGGTACGGCGCAGTTCATAGCTTGCAGAAAATCGCCATTGCAGCCGCCGCTGTAACGCAGATTGAGGTCGTCCTGAATAACGGTCACAAACTCGCGGAACTTTGAGCCGTTGGCTTTGGTTACGGTGGCCGCCGTCCGGCTGCCGGGGTCTTCTCGCCAGGTTGCGCCTTTGGGTTCAATAACCAGCGCACCCACCAGCCCTTTTCCCGAGCCTTTGATGCGGTCGGCGGGCATCAGGTTGACCACCCCAAACTCAACCGGAGTAGCCACAAGGGTGATTGTGCCGTCGGCGTTGCGCCTCATGGTAATATCGCCGGCATACCAGGTGTAGGTTCTGGTTTGGCCCGGCGCAACCAGGCCCCCATCGGCCTTGTTTTTGCCAACTGACAATCCATCCGAGGTGCGCACGTTGTACGCGACCAGTTGAGGATGCAGCCCGACCATGCTGGACGGAGTCAGATCGTTGCTGTTAAAGGTGACAATCCCCCCATTGACCGTATCTTTGTTAACAATGGGCGGCAGTTCGTTGAAGCCGGGCATATCGGGGCGGCTGTTGCCATTGGCATCTGTCCAGCGAAGATCGGCCGGCAAGGCGTTGGTCAGTTCCACTTTCAGGCAGTCGCCGGCGCTGGCCCGCAGAACCAGCGGCTCGATGGGTGTGCCCGGTTTGAGGCCGATCGGGTTGCCGGCGGCGTCGGTGAGCAGGTCTTCGGTGCGCACATACAACAAGGCCGAGGGGTCGGTGAGTGGGCCGGTACCCTGTACGCCGCCCAGCGGATCGAGGACGCTCATAGCCCGGGTGTTGTAAACCAACCCGTCCGGGCCAAGTACATCTACGGCCCGCACCGCGGTCACTTTGAATGTTTTGATGGGCGAGGGGTTAACCGGCTCTTTGATCGGGCAGGTTTCGTCAAAGTTTTTCTCGTTGGTGGCAATTTTCCCTGTTTTCTTGGGGACGCCGTTATTGGGCAGCGGCAGCAGGTCTGTTTGGACTTTGCCGTAGGTGCGGAAGATGCCCCACACCCCGTTCCACAGGTCTTCGGTTTGGGCGCCGATGGTATACAGATAATCCAGGTGCTTGGGGAAACCCGGCGAAGCGATATCGGCCGGCACAGGCACATCAAAATTGGCGTATTCAGAGATACCGGCTTCCTGAGAGTTGCTCCAGCCGGAGTTGCCGCCGTTTACCTCGTGTTTCCACTTCATGCCGTGGAGAGTAAAGGTGTGCTCTTCCTCGTGAGCGCCGGCCTGGAGGCGAATACGGACTTTGTCGCCCACGTAAGTCCGCAGAATTGGAGTAGCGGGATCGCCGGCGTTAACATCGCCGGTTAGCGCCGGATAGGGGATTTGACCCTGTCTGGTATTGAGTGCGGCAATGGCCCGGTCGGTGCGCGACTCAAAGGCAAGGGCCAGATCGCCGGGGTCGCCGGTTGTTTGGCCGCCGGCGTTGTTGTACACCCGCAGACCAATCGGCTCGTTACGGTAATTAACCACGTAGGTGCCGGGGTCATCGGCCGAGATGGCTTCCGGGCAGGGCCGGGGAACGTCGCCCGGACAGGCGTTGGGGAACCAGGCCAGATCAGACTCTCGCCCGGTTGGCGGAGCCTGGCGGAATGAGGGGTTGATGGCGTTGGCAAAGTCGGGGCCATTGTTCCCGCCGCCGGCCAGGTAGGCATGCTGAAAGTCGGCAAATTCCAGATAAAATTCGCGGTGGCTGCTGGTTGTATCTGGCGTCAGAATATCCGCTCGCCACGAGGTGGGGCCGCCATCGAGACGCGTGCCCATCATTACCCCGGTTTCCGGATCGCGCCATTGGGACCCTTCCGGCTCAACCAGAACGGTGGCGTACAGGCCCACCTGCTGGTGCGTGGAGGGGCCGTAGTGGTCGTGGGTGAACACGGTGCCCACGCCGCCATCCCACGAGCGGGCCAGCAGCGGGTCGGCGTACCAGCGCTGAATGGTGGTGCGAGCACCGCGCCAGTTTTGGCCGTTGGGGCCGGTAGCGCCAAAGAACGGATGAGGTTTGGCCTGCAGGTTGCGGACAATTTTGTTCGCCGTGGTTTTAAACCCACCCAGATTGAAAGCGTCGATGCGCTCGCGCGTCTCGTCGGGGCTGATGGTACCGTCTTCGTAGTTCCAGCCGTTGGCCGAACCATCGGCGGAGGTTACATCAAACTTAACCAGATGGATATGCTGGCCAACGATGTCGGTAGGGGTGCGGACCTGGTAGTCGTCCAGTTCATAAACGCTGGGCACCAGGTTGGTGTGCCAAAACTCAACACAGTCGCGGGTGTTGAGGCGAATCACCAGCGGTTCCGGTGCTTTTTTCCCGAGCAACAGAGGTTTCACGTCCTCCCACAGGGCTTCAAATCGCTGCTGCGGAAAGTGCCAGCCTACTTTATTGATGGTTACATCGGTTTGAATGACGGCGGCCCGGTAGTGGCGAGTTTGGGCCAGCGGCAAGCCATCATCGGTCCGGCAGGGGTCGGCGTAGGGCGCGCCGGGTTTGGCGGGCAAACCGTTGGTTTCAAACTGGGTCGCGGTGCCATCGGTTTTGAAGGTAGATTGCCATCGCTGGGCGTGGAAGGACATAGCCAGCTTTTCGATGGCAGTGCCATCTTCCGGCACCTGCATCGCCGTAGCTTTATGGACAATTTTGTTAAAATCCAGCCGAGTCTGGACTTGTTCAACGGCATCGGTGAATTTGCCCGGCCCACTGGTAACAATGTGGCGGGGCAGGCCGCCATCCATCACATCTATTTTTCCGTTTTTGTTCAGATCTTCCCCGGCATCCAATTTGCCATTGCGGTTGGTATCTTCGGTGGCCAGGTC
Source organism: Anaerolineae bacterium (assembly GCA_022071955.1). Lineage (GTDB taxonomy): Bacteria > Chloroflexota > Anaerolineae > 4572-78 > J111 > J095. Next base: position 38,031 of record JAJVIM010000030.1, read on the forward strand.
CAGAACCGGGTTGGGGGGGCGATGGCCGGCCAACCCGGGAATGTAGAAGGGATAGCCCGGATTGGCAGTAGGCGCAACGGCCCAGTTTTGGGCAATATCGGCGATGTTGTCGCCGTTTGAGTCAACCTGGCTGGAGTCCATTAGTCCGTCGCTGTTCAGATCGTACGGGACGGTTCTTGTTTTTGTGTCTGGCATGGGGGCCATGGCATAGCCGGGCAGCGGCACCAGGGCCGGAATGGGCGTGCCGGCAATAATTTCACCATCGGCCAGCGCCCGCGCCCCGGCAACCGGCGTGCCGTTAACCGGCTGATCCAGCACCGTGCCCGGTTCAAAAACATCGTGGGTGCGCCACAATTCCCACATCCCCTGGGCAAAGTGAGGATAAAAGTGACAGTGGAAAATGGAATCGCCGGGGGTTTTGTTGCGATTGCCGGAGCCGCCGTAGGCGATTTCGTAGGTGTAGCCGGTACCGGGGCCAACAGCCTGGCTGTCGAGGTAGTTGGATTGCGGATCGTTGGGCGACCAAAGCCATTGGTGCGCGTGCAGGTGGAAAATGTGATGTTCTTTTGGCCCGGCGTGCAGGTTGCGAAAGATAACCCGATCGTTGAGGTAGCTGTGATGGACGTTGGAGGGATCGTCCGGGTAGAGCACTTTGCTGGCTTTGGGGCCGGGATCGGGCAGGCCATCGCCGTTCAGGTCGGCGTTGGCCGGGATGTCAACAACCTGAGCTGGGTCGCCTACGGCCCAGGCGGTTAAAAAGAACTCCTCGTATTTACACTCGGCGCAGTCCCACATGGGGCCAACACCCAGCCGGTTGGCGATGATTTCTGAGCCGATACCGCCGGTGCCGTAATTGATGGCAAAGCCGTCGGTAACTCCGTGCAGGGTGTGCTCCAGCACAGGATCGTTGTAAAAAGATGGGAAAGCCTGCACGGCAAAAATTTCGTCGTGGAAAATAACGGTGAATTCGCGGAAGGGGCGGTCCCGGCCGGGCATAGCCGGGTTGGCGGCGTACCAACCGCCAAAAAGGCCGCGGCCCGGGCCGGTGATCACCGCGTTGAGGTCGGAATGGACCAGGTTATTACCGCTGCGCATTTTGACAATCGGCAGACCATCTTTACCCAAACCCGTACCGGCCGGGTAAACGGCATCGTAATTGAGGATGGGTTGGCCGGCGGGCGTACTGCGAACAGCCCAGTAACCGCTGGGCTGGCCCGTGGCCGGGTTTACGGCAGCCGGGTTCCAGCGGGGCAGATTACCGGCGGTCGGGCTGCCATCGGTGTTCCAGGCCGAGGCGGCCATATCCATGTCCAGCCGGGTGAGCTGGCTGCGATACCAGTCGGCATCGTCCGGCTCAACATTGACCGCGCCAAACAGGCCGTAGGCGCGGGTGCCGCCGTTGCCCTCGCCGCCAAGGGTTGACCCCATGCTGTACATCAAATAGGTGTTTTCATGGGCGGCATAGTAGGTGTAGGTCGCGCTGTCGCCCGGCTCAACCAGGCTGCTGTCATTTTGGCCCACAAAAGAGCCATCTGAACCGATGCTGCCTTTCAGAAACAGGCCGTCAATGTGGATAGATGCCGCCCGGGTAACCGGCTGGTCATCTACCTGCGGGTTGATGGAGCCACCCGTGCCGGTGCCGGGGATTGGGCCGGTGGGGAATTCGCCCGGCAGGTTGAAGATGAATGGCTGCACGCTAAGCAAATTGGTAAAGTGAATTTCAAGGCAGTCGCCAACGTTAACCCGCAACACCAACGGACGCGCCCGTTTATCCGGGCGGAGCATCACATTGCCGGGAACCAACCCGCCGCCCGGGGTTTTTTCCACAATGTCGTTCCGCAGAGCGTAGATCATGCCGTTGGCGTTCATTGCGCCCATGCGATTGTAATAAAAGGGCTGGTCCAGCGCCACCACATCGGCGGTGACAGTTTGGCCGCAGGATGCCTCCTGAGATGGCAACGCCGCGGCATCTGCCGCGGCGTGATTGTCTCCGGGGGCGGCAGCGGCCGCCGGTTGAGAGAGCATGGGAAAATCTGCTGCTGTCAGCATAGCGCTGGCGCTGACCGGCCCATCTGCCAGCGGCGCCAGCCTGGCCTTGGCTTCGCCCGGACCAACTGACAATAAACTAAGCCCCAGAACTAAAAAAACAAACACACTGGTAATTACCCGCTTGGTCATAAGGTTCTCCCCCTAACAATGTTTTCCTGCAAAGTGGCCATTACTTCCAGCAGATCAAAACTGCTGGCACACAGGTATTGGCTGGTAATCAACTGAATCTTGTTTGTGCCAAGATCGGTGCGGAGGATGGGAATATGAGAGTGCATGGTTATGAAAGCGCCAACGGTATGGATTGTTTCTTCTTCTAAAATGCTGGCAACAATAATCACGTCCGGGGCTAAACTTTTGAGCATTGTTAAAGCCGCCAGCAGGGTAGGAGCGACGCCGATCACCGTTACATCTCCGCTGTTTGCCAGGATACGGTCGATACCCGTGGAATAAAGCGAGTTACCAACTATGAAAACTTTGAATTGGTCCATAAATTGAAATAACACTAACTTGTACTCGGTTGGAAAAAAGAAAAAGACCTCTTGAACAAATCGGGTTGTTTGTTATCAGGACGGTCATTAAATTTGAATTTTTAATTAGCGGCTGGAACACTGGAAAAGGGTGGCCGGGTATTTTACAAGTGACACCGGGTGATAAACGCATCGGCCGGTGGTTGCCAGAACGGCAATTACTTGTAACAGTATGATATTACAGCGCACTCACGAATATAATGGGCATTAGTGGAGAGATTGGTCCGACATTAGCCGTTACTATTTAAGGCCATTGTCTGATAATATTTTCAGACATTTGCCCGATGCCTCAGACATTTGTCTGATAAAAATTTAGGGTATTTGTCGAACAGGTGTATAATGTAACCCTGTTTTTGAGGAAATTGCCACCGTGAATCGATTGCTCCTCCGTTAACTGGCCAATTTTTAACTTTTTTCTAATATTTTTCTGCTGGCCCTCTTATGAAAATCGGCTATAGTGAATCAACTTTATTTCTTCAACTGCCAGATTGCCTCAAATTAAAGCCTGACTGAACCAATTTTAACAATCGTAATAAAGCTGCTATCGTTAATGAGCAATGGCTCTGAGATTTGCCATAAATTAACGATTGTCATAAAAATCATGGAGTAGAGGAAATCTGTGCATGTTGAGTTTGGGTCAACCGCTGAAAAGCGCATCAGCGTTGCAGTAGTCAAAGGCGTAAAGGTTGGCGCGGCGTTATGAAACATAACGTGTTGCCGGTGCGGCTCAAAAATTTTCTGGATGAACTCAGCCTGGCTCAACGCTCAATGATGGTCAGTTTTGTCATCATAGCGGCTGGTGTTGTGGGTATTGGCTTTTGGGTTGGAGAGCAAATTGAGGTGGGCGTTGTTAACCGCATCGGCGCGACGGCCGCCCTGTATGTTGATAGTGTTGTTTCGCAACAACTTCAGGAACTTAGCCAAAGTAGCACCATACTGCCCGAGCATTTGCAAGCACTCGACCAGTTGCTGCATGAAACTGCTCTGGGCCAACAGATTGTCGTTTTCAAAGTCTGGGATAAAACGGGCCGGGTGGTGTACAGCACAATCTCTGACACCATTGGACAAACCTTTCCCATTGGCGAGCGGCTTCAACTTTCTCTGGACGGGACAGTGGTGGCTCGGATTAGTGAACTGGACGAGGACGAGAATCTACCCGAAAAGAAAATCTGGCCCCAATTACTAGAGATTTATATGCCGGTGCGCCTGAGGGGTACCGATCAGGTCATTGCGGCTGTCGAGTTTTACCAGATTACGGATGACCTGGACAGGGAAATCAAAGCGGCCCAGATGCGGAGCTGGTTGGTTATTGGCGGGGTGATGTTGGTGATGTATCTGCTGCTGGCTGCTTTTGCGAAATGGGCCAGTGATACCATTGCCCGACAGCAGGTTGCACTCAACGCCCAGGTTGATAACTTAATCTTGCTTCTTAATCAAAATAAGGAACTTGACGAACGGGTGCGGCGGGCCGCCGCCAAAGTGGCGACGCTCAACGAACGTATTTTGCGGAGAATTGGCGCCGAACTCCATGATGGTCCGGCTCAGGATATGAGTCTGGCTGCGTTACGGCTGGGCCATGTCATTGGCCGCAAAACCCAAGAAGAGGTAACGACCGAAGAACAACTCACCGGGGTTCAAAAGTTGTTGCAGCACGCCATCAAAGATATCCGGGGTATCGCCAGCGGGTTGAGCCTTCCCCAATTGCAGGAACTGAGCCTTGCCGAAACCATTGTTCGGGCGGTACGCACCCACGAACGCCGGTCGGGAACCAAAGTAACCCTGATAATGGACGACCCGCCGGAACAGGCCGGCACATTGCCACTCAAGATCACGGTATACCGGCTCATTCAGGAAGCATTAAACAACGCCTTCCGCCACGCTGGCGGTGTGGGGCAGCAGGTTGAGGTGAGCGTAACCAACCCCTATCTGAATGTTGAAGTCTCTGACCAGGGGCCAGGTTTTGACATAAAAAACGTGGTTCATGAAGAGATGCACCTGGGAGTCGAGGGGATGCAGGAACGGGTGGAGAGTTTGGGCGGACAATTCAGAATTTTGAGCGGGACTGGACAGGGAACAAAAGTGCAAGTCCGATTATCGCTTGATGGAGTAGAGGGTATTGAGTATGAATGATAAAATCCAGATTGCGATTGTAGATGATCACCCCTTGTTTCGACAGGGTGTAGCTACAATCCTTAACGCTGAACCGGATATTGAAGTTGTTGGTCAGGGCGCTTCGGCAGAAGACGCCATCTCTTTGGCCCGTGATTTGCTCCCCGATATTATTCTGTTAGATGTTGACATGCCACAGCATGGCCTCAATGCCGCCCAGATTATTGCAAATGAATATCCGGTCGTCAAAATTGTATTTTTGACTGTGTCCGAGGAGGACGATCATCTGATTAGGGCGCTCAAAGCCGGCGCCCGGGCTTATGTACTCAAAGGCGTTTCTGCCCCGGAACTGGTAAAAATATTGCGGGCGGTGTGGGCCGGCCAAACCTACGTGCCACCAGCTCTGGCGGCCAGCCTGATTTTGGAAATGAGCGAAGTCAAACCTCGTGAGCGAACACACACCAATCCATTGGATGAATTAACCGAGCGCGAACGCCAGATTCTTGAAAAGCTGGCCGACGGGCTGAGCAACAAAGAGATTGGGCAGCAGTTGCATTTAACCGAAAAAACGATCAGGCATTATATGACCAATATTTTGCAGAAGCTTCAAGTCCGCAACCGGGTTGAAGCGGCGCTGCTGGCCCAGAAGGAAATTGGGTAGCAGCAGATCAATTTAATCCCCACCGTTTTTTAAAGCCCCACATTAACCCCAACTGTATTTTTCCTCAAACCCCTGCCGGCAAAAAACCAACCGGCCTGTTTGAGTTTTCCCTCCAATCCAAAGACAGATTGTCTGCGTATATATCCACACAGCAGGGTTGCCGGTACCTTTGCAAATTTACCCAACTATATTCACAAGGCTGACAGGCCAAGGGATCAACAGCAATGCCCAACGAGGGTCAAAAAGATGTTGCCGGGGTGGAGCTCCACCCTATGTGAGCCGTCCCTCGGCCTGCGGCGCTAATTTATAGGAGAAACAATGAAAAAGGCTATTTTTGTATTACTGGCAACAATTCTGGCAGTGAGCGCTATATTTCTTGGCTGGCAAGTGTCTCGGGTTACGGCCAAAGAGTCCAAAATTCTGGAATTTGATACGATGGCCGGCCTCCCGCAGGCGTTAACCGGAGCCCAAAACCCCATCCGTGGCATAAACGGCGGAGGGTTACCCTGGGCAATCGGCCCCACTTCTGGCGAACTAAAAAAGGATGGCAAGCTGGAGATCAAAGTACAGGGGTTGGTTTTTTCTGCCGGTCCCAATACCGGCAGAAACACGGTGCCGGCATTTAGGGCCATCGTAAGCTGCCTGAAAAATGATGGCAGTGTCGAAAACATCAGCACCGATCAGTTTCCGGCGACAGAAGAAGGCAACGCCAAAATCGAGGCTAAATTGAATTTACCCGAATCGTGCCTGGCTCCGATCATTTTTGTAACCAGCCCTGGCGGAGCGTGGTTTGCCACAACCGGATATTAGGGCGCTTAACATTTTGTAATTTTACAGACGAGTGGGCAGGTTGATCTGCCCACTCTTGTCTGTTAACTGCTTGCCGGTAAACGATATGTGAATTTACAAATGAACCATTTGACCGATTGGAGCCGCCTATCAAAATGGCTTATCGTTTTGGCCCGCCTCGCTTTGGGCATAACCATTGTGCTCACGCCGTTTCGCTACCGCTTTACCGTACAGCCCCGCCCATTTGAACCCATTTATGGAGACTACACCGACTTTTTATTGTTTGCCAGCGATATTTTTCTGGTACTGACGCTCGTTTTCTGGCTTTTCAGTTTGTTGGTTGAACCGCGCCGCCTGACTCCCGGCCCCTTGCTTTTTTCGCTGTCGCTGGCCGGGCTAACGGCAACGGGCCTGCTGAGCGTGTTTTTTTCAGTTGACCCCTCCCTCTCCGGCTATCACGCGATGCGGCTGGTGCTGCTGGCCGGCCTGTACCTGTATCTGGTCAACCAGATCAAAACCTTGAACGCGGTTGTTCTGCCGGTTGCGCTGCAAATTTTTATTCAGGCCGCGGTTGGTGTTGGCCAGATTATCCGGCAGCGTTCGCTGGACATGGCCTCGATGGGCGAACTGGGGCTCGATCCGGCATGGTCCGGTGTCAGCATTGTTTGGGCGGGGGGAACCCGCTATCTGCGAGCTTACGGGCTAACGGATCATCCCAATATTTTGGGCGGTTGTTTGGCCTTTGGGCTGGTGCTGCTGGCCGGTTGGTATGTTACAGCCAACCCCAAATGGCACGTGCCGATCAGCGGCGTTTGGGCTGTGGGCGCGCTGGGGTTATTTTTAACCTTCTCCCGGTCGGCCTGGCTGGCATTGGCCGGCGGCCTGCTATTGATTGCCGGGGTCCTGCTGAAAACTAAACAAACCACGGCCGTGCGAAACTGGCTAAACCTGATCCTGGCCGGTCTGATTGTGGCGGCTCCCTTTATCTGGCAGCATGCCGATTATCTGGGCGTGCGGTTAAACTGGCGCGATTCTTTTAACCGGGTGGCAGACGAAAGCCGCTCAGTGCACGAGCGCCAGGCTTTAAATTCAACCGCCAATCACATTTTTGCCGATCACGCACTGACCGGAGTCGGGCTGGGCGCCTACCCGGTAGCCTTGCGCCAACAATACCCCAACTTCCCTTTCAATTTTCAGCCCCCCCACATTGCCCTGCTCGAAGCCGCCGCCGAAACCGGACTCATCGGCGCAATATTTTATTTTATGGCGCTGGTTTCACCCTGGTTACTCATGGGGCTTAATCGCCGCCAACTGAAATTTGTACCCAATCTGCTGGCCATCTCCGGCGTTTTGGCCGCGGTGACTATTGTCGGCTTTTTTGATTATTACCCCTGGCTGCTGGCGCCCGGCCGCCTGTGGCAGTGGCTGGTTTGGGGGCTGTGGGGTGGTTTGTATTTGAACGCCTCGCACAGGCAAAATAATGCTTGATCTGCTGTTTGTTCCAATCACAATAATCTACGTGCTGGTGGTTGGCGCGCTGTTTATCTACGGCCTGAATTTTTTCTATCTCACTTATGTCGCCTGGCGCAACCGCCGGCTCGTCACCCCGCTTGCCCCTATGGCCAATTGGCCCACCGTAACCGTGCAGTTACCCATTTACAACGAACTCTATGTTGCGGAACGGTTGATCGAGGCTGTCGCCGGGCTGGATTACCCCGCCAGCCAGCTCGAGATTCAGGTACTGGATGACTCAACCGATGAAACCGTACAACTAACCCGTTCCGCCGTTGAGCGCTGGCGCAGCCGGGGGCTGAACATCATCCATTTGCACCGAACAACCCGCCCCGGTTTCAAAGCCGGCGCGTTGGCCGCCGGTATGGCTCGCGCGCAAGGCGAGTTTCTGGCCATTTTTGATGCTGACTTTGTGCCGCCGCCGGATTTTCTAAAGCAAACCATCGGTTGTTTCCAGAACCCGGCTGTTGCTTTTGTTCAAACCCGCTGGGGGCATGTTAACCGCCACTATTCATTTTTAACCTATCTGCAATCTCTGGCGATAGACGCCCATTTTATGATCGAACAGTATGCCCGTTATCAGGCCGGCTTGTGGTTCAATTTTAACGGCACGGCCGGAATCTGGCGGCGAGCCGCCATTGAAAGCGCCGGCGGCTGGCAGGCCGATACCCTGACCGAAGACCTGGACCTGTCGTACCGGGCTTTTTTGCGCGGTTGGCAGGCGGTTTATCTGCGCCACGTTGTGGTACCGGCCGAACTGCCGGTCAGTTTTATGGCGTATCGCCGCCAGCAGCACCGCTGGGCACGCGGCAGCCTGGAATGCGCGTCCAAACTTTTACCCCGGATTTGGGCTGCGCCGATATCTGTGGCTGTAAAATTGGGCGCAACCCTGCACCTCACCGGCTACGGCGTCCACCTGCTCCTGTTTGCTCTGGTTTTGCTCTACCCCATTGTGCTGCTGCTGGCCCAGCGTTACGCCAACCTCATCTCGCTGTTTGGCATTGCCGCTATTTTTAACGCCACCGCCTTTGCCCCAACCCTTTTTTTTGTGGCGGCTCAACAGCAATTGGGGCGTCGCTGGTGGCGGCAGTTACCGGTGATCCTGTTTATCACCGCGCTGGGCGCGGGCATGATGCTCAATACGGTGCGAGCCGCTCTGCAAATTTTTGGCAACCGGCGCGGCGCCTTTGAGCGCACTCCCAAATTTGGCGTGTTGAACAAAACCCACGACTGGACTCGCCGCCGCTACCAGTTACAGCTCGACTCGTTGATCGTTTTTGAGCTGGCATTTGCCCTGCTAAATTTGGGTACGCTTGTGCTGGCTCTGAAAATAGGCAACTGGATTATTGCCGTATACGCGGCGCTGTTCCTGGCCGGGCTGCTGTTTACGTCCGGGTTTACCGTAAGCCAGGCTGTTGTCCTCAACCAGCGCCGAATGCGCCCCGCGCCGGCCGATTTGCCGGTTGGCCCGCAAGCTACGCCGGCTGCTCCGCCGGCGCGCTCAAAAAATGGCTATCACTCCCCTCAATCTGCGCCCATCCCGCTGGAACAGGCCGTTCTTCGTACGCTGGCCTACGCCGACATCTTTGACTACCCCCTGACCGCCGCGGAAATCCATCGATACCTGGAAATTCCTGCCTCGCCAAGCGGGGTGCAGGCAATCTTGAATAACGGCTGCCTGGCGGCGGGCCGTATCAGCCGCACCGGCGATTATTTCACCTTGCCCGGCCGGGAAGCCGTTGTCGAAACGCGCCTGCGGCGAGCCAAACTGGCCGCCCGCATCTGGCCCAAAGCTCGCTGCTACGGCCGCTGGCTGGCCTACCTGCCCTTTGTCAGAATGGTGGCGATCACCGGTTCGCTGGCGGTAAACAACATTGAATCCGGCGCCGACATTGATTACCTGATTGTCACCGAACCCGGCCGGCTGTGGGTCTGCCGCGCCCTGAGTATTGTGCTGGTGCGGCTGGTAGCACTGCGCGGGCAGGTGATTTGCCCCAACTATTTCATTTCCAAAAACGCCCTGGTTTTTGAACAGCGCACCCTCTACACCGCCCACGAGCTTATGCAAATGGTCCCGCTGGCCGGGTTGGATGTTTACACCCGGATTCTGCAGTTGAACTCGTGGGCCGCCAATTTTTTACCCAACGCAGAGGGGGTGCTGTCGCCGGAGCCTCGTTGCCAGCCCATCTTTCAGCCGGCCCGCCGGCTGGCCGAAGTTGCGCTGCACACTCCTGTGGGCGATCGGTTGGAGCAGTGGGAAATGAACCGAAAAATCCGCAAATTCAGCCGCCGGGGAGACAACCACACCGAGATTGCCTTTTGCCGGGATTGGTGCAAGGGTCATTTTGACGGCCACGAACAGCGGGTGCTGGCTGCCTTTAATCAACGGGTACGGTACCTGACCGGCCAAACCGAATGGCCGGAAGCCGCGTAGCAACAGGTCGTGCTTGTAGCGGGACAGTCACGCTAACCGAAGCTGCGCTGCTGCAACGGGTAATGCCCCTAAAGGGATACCCGGCAGAGCGAGGCCTCCCTGTGGGACGGGTGAAAATTTGGTGAGAGGCGCTTCGCGAAACGCCCCTACATTCGCGGACTCGCTGATTCGCAGATTCATTTATTTTCAAAGGAGGTCACAATGACAACTGATATTACGCTGGTTCACCCGTTATTCATCAGCAAAGACCCGGTTGAACAACAAATTATGACCCCCTACTTTCCGCTGGGCTTAATGTATCTGGGGGCCGTTCTGCGCCGGCAGGGGTACACCGTAGAAATGTTCGACTGTGCGTTTCGGCGGGATTACACCGAGTTTGAGCAGTACATGCGCCGCGTGAAACCACCCGTAGTCGGCATCACCTCGCTGATCACCATTCGCCGCCACGCCCTGATTTTGGCCGAAATTGCCCACCGCTGCGGCGCCACGGTCATTTTGGGCGGGCCTGATCCTACCGGCATCCCGGAACGCTACCTGTTCCACCGTGGCAGCGACGGCCAATTTCCGGTGGACATTGTGGCTTTTGACGAGGCCGAAGTGACCATTCTTGAGCTGGCCGATCACTTATTCCAGCGGCCCGGCCACATTTCCCGGTTGCGCGACATTGCCGGGCTGCGGCTGCGGGGCGGCGATGGCCGGGTTTTGGCTACGGCGCCCCGCCCGCTGATCGCCAATCTCGACACCCTGCCTTTTCCGGCCCGCGAGCTGGTCGATTTTGATCCTTACCGGCGCGCCTGGCGTCAGGCTCACGGTTACTGGTCGCTAAGCCTCATTAATACTCGCGGCTGCCCCTATGCCTGTTCCTGGTGCCAAAAAGCCGTTTTTGGCCGCACTTACCGCAGCCGTTCCGCCGCCAACTCGGCGGCAGAGATGCGGCTGCTCAAAGAAACGTACCAGCCCGACCAACTGCGCATTGTGGATGACATCACCGGCGTCAGGCAGCAGTGGGCTTTGCAGTGGCGCGATGAAGTTCTGGCGCGAGGGGCGGTGATTCCCTTTGAATGTTTAACCCGGGTCAATCTGGCCACCGAAGAAATGTTAACCGCGCTCAAAGCAATGGGCTGCAAAAAAATCTACTTTGGGGCCGAGTCTGGCTCGCAAAAAGTGTTGGACGCAATGAACAAAGGGGCCAAAATCTCCCAAATTTACCGGGCCGCCGAACTGTGTAAAGGTTTGGCGATTGAAACATATTTTTTTATGATGGTCGGTTACCCCGGCGAAGAGTGGACCGACCTGCGACTGTCGGTTAAAATGCTGCGCGAAACCCTGCCCGATACCTTCAGCACCACCATCGCCTATCCCCTGCCCGGCACCCCCTTTTACGAGCAGGTGCGCGACCGCCTGATGTTTGAGGCCGACTGGACACTCGATTGGGATTATACCGCCGAAAACAAGTTGCTCTTCCGCCGGGGTCGCTACAATACCCTGTTCTATCGTTGGGTGATCAAATGGTTCAAAAAAGAGTGGGAAGATGCCCGGCTGCGGCAGGGCAGGCCGGCCCCGTTACTGCGACGGTGGCGCATTAAAGCCGCTTTGTGGCTCAGCCGGGGGATGGTACGCCTGCTGGCCCACTCGCCCGGCGCGGCCACCGTTCGGTTTCAACCGGCAGAAGGCCGATGAGCGAATCTGCGCCGCCGGGTTACCGGCAAATTGCCGCCGCGTTCAACCGGGTTGCCACCGGCTACGATGCCGCCTATGGCCCCGGCGGGAACCGGATGATGCGTTGGCTGCGCCGAGAAAACCTGGCAACTTTGCAAGCCACGTTTCCCCCCGGCAGCCGCCTGTTGGAAATCGGCTGCGGCACCGGCGAAGAGGCGCTGCACTTGGCCCGCGCCGGATACACCATTCTGGCTACCGATATTTCGCCGGCGATGGTGGCCCAAACCGCGGCCAAAGCCCGCGCCGCCGGATTGGAGGCGCGGTTATCAGCTCTGGTTTTGCCCGGCGGCGGGTTGGGGGCTTTGCACCCCTCAACCCGCTTCGACGGCGCTTTTGCCAGTTTTGGCAGCCTCAATTGCGAACCGGCGCTGTCGCAACTGGCGGCTGCGCTCGCCCGTTTGCTGCGCCCCGGTTCTGCTTTTGTCTGCTCGGTGATGGCTCGCTGGTGTCCATTTGAATTGATCTGGTTTTTATTGCACGGCCAGCCGCGCACCGCCTTTCGCCGCCTGTCTCGGCGCTGGGGGACGGCCGCGGTGGCAGGCGCAAACGGTGTGCGGGCAACGGTGCCGGTGCGCTACTTCTCGGCCAGCGACATCGCGGCCGGTTTTGCTCCCGACTTCAACCTTGAATACACCCGTTCTTTGGCCCTGTTTCTGCCGCCGCCGTACCTGGCAGATTTGTACCGGCGTCACCCGGCGCTGTTTGCGGTTCTGGAACAGTGCGACAAACGCTGGCGCGGGCGCTGGCCATGGCGCAATCTGGGCGACCACATCTGCCTGATTTTGCGCCGGCGAGAGGCTGGTCCATGACCTCGCCATCCCGCTCCGGTAAAAGCCCGCTGCCGGCCATGCTGGCCACCGGCGGCTATGTTAGCGCCCAGGTAACGCTGGCCGATCTGGACGGCGATGGCCGGCCGGAGATTATCGCCGGTTCCGATGCGCTTTACGCCTGGCGGCTCAACGGCCAATTGCTGCCCGGTTTCCCCGCCAAAGGGCGCAACTTTTTTGCCTCCCGCCCGGCTGTGGCTGATTTTAATGGCGATGGCCGCCCGGAAATTCTGGTAGGCTGCGACGACGACGCACTCTACGGGTTTGATGCCGCCGGCCAACTGCTGCCCGGCTGGCCGCGCCGCACCGGGGGCGATGTGTTCAGCTCGCCGGCCCTGGCCGATCTGGATAACGACGGCCAACTGGAAGTGGTGGTTGGCTCTGATGACGGCTGCCTCTACGCCTGGCGGGCCGATGGCACGCTGCTCCCCGGCTGGCCGCAGCCTACCGGCGGATTTGTGTCGGCCTCTCCCACCCTGGCCGATCTGGATGGCGACGGCCGGCCGGAAATTATCGCCGGCTCGTGGGATAGCCGGCTTTACGTGTGGCGGGTCGATGGCACACTGCTCCCCGGCTGGCCGCAACCCACCGGCCACTTTATCTGGTCTACCGCCGCGGCCGGTGATTTGGATGGAGATGGCTGCCCGGAAGTGGTTGTGGCATCTGATCGGCTTTACGCCTGGCGGGCCGATGGCACGCCGCTCCCCGGCTGGCCGCAGCCCACCGGCAGCTACGCCGTCGGGTCACCGCGCCTGGCCGATCTGGACGGGGATGGTCGCCCGGAAGTGATTCTGGGAGCTGACCGGCTTTACGTCTGGCAGGGTGATGGTTGCCCGTTGCCCGGCTTTCCGGTTGATCTGGGCGCTTATCTCTGGTCTTCGCCGGCTGTGGGCGATGTGGACGGCGATGGCCGGCCGGAAATTGTCATTGGCGGTTGGGATGGACAGGTGACTGTGGCTGCCGGTGATGGCCGAATCAAAACCACTTATTCCACCGGCAGGCCCATTTTTGCCACGCCCACCCTGGCCGATTTGGATCAGGACGGCCAACTGGAGATTATTATTGGATCGTGGGATAGCAACATCCACATTTTTCGGGGCGACGTCCAGGCGGAGAAAACGACGCCATTTTGGGCACGGTTTTTTGGCAGGGCCGAACCTGTTCGGTTGCTGCCGGCCGGACAATTTTCTCACGTTCGGGAATTTGCCGCTCCGTTTGTTACCTTTTCCAACCCGCCCGGCAGCCGCGCCGTGCTGCGCTATCGAGCCAATTTTGAAACAGAATGGCACCCCGTGCCGTTGGTTGTTCACCGTGGCCGGCTGACCGGTTTGATTCAGCCTTTTTTGGCCGGGACCCGCGTGGCGTACTACGCCGAACTCGGGCTTGAATCCGGCCGGCCGCAGCGTGTTCCGGCCAGTGGGCTTTTTGGGTATACGGTTAAGGCTGACTGGCGCGCCCGCCTGCGGAGATAGTGCAAAGGCCCAACCGGAATTTATCATCTCCATTTTGACCAGGAATCAAGCCTCAACTCGCAGGCGGTAGCCCACCCCCGGTTCGGTGAGGATGTACTGGGGCCGGGTCGGAACAGGTTCCAGTTTGCGGCGCAAATTGCTGATATTGACCCGCAGCATGTGCGCCTCGGCTTCATAACCCAGCCCCCACACCTGCCGCAGCAACTGCTGGTGGGTTAACACCCGCCCGGCGTGCGTCACCAGCACCCGCAGCAGATCGTACTCGGTGGGAGTGAGCTGGATTTCCTGCCCGGCCACGCTTACCAGCCGCCGGGCCAGATCAACCAGCAGCCCGCCGTTCGCAAACACCGGCTCATCGCCGGGTTGAGGCGCGCGCCGCAGCACTACCCGCAGCCGGGCCAGCAGTTCGCCCACGCCAAACGGTTTGGTCAGGTAATCATCGGCCCCGGCATCCAGCGCGGCGATTTTATCCGCTTCCTGCCCCCGCACCGACAGAATAATAATGGGGATTTGCGTCCATTCGCGCAGGCGTTGGGTCACCTCCAGCCCGTCCAGATCGGGCAGCCCCAGGTCAAGGATAACCACGTCGGGCCGGTGATTGACCACCGCCGCCAGCGCCGTTTGGCCAGCCGCAGCCTCAAACACGGTGTAACCATTGGCCGTTAGCGATGTATGCAGAAAACGACGGATGGCCTGCTCATCGTCAACCACCACAATGCGGGGTCCGTTGTCGCTCATGGCGCAGCCTCCATTTTCAGTGGCAGGGCGATGGTGAATTCCGCGCCGCCGGCCGGGTTGTTATCAACCCAAATGCGCCCGCCGTGAGCCTCCACAATGCCTTTGCTAATCGATAGGCCCAGGCCGGTGCCGCTGACGCCGTTGGCCGCCTGCGCCCGGTAGAATTTTTGAAATATCCGCTCTCGCTCACCGGCAGGGATGCCGCTACCCTGATCACTGACCCGCAACAGAAATTCCGTGGGCGTTGCTGCGGCGCGAATGGTAATCGGCGTGTCCGGCGGAGAATATTTGCAGGCGTTATCCAGCAGGTTGACCAACGCCTGCACCATCAGCACAAAATCCATTGGCACCAGCGGCAAATCATCCGGCGCTTCAATATTAAGCATACGGTTTCCCAGCCGGTGGCCCAGTTGCGCCAGAGCCACCCCAATCAAATCCTGCACATCGCACGGCTCCGGTTTGACTTTTGTTGCGCCAGCTTCCAGCCGGGTCATCTCCAGCAAATTGCCCACCAGATTATTCAACCGGCCAGACTGCTCCCAGGCCGTATCAACCAGCAGCGTCCGGGCCGCAGCGTCCAAAAAAGCGGCGTCATTACGCAGGCTGCTGAGCGCGCCGGTAATCGAGGCCAGCGGCGTGCGCAGATCGTGCGAGATGGAATTGAGCAGGGCCGTTTGCAGCTTTTCAGTTTCGCGCAGTAATTGGGCCTGGCGGGCCGCCTCAACCAGTTGCACCCGGCGCATGGCCTGCGCCGTTTGGTTGGCAAACGACTCCAGCAACCGCCACTGCTCCGGGGCCAACCGGCCGGTTTCGGCTTTCAAATTGACCCCCAACACGCCGACGACGTTTTGCTCGGTTTGCAGCGGCAGGTAGGTGCCCCGCACGTCGGCCAGGGTATCGGTGCCGCGGCCAGCCGGCTGGCTGTGCTGAAACGCCCAGGCAGCCACAGACGTTTCGTTGGCGGCAAAAGCAGGCGCGGTGTTGCACGGCCGCAGAGTTTCGCCGTCCGGCTCGGGGCGTAAAATGGCAGCCTGTCCCTCAAAAACCCGGCGAATATGGGCGGTCACAATCCGGCCAATGGTGTCCGGGGTGGCGGCAGCGGCCAGATCGCGGCTGAGTTCGTATAAGGCCGCGGTGTGGGTTTCGCGGCGTTGGGCGGCCTGCGCCTGGGCGCGGGCCTGGGCGGTGAGCGTGCTGATCACAATGCCCACGGCCAGCAGCGCGGCAAAGGTCAGCAAAAACTGGGCGTCAGACACCACGTAAGTGTAGTAAGGCGGCACAAACACATAGTTAAAGGCCACCACGCTCAGCAGCGAGGCCAGCATAGCCGGCCGCTGGCCCAGCCGGACGGCGACAATGACCACCGCCAGCAAATAGAGCATGACCAGATTGATGGGGTTGATAAAGGGCCGCAGCGGCAGGCCGAGCAGCGTGGCCGCAGCAACCATGCCGGCGCTCCAGCCGTAGTGCCGCCAGGGGTGTGGCTGCCGTTGGGCTGCCAGCGGCCGGCTTGTTTCGGCTGGCTCGGCGGCGCTGCTGATCACGTAAATATCAAGATCACCGCTGCGGCGGATAATCCGGTCCACAATCGACCCGCGCAGTAACTCTACCCAACGCGGGCGCAGCGGCTTGCCGGCCACAATTTTGGTGATGTTGTGGGTGTGGGCAAAGCCGACAATCGCCTCGGCGGCGGAACTGCCGGTGACGGTCATCGCTGTGGCTCCCAAAAGTTCGGCCAAATGCAAATTATGAGTAACCCGCTCGCGGGCGGCGGGCGAAAGGTTAGTTTGGCCGGGCGTTTCAACATACACGGCAAACCACTCGGCATTGAGCCGCACCGCCAGCCGCCGGGCGGCGCGCACCAGCCGTTCGCTGAGCGGGCTGGGGCTAACGCAAACCAGCAGCCGCTCGCCGGCTGGCCACGGCCCGGTGATGGCGTGGGTTTGCATGTAGCGGCGCATCTGGTCGTCAATGCGGTCCGCGGCGCGGCGCAGGGCCAGTTCACGCAACGCCGACAGGTTGCCGGCCCGGAAAAACTTGCGGCTGGCCCGGCTGGCCTGCTCCGGCACGTACACTTTGCCGTCCGTAAGCCGCTGCAGCAGTTCGTCAACCGGCAGGTCAACCAGTTCAAGTTCGTGGGCTTCGTCCAGCACGTAATCCGGCACGGTTTCGCGCACGGTGATGCCGGTAATCCGGGCAACCACATCGTTGAGGCTGTCCAGATGCTGAATGTTGACCGTGGTGTATACATCGATGCCGGCCTTGAGCAACTCCAGCACATCCTGGTAGCGTTTGGCGTGGCGCGAGCCGGGCGCGTTGGTGTGGGCCAGTTCATCCACCAGCGCCAGTTGGGGGCGGCGGGCCAACACCGCGTCAAGGTCAAGTTCGGTTAAGGTTACGCCACGGTAGTCAATCTGGCGGCGGGGAATAACTTCCAGCCCGCGCAGCAGGGTTTCGGTTTCCGGGCGACCGTGGGTTTCAACGCAGGCCACCACCACATCCAGCCCTTCGGCCCGGCGCTGGTGGGCGGCTTCAAGCATGGCAAAGGTTTTGCCCACGCCGGCCACATAACCCAAAAAAATTTTGAGCTTGCCGCGCGCCTGCTGCGCCGCTTCCTGTTGCACCTGATTCAACAATTCGTCCGGGTTGGGACGGACGTAATTTGTACTCATCGGCTGCCTGCCTGCATTCGTGACAAGGTAAGGATAAAACAGGTTTGTCAATTTAACCCAAACGTTAACTTTTAGTTGCTAATTACCCCTCCCCCCAACCCCCTCCCCAAAATTTGGGGAGGGGGAGCGATTAAACGGGTGTGGATTGGCGCGGCAATGCCGCGCCAATCCACACCCGAAACTCTTTTCTCCCACCTGTGTCCCACAGGGGTACTTCTCCCCACAGGGAGAAGGGGGCCGGGGGATGAGGGTGACGAAAGGCTGTAAAATTTTAAGGGTCTACCCATTGACAAACGGCAAGTTTATCTGATCAATTTGGCCGGTTACTTACAATTGTAGCCCGTCCAGCGCCCGGTTCAAAAGCAGCACATTCACCCGCGGCTCGCCCAGCAAACCAAAGGTGCGGCCGGTGGTAAACTGGTCAATCAGGCGATTGACCGCCGCCAGCCCCAGCCCTCTGGCCCGCGCCACCCGCGCCGCCTGATAGCGGGCCGCGGCCACGCTGATGTCGGGGTCTAGCCCGCTGGCCGAAGCCGTGACCAAATCCACCGGAATCGGCGCGGTGTTGGCCGGGTCGGCGGTGCGCAGGGCGGCAATGCGGGCCTGCACATTTTCTATCAAAGTGGCGCTGGTTGGCCCCAGATTGGAGCCAGCCGACGCGGCGGCGTTGTACGGCGTCGGCGCGGTGGCCGAGGGCCGGCCCCAGAAATATTTTGGCTCGCTGAACGGCTGGCCGATAAGACTTGAGCCAACCGGCTGCCCGTGCTCGATGATGAGGCTGCCGTTGGCCTGCCGCGGAAAAACAAGCTGGGCCGCCGCCGTCACTGCCAGAGGATAGAGCAGCCCGGTGATCAGGGTGAATAGGGCCAGCAGTACAATTGCCGGTTTGAGTTGGGTACGCATATGTTGTTTCCTCGTATAAAATAGAAATACCAGAGCAAGCTCTGGACTCCTGTGAAGATTGGACTAAACCAGGCCCAGCCCGGCCAAAATCATATCGATGAGTTTGATGCCGATGAACGGCGCAACCAGCCCGCCAAGGCCGTAAATGAGCAGATTATCGCGCAGCAGATGGGCCGCGCTGAGTGGTCGATAAGGCACACCGCGCAGCGCCAGCGGCACCAGCGCCATAATAATTAGCGCGTTAAAAATAACCGCCGAAAGAATGGCGCTGTGCGGGGTAGCCAGGCGCATAATGTTCAGGCTGCCCAACACCGGATAGGTGGCCACAAAGGCCGCCGGAATAATGGCAAAATATTTGGCAATATCGTTGGTTAGGCTAAAGGTGGTCAGCGCGCCGCGGGTCATCAACAACTGCTTGCCAATTTCCACAATCTCAATGAGCTTGGTGGGGTTGCTGTCCAGATCAACCATATTGGCCGCTTCGCGGGCCGGCTGGGTGCCGGTGTTCATGGCCACGGCCACATCGGCCTGGGCCAGCGCCGGGGCGTCGTTGGTGCCGTCGCCGGTCATGGCCACCAGCCGCCCGCCGGCCTGATACTGGCGGATCAGCTTCAGCTTGGCTTCGGGCGTGGCCTCGGCCAGAAAGTCGTCCACCCCGGCTTCGGCGGCGATGGCGGCGGCGGTGAGCGGGTTGTCGCCGGTAATCATCACCGTTTTGATGCCCATTTTCCGCAACTGGCTGAAGCGCTCGCGGATGCCGCCCTTGAGCACATCCTTCAAATGAATTACGCCCAAAAATTGCCCGTTTCGGGCCACCACCAGCGGCGTGCCGCCGGCGGACGCTACTTTTTCCACGGCAGCGTTGAGTTCAAATGGCGGCGTAAAATGGCGGCCATTTTTGCTGGCAACATAATTTATAATTGCCTCGGCAGCGCCTTTGCGGATTTCAGAGGTTTTCATATCGACGCCGCTCATGCGGGTTTGGGCGGTAAACGGCACAAACCGGGCCTCCATCGCGGCCAATGGGCGTTGGCGCAAATCAAACTGTTTCTTGGCCAGCACCACAATCGAGCGGCCTTCCGGCGTGTCATCGCTAAAAGAGGCCAGTTGGGCCGCATCGGCCAGCTCAATGGCGCTGACCCCGGCCAGCGGAATGAACTCGGTGGCCTGGCGGCTGCCCAGGGTGATGGTGCCGGTTTTATCCAGCAGCAGCACGTCCACATCACCGGCGGCTTCCACCGCCCGGCCGGACATAGCAATCACGTTGCGCCGGATGAGGCGGTCCATGCCGGCAATGCCGATGGCGCTGAGCAGCCCGCCAATGGTGGTGGGAATGAGGCAGACCAGCAGCGCCACCAGCACGGTAATGGTGACCGGCTGGCCCCGCCCCGCCGCCGTTACGCTGTGCATCGAAAAGGGCAGCAGCGTGGCCGCCACCAGCAGAAAAATGATGGTGAAGCCGGCCAGCAAAATATTGAGAGCGATCTCGTTGGGCGTTTTTTGGCGGCTGGCCCCTTCTACCAGGCCAATCATCCGGTCTAAAAAACCCTCGCCGGGGCTGGCGGTGATTTGAACAATGATCCAGTCTGACGTGACGCGGGTGCCGCCGGTCACGGCGCTGCGGTCGCCGCCCGATTCGCGGATAACCGGGGCGCTTTCGCCGGTAACGGCGCTTTCATCCACCAGCGCTACCCCTTCGATGACCTCGCCATCGGCGGGGATAATGTCGCCGGCCTCCACCAGCACCAGATCGCCCTGGCACAGTTCGGTGGAAACGGTGGCGGTTTGCGGCGCGTCTTTGGCCGGGCGGGCCACTTTTTTGGCCCGGGTTTCCTGCCGGGTTTGGCGCAACGCCTGGGCCTGGGCTTTGCCCCGGCCTTCGGCCAGAGCCTCGGCAAAGTTGGCAAAGAGCAGCGTAAACCAGAGCCAGGCCGCTACCGCGCCGATGAAGCCGGCGGAATCGCTCTCGATGGGGCCGCGGACGAGCGTCCAGCCCCAGAGCGTGGTCAGCAGCACGCTGCCGATTTCAACAATGAACATGACCGGGTTGCGAAGTTGCCGGCGCGGGTTAAGCTTGGCCAGCGAGTCCAGCAGCGCCCGCCGGTAAAGTTGTCGATTTAAATGAGTTTGTTTTTTGGTTGATGGCATACTTTGCTCCACTGGCTCTAAAATGTGATGCCTTGCCGCAGCAACAACTGTTCGACAATTGGCCCCAGGGCCAGCGCCGGTAAAAAGCTGAGCGCGCCGACAACCAACACCACTGCCGCCAGCCAACCGATGAACAGCGGCCCGTGCGTGGGCAGCGTCCCGCTGCTGGCCGGCACCTTCTTTTTGCGGGCCAGCGCCCCGGCGATAGCCAGCGCCGGCAGGGCCACCCAGTAACGGGCAAAGAGCATGGCCAGCCCGCCGGTAATGTTGACCAGCGGCGTGTTGGCCCCGTAACCGGCAAAGGCGCTGCCGTTGTTGTTGCCCTGCGACGTGTAGGCGTACAACACCTCGCTGAAACCGTGCGGCCCGCCATTGTGAATGCCGCTCAGCCCGGCGCCGGTCATCAGCGCGATGGCCGTGCCCAGCAGCACCACCGCCGGCGGCGTCAAAATGGCAATAGCGGCCATTTTCATTTCAAACGCCTCGATCTTTTTACCCAGATATTCCGGGGTACGGCCGACCATCAACCCGGCCACAAACACGGCGATGACGGCAAAAATGAGCAGCCCGTACAGCCCGGAGCCGACGCCGCCGTAAATTACCTCGCCGAGCTGCATCAAAAACAGCGCCGCCAGCCCGCCCGCCGGCGTGAACGAATCGTGCATGGCATTGACCGAGCCGTTGGAAGCGGCGGTGGTCGCCGTGGCCCACAGCGCCGAGTTGGCCACGCCAAAGCGCACCTCTTTGCCTTCCATATTGCCGGCCGTCTGGTCAATATTCAACGCAGAAAAAAGGGGATTACCGCCATATTCGGCGCTGACGGTGACGGCCAGCAGCGGAATAAAGAACAGGTTCATGGCGATGAGCAGCGCCCAGCCCTGGCGGGTATCGCCCACCATCCGGCCAAAGGTGTAACACAGCGCCGCCGGAATAAGCAGAATCGCCAGCATTTCCAGAAAGTTCGACACCGGGGTCGGGTTTTCAAAAGGATGGGCCGAATTGACGTTGAAAAAACCGCCGCCGTTGGTGCCCAGTTGTTTGATGGCAATCTGCGAAGCCGCCGGGCCAGCGGCCAGCACCTGTTCGGTAATGGGTGCGCCGCCGGCGTCCGGTGCGGGTTGCAGCAGGGGGACCGTGGGATAGGGCCCGAAGGTTTGCACCACCCCCTGCGATACCAGCAGCAGGGCCAGCAGCAGCGAGAGCGGCAGTAAAATATAGAGGATCGAGCGGGTCAGATCGACCCAGAAGTTGCCGATGGTCTGCGCCGAGTGGCGGGCCAGGCCGCGGATCAGCGCCGCCAGCACGGCCATGCCCGTGGCCGCCGAGACAAAATTTTGCGTGGTCAGCCCCGCCATCTGCACCAGATAGCTCAGCGTGGTTTCGCCGCCGTAGTTTTGCCAGTTGGTGTTGGTGGCAAAGCTGATGGCAATGTTGAGCGCGGTGTCGGGATTGATCGCGCCCATACGGGCCGGGTTGAGCGGCAGCCAGTTTTGCAGCCGCAGCAGCAAATAGAGCGCCAAAAAGCCCAGGCCGTTGAACAACAGCAGCGCCACGGCGTAAGTTGGCCAATCCATTTCCGCCTGTGGATTCACGCCGGCCAGCCGGTACAGCCGCCGTTCAACCGGCCCGAGCGCGCGATCCAATCCGGTATTTTGGCCGCTGTAAACGCGAGCCATATACGCCCCCAGCGGCTTAACCAGCAGCAACAACACCAGCATATACAGCCCAATTTGAACAAGTCCGGCCGTCATCAGAATTTTTCTCCCCGTAGCAGCATAATGAGCAGGTACCCCAGCAGGGCCAGAGCGATAAAGCCCGTGATGCCATACAAAATTGCCACGTTAGCCCTCCATTAAACGTTGTGCGCCAACTACAAAACCGGCGCTGGCCGCAAAGAAAAGCAGCGGCACAGCAAGATAGAACAGATCAGCCACAGGGATGCCTCCTTCAGAATATCCGGTGATTAATTTCACCTTCAGCATAGCAAAAAAGGGGTCAAACGGGGGTCAAGAATAACGCCGGGAGTATCAAGAAAGTGTCAAGATGAGCCGTCGCCGGGTTCACCGCACCTTATGTCCACTACAACGGGAGGGCTTACTTTTAGATTGACAGTATCTTTCTGGTTTCCTACCCTATGCAGGAAAATCGGGTAGTGGTTGAATGGAAGGGGAAATTGATGAAGCGGTATGTTTTCGGGCGCAATGCGCCCGAAAACATACCTAATTTCTAAACTTCCCTCCCCCAAACTTGGGAGAGGGGTTGGGGGCAAAACAAAAATGACCCATCACTTACAACTTTACCGCTACCCAATATTTTATGGCTGCGGTGTTGGCTTGCCGGCCGGATCGAAGACAAAAGTCCACAAGTAATCGACCACCAGCCAGCTTTCTTGCGGGGTAAAAAGCTGGCCAAAGCCGGGCATGCTGGTGCCCATGCCGCCGCGCCGCAGCTTGGCGTAGTAGATGTCGCCGCTGCCGCCCAGCATCGGCTCGAAATCGGCAAAGGCGGCGGGGGCCGTGGCCATATTCATGCCAGCGGCGTGGCCGGTGTTGGTGTGCTGCGCGGCCAGCACGTCCGCGCCGGGACCGCGCCCGTCGCCGGATTCACCGTGGCAAGCAGCGCAGTTTTTGGCGTACAGTTCCGCCGCCGCCAGCCGCCGCTCCGCCGTCAGATCGGCCAGCCACAGAAAAGCCACGGCGTCCCAGGCTTCGGCCCCGGTTAGCCCCTGTTCAACCAGCCGGCGCTGCGCTTCAACCGGGCTGTGGCTGCGCCGCCAGTCCAAATCCGTCAACTCCGCCGGCAGCGACTGGCCCAGGCCGGCCACAATTTCCTGTCCATTTTCCGCCGCCGGCGGGCGGGCCGGGACAACCGCCGCCGGGTGCGGCGCGTCGATATCTACCTGCCGGGCCGCCAGCGATTCCAACACGGGGTCCGGCGCGGAAGCTACCGGCAGGGCGGCGGGGTTGGCCGGGTCAACCACTTCGATGGTGCTGCGCATGCGCCAGTGGCTGGGGCTGCACCAGGTGTTGCAGTACAGCGTGTAGCGGCCCGCCTCGGCAAAGGTGACCTCCACCTCTTTCACCTGGCCGGGATCAATCTGGCCAAAATCCAGCCCCAGTCCGGGGCCGATGGCCAGGCCGTGAGTAACATCCGGCGCGGAAAAGCGCAGCCGCACCGTTTCCCCGGCGGCCACCCGGATGGAATCGGGTTGAAAACCGCCGGCCTCCGGGGCCGCGGCGATGATGTCGATGGTGCGGACCCCGGCCAGGGCGGGGCGCAGGCCAAACTGGTAGCCCAAAATGGCCGCCGGCAACCCCAGCAAGATAAACAGCGCCGCCGCCAGCGCCCCCA
>JAJVIM010000050.1 GCA_022071955.1 Anaerolineae bacterium
CCCCCTTCGCCCTCTGGGAGAAGGGGGGTAGGGGGGATGAGGGGTGAACTCACCAGTGAATTAACGAAAGGAGCAAACTATGCAAACAGAAATTGTGATTGCCGGCTTTGGCGGGCAGGGCATTTTGTTTGCCGGACAAATTCTGGCGCGGGCGGCGATGGCTCTGGGCCGCAACGTGACCTGGCTGCCCAGCTACGGGCCGGAAATGCGCGGCGGCACGGCCAACGTCACCGTCATCATCAGCGATGAGGAGATTGGTTCGCCGCTAACGCCGCAGCCGCAGGCGGTGCTGGTGTTCAATTTGCCGTCGCTGCAAAAATACGAGCCGCTGGTTAAGCCGGGCGGCGTGCTGGTGGTCAACAGTTCGCTGATTGACCAGCCGGTGCAGCGAACGGACATCACCGTGGCGCCGGTGCCGGCTAACGACATCGCCTTGCAACTGGGCAGCGACAAAGCGGCCAATATGGTCATGCTCGGCGCGCTGGTGGCCGCGACCGATGTTTTGCCGCTGGAAAGCGTGGCCGAGGCGCTGCGCGAATATCTGGCGGCGCACGGCCACGCCGCGCTCAGTGCGGATGAGGCGGCGCTGCGTCGCGGCGCTGAACTATTGCAACGAGTGAGATGAGATGAGTTGAGTGGGTTGGGTGGGTTAGGTGAGTCAAAACCATCTTTTACTCACCACACTCACCCAACTCACCACGCTCACCCAACTAATTTGGGAGGTTGTGGCGATGGAAATTTTTAATTACCTTGCGGAGCACAATCACGAAGAAGTCATTTTTTGGAGCGACAAAACAGCCGGGCTGCGGGCGATTGTGGCCATTCACAGCACGGTGCTGGGGCCGGCGCTGGGCGGTTGCCGCATGTGGCCGTATGTCTCTGAGGAGGATGCGCTGCTGGATGTGCTGCGTCTGGCCGAAGGGATGACTTACAAGGCGTCGCTGGCCGGGCTTGATTTTGGCGGCGGCAAAGCGGTAATCATTGGCGACCCGGCCCGCGACAAAAGCGCGGCGCTGTGGCAGGCCTTTGGCAAATTTATCAATTCGCTGCATGGCCGGTACATCACCGGCGAGGACGTGGGCACCACCGTGGTTGATATGGCGTTGGTCCACCAGTCTACGCCTTACGTGGTCGGCCTGCCCAAAACCGAACACGGCAGCGGCGACCCCTCGCCGGTAACCGCGTTTGGCGTGTACCGGGGCATCCGGGCCTGCTGCCGGGCCTGTTTCGGTTCGGATGACCTCCGGGGGCGAACGGTAGCCGTGCAGGGATTGGGCAAGGTGGGCGCTCATCTGGCCCGGCTGCTGGCTCAGGATGGCGCCCGGCTGGTGGCCAGCGAACTCAACGCCGAACGGGCGGCCAAAATCGCGCTGGAGTTGGGCATCAAACTGGTACCGCCGGACGATATTTACGAAGTGAAGTGCGACGTGTTTGCCCCGTGCGCGCTGGGGGCGGTGATCAACGATACCACCATCGGCCGGCTGCGCTGCCGGATTGTGGCCGGGGCGGCCAACAACCAACTGGCCGATGACCAGTTGGGCTTTGAGCTGGCCGAGCGCAATATTCTGTTTGCGCCGGATTACGTGATCAACGCCGGCGGAATTATCAGCATCGGCTCCGAGGTAGGCGCGTTTGATGCCCAAACAGCCTGGCACAAAACCTCCGCCATTTACGACTCGCTGCTGCGGATTGTGGCCCTGTCCCGAGAGGAAGGGGTGCCGACGCATCTGGCGGCGCACCGGCTGGCCCAGGCCCGCATCGAGCTGGTGAAGCAGGAGCACGCTTTTTTCGCCGGGCGGCCGGCTATAAACCCAAAATAAGGCGGGCCATTGTAAAATAGATGAACAGGCCGGTGGCGTCGACCAGCGTGCTCATTACCGGGCCGGAAACCACGGTTGGGTCGATGCGCAACCGGGCGGCCAAAATGGGTAGCAGCGCCCCGAGCGCGTTAGCCCAAATAACAATAGTAAAAATGGCGATGGCTACCGTCAGCGCCAGCCGGTCATCGGTGCCCCAGGTGAGGGCGCGGACAAAGGCAAACAGCGACATCCCCAACCCCAGCAGCAATCCCACACGCAGTTCGTGCCATAGCGCCAGCAGGCCATCGCGCATCGAAATATCACCCACGGCCAGCGCCCGGATAATGGTGCTGGTGGTCTGCGAACCGGCATTGCCGCCGGTGCCAATGAGCAGCGGCACAAAAAAGGCCAGCGCCACCGCCGCCTGTAACTCATTTTCAAAGTGACGCAGCACCGTGCCGGTGAGGCTTTCGGTAACAAAGAGCAGCATCAACCACCCCACCCGTTTGCGGGCAATGGTCAGCACGCCGGTAGACAGGTACGGCTGCTCCAGCGGTTCCGCCCCGCCCAACCGCTGGAAGTCTTCGGTGGCCTCCTGCTCCAGCACGTCAACTACGTCATCAATGGTGATGACGCCCAGCAGCACGTTGTTGTGGTCAACCACCGGCAGCGCCAGCAAGTCGTAGCGCGACATCAGCCGGGCGCACTCTTCCTGATCGGTGCCCACCGGCACGGCGATCATATCGGGGTCCAGCAGCTCCAGCAACGGCGTGGCGGGGTCGGCCACCAGCAACTGGCGCAGACTCACCTGCCCGCACAGGTGGCGCTCGGCGTCAACCACAAACAGGTCGTGGACCGGTTCGTCCTCTTCTTTCCATTGACGGATGGCCCTGAGTGCATCCCCGGCGGTCATGCGCCGGCGCAGGGCCAGAAATTCGGAACTCATCAGACCGCCGGCGCTGTCGTCGGGGTGGAGTAGTAGCGGATGAATTTCTTCCGGGTCTTCCAGCCGGGCCAGAATGGCCCGGGCCTGTTCCGGCTCAATCTCACTCAGCAGATCGGCGGCTTCGTCGGCGGCCATTTCATCGACAATCCGGCTGGCGGTTTCGGTGGGCAGCGCCAGCACCAGTTCGGCGGCATCTTCGTCTTCCAGCTCTTCCAGAATGTCGGCGGATGTGGCCGGGCTTAATTGGGCCAGCAGGGCGATTTGCTCATCTTCGTCCAGCTCGGCAAACAGGTCGGCCTGGTCTGGCGAACGCAAAATTTCCAGCGTCTGAATGGCGGCATCCAGATTGTCCTGTTCCAGAGCGGTGCGCAGTTGCACCATAATATCGTTGAGATCAAAGGCTTTCATGACTCACCTCCGGAGATAAATTACTCCCCCGGAGGCGGCGGGGGTGGGCCGTCTGCCTGGCGGGGGGCGCTATTGAATTGGCAGACGAGGGGGCAGCGTGGTCTGCTGACTTCCAGGACCAGGGTCACCCTTCATAATTAGTACACTCACTCACTTTTTTGATTTGGCCGCGCCAAAGCGCGAAGCCATTGATTTTTAGCTGAGCGTGATTATAGGCTTGGGGTGAGTTGGCGTCAAAGCGTCGAGCCAGATTTTAACCGGCGCAGGTTCCCGGCAACTTTGACGAAACGCCAGTTTTGGCTATGATGAAGCGGCAGGCCGAACGGGGTTGGCGCGATTAATCGCGCCAACCCCGTTCGGCTTAAATCACACCTGGGAGCAGCTTTGATGATTGTTGTTGACGCGCACGAAGACATTGCGATGAATATTCTCCTTTACGGGCGGGATTACAGCCGTTCCGTGGCCGACACCCGCCGGCGCGAAGCCGGCACCGCTATTCCGCAGCGCGGCGGAGTGGCCATGCTCGGCTGGCCGGAGTGGCTGGCCGGCCGGGTGGCGGTGGTTTTTGCCACGCTGTATGTTTCACCGGCCCGCTACCGCGAAGGGCCGTGGGACACCCAGTGTTACGCCAACAAGGCCCAGGCCCACCGGTTGTACTGGCAGCAGGTTCACACTTACCAGCAGTTGGCAGCGGCGCACCCCGATAAATTTTATCTTATTCGCAGCCGGGCCGATCTGGAACAGGGGTTGGCCCCGTGGCAAAACGGCAACTCGGCGGGACGGCGGGTGGGGCTGGTGCTGCTGATGGAAGGAGCAGACGGCATTTTGCAGCCGTCCGAACTGCCGGACTGGCACGCCGCCGGGCTGCGCATCATCGGCCCGGCCTGGGATGCCACGCGTTACGCCGGCGGCACGCAACACCCCGGCCCGCTGACCAACGCCGGCCGCGAGCTACTGCGGCGTATGGCCGGGTTGAACATGATTTTGGATTTGAGCCACATGACCGACGCCGGTGTGGATGAGGCGCTCGCTACCTACCCCGGCCCGATTATCGCCTCGCACAGCAACGCCCGAGCCCTGCTGCCCAACGCGCCGCAGCCGCAGCGCCACCTGCGCGCTGAAACGATTCGGCGAATTGCCGGGCGCGGCGGGGTGATTGGGGTGGTGCTGCTGCAAAGCTTTTTGGGCGATGGCGGCATTCCGTTTAAAGACCTGCGGCGCCAGTTGCCGCTGGAAACGGTGATCGCCCAAATTGATTACAGTTGCCAGTTGGTGGGCCACACCCGCCACATTGGGCTGGGCAGCGACATGGACGGCAGTTTTGGTCAGGAGCGGACTCCCTTTGGGCTGGACAGCGTGGCCGACCTGACTGTTATTGGCGAGGAATTGAGCAAGCGCGGTTACAGCGCCGCCGACATCGAGGGGATAATGGGCGGCAACTGGTTGAATTTGTTGCGGCGGACGTTACCGGACTAATGTGTTGTCACGGCCAGCTTCGCTGGCCGTGACAACACACAAAAAATTCTCCCCCTTCTCCCACTGGGAGAAGGGGGTTGGGGGATGAGGGGGATTAATCCCACTCACACAGCGTTTCCAGATACGCCGCCGAACCGTCGCGCAGCCAGCCATCGAGCTGGGCCGGCTCTTTGAGCTGCTGGCCGCGCCGGCGCGGCACCACCACAAACTGGCAGGCCAGTTCCGGCAGCGCCGTCATATCGCCCCACAATTTTTCAAACTGCGTTACCGGGAAAATATCTTCCTGCCCTTTACCCCACCGTTTTTTCACATCTTTCAGCGTGATGTACGTCGGCATCCGCGCCGCCAGATTTCGTACCGCCGCGGTAACTTTGCTGGCGTCGGCCAAATCGGCCCGGCCCAGCCCAAACACGGCCAAAATCTGGTCGATGTCTAGCCAGAAAGTGTTGGAGTTGTAATACGACAGGTTGAATTCCACCTCTTCGCGGGGCAGGGCCAGCCCTTCGATGAGCCGCAAATGGCCGTCGATGCGGGCCAGCCCGCCGCCGCGGTCCTCGATG
Organism: Anaerolineae bacterium; assembly: GCA_022071955.1. GTDB lineage: Bacteria > Chloroflexota > Anaerolineae > 4572-78 > J111 > J095. The sequence continues at coordinate 5,190 of JAJVIM010000050.1, forward strand.
CGGCGGGTGATGACTTCGCTGGTGAGCGCGGCGTTGTGTTCAATGTGATAGCCCAGCAGGGCCGGGTCAACGTCCGCGCCGAGGGTGTCGATATTGTGTACCAGTAAATATTTGAGCGCCGGGCGCTCGGCCAGCAGCCCGGCCAGTACGCCGTTGCGGAACAGGTTGGGTATTTCGTACCAGTGGCCGACCGGGTGCAGGCACTGCATCGGCAGGTTGTCGGTGTAGTCGCGGCCCTCGCCCATTTGTTGCGCCCAGCCGATCAGCGCCGCGTGCAGGCTGTCGCGCATCTTCTGCGCCTGCTCGTCGAGCATCTGCTGCGGCATTTCTTCCCAGGCAAACCGCAGGTCGCGGGCCATCGGCACCAGCCGCAGGCCGATAATCTGCCCCGGCGACAGGTGCAGCGGGCCGGGGTAGCCGTAATTGCGTTCCGCCGCAAAAAACGACTCGATGGCGGCGTGGGTGAGGTAGCTGGTGGTGAAAATGTGGGGCAGCCCCGCGCCGCTTTCCCGGCTGATGCGCCGGCTTTTGGCCAGATGAATTTCTACAAAGGTGCGGTGTTTGCCGCCCAATTTGCAAAACGGATTGAGCGCCTTAACCACGCCCGCGCCTTTGGTCCAGCGGCTGCCCACGCCGCCCGCCAGCGAGACCACCGCCACTGCGCCTTCGGCCAGCGCCGCCAGCCCGCGCCGGCGGTAGGTGTCGGGCAGGCCGGCGGTCGCGTCAAAAACATCGCCCGGTTTCACATCGTCGATGCGGCTGTTGACCGGCAGCCGGTTTTGGGCCAGGCCGATGCGCCCACTGCGCAGGTCGGCCCGGATTTGTTCGTGCTGCACCCGGTCAAAGCCAAATCGATCCAGCAGCGTGTCGAGGCTGTGGGTTTCGGTGTCGCTTTCGGCGGCGCGGGGCAGCAGCCGGTCAAACAGCGTTTCGACCATGCCGCTCAGTTCCGGCTCGGTGCGGCAGGCGCGGCCAAATCGCTCCAGCTCCGCCCGGCGAAAGGCCGACAGGTGGCGCGCTTCCAGCCGCAGCAGCCCCGGCACGGTTTGGGTGTAGTAGCCGGCCGGCATCAGCGCCGTGTCGCCGGTGAGCAGGTCGGCAAACGTGCCGCGCTCGTTGATGGCAAAATCGTAGACCACCGGCTCCATCGCAAACGGCACGGCGTGTTCCAGCCGCCGTTTGGTGGCGCTCATAATTTCCTGCAAACGGCGCTGGGCCAGCGGCCTGGTTTCCGGCTCAAAAATAAAGCCCATCCCACCGCCGGACATGCCGCCCAACATCCAGAAGCCCCAGAATTTGGGGCCAAATTCGGCCTGCACTTGCTCAATCAGCCGCTCGGTGTACTGGTTGGTGGCCCACGGAATAATGGTTTGGATTGGCCCAAAAAAGTTGCGCTGGGTGGCCGCGCCGATGGCCGGCACATCGCCGGCGGCCAGATGACCCACCACGTCGTCCAAAATGCGGATGGCTTCCTGCCGCCCCTGCCACTCGGCTTCGGAGCGGAGCAGGTATTTTTCGGTGACCATTTCCAAAATCGGGCCGACATCCTGCGCCATGCCGCCGTGCACCAGCACCAAACTATCCTGCAAGCGCTGGCGCGTGGCCGCCGACACATCATCGAGCCTGAAAATTTTGTGCGAGGGCAACAGTCGCCCGCGGCTGACGCCAAATTCGGGGTCGTCCGGGCCGGCGGGCACGCCGGTAATCAGTTTCATCCCCGGCCAAACGCCGCCGGAATCCTGCCAGCCGCCGCCGGAGCCGGCCAGCCATTCGCCCAAAATGGCCCGCGCCGCCACCTGCCGCCGCTCGTCTTCGGTCAACTGGCCGGTGAGCGACTGCGTTTGGCCGGTGGCCCGCATGCACACGGCAATGAGGCAGGCCAGCAGGTTGGTGGAGACGGCCAGCCGCGAGCCTTTGGGAATGCCGTTGACCCGGCTAACCAGCTCCAGCCCGTGGCCGGGTTTTACCAGCCGGGCCAGCGGTTGGTCCGCGCCTTCCATGCCCGGCGGCACAATCCCGGAGGCAATGACCGCCGCTTTGAGCAGCCCCAGATAATCGCGGGCAAAATCAAACACATCGGCCAAGCTGGTAATGTCGGCGCTGGCGTTGAGGTCAACACTGACCAGCCGGATCATCGGCTGATCGATGACGCGCAGGTAGGCTTCCACCGGCGGGCGGGGCGGCGTGGGCGCGGCCGAACCGTCCGGGCCGCGCACGCTCAAATCGATGGAGGTGTTGATCACGCGCGCGCCTTCGGGAAAGTCCATCCCCAAAAAGAAGATGTCGCTCCAGCCGCTGTGGGTCAGGTCCATGCGCACCGGCGTGGCTTCGCGCAGAATGGGAAAAAGTTGGCTGCCGGCGGGCGGTTGCAGCAGGCGCGGTTGCAGCCGCAGCGGGTGGTCGGCGGGGTGGCCGGTGCGGAACATCCACTGGTTGCCGCGCACCGAGCGCACGCTGCGGCGCACCTGATCGGCCAAAATCTGGAAACCCAGCCGGTGGTAAGCGGCAGCCAGCGCGCTGGAAATACCGTCGCTGGGGCCGGCGGCGGCCTGCGTTTTAAGGAAAATTTCGATGGCTTCCTCAAAGCGGCGCTTGAGTACATTCGTGTAGCCATCAAAGGGTATCAGCCCGGCGGTAGACATGCCGGCTTTATGGGGCAGGTGAAAGCGATGGATGGCGTACAGAAAAAAGAGGGCGCGAACGCGCTCGTACAGGTTGTCGCTGCGGTGGCGCAGTTGCTCCAGCGCGTCGCATTCGGCCAGCAGTTGGCTCAGCGAGGCGTTGCGGCCAAAGGCGTCCAGCGAACGGTTGCGGGTGGCGGCGTCGGCGGCGGTGATAATTTTGACCAGCTCGCTCATGCGTTACCTCCCGCCCGCGCCCAGTTCGCGCACGGCCAGCAGTTCCAGCAGCCGCGACAGCACTTCGTCGCGGTCCTGGCCGTTGAGCGCCAGCGCCAGTTGCGCGGTGAGCAGGCCATATTTTACCCCGACATCGTAGCGCCAGTCCTGTTTTTCCAAAGCCAGCACCTGCTCGCGCTGGGCCAGTTCTGCCAGCGCGCTCGATAGCGTGACGCCGCCCGCCGCGCCGGCGGCCTCAATTTGCCGGCCCAAAATATCGAGCACGGTGGGGGTGAGCACGTGCATCCCAAAAAAGCAGAGGTAGTGGCCGGCCCGCAGCCCGGACACAATGAGGCGCTGCTCGGCGGTGGTGGGGGTGGGTTTTTCGATGACGGTTTCAACCCGATACAGGTCGGCCCGGCCCGGCACACGGCTGCCGCCAACCGCGCCGTAGTAGGGCAGCATGCTTTCGCGGGTGGCCTGCACCGCCGACACGGCGCAATTTTCGGCCTGGGCCACGTCAACAAGCTGCTGGGCGCAGCCCTTTTCGGTGCGGCTCACGTAGAGGTGATCGCCCACCAAATGCAAAAATGGGTCACCGCCAACAAACTCTTTGGCGCAGTAAATGGCGTGGCCGTAGCCCAGCGAGTCCTGCTGCTGCACAAAGTGCAGGCGGCCGGCATGGTCGCCGGCCACGGCGGCATAGGCCGCCTCATCGCCGGGGCGAACGACCACGCAAATTTCTTCGACGCCGGCGCGGAGTGTTTCCTCAACAATAATACCCAGCACCGATTTTTCGGCGCTGTCCCGGTCGATGAGGGTTTGCAGCGGCAGGGTGCGCTGCTTGCGGCCGGCCGCGGTGATAACGGCTTTGGTAATCTTCATAATTAACCTCCCGGTGTGGATTTATGAAGTGATTTGGGTGGAGATAAAATTTGGGTGGAGATAAAATCTCGCCAATTCAAATGCTTTGAACCTAATAATAAATGCAGTCGGGTTGCCCGGCAAACAACTCTGATGGCAATTTAAGTTGCAATTTGCGCTCGATAGGAGTAAAACTCGATTGTTACCGCCACAGTGGTGTGATGCGAGTTCTATCGAAATGAGGGGGAGCACGCACGTGCCGTAAATAACCTGATAGCGCCCATTATCAAACTTTAACCCAGCAATATTTAAAATGAGGATGATAGAGAAATGGTCGGGAGTTTAAGGCGAATGCTCATTGGCCAGGCGCTGCCAAGCGCCAGAATGACCCATGAACGGTTGGGCAAAATACAGGCGCTGGCGGTGTTGTCGTCCGATGCGCTGTCGTCGGTGGCTTACGCTACCGAGGAAATCTTGTTGGTGCTGGTGCTGGCCGCCGGCGGCGGAGCACTGGGGCTGTCGTGGCCCATTGCCATTGCCATTGGCGTGCTGCTGCTGGTTGTGGCTATTTCATATTACCAAACGGTGCATGCGTACCCCACCGGCGGGGGCGCGTACACCGTTTCCAAAGAAAATCTGGGCACGCTGCCCAGCCTGGTAGCCGGCGCGGCCCTGCTCACGGATTATATTTTGACGGTGGCGGTCAGTATCTCGGCGGGGGTGGCGGCCATCACTTCCGCGTTTCCGGCGCTGGAGCCGGTGCGAGTGGAGATCGCGCTGGCGGCCATCGCCATTATCACGCTGGTTAATCTGCGCGGCCTGCGCGAATCCGGGCGGGTGTTTGCCATGCCCACTTATTTTTTTGTGGGGACAATGTACCTGCTCATCGGCTTGGGGCTGGCGCGCTGGCTGGCGGGCGGGTTGATCAGCGTACCGCCGCCCACGCCGGTTGAGGGGGCGGTGGTACACAACCTGACTCTGTTTTTGATTTTGCGCGCCTTTGCCTCCGGCTGCACGGCTATGACCGGCGTCGAGGCCATCAGCAACGGCGTCACCGTTTTTAAACACCCGGAGGCCGACAACGCCGGCAAAACCCTGCTGTGGATGGCCGGCATTTTGATCAGCATGTTTTTGGGCATTACTTTTTTGGTGCACCAGGTGGGCATTACCCCCAGCGAGACAGAAACGGTAGTGTCGCAACTGGGCCGGCACGTGTTTGGGGTGGGGCCGCTCTATTACGCGCTGCAAGTGGCCACCGCGCTGATATTGCTGCTGGCGGCCAACACCAGCTACTCCGATTTTCCACGGCTGGCCATGTGGATGGCGCGCGACCGCTTTTTGCCCCGCCAATTGGCCAACCTGGGCGACCGGCTGGTGTACGGCAATGGTATTGTGGTGCTGGGCGTGATCGCCGGGCTGCTGGTGATTGTGTTCGGCGCGCAAACGCACGCGCTGATCCCGTTGTACGCCGTGGGGGTGTTTATTTCGTTCACGCTCAATCAGGCCGGCATGGTCCGCCACTGGCTCAAACTGCGCACGCCCGGCTGGCGGCATTCCGCGGTGATCAACGGGGCCGGCGCGGTCGCTACCGCGATAGTGTTGGTGGTGGTGGCCGCCACCAAGTTTACCCACGGCGCCTGGTTTATTTTGCTGCTCATCCCCACGCTGGTGGTAATTTTTAAAGCGATTCATCATCACTACCAGCAGGTAGCGGACCAGTTGGCCCTGACCGGGCGCTGGCCGGTGATGATGCATCACCACACCACCATTGTGCCCATCGCCGACCTGCACCGCGGGGTCATCAAAGCGGTGGATTACGGCCAGGCGCTGGGCGGGCAACTGCACGTGGTCACGGTTGAAATTGACCCCGAAGCGACGGCCCATCTGCTGGCCCGCTGGGCCGAGGTCTTTCCCAATTTGCCGCTGGAGGTGCTCCCCTCGCCCTATCGCTCCGTTACCGAGCCGCTGCTGGAGTACATTGACCAGTTTGTGCAGCAGGAGGGCGATTATGTGACAGTACTGGTGCCCGAGTTTGTGCCGGCCAAGTGGTGGCATCACCTGCTGCACAACGAATCGGCCTGGGCGCTCAAGCTGGCGTTGCTGTACAACCGGCGCGACTGGCGCGGGCGTTTTCGGATTATTACCAACGTACCGTTCTATTTAAGCCGATAGCCGGTTCACGAGCCGTCGCGCAGTTCGGCCAGCCGCCGGGCGGCAAAATCGATGGCCGAAAAACGGGCGGTGCAGCTTTGGCCGGTGGGCGACTGCGCCGAAAATCCGGCCCGCAGCGAATCGGGCTGGCCCAGGCTAAAGTAACGCACCATGTGCCAGGTTTGGCCATCGGTGGAGTAGTGAAAGGCAAAAGCCTGGCCCAGCCCGGCAATCCGCAAATAAACCGAGTTGCCGTTGATGACCACGCTGTTGCAGTCGTCGGACAGGTGGCGGTTAACCACAGAAACGACCATCGGCTGGCCCTGCGGCGAAAACTCAAAGCAGAGTTTGGCCCAAAAATCCGGCCCGGCGTACAGTACCAGCACGCCAGCATCGAACGTGGAAGCAAAGTCTACCGTTACGCGGGCGCTGAGCACAAACTCGGCGGGCGGGGCAAACAGCAACCGGGACGAGTCGTTTTTAACCACCGTCCCGCCCGGGTCGGTAAACAGGTCGGTGATGGGGCCGGCGGTGATGGCCAGCGTTTCGTCTGGTTCAAGCTGCCACTGCTGCGGCGGAATATCCCAGCTCAGAGCAAAAGGAATGGCAGTCAGGCTGATGAGTTTGTCCATTTTTGATTCTCCGGGGGTGATAATTGGCAGCCCTCAGTGGGACTGTGCTGGCGATATCATAGGCCAAAGTTGGCGGGTAGCAAATGCCGCGCCATATTGGGAGAAAGTGAGATGGAGTTAGGCTCAATTATTCACCTCAGTTCAGACGTGATAACCGCTTTGCTGGTTATTTACATTGTTGTGGCGGCTGTTTACATCATTATGGAAAACCGCGCGCCGCAGTCAACGTTTGCCTGGTTGTTTCTGTTTATTGCTGTGCCGGTAGTTGGGGTGATAATTTACATTTTTTTTGGCCACGGTTGGCGCGCCTTTAGCCAGGAAAACAAAATTGCCCGGCAGGTACTCGGCAACGAATTTATGCGCGATCTGGGCGACCTGTTCGAGCGGCAGCCCGCAATTATTAACCGGTTGGCTGCAGAAAAGCCGGGCTCTTTTAAAAAGAAAATCCTGAAACTGGTCCAACGGACATCCAATTCCATTTTAACCGGCTACAACGATGTCGAGATTTTGCAGGACGCCAAAATGAAATATCCGCGCCTGCTGGCCGATATCGAAGCGGCCCGCCATTACATTCACCTTAATTATTACATTTGGACTGAAGACAGCTACACCCTGCAAGTGAAAGATGCCCTCATCAACCGGGCCAAAGCCGGGGTTGAAGTTCGCTGCCTGTACGATGCCTCCGGCGGAGCGTTGAGCAAACAGTATTTGCAGGATTTAACCTCGGCCGGAGTAGAAATCCACCCCTACCTCGATTATCGCTACCTGACCAAACTGCACACGGCCAACTATCGCAGCCACCGCAAAATTGCGGTCATCGATGGCAAAATTGGTTATGTGGGTGGCCTCAATCTTGACAAAGAACAAATGGACCCGCCCGCTTTTGATACCTGGCGCGATACCCACCTGCGGATTGTTGGCGAGGCGGCCTGGGCCTTGCAGGGGAGTTTTGTGATTAGCTGGTTCAATACCACCGGCCAAAAAATAACGGGCCGGCAATATTACCCACCCGTTCAAACCACCAACTTTCTGCCGGTGCAGATTACCCAGGGCGGCCCCGACAGCCAGTGGCAAGCCATTCGGCAGCTCTATTTTCTGATGATCACTTCTGCCGAAGAAAAAATCTATTTGCAATCGCCCTTTTTTATCCCCGACGAAAGCATCATCGAGGCGCTGCGGGCGGCCGCGCTGACCGGCGTAGATGTTAAGCTAATGTTTACCCCGCGCGGCTCCACTTACCAGATTCCGTACCGGGCCGCCCACACCTATTTTGAAGAAGTGGTAGAGGCCGGCGCGAAGGTATACCTGTATCAGGGCGGTTATTTTCACCCCAAAACACTCAACATCGACAACGCTGTGATTGCGGTTGGCACGGCCAATATGGATATTCGCAGCTTCAGCCTCAATTACGAAACCACAGCCATTGTTTACGATGCCGGCAAAGCCAGAGAATTGGAAGCGCAATTTCTGGAAGATTTAAAGCACTGCCGGGAGTGGTCGTTGGACGCGTACAAAGCCATTTCGCCCGTCCGCCGCTTTGTTGATTCGATTTACCGGCTGGCGTCACCGCTGCTCTGAATTCGCAATTCGCAATCCGCAATCCGCTATTCGCTATTCGCTATATTGCCGGCAACCATATCCAAAACATGCTGCCGGGTTCTGGCCAGATCGACCAACGCTTCGGCCAGTTCGGTGCGCAGCGGTTGGGTCAACGGCTCATCGTTAACCAATTTTAGATTGATCGCCACATTGAGCTGCGCGGCCTGCGCGCCGGCATTGGCCAGATGCACCCCGGCCGCCAGATCACCCAGCGTGGTCGGGTTGACTCTGCTGGCAATTTCTTCCGCCAGTTGGATAACAGCCGCGCAGGCGCGGGCCACCTGTACCTGCACCCGCGCCGCCTCAGTTAGCGCCAATTGGATAGCCTGGCGGCGTTGCTGGGAGTCCGGTAATTTGGGCAGCCGGTACGCCGCCATGACCGCGGCAAAGGCCTGCGGATCGGCTTTGGCCAGGCCGAGCAGTTCGGCGCGACGCTGACCGGCCTGGTCGCGGGCGGCCAACAATTCAGCAGCGACTGCCGTAAATTTGGGCCGGCCCACAGTGAGGTTGCAGGCCATCTCCAGCAGGGCCGCGCCCATTGCGCCGCTCAGGGCAGCGGCGCTGCCGCCCGCCGGTTCGGCCGAAGCGCCGGCCAGCCGGTTGAGATAGTTTGAAATCCCGGTGAATAGTTCGTCCATGTGAATCAGTGAATTGCGAATTGCGAGTGAACGATTCAGCGACTCTGCGAGTCAGCGAATTGCGACTCTGCGACTCTGGCCGTTACTCTGCCGGTGGTTCAACCATCGTGAGCAGCATCAGCACCGGCGTTTTGGCCCGGATGCTGTGCGGCAGGTGCGGCGGCATCTGCACCCACGTGCCGGCCTGGGCCTGCAGCGAGTCCTGGCCCAGAGTCAGGTCGGCTTCACCCTGCAAAAAGATCAGCGTTGCCGTTTTGGCCGAAGTGTGCTCGGATAGTTCCTGCCCGGCGGCAAAGGCAAACAAAATGGTTCTGTGCTGCGAGTCTTGGGCAATAGTCCGGCTGATGATGCTGTTGGCCGGAATATTGCCCACTAATTCAGCCAAATTGGCAATATAATTGTAGTCTGCGGTCATTAGCTGCCTCCTTAATGATCGTGAGGCGCACCGGCCAACCGTTCCGCGCCAGGCAGCCGTCCGGCCAGCCGTTCCGGGTGATGAATAAGCATGGGCAAACACTGGCTGCAAATCCAGGCAGCCTGGCCGGTGTAACGCAGGCTGACCAGCGGGATTTCGTCCTCGGTGCGGCTGCAATTTAAACATTGATGCGTTTCTTTTGCTGACAAGAGATTCCTCCAAAAAAAGATGCCTTATCTTAACAGCGCCGGATAGTATTTGTCTGTGACTTTTGTCCCGAAGGCGAATACTGGCTCTCGTTGCCGTTGATGTGACGAATATCGTAGAAAACAAGGACATTTGTCACTATCGGCTTTGGGTTTAACCTCCTATAATAAAAACAGGGGTTCTGTTTTTTGTGGCATATTTGGAGAATGTTCGATGGAGAATCTGTTCCAAATGCTTGCCAACGCAGCCGACGGGGCGTTTGTGGTCAACAAGAACCAGATCATCGTATATTGGAACCAGTCCGCGCAAAAGATATTGGGGTATCCGCCCAATAAAGCCATTGGACGCCCATGTTACGAGATTCTGCGTGGCTGCAATGATAAAGGCCAGGCGATTTGCCGCTACAACTGCCGGGTGGCTGCGGCTGTCTTTGCCGGCAATCCGGTAAATGACTACGATCTGGTAACCTGCACCCGCTCTGACCAGACCCGCTGGATCAACATTTCCATTCTCGCCATCTCCGGCAATCCCGATTATTCTTCTCCGCTTATTGTTCACCTGTTTAGAGATGCTACTCAATCCAAACAGAACGAGCAAATTGTCCACCAGATGTTCCACAATACCGATCAGAGCACTGACGTTGACTCCCCAGGGCCATCATCTCTTGCCGAAATCCCTTCGCTCACCAAACGCGAACGCGAAGTCCTCACGCTGCTCCGCCAGGGGCTGACCACGGCTGAAATCTCCGAGTCGCTGTCAATCAGTCCGGCCACCGTCCGCAACCACATCCAAAGCATTCTGCACAACCTCCAAGCCCACAGCCGTTTAGAAGCCGTTGTTTATGCCTTAGAGCATCGGTTAATTTCCTGATCATCAGAAATGTCTTTTGATCGGGGTTATTTTTATCAATAAAGATAGTGATTTTTTTCACACACAAAATGGTTTTTTCGGAAAAGGAGGTTCTTATGGCTTCAGACTCACCCTCAATTTCGGCCAGAGCGCCAACATTTTTTGAAGAGGTGATTGCCGCTACACCCGGCCAATCCAACCTGGAAAAATGCATTCAGTGCGGCACGTGTGGGGGGTCGTGCCCGTCCGGGCAGGATATGGACCACTCGCCGCGGACACTGTTTGCCATGGTTGTGGCCGGGATGAAAGACCGGGTGTTGCAGAGTAACACCCCGTGGTATTGTGTGTCCTGTTATTACTGCATGTCTCGCTGCCCGCAAGAGGTCCACATAACCGATATTATGTCTACCCTGAAACGGATGGCCATCAAAGAGCGCCACTATCTGGAATCGAGCGCGGCCGACGCCCCCGGTTTTTCCGGCACTTTCATTGATTTTGTGGAAACCTACGGCCGCAGTTTTGAGGTTGGGTTGGCCACTCGTTACCACCTCACTCACCACCCGCTGGATATGGTGAAAATGGCCCCAATGGCGCTGGGCATGTGGCGGCGGGGCCGGATGGACCTGACCCCCACCCGCATCAAAAATATCGATCAACTCAAAGCCATTCTGGCCAAAGCCAAAGAGATTGGAGGCGCCTTATGAAATACGGTTACTATCCCGGCTGTTCGCTGGAGCGAAACGCGCTGGCCTACCACGAATCGGCGCTGGCCGTGGCCGAGGTGCTGGGCATTGAGTTTGAAACGGTGGACGATTGGAACTGTTGCGGCGCTACCGAGTACATTTCCATCGATCTGCTGCCGGCATTTGCCCTGATTGGCCGCAACCTGGCCCTGGCCGCCCGGCAAAAAAACAACGGCCACCATTTGGTCGCGCCGTGCAGCGCCTGCTTCCTCAACCTGTCCAAAACCGACCGCTACATGCGCGACTCGCCCGAGCTGGCCGGCAAAATTAACGAGGCGCTGGCCGCCGGCGGGCTGCATTACGAACCCGGCAGCGTGCGGGTGCGCCATCTGCTGGATATTGTGGTCAATGATGTGGGCTTTGAGGCGGTGGCCCAAAAAGTGGTCAAACCGCTGTACGATTTGCGCATTGCCCCCTACTACGGCTGTTTGGTGGTGCGGCCGGTGCGCAAAACCCCCTTCGACGACCCGGAATACCCCACCTCGTTGGATAGGTTGATGCGCACTATCGGTGCAAAGGTGGTGGATTATCCGCTCAAGGCGCAGTGCTGCGGCGGCCACATGACCCAGATTAAAGAGCACACCGCGCTGGAGATCATTCGCCGGTTGCTCAAAAACGCCGCCGATTATGAGGCCGATGCAATTGTGACCCTGTGCCCCATGTGCCAGCTCAACCTCGACGCGTATCAGGATAATGTGAACAGGCATTTTGGCACCAACTACAACATTCCCATTCTGTATTTTACGCAGATGGTGGGACTGGCGTTTGGGCTGCCGGCCAAAAAGTTGGGTTTTGGCCGGGAATTTGTCGATGCCCGGCCGGCGCTGGCCAAAATCGGTGTGGCCCCGCCGCCCAAAGCCAAAAAAGAGCGCCCATCGGAAAAAGCGCTGCCGATGCCGGCCCTGCGGGAGGAGGAATAAATCATGACCAAAGAACGAATTGGCGTGTACGTGTGCCATTGCGGCAGCAATATTGCCGGCACGGTAGACGTGGAAGAGGTAGCTCGCTGGGCCGGTGACAAACTCAAAGAGCGCGGCGTGGTGGTGGCCCGCGACTACAAATTTATGTGCTCCAATTTGGGCCAGGAGTTAATTGAGGATGACATCAAAGAGCAGGGGCTGACGCGCGTGGTGGTGGCCGCATGCTCGCCGCATTTGCACGAGCGCACCTTTCGCCAGGCCACCGAGCGGGCCGGGCTGAACCCGTTTTTGTGCGAAATGGCCTCCATCCGCGAGCACGTGAGTTGGGTGCATACCGATAAAGCCGCGGCCACAGCCAAGGCCAAATCGATCATTTCCGGGGCGGTGGAACGGGTGGCCCATCACGAGGCGCTGGAACCACTGAGCGTGCCCATCAACCCGGCCACGCTGGTTGTTGGCGGCGGGATTGCCGGCATTCAGGCCGCGCTGGAAATTGCCGACAGCGGTTTCCCGGTGGTGCTGGTTGAGCGCGAGCCATCGATTGGCGGGCATATGGCCCAGTTTGACAAAACCTTCCCCACCATGGACTGCGCCGCCTGCATCCTCACCCCCAAAATGGTCTCGGTGGATACCCACCCCAACATCACGTTGCTTACCTGGAGCGAGGTAGAAAAGGTGGACGGCTACGTGGGCAACTTTAACGTGACCGTGCGCAAAAAGGCTCGCTACGTAAACACCGCGGTTTGCACCGGCTGCGGCATCTGCATTGACAAATGCCCCAAAAAAGTAGTCGATAACATTTTTGAGGTCGGCACCGGATATCGCAAGGCGGTTTATCGCCCGTTTGCCCAGGCTGTGCCCAAATACCCGGTCATCGACACCCAAAACTGCACCTATTTTGAGCGCGGCAAATGCAAAGCCTGCCAGATTTTCTGCCCAACCACGCCCAAAGCCATCGACTTTGAACAGAAAGACGAGGTGATTCAGGTTGACGTGGGCAACATCATTTTGGCCACGGGCTACGACACCTTTGATGCATGGCGCATTCCGCAGTACGGCTACGGCCGGCTGGCCAACGTGTTTACCAGCATGGAATTTGAGCGGCTGTGCAACGCCGCCGGGCCAACCAACGGCGCGGTGGTGCTGCGCGATGGCGTGACCAGGCCAGAGTCGGTGGCCATTATCCACTGCGTGGGCAGCCGCGACCGCAACTACAACAACTACTGCTCGGTCATCTGCTGCATGTCGAGCCTGAAATTCGCCCATCTGGTTAAAGAACGCACCGGCGCGGAGGTGTACAACTTTTACATTGATATGCGCACCGCCTTTAAAGATTACGACGAATTTTACCAGCGGGTGCTGGCCGAAGGCGTCCACTTTATCCGCGGGCGCGCCGCCGAAGTAACCGACGCTGCCCGCCAGCCCGGCGAGGAAGGCAAGCTGATTGTACAGGCCGAAGACACGCTGCTGGGCTTTCAGCGGCGGGTGCCGGTGGATATGGTGGTGCTGTCGGTGGGGTTGCAGCCGCGCCACGACGCCAAAGAGGTGGCCCACAAGTTTGGCATCTCGTGCAGCGTCGATCAGTGGTTCATTGAGAAGCACCCCAAACTTGACCCCGTAGCGACAATGACCGAAGGCATTTTTATTGCCGGGGCCTGCCAGGGACCAAAAGACATTCCGGCCAGCGTGGCGCAGGGCGCGGCGGCAGCGGCGCGAGTGCTGGGCCGCATTCAGCAAAAGCAACTGGCGCTGGAGCCGGTGCGGGCCAGCGTCATCGAGGAGAAATGCTCCGGCTGCCGCATTTGCAACGGCATGTGTCCCTTCAACGCCATCATCTTCCACGAAGACCGGAAAGTGACGGAGATCAACCCGGCGCTGTGCCAGGGCTGCGGCACCTGCGTGGCCGCCTGCCCGTCCGGGGCCATCACCGGCACGCAGTTCAGCAACGAACAGGTGCTGGCTCAACTGGAAGGGTTGCTGCTGCTCAACATCAACGGCGGTAACGGCATCAATGTCAAAGAGCCGGAAGCGGTATTAGCCTGAGAAAGCGCCGCAGGCCGCGGGGCTTGGGGGGTGCCCCCCCAATCTCCCCCTGTAACTTGTCTCAATGGAGAGAAACCCATGAAAAATTCGCAACAATTTGAACCCTTAATCATCGGCTTTACCTGCAACTGGTGCAGCTATCGCGCCGCCGACCTGGCCGGGACCTCGCGCCAAAAATACCCGCCCAATATCCGGTTACTCCGGCTGATGTGCTCCGGCCGGCTCGACCCTACTTTTGTGTTGAAAGCGCTGGCCGGCGGGGCCGACGGCGTGCTGATTACCGGCTGCCACCCCGGCGAGTGCCACTATCTGGAGCAGAATTTTAAGGCGCTGCGCCGTTTTAAGCTATTGCGGCGCACGCTGGCTCAAATGGGCGTTGAACCGCAACGCGTGAAACTGGTTTGGGCCAGCGCCGCCGAGGGGGTGCGGCTGGCGCAGGAAATCAGCACAATGGTCGAAGAAATCCGGGCGCTCGGCCCACTCAACTGGCCCGGCGTGGTTGAGGATGGCGGCTCGCTGCCCCTGCCGGTTGGAGAACCTGTTTTAGAGGAGGCGCCCGCATGAGCGACAACGGCAAACCGAAATTTGGCATGTACTGGGCCTCGTCGTGCGGCGGCTGCGAAATTGCCGTGCTGAACATCGGCGACAAAATTCTGGATGTAGACGCCGTGTTCGACATCGCTCTGTGGCCGGTGGCCGCCGATTTTAAGTACGAGGATGTGCGCAACTACCCCGATGGCTACATTGACGTGTGCCTGTTTAACGGGGCTATCCGCAACAGCGAAAACGAGGAGATGGCCCACCTGCTGCGCCAAAAATCAAAGGTGCTGGTGGCCTTTGGCTCCTGCGCCTACGAGGGCTGCATCCCGGCGTTGTCAAACTTTACCAGCAAAGCGGACACCTACCGGACGGTGTATCTCGATAACCCGTCCATCGACAACCCCGGCGGCGTGCTGCCGCAACCTGTCAACCGCGTGGCCGAAGGCGAGCTGACCATCCCCGAATTTTATCACACCGTCAAATCGCTGGATCAGGTGGTCAATGTCGATTATTTCATCCCCGGCTGCCCGCCGGAACCGCACCAGATTTGGGCGGTGCTGCAAGCGGTGGTCGCTGCGCTCACGGAGGGCGCGGAGCTGCCGCCGGCCGGCTCGATCATTGGTGCGGGCAACGTGGCCCTGTGCGAAGAATGCCCGCTGGCCAAAGGTGAAAAGCTGATTGACCGCTTCTATCGACCCTACGAAATTGTGCCGGAGCCGGGCAAGTGCCTGCTGGAACAGGGCCTCGTCTGCCTGGGGCCGGCCACCCGCAGCGGCTGCGGCGCGCTCTGCCCGCAGGTGGGCATCGGCTGCCGGGGCTGTTACGGCCCGCTGGATGGCGTGGAAGACCAGGGGGCCAAAATGCTGACGGCCATCGCTTCAATCATCAACGCCGGCAAAGTGGGCGACAATGGGCAGTGGCTCGATGAGCGGCTCGACGAAATAATGGACACCATCGCCGACCCGGCCGGCACGTTCTATCGCTTCAGCATGGCCCACTCGATTCTGCGCCGGGCGCGGGTTAATGGGGCCAAAAACGGAGGGGCACAATGAAAAAAGTCACCATCGATCCCATCACCCGGCTGGAAGGGCACGGCAAAATCGAAATCTTTTTGAACGACGCCGGCGACGTGGCCACTGCCTACTTCCAAATTCCCGAACTGCGCGGCTTTGAACAGTTTTGTGTGGGCCGCCCGGCCGAAGAGATGCCGCGCATCACCAACCGTATTTGCGGTGTTTGCCCGGAAGCGCACCACATGGCCGCCACCAAAGCCCTCGACGCGCTGTACCACGTGGAGCCGGCCCCGGTGGTCAAAAAGGTGCGGGAGCTGTTCTACTCCGCCTTTTACGTGACCGACCACACCACCCACTTTTACGCCCTCGGCGGGCCGGATTTTGTGCTCGGCCCGGACGCCCCGCCCGCCGAGCGCAACATTTTGGGCGTGGTTCACAAAGTCGGCGTGGAAATTGGCAAACAGGTCATCGACACCCGCATGCGCAACCACAAAGTCATCAAAATGCTGGGCGGGCGCGGCGTGCATCCGGTGGCCGGGCTGCCCGGCGGCTGGAGCCAGCCGCTCACGGCGGAGATGTTGCCAGAAATTCAGGCCATCGCCGCCAAAAATGTCGATTTTGGCCTGTTCAGCCTGAAGCTGTTTGAAGATGTGGTGCTGGCCAACAAAGGTTACGTGGAAATGATCACCTCCGATGCCTACACCGACCGCACCTACTACATGGGTATGGTCGATGACCAAAATCGGGTTAACTTTTACGATGGCCTGATTCGGGTGGTCGGGCCGGATGGCAAGGAATTTGTGAAGTATCCGGCCAAAGATTACGCCCGGCACATCTCCGAACGGGTGGAACCGTGGACCTATCTCAAGTTCCCGTACCTGAAGGGCGTGGGTTGGAAAGGTTTTGTTGATGGCCCGGACAGCGGCGTGTATTGCGCCACCCCGCTCTCCCGGCTCAACGCCGCCGACGGGATGGCCACGCCCAAAGCGCAGGAGGCTTACGAAAAAATGGTCGATACGCTGGGCGGCAAGCCGGTACATTTTCGGCTGGCGGCGCACTGGGCGCGGCTGGTCGAGCTGCTGTACGCCGCCGAGCGCATGCAGGAGCTGGCCAACGACCCGGAGATCACCGACCCCAACGTACGGCCGGTGGTCAAAACCAAACCGGATGAGGGCATCGGCTGCGTAGAAGCGCCGCGCGGCACATTGACCCATCACTACCAAACCGACGAACGCGGTATTCTAACGAAAGTCAACCTGATTGTCGGCACCACCAACAATTACGCGGCCATGGCCATGTCGGTGAAAAAGGCGGCGCAAAGCCTCATTCACAACGGCGTCACCATCACCGAGGGACTGCTCAACCGGGTGGAAATGGCCTTTCGGCCCTACGATCCGTGCATGAGCTGCGCCACCCATTCGCTGCCGGGGCAGATGCCGCTGCAAGTGACCATTCGGGATGCCAACGGCGAGGTGGTTGAGCAGTTGAGCCAATACACATAATTGGGACACGTGTTGCGTGTTGCGTAATTCTGTCCAAACGGAACACGTAGCACGCAACACGCTTGCGGGAGAATCAACCGGTGACAGATACTTTGATACTCGGCCTGGGTAACCCTATTCTCACCGATGACGGCGTGGGCGTGCGCGTGGCCGAAGCCGTGCGGGCTGCGCTGCCGCCCGATTCGCCCGTTGAAACCGATGAAGCCTGCGCCGGCGGGCTGGAACTGCTGGAGCGATTGCTCGGCTACCGGCGCGTCTTTTTGATCGACGCGCTGTATCCGGGTAGCGGCCGGCCCGGTACTGTCTGCCGGCTCACCCTGGCCGATCTGCGGGCCATCAGCCCCACCCAGCACAGCGCCTCGGCGCACGATACCACGCTGGTGACCGCCTGGGATATGGCCCAACGGATGGACCTGCCGCTGCCGGAAGAAGTTACAATTTACGCCGTCGAGGTGGAAAATGTGGCCGATTTTGGCGAGGAACCAACCCCGGCGGTGGCCCGCGCTGTGCCGCGAGTGGCGGCAGCTATCCTCGATGAGTTGCGGCAGACAAATGACAAGTGACGAGTGAGGAGAGATTCTCATTTCATCAAACTGCTTTACAGGAGTCGAACCGTTCCTGGCGAGACGACACCAAAGAATGAATTTAACCGTTTACCGGTCGGGAGACCCTTCGCTTCGCTCAGGGTGACACAATTTAATGCACCCTAATGCCTAATCCCTGACTCCTGGCCCCTATTCTTAGAGGAGGGTTTTTATGATTTCACCGGAACTATTGCGCCGCTATCCGTTTTTTGGCGGCCTGAGTCACGATCAACTGGTGGAGCTGGCCAAAGTTGGCAGCGAAGAAGCCGTTGACGCGGGTCACTACTTTTTTCACGAACGGGACGAACTCGATCACCTGTACCTTATTTTGGAAGGTGCGGTGGCCGTGGTGATCGAAATTCCGGCGGAGAACACGCACCAAAGCGTGGCAGACCAGTACAACCGCCAACTGCACACCACCGATGTGGTTATCAGCGCCATTGGCCCCGGCGAGGTGTTTGGCATTTCTGCGCTGATCCCGCCGCCGGTAGCTTCGGCCGGGGCCAAAGCCACCACGCCCTGCCGGGTGGTTGCGTTTAACAGCTCGGAACTGCTGCAAACCTTTGCTCAGGATTGCGCTTTTGGCTACGTTATGACGCAGAAAATCGCCCAGGTTTTCCGCGAACGCCTGCACGATATGCGGATTGAGTCGTTGGCCCAGGTGGCCCGGTAGCACCCCGGCTTGCCGCAGGCGGGAGACAATTTTCTGTCTGCGGCAAGCCAGATCCACTCCCCTCAAAAATGATGCAAATGCACTAGAAATGTTAGCCAGTTTGCATCTTTATTCCCCATGCAAGATAGCTTATAGTAAAAGATAAAGCGTCCAAAACGTTCAAAACGTCCAAACTGCACACACGCCATCGACCCGAAGTACGACCACAATTTTCGAGGGGAGAGGCGTGTGTTTTTTTCAGGAGAATGGCCAATGGACAAGTATAAAGATTCCGGCCACCGCCTGTTAACCCGGGCTGAAGTCGCAGCCAGGTTTCAAGTTTCACCCAGCACCGTCACCCGC
The DNA here is from genome assembly GCA_022071955.1 of Anaerolineae bacterium. Taxonomy (GTDB): domain Bacteria; phylum Chloroflexota; class Anaerolineae; order 4572-78; family J111; genus J095. Next base: position 23,742 of record JAJVIM010000050.1, read on the forward strand.
TGGGCCGAAGCCGGCAAGTTGCCGGTGGTAAAAACACTGGGCGGCCATCGCCGCTACGATGCCGCCGCGGTTGAAACCCTGGCCCGCCAATTTTCGGCCGAATTTTTTCCCCAAGTTGAACCCTTGTTAGCCAATGAGGAGGCAATAATGACCAAAACAGTTATCGATGTACCGGCTATGTACGGCGACCATCACGTGCTGGAGGTGCGGCGGGTTTTGCTGGCCCAGCCGGGCGTCCGGGCGGTCCGCGCCAGCAGCGCTTTTAAAGCTGTTGAAATTGATTTTGACCCGGCCCAAATCAGCAGCGATCAACTCTCTGCCGCGCTGGCCCAGGCTGGCTACCTGAAACCACTACCCATTCCGGCAGAAACGGAAGTTGCCGTAACGCAGTTGGCCGACGAAGTACGGGCCGACGCGTTTCGGCACACCACCGCGTTTGAGCAGGCCAAAGATGTGGTCAGTTTTGCCCACGCGGTCTCGCCGCAAGTGGCCCAACATGCGTTGTGGCCTTGCCCTGGCGTGGGCGTACTAACCGCCGACGGGCCACAGAAGGAGGTTAATCATGCCTAAAAAAGTGAGAACCGCTCAGGAACGCACCATCGATCCCGCCGCGCAGGAAATGCTCATCCGGGCCGATGAATTAGGGCTGGAGACGGCCTTCCATCGCGCCGATGATTTTGTACCGTGCAACATTGGCGCGGCCGGACTGTGCTGCAAATTGTGCGGTATGGGGCCGTGCCGTCTGACCAAAGAAGGGATGACGGGCGTTTGTGGCGCGACCATCGACACGATTCAGGCCCGCAACCTGATCCGGGCCATTGCCGCCGGCTCTGCCGCCCACTCCGACCACGGCCGCGATATGGCCTTTACCCTCAAAGCCGTGGCCAACGGCGAGGCCGAAGGTTACGTAATCCGCGATGTTGCCAAACTGCGCACCGTGGCCGCCCATTACGGCATCCCCATTCAAGGCCGTGCCCCGGAAGAAATTGCCAATGATCTGGCCGATCTGTACATTGATCAGTTTGGCCAGCAGCGCGGGCAGGTTGTTCCGGTGCGGCGCGCCCCGGCAAAGCGGCAAAAATTGTGGGCCGAGCGGGGTGTGATCCCCCGCGGCGTTGACCGCGAAGTGGTTGAGGCGCTGCACCGCACCCACATTGGCGATGACCAGGACCCCGAACACATTTTGCAGCACGCCATTCGCACCGGCCTGGCCGACGGCTGGGGCGGCAGCCTCATCGCCACGGATGTATCTGATATTTTGTTTGGCACGCCCGCGCCCATTTTGGGGCAGGCCAACCTGGGCGTGCTCAAAACCGATATGGTCAACGTGGTGGTTCACGGCCACGAGCCGACACTCAGCGAAATGATTGTGGCCGCCTCGCAGGACCCGGAGATTATTGCCTACGCCAAAGCCGCCGGGGCTACCGGCATTAATCTGGCGGGTATCTGCTGCACCGCCAACGAAATTTTAATGCGGCAGGGCATCCCCGCTGCCGGCAACTTTTTGCACCAGGAATTGTCAATCCTCACCGGCGCGGTAGAGGCGATGGTGGTGGATGTTCAGTGCATTATGCAGGCGTTGGTGGGGCTGGCGCAGAATTTCCACACCAAAATCATCACCACCTCGCCTAAAGTGAAAATCAAAGGCGCTACACACATGCAGTTTGATGAACACCGCGCCCTGTCCATCGCCAAAGACATTCTGCGGGCTGCCATCGACAATTTCAAAAACCGGGGCGACATCCGCATCCCCGATGTGCGCTCCGAGCTGGTGCCGGGCTTTTCGCACGAGTACATCAACTACATGCTCGGCGGCACTTACCGCGCCAGCTTCCGCCCGCTGAACGATGCCATTATGAGCGGCCGCATTCGCGGCGTGGCGGCGATTGTCGGCTGCAACAACGCTCGCAGCCAGCAGGACTACCTGCACACCTACGTTACGCAGGAGTTGCTCAAACAGGATGTGCTGGTGGTAGAAACCGGCTGCGGCGCGATTGCCAGCGCCAAGCTGGGGCTGCTGCTGGGCGAGGCGGGGCTGGACAAAGTTGGCCCCGGCCTGCGCGAAATCTGCGAAACCGTGGGTATTCCGCCGGTGCTGCACATGGGTAGCTGCGTCGATAACACCCGCATTTTGACCGTGCTGACGCAGATGGTGGAAGAGGGCGGCCTGGGTGACGACATCGACCAGGTGCCGGCGGTGGGGCTGGCCCCGGAATGGATGAGTGAAAAGGCGCTCTCCATTGCCACCTACTGCGTGGCTTCCGGCGCATACGTTATTTTTGGCGGGGCGTCGCCCGTGAGCGGCATGCCCGATAAAGTGAGCGACAGCGACATTGTGCTGCGCTATATCAGCCAGGGTTGGGAAGAGCAGTTTGGCGGCAAGCTGGAATTTGTGCAGGACCCGGACGAGATGATCCAACGCACGCTGGAACATATCGACAAAAAACGGGCCGCGCTCAAGCTGCCGGAATACGATCCCGCCCGCTTTGGCCGCAGCGGCGATGAGCGCATGCTGCAACTGGAAACCCTGCCGCTGGAAGAGCGGCAAGCGGCGCTGTACGGATTTTAGGGGGCGATTGCAATTCATCCGCAGTTGCGCCTATTTAAAGATGTATTGCGTGTTGCGTGAAAAGATTTTTTTGTAACCGACACGCAACACGTAACACGCAACACGGGTGAATGAGTTGTAACCCTGTCTGAAATGTAACTTACCGGAGGAACACTTATGAGCCGATACATTGCAACTCGCGCTATTCGTGGCGCAAATGCGTTAACTACAGAAGCGGAGCTGATGCTGCAAAAGGCGCTCGCCGACAAAGGCCCGAATACACCGGTAGCCTTCCCCAATACCGCCTACTACCTGCCGCTGATTTTTGGCATGACCGGCGCGCAGGTGGAAACGCTGGGCCAGTTGGTCGATGTGCTCAAACATGCCCGCTCGCTGCTGCACCCGGTGCCGGCCAACCGCCACTGGACGCCTTACCTGGGCGAAACGCTCGACAGCGGCATGGCCACGCTGCTCTCGGCGGAGGCCATTGAGGCCATCCGTTTTGTGTACGGTTTGCAGCCGGAGCCGTTCACCGGCCTGCATCTGACCGGCGGGCCGTCTTTCACCAGCCCGGACAACGGCAAAAACGGTAACGGAAAAGACGGCCACCTCAACGGCCCCATCGACGACATTCAACTGCGCTCGTGGGGTATCCAGTTGGTGGATGGCCGTATGCCCGGCTTTGCCGCGATTGTCGGCGCAGCCAAATCCAACGCCGTGGCGGTGAAATTGGTACGCGAACTCCAGCGCCGCAACATCCTCACTTTTCTGTCGGGCAACGTTAACGGCCGCTCCATTATCCATCAGCTTCAGGAAGAGGGGGTGGAGATGGGCTACGACACCTACATTGTCCCCTTTGGCACCGATACCATCAGCGCCATTTATGCGCTCGGCTTTGCCACCCGCTCGGCGCTGACGTTTGGCGGACTGAAGGGCGGCCAGGCCCGCGACATTCTGCTGTACAACAAAGATCGTGTTTTTGCCTTTGTGCTGGCGCTGGGCGAAGTGGACGATTTGAAGTACGCCGCCGCCGCCGGGGCCATCAATTTTGGCTTCCCGGTCATCGCCGACACGGTCATCCCGCAGATTTTGCCCACCGGCGTAACCACTTACGAACACGTGCTGTCGATGCCGTGGAATGAGATTCCCGGCGAGGACGATATGGTCAAAGCCGAAACACTGGTGCAAAAGTGCATTGAGGTGCGCGGCGTAAAAGTGAAAGTGGCCGATGTGCCGGTGCCGGTGCCCTACGGTTCGGCGTTTGAAGGCGAGGTGGTGCGCAAGGCCGACATGCGGGTTGAGTTTGGCGGCAAGCACTCCCGCGCCTTTGAATACCTGCGCATGGTGGAGATGGACGAGGTGCAGGACGGCAAAATTGAAGTCATCGGCCCGGATTTTGGCGATGTGCCGGAGGCCGGCGCGCTGGATTTGGGCATTCTCATTGAAGTGGCCGGCCGCAAAATGCAGCTCGATTTTGAGCCGGTGCTGGAGCGACAGGTGCACTACTTTATCAACGGCGCGTCCGGCGTGCAGCACATTGGCCAGCGCGACATCGCCTGGATTCGGCTGAGCAAAACCGCCGTCGATAAAGGGTTCAGCCTGCGCCATTTTGGCGATATTCTGCACGCCCGCTTCCACGCCGATTTCGGCAGCATTGTTGACAAGGTGCAGGTGAAAATCATCACCGAGCCAAGCCTGCACGCCGACTGGCTGGCCAAAGGGCGCGTAGCCTACGATTATCGCAACAAGCGGCTGGCCGACCTGACCGACGAGCGGGTGGACGAGTTTTACTCCTGCACCCTGTGCCAGAGTTTTGCCCCCAACCACGTTTGTGTAGTTACGCCGCAGCGGGTGGGGCTGTGTGGCGCGTACAATTGGCTGGACTGCAAGGCCAGCTTTGAGATCAACCCGACCGGTCCCAACCAGCCCATCCCCAAAGGGCGCGTGCTCGATGCCGAAAAGGGCTACTGGAGCGGCCCCAACGAGTTCGCCGGGCAGGCGTCGCACGGGGTGGTGCAGGAAGTGACGATGTACTCCATTATGGAAAACCCAATGACCGCCTGCGGTTGCTTTGAGTGCATTGTGATGGTTATCCCCGAGGCCAACGGGGTAATGGTGGTCTCCCGCGAGGACGCCAGCATAACGCCCGCCGGGATGACCTTCAGTACGCTGGCCGGGCTGGCCGGCGGCGGGCTGCAAACGCCGGGGGTGATGGGGGTAGGCAAGTATTATCTCACCAGCCCCAAATTCATCTCTGCCGATGGCGGTTTTAAGCGCGTGGTCTGGATGAGCAGCTTTTTGAAAGACAGCATGGCCGAGGAGTTCAATGCCGTGGCCGTGCGTGAAGGCGACCCCGACCTGCTAAACAAAATCGCCGACGAAACCATCTGCACCGAGGTTGACGCGCTGCTGGTGTACCTGGAAGAGGTGGCCCACCCGGCGCTGGCTATGGCCCCGATATTTTAAAGGATGAAGGCGGAAGGCTGAAGCTCCCCCTCTCCGCCTTTATCCTTCATCCTTTATCCTTTGAAATTTCACCGGAGGTGATTATCAATGCCAACTATTCAACCCCCTATCGAAAAGTGGAGCGGCAAAGTTCGTGAAATAACGCTGGGTGCAACCGCCGCCGAGGGCGGCACCCGGGCCAAAACAGTGACCGTCGGCGGCGAAACCACCCTGCCTTTTTTGCACTTTGAAGGCCAAACCCCGCACCCGCCGGTCATCGCCATTGAAATACAGGATCGCCCCCCGGCCGATTGGCCGCCGGTGCTGCTGGAAGCCTGGGGCGATGACACCGCCGATGTCGCGGCCTGGGCCAAAGCCGCCGAGGCCGCTGGCGCAGACCTGTTGCTGCTCAAATTCAGCCTGCACAACGGCCTCAATCCCAAATACGCGCAGCAAACCGTGCGCCGCGTGCTGGAAGCATCGGGCTTGCCGCTGATTGTGTTTGGTCCCGGCCAGGCCGAGCTGGACAACGACCTGCTGGTGGCGGTGGCCGACGCGGCCAAAGGCGAGCGGCTGCTGCTGGGCGTGTGTGAGGACAAAAACTATCGCACCATTGTGGCTGCGGCGCTGGCCAACGGCCATCTGGTTGATGCCCGCTGCCCGATGGACGTGAACCTGTCCAAACAGCTCAATATTCTCATCAGCGATATGGGCCTGCCGCTGGATCGCATTGTGATGGATCCAACCACCGGCGCGCTGGGCTACGGCATCGAGTACGGCTACAGCGTGATGGAACGGCTGCGGCTGGCAGCGCTGCAAGGCGACAGCATGACCCAGCAGCCGATGCTGGTTACGCCCGGCGAGGAGGCGTGGCGCACCAAAGAGGCTCGCGCTAACGAGGGCGTGCCCGCCGCCTGGGGCAACTGGGCCGAGCGGGCCATCAATTGGGAAACGCTCACCGCCGGCGCGCTGCTGGAAAGCGGCGCGGATATTGTCGTGCTGCGCCACCCGGAGTCGGTTAACCGGATTCGGGCGATGATTTCGGCGTTGATGAATTGAGTAATGCGTAACACGTAATGCGTAATTTACGCATCACGCATTACGCATTTGAATTTCCGAGTCGCAACAGAGCCAACCACTATTTTTTGGAGGACAAATATGGCCCTTTCCGGCATTCAAATTTACAAACTGCTCCCCGGCAGCAGCACTAACCCGGCAGTGAAAGCCCACGCCAACTGCAAAGAGTGCGGTTTTCCCACCTGCCTGGCCTTTGCCATGAAGCTCGCCCAAAAACAGGCCGAACTGGCCCAATGCCCCTACGTGGAAGAGGAAGCCAAAAGCCAGCTCGAAGCCTCCGCTGCGCCGCCGATCCGGCTGATCACTCTGTCGGCCAACGGCCACAAGCTGGAGGTGGGCAATGAAACGGTGCTATTTCGCCACGAGAAAACCTTTTTTCACCAGCCCGGTCTGTTTGTGCGCGTCACAGATACTCAGCCGGATGCCGCCGACGTGGCCCGCGCCGCCGCCGCTTACAAAGTTGATTACGTTGGCATCGATCTGACGCTGGACGGTATCGCCGTGGAAGCCGGCGGCGGTGATTTTGCCGCCACCGTGGCCGCCGTCAAAGCTGCGGCCAATCTGCCGCTGATTTTGCTGGCCGCCGACCCGGCCAGCGCCGAAGCCGGGCTGAAAGCCGCGCAGGGGGTGAGTGTGCTGTTATCCGCGGCCACGGCCGACAACTGGCAGACCATGGCCAAACTGGCGGCGCAGTACAAAAGCTCGCTGGTTGTGCGCGGTGAGGGCGGCGACTTGACCGCGCTGGCCAATCTGGCCGAGCAGGTGAAAGGCGTTGGGGTGGAAGACATCGTGCTGGACCCCGGCGTGAGCGGCTACGGCGACAGCCTAACCACCTTTACCCAACTGCGCCGGCTGGCGCTCAAAAAGAACGAGCGCAGTGTGGGGTATCCTACCCTGGCCTTTGCCGGCAACGATGCCTTGTTGGCCGGGCAGCACATTGCCAAGTACGCCGGCTTTGTGGTGCTAAATGGCTTTAGCCCGGCCGTGGTTTACCCGCTGCTGGTGCTCCGCGCCAACATTTTCACCGATCCGCAAAAGCCCATCCAGGTACAGCCCGGCCTGTACGAAATCAACCACCCGCAGCCCGGTGACCCGCTGCTGGTAACCACCAACTTCTCCATTACTTACTTCTCCGTGGCCAACGAAATTGAAAACGCCGGTATGCCCGGCTGGCTGCTGGTGGCCGACGCCGAAGGCATGAGCGTGCTCACCGCCTGGGCCGCCGGCAAGTTTGACGCCGAACGCATTGCCAAAAGTGTCAAAAATAACGGCCTGGGCGATAAACTCAATCACCAGCGGCTGGTCATTCCCGGCCACGTGGCCGTGCTGATGGGCGAGCTGGAGGAGGAGCTGCCTGGCTGGGAAATCAATGTTGGGCCGCGTGAAGCCGTCGATTTGCCCAATTATCTGCGGACAAAGTGGGGTTAAAAAGAAAGTGACAACGATGAAAATGTGGAGTCCAAAACTACAGTTTTGGACTCCTGCTGCAACCTTTTAGAAACTGGGTTAGGAACTCCCTAACTCTTGGCCCCTGTTTTCAAGCGAGGTGCGTATGTACTCAGCTATAAATAAGACCATTATAGAAAGTTACACCGAACAAATCTGGCACCAGGGCAACCTCGACGCCATCGGCGATTACTTTTCCTCAGATTTCGTCAGCTACAACCCCATCAAACCAAAAATCAATGGCCTGGCCGAGTTGAAACAGTTTGTCAGCGCTACTCGAGCCCAATTCCCCGACATTGAGTTTACCTGGGATGACATGGTTGTCGAAGATGACAAAGTGGTGGCTCGCTGGACCTGCCGGGGCACGCATTTGGGGCCTTCGCCGGAGTTTGGCATTGGGCCTACGGGTCAAAAAGTCATGTTTGCCGGAATTACAATTTACCAGATTAGAAACGGCAAAATTATGGCTCAGTGGGAAATCTGGGACCGCCTGCGGCTGTTGCATCAACTGGGCGTAGTTCCGGTTACCCAGGTTCCTGCGGTGTAAGGATGCATACTCTCCGTTTTGAACCGGCCGGCGCTGCCGTATCTGCACCCACCGGCGCGCTGCTTTCCGATGTGGCGCGGGCGGCCGGCCTGGAACTGAATATGCCGTGCGGTGGGCAGGGGCGCTGCGGGCGCTGCGCCGTCATTGCTCACAATGGGGTGGGCATTCGGCGGCGCTCCACCGTGCGGCTCAGCAGCGCCGATTTGGCGGCGGGCTACGCGCTGGCCTGCCAGGCCGTTGTTGAGGGCGATGCGCTGATCACCATTCCGCCGCAGGAAAAGATTGAGCGGCGACTGGTGACCGACAAAACCGTCGCTCGGGTGGACCTGCCCTTTGCCTACCGGCCGGCCCAACATCAAACGGTGCGCTGCTTCGAGCTGATGCTGGAGCCGCCGTCGCTGGCCGACCAAACCGACGATTGGTCACGTTTGCAGCGAGGGCTGGCCGCCGCCGGCGGGCCATCAACGCTGACCGCGCATTTATCGCTGTTGCAGCGGCTTGGCCCGCTGCTGCGGGAAACCAACTGGCAGGTGACGGCCATCGTTGAAACGGACACCTGGGAACAGCCCACCGGCCCGGCCCGCCTGCTCGACCTTCTGCCTTCGGCCGATGCCATTTGGGGCATTGCCGCCGACATCGGCACGACCACGGTCAGCGTCTATCTGGTCAACCTGCTCAACGGCGAAATTGCCGCCAAAGCCGCTGAATACAATGGCCAGATCAAACGCGGCGAAGACATTATTTCGCGCATCATTTACGCCGGCAAAAACAGCGGCCTGCCGGAACTGCAAACGCTGGTGGTAGACACGCTCAATCAACTGATTGAACGGGCGGCGCGCCGGGCCAAAATTGAGCCGGCGCAGATTTACAAAATGACCGTGGCCGGCAACAGCACCATGATCCATCTGCTGTTGGGGCTGCCGCCGGCCTCCATCCGGCTGGAGCCGTTTGTCACGGCCATCAATCAGCCGCCGTTGCTGCGGGCCGGCGAGCTGGGGCTGGCCATTCATCCGCAGGCCGGCGTCGATTGCCTGCCGGGCGTGGCCAGCTACGTTGGCGCAGACATCACCGCCGGAGTGGTAGCCGCCGGGGTAGTTGATAACGAGCCGCTGACCCTGTTTTTGGATGTGGGCACCAACGGCGAAATGGTGCTCGGCAACCGCGATTGGCTCATCACCTGCGCCTGCTCGGCCGGGCCGGCTTTTGAGGGGGCCGGCGTGCGCGACGGGATGCGGGCCACCACCGGGGCCATCGAAGAAGTGTGGATTCATCAGCAAAGCTTCGAACCCACCTGCCGGGTCATTGCCGACCCGCGGCGCGAGGTGCGGGGCGAGGCCACGCCGCCGGCCGGGCTGTGCGGTTCCGGGCTGATCTCGCTGCTGGCCGAACTGTTCATTACCGGCGTCATCGACAAAAGCGGTAATCTCAACTTTATGTTGGGCAGCCCGCGCGTTCGGCGCGGCGAGCACGGCCCGGAATATGTGGTGGCCTGGGCCGGGGAGACGGCTCACGGCCGCGATATTGTGCTGACCAAAGTGGACATCGATAACCTGATGCGGGCCAAAGCGGCCATTTTTGCCGGTTTTACGGTGCTGGCCCAAAGCGTCGGCGTCGAGCTGGCGGCGGTGGAGCAGGTGCTGATTGGCGGCGCGTTTGGCCAGTACATCAATGTTGAAAAAGCGGTGCAGCTTGGGTTGTTGCCGGATATGCCGTGGGAGGCGTTTCAGTTTTTGGGCAACACCTCGCTGCGGGGGGCGCTGCTGGCCCTGCTCAACCGCGAGTATCGCCGGCAAATTGCCGAAGCCGCCGCCAAAATGACCTATCTGGAACTATCGGCGGATAACAGCTTTTACGAGGCGTTCACCTCGGCCCTGTTTTTGCCGCACACGGATTTGGAACGATTCCCATCGGTGATGGAAGTGATGGGAGTCAGGAGTCAGGAGTCAGGAGTCGCAACGACGTAGGGGCGCTTCGCGAAGCGTCCCTACCATTCGTTATTTGCAATTCGCAAAGGAGGTGTTGAGTGACCACAACCATTGCTGTAGCCGGTAAAGGCGGCACCGGCAAAACCACCATCTGCGCGCTGATTATCCGTTATTTGGTAGCGCTCAAACTCGGGCCGGTGCTGGCCATCGATGCCGACCCCAGCAGTAATCTCAATCTGGCGCTGGGCCTGCCGCTGAATGATCGGGACACGGTTGGCAATATCCGCGAAGATATGCTGGCCCAGGTGCAGGAGCAGAGCGTCGGCGGGGTGATGGCCGGCGGGCTGGTGAGCGGCCTGACCAAGCCTGATTATTTTGACTACCACATCCGCTCGATTCTGGTGGAGGGCGACGACATCGACCTGCTGGCGATGGGCCGGCCCGAAGGCCCCGGCTGTTATTGCCCGGCCAACAACGCCCTGCGGCTGGTGCTGGAACGCATGAGCAGCCAGTATCCGCTGGTGGTGATGGATAACGAAGCCGGGCTGGAGCATCTCAGCCGGCGCACCACCCGCGATGTGGACCACCTGCTCATCATTTCTGACCCCGGCCAGCGTGGACTGGTGGCTGCCCGGCGCGTCGTCGATTTGATTGACGAGTTGAATATTACCGTAAAACAGGCGCACCTTATTTTAAATCGGCTGCCGGGGCCGGAGGTTCCCCCGCCGCTGCTGGCCACTATTCACTCTATCGGTGTGCCTCTGCTGGCGGTGATCCCGGAAGACCGCGCCCTGCTGGAATTGGAGTACAGCGGCCAGCCGGTGGTGTCGCTGCCGGCCAACTCGCCGCTGGTGCGGGCGGTAGATACGCTGGCCCGGCAGCTTGTTAAATGAGACTCCGGATTACAGAGTCCAGAAGTCAGATGTTAGATCTAGCCACCTGACAGTTTGTCATTCTGAGCGACCGCAGGGAGCGACACTTGCGCCTGCGCGCAGTGCAGGTGAGAATCTCCAATTTGGGCTGATTTCCAGCTCAAAATAAGAGACTCTTCGCTTCGCTCAGAGTGACATGTCAAAAGTGCCAGGTAGCTAGATGTTAGATTTTAGATGTTAATGAGCAAACACTTGTCCATCTGTATTCTGTAATCTGGAGTCTGTAATCTGACATCTGTAATCTGAAACAGGAGGCAACAATGCAAATTATTGGAGAAAACATTCATATTATTTCGCCGCGAGTCAAAGCTGCGCTGGCCGAGCGCGACCTGAGATTTTTTCAGGAGCTGGCCGTTAAACAGGTTGAAGCCGGGGCCAGCGCGCTCGATTTGAACATTGGCCCGCAAAAGAAGGCCGGCGCGGAAATAATGCCCTGGCTGGTGCAGGGCATCCAGCAAGTTGTCGATGTGCCGCTGTCGCTGGACACCACCAACCTGGCCGCCATCGAGGCCGGGTTAAAGGCGGCCAAAAACCAGTGCATCGTCAATTCCACCTCCGCCGAGGAGGAGCGGCTGGAAACCGTGCCGCCGCTGGTTAAAGAGTATCAGGCCAAGCTCATCGCGCTAACAATGGGCAAAAGCGGTATCCCGGTCAGCGCCGAAGAGCGAGTGAACATCGCGCTGGAGGCGCTCATTCCGCGGGCGCTGGATCTGGGTATCCCGATGGCAGATTTGCTCATCGACCCGCTGGTGCTGACCGTGAGCGGCTGCCAGGAGTATTGCCCGGAGTGTATTGAGGCAGTGCGCATCCTTAAATTTGCCGGCGACCCGCCGCCGATGACCAATGTGGGGCTGAGCAACGTTTCCAACGCGGTGCCGCGCGAGATGCGGCCGCTGCTCAACCGCACTTACGGGGTGATGCTGCTGGCCGCTGGCATCGATTATATGATTGCCGATCCGCTCGACAGCGAACTGCGCGAGTTTATTCGTATTGTTGAGCAGCGCGACGACAGCACCGCGTTGGGCCGGCTGCTGCTCTGCCTGCACGATAAAACCGCTGCCGGCGAAAAACTCTATGCGCAAGACATCGACCTGACCGACCCGCAGCAAGCCGAGGTGTTCAAAACCGCGCAAATTCTATACAACGATGTCATTTACACCGAGTCGTACTTGCGGGTGTAACCCACTGGAGGTGTGCTATGCCAATCTTTTCACCCCGGCGCTACCAACCGCCCTTTTATCCGGCCCGCCGGCCCGGCAACCCGTTTGTCCGCGCCTTCACTGTGGTGGAACGGGTTATCAAAGGCTGGCTGTTTGGCTGCCGTATGTGTGGCAACTGCATTTTGCAGGAAACCGCGTTCATCTGCCCGATGACCTGCCCCAAAGGGCTGCGCAACGGGCTGTGCGGCGGCGCGTCCGCCGAACGCTGCGAGGTAGACCCCTCGCGCCCGTGTACCTGGTACAAAATTTACGAGCGCGCCGAAAAAATGGGCCGGCTCGACCGGCTGCTGGAAATTAACGCCCCGCTTGATGGCACGCGGGTGGGCCACGAAACCTGGCTCGATACCGTGCGGCATTGGCGGCAGCGCGGGCAGGGGCCGCGCCCCATCGACCTGTTTGTGAACGGTGAAAAATTCCGGGCCGATTGGGACGGCTTTTTCTACAGCCTGCGCCAGCCCGATTGGTGGCAGGGCGACGCCCGCCACCACCTGCCGGCTTACGACGAGCCGGTCTCGCTGCTGGAGGCTAATCTGCGGGTGTCCAGCTTTGTGACCACCGCCGAGATTGCCCCGCCGCTGACCGCCGCCACCAAAGCTATGCTCAAAAAAGCGGACCTGCTCAAACCGATGGTGGCCGCCGCCAACTTTACCGACAACGCTTCGGCCACAGCCCGCATGAACAGCCTGGCCAGCAGCAAACTCTGCCTGGATACCGGCCTGGAACCGGTGATGCAGTTGCAGGCCCGCGACCGCAGCCGCGTGGTCATTGAGTCCGATGCGATGGGCGCGGCCGGGCTGGGCATCCGCAATATTCTCTGCCTCAGCGGCGACCACCAGACTTTTGGCCCGGCCCCGTGGGTCAAACCAGATCAGTTTGACATGGACGCGGTGCAGGTGCTGTGGATGCTGCGCCGCATGCGCGACGAGGGCGTTTATCTCGATGGGCGGGCCATCAAACAGCGGCCGCAGTTCTTTTTGGGATCAGCCGCCTCGCCGTGCGGCGCGCCGCCCAAATTTGAAGCCATCCGCGCCGAAAAGAAGATCAACGCCGGGGCGCAGTTCATCCAGACTCAGCCAATTTTTGATCACAACCGGCTGTTGGACTGGCTGGAGGCGCTCGACCGGCGCAACCTGCTGGATAAAGCCTATATTCTGCCCGGCCTGATTCCGCTCAAAAGTGCGCGGGTGGCCCACTTTATGGGCGAGGAAATTCCGGGGGTGATGGTGCCGCCGGACGTGATCAAGCGCATGGATGCTGTGGGCGACGACAAAGAGGCGCAGCAGGAAGAGGGCGTGGCCATCGCCCTGGAAATGATTGAAAAGCTCAAAGATACGCCGGGCATTCACGGTATGCACGTGATGGCCGTCCATTGGGAAGAGATTGTGCCGCGTCTGATTGCCGAATCCGGCGTGCCCACGCCTCGCTTCCAAAACTGGGAAGAGTGGACGGCGTACAACGCCGCGCCGGCCGCGCCGCAGCCGGTAACCTGATGACTCGTATCATCATTTTTGGCGATCTGCACGCCAATCTGGAAGGCTGGCATGCCCTCCAGCAGGCCGAACCTGCGCCGGACGCGGTTTTCTGCCTGGGCGATATTGTGGGTTACGGCCCGGACCCCAAACGTTGTCTGGATGGGGTGCGGGCCAGTGCTACCTGCGCCATCGGCGGCCGGCACGATTGGGCGGTCGGCGGCAGCGACATCACCCCGGACAGCGATTTGCTGGCCGAAAGTTGGCGGCACGGGCAATCGGTGCTGGGCGCGGTGGATTGCCGCTATTTGCTCGATCTGCCGGCCGAACAGACAGTCTCGCTGGCCGGCGGGCGTTTTCACCTGGCCCGCCTTCAGCCGGACAACCCCGCCGCCGAAACCTTCAGCCTGATCACCGCCTCGACGGCGCAGTTGCAGGCTCGTTTTGGCTGCATTGAGGCCGATGTCATTTTTTTAGGCGGCGCGCACGTGCCGGCCATGCGGCAGGTGGCCGGCCGGTTGATCGTTTGCCCCGGCAGTTTGGGCCTGCCGCGCTACGGCGTGGCCGACCCCACCTTTGCCGCCTGGGAAGACGGCCGGCTGCAAATTCATCACCTGCATTACCACCCGGACGCAACCATCCGCAAGCTGGCGCTGCTGCCGCTGGACCCGGAAAACACAGCCTGGCTGCAAACCACGCTGCGCACCGGCGACCGTTTTTAGTCAGAGGAGACTAACCGAATCTGCGATACCGCACCGAGGATGAAAATTGGGTAGGGGCGCTTCGCGAAGCGCCCCTACATTCGCAATTCGCAATTCGCAATTCTCATAGGAGGTCGACATGCCAAAAATCGCTATTACCGGCAAAGGCGGGGTGGGAAAAACCACCCTGGCGGCGCTGCTGGCCCACCTGTACGCCGAGGCCGGCCAGCCGGTCATCGCTATTGATGCCGACCCTGCCGCCAGCCTGGCTTCGGCGCTGGGCGTGCCTGCTGATTTGGTGGCCCAACTAACGCCCATCGCCAAAATGGACGAGTTGATTTTTGAGCGAACCGGGGCCAAACCGGGCGCCAGCGGCGGATTTTTCACCATCAATCCCCGCGTCGATGACATCCCGGAGCGGTTTAGCCTGCTGCATCGCGGCATCCGGCTGCTGCAACTGGGTACCATCAGCGCCGGCGGCAGCGGTTGTATTTGCCCGGAGAGTGCGCTGCTCAAATCGCTGGTAACGCACGTTATCCTCTATCGAAATGAAGTGATGATTTTGGACATGGAGGCCGGGCTGGAGCATTTGGGCCGGGCCACGGCCGGAGCGGTGGATGCCTTTTTGATTGTGGTAGAGCCGGGCCGGCGCAGCGTGACCACGGCGCAGGCCATTCGCCGGCTGGCCGCCGATATTGGGGTGACCCGTTGTTTCGTGGTGGGCAACAAAATCCGTGGTGAGGCTGACCGCGATTTTTTGGCGGCCAATTTGCCGGCCGAGCTGCCGCTGCTGGGGGTGCTGCCGTTCAACGCCCGCGCCATCGAGGCGGATATGCGCGGCGAGGCCGTGTTTGACGCCGCGCCGGAGTTGGTGCAGGCGGCCCGGCAGTTGGCGGCGCAGTTCAATTCCGGCTGATTTTTTTCTTCACCCGCTTCAGCCGGAACAAATCCTCGCGTTCCCGCTCTTCCAGCACCATCTGGATATAGCTCCGCTCGGCCTCAAGCCGGGGGATGAGCACATTTTCCAGCGCGTTAACCCGGCGGGTGGTGCGGCCAATTTCCTCGGCCAGCCGGCGCAGGCGCATTTCGCTTTCGGCCAGCGCAATCACCAGATCGATCAAAATTTCAAAGGCCTCGGCTGTGGCTTCGATGCGGCTGGACACCGCCGGCAGGCTGTAGCCCCGGTCGAGCGGGCCGCGGGCCACGCTCTTTTGCTCAATCCGCGGCACTGAAACCCCCATCAAATTGACGGCGCGAACATCCAGCGCCAACTGTCCCCGCGCCGCCAGCGCCGCCGACTGGACTGCCTCCGGCCCGTCGATGGCTTCGGCAATGGCCAGTGCGGCATCGGCCTGGCCAACGCGCCGTTCCAACTCCTCGCCGCGCCGGATGGCTTGTTCGGCGGTGCGCATCAATTCGCGCATCAGCGCGTTGCGCTTCTCTTTGAGTAAATCCCGGCCCTGTCGCGCCAGTGAAATCTGGGTCTTTTTTTGAAGCAGCTCGGCCCGGGTGGCCTTCACTTGTTCCATAAATGTGCCTCTAAAACGAGCGAGTCAGCGAATTGGGGTGTTGCGAGTGGCGGGTGTGGTAGGGGCGCTTCGCGAAGCGCCCCTACTCAATTTTTTCGCTGGCCGGGTAGTGCTGATCGATGAACTCAGTTTTGATGCGCTTCAATTCGCGGCGGGGGATGGTGCCCAGCAGCGCCCAGGCTCGCTCAAACGATTCCTCCAACGTGCGGTTGGTGCGCCCCTGATGAATAAACTCCTGCTCAAACCGCTCGGCGAATTTCAGATAGCGCCGGTCCTCCTCCGACAGACCGGCTTCGCCGACGATGGCCACCAGTCGCCGCAAATTGCGCCCCTGCGCGTAAAAGGCGTAAAGCTGGTCGGCCACCTGGCGATGGTCGGCGCGGGTGCGGTTGGGGCCAATGCCGGCGTTCATCAGCCGCGACAGACACGGCAGCGGGTCGATGGGCGGGTAAACGCCTTTGCGGTGCAGTTCGCGCGAGAGCACAATCTGGCCTTCGGTGATGTAGCCGGTCAGATCGGGGATGGGGTGGGTGATGTCGTCATCGGGCATCGTCAAAATAAGTAGTTGGGTGATTGAGCCGGGCCGATCTTTGATGCGCCCCGCCCTTTCGTATAGCGAGGCCAAATCGGTGTACAGATAGCCGGGATAACCGCGCCGGCCGGGAACTTCTTCGCGCGCCGCCGAAACTTCGCGCAGGGCTTCGGCGTAGTTGGTCATATCGGTGATGATCACCAGCACGTGACGGCCGTGTTCAAAGGCCAGGTATTCGGCGGTGGTCAGCGCCACGCGGGGAGCGATGATCCGCTCGATGGTGGGATCGTTGGCCAGGTTCATAAACAGCACCGTGCGTTCCAGCGTGCCGCTGGCCTCAAAACTGCGCCGAAAGATGGCCGCCTCGTGGTAGGGAATGCCGATGGCGGCAAACACCACGGCAAATTCTTCGCCGCTGCCGCGCACCTCGGCCTGGGTAGCAATCTGGGCGGCCAGCTCGCCGCCGGGCAGGCCAAAGCCGGAGAAAATGGGTAATTTTTGGCCGCGTACCAGCGTGTTCAGTCCGTCGATGGCCGAGATGCCGGTTTGGATAAATTCCGAAGGGTGATCGCGCGCCCACGGGTTGATCGGCTGGCCGTTGATGTCGAGCCGCATTTCCGGCACAATCGGCGGCCCGCCGTCGATGGGCAGGCCGGAGCCGCTAAAAGTGCGGCTCAACATCTCCAGCGACACGTCCAGCCGGGCCACTTCGCCGGTGAAGCGGGCTTTGGTTTGCAGCAGGTCAAGCCCGTGCGTTCCCTCAAACACCTGCACCACCGCCCGGCCACGGTTCACTTCCAGCACCTGCCCCAACCGAATCTGGCTGTTGGCGCCGCGCAGTTCAACAATTTCGTTGTAGCCGATGCCCTGCACGTTTTCAATAAAAACCAGCGGCCCGGAAATATAGGACAGGGTGCGGTAATCGATGGCAAATAGGGGTTGAGTCATTGTTTACTTCTCCTCAAAAGCGGACTCGATCTGCTCAATCAGCGCCCGAGCCTGGGCCGGCGCATTCTCCGGCGGCCACTCCCGCGCCCGCGCAATCTGGTCGAGCAGCGCCGGCACCAGCGCCTGCTCCAGCGAAAGCCCGCGTTTGAGCGCCGCCGTTACCTGCCGGTAGTAGGCCAGCACAACCTTGAGCATCCAGTACGTTTTTTCCAGCGGGCAAAAGGCGTCATCGCTAAAGGATGACTGCTGCAAAAAGTCCTCGCGCAGTACCCGGCCCAGCGCCAGTTCGGCCCGTTCGCTTTCGGCCAGCGAGTCGGCGCCCACCAACTGCACAATTTCTTCCAGCTCGGTTTCGCGCTGGAGCAGGGCGCGCGCCTGCTGGCACTGGTCGGGCCAATCTTCGGCCACCTGCCGGGAAAACCAGTCGCTGAGCGGGTAAAGCGAGTAACTGAGAGTCCAGTTGATGGCCGGGTAGTGGCGCTGGTGGGCCAGCCGGGTATCGAGCGCCCAAAACGCGCCGGTCACCCGCAGCGAGTTTTGGGTCATCGGCTCGGAAAAGTCACCGCCGGGCGGGGAAACCGCGCCGATGAGCGTCACCGAGCCGGTGTAGCCGTTTTGGCCGCTGCATTTTACCCGGCCGCCGCGCTCGTAAAATTCGGCCAGACGGGTAAGCAGGTAGGCCGGGTAGCCCTCTTCGCCGGGCATTTCTTCCAGCCGGCCCGAAACCTCGCGCAGCGCCTCGCCCCAGCGCGAAGTTGAATCGGCCATCAGGGCCACGTGGTAGCCCATATCCCTGAAATATTCGGCGATGGTGATGCCGGTGTAAATGCTGGCTTCGCGGGCGGCCACCGGCATGTTGGACGTATTGGCAATCAGCACCGTCCGGTCCATCAGCCGGCCGCCGGTGTGCGGGTCATCCAGTTTGGGGAATTCTTCCAGCACGTCGGTCATTTCGTTGCCGCGCTCGCCGCAGCCGACGTAGACGATCACGTCGGCGTCTGACCATTTGGAGAGGGTATGTTCCAGCACGGTTTTGCCGGTGCCAAAACCGCCGGGAATAATGGCCGAGCCGCCTTTGGCGATGGGGAAAAAAGTATCGAGCACGCGCTGGCCGGTGAGCAGCGGGTCGGTGGGGTCCAGTTTGCCCCAGTGGGGGCGGCCGTGGCGCGTGGGCCAGCGTTGCAGCAGCGAAATTTCCCAGCGTTGGGTGCGACTCCGGGCTTCTTCACGGATTACGGCCACGGTCTCTTCCACGGTAAATTCGCCGGCTTCGATGCGCTCGATTTCGCCGCTGACATCCGGCGGGACCAAAATCCGATGCTCGAGGTGGAGTGTTTCCGGCACCACGCCGAGCATGTCGCCGCCCATCACCGTATCGCCAACAGCGACTCGCGGTTCAAAAGGCCATCGTTTTTGGCGGTTGAGCGCGGGCGCTGCGCCGCCGCGGGTAATGTAATCACCCTGCTGCTGCCGCAGAATGGGCAGCGGCCGCTGGATGCCATCAAAAATTGCGCCCAACAGCCCCGGCCCCAGTTCAACCATAAAAGGCGAACCGCTGGCAAAAACCGGTTCGCCCACACGCAGCCCGCCGGTGTCCTCGTACACCTGAATGGTCACCAGCGAATCGGCCAGGCGGATAACCTCGCCCACCAGCCGCATGGGGCCAACGTGGACAACATCGTACATGCTCACCCGGGGCAGATTTTCGGCCACTACCACCGGGCCGGCAATTCTTACAAGTGTGCCATGTTCGGGTTGTTTCATAGGGTCTGTCCGTAGTTTATTTGGCCGCCGAGCCGGGCGTGCCAAATTCAATATGAAAACCTACTGTGCGGCGGATGATGTCGGTGAGGTGGCCGCGATATTCTTTGCCGGGCAGGTTGATCGGCCGGCCGGCAATGGGCATCACCACCGGCTGCACGCTGCGAGCCAGCCGCCGCTGCAAGCGGGGCGGCATGGCCTGCAACAGCGCCCGCCGCACAATGATCAGGCTGGTATCCCGGTCGTCAAGCAGTTTGCGCAAGGTGGTTTCGGCGGCCTCAACCGTTTCCACGGCAAAAGTTTCTACCCCGGCCAGTTGAAAGCCGGGCGCTAAATCTGGGGTGGTAATCACAATCAGTTGGCCCATATCAGATCAACTCCTGTTTGATGGAGTCGCGCTTTAAATCCAGCGCCACCGCCTGAGCGATCAACCGCACATTGGCCGCTTCTACCTCTTTGCAGCCCAAAAACCCCAGCGGGATGGCCATGCTGAGCGGGTTGCGGCTAAACATGGCCACACTTTCTGCGGCCTGCCAGCGCTCCAGCTCTCGTTCCAGCACGGTCAGGTTGCCCTGATAGCGCTCAAAACCGGCCTGCAACGCCGGCCCGTAGCGCGAATCGTGCAGGCTGCGAACAACGTTTTCAACGCCGCCGCCGGTGGTAGCCAGCTCCATTAACTGCGGCGCGGCCAAAAAACCGCCCGGCTCTACAAACAGCGGCCGCACATCCGTGGACTGGTAGCGCTGTTTAACCAGCACGTCAACACCCGGCAGCCGGCTGAGCCGCAACAGAGTGCGCAGGTTGATCAGGTCGATCTCGGTTTGCACGTGCTCGCGCAGCAGCCGCTGGTTGGCATTGCCGCCGCCCAGCGTCTGGAGCAGCGAGTGATAGTGAAACTGGTTAAGCGCCAGTTCCAACTGGTCCAGCCGGGGGATGGCTCCAAGCCGCGCCTGCGCTTCGCGCAGCGGGCGGGCATAGGGCAGCGACCATGTGGTCATCAAATCGATGGCTGCCCGCAGCCCGGGCTGGCGGGCCAATTCTTGCAGCGCCGCTTCATCAAATTGACCGGTTGGCACGACCGCGGCCATCATTTGCCCCGCCGAAAGCTCGTGGCTTTGGCCGCGCAAAATGGCCAGCACGTTGTGCCGGTCCCACTTGCGCAGCAGCAGATTGAGCAGCTCCCGCGGTTCGCCTTCAAAAAAGTGGCGAATTTTATCCAGCGTGTGCGCCAGATTGAGCCGAACCGCCTCAATAATGCAGCGATCTTTGCCCACCCGCAGCAGCGCCGCCTCAATATGGGCCTGGTAGGGTGTTTTGCTCAGCGCGGCAATCAAATCCTCAACCGAGGTTTTAGCCAGCAGTGCGTCGTAATCGGCCGGGATGAGCAGTTTGCTGCGCATGGCCCGCAGCCGCGCATTTCCGTAGCCATATCCGTGCGGCACGGCTTATTCCTCTGCCGGCGGCTCAAACAGCCAGGCGGCAATTTTGGCCCGGTGCTGTTCTGCCGCCCGCTGCAGCCGCATTTCAAGGGTGTTGACCACGCCAATCCGCTCATCGCCGGTGAGGGCGATCAATCCGCCCAACCCACTGTTCCAGGTGCTGTTTTCGCTTTCAAGGTCGGCCTCAACGCCGGCACTCAGGCCCAATTCCCGCACCGTGCGCCGCATCAACTCCACGTCTGATCGTTTGACCCGCAGGCACAGCGGTTGGTCCGGCCCGATGGCGGCGGCGGTTTCCTGCGCCAGCCGTTTTAAAAAATCGGCGTAATCCGGTGACTGGCTGAAATCGGCCAGATACTCGGCCACTTTTTCCAGCACGTTAGAGATCAACTCCTCGCGGGTGCCCAGCACCATTTGCAGGGCCTGCAATTTGGCCTGGTTGACCAGCCGCGCCTGTTCGGCTTTGAGCGGCGCCTGGATGGCGGCCCGCTGCTGCCGGCGAATGGCCTCGGCCCGGGATTCAGTTTCGGCCTCAATCCGGGCGATGTCGGCCTGGGTGGTTTGGCTGATGGCCGCCACCTGCCGTTCAGCTTCGGCGTCGAGCGCGCGCAAAATTGCGTCGAGTGGCATAGGCGCTTACCCCAGCAGCAAAATGATCATCGCCGCCACGGCAAAGCCCAAAATCAACACCGTTTCCGGGATGGCGATGAGCAAAATCACCGTGCCAATCATTTCCGGTTTTTCGGCGACAACCCCCATGCCGGCGGAGCCGATGTGTCCCTGCGCAAAGCCGGTGCCGATGCCGGCCAGCCCCACGGCCAGCCCCGCGCCAATCGCCATTAATCCAATTGCGTCCATAAAATGTTCTCCTTTGAAAATAGACCCCCTCCCCAATCCTCCCCCTGTCAGGGGGAGGGAGTCGCGCAGCGACGGGTGGGGGTTGAAAGATTTTCACCTGTGCCAGGTACAGGCATTCATCGTTGCGCTGCCGCAGGCTGAGTCTGTCTCCTTTGAAAATAGGATTCAGGAGTCAGGAATTAGGAGTTAGGGGATTCCTGCCCTGACTCTAAAAAATTGTGACCGGAGTCCAAAACAAGCGAATTGCAAATGATTTCGTAAATCCAAAATCCAAAAACGTAAACCCCTACATTGATCGCCGGAAGGGGCGGAACGGCTGGCCGCCGCCTTCGTAAAACTTGCTGAAAAATTCCACATAATGCAACCGCAGCGATTGAATGGTGGGGCTAAACGCGCCCAGCGCCACGTTGAGCGTATGAAACAGCACGGCAATGATGACCCCCACCACCACGTTGCCCACAAAACCGGCCAGTTCGTTGGCTACCTGGGCCAGGTAAATGGACGACAGGCCGATGGCCGCAATTCGCAGATAGGATAAAATATTGCCCACGGTTTCAATCACTTCCAGCGGCCCCAAAAACAGGCCAATTTTGCCCATGCTATAAATCAGCACGGCCAGCGCCACTACCAGCAGCGCCGAAGCCGGGCTAAAGAACGATTTGGGCAGGTACCCGGTTAAAATGGCCACCATCAAAAACAGCGCCATTAACACCAGCAGCATCGCACCTCGTTCCAGCAATTTGTGGCGGTTTTTCAAACGCACGGCTTCCCACACACCCAAACTCAGCCCCAATACAATGTGGCCCGCGCCAATGCCAATGGTCAGCAGCAGCAGGCTCTCAACATCGTGGCCGCGGTCAAACCAGAGCGGGTGCAGCCCCACCTCTTCGCCCAACGTGCCAAAAAATTCACCAAACAGAAAGCCAAAGAAAATGCCCCACACCGAGCCGATAAGCAGCACTTCGGTGAGGCTGCGCAGCGTGTCCCGGTATTTAAACCGATGCCGTAAATAGAGCGCCAGGGCCAAAATGATGGCTCCATAGGCCACGTCGCCCAGAATCATACCAAAGAAAATGGGCATAAATACGGCCATCAGCGGGGTGGGGTCGATGCCGCCGGATTTGGGCAGCGCCAGCAGGCCCACCAGCGGTTCAAACGGTTTGATAAACGCCGGGTTGTCAAACGCTACCGGGGCGGCCTCTTTTTCAGCGGGGGAGAGGGGCAGCACGTTCACCAGCACTTCGTCGCCCACGGTTTTGACCAGAGCGGCGGTTAATTCTGCCACCCGGCCCTGGGGAATCCAGCCTTCGAGCACAAAGGTGTAATCGGTGTGGCCCAGCCGGGTGCAAACGTCAATTTGGGCCAGCCGGTCGCGGAGCAGCGCCTGCCACATCAACAGCCGGGACTGCCACTGGCGGGCCACCTGCGCCTGCTCGTGGGCAATGGCTTCAATCTGGCACGGAATTTCTTCAAGCTGCCGCCAAATTTCGGCCAGTACCTGGTTGAGCGGCTGGCCGGAAAACTCGCTGGGCAGGCGCACCCGGCTGATGTTTTCCTGCCCCAACAGCTTGCCCACGGCCTCGGCGTGCTTTTTGGGGAAAACCAGCACCGCCGCCAGCAGGTCGCTATCCACCTCACCGGAGATGGTTTCGCACTGGCCTTCGGTGAGGTCTTCCAACTGGCGGGTAATCGAGGCCAGCAGTTCCTGCGAACGGCGCTCAACCCAGATGGCGGTAATGGTAAACTGCTCCAAATCGACCAGCGCCGGCACCAGCGGCACCAGCCGCCGCAGTGATGCCTCGTAGCGGGGCAGCGAACTGAATCGCTCTTCCAACTGCGCCCGCTGCCGGGCCAGCGCCTGGGCCTGCGGCTCAATCTCGGCCAGGCCGGTTTTAACCTCATTCAGCAGCCAGTCGGCCGGCCGGGCCGATGCTTCATCGTATTGGGGTGGCAGCGGAAGGTTAAGGTTGGGCAGTGTTCCCAAAATAGCCTGAACCTGAGTGAGCAGGTAGGCCAGATTTTCCCGGAGTTGCAGCGCATCTTGCTCTAACACGCCGCGCGGCGCGGCCTCGTTGCGCCAATCAATAATGTGAACCACGCCCAGCCGGTGCAGGGTTTGCACGGTTTGTGGCCGGCGCGATTTAGTGCCAATAATTTGCACTTTCGCCATTGAAAGAAGCATAACTGGACCCTAAAATGGCTAGCCGCGGCGATTATGCCGCCGGCGGCGTTGAATTTGTAGTCAGTACCAGGGTTATCAGCCGCTCAACGGCGGCAGCCTGGCCGCTTTGGGCCTGCCGGCGCAGGGCGGCGGCCTCGGCGCGGGCAGCAGTAACAATGGCCTCGGCCTGACGCCGGGCCTGGGCCAGCCCCTCCTGGTAGAGCCGGTCGGCCTCGGCTTTGGCCTGTACGGTGGCCTGGGCCAGCGCAGCCTGCGCCCGGCTGCGCGCTGCGGTTATCTCGGCTTCGGCCTGGCGCTGCGCCTCTTCAACCCGGCGGCGCAGTTGGGCCTCGCTGGCGCTGATGGCCTCTAACGGTGACGATTGGTTTGACATCATGTCCGTTATCCCTTAACTTGAACTCCGCCGCGCTAATCCTTCGCGGGTAGCGTACAGACGTTCGGCCATCACCTGAATAACGCAGTTCATCAAGGCTCGATCTACTTTGTGATCCAGCCGGGAGAGATTGCGGATGTCGTTGGCGTCAATGAAGAGAACTTTTGTGGGGTTGGTAGCTCTGGCTCTGGCTTTTTTACGGCGGCCGGGAATCAACGCCGACCAGCCAAATAACTGGCCCGGCCCTAAATTGTACAGTGTGACCAAACCGTGATCCGGGATGTCCATTTCAACGCAAACATTGCCTTCCCGAATGATGTACAGCCCTTTGCCAAGCTCGCCTTCACGGTAGATAATTTCATCCGGAACAAATTCAAGTTGGGTGGTAATTTTGGCGACTTTGCGTAATTGCGGTGGTTCCAGCTCATTAAATAAGTCTACCATCCTGAGGACTTCGTAAAACGTCATCTCCCTGGGTGTCATAATATTCTCCTGACATTCATCTGTGTGGCAGAAAACTAACACGCTACGGGTATCATTGTTATCGTAGTAGGGAGACCGGCGTCAATTGGGCGAGTGAGTTGGCTTGTGGAAACCGAGGTAGATAGACTTCTGTTGGGTGAGGAAACGGGCGCAGGTTTCGGCGCACGAAGCGGACAGCGAAAATTCGGTAGGTATACTTCTATTATACCGTATCCATACCCAAAAAATAGTGATAAATGTAATCAATTTCGTGACAAATGTCACAACAACCGATGCCTATCATTTTTATCGTAACCATTTTAACCTTTTTTGTGATCTACGGCCCGCAACCGCTGCTACCGCTGCTGGCCCAAATTTACGGGGTCAGCCGTCCGCAGGCGGCCCTGCTGGTAACGGTGGTGATGGTGCCGCTGAGCATGGCGCCAATTACCTACGGTTACGTGCTGGAAGCGGTGCCGGCTATGCGGCTGCTGCGGTTATCGCTGCTGGTGCTGGCCGTATCGACGCTGGCGTTTGGGTTGGCCGGCGCTTTTGGTTGGCTGTTGGGGTTGCGGCTGGTGCAGGGGTTGTTGCTACCGGCGGTGCTCACCTCGTTGATGACTTATCTTTCGGCGCAGGCACAGGGGTATCGCTTGCAGCGGTTGATGTCGGCCTATATTGCCGCCACAATTTTGGGCGGTTATTTGGGGCGGCTGTTATCCGGGGTGAGCGCCACATTTTTTGAGTGGCACGTATTTTTTATTGTGCTGGGGGCGGCGCTGCTGGCAATGGTGCTGCTGCTCCGCCGCGCCCAAGCCGATGCGCTGATCTTTGGCGCCCGGCCTACGCCCCGGCAGTTGCTGGCGGCGCTCCGAGTGGGGCCGTATCTGCGAGTGTACGCCATCATTTTTTGTATGTTTTTTGTATTTGCGGCGATGATGAATTTTATCCCGTTCCGCCTGGCCGAACTGTGGGGCCGGCCGTCTGAACTGCTGACCGGGTTGATTTATACGGGCTACCTGGCCGGTTTGCTGACTGCGCTCGGGTCTGGCCGGATTATTGGCCGGCTGGGCGGCGAACGGCGAACACTGCAACTGGGCATTGCGGTCTATTTGCTGGTTGTGCCGGCCACGGCCTTTGCCGGCGGTTGGGGGCTGTTTGGCCTGTTGTTTGTATTTTGCGGCGCAATGTTTTTGGTGCATGCTACGGCAACCGGCTGGCTCAACCGGCTGGCCACCAGTAGCCGCGGCATCATTAACGGCGTGTATCTGTCGGCGTATTACGGTGGCGGGGTGCTGGGTTCGTATCTGCCGGGGCTGGTTTACGAACGGTTTCACTGGGCGGCGTTTGTAGCGGTGTTAACGGGCGTGGTCGGAGTGGCGCTGCTGCTGGCGGTTACGGGCAGCGCGTCGTCGCCGCCGGCAAATTGACAAAAAAATACCTGGCCGAAGATTCTCGGCCAGGTATTGGCGGGGAAGTTGGAAGATGGGTTATTCAAAAATTTCTAAAACAGGTTTACCAACCCAGTAATCGGGAATCTGCAGACCGAGAGCAAATAACGTGGTTGCGGCGGTGTCCATTGTGCTGATTGGGCTGGACAGGATAACACCCTGCCGTACACCGGGGCCGGTTGCCAGCCACGGAATGGTTCGGTCTTCCGGGGCGTCGTCACCGTGGCCAAACCCGTGGCCGCCGTGGTCGGCGGTGATGATGATCAGGGTGGTGTCGAGATAGCCGTTTTCTTCCAGCGCGGTTACAATCTCGCCGATGATGCCATCGGCGTATTGGATGGCGTACAACTGATTTTCAGACATCCAGCCGTAGGCGTGCCCCACGCGGTCGTTATCCGGCAGGTGAACAAACAGCACGTTGGGCAGCCCTTCTTCAATAATTTCAAGGGCGTGATCCCGCACCTCCGGGTCGTGAGCATCCTGGCCAAAGAGGTGGTCAACCGAGTTGTTAAATACCAGATAATTTAATTTGTCTTTGCCAAAGGCCATTCCGGTGCTCAAACCGGCTTCGTGAGCAATGTTGAACAGGGTGGGGCTTGACATCCCCGGCCAGCCAATGTACGGTACGCCCCATTCAATGCCGTGTTTTTCCGGGAGTACCCCGCTCAACATAGAGGCGTGGCTTACCAGGGTGATGCTGTTGCACACGGTTTGGGCGCTCCGGCTGTAAGCGCCGATAGCCATCAATTTGTCGATGTTGGGAGTAACGGCCAGTTCCATCGCGTCGGGCCGCATGCCGTCTACCGAGATGATAACCACGTGTTGGATGGGCTGGCCGGCCAGAGGGCCTGTTTCAACCGGGGCGACGACCGGCTCGGCGTCAGCGACCGGCTCTTCTGCAACCACCGGCGCGGGTTCAACGGCCGGGGCAGCGGCAGCCGGTTCGGGCGTGGGGGTGATGACTATTTCCGGCAGGGGATAGGGGTCATCAACGCGGCCGGCAAACCCGGCCTCGGTTTGCCCCACAGCCGATTGTTCTGCGTTAAAAGCAAAGGCTTGCAGCGCAGACACGGATGCAAAATTCACCAATCCGATGGCCAGAATTAAAAGTGCGATCAATCCGGCAAATTTGTTGGGGATAACCCGTTTCTGTCGTTTGGCGGCCAGTCTCTGTCGGTGCGACCCTTGTGGCGGCGGATTTTCTTTCTGTGAGCTTTTTGGTGTTGGCATTGGCATAGGGGTTACTCTCCTAGTAACGTATTTATTTGTCGGTTGAAACTGTAAATCCAGGTGTCTCAAAACCGGCGAATATCTTATCCATTAATCAAGTGTAGGGCAAATCGCGGGTGAACGTGAGGTTGAACAGCAGGAAAACGGGGTAGTAGTCGATCTATTGACTTATCGGCAGAAAAGCCGGCAACTTTAGTGGCATCGGAGTTTCCTGCTAAATTTCTCCTTAATTATAGGGGGATGCGCCCAAATTGATAAGTGACATTTGTCACATATTCCTTATAACAAATGTCACTATCTATAAGAGAAACTTACCGTTTGTGCCCGTTTTATAGATTATTTTGACTAAAACTGTGGGCAAAATTGGTAGTTATGCCCAAGACCCACTACCATGTTTAAAGCGCCAAATTCAGCTAAAGCGAGGCCGACAATGAAAAATCTGGACACCCTCCAGGCCCTGGTGGAGCGGCTGGACTCCCGGGGCGACAAAGCGTGTATCCTGCAAATGGAACGAGACGGGGTAACCCGCTGGAGCTGCGCCCAGGTGGCTCACACTGCCCGGCAGTTGGCCGCGGGGCTGATCGAGGCCGGTGTTGAGCCGGGCGAGTTTGTGCCGATTCTGGCCCACAACCGCCCCGAATGGGTGGTGGCCGCGCTGGCCGTGGTTAGCGCCGGGGCGGCGGTTTCGCCGCTGGACACCCAACTGCGGCCCGATGCTTTAGCCCGGGTGCTGAACGACTGCCGGGCGCGCTTCATTTTTACCACCACTGATTTTCTCAACCGCCTCGGTCAGCTTGAGCTGGACACTCGCCCCCGCCCAATTCTGTTTGATGTGTCCCCAAACGACACCCGGAGCTGGCGGTCGCTGCTGTCAAATGGCGGCGCGCCGTTGCCTGTGATTGGCCCCAACGAGCCGGCCACGTTGTTTTACACTTCTGGCACAACCGGCGTGCCCAAAGGCGTGCCGCTGACCCATCGAAATTTAACCTTCCAGTTGCAGTCGGTGGAGCAGGCCCAACTGCTTGCCCCCAGCGACCGTATTTTGCTGCCCCTGCCCATGTACCACGTTTACCCTTTTACCGTCGGCACGCTGACGCCGCTGGCTTTTGGCCTGCCCATCATCCTGCCCCAGTCGCTCACCGGCCCGCAGATTGCCCGCGCCCTGGCCGAAGGCCGGGTCACTATCATTATCGGCGTGCCGCGTGTTTACCGGGCCGTGTACAACGGCATCGAGGCGCAAATCAACGGCCGGGGCAAGCTTTTTGCCGCCACATTCAACAAGCTGCTGGCCGCCAGTATTAACGCCCGGCAGCGTTTTGGCTGGCAGTTGGGCCAAACGCTGTTCAAACCGCTCCGCGCCCGGATTGGCCCGCAGGTACGGTTACTCGCCTCCGGCGGTTCGGCGCTGGACCCGGAGCTGGCCTGGAAACTGGAAGGCTTTGGCTGGAATGTGGCCATCGGCTATGGCCTCACTGAAACTTCGCCAATGCTGACCATGAATTTGCCCGGCCCCACCGCGCCCCGGCTGGCCAGCGTGGGCCGGCCCCTGCCGGGTATCGACATCCGCATTGCGCCGCTGGCCAAAACTGAAACGGAACAGGTCGATGGCGAACTGGCCAACCAGGGCGAAATTCAGGCGCGCGGCGTGAGCGTTTTTGCCGGCTACCGCCACCTGCCCACCGAAACCGGCCAGGCGTTTACCGAGGACGGCTGGTTTCGTACCGGCGATCTGGGCTATTTTGATGACGATGGTTACCTGTACATCAACGGCCGGGCTTCAACGCTGATTGTGCTGGAAGGCGGCAAAAAAATTCAGCCCGACCCGCTGGAGGACGTGTACGAGCAAAACGAATTTATCCGCGAAATCGGCATTTTGTATCGCAATAACCAACTGGTGGCGCTGATTGTGCCGGAACTGGAGGCCGTTAACCGGCTGCGCAACGGCGACGTGAACCAGGCCATCCGCGAAGCCGTGACCGAGCGGCTGCAGGCGGTTTCGTCGTACCAGCGCATTTCGGATTACGCCATTACCGAAGCGCCACTGCCCCGCACCAACATCGGCAAAATCCGCCGGCATTTGCTGGAGGAATATTACACCCAGGCCAAACAGGGCACGCTGCAAGCCAACACCGAGACCACCGGTCCGCTGGCCATTGCCGATATGGCCGAAAAAGACCGGGAGCTGCTGGCCCACCCGGCGGTGGGGCAGGTGTGGGGCTGGCTGGCCGAGCGTTACTCCGACAAACGGCTCACCCCGGACACCAGCCCGCAGCTTGAACTGGGCGTCGATTCGCTGGAGTGGCTGACGCTCAGCCTGCAAGTCAGCGAGCTGACCGGCGCGGAGCTGAGCGACGAGGCCATTGGCCGGATTGCCACCGTGCGCGATCTGCTGGTTGAGGTGCGGGCCGCCGCCGAGCGCGAACAGGAGCCGGTCACTTCTCTGGCCAACCCGGAGGCGCTGTTGTCTGCCGGGCAAAAAGAGTGGCTGGCGTCGCCGGGGCCGTTCCGGGCGCAAATCGCGTCTGTGCTGTTTTTTGTGTACCAAAATCTGGCTCGACTGCTGTTTGGCGTGCGCGTTTACGGGCTGGAAAATCTGCCCCGGCAGGCCAACTTTGTGCTCACCCCCAACCACGCCAGCATGCTCGATGCGCCGATGATTGCCGCGGCCCTGCCGCTGGCCGTGATTACCCAAACTCACTGGGCCGGCGCCGCCGATATTATGCTGACCAATCCGCTGTTCCGGCTGGTGAGTCGGCTGGCGCGGGTACTGCCCATCGACCGGCACGGGGGCGGCAGCGGCGTAAAAAATTTGGCGCTGGCCACGGCGGCGCTGCAACGCGGCCGCAATCTGGTTTGGTTCCCCGAAGGCCGGATCACCACCACGGGCGCTATGTTGCCTTTCCGCGAAGGAATAGGCATAATTCTGGAACAGCAGCCCGTGCCGGTGGTGCCGGTTTATCTTTTTGGCACCGCCGCGGCGATGCCGGTGCAGGCTTCACTGCCCAAATTTAAACCTGTAACAGTTACCTTTGGCCCGCCGTGTGACCCCCTCGAGCTGGCGGCGCAGGGTGAGGGCGACAACCCGGCGGCGCGTATTGCCCAGGCGTTGCAGGCCAGAGTTGCCGAATTGGGCGGCAAGCCGCAAAATCAACCCTCGGTGCGGCGGCGAAACTTTGGCCCGGCCATTCTGCTGGGATCGCTGCTGGCGATGGCCAGCGCGTTGGGCTGGTTTGTCTTTCGCCGCGGCCGGAAGTAGAGTCAATAATGATAATTGAGTAGGGGCGGTTCGCGAACCGCCCCTACAGTCGCTGACTCGCTGATTTGCAGATTCGTTTATTTCCAAAGAAAACGGACTCAGTCGGCGGTGGCACATCGCAGAATGCCTGTACCCGGCACGGGTGAAAATGGAATCCAAAACTACAGTTTTGGATTCCTGTAGCAAAATTTTAAGAGTCGAGGCAGGAATTCCCTAACCCCTAACCCCTAACCCCTGACTCCTGAAACCTATTTTTAAGGGAGGAAAAAACTAAAATGGAACACGAAACATTAACATTGGGGCCAAGAAAACGGATTGCGTTGATTGCCCACGACCACAAAAAACAACATCTTATCGAATGGGCCAAATATAACCGCGATGCGCTGGCGCAGCACACGCTGCTGGCTACCGGCACCACCGGCAAACTCATGGAACAGGTTTTGGGCATTCCGGTAGTCAAGCTGCAAAGCGGCCCGCTCGGCGGCGATCAGCAAATTGGGGCTAAAATCGCCGAGGGTGAAATTGATTTTGTCATTTTTTTCTGGGACCCGCTGGAACCGCAACCGCACGACCCCGACGTGAAAGCGCTGCTGCGGCTGGCGGTGGTGTGGAATATTCCCATTGCCTGTAACCGCTCCTCGGCCGATTTTATGTTTTCATCGCAATTGATGAATGAACCGTACCAGCGCATTCTGCCCGATTACCAAACCTACCGCGAGCGGATCATCAGCGAGGTTGAACCGGTCGCCGAAGCTGCCGCGTCGGCGCAAAGTGAATAATCATGACCACACTGCTACTTAAAAACGCCCTTGTTTTAGCTACAATGGACGAGACTCGCCGCGAAATTGCCAACGGCGCGCTTTTTGTTGAAGACAATCGAATTGCCTGGGTTGGTCCCACCGCCCAGGTCGAAACCTGGCTGGCGCAGCATCGCCCCGGCGCGGCCATCGATACGATGATCGACGCCACTGGCTGCGTGGTGACGCCGGGGTTGGTCAACTGTCACCATCACCTGTACCAAACCCTCACCCGCACCATCGGCACCGGCGATGGCAAAATCCTGTTCGACTGGCTCAAATTTCTCTACCCCATTTGGGCCGAAATGACGCCCGAAGCGGTGTACGTGAGCGCCAAAGTTGGTATCAGCGAGCTGGTGCTGAGCGGCTGCACCACCGTGGCCGATCACCTGTACCTGTACCCCAATGGCAGCAAAATTGATGACGAAATCCGCGCGGCGCAGGAAATTGGCGTGCGATTTCACCCCACTCGCGGCAGCATGAGCCTGGGCGAAAGCAAAGGCGGCCTGCCGCCGGACCGGGTGTGCGACACCGAGGACGATATTCTCAAAGATTGCGTGCGGGCCATCGAAACCTTTCACGATCCCGAACCTTTTTCGATGCTGCGCATTGGGCTGGCCCCTTGTTCACCGTTCAGCGTGACCGGCGATTTGATGCGCGAATCGGCGGCGCTGGCGCGGACGTACCCGCTGGTCAACCTGCACACCCACCTGGCCGAAACCAAAGACGAGGATCGTTTTTGCGTGGAAATGTTTGGCAAGCGGCCCATTGAGTACGCCGAATCGGTGGATTGGGCCGGCGAGGATGTCTGGTTTGCTCACATGGTTCACCCCAACGCCGCCGAAGTTGACTGGCTGGCCCGCACCCATTCCGGGGTGTGCCACTGCCCCAGCAGCAATATGATTTTGGCTTCTGGCATTGCCCCGGTGCGGGACATGGTTGATAAAAAGGTGCGGGTGGGGCTGGGCGTTGATGGCTCGGCCAGCAACGATGGCAACCACATGCTCGGCGAAGCCCGCATGGCGATGCTGCTGCAGCGGGTGGGCTGGCCCGGCTTTGAGTCTCGCGCCGACCGCTTTACCGCCCGCGAGGCGCTGGAATTGGCCACGCTCGGCGGGGCCAGCGTGCTGCGCCGAAATGACATCGGCTCACTGGCGGTGGGCAAGGCCGCCGATTTTGTCGCCTTTCGGGTAGACGATCTGGCTCACGCCGGCAGCCTGGCCGACCCGCTGGCGGCTCTGCTGACATGCGCCCCGGCGCAGGCGTGGTTGTCGGTCATTAATGGCCGGCTGGTCGTGCGCGATGGGCAATTTTTGCCGTTTGAACTGCCATCGGTGATTGAAACGCACAACAAAATCAGCCGGCAAATGCTGGTGCGGGCCGGAGTGCTGTCGTAAATGCCCACCAAGCTCGATTATGTGCAGGGCAAAAAACTCAACCCGGCCGACGATTTGCGCGAAACATTGGCGCTGCTGGAGGAGCGGCAGGCCAAGCTCAAACATCTATCCGCCGACGAGGCGCTGGCCCTGCTGCACGAGCTTGACCGGGTGGCCGAGCTACTTGCCGCGCTCCAGGCTCACGGCGTCGATTTGCTGCCGGAACAGGCCCGGTTTGAAACCGTGCAGAGGCAGCTCAAACAGCGGGCGTCGGTATGGCTCAAAACAGTGGGCGGCCCGGCTCGATTGGCCGGCCAGCGGGCGCAGCCGGTCGATGATACCCGCTGGTGGTGGGCGCTTGATGGCCTGGTGGCCGCTAACAAAAAACGTGTGCGGCGGCAAATTGGGCTGGCGGGACTGGCGCTGGCGCTGGTAGTGGCGGTGGTCATCGTGCTGTTTAAAACCGTGCTGGCGCCATCGCCGGAAGTGCTGGCCCGGCTCGACGCGGAGAACAACGCCATGCAGGCGTTTACCGCCGATGATGTGCCCGGCGCGCTGGCCAGCGTGGAGCAGGGGCTGGCCGTAGCGGTTGACGACCCGCGCCTGCTGATTTTGCAGGGGATTTTTCAGGATTTACTGGCCAGGCCGCCGGCCGCGCAGCAAAGTTTTGTCCGGGCGCAGGCGGTGCTCAATAACCCGGAGTCGTTTTATTTGCTCCGGGCGCAGTTGTATTTAACCACCGACCAACCCAACCCGGCCGAAGCCGACGCGCGGGCAGCGTTAGCCGTTAACGACAATTCGGCGCGGGGCTGGCTGTTGCTGGGGCAAGCGCTGGAGGCGCAGGATCGCCGCGAAGAAGCGCTGACGGCGTACAATCGGGCCGCCGATCTGGCTATAACCAGCGGTGACGACGAAGTAGTGGTAATTTCCCGGCTGGCTATCGGCCGGATGAGCGGGGCTATCCCGTGATTGGAAGCAGGCTGATGTTGTGGATTAAGTTGCAAACCGAAGAAGATGCGGATGTTCAAACCGATACCGGCATCGATCTGGAATTTGTGGTGCTCGATGAGGAAGAGCTGGACCGCCCGTACCGGGTTATCATTCACAACGATGACGTGACCACGTTTGAGTTTGTCATCAATATTTTGGTGGTGGTTTTCCAGCTATCTTTTGCCCGGGCCACCCACATTGCCTTTGAAACCCACTACACCGGCGCGTCCTATGTGGCCAGCCTGCCTCTGGAAGAGGCCAAAAGCAAAGTATTTAAAGCCCAGTACGCCGCCCGGCAGCAGGGCTTTCCGCTAACTTTCTCCATTGAACCGGAGTAGCAGCGCCACAAAATCGGGCCGGTCTCGCAGCGAGTCAAAATCGGGGTCGGCCTGAATCTGGCGCGCCAGCGCCGGATCAGCTTCAACGGCAAACCGCAACTGCTCAACGGCAGCTTGCGGTTTTTTGGTTTGGGCCAGCAGGCAGGCCAGATTGTAGTGAGCGCTGGCGTGCGCCGGGGCCAGCGCGATGGCCTGCCGGTAATCGGCTGCGGCCGGCTCAAACTGGCCAAGCTGATGGCGGGCGCAGCCCCGGTTAAAATAAACATCCGCGCCGGCGGGGTGAAGCTCAATGGCCCGGCTGTAATCGTTGCTGGCCGGCTCAAACGCACCCTGTTGAAAATTGAGATTGGCCCGCGACAGGTAGGCGTCCGGCTGGGCGGGGTCAAGCCGGATCGCTTCGGCGTAATCGGCCAGCGCCGCCGCCGGATCGCCCAACTGCCGGGCCGAGTCGCCGCGCCCGGTAAAGGCGGCGGCCAGCGTAGGCTCAAGCCGGATGGCCTGGTCAAAATTGGCCCAGGCCCGGCGGTAATCCTGCTGCCGGTAAAAAATCACGGCGCGGCCCAGCGCGGCGCGGGCGTCTTTGGGATTGCGGCGGATGGCCTGCGCGTAATCATCGAGCGCGGCGGCAAAATTGCCCAGTTGATTGTGTACCAGCGCCCGGCCGATGAAAGTTTTGGCGTCGTCTGCTTTGTGCGCGAGCGCCGCTGAAAAATCGGTGAGGGCCGGCTCAAAATTGCCCAACTGAAAATGAGCCAGCCCGCGGCCGGCCAGCAGCCGCGCATCGGCCGGGAGCAGCCGGGCGGCTTCGGTGTAATCGGCCAATGCCTGTTCCGGCTGGCCCAACTCCAGCCAGCAACCGGCGCGGTTCATTAACGCCAGCCCGTCGTCGGGGTCAAGATCGAGGGCCGCATCGTAGTCAATTTTAGCCTGGGCAAAGTTGCTGGCTTTGTAGCGCAGGTTGCCCCGGCCCAGCCGGGCGGCGGCATCGGCGGGGTTGAGTTGCAGCAGGCGGTCAAAATCGGCCAGGGCCAGCTCGTCCTGCTCCAGTTCGGCGTAAGTTTTGGCCCGGTTGTAGCGGGCGCTCGCTGATTGGGGGTCGAGCTGAAGCGCCCGGCTGTAGGCAGCGATGGCCGGCTCAAAATTTTGCTGCTCAAAGTGGGTGTTGCCCAGCCCAATGTGAGCGGCAGTGTGCCGTGGGTCCAGCTCGATGGCGCGCCGGTAATCGGCCAAAGCCGGCTCAAACTGGCCCATGCGCCGGTAAATGGTAGCGCGGTGATAATGCAGGTCCGGGTTGTCCGGCTCCAGGCCGAGGGCGGAACTGTAGGCGGCAAGGGCCTCCGGGTAGCGGCCGGCTTCAACAAGCTGGCCGGCCCGGTTAAAATAAGACTCGGCGTCCATTGAGTTGAGCGGAATCATGGGTTGCCCCTTTATTCAAACAGACGGGTGATTTCGTCGCGGGCAAAGGTGGGCAGCGGGCGGCGGTCGCCATCGCCGGCCAGCCAGCGGCCAAATTCGGGTGGGTGAGTCCGGCCGATCACTGCGGAGTTGATACCGGCGGCTTGCAGCGCGGCCACAATATCGGCGCTGGCCAACGGCGGCGCGGCAATGAGCAGCGCCCCGGAGGCGATCACGCCCAGCGGGTCCAGCCCAAAATGGTGGCACAGCGCCCGGGTTTCCGGTAAAAATGGCAGCCGGGGCGCAAAAATTTCCAGCCCCAAACCGGCGGCTTCGGCCAGTTCGTGCAGGCCGGTGGCCACCCCGCCTTCGGTGGGATCGTGCATGGCGTGAACATGGCCGGCAGCGGCCGCGATGGCCGCATCTTTAACCACGCTGATGCCGGGCTTTTCCAAAAAAGCGGCGCAGCGGGCCAGCGTGGCTTCGTCAAAATGGGCGCGCAGGTCGGCCTGTTTTTCGGCGGCGATGATGGTTGTGGCCTCAATGGCGATGCCTTTGGTTAGAATCAGGTCATCGCCCGGCTGCGCGCCGGCGGTGAGAATCAGCCGCTCCGGCGCGACTTCGCCCAGCATCTGGCCCACTACAATCGGGCGGTCCAGGCCGTAGGTGATTTCGGTGTGGCCGCCGGCCACGGTAATATTCAGCGCGCGGCAGGCGGTGTGAATCTGCTCAAAAATCTCATCGACTAATGCCGGGGTGGTTTGGTTTTGGGGCAGCAGCAGCGTGGCCAAAAACCAGCGCGGGGTAGCGCCGGCGCAGGCCACATCGTTGGCGTTGATGTTGACCGCGTACCAGCCGATTTTGGACGTGGCAAAAGTGATGGGGTCGGTTTTGGCTACCAGGTAGCGGTCGCCAAAGTCAATCACCGCCACATCCTGGCCAACAGCGCCCCCGGCAATCAGGCGCGAGTCGGTGGGGGCGTAAGTGGTTAGCAGGCGGGCCAGGTGAGCGGCGGGGAGTTTTCCCAGCGGGTATGTTCGCATCATCATTACTTAACAGTGGGCTAAAAAACAAAGGGCCACACCTGAGTGTGACCCCTTGCCGCGCCGTAGCATCTACCCGATGAACTGAGGTGATGCTACGGCGCTGTGGTTACTACTGCTACACATAAGCATCACCTCCTCTTATATGGGATAGCAAGTTGGGAGGTGAGAATGTTCTGGACTCACCGTTGGCGATATTATTGCATAAATTCAATAAAAGTCAATCCAACGTTTTTATTTTGACTATGGAGTTCAATTCGGTTGCAACCGCTTGTTAAGCGGACTTTTGGGTTGCACATGATATTTTGTACGATTATACGCCACCTCACGTACTTTGACCACTTGCTTGAAGCAAAGGGTCTCTAACCCCTCTCCACGGACTCCCTGGGCTGAACTTGTAAGATAATCACGCCTATTTCCTAGACATTTTTCATTAGCCATTTATTTACGGCATCTATTTGTTCCTTGGTATGAAAACAGTGTTCTCCGCTTTGAAGTATTTCAAGATCGCAATGGAATTTCTTTACAAAATTATCTACAGTGAACCTTTCTGTTAAATTATCATTCGCCCCGTAAAAGATAGCTGTTGGATTATTCCATTTTGTTATTGGAGTTCCTTTTACATATGCATAATATGACCAAGATAAAGTTTCGCCCATCGGAATTGGTAAATCCTGGTTTTCTTTCAGCAAATCTTCACTTACATTAAACCAATTCATCATATTTTGGATCAATCGCTCCATGTCCAGAATGGGTGATAGAAAGAGACATTTACTAAATTTCAAATCTTGATAGGCGACTAAACTGAAATATACACCCAGACTACTACCAAATAGCGATATATTTTCCCATCTGCCAGTTACAAAATGGCCAATCAGTCGTAAATCATAAACACCATTTTGAACCGTACATTTATAAGCTTCATTTTTTCTTTCTCCATGCTCAGGAAGATCAAAACTGACGACTTGATAACCTTTTCTTTCTGCTATTTCAGCGAATCCTTCTGCCTCTTCTTTTTTTGACTTTTTACCATGAACAAAAATGTATACCTTGTCTGACGTGGCTCCCCATATTATCGCGGGTATTGATTCAATTGTAATCGCTTGTTTCAGCATTCTAAGTAATACCTTGATATCTCTTTTTACAGAAGCCACGATTAGCAATTCGCCTGCATTGGGCTTGTTGTTAATATGAAAAAGGAAGGCGACCCGCGTTCAGCGGATCGAACAACTTGATCCCCAACGGGGATAACGGTACCCTACCCCTACGTTGTAAG
>JAJVIM010000017.1 GCA_022071955.1 Anaerolineae bacterium
CGGCCAGGCTGTAAAAGGCAATCTCAAAGCCGTAGTGAATGATGTGACCGTAGGCGGCCTCTAGCGGAATTGCCACGCCAAGCTGGTAAATAACCACCAGCACAACCAGCACCGGCGGTAATGTATAGTGCAGCCGGCGGACGCGCTGCTGCAATGAGAGTTGGCTCCACCCAAACATAAGCGTCTCCTTGCTTAATGTACTGATATTGTACCGGAGGCGCGGGTGGCCATCAACCCTTATTTTTCTGGCTGGCCAATACCGGCGCTGCACGGCGCCCCCGGCTCTGGCGTGTATGGTCCGTTTTGATATTTCTTGAGAAACAGTCGCAGCCGTGGATCGGCGGCATCAGTCAGTTGAAGCTGAACTTGCCAGGCTGTGGCCACAATGGGGGCCTCCAGTTCCGGCTGCGGCGAGAGCAGCACCAGCGGCTCGCCACCGGCCTGCAATTGGTTACGTACAATGGCCCGCAGCGTTTCTACCTGCGTGGTGGGTAAATCAGAGCGATACGCCACCCACACCGCGCCGTGCTCCAGCGAGTGGATCACCGGCTCTTTAGCCAGCGGTTCATTGTAAATGCCGCAATTCTGCCATTCGTCGCTGTGCGCCCCACCCGGCGGGGTGTCGTGTTCGTACTCGATTTCACCATCCTGGTGGTCGCGGCTTTGCGCCGGGAAAAAGATGACGCCGTCAATGTCGACTGCTTCACTCTCCCCTACCGGTTCCTCGGTGGGTGGCGGCGCTGTGGGCGGTGCCGGTTCAGTCTCAACGCCAAGCTGGGCCAATTGTTCTTCAATCACCTGTTGAAAGGCCTCAAACGGCTGCGCGCCGGAGACAAACACGCCGTTGATCAGAAAGGCCGGCGTCCCCCGCACCCCCAGTGATTGCACCGACAGCGACTCCTGACTGATCTGGCTGGTATATTTGCCGGAATCCAGACACTGGCGGAAGGCGGCGGTATCCAGCCCAATCTCGCCGGCCAGTTCGGTGAGCCGGTCGGCGCTTAACGTGCTGCGCTCACTCACCTGATCCGCAAAAACACGGTCGTGGTAGGCCCAAAACTGATTTTGCTCGGCGGCGCACTCGCTGGCCTCGGCGGCGCGGTTAGACTCTGGCCCCAAAATGGCAAAATGTTTGTAGGCAAAGCGCACTTTACCGCTGCTCACGTACTGCTCACGGATCCGAGACAACGTCTCGGCGGCAAAACGCCCGCAGTACGGTCACTTAAAGTCGCTGAATTCTACCATTGTGATGGGCGCATTAGCGCTGCCCTGAAAGTGGCGGGCATCTGCCAGCACAAAATCCATAATAGTTGGCGTTGGCGCTCCGGCGGCAGATTCCGAGGCAGAAGATGGCGGCGAGGATTGTTTGGCAGATGGGGCCGGGGTGCTGTTGGTTTGGGCCATAACTTCTGCGGGCGTGGCCGTTACCACCACTTGCACCGGGGGTTTGCTCTGCGAGCGGCCAAAGCCGTAACCAATGGCCGCTCCCAAAAACAAAGCCACCGCAAAAGTTAGTCCTACAAACAGGGGGCCAAAACCAGGCAATACGACGGATTGCGTCTCGGGGGTATCACCTAATGTTTGAGTCTCGTTGTGCAGTGGTTCGGCAGTGGCGTGGTTTAAGTCTGGATTTTTGGCTACATTGTCGGCCTCGGTCATAAGTTGTCCTTTCATATACATCTGTGAAGAGGGTGTAACATTCGCTCTTGTTTTATCCTGCAGCCAAGATAAACGCGGTGATTTCAGGTTGGCAGTTTAACCGCACCCTGGGTGGAACCATGCCTACGCCCCTGTTGGTGTAAAGTAACATATTCCGAACCTGATACAAGCCCTGCGGATATTTTTTACCGTATGGTGGTAAAATAACGGGGCCAAGCAGCGGCACCGCAATTTGCCCACCGTGCGAATGTCCCGATAGTTGCAAATCAAAGCGTCCAGTTTCGGCCGTAGTATCGGCAAAATCCGGCTCGTGGGCCAATAGAATGGCGGCTCCATTTTCAGGCAGTTTTGCAAACACCTGATTAAGGTCTGCCTTTTCTTCCAGCACATCGTCAACCCCGGCAATGTGCAAGGCTGCGTCTGCCCGTTTGAGCGTGTGGACATCATTTCTGAGCTCAATAATGCCGGCAGTTTGAAGAACGTCTTGAACCATTGCTGGCGCTTGTTCATGGTCATGATTACCCAAAATGCCAAACACGCCATCTGTTGCGTTAAGTTGACGCAACGGACGTACGAGTTCATCAGCAGAAACCGCGCCCGTTTTGTGGTGGGATGCGGTAATAAAATCTCCAGTAATCACAATTAGATCAGGGGTCAGTTGATTTATTTGGGCCACAATGCCCGCCAGCCGGGCTGAGTCCATCTGAATATTATCCAGATGGATGTCACTGAGCTGCACGACCTTATATTTGTCAAATTCAGCCGCCAACCGGGGCAATAACAGTTCAACCGATGCTATCTCAATCTGCAATGGTTCGATGCCATAGGCATAACCAAACGTTAATCCCGCCAAAGCGGTAGTACCCAATGCTGCCCCAATGAATTTGCGGCGAGATATTAATCCTTCCCGTTTGATTGAGTTGGTTATCGCCAAATCGTTTGATGTGGCGGGTGCAACCTGAGAATTGTTATCTAAAAAATCGGGCCGTCGTAGATTGTCCATAACTGGTTTTTTGGTTTAGCTAAATTGCCGGTTTTACCGGAATAGTAACCGTACCTTCGCTAACGCGGCCATTGTTCTCAATTTTTATCGTCACCTGCCAGTCCCCCACAGCATCAAAGCGCAACTCACCATGGTAGGCGTTGCGGGCAGCTTGCATGGCTTCGGCTTCAATGG
This sequence comes from Anaerolineae bacterium, assembly GCA_022071955.1. GTDB lineage: Bacteria > Chloroflexota > Anaerolineae > 4572-78 > J111 > J095. The sequence continues at coordinate 2,837 of JAJVIM010000017.1, forward strand.
GTTCACCGCCGCCCGGCGGACTGTAACTGTAACTGACCCGATCCAGGCTAACAGTACTGCCGCCGGCGGCCTGCATGAGCAGGGTCATTTGTACCGGGCCGGTGGTGGTTGCCGGAAACGGTTCGGTGGTAACCCGAACAGAGATGATGCCATAAGGCGGCACCGTAATCCCAACCTCTCGGGCGGGTGTAGCCTGGATTTGTCGCCAAAAGATTACTCCTGCACCCACGAGTAACGCCGGAATGAACAGCAGCGTTAATAACGTGGCCGGCTTCATTCCTGGGCGGGTTGAGGGAGCATTTTGCGGTTCGGAGGGTGAATGATTCATCAAAAGGCATCTCCTTGCTACGTAGTCGTTTATCCAATTAACTCACCAAACAATACAATGCGGTGCGTATCAATGAGGTACGGATAACAGGAAATCAAAGTTACGGTCGGGCCGGTGGTTGGCAGCATAACCTCAACCTGATCCGGGGTGATGATGCGCCGTTCGGTGATTTTGTAGCCAAAGGCTTCGTCTCCGGCGTAAATGGTGATCACTTCACCAACCGGCACATCGGGCAAATAGCGAAATATTTCGCCGAAAACATCGTTGTGCGCGGCCAGCACCATATTACCGCGCTGGCCGGGGTTGGCTGTGCCGGGGTAATGTCCTACTTTGAATTTGAGCGACTCCCAGTCCGTGCCTTCTCCAATAGGAGCATCAACACCAATTGAAGGGATAACAACCCGCGTTGCGGCTTTTACAACGGGTTCTGGAACTGCAACTCCCGCCACCGGAGGGACAGGCTGCAGCCAGCGCTTCAGATGTTCAGGAGTATCCAACGGTTGGCTTTGAAGTACGGTCTTCGGTTCTGCCGGTTTTTCAGTAAGAAATGGCGAATTTTGCCAACTGATAGGGGGAAGTGTATTTAACCGCTGCGGCGCCGCATCGGCGCGGGTATCTGCCTTTGGCGGGCTATCAATCATGGTCACGCCGTCCATTGGCAACCGCTGCCGCAACGCCAGCCAGCCCCGCGCTGACAAACCGGCGATCAGCAAGAAGATAACAACTGTTGCGATTTCAACGAGTAGCAGCAGTTTTTCCCAGCCACGGCGCTGCCGGGATGTTCGACTCACTTTTTTGTGGGCAGGGAGTCCTTGTTGACGCTGCTTAATCAAAGCTGCCAAATCACCGGAAAACGGGCGTGCGGGTGGTCTTGGTTGCATACAAAACCTTTGTTCTTACGTTATGTAAGATTAGTGGAATTATAACAGCCCGCAATATTCTGTCAAGTTAATCCATAATTTGGGAGAATTCAGGATTCTGGGAAATTTGGGCAAATCCGGGGGAATACCCTCGCGCGCCCTGTCCTACAAAAATTTCGGATACACCCGGTAATTTCATTTTTACAGACCTGACAAGCCCAACTTTTGCCTGCCAAACACAGCAAGCTAGCCCCGATAGCATCTTGCCACGTCCAGAAATACAAAAGTTGGGCCAGCCAGACCGGTAAATATTTATCATTCGTTGAGCAATTTTTCGATGGCCTGGATCAGACGTTCCTCGGTCAGTGGTCCAATCTCCATATCACCTAAACGACCATCATTGGCGATGAAATATGTTTCCGGCACGCCGGTCAGATGATACTGCTTCGCAATCTTTGTGCCAATATCCGGGCCGTTAGGATAACTAACCTCAAATTCGGCCAGAAAAGCCTGCGCGTCTTTATCGGTATCCAGGTAGTCAACGCCAATAAACATCACCCCCTGGTCGCGGTATTTGCGCCAGGCCCGCTCCAAAAAGGGGGCTTCATCCCGGCAGGGAATACACCACGAGGCCCAGAAATTGACCACCACTACCTGCCCTTTCAACTCCGACAATGTAACTTCACTGCCATCAAACAGGGGCAGCGTGAAATCGGGGACCAGGCCATCGAGCACTAACACTTGGGATTCATCATACATTTTCCAGGCAAAAATCGTCGTCAACCCGAGGATAAGCAGCCCGCCTACAATCTGCACAATCCACCGAGCGGCGGTTGAACTTCTTTCATTTACAGCCGGCTGTTGCGGGGCCAGTTCAGCCATTAAGCATCTCCTGAAAATCTTTGAGACCAACTATCTTACATCTTTTGATAATTTTGAGTGGGATTAGGTCTCCTATTTGCCAAGATTGGCTTGTCCAAGGTAAGTTCATCAATCATCAAACGTCTCCTTGACATTCATTGCCGAAGTTAAATATCTTACAATACGTAAGATAAATGTCAAATTTTAACAACTTTTTCTGGGATTTTGTTTGAGTAATTTGGCTAAAAGTGGTGTTGAATACTAAAGGTGGGTGTGCATCAATCGCTGGGCAGCACGTTTGCGTAGCGAGGAAAGGATGAGGGCCAGTCCAAAGACACCGGCTTGCAACAATACAATACTGGCCCCAGAGGCGATATCAATATAAAAGCTAAAGTACATCCCTACAAAGCCGGTTGAAGCGCCAATTACAATGGAGAGGATAATCATTTGGTTAAAACTGTCTGTTAACAGACGTGCGCTTATGGCCGGGATAACTAGCGCTGCGGCTATGAGGGTAACGCCTAATATTTGCATAGAGACAATAAGCGTAGAGGCCAGGAGGAGGGCAAAAAAGGTATCAATCCAGTCGGTCTTTACGCCATGAACCTTGGCTACCTCAATATCAAACGTAACAAATAGTAGTTGCTTGTACAGAAAGAAAATTACAACCACAATGAGCGCGGCTACGCCTAAAACTACCCATAAATCTCGGCTGGTAACGCCTAAAATATTGCCAAAAAGGGCTGCATCAAAAGACTGGGTAAAGCGGCGGTAGCGGCTGATTAAGGCCACCCCAATGGCAAAACTGGCTGTAGTAATGACGCCAATGGCAGCATCAGCATTGATTTTGGTACGTCGCACCGTTTGGTTAATTAACACCGCGGCTAAAAACCCCCACAGGCCGGCCCCCAGGTAAAAATTCCAACCCATGACAAAAGAAACAACTGCGCCGCCAAAGATGGCGTGGGATAAGCCGTGGCCAATATAGCTCATTCCTCGCAATACAATATACACGCCAATCAGGCCGCATAACCCACCCACAATCACAGCCACCAATGTACCGTTGCGGAAAAATTCAAACTCAAAGGGTTGTAGCAATATATTCGCCATTGGCTTTCCTTTATGTGTGACCGGGTACAGAGTCCGGCAGTACTTCATGGTAGGTATGGCCGTGCGGGCGCTGCTGAACAAACAACATCCCGTTTTGGCGAATGACCAACATGTCGCCTTGATAGGTTTGATTAAGAATTTCTTCCACAAACACCTGTTCCGGGCGGCCTTGTGCAATTATTTGCCGGTTGAGGCAAACAATCCAGGGCGTGTGGGCAGCGGCGGCATTAAGGTCATGGATGGTAATCAGTATCGTCATCCCTTGCCGGTTTAGATCAGCTAGGAGATGAAGTACGTTCTCGGCAGTACGCATATCAACCCCGACTATTGGTTCATCCAGCACCAACAAGTCTGGTTCGGCAATTAGCGCCCGGGCCAAAAAAACACGCTGCCGCTGACCGCCGGACAGGTCACGGATGTGGCGTTGGGCCAGGTGGGCAATTTCAAGCTGTTCCAGAATGGTCCGCATCTGGCGTTTTTCGGCAACACTGGGCCACGGCCAAATAGCAGCGTGTCGAATGCGCCCCATCAATACCACCTGTTCCACCGTAACCGGAAAATTCCAATCAATGGTTTCCAATTGCGGTACGTAGCCCACATGCGGGTTAGGTTGGACATTGAGCAGTTGACCGTGGATGTAAACCTCACCCTGGCTGGGCCGTAGGCCACCTAAAACCAGTTTAAGCAGGGTAGTTTTACCCGCGCCGCTAGGACCAACCAAAGCCACAAACTGGCCGGGGTGAAGATGCAAATTGATGTCTTCTAAAACTGGTTCAGCCCCATAACCAAAGCTAACCTGGCGCAGTTCAATCAATGGCTGCAATTTTATCCTCTATCTTTTGACTTGAGTGGAGGTTTGGTGACATTTATTGAGCTTGCTCAACTGCCTGGTCCACCCCGGTAACATTGGAAGTGTCAAAATTGACAATCAAGTCGGGGTTACCGCCCAAAGATTCAGCCATAATCCGTACATCTTCCACCATCAATCCCAAATAAGAATGGTTTGAGTCGCCCGGTTGACCGGGCAGGTCGTCATCCCGTAACGTGTCAATATATTGGACGCCGGCTTCTTTGGCAATCTGGTCCAGCACCGGGGAAGGAAACACTTCTGAGCCGAAAATAGCCGGCACATTTTCCTGGCGTAACTGGGTAATTAAGCCGGCAACTTCCTGAGCCGAAGGTTCGGAAAAGTCCGCCGGTTGGATTGCGCCAACAACCGTTACCCCGTAGCGCGGCGCAAAGTAGGCCCAAGAGTCGTGATATGTTAACAATTTGCGGTTGTCTGCGGGGATACTATTGATAGTTTCCTTAATGGCCTGGTCAAGGGCCTCGATGCGTGCCTGGAAAGCGTCGTAATTCTGCTTGAAATAGTCACTGTTGGCCGGGTCGCGCTTTACCAGAGCATCGCGGACAATTTCAGCATAACGCAGGGCGTACAATGGATTAGGCCATAAATGGGGGTTGGGACTGCCGGCCTCTTTGGGGAAGGAAAAATCGTACACATATTCGTCTGGAGTGATGGTCTGCTCGCCTAGCGGGATGATTTCGGCCTCATCTTTTTTGTTGGCTTCGGCCAGCTTTAAGGCAGGCAACTCCAGGTGTAAGCCATTTACAAATATCAAGTCCGCTTGAGCCAATTTAGTAGCATCAGACGGGGCTAGCTCAAAGGTGTGCGAGTTGGTTCCTTCCGGGACAATGCCCCAGAGATTAATTCTATCGCCGCCAATGTTATAGACAATATTGGTAATGGGCGACACAGTGGTAACTACGTTCAGGTTGCCGTAACCGGCCCTGCTTGAGGCATTTACGGTGGATGAACCGGCACTGCCATCAGGCTGAGTTTGAGGTATATTGCTACAAGCAACCAAAGCAACAAGTATTAATGCCGGCAGGAAAAACTTATGAAAAATTGTCATAATGATATCTCTCCTTTTTGCATCTATTTGCAAGTAATATCATATCTAAAGTAATAATATTAGCAAATACCCAACCCGTGTCTTACGTCTTGTAAAAGTTACTTATGTGGGCCATGTTGCCTATACGAGAACAGGCATATTAACGCTGGCGATGTTACCCCAACTGCGGTATTGTTGACGGGTAATCCTAAAAAGGCAGGTATGTTATGGCCCCTTCAACTGATGACACCCCACTCATTAATGTTGACGATTCCGCCCTTGTTACAGACTCAAATCAGGCTGACCTTGCAGCCATTCCCCCGGAAACATCGCCCCAGGCAGTTGGCTTTTATGCCAGCCGGCGGTTGGTGTTGGAGTTGGTTATCATTGTCTTTGCGCTGGGGCTGGGCAGCGGTTTACTGCTGAGTCAATTTGTTCCTGGCCAGGTTGACGTGAAGCCACCTGAGACCGTTTCAGCGCCGCCAACGATTGAGGCCGAACAAACTGCCTCGCCCGTGGTGGAAATAACCTTACCCGGCGAGTATGAACTGCCGGTGTCTTACGGCAATCTGGGGCCGCAATTGCTGGCCGCCGGCGCGATTGACCTTGACCGGTTTGTCCGGGTTTACGAAGAGGCCGGGCAACCCCTGACAGAAGAGCAATTGAATATTTTGAAACAGGGCAGCGACACGCCGGTGGTCATCAATCGGGAAAACGCCTATTTTTTACTCAACTTTTTTTGGGCGGTGGGACTGACCAACGACAATTCGCTGCTAAAAGAAGGGCCGATGGTTGAGCGCAGCGACGGCAATATTGAAACCTACGCCTCAACCGGCGGCTGGACACTGGCCACCAAACCCATTGCCGACCTGTACGCCAGCGCGCCCCTTATCCCCCTGACACCCCAGCAGCAGGCTCGCCTGGTTGAAGTGGCTGATGCCGTCTATCGCCCCTGCTGCAACAACCCCACGTCCTTTCCGGACTGCAATCACGGGATGGCGATGCTGGGCGTGCTGCAACTGATGGCGGCCCAAAATGCCACGCCGGATGAGATGTTCGCTGCGGCCAAGTATCTGAATGCCTTCTGGTTTCCGCGGCAAACTACCGAACAAGCCCTGGCCTTCAAAGTGAGTCAGAATCAGGATTTTCCCGACATTGACGCCCGCGAACTGGTTAGCTCCGGTGTTTCCTCCAGCAGCGGCTTTCAGCGGGTGCATCAATGGCTGGCCGATAACAACCTGCTGCCGCAAACGGGCGGTGGCGGCAATAGCTGCGGGGTTTAAAGGATAACCACCTATGATTACCGTTACCCTCGATCCCATCATTACCAATATAGGACACTTTGCGCTGCGCTGGTATGGCCTGATCGTTGTCACCGCCATTGCGATTGGCGTATGGCTGAGTACCCGGGAAGCCGTGCGCAAAGGGATGAAACCGGAAATGATCTACGACATCATGATGTGGGTGGTGCCCGGCGGTTTGGTCGGGGCGCGACTCTTTCATGTGCTGGATCACTGGTCGGATCGGTTTGCCGCCGATCCCATTCAGGCGCTCTACGTCTGGGAAGGGGGACTGGCCATTTGGGGCGGCGTTGTGGGCGGCGTGCTGGCCGGCATTTTATATGCCCGGTATCGGGGCTGGCCGATGGCTCGCCTGCTGGATGCCGTGGCCCCGGGGCTGGTGCTGGCTCAGGCGGTCGGGCGGCTAGCCTGCATCATCACCGGTGACGCGGTAGGTAAACCGACGGACGGCCCCTTTGGCCTGGCCTATACCAGCCCCAATGCGGTCGTGCCAAAATTGGGTGTGTATTACACGCCATCACCGGTCTATGAAATCATCATGAATTTGACCATTTTTGCGATTATCTGGCAGTTGCGCCGTAAACAACTGCCTGATGGAGCATTATTCCTCATTTACATTTTGCTCTATTCCGGGCTGCGTTTTGTGGTCACTTTCTGGAGCGCTTACAAAATAATCGCCTTCAATCTGAACCAGACCCAGTTGATCAGCCTGGCCGTTTTGATAATTGGTCTGCCCTGGTTAGTGTATTTGCTGCAACGCCGAAATCCGACTAATAGCGTAATTTAGCGTTTATCCCATCTGATGAGTACTCCGTTATCTCGCCGGGCATTTCTGCAGTTGACGCTTGCTTCACTGTTTGCCGGCTGCTTGCCGCCCAAAGGTTCGCCAGATTTTGCTGGAGGACACTCTGCGCCTGATGCGTTTTCGATTGTCACCCCTTTGCCCCCGGTTACTACCTCACTGCCAGACTCGCTACAGCCGCCGGCGGCCAACAAAACGGCTGCGGAATTTCTGTCCGCCTGGGCGGCTGACAACTACGACGCCATGTTTAACCTGCTATCCAGGTCCGTCCGTTCAAATGTAAGTCGGGACACGTTTCGAGCCGGTTACGCCCAGGCGTTCACCGCAGCAACGGCAACTTCTGTTGAACCCTATCTGCTGTCATTATTGCGCGACGGCACACAGGCTCAAGCCGTTTTTCGTGCCCGATGGCAAACAACGCTGTTTGGCCCGTTAGATTTTGATTACAGTTTGCCGATGGTATGGGAACAAGCGGGTTGGCGGGTGGTCTGGACGCAGGCGTTGATACTTCCTCAACTAACCCAGGAGCGACGCCTGGCTTTAATTCCCGACCAAAGACCAGATCGGGGTAATATCTATGATCAAAATGGGCTGGGTTTGGCTGTCAACGGTCCGCGCGTGATTATCGGTATCGTGCCTGGCCAACTTGTAGATGAAGCAGAGGTTTTAACAGAAGTGAGCCGGCTTACTGCCGTCCCCCCTGAAACGATTCGTAACAAACTTGCGGCAGCGCGGCCTGATTGGTTTGTTCCCATTGCCAACGTAAGCCCGGAGGTAAGCATCAACAACAATGATTTACTGTCGTCACTGGCAGGCGTAAACCGCAGGGAACGCACAGCGCGATATTACAAAGCAGGTGAGTTGGCGGCTCACCTGGTGGGATATATCGGCGCAATTCCAACTGATGAACAGCAAAATTGGCGGCTGAAAGGGTATCAGGGCGATGAGTTAGTGGGCAGAACCGGTGTTGAAGCCTGGAGTGAGGATGTGCTGGCCGGCAAACCCGGCGCCAGGTTAGCCATCCTGAACCGGGATGGTAAAACTGTTTTTGACCTTGCCCGCACTGACGCCCAACGGGCCGGCAGTATTTATCTTACCGTTGACCAGGTTTTGCAAGCAGACGCCGAGCGTATTTTGGGGCGGCAGTTGGGGGCTATGGTGGTGCTGGATTCCAGAACCGGATTTGTGCTGGCGATGGCCAGTTACCCGCGGTTTAACCCCAACTTATTTGTGAACGGTATTGATCAGGCGACCTGGACGGCCCTTAGCACTGATCCCAACCGACCTTTTGTTAACCGCTGTACTGTGGGGGTGTACCCGCCCGGTTCAGTGTTCAAAATTGTGACGATCGCAGCGGCTCTGGAGAAACTGAACCTTACTTATGATGCATCGTTCTATTGTACCGGCACCTGGAACCGCCTGGGGGACCAGTTTGTCAAAACCTGCTGGTTGAAATCGGGACATGGGCGCATCAATTTGCAGGATGGCCTCACCCAATCATGCGACTCGGTATTTTATGATGTGGGCCTGGCGCTGCACGAAATCAACCCGAATATCCTGCCCGATTTAGGGCGTGCGTTTGGACTGGGAAAATTGACCGGCATTACTGGCGTTGAGGAAACAACGGGACTGATGCCCGATCCGGACTGGAAACAAAAAGAGTTGGGAGAAAGCTGGTTCCCCGGCGACACCGTCAATATGGCAATTGGCCAGGGGTTTTTATTGGTAACGCCGTTGCAAATTGCCGGCCTTTTGGCTGCCGTTGGCAATCGAGGAACCCTGTACAAGCCGCAACTCATTCAACGCATTGCCAATCCGGCGAACACAGAACAGGTAAGTCAACCGCAAATTGTGGGGCAACTCCCCGTTTCTCCTGAGAATTTAGCGGTGATCCGCACCGGGTTGGAGCGCGTGGTCAGTGGCCCACGGGGTACCGCGCGCAAAGCGTTTGCCGGTGCACCATTTACCGCCGCCGGAAAGACCGGCACGGCCGAATCCGGTCAGGAACAACCACACGCCTGGTTTGCCGGCTATTGCCCGGCTGAGTCACCGGAAATTGCCATTGCGGTGATTCTTGAGCATGCCGGTGAAGGTTCCCAGGCCGCTGCGCCACTCTTCCGGCAGATGGCCGAAGCTTACTTTGACCGGCAGACAGAGTAACCTCTCAATTGCACCTCTCCTCAATCCAAAGCCAAAGTTACGAATGTTACGAATGAACAGCATCTGCTTCCGGGTATGGCAGGTAATCGTCAAGGATATCGTTGGGTTGACTTTGCAGGTTACTCCCCGCCCGACTCCGCAGTTATCGTCAAAGGCATACCGATTTGGTAGACAAAAGAAGATTAAGTAATTCCACCTATGGCCCAACAAGCCAAAAGGCGGGCATCGCCCCAGTCCAATTGGCGCTGTTGGGCAGTTGGGTAATGTTGTACCATACAAGGGTAACATAATCTGGAGGACAACGATGACAATTGATTTGGCAATTCTGTTACTCACCGGGGCTATGGCAAGTTTAACGATAATTCGTCGTGCTTATCAGCCAATCCCGGTACCGGTTGACCAGTCATATAGTAAAGGAGATTCATCATGGTAAAAGATCCTGTGTGCGGAATGGAGATTGATCCTGCCGCTGCCGCTGCCAAACGGAGCATTGGCGACAGCGATTATTACTTTTGCTCTGACCACTGCGCGGCAGCATTTGATGCTGACCCGCATAAGTATATGCATGGCCAGGTAGGCCACCACTCCAAGCCGTCCCCCCAGGCCCACTCAGCCACTACCGGCTACAACCCCGACCTGTCGGGACCGGTTTCGGTGGAACTGCCTATTGCCGGGTTGACCTGTTCTAATTGCGTGACTACGGTCGAGCGCAGCCTGGAGGCAGTGACCGGGGTGGAGCAGGTTCACGTAAATTTTCCATTGGGAAAGGCGCATGTTGCTTATTACCCGGACCAGGCCGATGTTAGCATGTTGGTTGGCGCAGTAAAAAAGGCCGGTTACCAGGTAGGCGCATCTGAAATGCGGGTACGAATTACCCCTGGCTTACATTGCGCCAGTTGTGTCCCCTTAATTGAGAACGCGCTCACCGGCGTACCCGGTGTGCTGGAAGCGAGCGTTAACCCCGGCACCAACACGGCCCAAATTCGCTATGTGCCCGGCCAGGTTGATTTTATGGCGGTAAAAGCCGCCGTTCAGACGACCGGTTATCAGGCCGCCCAATCACCGGAAAAAGAGGAAACCGTAGACGAAGAAACCGCCGCCCACCAGCGCGAGTATCAAAGCCTGATGCGCAAGTTCTGGTTTGCCGCGGCAGTTGGCTTGCCAGTGATGCTGGTGGCTTACCCGGAGATGCCCTGGTTTTACCTGCCCAACCTGTTCTTTGGTAAAACTCCGGAAAGCGTGGTCCGGTTGTTATTCGTTGTGTCAGGGATTATTACCTTGCCGGTTTTGTTTTACTCCGGGCGACAATTCTTTACCGGAGGTTGGGCCGCCTTTAAGCACCATTCAGCAGACATGAATACCCTGATTGCTCTGGGCACCAGTGCGGCCTGGATTTACTCAACGCTGGCCCTGACTTTCCCTGATCTCTTCCCGGAAAATACTGCCAATCCGTTTTATGATGTTACGGCAGTGGTCACCGCATTAGTTGTGCTGGGGCAAGCGCTAGAAGTTCGGGCCAAAGGACAAACCAGCCAGGCTATCCGCAAGCTGATTGATTTGCAGGCCAAAACCGCCCGCGTGCTGCGTAGCGGCCAGGAGGTGGAAATCCCGGTGGAAGAAGTGCTGGTGGGCGACATCATTGTGGTGCGCCCCGGCGACAAGATTCCGGTAGATGGCGAAATCATCGAGGGGCGCTCCGCCGTGGACGAGTCGATGGTCACCGGCGAAAGCCTGCCTGTAGATAAAAACATTGGCGATGAGGTGATCGGGGCCACGGTGAACACCACCGGCAGCTTCAAATTTCGGGCCACCAAAGTGGGCAAAGACACGGCCCTGGCTCAGATTGTCAAAATGGTACAAGATGCAATGGGTAGCAAAGCTCCTATTGCCCGCCTGGTAGATGTGGTTTCCGGCTACTTTGTGCCGGCGGTGATGATTATTTCGGTATTAACCTTTCTCATCTGGTTTAATTTTGGCCCCAACCCGGCTCTGGCCTTTGCCGTAGTCACGGCCGTAACCGTGCTGATCATTGCCTGCCCCTGTGCGGTAGGTATGGCCGTACCGATGAGCCTGGTAGCCGGTGTTGGCAAGGCCGCCGAACACGGCGTGCTGATCCGCAACGGTGAGGCGCTGCAAACGGCATCGCAATTAAAGACGGTGGTGTTAGACAAAACCGGCACGATTACCAAAGGCAAGCCAGAGTTAACCGACGTTATTCCTATGGCTGATGTTGACCCTGACACACTATTGCGACTGGCTGCCGGAGCCGACCGGCCCAGTGAGCATCCGCTAGCCCAGGCTATCGTTGATGGCGCTCGTGCGCGAGGGCTTGAGCCGGTTGAGCCAGGCGAGTTTGAGGCCGTGCCGGGGCATGGCGTCGAAACAACTATTGAAGGGCGACGGGTGCTGGTTGGCAACCACAAGTTGATGCGGCGACACAACATCAACGCCGATTTGCTCAAATCCGCTGTTCAACGGCTTCAAGGCGAAGGTAAAACAGCCATGTATGTGGCAGTAGATGGGCAGGCCGCTGGCGTGGTGGCCGTGGCCGATACCATCAAAGAGGATTCCGTCCAGGCCATTAGAGTAATGCAAGAGTTAGGGTTGCAAGTGGTCATGCTAACCGGCGACAACGAGCGCACGGCGCAGGCCATTGCCCGCCAGGTTGGAATTGAGCGGGTGCTGGCCGAGGTGCTGCCCGAAGACAAGGCTCAGGAAGTCCACATGCTCAAGGTTGGTGGCCAGAAGGTAGGGATGGTGGGCGACGGCATCAACGACGCCCCAGCCCTGGTTGAAGCTGACGTCGGCTTTGCCATTGGTACCGGCACCGATGTGGCCATTGAGGCCGCAGATATTACTCTGATGAGCGGTAGTCTGAAGGGGGTGGCCTACGCCATCGAAATCTCGCGAGCCACAATGGGCAACGCCAAACAGAGCCTCTTTGGAGCCTTTATCTACAACTCGTTGGGTATCCCGGTGGCGGCGGGTGTACTCTTCCCCTTCTTTGGGTTGTTACTCTCGCCGTTAATCGCCGGGGCGGCTATGGCGGCCTCCAGCGTGACCGTGGTGACCAACGCTAACCGGCTGCGTTTTTTCAAAGCGAAAAGTTTTGTTTAGGGGCCATCACAAGCCCAAAGGTGTAACAACAATAAAAATCAGTATTAGCTGTTGGCTGATAACGGGCAGAAACAGCTAATGGATAACTACAACTGCTATTTACAAGTGAGGTGCAAAGATGAGTATTGTTCAATTAATTGTTAATCTGACTGGCCTGGCTGTGATCGCCTGGATTGTGTGGTACTTCTGGCTCTATCGGAAAGAAGGGCTGCAAGTGGCCGAGGTTGGTGGGGTGCAGCAAGTTCAAATCAAGGTGAAGGGCGGCTATGACCCCGACGTGATTGTGGTTAGGCGGGGCAAGCCGGTTCAACTCCACTTCAACCGGCAGGAGTCGGCTATGTGCAGTGAAATGGTGGTCTTCGACAAAATCAACAAGTCGGCCAAGCTGCCGGAGGGGGAAACCGTCACCATCGCGTTTACCCCGGAAGAGGCGGGCGAAATCCCGTTCCAGTGCCAGATGGGCATGTTGCGGGGCAAAATTGTGGTGCAGTAACTAATGGAGAGCCAATCATTCTTCCTTGGAATGATTGGCTTTCGGTTTAAACTGAGATTTTTATCGGCTTCAGTAATAGAAAAAATGGAAGGGCAACGATGTTAAAAGACCCTGTGTGTGGAAAGCGCATGAGTCGCGGCAAAGCGCATATTACCATTGAATATGAGGGCATTGCCTATGCCTTATGCTGTCCCAGATGTCAGGCCGAGTTTGAACAATTGCCAAAGCGTTATGCCCGGCCCGAATGGGGTACAAAGGTAAAAAGCAAGAAAGGGGTACCGCAACGAAAATAGTGATTATTTCTGCCCCTTGGGACAATATAATCCCCAGGAGCAGCACAAACCAATCAAAAAAGGAGATGTAACCAATGACAACTCAAAAAATACAGGTAGCCGTGAACGGCTACGGCGTCATCGGGAAACGGGTAGCCGATGCCGTCAGATTACAGCCCGATATGGCCTTGGTCGGCGTAGGGGATGTCGTCACCGATTACCGGATCAAGGCAGCAGTCATTCAAGGCTTACCGATTTATGCCTCGCTACCGGACAAAGCAGAGGAGATGAAAGCAGCCGGCGTTCCGGTCGCAGGCACGCTGGATGATCTGCTGGCCCAGAGTGATGTGGTGGTGGACTGCACCCCGAAAGGCATCGGGGCCAAAAACCTGGAACGCTACCGCGCCGCCGGGGTCAAGGCTATCTACCAGGGTGGCGAAAAACACAGCCTGACCGGCCATTCTTTTGTAGCCCAGGCCAACTACGAGACAACACTGGGGCGGGACGCAACCCGTGTGGTTTCCTGTAACACCACCAGCACCGTGCGCACCCTGACCGCACTGCGCAACGCGGGTTTGCTCAGAAAGGCACGAGGCGTGTTAATCCGCCGGGCCACTGACCCCTGGGAATCGGACCACAGCGGCATTATGAACACTGTTGTGCCAGAGGGCGATATTCCCAGTCACCAGGGACCCGACGCACAAACTGTCGCCCCGGACCTCGATGTGGTGACCATTGCGGCCAAGGCGGCCCACACCCAGACACACAACCACTACTGGGTGGTCGAATTGACGCGAGAAGCTGACCGCGAAGAAGTGTTGGCGGCGTTCCGGGCTGCACCGCGTATTGCCTTCATTCGGATGAGCGACGGTATCGTCGCCCTCAATAGTACCATCGAGTTGATGAAAGACCTGGGACGGCCCCGGGGTGATATGTGGGAAGTGGCTGTGTGGGAAGATGTGCTCACGGTGAATGGCAATGAAGTCTATTACACCTACCAGGTTTATAACGAAGCCATTGTGGTTCCGGAAAATATCGACGCCGTCCGCGCTCTGGCCGGTACGGTGAAAGATGGGCAGGAGTCTATTCGCATTACCGACGAGGCGCTGGGCTTGCGACGCGATTTTCTAATCTAATGATCGAAAAAGTGTAATTCTTCAGGCATCTGGTGCTTTTAAATGCACCAGATGCCTCTAAAGAAAGAGAATATTATGCCTGGTTTGATATCTCTGACCACCGCAGATGCCGGCGTTGAGGCTACGGTTTCTTTGTTGAACAGCCTCTTTCCACCGCCGCGACCGTTTGCCGTGCGCCTGTGGGATGGAACCGAGCTATCCGTCCGGGCCAACGCCTGTCTGGTGCTCAAGAATCCCGGCGCGTTGCGGCATATGTTGACCCCCCCCATCGAGCTATCCCTGGGCGAGGCGTTTATCTACGGCGATTTTGATATCGAGGGAGACATTTCTTCCGTCTTTCCGGCGCTGGATGCCGTGTATGGCCGTTCCTTCTCCCTGTTCGATGTCGTCGGCCTGGCCCGACAAACTCTTTCCCTGCCCGGCTCCGGCTCAAAACAACGCGGCGGACGCGGCCCGGTCCGGCTGCAGGGTCGCGTCCACTCCCGAGCTCGCGACCGGGCGGCCATTCAGTATCACTACGACGTGGGCAACGACTTCTACGAACTGTGGCTTGATCCATATATGCAATATTCCTGCGCTTACTTCGACACCGGCGCGGAAGAGTTGGACACGGCCCAGGAACGCAAGCTGGAATACATCTGCCGTAAATTGCGACTAAAACCCGGCGAGCGGGTGCTGGATATTGGCTGCGGCTGGGGAGGCTTGGCTTTATACGCGGCCCAAAAGTACGGGGTGCGCGTCTTGGGAATCACCCTGAGCCAGGAACAGGCCGCCTACGCCAACATTTGCCTCGCCCGTGCCGGCCTGGGCGATCGGGCCAGTGTGAAACTGCAAGATTATCGGGACGTGGGCGTCGAGAGCTCCGACAAAATCGTGAGCGTGGGCATGTTTGAACACGTAGGGCAGAAACAGTTGCCCGAATATTTCGCCCAGGCGTACCGCTCTCTTAAGCCCGGCGGGCTGTTCCTCAACCACGGTATCTCGCAGCGTGCGCCCTGGCTGCACCGGATGAACCCCGAGGTCAAACTGTGCTGCAGACCGGATATGCGCCCGGCGCGGGTGTCGCTCTGGCAGCAGTGGGTCGCGCAACACCTCCTGGGGCAGGGCCGCTTTATCCAGCGTTACGTTTTCCCGGACGGCGAACTGCTGCCGGTGAGCCAGGTGAATATCGTGGCCGAACAGGCCGGGTTTGAGGTGCGCGACGTGGAAAATTTGCGCGAGCATTATGCCCTAACGCTGCGTCACTGGGTGGACCGGCTGGAAACGCGCCGAACAGAGGCAATTGAACTGGCTGGCGAGGGGGTTTACCGTACCTGGCGGCTGTACCTGGCCGCGTCGGCCTACGGCTTTACTTGCGGCCGAATTAACGTCAACCAGACGCTGCTGGCCAAACCGGACGTAGGCCAGAATTGTCTGCCGCTGACCAGAGAAGATTTATACGGATGATTTAATGGAGACACGTCATGCGAAACAATATTCGGCTTGGCAAATTGTTTGGGATTGAAGTGGGCCTGGACTATTCCTGGTTTATCATCTTTTTGCTTATCGTCTGGTCGTTGGCCGGGCATTACCTGATACTCCGCCAGAGCTGGTCTTTTGCATTTCGCCTGGGACTGGCGCTGGTCACGGCCGTGCTCTTTTTTGCTTCTATCCTGGCCCACGAGTTCGGCCACAGCCTGGTGGCCATCGCCAAAGGCGTACCGGTACAGCGCATTACCCTGTTTATCTTCGGGGGCATCGCTCAGATTACGCGAGAGCCGAAACAGGCGCTGGATGAGTTTCTCATCGCCATCGCCGGGCCGGCGGTCAGTCTGGCGCTGGCGGGCGGGTTCGGCCTGGTGTGGCTGGTCGGACGGCAGTTGGACCTGCGCGGCCTGGCTGAATTGGGCAGCTGGCTGGGCCTGATTAACCTGAGCCTGGCCATATTTAACCTGATCCCCGGCTTTCCGCTGGACGGCGGCCGCGTGCTGCGGGCCATCGTCTGGGGAGTGACGGGCAACATGCTGCGGGCCACCCGCCTGGTCGCGATCATCGGCCAAGGGGTGGCCTGGCTGTTTATAGCCGCCGGTATCTGGCAAGTTTTCGCCGGTAGTTGGGCCAACGGGTTGTGGATCGCCTTTATCGGCTGGTTCTTGAACAACGTTGCCGCCAGTAGCGGTCAACAGGCGGCCTGGCAGGAACTACTGCAGGGCCACACGGCTGCTGAGGTGATGATGACCGATTGTCCCCGCTTGCCGCCGGATATGAGCCTGGCGCAACTGGTAAACGGAGCCATCTTATCCAGCGGCCGTCGCTGCTTTCCGGTGGTAGACGGGGAGCGCATGGTGGGGCTGGTGACTGTACACCAGGTGAAAGATGTGCCGCGCGAAGTCTGGCCGACAACGGCGGTGGGCCAGGTGATGATACCGGCAGCGCAGTTACGCAGCGCCCGGCCAGGCGAGAAACTATCGGTGGTGCTGGAACGAATGACCAATAAAGGCATAAACCAGCTACCGGTGATGGAAAACGGTCGTTTAGTGGGCATAGTGGCCCGAAACAATATCCTGAACGCCATCCGCACCCTGTCAGAGCTGACGTCAGCGCCTTGAGCTCACGAAGTGGGAATGAGGCAGCCGCTGAGATGCTGGTTACTAAAGCAAGGCGGTTCCTGGAGCGTGAACCATGCCGGTAGAGACACAGGATGAACAGACGCACCACGCCCGATCCTGGTACGGGGTCACGGCCGAAATCGCCGTGGAAACTAACCTGTGGCACCTGGTGCGGGTGGGGCCGTGGCTTTATCATACCCGCTGCTGGTGAAGCCGGTGTTGCGCCGGGGGCCGCCCCGCCAGGAGCGACTGTACCTGAGTTTTCTGCACGAGTTTGGCCACCTGCAAACGTTGCCGGTGGCCGGGCTGCACTTGCTATGGCTGCTGAAAAACGGCCGTTGGCGCGGGTGCGGTTGGTGAGAAACGTTGGCGATGCTGACAGCCGCAGCCGTAACCCACGAGGCGGTGTGGGAACTGGCCAGTGAAACGTACGTGATCGTGAAGACAGGGCCAGAGTATGGCCGTATCTATCACCGATACCCCAATCCGGTTGGGCAAATCGCCTTTTGGGGCAGCATGGCGGCAACGGCCGTGCTTCTGACGCGTTGGTTGCTACGATCCAGACCTGTACGTGGGGAACGTGACGAGAGCAGAGATGAGCGATTTTGAAATAAGGCTAAATTGTTCGTGCGAGGATGCGGCGCGGCTGACCGGCGAAACGCTGGCGCGCCACTGCTTCAAGGTTGTCCGCACCTTTGACCTGCGTGATGCAATGCGTGTTCAGGGAACGCTTTGTCAATGCCCGTATCACGGCAGCGAAACCTGCACTTGTAACCATATTGTGTTGTCCGTGTGGCAGACTACAGAGTCAGGTCAGCCTGCCTCACCCCCCACCCAGATCCTCATCAGTAGCCATCAGGGGGACACCTGGTTTAGCCTGCCTGCTCTGGCCGGTTCTCCGGTAGAATTTCAAGAGCGGATTAACAGCCCTGGCCTGCTGCGCGGCCTGGCCGAGGTGCTGCACACAGCCGCCTCAGCCTGAAAAAAAAGCTAACACGGCCAACCGGCCAGGCATAAGTGTTTAGGAGAGACAGCAATGAGCGATAAAATTCGGGTGATTGTGGCCGACGATCACGCTGTGGTTCGCCAGGGAGTCCGCGATTACCTGACCGACGAAGCCGACATCGAGGTGGTGGCCGAAGCGGGAGATGGGGCCGAGGCGCTGGCGCAGGTGGACGCCCTGCAGCCTGACGTTGTACTCCTCGACATTCAGATGCCCAACGTATCGGGTCTTGAGGCCGTTGGCCGGATTAAGGCCCAGCACCCGGATGTCAAAATCCTTATCCTGACCTCATATGACAGCGATCCGTATATCTTCAACCTGCTCAAGACCGGCATCAACGGCTACCTACTCAAGACGGCCGGGCCGGACGAGTTGGTCCGCGCCGTGCGGACCGTCTACCAGGGCCGGTCGGTGTTGGGGACCGAGGTGATGGAGCGGGTGGTTGAAAGCTTCGCCCGCGGCCGGTTGGTAGAAAGTGAGATCGCAACCGGCGATGCGCTCACCGAACGGGAATTGGAAGTACTCAAACTCGTCGCCCGTGGCCTGACGAATATCGCCATTGCCCGGCAATTGGACCTCAGCGACCGGACCGTGCAAGGCCACCTGGCCAACATCTACGCCAAGCTTCAAGCGGCCAACCGGACCGAGGCCGTGCTGAAAGCGCTGCGGCGGGGATGGATTGGACTGGACGACGTAGCAGGTTGAAGATCGGTCATTTTTGAGGCCTTGTTCCTAAATCCGGAGGGAGAGTTCGTTGCGGATCATTCGTGGACTGCTATTCCAGCTTATACTGTGGATTGTGGCGCCCCTGGTGGTGATTACGGTGGTCTCGGCCTTGACCATCTACGTGAATCAGCAAGCGGTCCGTACGGTAGCGGTCGATCGCGCGACACGATTAGCGCTAGTGATGGCTGCCAGCTTGTCCCATAGGCTGGCCGAATACAGCGGCGTGCTGCAAACGCTGGCCGATGCCGAAGCCGTCCACCCCAATGACCGACCGGCTCAACAGAGCGCGCTCGAGCAAGCCGAAGATGCGCGCGCCTTGTTTAACGATGGCCTGGCGCTGTTAGATCCTGCCGGCGCAATCGTGGCCCGCTCAAACGGGGGAGAGCGATGGTTGTCGTATCCGGCGGTGGCGGCTATCCAGGCGCAGGTGGCGGCGACAGATCGGCCGGATTTCTGGCCGCTGCCGCTTGATGCGACTTTTGACCAGGGCCTGGTCCTGCTGGCGGTGCCTGTCAAAAGCAAAGGCTCCCCTGAGTCAAGTCGAAGGGGCGAAGGGCCTGGGTCAGACGGTAGCGTGCTCATTGGCGCCTTCTCGCCGGCCCAGTTGAGGGCCGCTGAAGTGCTCGCTGACCTGGAAAGCGGGAATCGAGGGGTTAGCTACGTGGTAGATAGTCGCGGCCAGATCATCTATCATCCCCGGGCCGAGCTGGCCGGCCAGACCGATAGCCATCGGCCCGAAATCGAACAGCTGAAAACCGACCAGGCTGGCGCGTTGGTTTACACCGATGCCGGGAATGAATCGTGGGTGGTTGGCTATGCCCCGGTGCCGGTTGTCGCCTGGGGCGTGATTATCCAGGAACCGTGGGCTGAGATCGTCAACCCAAACAACGCCCAGTCCTCGGCCATTCCTTTGGTGTTGGTCATCCTGGCGGCGCTGGTCTCGCTGGCAGCGGTATACCTGATGATGTATTACGTGATCCGGCCGCTGCGGGCACTAGATCACGTCGCCGGACAGTTCGGCTGGGGTCATCTCACGGCTATCGAAACGCCGGTGGGCGGTGTCCAGGAGATTAAGGATTTGCACGTCACCTTGCGGCAGATGGCCGAACAGATTCAACAGTACCAGACCGGCCTGCAGAGCTATACTGCGGCCGTAACCCAGGGCCAGGAGGCGGAGCGTACCCGGCTGGCGCGCGAACTCCACGATGACACCGCCCAGTCGCTGGTCGGCCTCATTCAACGCATCAAGCTGGCCCAACGCGATCTTAAGCATAACCCAGCGCGAACGGCGGAGCGATTGAGCGAGCTGGAGGCGCTAGCGAGCACCGCCTGGCAGGAGGTGCGCCGTTTCAGCGAGGACCTGCGGCCGTCGTACCTGGAGCAGTTGGGGTTAGTGCCAGCGCTGACGGTGCTGGTTGAGCAAGGCAAGCCTCAGAGCGAGCCGGAGGTATCGTTAACCGTGGCGGGGCCGGAGCAGCGGCTCTCGCCCGCGCTGGAGTTAGCCGTGTTTCGGATTGTGCAGGAAGGACTGAACAATGTCCGCCACCATTCCCAGGCGGCGCACGTCGCCGTCGAACTGACCTTCGCCAGTGATGGACTCAGCCTCTCCATCGAGGACGATGGTCGTGGCTTTGAGCCGCCCAGGTTGCCCTACGATTTGACCCGGCAGGGCCACTTTGGCCTGGCCGGGATGCACGAGCGGGTCTCGTTGGTGGGTGGACGCCTGTCAATCGACTCGGCGCGGGGTCGCGGCACTCGGATTGTTGCCTTTGTGCCGTACCATAGGCCAAGTTAACCGTTTCCTCACTCGCATTTTTGCCCCCTTTCCAACGGGCCATCTGGCTCTGCTGCCAAGAGCCTGGCTGTATTACAATGATTATGATTAAAACTTAAAAAAATATGCTGAAGCATCATTAATGCAGGTGGCAACGTGCCTGCACTCTGTGAGGAGGTAAAACAATGAAAACGCAAATTATTCTCTGGACTGCCGGGATCATTTTGTTTGGGGCGGCGATATTTGCCCTGGGCTACCTATCCCGCGGTGGCGCGACTTCGACTGCGCCGCCTGAGTTCAGCTTGAGTCCAGGAGGCATGGGGATGACCAGCGGCGGTGCCGGCTACTTTCTGGGTGGCGATACCAGCGGGTATGGCCCCTCCACGATCGCCGTGCCCACCGAAGAGTTGGTAGCCGAGGTCCAGCAGTACCTCGACAGGTTGGACAATCCTGACTTAAGCCTGGCCCGGCTGCGAGAGTTCCGCTGGGCTTACCAGGCAGAGGTGGTGGAACGCAGCACCGGTCGTCACGCCTTTGGGTTGATGATTGGCAAGGGTACATCTCAAATCTCGCCTAAGGCCGGCCCCAACCTGTTCTGGAATACCAAGTATGGCTCTATGGTCGCAGAGGTAGGCGGCGGCTACGGGATGGTCGGCCGCATGCTAACTCAGGAGCCCGCCGGCGACATGGCCATTACCCAAGCTCAAGCTCGCAGTATCGCCGAGAAAGCGGTGGCAGAGGTTGGGCCTAACCTGAAGTTACACGATGAAGTGGATACCTACTACGGTTTCTATGAGTTTCATGTGCTCCAGGCAGAGAACCTGGTGGGTGAGCTGGACGTCAACGGCTATAACGGCCAGGCCTGGTATAAAGAGTGGGGGGAGCCGCAGCTCGGTATGGAGAACCTGGCTTCAGCCCGGTAGTGCTGACCGGGAACCGAATGGTTAAATCCAACTTCTTACTGCGTTCCTTATCAAAACCGGTGGCAGCAACCCAAAATGGCCTCGCTCCGGGCGACCTGGTCTGGTTGACGGTGGTGATGTTCCTGTGGGCGCTGTGCTATCCCCTCATCGCCGTGGGCCTCTCGCATGCGCCGCCCCTATACTTTGCTGCGCTGCGCTCATTCGTGGCCGGCGTTGGCCTGCTGGCGCCGGCTCTGGCCCTGCGCCGGCCGCTGCCAAAAGATTGGCGGGTATGGGTGACTTTGCTGGGGGTGGGCCTCAGCCTGACCGGACTGGGGTTTGGCGGCATGTTCCTGGCCGGCGGCATCGTTAGCCCCGGCCTGGCGACCGTCCTGGCCAATGCCCAACCGCTTATCGCGGCCGGATTGGCTTACGTGATTCTGAACGAACGGCTGGGGCCGCGCCGCCGGGTCGGCTTGCTGCTGGGCTTTGCCGGCATCCTGTTGATTGCCCTGCCGGGCTTTCGCCCTGAAACCGTCAACAGCAGCCCGCTGGGGGTCGGCTTCGTACTGCTTGGCGCCCCGGGGGTGGCCGCTGCTCAAACGCCTGGCCGGACAGGTGGATGTGCTGATGGCCACCGGCTGGCAATTCATCCTGGGCGGCGTACCGTTATATGTGACCGCCCAGATCTTTGAAGCGCCGGTAAAGGTGATGTGGAATCCGGCCTTTGTGTGTATGTTGTTGACGCTGGGGCTGCTGGGGACGGCGCTGGCCCTCCTGCTGTGGTTTGCGCTGCTACGCCGGAGCGAGTTAAACCGCCTGAATACCTTCACCTTCCTGACGCCGGCTTTTGCCCTTATCATCGGGGCCGTCTTCATTAATGAGCGCTTGGGCTTGGTCGAGGTGGGTGGCATCATCTTGATCCTGCTTGGTCTGCTGTGGGTCAGCCGCCGGTGAGTATATATGCAAGAAGTCACAAACCGGGAGAGAATCTAGAGTGCTTCAATCGTTCTTGCTTGAGGTCGCTCTCCCGCTTGCCGGTACTTACGACGTTTGGGCCATTCTACCGCGCCGGGACCACGCCTTTTTGCCTGCCGTAAAACGGGCAAAATAGTGCTCCCACCATCGTCGTAAAAGAAGTACACTGAAGTTAAAGAGAGTAATAGCGGAGGAAGATATGGCTACTGACATCGAGCTAAAATCTACCGGTCAAACGGTAGAGGTGAGGCATGGTTTTTGGGACACGCTCGATGAGCGATTAGGGCTGTCGGGTCTGGCCTACCCGGTACCCGAACATGCGAATAGCCTGCCCTATTTATTGGGAGGCATTACCCTGGTTGGCTTTGTTATTCTCATCGGCACCGGAGTCCTGCTGGCTCAATTTTACCATCCCCATCCGGCCAACGCCCACGACAGCGTGATCTACATAATCACCGGAGTCCCTTTTGGAAATTTCATCCGCAGCGTCCACTTCTGGACGGCCAACCTGGTGGTGATGACCGCTGTGCTACACCTGATCCGGGTGTTTACTACCGGCAGCTATAAACGCCCACGTGAAGTCAACTGGCTGGTAGGCGTGGGGTTACTGGCGATTACCCTGGGATTTGTGTTCACCGGGACAGTGTTGAAGTGGGATCAGGAAGGGGTTGAGGCCCTGGCCCATAACCGGGAGATTGGCGAACTGCTGGGGCTGTGGGGCGTCTGGTTCACCAGCGAGTTTAGCCGCAGTGTCCCAATTCTAACCCGGCTGTATCTTGGCCACGTGACCCTTTTGCCGGCTGCTTTTACCGTCCTCATCATTGCCCACGTCTACCTGATCAAGCAACTGGGCATTTCTCCTAAAGCCACCCCGGAAGCAACTTACGAACCGCCAACCAAGGAGCAAGGAAGGGCGCGCTTTACCTTACATTTACGGCGGATGGTGGGATACGGTCTCTTGTTGTTGACCCTCGTAGGCATTTTGGCCCTGGTCTGGCCAGCGCCGTTAGGACAGGCCGGCGTTCCCGGGGCAGAAGTGACCAAGCCCCCCTGGATGTTCCTGCCTTTCTATCCGTTAGAAGACATCTTTGGGATAAGAGGGTTGCTGGGCGGTAGTATCTTTCTATTCGCGTTGCTGGCGCTGGTACCCTTTGTGGATCGCAGTCCCTGGCTGTCGCCAGGCAAACGGCGCTGGATCGTCATTGCTGGGATCATTTTGCTGGTAATACTCATTATCTTGGGCGGTTACGCCTGGTTGAGCCGGCCGGCGCCTCATCTGATGGAGTAAAGGAACAATGAATAATCGAGTAACTGTCACCTTTGTCATCTTGCTGGCTCTGACCAGCCTGGCTTCCGGTCAACTGTGGCTGCGAGGCAAAGTCTTAATCACAGGCCAGGCCGCTTTGTTAGACATAGCCCTCATCATTCTGAGTGTGGTTGTGCTCAGCGGGGGTTTGCTCGGGCTGGGGCGCATCTTGTACCGGATCGAACCCTTGTCTCAGGAAAGTGAGGAGAAAACTGATGGATAGGCGAAACTTTCGAGTAATCTGGACCAGACTGGTTGGCGTGTGGATTCTACTGCTGGTCCTGGCTGTAGGGGCCGGTCGGGTCCTGGCTCACGGCGAGGCTACCCTGACCGTCTCCCCGGCTGTGGTGGCCCCGGGGGCTGAAATTACCGTCACAGGCGAAGGCGTCGAAGCAGGAGAAAAGTTCACCATCACTGTAGAAGGATTAAATTTCAAGACGACGCTCGGAACGGTGACTGTCGGCGATGGTGAGGAGTTTCACCAGAATTTTGTCGTGCCTGCGGCTGCGCCCCCGAGTACATATCAGGTCCGGGCCACCAGCGCCGAGGGAGAAGTCATCACGGCCGAACTGACGGTAGAAACTGACGCAGCGGCATCGGTGACGGCAGCTTCAGCCAAGCCATCGGCCGAATTGATGCAACTGGAGCGGCCTCGATCTGCCAGACAATGGGGTATCATCATCGTCGGGCTGGTGGTTAGCGCTGCTCTGGGCCTGTGGTTGGTGCAGAGCGTGACGTAATTTATTTGGACGTTGTAAGACGAAAGTCGTCTTTTGGAGCTGGAAAAAGATCAATAGCTTGATGCCTGGTAGAGGTTGAGATGTTTAAGCAATTATTAAGAAGTTTTCACTCGGAGGATATGGCCCTGGCGTTGGTCCTGTGGTTGTGTAGCCTGCCGCTGGTCGCCCTCCTGGTCATCCCCTTCTTTGGGTTGAAGGCGGCTGCGGTCGTGGCTTTGGTCCTGTTCTTGGTGGCCATGGCAGTCTGCTGGGGTATCTGTGGCTGGCAGGTTTTCCAGGAGAGAATCCGTTGATGAAAGGAGGTGAGAACTATGAAATGTTACGTGTGTGCTGGGTCAGGTGAAACCAAGGATGCGGTCGCCGTATGCGTCGTGTGTGGGATGGGCCTGTGTAAGGAGCACGCCCATCGAAGCGATGTACCTATCCGTGGACGTGAATGGGTACCTCAAGAGACGACGATGATCATCCTGTGTGAGACATGCCTGAAAGCGCTGGCGCCACCCACCTGACGTTTTGGGCCCCAGGGATAACGGGCGGAGGGCATCCATTGGGAGAAGGGGTCCATCATCTATGCACCATTTAACTTTGCATCGTTCGTTATCCCTGATCATGACGGCCTATACACAACCTTGACGGCGAGCGGGGTGAACCCGCACTAACAGCCAAAGGGCAACCGTCCTGGTAATCCAACCAAATAAGCGTTGCCGCAGGCCTACGGCCCTTTTCTGTACCGCGCTGCACCTTCCTCACTGTCCTATTGAATAGCTTCTGTCCTGTCCGTTACACTTTCGGCGATCACACTTTCTGCCACCACCTGCCGCTCCACAGTGATTAAGGCCATATGCCTGCGCGGAGAGTTGACCTGGGTAAGCGATGACTTACGCCTTGCTTTTACTTATTTTCGGGGTACTACCCCTTGTCCTACTGTGGCTGGCTGCGCCGCACCTTATCTGGCGCTACAAGAGTAGCCTGCTGGTTATTGTGATTCTGATCCTGTTGGTGAGTATTCCCTGGGAGATGCTGACGATTGACCGCATCCGGTATTACTCCCCCCGCATCATCTGAGGACCGCGCCTGTTCAATTTGCCGGTCGAGGAACTGACCTTCTTCGTCATTGACGGGCTGCTGGTGGGCAGCCTGGCGCTGCTGTTAGGAGAAAAGTTCCGTGCTCACGCTTGAGTTTCTGACCCGGTTGACCTACCTGGCGCTGGAAGGGTTCATCATCGGCGGCGTGGCGGCGGCGCTGTGGCTGTTTCACTTTCACTTCTTGTGGGCACGGCGCTGGCGCATCCTGGCCGGCGTCGTCCTTGTCTCAGCCTATGCCCTGCCGCTGGATGCCTGGGCGGTGGCGGCCTTTCAGCCGATATGCTGGCAGAGGTATTCCCCTTCTCCTTCGAGACGGTCATCGAAACCCGTGTAAAAGCCATTGCCTACGCTTTTGACCGGCGCGTCATCACCATTCCCGTACCCGACCATTCCGCGCGCACGGTGAGGCGCGACCGCTTCGACGCCCATCTCCTCGCCCGCGCCGGCCTGGGTGATCGGGCCAGCGTGAAACTGCGAGATTATCGGGACGTAGGCACGGAGAGCTTCGACAAAATTGTAAGCGTGGGCATGTTTGAACACGTGGGGCAGAAGCAGTTGCCGGAATATTTTGCCCAGGCATATCGGAGTCTCAAACCTGGTGGACTGTTCCTCAACCACGACATCTCGCGGCGTGCGCCCCGGCTGCATCACCGGACAGAGGCGATTGAACTGGCCGGTGAGGTGGTTTATCGCACCTGGCGGCTGTACATGGCCGTGATGGCCTACGGATTTACCTGCGGCCGGTTTTAACGTCAACCAGACGCTGCTGGCTAAACCGGACGGGGGCCGGAGCCACGTGCCGCTGACCCGGGCAGACCTGTACACCTGACTTGAGGGATGGCGTAAAGAGCAGGCAAATTTTCATTTCCGGATACCCGCCATATGGCCCGGAAGACGACAGGCTAAATGGCGCTTGAGATTAAGCTTCAGTTGCTTTACACTCAAAAGTGTAAGTTAAAGTTAATCAATTAGCCAAGAGGACAGCATATCGAAGAAAATTTAACGCAACCAATAATTATTGGGTCGTCTTGGGATTACAGAATAGTGGAATGAGTTTTAAGGCCAATCTGCCCAACCATTCACACCCGGCGGGGTATATCCGCAATGACAAACCAGAGGCGACCGCTCGACAACAGCATAGCTTCATGTAAAAGCCGCAAAATGTGATCTTGCGGCTTTTATTTTGTGTTCGTAAGGACCCGTATATTTGCCCGGATTGATATAGGTCACATGGCCCTGTTGCTGAATTGGGCCTGCTGGTATGCTAAAACAAATGAAGCAACTTGAAAATAAACAATTACATGTGAGGTAAAGCTAATGCATTTCTCTGATGGGTTTGATTACAACATGTGGCCGGCGGCTGTTCTTAGCATCGGGCTGGTCTTTTTCTTTGTTGGCAGTTATATGCTGCCCACCCGTCGGCGCGAGTGGCGTTCGATGGGTTTGTTTGCAGCCTGGATTGTGGCTTTATTTACCGAAATGTACGGTATCCCGCTGACGATTTATGCGCTTACCGCCTTGCTGGGACGGGCTTATCCTGTATTGAATCCTTTTACGCACCAGAACGGTCACCTGCTGGTGGCACTGGCCGGTGGTTCGTACCTGGTATGGGGGGTGGTGATGCTGGTTAGCTCGATACTCTTCTGGAGCGGTATTTTAGTCATTGCGCGGGGGTGGCGGCTTATCCACCAAGCTAAAGGTGGTCTGGTTACAGAGGGCATTTACCGTTATGTGCGTCATCCTCAGTATTCGGGACTATTTATGATCATCATTGCCTTGCTTATCCAGTGGCCAACCATCATCTCGGTATTGATGGCGCCTATCCTTTTCTGGAGTTATGCTAGGCTGGCCCGACGCGAAGAGGTAGAAATGGCGCTGCAATTTGGGCAGACCTATCAAGTCTACCAAACGCAGGTTCCGGCTTTTATCCCCCGCTGGAACAGTTTGAGGCAGGCTGTTCTTCGGTTCAGTCATAAATCTATTTAATCTATTGTGTCATATATTCAGGTTGAAGTCGTGACGGAATTGTTAACCGCCAAAGATTTACAGGGATTGCTTCAGGTAGACCGATCGACCATTTACCGTATGGCTGAGAACAAACGATTGCCAGCTATGAAGGTGGGCAAACAATGGCGTTTCCCTGCCGATCAGATCCAGAACTGGTTGCAGGGACAAACTGCCACCCATACCGATATTATGCCAACCGGTGTTATAAATAATTTAGCCTCACATTTACCGCTGGGATGCGTGCAGGCCATACAAGACGTTCTGGCTCAGTCAATGGGAGTGATGATGGTAACTACGGATCTGCAGGGTAATCCCGTTACTGAAGTCAGCAACCCCTGCGGCTTGTTTAAGGTGATTAGCCAAACCCCAAATGCTATCCAGAAATGCATTGAAAATTGGACACACCTGGATGCCGCACCGGGGCTGGAACCGCAATTCATCTATAGCCGTTTGGGGCTACTTGGTGCGCGTGGACTGGTTAGATTTGGAGCAAGTTTGCAGGGCATGGTGATTGCCGGAGGAATCGCCCCGGAGGATTGGCCTCCTTCACCGGAACAAGTGACGACGACGGCGGTCGTATTCGGCTTGACTGCTGGCGATTTAACCCCCCATCTGCATGAAGTATATTACCTTGATCACGCCCAGCAATCGCTTGTACTGTCACTATTACAGCGCACTGCCGACATTTTAGCTCAACTTCAACTTGCTATTGCAAAACAAGTCGAAAAATAGCTTTAATGCCAATTATGTAAAGAGGTTAAATCTGCATGAATGAGTCGCATCAAGTGCGAGCCTGGTACGGCTTGACCGGCGAAATCGTAGTTGAAAACGATTTGTGGCACCTGGTTAAAATGGGCGGCGTGCCGCTCAATCATCCACCAATTGTCAATTTGATTGTACGCCGAAAGTTGCCCCGCCAGGATGCACTACGGCTAAGCTACCTGCACGAATTTGGACATTTCCAAACGCTGCCCCTGGCACTGGTTCACATACTGTTGTTGTTGTGGGGCAGGCGCTATCGGCAGAGAACAATGGGTTGGCTAAAATACGCCATAGCGCTGGCCGTGGCTCACCAGGCAGTATGGGAATTGGCCGCGGAAGGATACGTGGTTGGGCAAGACAGCGCCGCTTATCGAGAGACCTACCGGGACGTGCACGACTCACTTTTGCTGATCTTCTGGGCGGCAGTGGGTGGTTTGGGCCTGGGGTTGACCTGGTGGTTACTGC
This sequence comes from Anaerolineae bacterium, assembly GCA_022071955.1. GTDB lineage: Bacteria > Chloroflexota > Anaerolineae > 4572-78 > J111 > J095. Next base: position 31,509 of record JAJVIM010000017.1, read on the forward strand.
GAGGCAATTGAGGTAATGTAGACACAGGAGAAACAGGCTGCCTCCACAAATTACTGGCGAGATTTGACGGCCGTCAACACACGGCACGGGGCACCGCTAATGATGATGCCCCGTTACTACATGCCCAATATTCTTAATGAAGAACAATCCGTCACTCCGCTGCGCGGGGTTATTTTTAGAATCATTTTTGTTCGGTTGACAGGCGGATTCTGCCTGAGATATTTGAGATTACAAGGAGTTTTTTGATGAGCGAACACAAAGATTGTTATGTTGAGCCACTGGAAAAACCGCTCAATGAAGCGGCAATCGACAATGCAAAAGCCGCGTATCTGGCCGTGTGGGGCATGGGGTGCCCTCGTTGTGCGATGCGTGTACGGAATGGGCTATTGAGGCTGGAGCATATTCTGTTTGCTGAAGTTTTTCTGGAAAAAGGGCTGGCCATCGTTGCCTATGATCCCCAGGGGGCTAGCACAGACGATTTGATAACAGCCGTTGCGAAGGCCGGCAACGATAGCCGCCATAATTACCGAGCCAAATTAGTTGGTGAGGCACCAGCCGCAGAAGTGTTTTTTTTATTTAAGGCGGATTTTTTAAATAATGGTACTATGGACTGATGGCCGATTTTGTTAACCAGACCGGTGTTCTGCCGGTGTGTGCTCTCTTTACCTGTCGGACTGTGTGATATGAACCCAACTTACGATGTGATTATTGTGGGCGCGGGGCCGGCGGGAGCCACTGCCGCCTATTTTCTGGGTAATGCTGGACGCCGGGTGCTGGTCATCGAAAAGGCAACCCAACCGCGTTACAAAACCTGTGGCGGTGGCCTGTCGCTCAGTTTTCTAAAGTCGCAATTTTCATTTTCCTTCGACCCGATTATAGAGACAGATGTGGAGGCGATTATTTACGCGTTTGGCGAGAGTTGTGTTACCGTCCCCTTGTCAACGTCCGATATGCGGATGGTGATGCGTGACCGCTTTGACGCTTACTTACTGGCTCACGCACAGGCCGAAGTATGGCAGGGAATTAGCGTGCGTAGGGTAACAGAAACGTCAACCGGAGTTATGGTTGAAACCAGCGACGGGCGAACTGCAAGCGGCGCATTCTTGATTGGAGCCGACGGAGCTAATTCTGTTGTGGCCCATGCCGTGGGACTAAGGCGGGGGAAAAGGCTGGTCGCCGCCATCGAGATTGAAGTCTCGGTTCCCGTGGAAGTGATGGACCGTTTCGCCAAAAAGCCGGTATTTATTTTCGGTGAAGTTCGGTACGGCTATGCGTGGATATTTCCAAAAGCCAACCATTTGTCCGTTGGCATTGCCGCGCTTCACCCCAAACCTGGCGAATTACAGGCTATCCTACATCGAGTGATGCCCCGGTACGGTATTTCGGTAGCTGGGTGTCAAATGCATGGCCACCCAATCCCCATATATACCGGCCGCGAAGCAATTACCACCCGGCGGGTGCTGTTGGCGGGCGATGCTGCCGGTCTGGCCGATCCATTTTCCGGTGAAGGCATTCGGTTGGCGATTACCAGCGGCCGGTTGGCAGCCGAAGCAATTTTGGCTGATCAGCCGGAGCAGTATGAAAAGATGATCTCTCGTCAGATTGGGTTTAGTCAATTTTGGGGTATGGGGGTGTCCTGGCTTTTCTACCATTTTCAACGAGCATGTTTTAGCTTGGGAGCATCCAACCCGTTTGTTACCCGGGCTTTCATCGACCTGCTATCGGGTCGAACCAGGTACCCCGCAGTTATATTACGCATTTTTGTCACCCTACCGCTCTTCCTGGTGGTTGAGGCACTCATCCAACTTGCCGGCCTGGTTGGAGGGGCTGATAAAATGCGATGGATCCGAAACAAAATATATTTAACCGGCTAGTACATCAAACAGATTTGTTAAGACCCATTCAAATCTGATTTTTGGCGCCAACCAATTCCTCAACGCGATGAGCACGTGTCAGCCAACCGGTACGCCAGGTGATAAAGTCTTCCAAGCGTCTCAAATCAATTTCATTGTTGGTTAGTCGATAAAAGGACATATCGCCGATTTGTTGATGTTCAACCAACCCCAAACGCTCAAGATTACCCATAGCGGTTGCAACCACCTGGTCACCGCAATTGATTTGCTGTCCCCAGGCCTTAATGGTCATTGCCGTCCGACGGTACTGCCATAAGTGGATGAGCAAATCCCGTTCCACTGGGGCGTTCAGTAGTCTGGCTGCTAACGTCGCCGCATCCACCGGCAAATCGCGTAGTAGCGACTCAGTCGATGCCGCGTGCGTTTTGAGGAGGTTAAGTCCCGGCTCCAGTTGATGTGGGTCGATGGAACCTGAAAAGCAAACGACCAGGGTCAGGCCACCTTGACGTAAGAAATAGACAACTGAGCCGGTAGGCAATTCAAGCGCATGCAGTTCTTGTGTTGCCACTGGGTCTTTAAACGAAGTAAAAATTGGCGCAATCACTGCCTCATCCAGTTGGAAATCGCCTTGGTGATGAACAGGTACACCCCGTTCATCATAGATGGTCAACGAAAGCAATGTTGAAGGGCGATGAAGGCGCAAAATAAGGAAAATCGCTGCCAGAAGAGGTAAGGCATACCACGAGTGGGCCAGAAAGGTTGTAAATCCGGCGAAAGTCAGAGTGTGACCTTCAAAAAACCAGAGAAACGAGTCAATTAGCCAACCAATCAACGCCAACACAGCAATAGTCATCCAGGTGTTTGCCCGGCGCAGGTGATCCGGAATGTGTTTTATGCCATCCACTATAACAACCTTGTTGTTGCCCCCTAACCACTCTGGATAAACAAAACTTCGCTTATCAGGGCAGTATATGGAGGATTGAATGCGAAGTGCTACCGCTTCCTGAAAAACATGCGCTGGTGGCCAAAAATATTGCGAATAAAAACTTCGCGTGCTGCCTTTTCTTCAATAGATTTCAGCCTGTGCCAATAGGGGCGGCCTTGCAAAATAAGATTGGGCAATAATTTCAATTTGACCCAGGTTTTGCCTGTCTTAGGCGCATACCAGGCTTTTAGCCATTCGGTGATGGTTTGAATGTAGTCCAACCGGCCATCGCTGGCGTTGACCAATTCAAAGTAGGGAGCGGCCACCCTGACTATCTGCTCTTTGCTGTCCGGTAACCACGAGCCGGGAAAAAAGGCTCTCAAATAACCCAGGATCCATTCATCAGAAAATTTGGGGGCTTTCACGGTAGCATACTTTTCTTCAAATTCCTGAAGGGTTGGTTTGGTATTGCCCCACGGGAGAAGCTGACCCCAGGTCATCGTTTGCAGGTACAAAAAGTTACCATCACCCAGCAGGTTATAACAGAGTTTGAAGAAGTCGTTGTATATTTTTTCCTGTTGGCCTGCTAAAAATTCTTCAACTGAACAAAAATGCTCAAATGCCCCCAACGAGACTACCGTTTTGAACTTGCCAAATTGGGTTGGGTCCAGTTCTTTCCAGTCGAGTAAATATACCTCAAGTTCCTGTCGTCGGCAGGCCTCGGCTTGTTTAGGAGAGAGGGTCAAGCCAACACCATGACCACCGCGCTCTCTCACGGCATTTAACATCGGCCCCCAGCCGCAGCCAATATCAATCAACTTGTCTCCTCGCTCAAAACCCACCGACTCAAAAATCCAGGCATGCTTGTCTCTCTGCGCCTGCACCAGCGACTTACTATAACCGTCGTTGTAGTAAGCACAGGTAATATCGGCATAAGGATTATCCAGAATTAAAGGCCACAGTTCATCCAGGTCATCGTAAGTATACGCAATATCCTTTTGAGTTGCCATTTGTCCTTTCCCAACAGGATAAGGGGCTGGGCGGCTGACTTACTTATCTTTAGTCAGCGTTGTCCGCATTTCCGGCGTCGACTCTTCACCATGCGAATGCCCACCTATCTTCATCATCAAGATGTGAGACAAAGGACAAAACAGTACCAATCCAATCAGCAATGTTGTGCTGACTGGTATGTTAAACAAGAAAATTGCGGCCAGGCCGGCAACAGGAATTAAACAGCAGGCCAGCATCAACCACAAGTGATGGTTTGCTTTGAAACTCATGGGCGTTATCTCCTCTGATATAATTGGTCACTATTTCGGCAATTCGCCAATTATTATTTTAAACCGAGCGTAGGTTGGCAGGTAGCGCCGATTGGCTCATCCTTACACAGGCCAATTGGCCCGTATAAGAATCTCTCCTGAGTAAATTGGGCCATTTTGCCTGTTTATATCCACGCCAACCGGCCCTGTCGTGGGTGAAAAAAATCTAATAAAGTAGAAATGGGTTGTGTTACTGTTCATCGAGTCGACAGTCAACCTGAAACAAAGTAAGTGCGGTTAACCAGATATTGTACAAGCAGGAGGATGGTGTGATGATTTTCGACCGATTGCTCACCAGACGCAACGGAGTGAGGACTGATGATAAAATCAAGGTGGAAGTTATAGCTGCTCTAAATAATTTCGACCCTTTGCACGCAACGAAGCCACAAATTGGGGTTGAAGTGGTGAATGGGGCAGTGACCTTGAATGGGGTAGTGCGGGGTGGGGGTCAGCGCGGAATGGCAGAACGCTTGGCAGCAACCATTGAGGGTGTCACCACCGTTCACAACTATTTGCTCGACGATCCCACAATCGAGGGAGCCATTGCCCGGGCGCTCGCTGCTAATCCGCAAACACAAATATCCACGACTACCGTGCGGATAAAATCATACAACGGAATGGTCACGTTGTTCGGGCCGGTTTCCAGTGAAATTAAAAAATTAACTGCTGAGGAAGTGACCCGGACCATCCCCGGTGTAATTAAGGTTGTAAATAGACTGACGGTCATATCAAACGGAAAAAGCCATTAACGATAGCAATGCGACTTGACAGGTTATAATTGTTTCTTACGATACGTAAGATAAAATTGATCGTCTCGCATTTTGGCATATAATTGCTATTTGGCGTTGAATAAACCCAGAGGGGTGCCGTGTCAGGAACCAAAACCACCCCCGTGATGTGATTACCTGATGACAACCCTTACCTCTACATCAAACACACGAATTGACTACGCTGGTGGACGCACGCCCCGATTATGGGAGATTGATGCCCTACGCGGCGTGGCCATCATTCTGGTCGTGTTTTATCACTTTGTGTGGGACTTATCCTATTTTCGCCTCTATCCGGTAAATGTGTTGTCCCCTTCCTGGCAAATATTTGCCAGGAGTATCGGCTCCACCTTTATTTTTTTGCTGGGAGTGTCGCTAACTCTAAGCCATCTCCGGGTGTCCCATCGTACCGGACAAGCGGCTCCATTCGTTAAATATTTGCGCCGAGGCGGCCAACTATTCGGCTTGGGGCTTGTCATTTCAGTAGTAACGTATGTTGTCATTGGTCCGGGTTTTGTTGTCTTTGGTATTCTGCATTTGTTGGGCCTGGGTGTTATCTTAGCCTATCCATTTTTACAGATAAATCGATGGGTTAGCCTGGTTGCTGGCCTGTTTTTAATTGGTCTGGGAGCATATTTAAATACTGTGACAGTTTCGTACCCGTGGTTAATCTGGTTTGGTATAAAACAACAGGGACGCGCTATGGTAGATTATTACCCGCTGCTGCCTTGGTTCGGCATAACCTTGCTGGGAATTTTCGCCGGGCGCAGCCTGTATCCCCACGATGTATCCCGGCTGGTTCTGCCCGACTATTCTAGGGTGCTGCCGGTGCGCGGTCTGCGCTTGTTGGGCCGGCATACATTGTTTATCTATCTTGTTCATCAGCCTATTTTGATAGGTTTCTTGTTTTCTTTGAGGCTGATTTTAGACTGAATGAAACGCTCACAGTCTGTTCAGTAGTCGGGCTGTGAAAAAATATTACGTTGGGAGTTTTTCATGAATATAACAACAGATTTAGACGCAACCAAAACAGCAGGCAAGAATACACCGTCTAAGGTGTGGTCCCAGCGCATCAACTACTGGGTTGAACATCACTGGCTGCTTGCCTTTAACGTTATCTGGGGCGCCATTGTAACCCTGCCTGTTTTGGCCCCCGCGCTGATGGCGGCCGGATTGACCCTGCCGGCGCGAATGGTTTATACGATGTACAGTTTTCTCTGCCACCAACTACCGGAGCGCTCCTGGTTTTTGTTTGGTCCGCAAATCAGTTACACGCAAGAGCAAATTGCGGCGGCCTGGGGCGTCACCGTGGCCGACATCAGCCACGAGATGATTCGCCGTCAATTTATCGGTACGCCGGAACTGGGCTGGAAAATCGCCTGGTCGGATCGGATGGTGGCCATGTATGGCAGCATCCTTTTGTTTGGGCTGCTGTACGCGCTGCTGCGGCAGTGGAGGATCAGGCCCAAAGGGTTCTCGTGGCAATGGCTGCTGCTCCTGATTTTACCGATGGCGCTTGATGGCGCCACGCATCTGGTCAATGATGTACTGCGGCTCAGCTTTAGGGACGTCAACCAGTGGGCCATTTGGCTCACCGGCGGCGTCTTCCCGCCCCAGTTTTACGCCGGCGATATGTTTGGCTCGCTCAACTCGCTGCTGCGGATTTTGACCGGACTATTGTTTGGGTTTGGGATTGTTGGTTTTCTGTGGCCGTTGATGGATCGGGAGTTTTCACCCCGGCGATAATTTGGAACGGCCAGAGCACAAAATTCTGGGAGTGTTTGGCGTGACAAAAACCTCGGTTTGGGCAGATCTCAACACATTGCGTCGGCCAATTTTAGCGCCGATTATCGACAATCGTCCGCTGTGCTGGGGTATCGCTACGGCCGGTATCATTCAGGTCAACCTAACAGCCCTGGCGTTGCCGGCCTGGCAATCGCCGCTGCATCGCCTGTTTGGCATTCCCGACCCCGGCTGCGGGCTGACGCGGGCCATCGTTGCCCTGTTGCGGGGTGACTGGCAAACCTCGCTGACGTTTCACGTGTTTGCGCCGCTATTCACCGTTGCAATTTCGATCATTGCACTTGGCGCAGCACTGCCGGCGTCTCGGCAAAAATAGCTGGTTGACTGTATTGCATTGGTTGAACGCCGCACTGGATTGATCGCCATTCTGCCGGTCGTGCTGGTGGTATACCAGTTGGGCCGGCTAATTATTCTGCGGCAGGAATATTTGATGTTGATTGCAGGGTAGTAAAAGATGTGGGCGCTGCTGGCCCTGGGGGCGGCTTTACTTACCTCATTCAATCCGATTCTCTACAAGAAGATGCTCAAGGATGTGAGTTCGGTGACCGTGGTCTTTGCTGTCGTTTTATTGTCGCTGCCTCCCCTGGCTGTGTTCAGCGTTTTTCTTACTCCACAGTTTCCCGCTCTGGATTGGCTCTTTATGGTAGGCGTTGTCGGTTCCGCTGTGTTAAATGTCGGCGCGCATCTGGCCTCAACACGGGCGTTACAGTTAGAGGACACCTCGCTGGTAACGCCACTGTTGATCTTCAGCCCGGTCTTTACCGTCATCATATCAGCTATCTTTCTGGATGAAATTCCCTCGTTGATAGGAGTAACTGGCGTGGGCTTGGTACTGATAGGCGCTTACTGGCTCAATCATAACCCGGGGTCGAGCTGGCTGGCACCGTTGCGAGCACTGGCATTTAAACCCGGCATCATGTTGGTGTTGCTGGCTGGTCTGTTGTGGTCTGTTACCCCAGTTCTGGAGAAGGTTGCCCTCGAACATACTAACCCGGTCAGCCCACGTTTTACGGTACTCGTCATCAATATTTTGTTGGTGGCCCTGCTAACGCCAGTGGTCTTGACCCGCGGTCGAACTGATGTGGGTAATTTAAAGGTACATCCCCGTGAGTTGCTCCTGGCCGGCCTGATTGCCGGGATAGCACCGGTACTGGGCTATACGGCTCTCAGTCTCGGGCTGGTGGGGTATGTGACCACCCTGTTCAAACTCAGCACCTTAATGACCGTGTTATGGGGGGGATTGTTGTTGGGTGAAAGCGGTTTGCGCCGGCGGCTCCCAGCCTCATTGGTAATGGTGGTGGGCGCGGTCTTAATTACGCTATGATCTGGCGTGTAATCCCGTGGGACAATGAGACAATCATCACCTCAATGCTCGGCGGCAGCAAGAAAATTGACAGGCACTTGACTCAAGTGTTTTTTGGGGTTATTATTCAATTAATCTATTGAATAATTGAGTAAATTAAAATGACTTCTAACAAACGCGCCCAAAAAGAAAAACTCTACAGTCTCTTTGCCCAAATTGCCACTGCGATGGCCAACCCCCACCGGCTGGAATTGCTGGATTTGCTGGCCCAGTCCCCGCGCACAGTTGAGGAGTTGGCCAACGAAGCACAGATGAGCGTGGCCAATACGTCGCAGCATTTGCAGCGGCTCAAGCAAGCCCGGCTGGTGCTGGATGAGCGGGAAGGGGTGTACATCCGCTACCGGCTGGCCGACCCGGTGGTGGCGGATTTGTGGCTCAACTTGCGGGAAGTGGCCGCCCGCCAACTGGCTGAGGTAGAACTGGCGCTTAACGCTTACCGCACCCAGCGGCACGAGTTTGAGCAGATTTCTGCCGATGTTTTACTCACGCGGCTGCGCCAGAATGAAGTGGTGCTGCTCGACGTGCGCCCGGAAGTGGAGTACCAGGCCGGGCACCTGCCGGAGGCGCTCTCTATGCCCCTGGCAGAACTGGAACGCCGCCTGGCCGAATTGCCGCCGGACAAAACCATTGTAGCTTACTGCCGCGGCCCTTACTGCGTCATCGCCGATGATGCCTTGTCGATTCTGGCCCGGACCGGTTGGCCGGTGGCCCGGCTGGAAGCAGGCGTGTGGGAGTGGCAGCAGGCCGGCTACGAAACCGTGTCTCACTAATTTTCACAAGGAGCAACCCGCCAATGAACACCGAAGTCACTCAAACTTATCTGTTTATCATCAACGATGCCCCCTACGGCAACGAGCGGCCTTTCAACGCCCTGCGGCTGGCCCTGAACCTGGTCAAGCGGCCCGGCGCGGCGGTGCGCGTTTTTATGACCGGCGACGGCGTGCTGTGCGCCCGCAAAGGTCAGAAAACGCCCGACGGCTACTACAACGTAGAACGGATGGTCAAATCGTTGGCCCACCGGGGTATGGTTGCCACCTGAGGCTCTTGCAGCGAGGCTCGCGGGCTCGAGCCGGAAGATAAAATTGAGGGTGTGCTGAACGGCAATATGGACTTGCAAGGCGATTGGGCTATCGAGGCGCATCAAATACTGGTATTTTGATCGAGGAGGCAAGAAATGTCTGAAACCATATTAACTGCTGAAACCCTGCGAGAAATGCTAAACCGGGGGCAGCCGGTCACCGTGCTGGATGTTCGCCACGCCAATGAATGGGCCGAATGGGCCATTCCCGACAGCCTTAACGCTGATGTTTACGACGCGCTGAAAGCTAACAACCCCACCGCGATGGCCGGCGTTGCCTTGCCCGTCGACCGACCGGTAGTCACGGTTTGAGGGGCCGGCGTGGTCAGCCAGTTGGCTGCCGAACAACTCCGGGCGCGCGGTTTGCCGGCGCTGTCTCTAACCGGCGGGATGAAAGCCTGGAGCCTGGCCTGGAACAGCGCCGAACTGCTTTTGCCAAACAGCCAGGCCAAAATCATTCAGGTGCGCCGCACGGGTAAGGGGTGTCTTTCTTACCTGATTGGTTCACAAGGGCAGGCCGCGGTAATAGACCCGGCGGTTGGCCCGGAGGTGTATCTTGAATTAGCACAGGAAAACGGCTGGGGCATCAGCCACATTTTTGAAACCCACATCCACGCCGACCACCTCTCTCGCGCCCGAAGATTGGTAGAACGCGCGGGCGCGGTGCTGCACCTGCCGGCTCAGGAGCGGGCCACATTTCCGTTTCAGCCCGTTCAGGATAACGATGAATTTGCTATCGGTGCAGCCCGGCTGATGGCCTGGCACACCCCCGGCCATACCGGCGAAAGCACCAGCTATCTGCTTGATAACCAGGCCGTGTTTACGGGCGACACCCTCTTTTTAACCTCGGTGGGGCGGCCCGACCTGGAAGCCAGCGCAGAAGAAGCCCGGTTACGGGCCAGTCTGCTGTATCACACATTACAACGACTGCTAACCCTCGCCCCGGAAACCCTGATTTTGCCCGGCCATACCAACCAACCGGTTGCCTTTGATGGTCAAATGACTGCCGCCTCGCTGGCCAAAGTCAGCCGGTCGGTTGATCTGTTACACTTGCCCAAAGAAACGTTTGTTGAAACCATTCTAACCCGCATTCCGGCCACGCCACCCAATCACCGGCGCATTGTTGAATTAAATGAAGCCGGGTTGTGGCCGGATGAAGACCCCACCACACTTGAAGCCGGCGCCAATCGCTGCGCAGTTATTTGATGAGGGGGTTGCCAATGTCTCAGATAGACTCATCACCCCTGCAACTGGGATTGCGGGAAAACTGGCAGCAGTTTACGCTGCTCATCATTGTCAATGCCTTTGTGGGGGCTATGGTTGGTTTGGAGCGAACTGTACTGCCCCTCATTGCCGAAGCTGATTTTGGGTTGGCGGCCAAATCGGTCATCCTGTCTTTTCTCATCAGTTTTGGCGTGGTCAAGGCCATTGCCAACCTGTTTGCCGGGCGGCTATCGGACCGGCTGGGACGCAAGCGGATTTTATTGGCCGGCTGGCTGTTTGGCCTGCCTGTGCCGCTGCTGATTATGTTTGCCCCCGGTTGGGGCTGGGTGGTGTTTGCCAACGTGCTGCTGGGCATTAACCAGGGTTTGAGCTGGTCCACTACCGTGATTATGAAAATTGATTTGGTTGGCCCCAAACAGCGCGGCCTGGCGATGGGGTTGAATGAATTTGCCGGTTATCTGGCGGTGTCGCTCTCGGCGCTGGCTACCGGCTACATTGCCGCCGGTTACGGCCTGCGCCCGGCCCCGTTTGTGCCCGGCCTGGCTTTTGCGCTGCTGGGCTTGTTTCTCTCGTTCTTTTTTGTGCGCGAAACCAAATCCCACGCCCGGCTTGAAGCCAACACCGAAAATCAAAAATCAAAAATCGCAAATCCAGAGTCCGACCAGCCTTCCTTTGCCCAGATTTTGTTGCTGACCAGTTGGAAAGACCGCACCCTCTTTTCGGCCAGCCAGGCCGGGATGATCAACAATCTCAACGATGGCATGGTTTGGGGGCTACTGCCGATATTCCTGGCCGGAGCCGGGTTATCGCTGGAACAAATTGGCCTGATTGCCGCCGCTTATCCCGGCGTGTGGGGTTTGAGCCAGCTTTTTACCGGCGCGCTCAGCGACCGCTGGGGACGCAAATGGCTGATTGCCGGCGGCATGTGGGTGCAGGCCATTGGCATCTGGGTGCTTGTCATCGGGCAGGGGCTGGCGGTGTGGCTGGCCGGGGCGGTGTTGCTGGGTTTTGGCACGGCGATGGTTTACCCTACCCTGCTGGCGGCGGTGTCTGATGTGGCGCATCCCAACTGGCGGGCCTCGGCGGTGGGAGTATACCGGTTATGGCGCGATGGCGGTTATGCCGTGGGCGCGCTCTTGGCCGGCGTGCTGGCCGATGCGCTGGGCATCCCCTTTGCCATTGCCGCCATTGGCGGGCTAACGTTTCTTTCCGGGCTGATTGTGGCCGGGGTGATGTATGAAACCCTGCCGGCGCGTGATGCAACCTCTGCCTCTGGCGACACAGCCGGAAGAAAAATTGTACCCGCGTTTGGCGCTGATTCAGCGCGCGAAAAATGACAGGTCTAAATCTACCCCTCACAAGTGATGCCCGGGCAAAGTGAGTCTGGCGCAACAAGATAAAACGACCAGAGAGGATTGGCTTATGAGTTGGAGGTAATTTATGCCGTCTGGAAAGCCTGCCGTTAAGATTTTGTTGTTGGGTCGCTTTGAAATTGCCCGTGAGGAAAAAATACTTCCGGCCGCCGGTTGGTCACGCCGAAAAGCGGCCGCTCTTTTTCAGCGCCTGGCCCTGGAGCGCCGCCTGGTTAAGGAACAGGCCATTGAATTTTTATGGCCGGAGATTTCACCTTCGGCCGGGGTCAACAACCTTTACCGCACCATCCACGTTGTGCGCCAAACTCTTGATACCGCGCTTGGGCCTAACACAGCCGCTATTACCTTTACCTTTCAGGATGGAGTCCTGAGCCTCACCGAATCGGCGTGGGTAGATGTCCACCAGTTTGAGCAGTTATGTTCAGCATCGGCCACCTCTTCTAAATTGCAACAGGCCCTATTACTTTACCAGGGCCACTTACTCCCGGACGACCCCTACACCGAATGGACACTCCTCCCTCGTGAAACGTTGTACCGCCGCTACCGCGAAGCCTGCCTCGCTCTGGCTGTTTACTATCGGGAAAGCCGTGATTACCCCGCGGCAATCGGGGTGCTCACGCCGCTTCTTACCCACGACCCCGCCGACGAACCCGTTCACCGTGAATTGATACGTCTCTATGCTCTGGCCGGCCGCCGCCACGAGGCCTTGCGTCAATATCAAAGTTGTGTTGACGCCCTGGCGGTCGAACTTGACCTGCCGCCCGATCCACAGACCTCTGCCTTGCAGACCCAAATTCTCAACGGCCAGCTTGGCCCAACCTTGCCAACGTCTGCGCCGCCAGGCTGGCTGCCGCCCCTGCCGGTTGCCCTTGAAGTTGAGCGGAACGCTCTATTGGTTGGGCGCAATGGAGACATGGAAGGACTACAGGCTCAAATAAATAAAAGCTGGCATGGTTTGGGCCAAACCATCCTGCTGACCGGCGACACCGGCGTGGGCAAAACCCGCCTGGCCTACGAACTGCTGCGAGATGCGGCTTCGGCTGGCATGATAACGCTGTTTGGCGCGGCCTATGAACAGGAAGGACAATTGCCCTATCAACCCTTCATTGAAGCTATTGAGCGTTACCTGGCCGAACACCATCGTCCGGGCGAAGACCATCCCATTACCCATTTTAGCCCGCGTGGCGTTACCGATCCCCAACAGGAACATTGGGCTTTATTTAGCGCTACCGCAACTTTTCTGATAAACCTTGCCCAACAAGCGCCGGTTGTACTGCTGATAGACGATTTGCATGCTGCTGACGAAACCACCTTGCACCTGTTCCATTACCTGGTTCGGCAAACATGCGCTTCGCCGGTAATTTTGGTGGCTACTTATCGCACGGATAGTATTGCCCCCATTGGCTCACCATTTCAAATACTGCTCAACGCCCTTTACCGCGAAAAACTCAGCCAAACCCTGACTGTGTCGCCGCTGGCAGCATACGACACAGCTACTCTGATGGCTCATCTGCTCGATGGGCAGGTTAGCCACGCGTTTGTTCAAGCTATTTTTGACGCGACTCTGGGTAATCCCCTCTTTGTGCAGGAAATTACGCGCGCCCTGCTCAAATTTGAACGCATAGAACTGTCGCAAGCTGGCCAGTGGCGTTTAAAACCCCAGGCAGAATTACAACTACCTGCCGGCCTTAGCGAACTGCTCCACCAACGGATAGCCGGTCTTGGGCCTGCAGTAGAGCAAATTCTTTCAATGGCGGCGGTGGTGGGGCGCGAATTTGGCTTTGACGTGCTGCAAAATCTGGCCGCTGTGTCCAATTCGGCGCTGTTAAACGCGCTCGACGCCGCCCTGGCCAGCCACCTGCTTGAAGAAACAGACAGCGGTTATCGCTTTCGCCATCCGTTGATGCGCCGTGTCCTCTACGAAGCGTTAAGCCGGGCTCGACGCGCCCGGCTGCATGGCCGCGCGGCTGAGGCCATCGAAATGGTCAATCAACGTCGGCCCCAAGGACTCACCCCCCATGTTGAAGCCTTGGCATTTCATTATGATGCCAGCGACCGGCGTGACCGGGCGTTACCTTATCTGCTTCAGGCCGGACAGAAAGCAGCCGGCCTTTATGCCTTTGAAGTGGCGGCAGATTACTTTGAGCGAGCGCTGGCATTAATGGACGAACTCGCCCTGACCGACCCGGCCCAACGCTGGCCGGTGCTTGAGGCGCTGGGCTGGTGGGGCATTATCCTGGCCAACACGCCTCGCGCCGTGGCTCGCTTTGAGCAGGCGCTCGCCCTGCCCTCTGCCGAAGGCTGGCAGTCAAGCGGGCCAGACCGGGCGCGGCTACATCGTGGTGCGGCGATGGCTTTAATTACCGCCGGTAATACCGACGCCGCCGAAGATCATCTCCGGGCCGCTCTGTCTGAAATAGACGAAGCCGCCCATGCCGCCGACTATGCCTTCGTATTGTACAATGTCGCCCAACTACACTGGCATCGCAACCAATATCAGCCGGCCTTTGAGGCCGCCCAGCACAGCTTGGCCATTGCCGAGCGGCTCAACGACCCTATTGCCATTGCGCGAGCTTTTGAAATGCTGGCCCTGGCCTGTCATTCACTGGGAGAGTGGCGCGAAGGGCTTCACTTTGAAAAACAACGCTCGGCGCTGGCCGGAACCGGCCTTGATGTGACCGAAGCCTTTGATGTGCATTTGTGACTGTGGGAATATCACCTGTACGGTGACAAAGGGTATGAAGAAGTCAAACAAACAGTTGAAACCACTCTGGCCCAGGCCCGGCGGATGAACACCTCGCGGGCTATTGCCTTGTGCCAATGTTTTGCCGGCGCGCTTGAATTTCAAGCCGGGCATTGGGACCAGGCCGAAGCCGCACTCAACCAATCCATTCAACTGTATCGAGAAATTGGAGCCTCCTCCGGCGAAGCTTTGGCCTGCCAGCGGTTAGGGGGTGTGCAAACCGCGCGTGGCCAACTGGCCGAAGGACTGGCCACATTACAGGCAGGCGTGGTAGCTGCCGAGCGCGCCCTGATGCGGGCGCACTGCCTGGCTCGCCTTTATGCGGTTATGGCCTGCAATCGGCTGACCGCCGGAGATCTGCCCGCCGCCGACCAGGCCCTGACCCTGGGGTTAACCATGAGCCAGCGCCACGGCCATTGCGCTACCTGCGATGCGCTGTTATTACCGGCCGCAGTGAGCGTTCGGGTGGCCCAGGGCAATTTTGCCGCCGCCGAGATATTTTGCCGGCAGCTAGACGAAACAGCTCAAGAATATGCCAGCCGCGCCTGGATAGCGATGGATTACCAATCACGCGGCGAGTTGGCGGCGGCAAAAGGCGAACTTGACCGCGCCCTGCCCTGCTATATTTTAGCCTGCCAGGCTTTTGTTGCCACTCAGAACAGGTACGAAACCGCCCGCTGCCTGACCGCAATTGCCGCCCTCCGCTATCATCGGCAGGCCCCGGAAGATATTGAACTGGCCCAGATTGCCCAACTGGAAGCTCAACAAATCTTTGCCCAATTAGGCGCGGCCTGACCCTCATCATTGTCATCGCCCAGCAAAGCTGAAACTGCCCAACAAGACCGGATGAAAATTCCGGTCTTTTTTCATGAACAAGGTTAATGGACAGGTGGGGTAAGATTTTTGGGAGGTGAAGGTGGTATTATCTGAGAAAGTTTGAGAGCAGAAACGAATATTTTTAAAGTTGGAAGAAAAATTAAGGAGTCCTTATTATGATCAATGCGGTGTTTGAAAAACAAATTCCGGCGCCTGAGCTTGATTTGAGTAACCTGCGCCGGTCTATTCAGGAAGAGTATACTGCCGTAGCGGAAACCCCCCAACAGGGCTTTCACTTCCACACCGGGCGGCCTCTGGCCCATATGCTTGGTTACCGGGATAAATGGCTGGAAGGCATCCCCGAAGCCTCCATTGAATCCTTTGCCGGCACCGGTAATCCCTTTAGCCTGGGTAAGCTGAAACCCGGTGAACGGGTAGTGGATGTAGGCAGCGGCGCGGGTATCGACAGTTTGATTGCCGCCAAAATGGTGGGGCCAGCCGGCCACGTAGTCGGCGTGGATATGACCCCGGCCATGCTGGCCAAAGCCCGCCGCGCGGCTCGGGAAACCGGACTGGATAACGTTGAATTTCGAGAAGGTTACGGTGAGGCCCTGCCGGCGCTCAACGGCTGGGCCGACGTGGTCATCTCTAACGGCGTGCTCAACCTGATGCCCGATAAATCAGCCGCCTTGCAGGAAATGGCCAGGGTGCTAAAGCCAACGGGCCGTCTGCAAATTGGCGACATCTTGGTCCAAAAAGCTGTACCAGCCAGCGCCAAACGCAAAATAGACCTGTGGACGGGCTGAATTGCCGGCGCTCTGCTGGAAGCAGAGTTGCAAATGGCCGTGACGCTGGCCGGTTTTGTGGATTTTGAAATCACATGGCGAGCCGATGTGTTCAGCGGCGCGCCGCAATCGAGCAGCGCGGACAGCTTTGGCACGCTGGGCATTAACTTCCGCGCCCGCAAACCCCGGAATGAGGCTGAGTGGGGCGCTGCCCTGGCGGCGCTGAATTGCGCGGTTCCGGCGCAACTCAGATATCCGGTTTCTGGTTAATCCAAACACGGTTTAGAAGCAACATACTTGCAGCTAAACCGCGTTTTCTATTAAAGCGTGAGCTAGAGTAATTTAAGAAAGCGAGGAAAATATGATTCTGGTACGGGATGTGTTTCAAGCCAAATATGGTGGGTCAGGCCAACTGGTTGAACTTTTCAAAGAAGCCAGAGAAAAGTGGGCTGCTGGTTATGCTCCCCGTATTTTAACGGACGCCAGCGGTCAGTTTTTTACCGTTGTAACGGAAACAGAGGTAGAAAACCTGGCCGCCTGGGAGCAGCGCGCCGCCGAGGTTTTTGCCCTGCCTGAGTTTGGCGGCTGGTTCGCTCGTATGACTGCTCTGGTTGAGTCTGGTCGGCGCGAGTTTTACCATATTGAGTAAGCCTGAGATAGTTTGGGTAATCCGGTTTCATTTTGAAGGAGGGCAATGATGGTCTAAATGGTCAGGCGATGAGGCTCATTTTATTCTCAATCAAGTTGTCAAAAGAAAGAGGGGCAAAATGGCAACGATTCTCTATACCAGTTCGCATGGGTCCGATGACCCCACGCGGGCCACAATACCCTTTGTGGCGGCTCTGGGCGCAGTGGAAGCCGGGCACAAAGCTGAGATTGTTCTACTGGGCGAAGCCACTTATTTGATGAAGGATTACATTGTTGAGCAGGTTCACGGTGTAGGGTGGGCACCCCTGAAGGATTTGCTGGCCAAAATTATTAGCCACAATGTGCCCATTTACATCTGAGGCGGTTGCGGCAAGGCCCGTGGGGTCATCGATGCAGATTTGCAGGGCAAAAATGCCCGGTTTATTACGCCCAAGGAATTGGCTGAAGCAACGGTTGCGGCTGATCGAACGGTCGGTTTTTAAAAATTGAGGGGGCCAATGGGCAACCCCCGTTCTCCTTCACCCACCCGGCCCTCCCTCATCAGGGCCGGTTTTTGCGAAACAAGGGTTTATTGCCTTTACTACTGCCCCCTCTACCCCCGCCTTGTCGGTAAAGGGGGGAGGTGGGGCAAATAACGGAATTTATGTTGATTTGCCCGTCGCGTTTAGGGGTATAAAAAATAGCCGTGCTTATTGAAGTGCGGCTATTTTTGCTTAATGATTACGCTTACCCGGCATCACCAAATTCACCTGCCGTTCTTTGATAATAACCTGAGTTCGATAATTAAATGAGAGCCGGCAATTGGGTCAGTTCGGTGTCGGAAAGATTGAGCGAAGGTTTATTGGGTTGGCGGGTGTAAGCAATCAAACCGGCCAGCAAATTAACCAGAA
>JAJVIM010000035.1 GCA_022071955.1 Anaerolineae bacterium
GCAGGGGGCGGCTGCCGCTGACCACGCGCTCGGTGCGTCGCCTGTTTTTCGAGCTGGCCACTCAGGCCGGCATCAGCGATAAATTTCAATTGACACCCCATACCCTGCGCCACTTTTTCGCTACGACATTTCTGCGGGAGACCGGCGATCTGGCCCTGACCCAGGACGCGCTGGGCCACGCCGACCCGCGCACCACGCGCATCTACGCCAGCACCGACGTGGCTCACCTGGTTGACGCGCACAAACGGCTGTTTGGGTAGACAGGATTGAATGAATATGCAGAAAAGCCCTTCCAAAATACGGCGGATTATTCAAGAGGCGGCGGCCAACACCACCGGCGAGGTGCTGCCGCGCGGCGACACCCGCTACCAACCGGAGCGCATCAGGAGCCAGACCGAACGGGCCACGGCCAACGGGGTCAGCATCCGCACCCAGGCCAAGCTGGATTACCTGGCCGGCCACGCCCCGGAATTGCTGGAAAAGGTCAAATGCGGCCAGGTCTCGGTTGACCGGGCTTACAAACAGGCCCGGGGCATCCGGCGCAAACTGACCCCGTTGGAACGGGTGCAGCGGCTGTGGGCCAAAGCCTCGCCGGAAGAACGGCTGACCATTGCCCGCTGGGTCTTTGAGGCGCATCACCAGGAATTTCGCAAGGGTGGCCAATGATTAACCTTGAATTAACCGGGTTTGCTGTGGGCAATAATCAGCAAATTGCCACGCCCGACCCACTATCTCAATTTCAACACATCTGGACTACGGCCTCACCCGCCGACCGGCTGGAGGTCATTAACTTTTTGGAGCAGGAAATGCAAAAAATCGACACCCTCGCCAATGGCGACGTTCTGGTTGTAATGTCAGACCGGGAGTGGCAGGCGCTGCAACCGCCGGCCGGCTCTGCGCCGGCTGACGAAACTCTGCCACCGGACCACCAAACCATCCGCTGTATTCAACACAAGCGGGATACCGGCCGGCTCTCAGTTCGGGCGGCCAACGTGACGCTGCGCTGGCTGGCCGCGGCCGGCACCCGGCATAACCCGGAGTTCGCGCCGCTGCTGGCTCTGGATAATTTTCTGGCGCTGCTGGCCGGCTCAACCCGACTGCCTTTCAAGGGCGGCGGCTCAGGCACGCTGGCGGAACTGCGCCAGGCCTTTGACCGGGAACTCAACCACCCATGCTGATCCGGGACGTTGACGCCGCCATCGATGATACCCTGGCCCGGCTGCAAAACCTCCCGGATCGGGAGACCTGGGTCATTCCCCAGTCCGGCGGCAAGGACAGCCGCGCCACCGGCCAACTGCCGGCCATCCTGATCGAGCAGGGCCGGCTGGAACCGCCCAAACGGGTGGTGCTGTATCTGGCCGATACGCTGCTGGAGTTTGAGGTATTCGCGGCCCAGGCTCAGGCCGGATTGCACGACCTGGCCGCCAAATACAAAAGTCTTGGCGTCGAAACTTACGCTTTTACCACCCTGCCGCTGCCCCAGGATGACTTCTGGGTGCGTGTCATCGGCTATGGTTATATGCCGCCCACCGCCAAAGTGCGCAGTTGCACCGATAAGCTCAAAATCACGCCGGCCCGCAAGGTGCTGCGCAACGAGGGCTGGGCCAACGCCCCGGTATTGCTGGGCGTGCGCTATGGCGAAAGCGACCGCCGCGATGAAACCCTGAACCGCGATAGTGACCGAATCCTGACCTGCGCCCGCACCGGCGAATGCGGCCCGGATTACCTGTACCTCAAACTGACCAACCGCGCCGCTTCCCGGCAGCGGGCGGTGGCTCCGATCATCAACTGGCGGGCCTGCGCAGTCTGGGACTTCCTGACCCTGATCGCGCCTCAATATGGCTTTGACAACCGCGCCCTGGCCGCCGTCTACGGGCCGGACGGGGAGATGCGCTACGGCTGTTGGACCTGCCCCCTGATTTTCCAGGACAAAACCGGCGACTATCTGGGCGGGACAGACCCCAAAGTCCGGGAACTGGTGCGCTTTGCCACCAGCATTTTTCGCAAGGAAGGCGCGGCCTGGCAGGTTGAGAACCGGGAAATCTTTGTCCGGGGCGGGGTGGCCAAAGACGGGCTGCTCTCCCTGGATTTCTGCCGGCGGGTTTTTGACTGGCTGGTTGACTTTGAGCGGCGCCGGGAATATCCCCTGCTGACCGGCTGGCAAAAGCAAATGATCCGGGCCATCTGGCAGTGGCGGGCCAGTCTGCCAGAGATGCAGGCCGGCCACGGCGGACAACTGCCCCTGCCGGCGGTCTTGAGTGAATACATTGAATTGAAACCGGCCTCTCGCCGTTTGGACAACGGCCACGGCCAACAACTTGCTTTGTCTTTACAGCAGTCTGATAACCACTGAGGAGTTTACTATGGACGATCTCCAACTCGAAGGCTTCATTGATGCCGACCACGCCGATGACATCCGGGCGCAGGCGTTCACCAGGCCGCACCTCGTTTTTCGCGTCGATAACTACTTTATTGACTACTGGCTGCCGCTGCTTGGCCCGACCCGGGCCTGGCTGGTCATTGCGATGCAGCAGGCGTGCTGGCAGGGCAGCAAACCCGGTCGCTCGCTGCAACTGGCGCAGGACGAACTGGGAGCGCAGTGCAACCTGGGCCGGCAGCGGGTCAATGAATTGTTGAGCGACGCTCTGGTCGCCCACTTCATCGCCGATAGACAGGCGATGTTCAAATCCGGCCAACGCCGGCCCAACAGCTACGATGTGCGACTGACCTCGCCGCTCATTCCGGCGCAGGCCGCCGGCTTGCAACAGGAAATCGCCAGCCGGCTGGCTGCCGGCGAAACACTGGCGGCGGTGATGCAAGCGCTGATTGGCGAAGCGCAAACGGCGCGAACAACACTGCTGGAACGGTTGACCCGGCCCGGCACGCCCGATTCGTTTACGCCGCACACCATCACCGGGATTGTGCAGGGGTTTGCCGAGCCGGGGCAACTGGCTAACAACCTGCGCCGGCAGATCAATGTGTTGGCCGGCCTGCTGCTTGAACCGAAATCGGTTCATCTTGAGAAGCAGTATCTGCGCCAGGACTGGCTGCCCCTGCTGGGCCATGCCGGCACATGGCTGGTCGTGGTCATCCGCCAGAGTTGCTATGCCGATGATACCGAGGTGCGCGATACGTTTTCGATGGAAAAATCATCGCTGGCCGGGCGACTGGGGGTGTCCGAAAACACAATACGCCGTCTGGTCAAAAACAAACATCTGCCAACATTTTTTCGCCCGCTGGCGGATGATGGTTCAGCCTGGCAGCCGGGCCGCTACCGGCTGGAAGGGCGGGTAGCGATGAAGAATAATCCCCTGACGCCGGCAGACCGGGCAATGAACGATGAGCAGGTACAACCTGAACCGCCAAAAGGCGACACGGTGAACCAGCAAAAGGCGACACGGTTAGAAGCTGAACCGCCAAAAGGCGACACGGTGAACCAGCAAAAGGCGACACGGCTGGAAGCTGAACCGCCAAAAGGCGACACGGTGAACCGCCAAAAGGCGACACGGCTGGAAGCTGAACCGCCAAAAGGCGACACGGTAACAGACCGGGAACCGCCAAAAGGCGACAGCGATTCAGCACCTTTTAAAGACTCAGCACTTTTTAAAGACTCCGATCAAGAGTCTTTAAAAGCAGGAGCAGCAGTAAAAACGCATATACATGCGCATGAACCTGCTGCCGCTGCTGCTCTGCCTGAACAACCTGACGCATATTTGCTCAACCTGTACCGCCAGGAAATCGGCCCCGCGAAACCCATCATCCAGAACCAGATCAAGGCCGCCGCCGTCGAAATCCCCGACCACGACCTCTGGGAGCGGGCCTTTGCCGAGATGGCAGCGGCAAACAAGGCCGAGTGGCGCTACGTGCTGGCCATCGCCCGGCGGATGCAGCGGGACGCCGCGGCAGCCAACTTCGCGGCCAACGACGTGACCCTGCCGCCCAACGGGGACTCGCCCGCCGCCGGCGACATTACCCCGCCCCACCCGGCGCAGTCCCCTGCCACCCCACCGCCCTCCCCGACCGAGGCGCTGTGGCAGGAAACGCTGGACCACCTGCGCCTGCAAATGAGCCGGCAAACTTTTGACGCCTGGCTCAAGGGGACGGCGCTGCGAACCGCCGGGGAGAGCGTCTGGACGGTGGAGTGCGCCAACACCTATGCGAAAGACTGGTTGGAAAACCGGCTGCGAACCACGATGGAACGCGCCGCCGGCAGCGTGGCCGGGGGCAAGGTAACGCTCAACTTTGTGACGCAGGAACAGGAGGGATGTGATGCCTGAGAAAAATTCACCCAATTTTTACAGAAGGGATATTGACCGGATGTTCGTTTTATGCTACACTTCAACCGAATTACAGGGCCACGAATCCAACGGTGTAATTGTTAGCCAGGGAAGATGCCCACAGCATACACTCTTTTGGCGCTGCCTGCACAGGGCGGCAAATTGGGTATATGCTGTGGGCATTTTGTATTTTCGACCACCACAACTCCGAGACCAGAGATGGATATGATCACCGTGACGGCCAGGCCGACCGCTTCCCGGATCAAGCGGTTATCCGAGCAGATTAATTTTAACGATATGCGCAAGATATGCGAGGCGCGCGGCGCCCTGCTGGAAAAAGGGGCCGGCTCTGACTTTTCGCAGACCCTGGATGACCTCCGGTTGAGCTTCATCCGGGCGACGGGGGTGTACTCCTACATCCTGGGGATGTTGAAACGGCGGGCGCACTACCCGGCCAGCCAGTGCGTCATTCACGAGGCCGGGCGGCTGGTGGTCGGCAGCGGGCGGCAAACCATTGCCGAGTTTGTGAGCAGCCGCTACACCCCGGAAACGCTGCCCTACCGGATCGATGTGCAGCGCACCCACGGCAAGTCGAAGCTGTATGGTGTTTCCGACAACGGCGCACAGGGCGACGACCTGTACCAGCGCCGGTACGAAATACTCTGGATTTAAGTTAGTGTCACGGAATTTTCGCCACCACGCATTTGGCTGTGGTCGGTGGCAAGTGGCGAAAAACTAAAGATACTAACGATTTAACGTTTTGAACACCGCCGCCTTAAGCGGGCGCGGCGAATGACAAGGGCCAGGAATCCACGGCGGTTAACCCGCCGGCAGGGAAGATGCCCCTCAAGTACGATTGACCCCCCACGGCTGTCTCAGCCGGGGTGGTGGCGTATTTGAGGGGCATTTTTTGTTTTCCGGCGAGTCAGGCAGAGCCGGCGGCAGCAACACGACTAAAAATCCGTTGCTACCGGCTATCTGCTACCGGCTAACCGCTATTTTCCGAACGGGACGATATGGACGAGTCAACCACCAGCCACAAAACAGACGACGTGGTGATCACCTCCGGCCAGGTGGCGCACCTGCTGGGCGTGGCCCCGGCGACAGTGCGCCGCTGGGTGCAGGAGGGGCGGCTGCGGCCGCAAACGACAACCCTGGGCGGCCATCTGCGTTTCAGGATGTCCTACATCCGGCGCCTTCTGGAAACGCCCGCCGCCGCCCCGACCGAGGCGGATGCCTGGTGGGACAGCGAGGAAGCCGGGCAGGGGCTTGTCGAGTTTGCCCTGGTCATTCCCCTCATTTTGCTGTTTGTGCTGGGCTTCATCGCCTTTGCCAATACCTTTCGCCAGGTCACGGCCATGAACAACGCCGCCGACGCCGGCGCGTTCTATGCCAGCCTGGGCCATCCCGCCGCCGAGGTGGAGCAGTATGTGGGCCGCCGGCTGCGGGAACAACTGGTTGACCCGGCCGAAGTGGACATCGCTATTAGCCCGGCAGTTTATTCCTACGGCGATGTTATTACGGTGGCCATCACCAAAACGATGCGGCTGGACGCCGTGTTCTGGCGGGCGGATTTCCCGCTGCCGGCTCAGGCCAGCCAGATCGTGCAAAAGCAGGTCGAGGTGTCGCCGTGAAAGAGCGCGGGCAGACAATGGTGCTGGTGGCCATCTTTCTGATGGGCGCCGTCGCGGTGGGGACTTTGCTCATCGTCAACGCCTTAAGCTGGTTCAACGCCCGCCGGGCCACTTACCAGGCTGTCAGCCGGGCGGCCAATGACGGCGCGGGCGAACTGGTCTGGATCGACGGGCTGCCGCTGCTGGGGGTAGCCGACCCCGAACAACCCGACCTGCCGGCGGCCGGCGGGCGGCACTGCCTGGACCCGGACCGCGCCCGGTCGGTCACGTTGAACTCACTGCGGGAAAATCTGGGCCGGATTGCCGCGCCGTATGTCACCGACAGCGGCGCGCCGCTATCGCCGGCGCAGGTGGTCAGCGACACAACCTACCTGCTCGAACTGAGCGTGGTCAACCCGCCCGCCCTGAACTGCCCGGCCGGCGACCCGGAGCCGACCTACCCGCCCGGCGAAAGTTACTCCTACCAGCGGCCCTACGTCCACCTGGCGGTGCGGCTGCCACTGAGAGCAATGTTCGGGCCGTACCAGGTGACGCCGGTCTATGTGATCGATGTCACCTCGGCGACCGACCCGGCCGGAGGAAACTGATGAATTGTGAATGGTGAATGGTCAATGGTGAATGGTGAATGACCGATAAGGCGGGGCGGGCGGCTGATGAATTGTGAATGGTGAATGGTGAATTGTGAATGACCGATAAAGGATTGAACACGTGGTTCGCAAAATAGTCATTGTTTTACTCATCCTGTCAGTGTTTGCCCTGCTGGGGCTGGGCTACCTGCAATTTAGCGATGATTCGGCCTGGGTGCTGGCCCACGACATCCCCCGCTACCACCAGCTTACCGCCGGCGACCTGACCGAACAACGCTTTGCCCGGCTGCGCGACGAGCGCCTCAAAGCGCTCATCATCACCAACCCGGGCCAGATCGTCGGCAAATACGCGAGCCGCGAAATGCAGGCCGGCGAAATCCTGGTCAACAACGGGGCGCTGCTTGATCAACTGCCGCCGGGCCGCTGCTTCTCGTCGGGCCGCTGCCTGGAAGAAGGCCAGACCGCCTGGGAGATTGGCTTTAACGAGGTGGATACCGTGGGCGGGCGGGTGACGATGGATGATTACGTGGACATCATCCTGATTGACGACGCCCGCAAACGGCTGACCTTTTTCCTGCAAAAGATAAGGCCGCTGGAGATTACAGGCAGTACGTTCCTGTTTGGCTTCACCCCTGAACAGGTAGCCATTTTGCGCGGGATGCAGGGCGCGAGCGAATTCAGAATGGGGCTGCTGCTCAACCAGGAAAACAACGAATTGCAGGAACAATTCAAAGAGTATTCGATGGATTACCGGCAGTTCAGTTCGGATTTATTCCCAATGCCGACGCCGACCCCCACGCCTGTCCTGAGCAGCGTCGAAGGGCCGGCAGCAGAGGGGGAATGATGCGCAGTTTGCTATTGGTCGCCAACGATTTCCACCAGCCGCTTTACCTGGAGTTGCAGGCCAAATACGCTGTGCGTTTCATCGCCCAGGTGACAACCTTGCGCCAGGCGGCGGCGCTGCTTCAGACCGGGGGCCAATTCCCCGAAGTTGTCATTCTCGGCCACGACCTGTCTCCGGCCGGCCAGGTGGTTGAGTTTGTGCGCCAGGCGCAGGCCAACCCGACCTTACGTAAACTGCGCTTTGTGGCGCTGCTGGATCAGACCGCCGCCTTTCTGGGCAGCGAGTTAACCGGCGCCGCCGAAACGATGATCTTGCAACAAACGACGCCGGAGAGCCTGGCGGCGGCGTTGAATGCCGACCCGGTGCGCCTCGGCCGGACAACGGCCCTGACCATCGTCAACGTCAAGGGCGGCACCGGCAAAACGTCGCTGCTGGTCAACCTGGCGGCGACGCTGGCCGGGCGGGGGCTGAAAACCGCCGTGCTGGACGCCGATGTGGTGGACGGCAATGTCGGCCAGGCGCTGGGGCTGCCGGACACGGCCGAAACCGTGGACAGGCTGGCGGCGGAGATTGGGCGGGGACAGGACGCCAACGCTGCCCTGCCCCGGTATCTCTCCCAACGCGGCGACAACCTGTTTGTGCTGCCGGCGCCGGGGCGCAGTGACTTTGGCCAGGACCATCTGAACGAAGTCACCGCCGGGGCCATTTTCAACGCTTTTGTGGCCCACCGCTTTGATTTGGTGCTGGTCGATCTGCCGGGCAATGTCCGGGCCACGCCCTTCATCGCCACATTAGCCGCCTACCCGGCGGCCTGGTTTTATTTACTCTACCCCACCGACCGGGCCTTCGGGCAGAAAGGCTTTTCCGGCGCGGCCCAGATCGTTCACGGCCTGGCTGCCGGCCGGCGGGGCCGGATTGTGGTCTACCACAACGGCGACAGCCACTGGACGGAGAATGAGTTGAGCGAACGGTGGGGGCTGCCGGTAGCCGGGGCCATCCCCCACGAGCCGCTGGTGGAGCAGAGCCAGCGGGCCGGGCAGACGGCGGCGGAATATATCGCCGACCGGGCCGGCTTGCTGGCCCGAACCCGCCAGGCGCTGCGCCTGGGGCCGGGCCGGGCCTACCTGGCCGCTATCGACGCCCTGGCCGCCCGGATCATCGACCATGATTTGACGGAGGCGG
The DNA here is from genome assembly GCA_022071955.1 of Anaerolineae bacterium. Lineage (GTDB taxonomy): Bacteria > Chloroflexota > Anaerolineae > 4572-78 > J111 > J095. The sequence continues at coordinate 8,525 of JAJVIM010000035.1, forward strand.
GCCAATGACCACCCCCAAACCGCGCCAGTTGACCGAAGGCCGCGATTACCTGGCCTTCCAGATGAAGGCGGCCGCCGTGCCGCTGGCAGACAGGCAAAAAGAAGCGGTGCGCCTGTACCTGACCCGCAACCCGGAAGTGGCGCCGGTGCTGAACCCCTTTGTCCGCAAGCCGCCGGAGGAGCGCGAACGCCTCATCCGGGCGGCGCTGCGGCAGTGCATTGCCGACGGGGTGGTGGCCCAGGCCAACCACCTGGGCGAGCAGCATCGCTACCGCGCCCCCGACGAGGCGCTGGTGAACGCCCTGTACGCCCAGGTGGTTGGCCTGGATGTGCTGGAAACCCTGCTCCAGGATGAGGAAGTCTCCTCGATCACGGTCATCAACGAAAGCAGCATCCTGTACGAAAAGAGCGGGCGCACCTATGTCCACCCCGGCGGCTTTGAAAGCCGCGAGCGGATGATTGAGGTCATCAAGAACCTGGCCATCCGCGGCGGGCAGCAGCTCACCCCGACCGCGCCGACGGCCGACCTGGCCTTTCCGCCGCCGCAGGTGGTGCGCATCCACCTGTCGATTGACCCGGTCACGCCCCGTTTTGGCGGCTTTATGGCCCTGCGGCGGGGTCGGGCTGTGGCCTGGACGCTGGAAAAGCTGGTCAGCAAGGGGGTGATGGATGACGATGTGGCCGACTTTTTACGGGCCTTAATGAAAATCCCGGCCTCGGTCATCGTTGGCGGCGAACCGGCCAGCGGCAAAACGACGCTGCTGGAAGTGATGATCTCGCTGCTGGAAGGGCAGCACGTGTGCGTGCTGGAACAGGCCGCCGAACTGAACCCGACCAACCGGCTGCTAAGTTACTTTGAAGTGCCGCCGGCCAGCGAAACTATCTCGCTGGCGACGCTGACCATCGACAGCCTGCGCAAAAACGCCCAGGTGGTCATCATCGGCGAAACGCGCGGCGCGGAAACCGGCTGGCTGCTGTTTATCGCCGGGGCGATGAAGGCGATTATGACCACCCTGCACGGGCGCGACAGCCGCCAGGTTGTCGAGCGGCTGGCGACCAACGCCCAGATTCAGGGTGAGCCGCCCTCGCCGTTCATCGGCAACAAGGAACTGGCCAAACAGGCCGTGGCCAACGCCTTTGATTTTGTCATCCACTGCACCCAACTGCCTGACGGCCGGCGGGTGGTCAGTGCCATCGACCACATCGCCGGGGTGCAGGGCGAAACCATTGTCCTGGACACGGTGGCCAAGGCGGTGGTTGATGTCGATGAGGGGGTGGGCGGGCGCAAACAACTGCACGTGCGTTGGGACTGGTCGCCGGCCTGGCAATCAGGCGGCGCCAATAGCCGGCGCTGGCAGCTGCCGCCTGACCTGGACTTTTACCTGCGCATGGCCGAGGTGCGGGCCGAGGTGGCCCACGAGGAAAGCGGCACGGCCGGGGCCAGGCAGCACGAGCAGTATCAACGGGCCTGTTACGCCCTGGATCAGGCCGGCTTTGCCCCGGCGGCCCAGCTATTTGCCGAACTGCTACAAACCTCGCCGGCCGGCTACCTGGACGCCGAAGCCCGCCTGCGCCGGGCGCTGCAAGGGCTGGGCCGCTGGGACGGGCTGCTCAGGCAGGCCGAAAAAGCGGAACAGGCGCTGGGCGGCCTGGTGCGGCGGCGGCAGTGGGCGCGGCTGGCCCAGGCGCTGCGCGAACTGGAAAGCAGCGTCGAATTGCGGGCGGCCTTGAGCCAGCAGGTTGACCTGAAGAAATATAGCCAGGTGTTGGCCCAGGGCCAACGCCGGGAAAGCGACTGGATCGCCACCCGCCGGGCGGCGGCCAACCTGCTTTCCCGCGGCGAGCCGGAGCAGGCCGCCGCCGCGCTGCGCCAGGTCAACGTCTCGGGCCTGAGTGACGACCTGCGCGACGAGGCCCGCCGGCTGCGGCTGGAAGCGCTGCAACTGGGGCTGCAGCAGCCGCGCCTGTCCGGTGAAAAGGCGCTGCTGATCTACCACGAAATGTTTGCCCTGGCCGACGAGAATACCGAGCCGGGGCTGCTGGCCCACATCGCCGGGCATATCCGCCGCCTGGAGCAAAAAGCCGGCGGCGTGGCCGTCGATGTCGGCCAACTTAATGTCGCCGTTTTCACCCATCACGGCGAGCCGGCCCGCAAAACGCCGGGTGACAGCCCGGAGCAGGCCCGGCACGAACTGTATTTGCGCGGCGTGGTGGCTATGCAGGAAAACCGCTGGACGGCGGCGCTGGGCCATTTTCGCCAAATCCCGGAGTACCGGCAGGCTGCCGTTTTTATCAAATCCCTGGAAGCCTTGCAACAAGGAGTAGGCAATGGAAAAGCTGCTGACGTGGCCGCCAACGCTTGAGATTACCCTGGACGAGCGGGTGATTGTGGCCCTGTTTGCCGCAATGGGCCTGTTTGTCGGGCTGCTGCTGGTTGAGATTCGCTGGCGCAAGCCGGCTGCCGATGAAATCGGCAGGGCTGATAACCGCCCGGACTGGGACAAACCGCCCGCGCCCCTGGCCCCCGGCCTGGCGCTGCTGGCGGCCCTGCTTGGCGGCCTGCTGCCGGGGTTGGCCCTGACGCTGTACCTGGGGCCGGTGCTGGGCATTCCGGTCGGCATCCTGGGCGCGTGGCTGATCCCGTCCGGTCTGGTGGCCCGTGCCCGCAGCCGCTGGGCCAACGCGATGGACGACGCCGCCCTGTCGCTGCTGCAGCTCATCATTCTCAAACTGCAAAGCGGCCAGTCGCTGCTGCCGGCCCTGGATGAACTGTGCCGCAGCGGCAGCCTCAACCGGCTGCTGGCAACCGACCTGACCGACTTCATTGTTTCGCCGGTGGCCGGCGGGGCCAGCCTGCCGGCGGTGCTGGCCCAACTGCGCGATTCGCCGCGTTACGCCAACACCTGGCGCTTGCGCCGCATTTTTCGCCACCTGTCCACCGCCACCCGGGCCCAGATGCCGGCCCACAAAATCGCTATCCGGCTGGAACTGCTGCAAGAGGCGCTGGTTGAAAGCTACGCCCTGCAACTGGAACTGGAATCTGATCTGGCCCAGGCCAAATATTCGCGCTGGATTGTGGCCGGCACGCTGCCCATCACCGTCGTGGCCTTCAACTTCTTTGCCCCGGACATTGCCGAAAACCTGTTTGTGACCATTCCGGGGCAAATCGCCATTCTCTTTGCCGTGGTGATGGTCGTCCTGCTGAACGTGATTGGCACATATATGGCTAAACTGAAGCCGTTGGAATTGTGACAGGAATTAGGGGTTAGGAATTGGGAGTTAGGGGAACAACCCTCTAATCCCTGCTTTGGAAGTTGTGACAGGGGTCAGGCGTTAGGGAAACATTCTCCCTAATTCCTAATTCCTAATTCTTAATTCTTAATTCTTAATTCCCGCTGGGGGAGCAATGAATCTGTACGGGGCTTACGCCTTTTTTGTCATCATCACCGGCCTCAACCTGATCATCCTGTTGCTGCCCGGCCCGGCGCTGACGGTTACGGTGCGGGAAAGCATCATCGCCATCATTGGCGACGAATTGCTGCTGGAAGCGCAGCAGGCGATGAAAGCCGCCCAAAGCCGCAGCGACATCACCCCGCTGCAAAAACGGCTGCTGCAGGGCTTTGGCATATTGGCCGGCGTCCCGGTGACCCTGGTGCTGCTCTTTTTCGCCCGCTGGGAATATGCCCTGACGTTGGGCGGCCTGATCTCGGTATTTGGCATTTTGTGGCCGGCAGCGATTTGGAAAGGCAATGTTACCCGCAAGCTGGCTGACGCGGTGTACCGCGACGTGCCGGACCTTGTCAGCTTTCTGCGGCTCAATGTCGGCGAAGGGCGCAGCCTGAAAGAAGTGCTGGACGCCTATGTGGCCGACAGCCGGGACGACAACCTGCTGGCCGGTGAAATCCGGCAGGTATTGCGCCTGGCCGAAGGCGGGGCCAACCTGTTTGACCAGTTTGAGCGGACGGCAGCCAGATTCCCGTTCAACGATCTGCTGCAATGCGCCATCGCCTTGCGCCAGGTAGAGGAAGCCGACGAGCCGCAGGTGGTGCTGCAATCGCTGTACGAACTGATCCGGGCCGTGCGCATCGCGGCCCGCAAAAAAGAGATCAAGGGCCGGGTGTTGACCTCGATTGTGCTGGGCGTCGCCTTTTTGATGCCGGCGCTGTTCGCCCTCATCCTGACCCCGGCTCTGGTCACGTTTAATGATCTGTGGAAGTAGCAGTCAATGAGCAATTATCAATGAGCAATTATCAATTTGAAGTAGTAGTTTTTGTTCATTGTTCATTGTTCATTGTTCATTGTTCATTGTTCATTGACTAAAGCGAGGAATTTATGACGAATCACGATCACCCGCCGGCGACAGGCCCCCTGGCCGCCGCGCCGGAAGACAGGGAAAAGGTGGTGCTGGAGATTACCCGCCAGATTCTGGCCCGGCTGAACGCCCAGTTGGCCCGGGATAACTACTGGCAAAAGAACGGCGATTTCCAGCCGGTGATGCGCCGGCTGATTGCCGAGATGACCCGCGAACTGGGGCCGGCGCTGGGGGCGGAAGCCAACGCGGTCTACCAGTCGGTGCAGGATTTGGTGGCTGAACTGGGCTGGTACGGGCCGCTGCAAGAGGCGATGTCCGGGGAGGATGTCACGGTTATTATCATCAATTCCCCGGAGCGGCCCTTTCTGTTTGAGCAAAACGGCAAGGTGCGCAAAGCGCCGTGGGCCGTATCGTCGGAGTGGCTGAAATTCATTGTGGCCGCCTTTCGGCGGCGGCGCGGCCTGGGGGCGGCCCTGCCGGCCCGCTATACCGGGGCGGTAGCCCGCCCGCCGATGCGCTACACCTGGGTGTCCGGCGCGTTCGCGGTCAACGGCGACACGCTCTACATCCGCAAGTTTCGGCGCTATCCGCTGACCCTCAAAGACCAGGTTGAGGCCGGGGTGTTGACCCGCGAAGCCGCCGAGTTCCTGGACATGGCCGTCAAGGCCAAAGTCAATCTCATTGTGTCCGGCGGCAGCGGGGCCGGCAAAACCACCCTGACCACCACCCTCTGCCTGTCCATCCCGCGCAACGAGCGGGTGGTCACGGTGGAGGACGAACACGAAATCTACCTGGAAGAATCGCTGGACAACTTTGTGGCCTACGAACTCAACCCCGAAGAGCCGGGGACGACGCTATCCGACCTGCTGCGCCACGTCGGGTTGAAAGTGGCCCCGGATCGGGTCATTGTCGGCGAGGTGCGCGGCCAGGAAGCCTTTGATCTGTTGCAGGCGATGAACACCGGCATCGACGGCTCGATGGCTACCATTCACGCCAACAGCCCGGCCGATGGCCTGACCAAGTGGGCCGACTATGTGATGATGAGCAGCAATCCGCCGCCGCTGGATGTGATTTACAGCCGGATTGCCGCCCAGCGCCCGCTGGTGGCGCAGATTGCCCGGCTGTCCGACGGCCGGCGCATGGTCACCGGCATTGCCGAGTGCGTCTCGGCCCACAAAACAACTTTTGAGACCCAGGCCCTGTTTCAGCTTGAAAACGGGGCGCTGACTCGCACCCGCACCCCGTTCAGCCGCGACCTGGCCGACCGGCTGGCCCCGGTCAAACAACTGCTGGAACAGCGCCGCAGCCGGATCAGCCAGATCAAGCCGGTGACCCGCTAGAAAGGATGCTTATGAAGCGCAAAACCCTCTGGATATATCTCATTCTGGCCGGCCTGGGGGTAGCCCTGGGGCTGCTGGGCAGTTTCTGGGGCTGGTCAGCGCCGGCAGCGGCGCGCCCGCTGCCGGCGCCCGACGAAATCATCGGCGCGGTGTACAACGACCTGAACGGCAACGGGGTGTTGGACGCCGGCGAAACAGGGCTGGACGGGGTCAATGTCCAGTTGACCAACCCTGCCGGCGACACGACCACGGTCAGCACCTCCGGCGGCGGTATCTTCATTTTTGGCCCGCCGGAGGTATTGACCGGCACCCATACCCTGACCCTGCTGACCCCGGCCGGCTACAGCCCCACCGGGCCGACCACGCTGACGGTCAACAAGCAGGCCGGCGTTGAAGCCAACGACAACAACTTTGGCTTGCAGGCTCAGGCGACAGCCACGCCCACCCCGCTGCCGGCCTCGATTGCCGGCTATGTCTTCAACGACGCCAACGGCAACGGGGTCCGGGACAGCGGCGAAGCGGGTATCTCCGGGATGCAGGTCTCGATCACCGGGCCGGTCACGCGCGGGACGGCCAGCGGCAGCCCCGACGGGTACTACATCTTCACCGCCGTGCCTGACGGTATCTACACCATCCAGATTACCTGGGGCGCGGCCTGGTCGGCCACTTCGGCCGCCAGCCTGGTGGTCTCGGTCTCCGGCGGGGTGGGCGTCGAAAATCGCAACTTTGGCGGCGCGCCGGCGCCCACGCCGACCGCCACGTCCACCCCAACCGCCACGCCCACCAGCACCAGCCAGCCGCGCTCCCTCAGCTTCAAGGTGGATGACGACAACATCAACGATGGGGACTGCGCCGAGTTCAAATGGACGGTTAGCGGCCCGGCGCAAAGCGTCCTGTTTGACGGCGATTCGGTGGCCGCCGCCGGCAGCCAGGAGGAATGCCCGACCAAGACGAAAAAATACGAACTGCGGGTGGTCTGGACCGATGGCCAGGTAGAAAGCCACACTATTGAGGTTAAGGTCAAGACCCCGACGGCGACGCCCGTCCCCTCCACCCCGGTTCCCGCGCCGACGGCCACTTCGGTGACCGGCAGCGGGGTTGCCCTGGCAGTCAACCCCTACCAGGGCGCGGCCGGCGAAGCCTTTGCCTTTGTCGGCTCCGGGTTCAACGACAACGAGGCCATTTCGATTGGCCTGGCCCAGCCGGACGGGACGGTCATCGGCTTGCCGGCCCAGCAGGCCAACAGCGCCGGCAGCTTCGCTTTTAGCTTCACCACCAAAGCGGGCGACCAGACCGGGCTGTACACCATGATCACCGAGGGGCAGGCCAGCCAGCGCCGGGCCAGCGCCGCCTTTATCGTTGATGACGCCCCGACCCCGACCCCGGTGGCTGTGGTCATCAATCAGCAGCCGGACGGGTCGTTCAGCGGCTCCATCGCCGCCGGCCCCACCCCCGCCGCTACCCTGGACCCGCTGTTGGCCAACGACGATCCGCTGCTGGCCAACCTGACCATCACGCCGCTGGATGATGCGGACGCGGCAGCCGGCGGCGCGCCGGCAGCGGTAGACCAACGCCCGGGTGTGGGCGGACGAAAGTGAGGAGTTAGGGGTTAGGAATCAGGAGTTAGGGAAAGGCTCCCTCCCTAACCCCTAACTCCTAACTCCTAATTCCTAATTCCTGCAAGGAGGGATTTATGAAACGCACACTTTTAACGATTGGACTGGCCGCGCTGCTGACCGGGTTGGTCATTGCTTTCCCGGTTTACGCGCAGAACAACAAGGGCCGGATCGAGGGCCGGATCACCAACCTGACTACCGGCGGCCCCCCGGCCGAACCGCTGCCCTCGGTCGAGGTGCTGGTCAATGAATGGATGGCCTTGCGCTCCGGGCGCGAGGGCGAGTGGAATGTGACCGGCCTGCCGCCCGGCGTTTACAGTGTGCGGCTCAACCTGCCGCCCGGTTACAGCCCGGCTCAGGCGGTCATCACCGCCACCATCTGGGGCGACAACACCGAAGTGGTGGACCTGGCCTACTACAAGGGCAGCGTTCCCCTGCCCACCCCCGCGCCGGAGATTGTCCCGACGACAGCGGTTGATGAACGGGTGCAGCCATTGGGCGTTGCGCCGGCAGCCACCGCTGTTGTGGCAGAGACTATCACCGCGCCGGTGGCGTTCGCCGACATAGTAACCCCGACCACGGGTATTACCGCGGCGGCGGTCCTGCCGGGGCAGGCCGGCGTCCGACCCGACTCCTGGTCGCCGGCGGTGCTGGCGGGGCTGGCGGGGCTGGGCCTGGTTATCGCCGCCGCCGGTGCGGCGCAGTTGTGGAGGGTCAGCAGATGAGCGACATTTTGCAGGTACTGGACCAACAAACCAGCCAGACCGAAACCCTGATTGCCCGGCTGCAACAGCGGCTGGAACAAACCAGCCAACTCCGGCAGCTGGAACAGCAGCGGCAGCAGTTGGTCGATTCCATTGCCCGCCTGGAAAGCCGGCTGGCCGGCATTGACGAGGAACTGGTTGACCTGCGCCGCCTGGCTGCCACCGACGCTGACCTGGCCGGCGCGACGACCAGGCTGCAAACGGCCTGGGCCGGGCTGGCGCCGGCGCAACCGCCGTCCGGCTTGCCGGTCGCGCCGGCGGCATTGAACGAGGAGCCGGAACCGGACCACCTCACTGCGCCGGCGCTGTTTGACGCGGAGCCGGTGCTGGACACTGGCTCTTTTACGGAACTGTTTGGCGGTTCTGAGCCGGACAATGATGCGGGTTGGTCCTTTGACGGCGGGCTGTTCAGCGCGGCGGAAGAGTTGAAAGACCCGGAAGCGCCGGACGAATGGGCCTGGTGGGGCAGCGACCAGAACCCTGCCGCCGCCGGCAATGAAGCGCCTGCCGATGATTTCCTGCCGGGCGGGCTGTATGACGCCGGGGAGGCCTTGTTTGAGGCCCCGCTGCTGCCCGAACCGGAGACCGCGCCCGGACGGAAGGGGCTGCTGGCCCGTTTTTTTTAGCCGCCGGGCTGGTGATCTGGCTGCTGCCGGCGCTGGCCCTGGCGGTCACGGCCGCCCGGCCCGTGGCCGCGACCGGGCCGCAGACAACCCCGCCCACGCCGGCGGTTTTAGCAACACCGGCCGCACCGGCGACTTTAACAACACCGGCCGCGCCCACGCCGGCCCGGAGCGGACCGATCATCCTGGTGGCGGCTACCCCCACCCCGCCGGCGCGCCCATCACCGGCCCCGCGCCGCTTGCCGCTGCGCGTCGCGGCGCTGAATTTGCCGGGGGTCAGCGAACCGGTTGTTGTCACTCAAACGCAGGCGGAACCGGTTGGGGAGGGGGTGGTGCAGTGGGCGGTGCCGCGTTACGACGCCGGCCAGCACAACACCACCCCGGCGTGCGGTCAGCCGGGCAACACCATCATCGTCGGCCACTCGGTCTGGTACGACGAAAGCGGGGTCTTTGCCCCGCTGCTGGCGGTTGAACCCGGCCAGGCCATCCGCTGCAAAAATGATGATGGCCGGGAATATGTCTATCAGGTTCAGCGCAAATGGGAAGCGCCCTACGAGGACGGTTCCTGGTTGAGCCAGGCTCAAACGGATGACCTGTTGACCCTGTACACCTGCCGCCTGGACCTGACCGGCCTGGTGATTGTGCAGGCCCAACGAATTGACGGTTGAAAAATGAATCTTACGGCTTTGTCACTCGAACAACTGGAAACAATGCACGGCGCTCTGGGCGAATACCTGGACGCTCGCCGCCGCCACGAAGCGGCCCGCCGCCTGGAAACGTTGGAGACCCAGCGCCGGCAGGTGGCGCTGGAACTCGATGAGGCGCGGGCGCAGTTGGCCGCCCAAAAAGAGATGTCAGGGCGGCTGATGGCCGCCCTGAAGCTGACAGCGCCTTCAACCAACGGCCACGCAAAACCGGCCGAGGCAGTCGAAGTGGACGCGCCGCCGAAAAAGCCGGCGGTCTCCGAACCGGCTCAGGAAATCGAAATGGACGCGCCGCCGGCCTCCGCCCTGACCTGGGCAGCCGAAGTGGATACGCCGCCGGCCAGTGTGGCTGAACAGTCAGCGGTTTCCGAGCCGGCCTGGGGCGACGAAATGGATATGCCACCGGTGGTCTCCAAACCGGCCGGGCGCAAGCGAAAGCCGGCGACCGGCAACGCTGACAGGCCGCTCGCCGGGGATGAGCCGGTTCCGGCGGCTGACCTGCCCGCCGATTCTCTGGACGGGACCCTGACCCTGGCTGACCTGGCCGCCCTTGAGGATGAGTGGTAACTATGGCCTCAACGCAAACCAGCCTGCTGGATGAAGACATCCGCCAACTGGAAACAGAGATCGCGGCTCTGGAAGAGGAACTGGCCGGCCTGGAAAACGGCGTCCATCATATGCGCCTCGACAATGGCATGACCCTGGAAGTCGGGGTGACCGGCGATGAACTGCAAATTGACGAAGCCGCCATTCGCGCCGCGCTGGGCGTTGACAAACCGGCGACCGGCGCTGACCAACCCGCGCCGTTGCAGCGCTACCTGCCCTACGCCCTGCTGGGCGGCGGCGGGCTGCTGCTGGTGGTCATCGGGCTGGCCCTGCGGCTGCTGCTCGCGCCCCAGCCGGCTGCGACGGTAAAAATCGAGGCCACACCGACAATCACCGCCACACCGACAATGACGCCGACGATAACGCCAACGCCCACCGCCACCCCGACCCCGACGCCGCCGCTTATCCCGGCCGACTTCATTGGCCGCGCCCCGGCCGAGATGCAGGTCTCATCCCTGCGCTTCAAGCAGCCGGTCTACAAGGGCGACTGGACCATTGCCGGCGGGCAGGTGACGCTGAACGACGCCGGCGGTCAGGCCCGGTACTACGACTCCTTTGTGGGCGAGGACAACACCGTCATCGGCGGCGACGCCTCGACCCCGGAGGCGGCCCTGTATCCGCTGCGCAGCGCCGATGTCAACGATGTAGTGCTGGTCACCGACCGGGCTGGGCGCAAGTTCTACTTCCGGCTGCTGCCGTTCAGTGACGACCGTGAGCGGGTGGAACGCTACATCAAGCCGGATGAAATCTGGGTGACGCTGCCGACCGACCGGCCGGCCCTGACCATCATCCTGCGGGTCGAAGGCGACCGCCGCCTGGCTTTGCGCGGCGTTCTGTACCAGACGGATTTAGGGGATTGACTAGTGGATACGCCTCACTTGAGGTGAAATTATAAATTGTTCATTCATAGAAAGGACTTTTTCAATGACCAGAGTAAAGCAGTTTTTCTACCAACGGGTACTGCCGGCGCTGTTCTGGAGCCTGGTGCTGGCCGCGCCAGCCGCGGCGCAAAGCGGGGCTGGCGACGCCGCGGCTGTCGCCGAACAGATTCGGGGCATCCTGTTCCAGTTGATGCTGATCGGCGGGCCGGTGATGCTGCTGGTTGGCTTTGCGATGATGTTCGCCGGCGGCATCAACCCCCAGTGGAAACAGCGCGGGATGGAAATCATCAAGTGGACCTTCCTGGGGGCGCTGGGCATCGCTGTGGCCCAGGGCGTGCTGTGGGGCATCATCGAACCCCTGCTCAGTAGTTCGGGGGGTTGATAATGCCGGGCGGGTGGCGCGGCGGCAGGCAACAACAGGAGGCGCGGCAGTGAGAAAACTCATTATACCCTTCATTATATATTCATTCATTCTCGTGCTGCCGGCCCCGGCTGTTGTCTACGCCGCGTCGCCCGCCGGCCCATTGGTTCAGGAACCACCCGACTCGTCCTGGTGGGAATCGTTCATCCCGGAGGAATACCGCCCCTCGCAAATCGGCCAGACAGTGGCCGAAACCGTGTGGGGGCTGCTGACCGAAAGCCTGGCCGACTGGCTGCGGGGCTGGTTTGACCAGACCATTGCCCAGTTCCAGAGCTGGCTGGCCGGCAGTTGGGACCTGAAAAATGAGTCCGGGCTGCTGGGCGGGGCGCTGCATTCAATGTTTCGCTCGGCGGCGCTGCTGGTCATCCCCTGGATTGGGCTGTCGATTACCGTCACTTTTTTTCAGCGAATGCTGGTGACGGTTTTCCCCGGCGTGGTGCGCAATTTCAGCATCAGCCAGCATATGGGCCGGCTGTTCATCATCATCTTCTTTATGAACACCCGGATGCTGGACGCGCTGATTGACGTGACCGGAATGACCAGCACGATGGCCTTTTCGATGGCGCTGGGGGCCGGCGGCGGGCTGGTCGAGTGGTCGTGGATCAGCCATATGGTCAGCCTGGTGGCGCTGGGAGCGTTGTCGTTTACCGAGATCATCCTGGCGCTGCTGGCGCTGATCGCCCTGTTTATCGGCATTGTGGTCGCCCTGCTGATCAAGCACATCGCCGTCTTCTTTCTGCTGGCGGCGCTGCCGCTGGCGGCGGCGGGCTGGCTGTATCCCTTTACCGAAAAGTTCTGGGGCAAATTCTGGTGGCTGTATCTCAAATTGCTGGCCCTGCCGTTCATCCTGGCTTTCGCGCTGAAAATCATCATCGCCGTGCTGGAGATGATGGGCGGCAATGTGCTGACCGGCCTGGTTATCGCATTGTTGCTGCAAGGCGCGTTCACCTGGATTGTGTTCAAATTCCTGTTGATGCCCGAAACGTTGATGATTGCCGCCGGGGCCGGGTTGACCGCCGTGGGCGCCGGCGCTGTCGGCGTGCCGCTGCTGGTCGGCGGCGGGACAATGTTGATTGGCCGCGCCAGCGGCGACAACCGGGCCGGACAGATGGCGCAGGTGGCCTACCGGGGCTATCAGGCGGCGCAGGGGCAGGGCGATGCCGCCGATAGCGGTGGCCAGTAGTGCTGCGCTGGCTCTTTGGCGGCTGCGCCACATGCGGCGCGCTGTTGGCAGTGGCCGGGGTCATTTTGCTCATCATCGTCATTGCCGTGGTCATCATTGTGGCCCAAATTTACGTGGCGGCCATTTACACCTGGTTGTTTGGCCACGAAACGACGATCCCGACCACCATTCACGGAATGCCAACGACCGGGGTCATCACCGCCACGTTTCACGACTCGGATTACCTGGCAATGTTCGGGGTGCAGCACACCGGCGTGGACATCGCGGGCGCCGAAGGCACACCGATTTACTGCACCAGCGATGACGCCAAAGTCGAAGGCAAGGGCTACGACGCCGCCGGCTATGGCCATTATCTGAAAATCCGGGATCGGGACAGCGACTTTTATATCATCCTGGCCCACCTGCGGCAGCCGTCCTCGTATGATATTGGCGATGACCTGGATTACGGCGATTTGATTGGCTATATGGGTAGCAGCGGCAATTCAACCGGCAATCACCTGCATTACGAAATCAGGGACCCGGGCAACAACCCGGTTAACCCGGAAGGCAGCGAAGGATGTTGTCACTGAACAGTAAACGGAAATTTATGGCCATCGGGGCGGGCTTGCCGCTCATCCTGGGCGGCGGGCTGCTGCTGGTTGGCCTGTGGCTGGCCTGGCCGCCGCCGGCGTATGGCCAGAACGGGCCATACAGCCTGGTCATCGAGGGCCGGGTCACCCGCCAGGGCGGCGCGCCGGGGATGCTCAAGCCGGTGGCGCTGACCACCGCGCTGGGCGAAACACTGGAGACAAAGACGGACGCCGACGGCTATTTCACCCTGACCGGCAGCGTCGAGGCTGACGGTGGGCTGTTGGAAGTGCGCAGCGGGGCGGTAGCCGATATTTCATTTGGCCAGATGGCCGTCACCTGGGCCGCCGGCGGGCCGGGCGAAAAACGCCTGACAGTTAACCTCATCACCGACGGCAAAAAGCTGTGGTCAGACGCCACCGAGCCGCCCTACCCGGCCCCGCTGCCGGGCGAAACCATTGCGGGCGGCAAAACGCCTGCCGCCCCGCCGGTCACTTTGCCGACAACCACGCCGCCCACCGCGACCCCTGTTCCTCAGCCGGAACCGCCGGCCGGCGAGCGCAGCGCCACCTGGGTGGTAGTTGCGCTGCTGGTGGGAGTTGGTTTGATAGCCGGGCTGGCGCTGCTGGCCGGCGGCCTGTTACTACTGCGGAGGAATAAATGAGCTACGAAAGCGACATCGAGGATACCGAATATCTCATTCCCGCGCCGGTGCTGACCTCGGCCGACAAGCTGTTTGACTTCGGCTTCATCTCCTTCAGCCTGGCTCAGATCATCGAGACGGCGCTGGTGCTGCTCTTTGTCTGGGGGTTGTGGCAGGTATTGTTCTTTCTGCCGTGGCAGTTGTTGGCGGCGGTCTCGATCATCATTGTGGTCATCTCATTCCTGTTCATTACCCAGCCGGTCAACGGCCTGCCGGGCGACCAGTGGATTGCCTACGCCCTGCGCTTTTACCTGCTGGAACGAAACCGGCGGCTCATTCCCCGCCGCGGCAGCAACCCCATCCGGCTGACCCATTTCCGGGTGCGCAGCGACACCGGCCAGGTGCTGCTCAATATCAACCCCAACGGCCAGCAGGAGGACGTCTGATGCACACCCAGGACACCCTGCCCTTTCTGGGCGCGTGGCGCAACATCATTGTCAACAAAGACGGGACTTACTCGCTGGTCATCGGGCTGTCCGGGGTCAATACCCGGCTGATGAGCATTGGCGAACGGCGCGGGCTGCACCGGCGGCTGGCGACGCTCTTTAATATGCTGACCGGGCGCAAGTTTCAGTTATTGGCCGTGGTGCGCACCCGCGAGGTTAAACCGCTGCTGGACGAACTGGCCGCGATGCGCCGCGCCGAAACCTCGCGCCACCTGGTTGAGATGTCATATATTGAAGAGGACTTCCTGCGCGACCTGACCCGCGAAGGCGGGATCATCACCCGCGACTATTACCTCATCGTCCGTCTCAAAAACAGCAGCAGCAGCGCCGCCGGCGATGACGACGACGAGCAGCTATCGCTGTGGGCAGAATTTATGCAGACCCTTGGGGTCAAACCCCGGCAGGACAGGGTTAAGGCGGCAGTGGTGTCTGTGCCGGCCGCTGTGCGCGACCAAGCCGGGCTGCTGACCGAAACCCTGGTTGAACTGCTGAACAGTATGGGCCTGAACGCCACAGTGCCGACGCCCCAGGACCTTGAGGCGCTGCTGGGGTACATCCTGAACGGCGTGGCCGAAGGGATGGACCTGCCCGACCGCGTTTCGCCGCCGGAAATGGAGGTCAAAGAAAACTACCTGCGCCTGGGCGACGGCTACTATACCGCCGGCCTGTACGCCACTACCTTCCCCATCCGGGTGCGAATGGGCTGGCTGGAATCGCTGCTCAAAATGGCCGAGCAGATGGTCGTCTCGGTTCACGTTGACCTGCTGCCGGATGACCAGGTGGAACGAAAATTGTCCAGCAAAGCCTCGCTGCTGGAAGCATTGGAGATGAGCGGGGCGACAACCGGCCAGCAAAACGTGCAGCGCCGCCGGCTGGACATCCAGCGCGAATCGGCGGAGGTGATGATGCGGGCGCTGGCCGATGAAACCGAGAAAATTGGCTACCTCAGCCTGCGGGTGCTGGCCCAGGCCAACTCGGAAAAAGAGTTGACCCGCCGGGTGCGCCGCCTGGACCAGAAACTGCGCGAACTGCGCCTGGCTCCGGCCACGGCCCTGCTGCACCAGCAGAAATTCCTGACCGGCTGCCTGCCGCTGGCGATGGACAGCATCGCCGCCGACTCGACCCGGCGCAACGCCACCACCTCCGGGCTGGTTTGCGCCATTCCCAATGTGATTATGGATGTGGGGCATCGCAGTGGGGTGGTGCTGGGCGTCAACAAGCAGGACCGCAGTCTGGTGGTGCTGGATCGCTTCAAGCTGACCAGTTACCACAAGGTGACCATTGCCGAGACGGGCAGCGGCAAGAGTATGGCCGAGTTCATCGAAACCATCCGCGGCCTGCTGCGGGGCTGGCGGTACATCTGGTTTGACCCGCAGAACACCGGGATGCCGCAGCTGATGAACCTTGTCGGCGGCGAGATCATCGACCTGGGGCCGGACGGCGGGGCCATCCTCAACCCGATGGATATGGCCGCCGTGGGCGGCGGGGCGGCCAGCAGCCTGACCGAAAAGGTGCTGTTTCTGACTTCGCTCATCCAGTTGATGGCCGAGCGCCAACTCGACGCCGCCGAAAAATCCAAGCTGGCCCGGGCCATTCGCTACACCTACACCGACAACCCGCGCCCGATCCTGCAGGACCTGACAGCGATTATGCCCAACGAAGGGTTAGGCACGCTGGCCGAGGAACTGGAGCGGTTTGTCGCCCCGGACGTGTATGGTCACCTGTTCAACGGCCAGACCAACGTCATCCTGGGCGACGCCCGCTGCATCTCGTTCAACCTGCGCGATCTGGACGAAGCGCAGCTAAGGCCCATCCGCGTCTTTCAGGCGCTGGATTACACCTGGTCGTGGATTCGCAAATCGCGCTGGCCGCCCAAAGTGATGGTCGTTGACGAAATCGGTCTCTTGCTCCGCTTCCCCGACATCGCCCAGTATGTCCGGGATTTGTACAAACGCGGCCGGGCCTTTGGCCTGTCGGTGGTCGCCATCGACCAGAACCCGGCCAACTTCATCGACAATCCTTACGGGCGGCAGATGATTGAAAACGCGGCCATTGTCCAGTTGATGAAGCAGAACGAACTGGGCGTGGAAAAACTCAGGCAGCATTTCCGGCTGACCCAGGGCGAGGTCGATTCGCTGCTGTCGGCCGAGCCGGGCGACGCCCTGCTCATTGTCGAGGGCAAGCGGCTGCATATGCGCTTTACGATGAGCGACAGGCAATTGGAACGGCTCTCAACCCGCCCGGAAGATGTGGCAAAGGTGGTAGCCGGCCGGTAGCCGGTAGCTAATTACAAAAGGCAAAAAACGTGGCTGACAACAAAAATGCGCAAACAATCCCGGTCGAACTCCTGCTCTCCAGCATTGGCCAACAGGTCAGGGGGGACATTGAAGCTCGCCGGGCCAGATTACAGGATGAAATTGAGAAGAAACGGCAACGGCTGGCGGAACTGCGACAGCGACGGCTGGAAGTCAGCGACCGGGCGGACGGCGAAACCCCGCCCGCGCCCGTGGATGAAGCCGCGCCGCCGCTGCCGGCAGCCGGCGGTTTGTTCAACGCCGCCGAACTGGCGGACACCGGCCCGGAGGATGACTGGCTGCTTGACCCCGGCGAGTTGGAGCCGGAGGCGTCTGACCTGTTGGCCGGCCTGCCGGAGACGGACGACGCCGGCTTTGAACTGCCGGCGTTGGACGCGACGCTTTCAGACGACGCTGGCTTTGATCTGCCGGCGTTGGACGACGTGTGGGGCAGTGACGATGCCCTGACAGACAGCAATATTAAGGATGACCTGCGGCAACCCCTGGCAAAACCTGACGGGGTAAAGCCGACAGTGGACGTGACGCTCCCGAACGACGCCGGCTTTGAATTGCCGGCGTTGGACGACGACGTGTGGGATAGTGAGGCGGCAGTGGCCGAGACGGTGAGCCGTGACGAGGACAATCCACCGCCGGGCAATAATCCGGGCAATAATGTGGCAGCCGGCGGCATGGAGGACATTCTGAGCGATGTGGCCGGGCTGGACCCGGATTTACTTAACGAGGACTGGGGGGAATTTTAATGACCGGTAAAACGCATTTGGCCGGCGGCGTCGCCGCCGCGGTTGTTGTTGAACGCAGCGCCTGGCTGGCCGGCTGGCCGCTGCTGCCGCCGGAAAAACAGGCGGTGATCCTGGGCTGGCTGGCTCCGGTGGCGCTGCTGGCCTTTGCCGCCGCCGCGCTGGGCAGCCTGCTGCCGGATTTGGATGAACCCAATAGCCTGGTCTCCAACCTGCCCCGCGCCAGCCGGGGGCTGGTGCGGGGGGCGCTGCGCACCAAAGGCGTCGAAGGCGTCGCCCGCAGCCTGGTTGAGTTCGGGCTGCTGCTGGTCAACTTTGTGACCCGCTTTTTGTCAAGGATTGTGAGAATGGCCGCTTTGGGGCATCGCGGCGCGACCCACTGGCTGGTAACGGCGCTGGCGTTGGCGCTGCTGGCCGCGCTGGGCGGCTGGTTCATCGGCTTTCCGGCGCTGGGGGCGTGGTTGTTCATCGGCTACGGCAGCCACCTGGCCCTGGACGCGATGACCCTATCCGGGCTGGAACTGCTGCAGCCCTTCACCGCCCGCAAAGTCCACCTGCTGCCCAAACCTATGCGCATCCGCACCGGCAGCCTGGTTGACTCGCTGCTGACCGTCGTCTTTGGCGCTGTCGCGGCCACGGCGGTGTTGGGGGTGATGGCCGCCGGCCAGTGGCCGCAACTGTGGAGGCTGTTGGCCGGATGAGCGAATTCTGCGAAGCCGGCTCGCTGCAAACCTGCCCGGTCACCGGCCGGCCCATCTTTGGTCTTGAAGCAATGTCTATCAAGGATTATCCGGGCGAACGCTGGTGCTGGTGGCGCTGCGCCCACTGCGGCGGCTGGCACTTGTGCAGCTGTCAACCCAACGGAAACGGGAAAGGAACCGTCAATGAACAAACCCCTGAAACTGCGTTATTCACTTAGCCTGCTGCCGCTGCTGCTGTTGTTATCCGGCTGCAGATTGTGGGGCGGCAAGGCGGAGGAAACCCCGCCCCCGCCGGAAGTCACCCCCACCCCGCTGGTCATCGACCTGCCCACCCCGACGCCGCTGCCGGTCGAACCGCCGCCCGGGCAGGGGGTGGTCTCGCTGCTGGATAACCCGGCGGCGGAAGAATCACTGTTGGCCGGCCCGACAGCGGACGAACCGCCCCCGGCGGTGCAGCAGCCGCGTTATGCCGCCGGCGCGTTCAGCTTTGTGCCGCCGGCGGGCTGGGAGGTGGTTGACCTGGGCGGCGGGGCGCTGCTGGCCCGCCGGGCCGGGGCCGATCCCTTCACCGGCCCGGCCAACACATTGCCCTTCATTTATATGCGCCCGGTCAAGGCCGGGCCGGACGGCGACACTTCGGCGCTGCTGGCCGACCTGGACAGCGCCGTGCTGGCCAACCTGGGCGGCGTTCAGACCACCGAGCCGCCGGGGGGGATCATCATCGATGGGGTCAGGGGCGTCTGGCAGTTTGCCCAGGGGCGTAATGACGCCCTGGCCTTTCGCGCTTTTCTGATGGTTATCCCCGCCGGGGACGACGCCCGGCTGCACCTGGTTATCTGGGGGCCGCAGGAAAGCTGGGGGGCGACGGCGCCGGAGATGGCCAAAGTGCTGGAAACAATGCGTTTCCCGACCGGCTGACAGAAAGGACAAACCGATGTGGATTTATTTGCAAACCCTTTGGAACCGGGTCAAACCCGACGAAGCGGGCCAGGGCCAGGTGGAGTACGGCCTGCTGCTGACCCTGGCGGTGCTGGCCGCTATGCTGGCCGTTGTCGGCCTGGGCGCGGCGGTTTACGCCCTGTGGGATGATATTCTGGTCGCCCTGCCCTTTTAGGGGTGGGGGAGTGATGAGTTTTGAGTTTTAAGTTTTGAGTTTTAAGTTTTAAGTTTTAAGTTTCCCATCGGGGGCCTTTGGCTCTGAGTTCGTGGTGTGTAAGGCGAAAAACGTAAGTGGGTTGGGTGGGTTGGGGGAGTTCGGTGGGTTAGGTGAGTTCGGTGGGTTAGGTGGGTTAGTGAGTTTGGCGAGTCGGTGAGTTTCCTGACTCCTGACTCCTGACCCCTGACTCCTGACCCCTGCTCCCTACTCCTTACTCCCTACTCCCGGATGAGTGAGTTTAACGAATTGATGAACGGTCAACTTTTCGGTCTCGAAACCAAATATGTGAAGATGGCGCTGTGGATTGTTGCCGGGCTGCTGTTGCTCTACGCTGTCAGCGACTGGTTTATCTGGGATGTCATCCCGCCGGCTGTGACCCACAGCCTGATGGCGCAGTACGATAAAACCGTGCCGGCTAACGTGAAAGAATACGTCACCGCCTATAAGACGCTGTTCAAGGTAGCGGTTATCCTCAGCGCGGTGTTGGCCGCCGCCGGTTCCGTCGCTTTTGCCCTGTACAGCAAAAAGCAGCGCCGGGCCAACAACGAGCGGCTGGCGCAGGAAGCGGTAGTGGTCTCGCTCAGGGTGACGCCGGAAGACAAGACGCCCATCGAGGCGGCGGCCAACCTGTTCCTGGCCCTGCGGCAAGTGTTCGCCGCCTCGGACTGGGAGGCCCGGCTGGGCAAAGCGCCGCACCTGTCGTTTGAGCTATTGGTCGTCGGCGGCGAGGCTATCAAATTCCTGGTCTGGGTCAGTGAGCCGTACAAGGAAATGGTCGTCTCGCTGCTACAGGCCAACTACCCCGATTGCAGCCCGATGGTTGAGCCGGACCCGCTGGACAACCACCTTAACGGGGAAATCGCCTGGCAGGAACTGGGCCTGGGCCGGGACAGCATCTATCCCATCCGCACCGACTTTGGCAAGAGCGATCCCCTGAACTCGTTTTTGCAGGCTTTATCCCTCAGCGCCCAAACCGAACTGGCCGGTATCCAGTTTGTCTGCCGCCCGGCTAACCCGGCCTGGCAGGGGCAGGCCGAACAGGTGGTGGCCGGCCTGCGGGCGGCGCAGGCCCAAACCAAATTCACTGCCAAATCCCAAAAAGACGCCCTGGCCCGGCTGGAAGCCAAGAAAGACCAGTTGGGCTACGAAGTCTGCGTCCGCTGTTTCGGGGTCGGTAACGACCGGCGGCGGGTGGGGCAGTTAGTCCAGTCCTTCGGCCAGTTCGCCGGCGACAACCAGTTTACCGCCGTGAAAAACGGCGCGGATTGGGCGACTATCAAGGGCCGCCATTTCCCGCTGCACAACCGCGTCCCGGTCCTCAATGTCGATGAATTTGCCGCCGTCTTTCACCTGCCCTCGGCCCGCACGCCGCACAACGATGTGGCCTGGCGCGGGGCCAAAGACATCCCGCCGCCGCTGACCGCCCTGGCCGGCGAGGACGAACTCAAAAAACGCGCCTGCCGGGTGCTGGGCTACTACAAGCAGCCCGACGGCAAGGTAATGCCCATTGCCTGGCGCTACGGCTACGACACCCGCACCCACTCCTACTGCTGCGGGCCAACCGGCTCCGGCAAATCGACCCTGGTCGAGAACTGGATTGTCGATGACATCGAGGCCGACCAAAACGCCGTCGCGGTGATGGAGCCGCACGACGATTTGACCCGGGCCGTGATGGACAAAATCCCGCCTTACCGCTGGGGCGATGTGCTGGTCATCGACCCGACCGACCAGGCCTTCCCCTTTGGCTTCAACCCGATGGAAGCCGCCGGCCTTGATTCGACAGGGCGCAATATCCTGGCCTCATCGCTGATGGGCACCATCAAAAAAGCCGATCCCAACTTTGCCTCGGCCACCCGGATGCAGGAGGTGCTGGAATCGGCCATCCTGGCCCTGCTGGAAGCCGAGCCGGAAGCGACGCTGTACACCACCTACCGTTTCCTGTCCGGCGAAGCCTACCGCAACAGCGTCATCCCCCGCCTGCGCGACCCGATGACCGCCGGCTACTGGCAGGAAAACTTTGCCGCCCTGCCCGACAAAACCAAACAGGAAATGATGGACGCCCCGATGCGCCGGCTGCGCACCTGGCTGCGCAACGAGATTGTGCGCAACCTGGTGGTTCAGCCCCGCTCCACCATCCGCTTTCGCCAGTTTATGGACAACCGCAAGGTGATGCTGATCAAACTCTCCACCGGCAGCCTGGGCGAGACCAACGCCGCTCTGCTGGGGGCGCTCATTGTCGGGATGTTCTGGAGCGCGGCCTCCTCCCGGCGCGACATCCCCGAATCTGAACGGGTCGAATGCGACGTGTACCTGGATGAGTTTCAGAACTACGTCACCGATGACATTTCAAACGTGCTGTCCGAGGCGCGTAAATTCGGCCTGGCCTTCAATATGGCCAACCAGTTTCTGGCCCAGGTCGCCCAGCAGTCGCCGGCGGTGTACGAGGCCATCAAGGGCAACTGCGGCACCAAGTTCATCTACTCCCTGACCAGCCCCGGCGACATCGCCATTATGACCAAAATGCTGGGCGAGCCGATTACCGAGCGCGACCTCAAAACCCTGCCCAAATTCCACGGCTACGCCCAGTTGATGTCCCACAAACAGCGCACCCGGCCATTTCTGTGCGCCGCCCCGCCGCCCCGCCAGGCCAAAGACCGGGGCAACACGCCGCCCCGGGTCAGCGACGCTGATTTTGTAAAAATGCCGGCCAACCTGCCGCCGGCGGTGGTCAAATTCCTCAAACAGATGAACCACCTGCCGGATGAAACCAAAACCACCACGTTGGCCACAATGGAAGAAGCGGAGTGGGGGGTCTACCAGCAGGCGCGCCGGGCGCTGTTCTGGCAGGCCCGTAACCGGCTGCTGGCCAACACCGTGCCGGGGTCGGTCAGGAATCTGGAAGGGCTGTTGACCCAGCTCACCCGCTACAGCATCGGCACCCCCATCTGGGAGGTGGCGGCGCTGATGGCTCGCCTCAAGCACAAAGAAGCCGCGCTGGAAGCGGCGCTGGCCACGGCGGACGAAGCCGCCGGTGAAGGAGGCGGTGAATGGCAGTGGTGAACCTCAACCGCACCTGTGTCGCCGACTGGCTGGAGTTCACCCGCCGGCTGCCGGATGAAAGCGTTGACCTGTACCTGAGCGACCCGGCCTACGACAGCCTGAACCGCTGGGCCGGCGTTGGCACGACGGCCCGGATGGGACTGGGGCGCAACGGCAGCGGCAGTGATGACCCGACTAAACTGTTTCCGACGATCAGCAACGAGGATTTGCCATTGCTGCTGACCGAGGTCTACCGGGTGCTGAAACCGGAGCGCCACGCCTATATTATGTGCGACTTCCCGACCCTGTTCCTGCTGTGGCGGCACGCGATTGAGGACGGGTTGTTTGGCGTCTACGATTGCAGCGGCGTTACCGTACCGCGCGGCAAGGCGCTGGTGTGGAGCGGCGGGGAAGATGAAATCGGGTTTGGGGCAATGCTGCACATTGCCGAAGCGTGGGTAGAACGACTACGAAACGGCGAACGGGTAGAAACATCCCGGCTGCTGGCGACTGAGTTATTTGAGACCCTGGCTGCGGTGTGGGGCAGCTGGCCTGCTACGCCGCTGGTCTGGGACAAAATCGCCGCCGGGATGGGCTACAGCTACCGCGCCGCTCACGAATACATCCTGTTCTTGTGGAAAGGCAAAAAACGGCGGCTGAACGACCTGGGCATCCGGGACGTGCTGCGTTACCAGCGAGTCGCGCCCAGCCGCGCTGTTGTTCCGACGCAAAAGCCCGACCTGCTGTTTGAAACGCTGGTGCGCCAATCGACCCAACCCGGCGAACTGGTGCTGGATAACTTTATGGGCAGCGGCACGACAGCCCGGGCTTGCGCCGCAACCGGGCGCAACTGGCTGGGCTGTGACCTCAACCCGGAACACGTGGCATTGGCCAACGCGGTGCAAATTCAGATGGTGGCGTAAAGGAAAACTATGGCGCAAAAAACCTACTTGCTGGATATGGATGGCGTGCTGGTCCGGGGACGCCGGCTAATTCCCGGCGCGGCGGAGTTCATCGACACACTAACGGCGACCGGCCATAAATTTATGCTGCTGACCAACAACTCGCGCCATACCCGCACCGACGTGCAGCGCCGCCTTAAACAGCAGGGGTTAAATATCGACATCAACCACATCTACACCAGCGCGATGGCCGCCGCCGCGTACCTCACCGAACAGCAGCCGGGCGGCACGGTTTTTGCCCTGGGCGACCTGGGGCTGTACCAGGCGTTGAGCGATGCGGGATATGCCCTGTCCAACCACGAGCCTGACTTTGTGCTGCTGGGCGAGTGCGACCATCACACCTACGACAACATCATCCAGGCGGCCAACTTTATCCTGACCGGCGCCAGGTTTGTGGCCACCAACCCCGACGTTTCCAATATGACCGAGTTTGGCCTTGTGCCGGGCTGCGGGTCGGTCGCGGCGCTGATTGAAAAAACAACCGGCGTCGCGCCGTATGTGGTGGGCAAACCCAACCTGTATATGTTGCAGGCGGCGCTGACCCGGTTGGGCGAAAAGCCGGAGAACGTCCTGATGGTGGGCGACAATCTGGACACCGACATTGAGATGGGGCGACAAGGCGGGGTGGAAACGCTGCTGGTGCTGTCAGGCGTGACCTCGCTTGAAACGCTGATTGCCGCCGAGCGGCAGCCTCACAGCGTCGCCGAGTCGGTGGCCCATATCAGCCGCGAATCGCTGGTCAAACCTTTGCCGGAATCACTAAAGGACTGAGCCTTGAAGCGAATTGTTTCAACGTCACTTCTGACGGCCATAATTTTGCTATACAACCTGAGTGTCACAACGGCGGATGGTCCCCCGCCGCCGTTGTGCGACAACCCCGTCCCGCTGGCAGATTACCCCCGTCCGGAAAACGACAACGGCTGGGGCATCCACTGGGGGCCGGGCGGCGCGGCTCAGGAGCCGGCGGCCATCAGCTTCTTTGTCGGCGAACTGAAGCAAATGAACATCCGCTGGGTCAAAATCCTGAACCGCGGCACGCTCAAGCAGATGGACCCCGTGGTCGATGCCCTGGTCGGGGCCGGGATGATGCCGGTGATGAGAATTAGCGTTGACGGGATGGCCGCCCTGTACCCGCCCGAAGTCGAGGCGCTGGTGCGCCATTACCGGGGCCGGGGCGTGGCCTACTTTGAACTGTACAACGAACCCAACCTGCTGGTGGAGTGGCCGGCCGGAGCCGGCATCGACATCGGCCACACCGCCGATGTCTGGATACCGGCCGCGGCGGCGGTGCAGAACGCCGGCGGGTTCCCCTCCATCCCCGGCCTGGCCCCGGGCGGCCATTGGGAAGATATGGACTTTCTGCGCCGTTTTCTGCTGGAAGTGCGCCGCCGGGCTGAGAATGGCGACGATCTGGCAATGAAGGCGCTGTGCGGCGTCCCCGGCAAACCGGGGCTGTGGCTGGCGGTGCATAACTACGGCCTCAACCACTACTTTGACTATCCCCGCGACCCGGTGAATTTGACCGCCGCGCCGGTCAGAGAGGCGGAGATCGCCTGGTACGGCATCGAGCCGGAACTGGTTCACGGCCTGAACGAAATCCGGGCGCTGGACAACCGGCCCTTCTACGTGGGCGACCAGGTGCTTGACGATTCCAACGGCTTTTTCAAGTTTCTGGCCACGGCCGAAATCTTCAGGGAGACGATTGGCTACCTGCCCCCGGCGATCATCACCGAAGGCGGCTGGCTGCCCGGCGAGCGGCAGGATGACCGCTACCCGCCGGTGACACCGGCGTTCCAGGCCAACGAAACCCTGCGCGGCTACAAATATATGCAGAGCGAAGCCCCTGACTGGTTATTGGCCTGGCAGCCCTGGATACTCTGCAACGCCGCCTGCAACGGCTCGGATATGCGCTTTGAAAGCCACGCCTGGTACAAGGGCCGCAGTCAAAACGATGTCCTGCCGGTGGTTGACGCCTTGAAAGAATATGCCGCCAGCCCGGCCGGCAAACAGGTGCGGGTCGAGGGCGGCAGCGCCGGCCTGCCCTGGTGGGTGGGCGAATCCGCGCCGGAGGTCATCCCGGAGCCGGGCGAAAGCTTGCGCCGGACGCCAATGGAGTTGATTATGGACGCGGCCCGGCGGCTGGGCAGGATGGTCTACAGTTTATACCAGGACTCAACCTCGCTGCTCACCCTGCCCGACCCGCTGGCCCTGACCAATCGTTACATCCTCAAAAACACCACCTCCCGCCCGGTGACAGTGGCAATGGACGGCCTGCCGGCCGGCCTGGAACTGGCCCCCTACGGCGCGGCGGTGGTGGAAATCCGGCCAGAGGCAATGATTACCGAAACCGCGCCGCTGACCATTCCCACCGGCATCGAGGAGCGGCTGGCGCTGGTGCAGTTGCCCGGCGAAAGCGAGGCCGATTTTCAGGCGCGACAGAGCCGGGCCGCGGTCAACGCGACGGCGGTGGTTTCAACGTCGGAACCGACGCCCATAACTCCGACTGCGCCAATACCGGCCGGCGGCGTGGCGGCGGTCAGTCCGGCCAACCCCGACCGCTTCGGCGTGGCCGAATACCGCCGCTTGTCGTGTACGGAGAATCCCTTCCTGGCGGTGCTGTTTGTCGAAGTGCAGGACAGCGCCGGCCAGCCGCTGGATGGCATCAACCTGCTGTTCAACACCCCCGACGGCCAAAACCCGGTCACAGCGGTCTCCGGCAGCAAGGAGCCGGGCCAGGCCGAATTTACATTGATCGGCTACGCCCCGCCCGGTCAACGCCGGGAATGGACCATCCGGGCCGACCCGGCCGGTGGCGGCAGTCCGCTGGTCGCCGGCATCCGTACCGACCTGCCCGACGACCCCTGCCCGGCAGCGACCAATCGCACCGGCCACTATTCCTACAAGGTGGTCTTCCGCGAAGGCGCGGCCCGGGGCATCCCCTACCCGCGTGAGCCGCTGGAACTTACCCCGGCAGCCTGGCACTTCCCCGCGCCCCGTGAGCTGGGCGAGACCAGCGGCCCGATCCCCCTGCGCGACTGGCCCCGGCCCACCGGCGACAACGGGCGCGGCCTGCACTATGTTCCGACCGGCTACTTTGGCGAGGATGACGGCTATATGCTGGATTTATTGCTGCGCTACCACATGGCCGAGGAGCTGGATATGCGCTGGGTGACGCTGTATTTCAAGGATGAAATTCAACTGCGCCGGGCGGCGGAAGTGATGCGGGACAGCGGGCTGGTCGGCGTCTTCCGCTACGATTTGACCCCCTACCAGGATTACCCGGCCTACAAAATCAAAGAGCATCTTGACATCCTGCGGGAATACGGCCTGCCGCCCTACCTCCAGCTTTATAACGAGCCAACCGTCGGCCAGGAATGGCGCGACGAGGCCAAAGACCTGGACCTCTACCGGCGCAATTTCATCGCCGCCGCCGATGAGGTCTACCGCCAGGGCGGCTACGTCGGCTTTCAGGATGTGGACGTGGACAGCCTGCGGGCGCTGCTGGGCAGCATCAAGGCCCAAAACAAGGCTTACCTGTTCGATGTCGCCTTCTTTGTGCCGCACTGCTACGGCAGCAACCACCCCCCGGCTTACCCCTACGATGAACGCAACCAGGCCGACCGGCCCGGCGCGACCATCGACACCGACTGGCAGATCAGCGTGCTGTGTTTTCAGAAATATGCTCATATTTGGCAGGAGGAAGCCGGCTTTGTGCCGCCAATGGTGATGGGCGAGGGCGGCTGGGCGACCAACATTATGGAAGACCCGCGCTACCCCCGGGTGACGATGACCGACCACGCCAACTGGCACCGGGAGATGTTTGACTGGTTCCGCACCGGCGTCCTGTCCGACGGTGAGCCGCTGCCGGATTATTTGTTTGCCGTGACCCCCTGGCTGGTCCACGCCGATTTTCAGATGTGGGTCGAGGAAAACGCCTGGTTCTACAGCCGGCTGACCGGTACTAAATATGAGACGATTGATCAGGTGCGGGCTATCCCGCCCTTTGAACGGAGGTTCAGTTGGGACCGATGAGCGATTACGAACGGGTGGTCTGGGATGTCATCGCCGCGCTGCTGCCCCTGGCGGTTATCGCCAGGGTGATCGGCCGCCATTTGCTGCGCGGGGAGAAGCCAGGCCTGCTGCTGGACGGGGTGCTGTTCCGGAGTTTTGGCTGGGTTATGAGCCGGGGTATCTGGCTGGCGGCAACGGCTTACTTACTTCTGGATCATCTTGGAGTGAGCCTGCAACAAGCCCTGGACTATCTGGCGGGTGTCTTTATCTTCGATCTGGCAAGATTGGCAGTGGTACTGATGGCGCTGGACGCGCTGATTTATCTGCTTATCCGGGGCTGGGAAAAATACTGTGAGCGATTTGAGATTTCGCGCAAAGGAGAACCGAATTGAAAATACTGGCCATTGCTGACTATTACAGCGGCAACATCGAATCGCTGAAACAGCCCGAAGCGCCGGACATGGTGGTGACGCTGGGCGACCTGCCGGAAAGCGTCTACCGCGATGTGACCCGGCTCTACCGGCAGACCCCGCGCCTGGCGGTGATGGGCAATCACGACCGGCCTTATCACGCCGCCTCGGCCCGGCGGTTTGGCTTTCAGCCGGCCGATCTGGTCATCGTCCGCTTCAACGGCCTGTCCTTCGCCGGCTTTGACGGCAGCGTGCGCTACAAAGAGGGCGAGGGCTATATGTGGGGCCAGGGCGAGGCCAGGGCGCGTATCCGGCAGCTGCGGGCGGCTGATGTGCTGCTGGCCCACTCTCCGCCCTACAGCGTTTCCCACCCGGCTAATTCGCCGGCCCACGCCGGGCTGACCGCGCTGGATGACTACCTGGCGGCGCATCGCCCGCAGTTGATGTTGTGCGGTCATTTGCACGATCCCCAGGTGTGGCAGGTGGGGCCAACGGAGGTGCGCTGCGTCTACGAGGTTGAAATGATCGAGGTTGCGCTCAAACAGGAGAATATCAATGTCTGATTCGGGAATTGCCCAAAAACACGATTCAATGCAAATCAGGCGGGTGATTCACAAGTTACTCGCCGCGCTGGTCATTGGCCTGTTGTTGGCAATTGGCCTGATAGCCGGCCTGGCCCTGGCCGACGCCGCCGCCGCGCCGCCCATCGATGACCCGGTGCTGACGCCGACCCTGCGGGCCTTTGTCGATCCCCGCCCGCGCAAAGCGGCTGTCCTGAGTGACACCCACGGCGCGGCGGTGCGGAACAATGATGTCTCTATCGCCGCCGCCCCGGCCTCGGCCACCTGGTGGGTCTACGACCATTTCACCCTGGCCAGTTACCAGCGGACGTTCAACCTGATCCACACTTCAACCAGCGCCTACATCTACGCCGACACCACCGTGTCAGCCGCCACGGCCCAGGCGCTGGGGACGCAGTTTGACGCGATTTACAGTTCGGTCACGGCCAACTTTGGCAGCCCGCCCAATGTTGACGGCGACAGCCGGGTGTTCCTGCTGCTGACCGACCTCCGCGATGACTATTATTACGACCCGTCCGCCGGCAGTTATGTGGCCTGCTACTTTGACCCGGCCCACGAACACGCCGGCGCTGCCTCCAACCTGCGCGAGATGCTCTTTGTCGATTTGGCCCCAGGCAATCCCACCTCAACCACAACCTACCGCTGCCTGGCCCACCAACTGGCGCTGATGGTGGCTTACAACTACGACCCCGATGAGGAAACCTGGCTGGATGACGGCCTGGGCAGCCTGGCCGAATACGTGGCCGGCTACGGCCATCGCCCGGAAATCGAGGACTACCTGGCCTACCCCGACCGCTCCCTGACCACCTGGCAGGGCAACACCACCGATGTCGGCCAGTCCTACCTGTGGCTGTTGTATCTCCGGGAACGCTACGGTCAAACGAAGGTGCGCCAAATCCTGCAACACGCCTCAAACGGGATGGCTTCCATTCAAACGGTGCTGGGGGTGACGCCCAACGCCTTGCTGCAAAAATGGGCGGTGGCCAACTACCTGGACGCCCTGAGCCTGCCGGAGTACCGCTACAACACCCTGTCCATCGTCGCTTCCGGTGCGGATCAGGTCACAAAGTTCACCCGCCCGCCGTTCAACGACAGCGTGATCGTTGACAACGAAAACACCACCGTGCTGAACGGCAGCCTGGCCGGGCCATACGCGGTGCGCTACGCCTCGATCCAGCGGGTGGGCGGCGCATCGCTGCAAATCACCGACAGCGGCGGCCAGCACGAAGCCTTCATTTACAACGACGGCGCGGAGGTGCAGCTGGAGTGGAGCGGCGTCATCACCTGGGAAAACCTGTCGCCGGGAACGCTGGGCGTAATGGCGATTTACTCCGCGCCGCCGCCGGCGTCCCCGGCCTACCAGTACAGCATCAAAAGCTACATTGACCTGCAAAAGAGTTATCTGCCGGTCATCTTCAAAAATCGTTGAAAGGAGCCGGTCAGGGTTGACAAAAGAGTGATACGATAGTATATACTGTAATATCACTTTCGTTACCGGAGAAACACAATGAAATCCCTGACCAAAATTCTGATCGCTATGACATTAACCCTGCTTGCTTTTCAACCCGGCCCGGCCCTGGCCGATGACCCTTTCCGGCTGTTCCTGCCCATTGTCTTCGGCCGGCCGGTTACGCCGCCGCCTTCTACCACTGAGCCGGTAATGCCGGTCGCGCCCCTGACCGGCGGCCAGACCCTGTGGCCGGCTAAAGCCGCCTGGGTCGCCAGCCAGTGGGCGGATTATCCCTCCGCCATGGCCGGCAGTCAAAACGTCGCCGGCACGGACCGGGTTTGTCAGGCGGAAACGCCGGTCAGCGAGCTGAAGTACGGCCTGACCGAGCAGCATTTCTTTGGCGTGTCCTACATCATCAACCGCCAGTACGTTGAGTTTGACACCACCGCCATCCCGCCGGATTTTGAGGCCGCCCAGTTGAGTTTCACCAACTTTATGCCTTACCCCGGCCCGCCGGCGCACCACATTGCCGTTCACCGCGGCGCCTGGGCCGACCTGGCCGCTGCGGACTGTAATTTCCACGAGGCCAACTGGAACGCCTGGGACCCGGCCCGGCTCGTCACCCTGTACGGCGGTGATCCCAATGCTCAGGCCTGGCAGTCGATGACCTTTGACCTGCCGCGGGCGGCCATCACTCCCGGCGGGATCACCCGGCTGGTGCTGCGCACCACAACCGAAGGCACGGTTCCCGTGGCCCAGTTGGGCGGAGCTTTCGGCTCGTTGTCTCTCACCATCAAAACGGCAGGCGCGGATGAATCGAACTAACCGGCGTAACCTGGTGTTGACGCGCAACCGAAATTTTTGGCTGGCGTCATTGAGCCAAAAGATAAACTGGCGCAAGCTCGCCTTAACCCTCGGCCTGGCCATCCTGCTCGGCCTGCTGCTGCGGCAGGTCATCGCCCCGCCGGTTTACCGGGTGGCAATGGTGCTGCCGGGAGACCCCGACCAGCCCGGCTGGAGCAGCTACGTGCTGGCCTCGGCCGGGGTCATTGACCGCGCCCTGCAAGCGCAGGGCACAACGGCGCGGATTGACTACACCACCACCCTGACCGCCGCCGCAGGGACTCTGTCGCTCTTTGCCGAACAGGGCTATGACCTGGTGATCGCCGCCGATGACAGCTATGAAGCGGCGGCTAACAAAGTGGCCGCGCAGTACCCGGCCACCCGCTTCGCGCTGCTGGCCGACGCCCCCGGCAACGGCAAAAACCTGGGGGCCATCGCCCTGCGCCACGAGGAACCGGGCGAGATTGCCGGCGAAGTGATGGCGCTCAAATCGCAGACCGGGCGGGTGGCTTACCTGGCCGACGGCAAGAACCCGCGTCGGCAGCAGGCGGTGCAGGGTATCCGGGCCGGGGTAGGAGAAGCTGACCTGCAAGTCCATTGGGATATTGGCGGGCCGGCCGAGGCGGCCGACCTGGCAGCGCGGCTGTTCGATGCGGAAAACGTGGATGTCATCTGCATCGACGCTGACCTTAACACGATGCTGGCCGTCTACGAAGTGGCCCGGCAGCGACCGGGGAAGTACGTCTCCAACTGGCAGATTGACCTGTCCTCGCTGTACCCGGACACCACCCTGGGGTCGTACAACGCGGCCCTGGCCGATGTACTGGCGCAGGCGGCAGTGTGGGGCTACACCGGTGCGTGGCAGGGCCGGCGCTACAGCTTTGGCGCGGGTGCGGGCGCCTTCAATGTCACCCCGCTGCACAACCTGAGCGATGACCAGAAAGACCAGGTTTGGGCCGGCTGGGCCAAAATCTATGACCGGGAGTTTGAGCCTTGAAACTGTCAACAAAAACCATCGTCATTATCCTGAGCGTGGTCAGCATCCTGGCCAGCATCATTTTACTGGCAATCATTTATTATCTGGTCGCGCCCAACAAGGAATCGGTAGCGGACATTCGCCACGCCGCCGGCCTGGGGCTGGCCATTCCCGGCGACTATATGGTCGTCACTTCGCCGCAGCAGGATCAGGTGGTGAATGACACTGTGCAGGTGCAGGTCGTGTTGACCAACCCCGATCCTGATTACCGGCTCAACCTGGTGGTCTACCTGCCCCGCCCACCGGGGCTTCAATTCGCCGGCGGCGCGGGGATGCCGATCTCCAAAATCCTCAACACCGACCACATCAGCGTTCCCAACCTGCCCGGCCCGGCTGAAGGCGAGGAAATCACGCAGGGCGTCGTCTGGAACGGCGAAATCGAGGCCTCCGGCGCGGTGACGCTGACCTTGAGCTACGACCTGGCTGCCCCGCTGCCGGCCACCATTCAGTTGCGGGCGCTGGCCTACGATGGGCTGTCCGGTGAGCCGGTGGACGAGGAAACGCTCTCTTTTCTGACCGAGCCGGGCCAGGTGCTGCCCGCGCCAACCCCCCGTTACAGCCTGACCCCGGTCGCTATTCCCGACCGGCCGCCGGGCCGGGTCTTGTCGCCCACCCTGGCCGCTGCCCTGCAAAGCCAGTCCTTTGAGAGTCACGAGCGGGCCGTTGCGGGGGTGAATGTCAGCGGCGCGGACCTGATTGGCCTGACAGAAGAGACACTCCCCTATAAATTCCGGGCGCTGTCGTTGACCCAATGCTACTATCTGGGCGTTTATATGGTCAACCGGGCGGCGCTTGAGTTTGATACCCGCGCCGTGCCGCCCGACTTTAGCGGGGCTACGCTGCGGCTGCGGGCGCTGCCGCCCAATCCCGGCGGCCACACCCTGACCGTGTACGCCGGGCGCTGGGAATGGCTGTTCGGGCAGGAGACCGATGAGACCGGTCACCCGCTGGCGGTCACCAATCCCGCCGCCTGGCAGCAGCACGATCCTACGCCGCTGGCGGCGCTGCCCGTCAGCGGCCCGTCTGCGGTTATCGCCAATTTATCCCTGCCCCGCCCGGCGATCAACGCCGGCGGCATCACCCGGCTGCTGCTCATCAGCAGCGATGAGGCAGACACACCCCCGGCCAACAGTTGCTTTGCCGGCGGCGAGCCGGGCCTGGGCGGGGCCATTACCTTACCGGAGCTTTTCATTCAATGAAACAAACCTTGTTGGCTGTTCTGCTTGGGCTGACTGCGGTCGGCCTCGTCATTTTTAGTTTGTCCCCGGCTTCCCGCGCCGATGATAACGGCGTAAGTCTCGGTTTTAACGCCGATGACAACGGGCAGGTCATTACTGCCGGTCAGACCATCCACTTCACCGCCATCCTGACCAACACCGATGCCGTGACCCGTACCTATATCTTCGCGGCGCAGGTGCCGACCGGCACGGTTTTTGTGGCGTCCAGCCCCAACCTGCAAGCCAACTCGTACCCGGTTGGCGTCTCCGCTGCCGATCCGGTCAAATCCCTGACCTGGAGTGGGACTATATCCCCGGCAGTGTCCAGGCTATTTACCTTCACTTTGCAGATAGACAGCGCCGGCATTGGGCCGGGCGGGGATATTGCGGTCAATGCCCTGGTTTTCGACGCCGGCGGCGGCGCGGAACTGAGCCGGCAGACCATTACCCTGGACTGGCCGGGCGCGACGTTATATTTCCCGCTGATCGCCCGCAACAGCGGCCCGCCAACGCCTCAACCGACATCGACCCCCTCACCCACCCCAACCCCGCTGCCCGCCACCGGCCAATTCACGCCCACTGTCGCCGGGGGGCTGCAAAGCCAGGCCACCGATTACAATGTGGCGCTGGCCGGCGGAGGCTATGTTCAAGGGCAGGATTTGTTGTATGACACCACGCCCGATCACTACTGGGCGCTGAATTTAACGCTGGTGCAGTGCAATTTTATGGAACTGGTCTATATGGTCCACCGCGATTATCTGGAATATGACACCAGTGGCGTCGGCAGTTTTGGCCACGCTTACCTGGTCTTCAGGAACAATATGGCTTACCCCGGCCCGCCGGCGCACTCGGTCAATATCTATCAAGGCACATGGACGCAGTTAATCACTGAGACCAATCAGGTCCGCCCTGAAAATTGGGCGGCGTATGGCGCCTTGATTGCGACGGCGCCGGGCAACACCCAACCGGCGGCGGTGACCGCCACCGTCACCATTCCGGCGGCCTATATCAACCCCGGCGGCGTCACCAGATTTGCCCTCAAAACGTCAACCGAAGGCGCCGCGCCGCCGCTCAATAGCTGTTTTGGCGGGCCAAACCCCGGCCTGGGCGCATCCCTCAGCCTGCCGTACCTGTACCTTGTGCCTTGAAAGGGAGAGAACTGATGACAAAACACCGTTTGTTTTACCTGTCACTGTTTATCAGCGTAGCCCTCCTGGCGGCATTAGCCCCGCTTCCCGGCAGGGTGATGGCCTTCGGGGATGAGTGGCTGGCTTACACCGCCGGCACGTGGGGCTTTGACAGTTCATCTTCCCTGACCCGCTGGCAGGAGTTCAGGTATCAGGGCCAGCAGCGGATCACCACCGGCTGGCTGAACTGGTTCGGCGGCAACGGTATCCGGCTCTACAACACCTCGCCCGGCTCCGGCTTTCCCCTGGCGTTTGACTCCGAATGTACCCCGGATACCGGCGCCACCTGTAATGTTGACGGCGACTACATCGGTCACAACAACAACAGCGCCGATCCCTCGCCGCTGCCGGCGCGGGATTACTACAACAACCACGATGAGTCCTGGTCGTGGTATCGCAACGCCGACTGGGCGGTGGATTTCAGGTTCCGGGGCAACTGCGTTTCCGGCAATTGCAGCGGCCTGGGCAACAACTTCCTGTACGCCCAAACCCGGGAGAACCGCACCGGGTTTGCCATTGGGGCCAACCTGTTTGAGCGGCGCTGGTTCTACACCCACGACAACAGCGTCGAATATCTGGGATCAATCGACGCCGCGGCCCATACCGGGCGGGTTGAGCGCATCTGGGCCACCTGGAATATGTGGGTTGACGGCGGGAATTTCCGGTCCTACGGCGCCCGCCAGACCAGCCCCGACAGCCGCGGCGACCGGATTATGACCAACCTCAATATCGGCAACCTGCAGCAGGTTAGCGCCATGTGGCCGGAGGTGAGCCTGGATTACGTCAATATCTTCTACGCCCTGCCGGATGGCTGCATTTCAACAGCCAGCAACTGCGCCCCTAATCTGACCCAGGACATCACCACCGGCGCCGGCGGCGCGCCCGTCCTGACCGGCCCGCCGCCCACCTTCGTTCGGGGCGATACCGCCGCCGCCAACATCCGGGTCAACACCTGGGCCGGCGACAAGCGCGGCGTCGGCACGGTGGCCTACTTTGGCAACCGGGATAACGCCGGGGGAGCCGGCGGGACCTGGTGGAACTTTGCCAACCGCAACGGCAGCGGCAGCCGCAGTTTTCAGGACGCGGCGACATTGAACTGCCCCTCCCAGCCGGGCTTTTGTGCCGGCACACACCTGATTGCGGTCAACACCTATGACGTGTACGGCAACCAGCGCCAGCAGTGGAATCTGGAAACCCGCCTCCAGCGTCAGGTGCGCTGGGCGGCAGCCCCCAAAACCTTTGACATCACCGCCCGGCTCTACTGCCCGGACGGGTTCCCCCCGGCCTGGATCACCCCGACCGCCGCCCCGGCCGGCGGCACGTCGCCCTTGCCGACGCCGACCCGCACCCCGACCCCGGTCGGCGGCTACTACGGCTCGCCGCCCGGCCTGTCCGGGGCGGTCACCTGGCAGTATTACATCCGCGCCCAGCCCAACATTAACACCCGGCAGATCGTGGGCAGCAACAACGTCAACTTCACCTACAATTTCAGCTTTCCCGGCGATGAAACGGCTTACTTTGGCGTGCTGCGCAACGGGCAGCCGTGGGGCAACGAGTTGATCATCAACGCCGCCAATCTGGCCACCGGCGATGACTTTTTCACCACTTTCCTGGATCAGATCGGCTCACCGGACTGCCCGCTGCTGGCCACGCCCGCGCCGCAATCAGTCAGGTTCAATTTCAGCTTTGTTTGCCCGGGCGGCAGCGTTCCCGCCGGCAGCTACACCGTGCTGGCCCGGGCCGGCTCCGCCCCGCCGCAAACCCTGCTTAACGGCGCGGGCAGCCACACCTTTGACACCGCCTGGCGCAACAGCGCGGTCGCCCTGTACGGGCAGTACAACGGGGCGACCCTGCCCATCGACACCGGCCCGGCTGTGGCCGGTATCACCCGGATCGGCGATGTACTGCGCGTCGATTTTAACCAGGTCACGAATGGCGCCTACAGCGTGGCCTACCGCAACTGCCTGGCCACGGCCACGCCGACCCGCACCCCAACGCCAACCCACACCCCGACAAATACCCCCACCCCGACGGCCACCAGCACGTCAACGCCGACAAACACTCCGACCCCGACGCCGACAACAACGCCTTACGTCCAGGTGCGGATTCAAAACCCCGGTGGCGGCCTCATCAGCCTGACCCATTGCGGCGCGGGCGGCAGCGCCGGCGGGAATGTGCAGGAGCATTACAGTTGCCTGGCTGCCAGTAACCGCTCGATCCCCGCCGCCAGCCTGACTGACCGGACCCGGATGGGGGTTGACATCCCCAATCTGGGCGGCAACGTGCTGGTCGGGATCGGCGGGGCCACGGCCGGCGGCGCGGTTAATGTCTGGAGCAACAACCAGCCCAACTATTCCTGGCCGGGCTGGTTCACCGGCGGGCGAACCGTCACCTTTATCGTCGCCAGCCCGACCCCCTCGCCAACTCACACCCCGACGCCGGCTGCCACCACCGAATTGCGCCCGGCGGTGGTGACGCCGCTGGCTTTCATTGATACCACCGGCAGCCCGCTTAACTTTGACCCGCCCGCCGGCGGGCCAACGCCCGTCCCCAAAGGGCTGGCCCTGTCTGACTTTTACTACCCCCTGCAAGTCTGGCTGAAAATGATCCCGACTCTGGGCGTCGTTCAGCCGGCGCAGTGGTGTACCGGCGTTTGTTACGAGGCCGACACCCGGCCCATCGCCTACACCTATCTTGGCATGTCGCGGGCCGACGGCCAACTGGTGGCCACCGCGCCCTACTCCCAGGCTTTCAATATCGCCGCGCCCTGGGCCTTTACCCCGACCCAGTACCTCACCCTGTTCTGGGAATTTCCCCACATTGATGACGGGTGGGGGCTGGTTCCGCCGCGTTACTACTATCTCGACCAGGTTCCCGGCGCTGTTGATTTTCACTATCGCATCCGGCTGCGCCACACCTGGACAGCGGCGCAAACCGCCCTCTGGCCGGCGGTGATGACGCCGCTGCCGCCCTGCCCCGGCTGGGGCGGGCCGGGCCAGCCGTGCGTCTATGAGGAAGACATCAATATCGGGCCGGCGGAGGCGCTGCACCTGCGGCTGTACCTGGTCCGCCCGGTCATCGAGCGAATTAATTGAAAGCAGGAGTAAGGAGTAAGGAGTAAGGAGTAAGGAGTAAGGAGTAAGGAGTAAGGGTTGGGGAAAGGTTCCCCTTTACTTCCTACTTCCTACTTCCTACTTCCTACTTCCTACTCCCTACTTCCTACTCCCTACTCCCAGGAGGATATGTTATGCGAACACTGACCGGCATTGTCGTCTTGTGCGCCGCGGCGGGGCTGACCCTGGTTGTCAGTTGGTTACTCTGGCCGGCGGAACAGCCGTCCCAGGCGGCCCCGGCGGCGGCAGGCCGCCTCAAAGTCGAAACCAACCCGCCGGCGACTATCGTTACCATCGATGGCGAGCCGTGGCCCACCCCGCCGGAAATCCCGGCCGGCGAGCATACAGTCCGGCTGGCCGCGCCGGGGTACGCCCCGGTTCAGTACCGGCTGTCAGTCGCAACCGGCCAGGTTGTCACCCTGCGCGGCGTGCTGGAGGATTTGACGCCGCCCACCGTGGCGCTGGCGGCGCGGCCCACCCTGCCGGTTGAGGGCGAGGTGGTGACCGCCGTTCTCGACCTGGCCGATGACGGCAGCGGCCTGGTCCGGCTGGAATTTCAGGTCGATGGCGAGCTACTGCACACCGAAACGATTGACGGCCTTGACGCCGACCATCTGGAAATGCAGATCGCGGCCCTGGCCCCGGGCCTGCACCGGCTGACCGCCGTGGTAACGGATGCCGGCGGCAACAGCAATAGCCGGGAACTGTACGTGGATGTGCAGCCCCGGGGTTACCCGGCTCCGCCGCTGGACATCGCGGCGCTGGAATTGCCGCCGCCGGGAGAGACGTTGGCCGCCCCGTCTAAAGTGGCAGACGTGGCCGAATCATCGTTAATCCCAACAGATGGTGTGGTCACTGACCTGTCAGAAGGCGGTGAGCCGGGCATTAACAGCGGGCCGGTTGTCTCAACCCCACCGCCGCCGATTACCCGGGCGACGCTGTACACCGAAACGATCATCATCCCCACCTACGGCTATACGGAAGCATTGGATACCAGTGGCCCGCGCCCGCGCCTGGTGACTGAGCGGATGACCCCGCCCCAGCCGGCGGCTTACACCGCCATTATCCTGGAAAATGACGCCCTGCGGCTGGCGGTGCTGCCGGCGCTGGGCGGGCGGCTGTACCAGATCACCGACAAGGCCACCGGCGAAAAGCTGCTTTACACCAACCCGGTCATCAAACCCACCCACTGGGGGCCGCCGGAGATGAACTGGTGGCTGGCCGTGGGCGGGATGGAGTGGGCTTACCCGGTGGCCGAACACGGCTACGCCTGGGCCGACGCCTGGGCGTACAGCAGCGATGACAACGCCGAGGGCCTCACCCTGACCCTGAACCATACCGACGCCCCCACCGGGTTACAGGCCCAGGTGCGGCTGTTCCTGCCGGCGCAGGGCCGCTACTTCACCGTCGCCCCGGCAGTGACCAATACCGGCGCTGCCCCGGCCCTGGCCCAGTTATGGCTCAACGCCGCCTTTCGCGCCGGGCCAACCCAGCGCCTGACCCTGCCCGCCGCCCAGGTCAGGGTTCACAGCGCCGGCGAGCCGGAAGGGGTGCAGCCCGGCCAAATCCTGCCCTGGCAGCCGGAACTGGCCGGCTGGGGCCGCTGGCAGACCTGGTTCAGCGCCTTTGCCGCGCCGGCGGTTGACGGCGTTCTGACCGTCAGTTCTGACGGCGTGACCCCGGTTTTGCAGCGCAGTTTCAACCCGGCGGAGACGCCGGGGGTCAAGTGGTTCACCTGGGGGCCAAACGGCCCGGCTGGGGAATGGGCAGGCCAGCCCTACTTTGAGGTTTGGGGCGGGTTGACCCCGGATTTTGACACGTATCTTAACTTGCCGCCCGGCGAAACGCGGGGCTGGCAGGAAATGTGGAGCGTCATCGATGCCAACTAACTGCCACATTTAAAAAACCCATTTAAATTTTTTTAACC
Organism: Anaerolineae bacterium; assembly: GCA_022071955.1. Classification (GTDB taxonomy): domain Bacteria; phylum Chloroflexota; class Anaerolineae; order 4572-78; family J111; genus J095. The sequence goes on from JAJVIM010000035.1 coordinate 47,375, forward strand.
TGACATTTTGGAAAAAGGAATAAAACGACTATGACCCCCACCCAACCCAGTCATCCCGCCGCGGCAACAACCAGGTCTTCTCCGCTGCGGCTCATTGTCATCATCGGCGCTATTGGCCTGCTACTGCTAACCCTGATGGGCATCGCCGGCTTTTTGTACTTCCGCCGGTCGGCTCAACCGGATACAGCGGCGACAAGTGCGGCAGCGCCGGCCGGTGAAACTAACCAACCGGCCCCCGCTACCCTCGACGTTCAGGGCGTTCCCCTGCCGGTCTACCCCGGCGCGGCGCCGCCGGACCCGGCGATTGGCGGCAGCGCCCTGGTGGTAGCCGGCGTCCCGGCTGACCAGGTGACGCAGTGGTATCAAACAACGCTGCCTACCGCCGGCTTTACGGTGCAGGCAGTGGAGGCCGGTCGGCTGGTTACAACGGCCCCGGCCGGGCAGGCGGTTGACATTCTGGTGCAACCCTCCGCTGACGGGCAGGTAGCCATCGATGTGACCGGCCCGCCCCCGGCTGCCGCACCCCCGCCGGCCACAACGCTGCCAACGCCGGTGGAGGCTCAGGTTGTCGAACCGACGCCTGCGCCGGGGACTGCCGCGCCGGTTGAGGCGCAGGTTGTTACAGACGAGCCGGCGCCGGTCGAAGTGCAGGGTGTCGAAGCAACATCTGCGCCGGTTGAGGCTCAGGGTGTCGTAGACGAGCCGGCGCTGCCGGAACCGGCGGCGGTGACAGCCCCGACCCTGACGGCGCTCGATGCGCAGGTCTCACCCGCGTCCATCTACGGCGGCACGTTGAATCGCCTGGCATATACCCTGGTGGTAACCGGCAGCGGGGCCATCACCGTCACCGCCACCCTGCCCGCCGGCATCCTGGTGCATCCCGACGATGTGGCCGCGCCCGGCCTCAGCTACAATCCCGACGCCCGCACCCT
>JAJVIM010000038.1 GCA_022071955.1 Anaerolineae bacterium
CATTCCGGCGTCCCTGCCCACTTACACCGTAGGGGTAGGGTACCGTTATCCCCGTTGGGGATCAAGTTGTTCGATCCGCTGAACGCGGGTCGCCTTCCTTTTTCATATTAACAACAAGCCGTTTGCAGCGGACGGCCCAAGCACGGTTTTTATTGAGTGTGGGTCAAAGTGGAGTTGGTTTTGCTGGTGAGCCGGGTGTAAAATCGGTGAAATTTCGCCGGTGAAGTGGTGTCGGAGTGAAGTTGTCTTTTGGCCGGGTAGCCATCGAGCCGCCAATAACGCGATTGGCAAGGTGAGCAACAAAATGTCGAAATCTCACAACCGCCGCAGGCCCAACCAACCCCAACAAAAACCGTGCTTGCCAATTCGCGTTAATTGGCTTGTTAGGTGGGCCAAACGACAAGCTTCAGCGAGAGTCCGCGTTAAACGACTTGCTAAAGCCTATTTTGGTAAATTATACGACACCTTATCTTGTTCAACATTAATGTATTTTTTGTTTTTAAGTGTATTGATAAATACGGTCATTTCACTTTCGCTTAGTTTTTCTATAAACAAAGAGTTTATTGTATTGGATAGGGTTGATACTTTTCTTGGTCGGGACTGACCTCTGCCGGCCAGGTTTTTTATGACCGCCTCAATTTTTTCTTCAATATTCCTGGCGCTTGAAATTCTCAATAATGGAATTTCTGCCAGATTATTATGCCTGAAAATTCTGATTTTATTTTTTCTCAAGTGCTTGACCAGAGGATCAAAGCCGGTGTCTTTTGAAATAATGTGATAATACCCCTCAGTGTCTTTCGTTGAGAGGCTGCCAAGATAGAAGGCCAGATGAAAATCCAAGGCGTTTTTTCCATTACCTGAGATTTTGATGTACTTTGCATTTTCACCGAAATTCTGCATTGTTTCAGCAAGATCAAAGGAGATTTTTTCCTGGTTTTCGCCAACAAAAACGTAAATTTTGAAAGGATGCTCTGTAAGAATATTTAGGTTTTTAGGCTGAACATTCTCAAGGTCTATGAGTATGTAATTTGTAGGCACTTTTTATCCTTTGTGCTTTAACAGATTTAGCGATGACCATCACCGGCAAAACGTCGTTCCTTTAGGCTGTGAACCAACACCGCAACTATTATTAAAGCGCCATAAACTCCCAATCTTGTTTGCCCGCAATTTTTTGCCCACCTAACGCCCCCTAATCACGCGATTGGCAAAGTGGGCAAGAAATGGCCACAATTTTGCTGCCTCCGCAGGCAACACCCAACCCAACAAAAACCGCGCTTGCCAATTCGCGTGTATTAGGTTGTTAGGTTGCCCCCCGCCGCCAACTGACGCTGTTTGCCTGTGACAACCACCGCCCCGCAGCGATTTTGCCGGCCGTCCCGCCGGTTCGAGCGGACCACTCCCGCGCCAACAACCGACCGGCAGTTGCCCCAACCGGCGCGGCGCTTGGCCGTTGGTAATGTTTGCCCCACTTTAACCTCGACCGCAGCACCACACCGCCCCAACCCACCAGCGCGACCCTTGTTTGACGGCAAGCCTTGCCGATTTTTAACTTTTGTCGCGGGCTTGTGTTAGCGCGCTCAACCAGCGCGACAGTTACCCACCGGCAACGATTGCCCAATTCTGAGCCGTTCGCGGCCTTGCACCCACTCACGTGACGCCGAACTGCCGCCAACTGTGGCCGCACTTTGCCCCCGGTCGCGAGCTTGCGCTGACCCACTCAACCGGCGCGGCTCACGATTGCGCCGGCGCATTCCCGCTTTTAGCTGACTCGACTACCGGCCCAATCACCCGACCCCCGGCGCAATGGTGGGCCGGTGCAACCCCCCGCCCGATTCAAAACCGGGTTTGCTTTGCGCCATCATTTCGGAAAATGGCCCGACCGTGCCAAACAACCCCAACGAAGCAACCCTAACGCCCCGTGTCAGCGGCGGCTCGATGGCTACCTGGCCAAACGACAACTGCACCCCCGACACTGCTTCACCGGCGAAAGCTGCGCCGATTTTACACCCGGCGCGCCAGCCAGACCAACGCCACTTTGACCCAAACTCAACAAAAACCGTGCCTGGGCCGTCCGCTGCAAACGGCTTGTTAGGCAGGACAGCCAACCCGATTGACCGACCGCCCCCGCCGATAAAATCCGGCCCCGGCGACACTGACCCGACTGCGTGCCTCCGGTTATTTTTTGTTACTTGGCCAACGCAGTTCTTTCCGGTCGCCGCACCCGCTTGCTCAAACGCGACCCCAGTACCGCCAAACCTGGCTACCCTGACCCGATTCTTCGTGCCCGGTTTTTTTTCGCCCGGTCAAAAACCAACTTCGACCCCGACGACATTTTTCCCACTCCCGGCTCCGGGCCTGCGGGTTGATGGTTTTGCGCCGCAATCAACCCGGCTGTTCGAGCGCGTTCCGGCGCGGCGCTTCGGCGGCTGGCCCAGCAATTGGGTTGTACTTCCGTTTCTGCCAGCGAACACCACTGCTGAAAACAGGCGCGGCGCCCGCGCTGGTAAAGGCGCGGGCAGTGTGCCGCGTCTTTTGCGGCTGACTGCCCGCTTCCCTCGCTTTGCTTTCCGCTACCGTCGAGCCGTTTACCGTCCCAAACGACTCCTGCCTAACGCCCCGTTTCAGCGGCGGCTCGATGGCTACCCGGCCAAAAGACAATTTCACCCCCGATACTGCTTCACCGGCGAAAGTTCCGCCAATTTTACACCCGGCTCGCCAGCAAAACCAACTTCACTTTGACCCAAACTCAATAAAAACCGTGCCTGGGCCGTCCGCTGCAAACGGTTTGTTAGGCAGGACAGCCAACCCGATTGACCGACCGCCCCCACCGATAAAATCCAGCAAACCCCGGCTCCACTGACCCGACTACTCAACTCCGGTTATTTTTCGCAACGTTGCCAACGGCGACTCCGCAGCCAACGTGGTTTTTTCCAAGAAACGCACCCGCTTGCTCAAACGCGACCCCAGTACCGCCAAACCCGACTACACTGACCCGATTCTTCGTGCCCGGTTTTTTCCCGCCCGGTCAAAAACCAACTTCGGCCCCGACGACATTTTTCCCACACCCGGCTCCGAGTTTGCGGGTGGATGGGTTTTCGCCGCAATCAACCCGGCTGTTCGAGCGCGTTCCGGCGCGGCGCTTCGGCGGCTGGCCCAGCAATTGGGTTGTACTTCCGTTTCTGCCGGCGAACACCGCTGCTGAAAACGGGCGCGGCGCCCGCGCCTTTACCAGCGCGGGCAGTGTGCCGCGTCTTTTGCGGCTGACTGCCCGCGCCCAACGATATACGAACCCTCCGAGCCGTTTACCGCCCCAAACGACTCCTGCCTAACGCCCCTAATCACGCGATTGGCAAGGTGGGCATCGCCAAGCTGCAATTTTGTAACCACCACAGGCCCAACAAACCCAACAAAAACCTTGCTTGCCAATTCGCGTGCATTGGGTTGTTAGCCGGTTTTTTGCGCTACTTCACACTGGCTGCTTTCTCTGACCCAGTTTTTAGTAGTAGTTCTTCCAATCCTTCATTCAACGCCAGGTAGCCATTTTCATTGAGATGCAACAAATCAAAACTATACTCTGCGCGAATTTGCCCGTTTTGATCGGCCAATACTGCCGCTGTATCAAATATTACCACAGTTTCACTCTGGAGCGTCTTAATATACTCATTAACCTCAACGATAGCTTTGCCCACTTCATCTGACCAGAATAAGCGTCGCTCCACGGACAACTCGCCCAACGGAAACACAGTTGTTAATATTACCGTTGTTCCCTGGCTTCCCGCCTTTTCCACAATCTGTTTAAGATTAGCTTTACAGGTGTCAATAATTTGATGTTTGAGGTGTGGGTACAATGGGATCGTTTTCAAGTCATTGATACAGGCTTGCACTACCAAAATATCGGGGTGAAGCGGCACAATATGTTTTTCAAATCGTTCAGCAACCTGAGTGGATGTTTGAGCGCCAATCCCGCGATTCAAAAAGACAAATTGATTCAAATTTTGAGGTTTCGGCCACTGATAAGCCCGTGAGTCACCGAAAAAGACAACTCTGGTTTTCTGTTGATCAAGTTCGTTTACGGGCGGGTCTGACGGTTCGTAGAAAATCAGACCGAGTGGGTCGAGTCTGGTCATATTGAGTTGCAAATAGTATTGATTAGCATAACGATACAACACCAAATTCACAATACCCGAAGTAGTCAAAAGCAAAGTCAAAATGATTGTGACGGTGAAGAAAATACGTTTTTGGTTCATTTGCACTAAATTGCTGTTTGATTTTTAACCGGCTAACGCCCCCAATCAGCGGCTGCTCGTGTAACTAATGCAAAAAAGCGAGACACTACACAAAGCACCCCGCCGATTAAAAACCACCTTTGCCAGCATATTTTACCCTATTTGAATCACCGTAACGGGCTACACCACTTCGATAAAAACCGGGTTTGGGCAGTCCGCTGCATTGGCATTGTTGGGTGCATCATTGGATGCAATGGATTCCAAATTTGTAAACCAAATTTCAATAAAACGTATCAAGGTTTTTACTAACTCAGTTCTTGGGCAAAGTCTCATACCACGGATCAAAAAATTCTCTGATCAAGTAGAAAAGCAGTGAAATTCTAAAGATTTGAAAATTAATCGTGTGTGCAGTGATATAAATGAATGTAAAACCACTATCTTCTTTTAATGATGGCATTAAGTACAGAATATTTGCGAGGAAGAATTCTAATGCCAAAGCGATTAGCGCCAATTTGAGAAATTTCTTGTTACTCTTTTCTTTCACATTCTTGATAATGAATGGGTACACCAAATAGAAGGTGAAGTAACTGAACATAACCATCAATTTGTCCAACAAGTCGATGCTTGGAATATATAAATAAACAGGTACTATCTCAAGAAGCATCACTGTATACCACGGGACAGCCATCATCAAAAAATCGATTCTCGATTGTGTCCATCTCAAGCGCGGGAGAGAAATATTAAGTTTTGTTTTCTTTTTAGCAGATGCGTTTTCGACCGTGACTGATTGTTTATCTTGTCCGTTTCTCTTGAATTTCGCTCTCAAATCAAGATACGCATTGATACCCTGTAAAAGAGTAGAAATCGTAATCAATGCTGTAAACAGGAAACTTATTGTCGGAATTAAATGTTCAAAGCCCATCAATCTCTTTAATTAAGCCAAATATTTACATAGAGTGTTGTGCTTTGTAATATGTTATCAAGCACCCAACGCCCCGTTTCAGCGGCGGCTCGATGGCTACCCGGCCAAAAGACAACTTCACCCCCGACACCACTTCACCGGCGAAAGCTGCGCCGATTTTACACCCGGCTCACCAGCCAGACCAACTCCACTTTTGACCCAAACTCAACAAAAACCGTGCCTGGGCCGTCCGCTGCAAACGGCTTGTTAGGCAGGACAGCCAACCCGATTGACCGACCGCCCCCGCCGATAAAATCCGGCCCCGGCGACACTGACCCGACTACTCAACTCCGGTTATTTTTCGCAACGTTGCCAACGGCGACTCCGCGGCCAACGCCGTTTTTTCCGGCCGCCGAACCTGCTTGCTCAAACGCGACCCCAGTACCGCCAAACCCGGCTACCCTGACCCGATTCTTCGTGCCCGGTTTTTTTACGCCCGGTCAAAAGCTCACTGCGATCCCGACGGCGTTTTTTTACGCCCGGCTTCGGGCTTGCGGGTGGATGGGTTTTCGCCGCAATCACCCCGGCTGTTCGAGCACGCTCCGGCGCGGCGCTTCGGCGGCTGGCCCAGAATTTGAGCTGGAGTTCCATTCCCGCCAGCGAACACCACTGCTGAAAACAGGCGCGGCGCTTGCGTCTTTTCAGCGCGGGCAGTGTGCCGCGCTGTTTGCGGCTGACTGCCCGCTCCCAACAAAATACGAATCCTCCGAGCCGTTTACCGCCTCGCCTACTCCTGCCTAACGCCCCCTAATCACGCGATTGGCAAAGTGGGCATCGCCAAGCCACAATTTTGCAGCCGCCGCGAGCAACAGCAAACCCAATAAAAATCTTGCTTGCCAATTCGCGTGTATTAGGTTGTTAGGTTGCCCACCGCCGCCAACTGACGCTGTTTGCCTGTGATAACCGCTGCCCCGCAGCGATTTTGCCTGCCAGCCCGCCAGTTCGAGCGGACCAATCCTGCACCCGCAACCGACCGGCGGTGGTCTCAACGGGCGCGGCGCTTGTTCACTGGCAACGGTTGCCCCATTTTGACCCCGACCGCAGCACCACACCGCCCCAACCAACCAGCGCGACCCTTGTTTGCCGGCAAAGTTTACCAATTTTTTAACTTTTGGCGCGGGCTTGCGCCAGCGCACTCAACCAGCGCGACAGTTGCCCGCCGGCAACGATTGCCCGGTTTTGAGCCATTCGCGGCCTTGCACCCGCTCACGTGACGCCGAACTGCCGCCAACTGTGGCCGCACTTTGCCCCCGTTCGCGAGCTTGCGCTGACCCACTCAACGAGCGCGGCGCTTGGCCGACCGCGACACCCGGCGCGGCTCACGATTGCGCCGGCGCATTTCTGATTTTTGCACCCGACTGCCGGCACAATCACCCGACCCCCGGCGCAATGGTGGGCCGGTACAGCCCCCCGCCCGATTCAAAACCAGGTTTGTTTTGCACCATCATTTCGGCGGATGGCCCAACCGCGTCAAGCCAGCCACCGAAGCAACCCTAACGCCCCCCAATCACGCGCCCAAAGGTATCGTCGGGGGAGGCCAAGCCTTGCGCATAAAACCGTGCTTAATGGGTCGCGTGAATTGGGTTGTTAGCCGGATTTTTCACCTACCGAAATAACGATCAATGTTGCATCATCAGAACTGCCTGACTCAATCAAATATTTTTTGCTTAAGCCAAGTAAGTATTCTGTAACATCACTCAAAGGATAGGTTAATAGAGCTTGCTCAACTTCCTTCTCCTCCACACGCGAAAATCCATTGGTACAAAGCAATATACAGTCGCCGGAATACAGAGGGGAATCAATCAGTTGTACCTGCGTGTCCGGGACTCCTAGAAAATAGTGGATTCTGTGCATTGAACCAGGAAATTTTTTCCCTTCTTGATAATCCTGCTCTGTTATTCCTCCGGTAAGGTACAGTATATCAAACATAGAACGAGGTGTAGCGATTTCACTCAATTGTTTGTTACGGAACAAATAAGCAAAGCAATTCCCAATTTGCGCTAAATATAATCTGTCTTGATAAATCAACGAAGCAACTGTACTTACAATAGTCGAGTGATGAGAGAATTGAGTAATAATTTCTTGGTTGGCTTGTATGAATGCTCGTTCAAGAATTGCTGAAGGGTTAGCGTTAGAGTCAGAATATTCGCGATAATAGTTTTCACAAATTGTTTTGGTCGCTAAACGGCTTGCCTGTTGTTCAATTAGTTCTTTGTCCGCCCCCATCGAACGAGCATCACCAACGACAAAAAGATAACCCGATTGATTATTCCACATCTGCTCGCCGATTGCATAAGAATCAGCGCTGTTTTCACATGATGAACCAACTACAGTATTTGCCCAATAACGAATAATCAGTTCAGTTTTTTCAGGCTTGTCAGGTTGGGTTGCAAATGTAGCAGATGATTTTTCCGGGGTACTGACCACTCCAGACTTATCCAAATAAGTTCTTTTTGTACGATTCTGAATATTTCTAAAGACATTATTCTTTAGCGGTATCTTTCTAAATTCAAAGGTATGCTTTTCATCATCAAAAATGCCATAAAATGATGTATCAAAGGCAAGATAACGACAATCTGATCCACCCACCCCTCCTGGGTTGATCATCAACCGCCGTTGGCTTAGAGGGAAAGGTTCCCCATATTTCACTGATGAGTTTTCACCATACGGCACAAGAATTTCACATTCGCCGTTAGATGTAGTCGGTTCTTGAAAGATGGCAGGGACATTTGTGTGACCGTTAAAACAGTACTTTGACCGGAAGTGCTTAAAATTAGGTTTAGCCACGGCAGGAAAATGCACATCTTCTAAAAGTGGATGACGCGGGCTGGCGTGAACTAATGTGCTGTCATTTTCTACCAGAATTGTCGGCAAACTATCAAGATAATTGCGCGTCTTTTCAGTTAATACTTCTCTGGTTAACAAAAGAGCATATTTGCGCCGTTCACTCAAGTCATTCAAATTACGAACGGTTAGCAAATTAGGGTCAGATTTATCTAACGCAATCCAATCGCCATCTCCGGCCACACATTTGTGATCCAATGTAAGCAATAAATCGACACAATCATTTGGATAAGGACCAAATGCCACTAAATCTCCCAGACACCAAACTTTATCAAATAAATCTTTGGCATCATTCAAAATTGCTTCAAATGCTTCAAGATTTGCGTAAATATCGGTAATAATCAAGTAACGCATAAGATGACTTTGTGCTTGGATTTTATTCTATCTACAAGGCCAATCCGGCTAACGCCCCGTTTCAGCGGCGGCGCGATGGCTACCCGGCCAAAAGACAATTTCACATCTGACACCACTTCACCGGCGAAAGCTGCGCCGATTTTACACCCGGCTCACCAGCCAGACCCGCCCCAATCAAAACCAAACTCAACAAAAACCTTGCTTGAGCCGTCCGCTGCAAACGGCTTGTTGGGCTGGCCTGACACTGACAAGCGCGCCCCAGTTGCACCACCAACCCCGCCTGACAGAGGCGTGGTGCCGCCAATTCACCGGCATCAATTGCAACACTTGATACCAATCTGGCCGGCAAACCACCGCCCCAACTCAGCGAGGCACGACGCCCTGCCTTTTCATTGATTAACCTTCGCTCCGGCGCGTGGGGCGCCCAGCGCCTGACGCGCCGACCTCCAACGCTCGCACTCTGTCCGGCTCACAGTTTAACGACCGCGAGTACAAAAATTAGCAGTTGTCTTTTTATCACCCGTTTACGCCAACCGGCCAGCAACAATTTCGGCGCGGACAAACCGCTAACCCCCACCAAAAATAAGCGAGCCGTGACGGGGTGAGTCAACCGGCTCAACCCCGATCAGTTTGCGTGAAGCCAACAAAATTTTGCTCAGACCAAACGAAATTTTGCTCGGAGCAAATAAATTTTTCCTCAGACCAAATAAAAATTTGCTCAGAGCAAACGAAAATTTCCTTACTGCAAATTGTTTTCTGCTTCCTTACCCTTTTTGATTCGACGCTGCTTAATGCTATTTTGACGACGAGAAAATTTTTTTTGACGACGTGATAATTATTTTTGACGACGAGAAAATTTTTCTGTCAGCCCACACCTCTTGCCCCGGTGATTATTTCGCTTTTTTCCGACGAACCAGCCCAACGCCCCGTTTCAGCGGCGGCCCGATGGCTACCCGGCCAAAAGACAACTTCACTCCCGACACCACTTCACCGGCGAAAGCTACGCCGATTTTTCACCCGGCTCGCCAGCCAAACCAACTCCAATCAAACATACACTCAACAAAAACCGTGCCTGGGCCGTCCGCTGCAAACGGCTTGTTAGGCAGGACAGCCAACCCGATTGACCGACCGCCCCCGCCGATAAAATCCAGCAAACCCCGGCTCCACTGACCCGACTGCTCAACTCCGGTTATTTTTCGCAGCTTTGCCAACGGCGACTCCGCGGCCAACGCCGTTTTTTCCGGCCGCCGAACCCGCTTGCTCAAACGCGACCCCAGTACCGCCAAACCTGGCTACCCTGACCCGATTTTTTGTGCCCGGTTTTTTTTCGCCCGGTCAAAAACCAACTTCGACCCCGACGACATTTTTCCCACTCCCGGCTCCGAGTTTGCGGGTGGATGGGTTTGCGCCGCAATCACCCCGACTGTTCGAGCGCGAACCGGCGCGGCGCATCGGCGGCTGGCCCAGCAATTGGGTTGTACTTCCGTTTCTGCCAGCGAACACAACTGCTGAAAACGGGCGCGGCGCCTGCGCTGGTAAAAGCGCGGGCAGTGTGCCGCGCTGTTTGCGGCTGACTGCCCGCTCCCGACAAAATACGAATCCTCCGCGCCGTTTACCTCGCCAAACGACTCCTGCCTAACGCCCCGTTTCAGCGGCGGCTCGATGGCTACCCGGCCAAAAGACGACTTCACACGCGACACCGCTTCACCAGCGAGAGCTCCGCCGATTTTACACCCGGCCCGCCAACCAAACCCGCCCCAATCGAACACACATTCAACAAAAACCGTGCCTGGGCCGTCCGCTGCAAACGGCTTGTTAGGCAGGACAGCCAACCCGATTGACCGACCGCCCCCGCCGATAAAATCCAGCAAACCCCGGCGACACTGACCCGACTGCTCAACTCCGGTTATTTTTCGCAACTTTGCCAACGGCGACTCCGCGGCCAACATCGTTCTTTCCGGTCGCCGCACCCGCTTGCTCAAACGCGAACTCAGTACCGCCAAAGCTGGTTACACTGACCCGATTCTTCGTGCCCGGTTTTTTCGCGCCCGGTCAAAAACCAACTTAGGTCCCGACGACATTTTTCCCACACCGGCTCCGAGTTTGCGGGTGGATGGGTTTTCGCCGCAATCACCCCGGCTGTTCGAGCGCGAACCGGCGCGGCGCTTCGGCGGCTGGCCCAGCAATTGAGCTGTACTTCCGTTCCCGCCAGCGAACACCGCTGCTGAAAACGGGCGCGGCGCCCGCGTCTTGGCCAGCGCGGGCAGTGTGCCGCGCCGTTTGCGGCTGACTGCCCGCGCCCAACAAAATACGAATCCTCCGAGCCGTTTACCGCCCCAAACGACTCCTGCCTAACTTTGAATTAGAAGGAAACTGCTATATTTTATTATCAGGACTCCCGAATTTACTCTGTATTTAGGAAACCGGCATAAATTATTATCGGGAATTTGATGGCGGAGTAAAGGTTACCCAACTGCGGTCTGTTGTTTTGCTGAGTATTTCAATCCGCAATCGACCTTTTCTCCCGTGGTCAATAATAGCACATTTTTTGCATCAACAACACTGCCAATTGTCATTTTGTGGGGGTGACATCTGTCATTATTAAGCTGTAGCCGTTTGGAAGTTTGTGGGGTCAAATCGTTCCACAGGGAGGCTACACTCTGTTGCGTGTTGCGGTGTAGATTGAGGTTGTCAAAAAATCGGTTGAATTTACCCGACAGCTGTGATAAACTATTAGTACGCAACAACAATAACGCGTGGTGTACTTTGGGGCAGTTTTCCGACTGAATTTCGTGTTGTTATCCAAATTTAATCTTCGGCCAATTTGTTGGCCGGCCTAGTAATCTACAACAATTACATCAGCCGTTCAAAATGTTAGAACTCCTCGGAGTATACCCGGGGAGTTTTTTGTTTTGGCAAGTGGCAGTATTGGTTAATCAACTAAAAATGGAGGTTATGATGTCAACTTTAACAAGTAAGCTGGCCCAACGGGATAGTTATCTGGATACATTGGGCGTACAATTGAATACCCTGGGCACCGAAATTGAGCATTTGCGGGCAGAAATGCGGCATATCAAACCGGCATCGCGTTACGAGTTTTTCCATCAGCTTCAGGCAGCCACCGATAAGCTGAAAGAGACTCAGGACCAGTACCGCAGTTTGAGCCTGTCTGGCCCGGACCATTGGGACGAGTTGAAAGCACAAATTGACGAGAGTTTTGCCGCTTTAAATCTGGAAATGCATCAAACCCGGCTGCTGGCCCGCAAACTCGAACACGGATCGCAGAGTTGGGCCAAGGGGATGAGCGAAGAAGAGGCCATCGACTCCGGGGGTTGGGTTGAAGGCTTTACCGAGGCCGACCTTGAGATTTCCAAAGGTTGGGCCGAAGGGCAGGCCGAAGAGCAGGACATCGAGTCGCGAGGCTGGAAAGAAGGATTTGCTAAAAAGTAGCTTCGTTCAGAATAGCAGCCAACAGGCGGGTATCGATGTTTGACCCGGTCACCACGCACACAACCGTTTGGCCGGCAAACTGCTGCGGTTCGGTGAGCAACGGGCAAATGGCAATAGCCCCGGAGGCTTCGGCCACCAGTTGGTGTTGGTCAACCAGGGTGGCGATGGCCCGGCGCAGGTGCGCCTCGCTGAATAACAAAATATCGTCTATCAGGGTGCGGGCAATGTAAAACGGATGGGCTCCAAAGCCGCCGGCCAGCCCATCGGCAATGGTGGGCGCGTGGTCGTAGGGGTCGATGGGCAGGTTTTGCTCAAACGAGAGCTTGGCTGCCGGCGAGGCTGCCGGCTGCACGCCAACCACCCGGCAGCCCGGATTTATCCCTTTTACAGCCACAGCAATACCCGCCACCAATCCGCCGCCGCCAGTTGGCACAATCACCGCATCGGCCTGCGGCAGGGCGGTGATAATTTCCAGCCCGCACGTACCCGCCCCGGCAATCACCTGCGGGTCGTCGTAGGCCGAGATGTAAGTTGCGCCGCTTTGCCGGGCAAATTCTTCGGCGGCCTGGTGAGCGTCTTCGTAGGTTTGGCCTGCCTGTTTTAATTGGATGGGGAAACGGCGCAGCTTGGCCACTTTGGCTGTAGGCGCGCTCTGCGGCACAAAAACAGTGGCGTTGGTCAGCCCCAGTTTTTGGGCGGCAAACGCCACACCCAGCCCGTGGTTGCCGGCGCTGGCGGTAACCACGCCGGTCTGTTTTGCCTGCCCGGCCAAAGCCATCAACTTGTGCAACGCGCCGCGCACTTTAAAGCTGCCGGTTGGTTGGCACACCTCTAATTTTAGCCAAACATTAACTCCGCTTTGCTCGCTGAGCGCCTGGCTGAATATTAGCGGCGTTGGGGTGATAAACGGAGACAGGTGCTGCTGCGCCCGGACAATATCGTGCAGTTTTAGCATGGGTCTGGCCTCGCAAATTTTGGCTATTGTAGCACAGTCCTCTGTACTTTGGTACTTCCCCCCACCAAAAGCCCATTGTTCAACCTCGGTCCGTTTGTTATACTGAAATGGTCAGGCAGATTTTCTGGCTGCGCACATTACCACAAACATTACGGGTTGGCAGCACCAATGCAAGCTCTCCTTTTAGCCACAAATTTATTTGCACTGACGGCGCTGCTGGTCGGTTTGAATAACTTCTCCAAAGATTCACAAAGCTGGCGGCTGCTGCCGTTGTTTCTGTTAGTGGCAACGCGGGCAGTAATGGTGATTGTTTCCTTCAACGCGCCGGCGGGCCAGTCAGGGATTATTCCGGCCCTGGATGTTTTTAGCGTGTTTTGTATAATTTGGGCGCTGATGCCGAACCCGGCTCAGATACGCCCTGTTTTTTTGTGGACCGGCACTCTGGCCGGCGGTATTTTAGCGCTGCTGCCGGCCTTGCCCGGTTGGCCGGCGCCGTTTCAACTGCACAGCATCATTATTTTGGTGGCAGGCGCGTGGTTTATTGTATCGAGCCTGCCCCGGTTTAACTGGCTCTGCCTGCTAGCCCCGTTGGCGCTGCTGCTGGCCAATTTTCTGGCGCTGCTGCAATTAACCGGTTTTTGGGGGTTGATTACGCTGCTGGCCTACGCCCTTTTGATTGCCAGCCTGCATTGGGAAGGGATGCAGATATATCGCGGCCGCCAGGTGGAATCCGAAGCGACCGCCCGGCAGGCCGTCCATTTGAGCCGGGAGCGACAGCGCCTGCTCGATGTTGGGCGCATCATCAGCGCTATCCCCAGCCTGAGCCAATCGATGAGCCACGTGGCCCGCTGCATGGCTACCGTTACCCGCGCCGATCAGGCGGCTTTGTTGGTGATCGATGCGCTGGATGCCAGCCGCTTTTATCTGGCGGCCGTTTACAGCCCGGAACGTCCCATCACACTGGTGGGCCGTTACCAGCAGCGATTGCCGCTGGCCGATTTCAAACTGCTCGGTTTGGCCCTGTCCGCCGACTCGCCGGCGCTGTTTGCGCCCCAGTCTAACCCGGCAGAGCTGGCCGAGGTGTACACTCTTTGGTTTGAAGACCGGATTGGTCCCGCCTATTTGCAGCCGTTATTGATGAATGGCCGGCCGGTTGGGTTGCTGCTGCTGGGGAATCCGGTCACCCAAGACAGGATTCAGCCCAATGATATGGCCCTGTGCCGGCATCTGGCCCCGCAACTGGCGGCGCTGGTTGAAGCTTATCGTTATTACGGTGAAGGCGATCCGCATCCCCCCGTGCTTGCGGTGGCGCCTCAGCCCGAGCCGGCGCTGGTTGGGGCGGCAGTGGCCGAGGCTAACGCCCCGCGCCCCCGGCTTAACAAACCTGCGCCGCGGCCCGGGCCGCCGGCTTTGCCGGCTGAGCCTGTGACGGGCACATTCGATCACATGGCCATTTTTGAAGCCATCCACGAAGGGGTGGTCGTTAGCGACGCCACCGGCCGGGTGCGATTGGTTAACCGGGCGGCCGAGCGCATTTTGGGCCGTTCGCGGCGGGAGCTGCTGGGCCAACCCATCAGTTCGGTATACGGCCAGATTGATTCTGCCGAGTCAATTGAAGACCTGGCGACAGCCTTTTCACGCCGCAACAAGCCGCTGCCCACCTTTGCCCAGTACGACGACCGCTTTGTGCAGGGGCAGCTTGTGCCCTGGCGCAACAACAACAACGAGTGGCTGGGAATTATCGCCATTTTTAAAGACGTTACCCCCAACGTTAAGGCCGACGAAGCGCGCAACAATTTTATCACCGCCCTCTCCCGCGAGCTGCGCGCCCCGCTAACCACCATCAAAGGCTATTCCGAGCTTATTTTGCGGGGGTCGATTGATGATTACACCCCGGACCAACTGCATATCCAACAAATTATGCACAGCAGTGTCGATAGAATTGTAGCCGTGCTTGACAACGCCATCCAACTGGGCGCGCAAAACAAAAACAAAATTGTGCCGCACTTTGCCCAGGTCGATGTGATGGCGGTGATCGATGAGGCGCTGCAAAAGATGGCCTCGCTGGCCCACCTGCAAGAAGTAACCCTGACCAAAGAAACCAAATCCGAACTGCCGCCAATCATCGCCGACCGCGCCCATTTGCTGCGCATTTTGGAAAACCTGCTGGAAAACGCCTGCCTGTACACGCCGCCGGGCGGTTATGTTTCGGTGCGAGCCTGGGTGCAGCACGAGCGCGCCGATAGCGCCCTCCAGCCGGAGCTGGTGCTGATGGTGGCCGACAACGGCGTGGGCATCCCCACCACGGAGCAGCGCCGGATTTTTGAGCCGTTTTACCAGATTCCCGGCGCGCTGGAAGCGCGGGGCATGGGCATGGGGCTTACTGTGGTAAAAGAACTGGTTGAAGGGCACAAAGGCCGGGTTTGGGTAGAGAGCGTCGTCAACGAAGGTTCTGTGTTTCAGGTGGCGTTACCCCTCACCCAGGATTAACCTACCTCCACTTTTGACGATACCCCCCCGCTGTCATTATAATTCAACCATCATTGGAGAAAGATTGATGGTAGATACTGATAAAAAGACGATTCTTATTGTAGAAGACGATCAGACTCTACGGCAGACTCTGGCTTACAACCTGACCAAAGAAGGCTACGAGATTTTAACCGCCAACAATGGGCCGGAAGGCCTGGAATCGGCGCGGGCGCAAATCCCGGATTTGATTGTGCTGGATGTAATGCTGCCCGATCTGGATGGGCTGTCGGTGTGCCGCATTTTGCGGCGGGAAATGGAAGTGCCCATCATCATGCTCACGGCCCGTTCCAGCGAGGTGGACAAAATCATAGGGCTTGATTCCGGCGCGGACGATTACATTACCAAGCCCTTCAGTTTGGGCGAACTGCTGGCCCGGGTGCGGGCCGCCCTGCGCCGCCAGCCCAAACCCGCCACTCCCAAACTCATCCAATCGGGTGATTTACAGCTCGATGCGGTTTCGCGCAAGGTGTATAAGGGGCAGGAGGAACTCAACCTGAGCTACAAAGAGTTTGACCTGCTGGCCGAGTTGATGCGCAACCAGGGGGTGGTGCTGTCTCGGGATTTGCTGCTAACCAAAGTGTGGGGCTACGATTACTACGGCGAATCGCGCACGGTTGATGTGCATATTCGCTGGCTGCGGGAGAAGATCGAAGAAAACCCGTCCAAGCCCAAACGGATTACCACCATTCGGAGCGTGGGCTATCGCTTTGAGGATTAAACGAATAGCGAAGGTAACTTACTCAGCCGTCATGCCCGAATGTCTTTATCGGGCATCCACTGAAGGCCAAAACGGTGGATTCCCGCTAAAAACACGCGGGAATGACATCCAGAATGGTGCGGCTGAGTAGTTGCTAGCGAAGAATGAAAAAAAGCGCAAAGGCTTATCCCTTGCGCTTTTTTGTTGTTTGGTGGGGGATGGGGTTACTGGTTATCCACATTGGTTTCGTGCAGGCTGCCGGTTACCATGTAAACCACGCGCTCGGCGATATTGGTAGCCAGATCGCCAAACCGCTCCAGTTCACGGGCCGAACGCAGCACCTCGTAGCAGGCTTCAACGTGGTGGGTGTCTTTGGCGTGGGCCATATGTTCCATAATTTGGGTGAACACCTGAGCGTACAACCGGTCAACTTCATCATCCTGCTTGGACACAGCTTCGGCCAGATCGGCGTTGTGGTGAGCGTAAGCGGTCATGGCCTGGCGCAGCATCTGGCTGACCATGCTGCCCATTTGCCGCAACTCGGCCGGGCGCGGGCTGTCCGGGTGTTGCAGCATGTGGGGGATAACTTTGGCAATGCCTTTGGCCTGGTCGCCCATGCGCTCAATATCAACAATCATATTCATCGCGGCGATGATACTGCGCAGGTCGCGCGCGGCCGGCTGCTGGGTAACAATGAGCGTGGTGCACTTGTTTTCCAGATCAAACCGGGTTTGGTTAACCTGCTTGTCGGCTAGCTGAACCTGTTTGGCCAAACTCACATCCAGAGTTTCCAGCGCGCGCAGAGCCAATTTTAGTTCGTCGTCAACCATATCTCCCATTTTTAAGATGTCGGCCCGGAGTTCGTTCAATTCTCTTTCAAATCGTTCCCGCATTACCATAAAAAAATTTCTCCCTTGTCTTTAATAAATTATCCCTCAACCATTGCTTGATGGTTTGCGGGACGGCCAGACCGTTGGCGTTGGTTTAACCACGCCGGCCGGTAATGTAAGATTCGGTTAACTCTTCGCGGGGGTTGCTGAATAATTCTTTGGTCAGGTTAAATTCAACCAACCGCCCCAACCAGAAAAAGCCGGTCCAGTGCGATGCCCGCGCCGCTTGCTGCATGTTGTGGGTAACAATCACAATTGTGTATTCTTTGGCCAGCTCGCGCATTAATTCTTCTACGCGGAGGGTAGCCACCGGATCCAGCGCCGAGCACGGCTCATCCATCAAAATTACTTCGGGTTTTACGGCGATGGTGCGGGCAATGCACAGCCGCTGCTGCTGGCCGGGATTCAGCTCAAGGGCCGGGTCATCCAATCGATGTTTGACTTCGTCCCATAGCGCGGCGTGTTCCAGGCTGTCGCGGACCATTTCATTCAGTTTTTGGTGTTTGGCCATGCCCAGTACCCGCGGGCCAAAAGCCACGTTATCAAAAATGCTCTGCGGAAACGGATTGGGCCGCTGAAAGACCATGCCAACACGTTGCCGTAATTCTACCACATCCACGTCCGAGTCGTAAATGTTTTTGCCATCCATTGTGATCTGGCCTTCAACCCGGGTTTTGGCAATAGTGTCGTTCATCCGGTTGAGCGAGCGCAAAAACGTGGATTTACCGCAACCCGAAGGGCCAATCAGCGCCGTGATCTGGTTTTGCGGGATGGGCAGGTTCAGATCGATAAGCGCCTGAAAATCACCGTAGAAAAAACTAAAGTTGCTAACCTCAATTTTGTTTTGCATTAACCAAACCGTCCTGTTACATAATCTTCGGTGCGTTTGTCGCGGGGGTAGGTAAACAGGCGGTTGCCCACCTCAACCAGTTCGCCATCGAGCAAAAAGGCGGCGGTATCGGCTACCCGGGCCGCCTGCTGCACGCTGTGCGGCACCATCACCACTGTGTACCGCCGTTTTAATTCGTATAGCGAGTCCTCAACCTGGCCGGTGGAAATGGGGTCCAGCCCGGAGGTGGGGTTATCCAGCAGCAGCACTTCTGGCTCAAGGGCCAAGCTGCGGGCAATGCACAGCCGCTGTTTTTGCCCGCCAGACAGGGCAAAGGCCGATGACTCAAGCCGGTCTTTCACTTCGTCCCACAGCGCCGCCTGTTTGAGCGATTTTTCAACCCGCTCGGCCAGCACGCGCTCATCGCGGAGGCCGGCCATGCGCAGGCCGTAGGTCAGGTTGTCGCGGATGGTGCCGGGCAGGGGCGTGGGGATGGCAAAAACCATGCTGATACGCCGCCGCAAATGGCTCACGTCCACGCCGGGTTCAAAAATGTCCTGACCGTTAAACAGAACCGCCCCCTGCCGCCGGGTTTTTTCGGTGAGGTCAGACAGGCGATTAAACAGCCGCAGCAGCGTGCTTTTGCCGCTGCGAGCCGGCCCAAACAGCACAAAAACCTGATTGGGCGCAATTTCCAAATTGATGTTGCGCAGCGCTTCGGTGCCGTCATCGTAAGTAAAGTAGAGGTTCTGTACCGAGATTTTGGCTGTCATCACTTACCACTCCCGCCGGCGGCGCATACTGGTGCGAAACACGGTGGCTACCAGCGTTAACGATAGCACCAGCAGCATCAGCACCAGCGCCGTGCCGTATTGAATTTCCAGTGGCATGCCCGGCACCTGCGTTGAAATAACGTACAGGTGGTAGGGCAGAGCCATTGTTTGGTCAAACATAGATTTGGGCAGTTCCGGCAGGTAAAACGCGGCCACGGTAAACAGGATCGGCGCGGTTTCGCCGGCGGCGCGGCCCAGCCCCAAAATAATGCCGGTGACAATGCCGGGCAATGCGTGGGGCAATACCTGGTGCCGAATAGTTTGCCAGCGGGTAGCGCCCAAACTAAGGCTCACGGTACGGAACTGCTGCGGCACGGCGTTGATGGCTTCTTCGGCGGTGCTGATAACCACCGGCAGCGTCAGCAGCCCCAGCGTCAGCGAGCCAGCTACAATCGAGGTGCCCATGTTCAAAAACAGCACAAACGCGCCCAGACCAAACAGGCCGTAAACAATGGAAGGGATACCGGCCAGATTAACAATGGCCAGCCGTACCCAGCGCGTCAGCCGGTTATTGCCGGCGTACTCGGCCAGATAAATGGCCGCGCCAATGGCCAGCGGAAAAGAAACAATCGCCGTGCCAAAAGTAAGGATGGTAGTGCCCAGCAGGGCGGGCATAATGCCGCCCTCGCGCATGCCGTTGCGCGGCGGCTGGGTTAAAAATTCCCAGTTGATAGCCGGCAGGCCGTTGATCACAATAAACAAAATAACCAGCACAATCGGCACCACCACCAGCGCGGCCACGCCGGTAATCACAACTACGGCGATTTTTTGAGTTTGTTGGCGGGTCATAACTGACCTCCTCGTTTGCGGGTTGTTTGCACGCCCACCAGCTTGCCGGCCAGCGAGTTAATGGCAAACGTAATGATGAACAACACAATGCCAATGCCAAACAGCACGTTGTAATGCAGGCTGCCTTGCGCCACCTCGCCCATTTCCGCGGCGATGGTGGCAGTCATGGTGCGCACCGGCTCAAAAAAGATGCCGGGACTGAGCGCCGGAAGGTTGGCCGCGTTACCGGTAACCATCATCACGGCCATTGTTTCGCCAATGGCCCGGCCAATGCCCAGCATCACCGCAATGACAATGCCGTTGCGCGCGGCGGGCAGTACCACCCGCCAAATGGTTTGCCACTGCGTTGCGCCAATTGCCAGCGCGCCGTCGCGGTACTCTTTGGGCACGGCGTACAGCGCGTCTTCAGAAATGCTGATGATGGTTGGCAGCGACATATAAGCCAGAATGAGCGCGCCGGTAAAAGCGGTTAATCCGGTAGACGCGCCCATTTTTTGAATGAGCGGGGCCAGCGCCACCCAGCCCAAAAAGCCCAGCACAATCGAAGGGATGCCGGCCAGCATTTCAATGAGCGGTTTTAAAATTTCCCGCTGCCACGGTGGGGCAATCTCGCCCAGGTAAATGGCGGTGATGAGCCCCAGCGGCACGGCGATAATCACCGCGCCCGTGGTTACCAGCAGCGAGCCAACCAGCAGCGGCAGCAGCCCAAACAGTTCTTCAATGGGATACCAGCGCACGCCAAAAAGCTGTCGCAGCGGAATATCCAAAAATGCGGGCAGCCCTTCGCGGATGAGGAAAAAGAAGATCAAAGTAACAATAAAAATAGTGGACACGCCGGCCACCCGGATCAACCCTTCAATAGCCATTTCTTTCCAGTTGCGTTTAAGTCGCGGGGTGGGGGCCGGAGCCGGCGCGGCAGTTGGACGAGTTTTTTCTAATGTGCTCATAGCCTTACTCCGGTAGTGGTACAAAACCTAATTCGGCCACAATGGCCTGCCCTTCCGGGCCTCTGATCCAATCCAGGTAGGTGCCAATCACATCATCGGGTTGGCCGGCGGTGTACATATACAGGCCGCGGGCAATCGGGTAGCTGCCATCGGCCCCACTTTGCACGGTGGGCAGCACATACGGCGAGTCTTTATCTTTAGCTACCGCGATCACTTTTTCGTGTTCGGTTACGTAGCCCAGGCCATCATAGCCAATGGCGTTGGGATTGCGGCTCAATTCGCTGGTAATGCCCACCGACGACGGCATCAGCAGGGTTTGCGGGGCAAAAATATCTTTGTTGTCTTTTTCGCCTTTGCGCACCACTTCTTCCAAAAAATAAACGTGTGTGCCGGAGTTGGTTTCACGCGATAGCAGAATGATGGGCGCATCGTTTCCGCCCACTTCCTGCCAGTTGGTGATGCGCCCGGTAAAAATATCGGCCAGTTGGCCAATGGTCAGTTGGCTGACCGGGTTATCGGGATGAACCAGCACCGCCAGCGCGTCGATAGCCACGGTAAACTCCTGTGGTTCGATGCCGTTGGCCCGGGCCTGTTCAATTTCATTGTCTTTCATCTTGCGCGAGGCATTGGCAATATCAACCGTGCCGTTGATCAGCGCGGCAATACCGGTGCCGGAGCCGCCGCCGGTAACGGCAATGGAAATTTCCGGTTTGATTTCCCGGTAGCGCTCGGCCCAGGCCAGGGCCAGGTTAACCAGCGTGTCTGAGCCTTTGTTTTGAATGGCGCGGTTTGAACCGGCCTCGGCCGCAGCGGTTGTTTGTGCGCCACAGCCGGTCAGAACCAGCGTTGCCGCCAGCAACAGCGGCCACAACCGGTTGAAAAGTACAGCCATAATGACTTTCTCCTTTGAAAATAGCGAATTGCGAATTGCGAATGTAGGGGCGGTTCGCGAACCACCCCTACTCAATTTTCACCCACGTCAGGTTTCTCATCGGCAAACGGTTGCACCTGTTGGTGGCGAACAATTGTCAACCGATCTATTTTGTTAAATAATAGTTAAATACCTGTTAAGCAAGTATTAAATTTAGTTTAAGTACTTGTTAAATTTAATTAACAAAAATTATCGATCTATCTGGCCCGTCTGCCGATATTTCAAACAGGGCCTTGCGGCCTGTTATCATTTGTTTGCACCGGAGTCCGACAGAACCGGGGGTTCGGTACCAACTATGCCTGTCCCTGGCAGAGCAGAGCCTCCCGGTGGGGCAGGCTACAGTAATACGGAGTCCAAAACTACGGTTTTGGACTCTGGCTACAATTTTTAAGAATCAGGTTAGGAATCCCCTAATTCCTGACTCCTGACTCCCAACCCTGTTTTTAAAGGAGTAACTTATGCCAACGATCTTTGCCGAAACAATAGCCGCCGGAAGCGTGATGATGCAATTAATGGGCGGGCTGGCTCTGTTTTTGTTTGGAATGGAACAGATGACCGATGCCCTGAAAATTGTATCGGGGGTGCGGCTAAAAAATCTGCTGGCAACGGTAACGGCCAACCGGTTTAAAGGCGTGATGGCCGGCACCATCATCACCGCCATTGTGCAAAGTTCATCCGTAACCACGGTGATGCTGGTGGGCTTTATTTCTGCCGGGCTGATGACGCTGCGGCAGTCGATTGGGGTGATGATGGGCGCGGGTATTGGCTCTACCTTTACCGCGCAAATTGTCGCTTTTAAAGTGACGCAGTACGCACTGGTTTTGGTGGCGGTGGGCTTTTTTGTGCTGTTTATGGCCCGGAGCAAACAGGTGCAGCAGTACGGCGCTATGCTGATGGGCCTGGGGCTGATCTTTTTTGGGATGACGCTGATGGGCGATGCCACCAAACCGCTGCGCAGTTACGAACCGTTTTTGGTTCTGATGCGGCAACTGGAAAACCCGCTGCTCGGTATTTTGGTGGGCCTGGTTTTTACCGCGGTCATTCAAAGTTCCGCAGCGACAATGGTGGTGGTGATCGCCCTGGCCGCGCAGGGGTTTTTGTCGCTGGAAGCCGGCATTGGGCTGGCCCTCGGCGCTAATATTGGCACCACCATTACCGCGCTGCTGGCCTCGATTGGCCGGCCCCGGGACGCGATTCAGGCCGCGGTTTTGCACACGTTGTTCCGCGTGGCCGGGGTAATCATCTGGCTGCCCTTTTTGGACCAACTGGCCACCGTGGTACGGTTCATCTCGCCGGCGTACCCCCAATTGAGCGGGCTGGCTCAAATTGCCGCCGCTGCGCCGCGCCAAATTGCCAACGCCCACACGCTGGTCAATGTGGTCAATATGCTGATTTTTGTCTGGTTTGTTGATCCAATGGTGGTTTTGATGAACTGGCTCATCCCCGTAAAACCGCAGCCAGAATCGGCGGTGCTCACGCCCAAATATCTGGATTATAGTTTGATGGATGCTCCCGGCGTCGCGTTAGACCGGGTGCGGCTGGAACTGGACCGGCTGGGCAAATATACTGCGGAAATGGTGTGCCGGGCGCTGCCCACGGTGATGCACGGCACTGAGGCGGATTTATCGGCTTTGGCGGCGATGGATGATAACGTTGATGGGCTGCACGGCGCAATTGTTACCTATCTGGGCC
The DNA here is from genome assembly GCA_022071955.1 of Anaerolineae bacterium. GTDB lineage: Bacteria > Chloroflexota > Anaerolineae > 4572-78 > J111 > J095. Next base: position 22,928 of record JAJVIM010000038.1, read on the forward strand.
GGTTGTCGCAGGGCGATCTGAGTAATGACGACTCGCGCCACCTGAGCGAATATATGGCCGCGGCCAACCACATTGAAAATATTGGCGATATGGTAGAAACCAACCTGGTTGAAGCCGGCGACCATCGCCTGCGCCACCAGGTGGAAATGAGCGCCCGCACGCAGGAACTGCTGGCGGCGCTGCACCATAAAGTTTGCTGGTCGGTAGACAGCGCGGTCAAAGCGCTCTGCGAGTCGGACCAGCAGTTAGCCGAGCAGGTGATGGCCGCCAAGACGGAGGTGAACCAACTGGCCATCGCCGCCGAGGAGCATCTGGCGCACCGGCTCATTGCCAACGAACCGAACCGGCTGGCCACATTTCGGATTGAAACCGAAATTATTGAATACCTCAAACGGGTCTACTACTTTGCCAAACGCATTGCCAAAGTCACTACAGACGCGGATTTGGTGTACCGGCAGGTGGTGTTGAACCCGGCGGCAGAAGACGCGGCAAGATAGGTTGCTGTAAAATTTAATTGATGGCACAATGGGGTAGTCTATTAACCTGGAGGCTTTTATGGTGGACCAAAAACCAACCCCAACTGACGCAGAAAGTAACTGGCTCACACCAGAGGAGAGTGACGTTTGCCGGCAACTCGCCGCCAGCGCCGAACCGCCGCACCGCCAGCGAGCCATCGCTTTGCTGGCCCTCACCGGCGGCGCAACCTACGCCCAGGCCGCCGAGCAAGCCGGGCTAACGCTGGGGCAGCTAAAATATTGTGTAACGGCTTTTCGCGGCAAACGGCTGGCCATGTTCCCTTCCGAGTTGGCGGTAGCGCCGGCCGCCTCTGAGCCGGAAGCGATGGCTCCGGCTGCGGCCGATTCGGCGGAAAAGGCTGACCAAAAACCGGCTAAAACCAAAAAGAAAAAAGACAAAGATAAAGATAAGAAGAAAAAAGGTAAAAAGAAAAAGGACAAAGACAAGAAGAAGAAAAAAGGCAAAGGCAAGAAGAAAAAGAAAAAGAGTTGAAGTTATAACAATTGTTAAAAATAATTAACAACCTTTTTACACAGCTTTAAACTCAACTTAATTCACTCTTTATAATAGTTTACTAGAGTTCACATTATGGTTAATAACCAGCGTGAACTCTTTTTTGTGAGGGTGAAGAGTGGAGTCTAACACTGCCGGCATCGACGCCGAAAACGAAATAAAATCTATTTTGATTGTAGAAGACGATGACGTGTTGCGCCAGACTCTGGCCTACAATCTGGAAAAAGAAGGTTACACCGTTTACACCGCCGCCGATGGCGCGGTGGCTCTGGAGCAGGGCCGGGCGCATGAGCCAGATTTGATTGTGCTGGATATTATGCTGCCGGTGCTGGATGGCCTGTCGGTGTGCCGGATTTTGCGGCGAGAAATCGACGCGCTGATTATTATGCTGTCGGCGCGGGCCAACGAGGTCGATAAAATTGTGGGGCTGGACGCCGGCGCCGATGATTATTTGACCAAACCCTTCAGCCTGGGCGAACTGTTGGCCCGGGTTCGGGCCGTGCTGCGGCGGCAACCCAAACCCCCGCCCGATAACCGGCTGGAATCCGATGACCTGACCGTCGACCTGATTGGCCGCAAAGTACACAAGGGTGAAAAGGAACTTACCCTTACTTTTAAAGAATTTGACCTGCTGGCCGAATTAATGCGCAACCGGGGCATGGTTTTGTCACGCGACCTGTTGGTGTCAAAAGTGTGGGGCTACGACAACGCCGGCGACTCGCGTACGGTTGATGTTCACATTCGCTGGCTGCGGGAAAAAATAGAAGAGAACCCCTCCAAACCCCGGCGGATCACGACCATTCAACGAATCGGTTATCGCTTTGAGCGTTAAAAAAGCTTAAAGCAATCTTTACGCCAATTTAATACTTGCTTAACCGAGTTCTTATATTTGTTGGCTATAGTAGAGACAAATAAAAATCTATAGAACATTCGGAAACGAGCAAGTCCCATGCAAGAAACAATAGGCACATTATCTTTAAAAATTGCACGGTTGCAGCAGCAATTGCACCTTATTCAACAACAGCAGGCGCTGAGCAGCCATTATCCGCAGCACCAGCTGGCGCTAAGTTCTGCGTGGACGCAGACTCACAACCAGTTGTGTCAACTGATACAGGCGAGAGAGGAGATGAGCAACAATGTGGTCGATTATCCTCCCCACAACATTTTCAATGGTGAAAAAAATGGACAAAAGCCGTTTTTTACAGCTCATTAATGCGCTAAACGGAGGTTGGGAAATTGAGGAGCCGGTACTGCTGGGCGCTATGTGGCGGTCTCCATCGTTTAGCGATGGCACTTACCATTTTGTGCTGCGCAACCGCCGCGAAGATAAAACTACGTTGATGAGTTTGCCGCCATCGCCGCAGTTGCTCATGTTTTTGTCTGAAAACAAAATCAACGTCAGCACAATGCAAAGCTAAATAAGAACCTCTTTCTTTGTCCAAATGGGGAGCGATGTTAACGCATCGCTCTTTTTTTTGTTACGCTGACCCATCCACGAGTTTAAAAATATTTAAATTCTTTTTAACAAGACTTTAAAATAAACTTAACTGTCACTTTAAGCAGGTATGATACGCTACCCCCGAGCCTTCAGTTAATTTCTTCTTTCTCCTCCTTTGCTGCCGGGGGTAGAGTGAGCCCTCTACCCCCCTCTTTTGCGAGTGAAGGTGTTAAATTTCTTTAAGATAACCTTTACACAGATTTAATTCGTTGTTAACTGGCTCTTTACCTGGAGGGAGTAGGCTACTGACTGGTAATTTGTGGCCGCAGTTTTGAGTCAGTTTTCAATTCTAAAGATTAAATTTGATGTGGAGGAGATTTTACAAAATGCTTCAAAACTCTAAGTTGAAATTTCTGTTTACTTTAATGAGTGTCGTTGTTGTCATGGCGATGCTTGCTGCCTGCAGTGGTGCGCAGCAGGCGGCTCCGGTGGCTGAAGAAAAGCCGGCCCAGGCCGAAGCTCCCACCGAAGCTCCCAAAGAAGAACCAACTGAAGCCCCGACCGCTGCCCCGGAAGCGGCCCCCACCGAGGCTCCGGCCCAGACCGAAGCGCCGGCAATGGCGACCGACAGCACCATCGACCTGCCGGCAGTGGATCCGCTGTCAATTACCGGCGACATTATCAGTGCGGGGAGCAGCACGGTCTTTCCGCTGGCGGAACGGATGGCGGAGCGGTTCCAGAGTGAAGGGTACTCGGGACAGATCACCATCGACAGCATTGGCAGCGGAGCGGGTTTCTCGCGGTTCTGCGAAGCGGGCGAGACGGACATCAGCAATGCCAGCCGGGCGATCAAAGCCAGTGAAATTGAGAACTGTGCCAAACTGAACCCGGCGCGGACGCCGATTGAGTTTCGGGTAGGGACAGACGCGATCGCGGTGAGCGTGAGCCAGGCGAACGACTTTGTGACGGATGTGACGCTGGCAGAGCTGGCGCAGATCTTCAGCACGGCGGAGAAGTGGAGCGACGTGCGGGCGGAGTGGCCGGCGGAGCCGATCCAGCGGTTCATTCCGGGGACGGACAGCGGGACGTTTGACTACTTTGTGGAAGCGGTGATGGACCCGGCGTATGTGCAGAGCGACGCGGACAAAGGCAAAGGCGAAGAAGCGATTCTGAGTGCGGCCAACCTGCAACTGAGTGAAGACGACAATGTGTTGGTGCAGGGGATTGAAGGCAGCCCGTATGCGATCGGTTTCTTTGGGTATGCCTACTACAACGAGAATGCGGACAAGCTGGGTGCGTTGAGCATTGAAGGGGTTGCGCCGACGGCGGAGAGTGCGGAGAATGGCAGCTATGCGTTGGCCCGGCCGCTGTTCATCTACAGCGATGCAGGGATAATGCAGAGCAAACCGCAGGTGGCAGCCTTCATCAACTTCTTCCTGACCACGGTCAACGATGAAATTCTGGATGTGGGCTACTTCCCGGCCAGCGACAGCGCGCTGGGTGAAGCCAAAACCAAATGGCTTGAGGCAATGGGCCAGTAATCTGGCAGAGCATTTTTAGCAGTTATCCGGCGGGGGAAGAGGCCAGCCCTCTTCCCCCGCTGTACTGAAATTACACCGGGATGGCTCAGGCCATCCACCGACTACGTATGAAAGGGGCAGAAAATGGCGGTGGGAGCATCTACTTCATCCATAGCTGCTGAACAAACCGAAAATATCCAGGCCCAACTGCGGCGGCAAACCCGCATCGGCGAAATCATCATCGAGGGCTTGCTGTTCCTGGCGGGCGCAATCTCTATTTTGGTGACGGTGGGCATTGTCTACGTGCTGGCTCGCGACGCCATCGCCTTTTTTCAGCGCGATGAAGTTTCTTTAACCGAGTTTTTCTTTTCCGGCACCTGGCAGCCGCGCATCGGCCAATTTGGCATCTGGTCGCTGATCAACGCCACGCTGCTGGTTAGCCTGATTGCCATGATTGTGGCCCTGCCGTTGGGGTTGATGGTGGCCATTTATCTGAGCGAGTACGCCACGCCAAAATTCCGTAACCTGCTCAAACCGGTGCTGGAAGTGCTGGCCGGTATCCCCACGGTGGTGTACGGTTACTTTGCCTTAACTTTTATGACCCCCATTTTGCGGGGCATTTTTGGCGATGGGGTGGTGCAAATTTACAACACGACCTCGGCCGGCATTGTGATTGGCATCCTCATTTTGCCGCTGGTGGCCTCGATGGCCGAAGATGCGTTGAGCGCCGTGCCGCGGTCGCTGCGTGAGGCATCTTATGGTTTGGGTGCTACCAAGCTGGAAACCGCCACCAAAATTGTACTGCCTGCCGCTGCCTCCGGGATTTCGGCGGCGTTTATTGTGGCAATTTCACGGGCCATCGGCGAAACAATGGTGGTGGCCATCGCTGCCGGGGCCGGCCCGCGGCCCGCGCCGTTTATTGATCCCTTTATTTCCGCAGAAACAATGACCGGCCACATGGTGCGGATCAGCGGCGGCGACCTGGCCTACGACTCGATTGATTACAACAGTATTTTTGCCATTGGCTTAACTCTGTTTGTGATAACCCTGGTGCTCAATATTTTTAGCCGATTTGTGGTGCAGCGCTTCCGGGAGGTGTACGAATAATGTCTATCCGTTCTGATAGCGGCGACGTGGTAAACGGCGGAGCCGGGCAAACTTACCCGGAAGGCAGCGATCTGCAAAAATTTGTTACCAACCGTAACCGGGTGGCCCAAACGTGGCTGCTGGTGTTTATCGCCGCTACGGTGGTGGCCATTGTGGCCCTGTCGGCGCTGCTGTACACCATTGCCCGCGATGCGTTTGGCTACATTGCCGTGCAAAACACGCTCAACCCGGCGGCGGTGGTGCGCGGGGTAGAAGAAGCCCGCATGCTGGCCGCATCAAATACCGTTTCCAGCGAAGACGATAACGAGCTGGTCAAAGGTATCAAAAACGATCCCTACGCCATTGGCTATTTTGGCTACGCCTACTACGCCGAAAACAGCGACAATCTGCGACTGGTGGCGGTGAACGGCGTCGAACCATCGGCGGAAACGGCCCAAAACGGTGAGTATGCTTACACCCGTCCGCTGTATATTTACACCACCAAAGAGCTGATTGCCGGCAAACCGCAGGTGGCCGGTTTCATAAATTACTATCTTAACAATGCCAACCAGATTGCAACCGAGGTGGGGTACTTCCCGGCCGGTGACGAAGCGCTGGCCCAGGCCAAACAAGCCTGGCTTGACGCCGCCGGGCTTGACGCCGCCGGCCAATTCCCGGTCATCGAACCGGCTCAAGTGTCATCGGACGGGCCGTTTGGCGTTACCGGCAGTTCCACCGTGTATCCGGTTACCCGGCAAATCGCCATCAATTTCCGGCGGGCCGGTTACCAGGGCGCGATCAATTTGGAACAAACCGGCACATCGGCCGGGTTTGAGCAGTTTTGTGCCAGTAGCAAAGGCCCGGATATTGTCGATGCCAGCCGGGCGGTGCTGCGCAAAGAGGTGGAAGCCTGCGACAGAACCAAACGCGTTCCGCTGGAATTTACCGTTGGCACCGATGCGCTGGCGATTGTGGTGAGCCAAAAGAACGATTTTCTGAAGAACTTGTCCACCGAGCAACTGCGTGAGGTGTTTACCGATTACGAAAAATGGTCGGATATTGACCCCTCGTTCCCGGATGAACCGATCAAACGCTACATTCCCGGCCAGGATAGCGGCACGCTCGACTTCTTTGCCGATGAAACGTTTGTGCGTGATCTGGAGGCGCTCAGCGCCGAAGAACTGGTAGCGGTGCTGCAATTTTCGCTGTCGCCGGGGCGGATCAACGCGCTCAACGCCGAACAGCCGCTGGCCGGGCGCTCGCAGGCGCAACTGCTGGCGCTGGTCAATGCCGAAGTGATCAAGCCGCGGGTGGTCAAAAGCTGGAATCTGGTTGAGTCCATCTTTGATAAAAAACAGGTTGAAGCCGAAACCGCCCAGATTGCCGACGCCGAGTTGAAATTTAGCAACTGGCTCACCTGGGAATTTTTGACCAACACCCAAAACAGTATTCCCGAATACGCCGGGATTCGCACCGCCATTTTGGGGTCACTGTGGGTTATTTTTATCACCATGATCGTGGCCCTGCCGCTGGGCGTTGGTGCGGCCATCTATTTGGAAGAATACGCCACAATGGTCAGTAACCCCGTTTTGCGCCGGGTCAACGGCATCATCCAAACCAACATCAACAACCTGGCCGGCGTGCCGTCGATCATTTACGGGCTGCTGGGGCTGGCGGTTTTTGTTCGCGCCTGGGAAATGTTTACCAGCGGTTCAATGTTTGGCCTGACCGATGCGACCACCGCCAATGGCCGGACGATTATGTCGGCGGCGCTTACCCTGGCCCTGCTCATTTTGCCGCTGCTCATCATTAATGCGCAGGAGGCCATTCGGGCAGTGCCGCAATCGCTGCGACAGGCCGGGATGGGGCTGGGCGCAACCAAGTGGCAAACCATTTGGCATCACGTGCTGCCCAACGCCATCCCCGGTATTCTCACCGGCAATATTCTGGCCGTATCCCGGGCCATCGGCGAAACCGCGCCACTGGTAGTGATTGGCGCATCGACATTTATTACCACCGATCCCGACGGCCCGTTTTCAAAATTTACCACGCTGCCCATGCTAATTTACAACTGGACATCGCGGCCACAGCCGGAATTTCAGCACATCGCCGCTGCCGGTATTATTGTGCTGCTGGTTTTGCTGTTAAGCCTGAACGCCGCCGCCGTTATTCTGCGCAACCGTTTCAGCCGCAAGCTGGTTTAACCGGCGCAATTCGCTTGTTTTGGACTCCGGCCACAATTTTTTAGAGTCGGGGCAGGAATTCCCTGAATCCTGAATCCTGACTCCTGAATCCTATTTTTAAAGGAGTAAGCCACAAATGACAACCGCATCGAGCAATGGCAAATATGCGCTTGAAATTAACAACCTGAACTGCTATTATGGTGACTTCAGGGCGGTAAAAAACAGCAGTTTAAAAATCGAGAAAAATAAAATCACCTCGTTTATCGGGCCGTCTGGCTGCGGCAAAAGCACTGTGCTGCGGGCGCTCAACCGCATGAACGATCTCATCCCCAGCGCCCGCGCCGAAGGCGAGGTGATCTTCAAAGGCAAAAATCTGTACGATCCCGACGTGGACCCGGTTGAAGTTCGCCGCCGGATTGGGATGGTGTTTCAAAAACCCAACCCTTTCCCCAAAAGCATTTACGATAATATTGCCTGGGGTGCTAAAATTAACGGCTATAAAGGCAATATGGATGATCTGGTGGAGCAGTCGCTTCGTGGGGCTGCCCTGTGGGATGAGGTAAAAGACAAACTGCGCCAGAGCGGGCTGGGTCTATCCGGCGGGCAGCAGCAGCGCCTGTGCATTGCCCGGGCCATCGCTACCCGGCCGGAAATCATTTTGATGGACGAACCCTGCTCGGCGTTAGACCCCATCGCTACCCTCAAGATTGAGGATTTAATGCGCGAGCTGCAAAAAAGCTACACGATTGTGATTGTTACCCACAACATGCAGCAGGCGGCCCGCGCCTCTGATTACACCGCTTACTTTTTGATGGATCGCTCCGACCGGGCCGGTGAATTGGTTGAAATGGGGCCAACCGACGAAGTGTTCACCAACCCCAAAGACAAACGCACCGAGGATTACATTACCGGCCGCTTTGGCTAGGAGATGGACAAATGATGTCCAAACACACAGTTCTCATTCTTTGTACCGGCAACTCTTGCCGCAGCCAAATGGCCGAAGGGTTGATCAACGCCTATCTGGGCGATACCTGGCAGGCCTATTCGGCGGGGACTACGCCTTCTGGTTACGTTCACCCGCTGGCCATTGCCGCCCTGGCCGAGTTGGGGCTGGATATTTCGCGGCATCGGCCCAAATCCACCGCTGAGTTTCGGGGAATGCCGCTTGATCTGGTGATCACCGTGTGCGATGACGCCGCCGAAAATTGCCCGGTCTGGTTGGGCAGCGGCCAAAAAGTTCACATCGGCTTTCCTGATCCGGCCAAGGCCGGCGGCACGGCTACGGAAAAAATGGCAATCTTTCGGCAGGTGCGGGACGATATTAAACACTCGGTATTAAATTATCTTGTTGACTGGCACAAAAGGGAGCAATCATGATCCGCAAAGGGTTTGAAGATAGTTTGCGCCGGCTGAACGACGATGTGCTCATTTTGGGCAGCATGGTCGAAGAGGCGCTGCTGGAATCGATTGAAATTTTAAAAAACCGCGATCCCGACGGCGCGCGCCGTTTGATTGCCTACGATGAGCGGGTAAATGAAAAACGCTTTGCCATTGAAAACAACACCCTCACCCTGATTGCCACCCAGCAGCCGGTAGCCGCCGATATGCGCACCCTGGCCGCTGTGCTGGAAATTGTTACCGAACTGGAGCGCATTGGCGATTATGCCAAAGGTATCTGCAAAATCAGTTTGATGCTGGGCGATCAACCGCTTATCAAACCGCTGGTCGATATTCCGCGCATGGTGGTTAAAGCCAAAGATATGCTGCATCGCGCGCTGGATGCCTTTGTGCGGCGGGATATTGAACTGGCCCGCGCCATCCCGCTGGAAGACGATGATCTGGACGATCTGTACAATCAGATTTACCGCGAGCTGCTAACGCTTATTATGAGCGATCCGCGCAAAATGGATCAGGCCACCTACCTGTTGTGGGTAGCCCACAACCTGGAACGTACCGGCGACCGCATTGTTAATATTTGCGAGCGCATTGTGTTTACCATCACCGGCAATATGAAAGAAATGAACAACTCGCATAGCAATGCCACGTCGGTGGTTCACTGAAAGTTTTTGCTCTCAAAAAAAAGCGGGGTTGCCGGCAACCCCGCTTTTTTCTTTAAAAATCTTTTACGAGCCTTTAAAGCAGGTTTTACCGTTTGATTACCAGCCGTTAACCGTGGCTCATTAAAATAACTCAAGTGCCATCAATATGTTCAGGTCGGGAAGTAAGAAATAGGAAGTAAGGATTAAAGGAAAAAAGCCCCGTGCTTATTTGCAAAAAGCATTGCGTGATACTTTAAACGTACGCCTGAAAATTTAAAACGCAAGCAATGAAATTTAAAACGCAAGCAATGAAATTTAAAACGCTAGAGAAGCGATTTTAAAGGTCAAGTGAGGAGTGTGACAGAACCTGCGGCAGCGCACCCTGACTCCTGAATCCTGACCCCTGATTCCTATTTTTACAGGAGAATCACTATGTCTAAAAGTTGGATGTCTGAGCTGGCGGCTCATTACGAGTCAATGAAACAGCGCTATCCCAACGATAATTTGCTCATCCTGTTTGACATCGATGGTACCATACTGGATATGCGGTATTTGGTACAGTTTGTGCTGCATCGCTACGACCAGTTGCACGGCACGCGCTATTTTGCGCAGTTGCAGCCCGAGGCCATCACCGTCCACGAGAACCAGATTGCGCCGCTGCTGGCAGAACTGGACGTGCCGGAAGCAGAGCGAGAAAAAATTCGGCACTGGTTTGAGGTTGAAGCCTGGTCGCCGACCGCAATTTTAGAAGCGCACCGGCCTTTTGCCGGCGTGCTGGAGGTAATTCGCTGGTTTCAAATGCAGCCGCTCACCGAGGTAGGGCTAAACACCGGCCGGCTCGAGGCCATTCGCGGCGAAACCCTGCGCTCGTTGAACCAGTTGGGCCAGGAGTACAAAGTTCGTTTTGCCAACGAACTGTTGTATATGAACCCCAACACCTGGGGCGTGCCGGTAACTGAGGCCAAAATCAGCGGGATTCGCTATTTTCAGGAACTGGGCTACCGGATTGTGGCGTTTATCGATAACGAGCCGGGCAATCTTGAAGCCGTCGCCAATATTGATCCCAACCACGACATCCTGTTACTCCACGCCAACACTATCTTTCAATCCAAACGAGTCCAGCTTCCGGCCCGGGCTATTCCCGGCACGAATTACCAGCTCACCGAACTGATTGCCGAACACGCCCTGCCGCGGCACATCCATTTTGTGTGGCGCAACCTTAACAATGCCGGCAATCTGGCCCAGTTTTTGGCCTCGGATGTGTACTGGGGCGAGTTTAACCTGTCGGTTGCCGCCGACGCAGCGCCCCGGCGCGGGCTGATTGACAGCGACTCAAACTGGCTATCAAACTGGCTGCTTTTAGAACGCGTACTGTGGCGGTTGCGTAACCGTCAAAAGGGCATTAAACTAAACTTGTTGAATGCCGATAGTCGTTTGCTGGAGCCGGTGCTGGAACTACTCCACCGCTACCGTTTTGGCGGGTTAAATTTGTGGCTCAACGCCAGCACCGACCACTTTAAAAAGCGAGATTTCAGGCAGTTGGTTATTGAGTTTCCGGGCGCCGTGGTGCAAACACCCATCGACTCGCTGGCGCCGTTGATTGTTGGCAACCCAACCGAAGCCCGCCGGTATCTGCAAACTATCCAAACGTGGGGCGTCAATCGGTTTGGGCTAAGCTGGCATACCCCGGATTTGCGCCGGTTGTTTGATAAACTGGCCACCTGGGGATTTGAGGTAGATGTTTACGATGTTGTCGAGCTGGAACCATTTTTGCGGGCGGTCCTGCTCAACCCTACGTCTATCACCACTACCTTTAATTTTCCGGAATGGAGCTACTATGGGGTTGATACCGATCAGCACGCGGATGAGGAGTTGGTTCTGGTATCGTAAAATATAAAAAGGGGAGATAGCATGCCCCAGATTTTGCTGTTGAATGCCAGTTATGAACCCCTGGCGGTCATCACCCAGCGCCGCGCTTTAACTCTGCTGCTGCGGGGCCGGGTAGAGGCTGCCTGCGCCGACACGGTAGAACTGCACAGTGTCTCTCAAAATCTGCGCATCCCTACCGTTATCCGGCTGCGCCGTTACATCAATGTACCCCGGCGCGGCGCGCGCTGGAGCCGGCGGGCTGTTTTGCAGCGCGATGGGTTTACCTGCGCCTACTGCGGTATTCAGCCCGGCGGCCGGCAGCGAGGCCACACCCTCACCCGCCAGTCGTTTACCATTGACCATGTGGTACCGGTGAGCCGTGGCGGCAAAAACACCTGGGGCAACACCGTTTGCGCTTGCCCGGAGTGTAACCAGCTTAAAGGCAACCGCATGCCGCATGAGGCCAATATGACTCTGCGCTGGGAACCAAAAATACCGCGGGTCAACTACCTGGTTGCCTCCGGCGATGTCCCCTCTGCCTGGAAAATTTATCTGCGTTACGATACGTAAAAAGTAATTTTTAAGAATCAGGCCAGGAGTCTCGTAGGTTGTGTTGACATTTCGGATTATGTCACTCTGAGCCGAAGGCGAAGAGTCTCTAATTTGCAGCCAGGCCGCTGCCGGGGATTCTTCGTCGCTACGCTCCTCAGAATGACCTGTTGGGGTAAATGTCAACACACCCTGATCCCTGACCCCTGATTCCTGTTTTCAGAGGAAACTTATATGTCAAATGGCTGGATTATTGCCGCTGTCCTGGCGGTGGTGGCAATCGGACAGTTTGTGGTCTACAAAAAATTGCAGGCCCAACTGAAAAGCGAAAAAATAGAAAATGCCAACCTGGTCAGCCGGCTCACCGAAACCGAGCAGGAGCTGGTTGATGTTAAAGCCCGTCGCAAAAAGCTGTTGTCGGCCTCAACGCAGGCGCTAATTATTGTTGAAAGCGATTTTACGGTGTCCAGCGCCAACAAAGAAGCCCGGCGTTTGTTTGGCAAGCCGGCCAGAGATGCATCGCTGATGGCCTGGACGCGCCAGCATCAGCTTCAGGATTTGGTAGACCGCACGTTGCAGGGCGAAAAAATGCCGGCCCTGTATCTCAATTACAGCGAGCGTACTCTCGAGGCGCACGCCCGGTCTATCAAAGAGCACAAAGAAATTGTGGCGGTGGCGCTGGCCATTACCGATATTACCGAAATCCAAAAATTAACCCGCGCCCGCCGTGATTTTGTCACCAATATTTCGCACGAAATCCGCAACCCGCTGGCTTCCATTCAGCTTTTGGTCGATACCCTGCTCAACGGCGGCCTCGACGACCGGGAAATTGCCTACGATCTGTCGACAAAAATCGCCACTCAGGTGGATGCGTTGAGCCAGATGGCCCAGGAAGTGCTCGATCTGTCGATGATTGAATCCGGCAAGGTGCCGCTCAAAATGGCCAACCATCAACTGTTGCCCATTGTGCAGGCCCAGGTAGAGCGCTATCTGCCCCAGGCCGAGCGGAAAAATCTGTCGGTGGAAGTGAACATTGACCAGGAATTGCAGGTGCTGGTGGATGAGCGCATGATTGGCCGGGTCATCTCTAACCTGATTCACAACTCGATCAAGTTTACCGACCAGGGCGGGATGACGATTTCGGCGCAAAAGTTAAACGAAGAATCGCCCGAAGACCCCGATGGCCCCAGCATCGACTGGGTGGCGGTTACGGTGGCCGATACGGGCGTTGGCATTGCCCCGGACGAAATCCCCCGCATTTTTGAGCGTTTTTACAAGGTAGACCGGGCGCGCAACCGGCAGGAAAGCGGCACCGGGTTGGGGCTGGCCATTGCCCGCTACATTGTCGAAGCGCACGGCGGCAAAATTTGGGCCGACAAAAACGGCGCGGGCGCAACGTTTCATTTCACTGTGCCGTCGGAGTAGGCGGCGGTTGAGGATTGTCGCAATACAGCGCCAAGGAGTACCCTATTGCAAGTATTTGATGTTGTTGGCAACATGCACCTGCACACCACCGCGTCTGACGGGGTTGGGACGCACGATGAAGTCGCCGCGGCGGCGGCTCGTGCCGGGCTGGACTTTATCATTTACACCGATCACAACACCTGGGTTGATGGCGTTAGCGGCTGGTACCGGGATGAGGAGTCCGGGCGCAGTGTGCTGCGGCTGATGGGCCAGGAAATCAACGACCAAAACCGTGAGCCGGAGTGCAACCATTTGTTGTGCCATTTTATCAGCGGCGATTTGAACGGCGCGGCCGCCAACCCGCAAAAGTTGATCGATGCGGTTGCCGGGCGGGGCGGCCTCACGTTTTTGGCCCACCCCATCGAGCGGCCCGGCTTTGGGGCCGCCGAACAAACCTATCCGTGGGTCAACTGGGAAGTCACCGATTTCACCGGCATCGAGTTGTGGAACGCCATGAGCGATGTCAAATGGCGCTTGCGTTCGGTCCCGCGCGGTTTGTTGGGCGCGTACCTGCCTAATTGGGTGCTGTACCAGCCCTTCCCGGAAATGCTGGCCAAGTGGGACGAACTGCTGGCTGCCGGCCAAAAAGTGGTGGCCATTGGCGGCAGCGATGCCCACGCCTGGCCCATCACCTGGAAAATATTTACCCACGTCATTTACCCCTACGAGTACCTGTTTAAAGCCGTCAACACGCACGTTTTGCTGCCCGAACCGCTCTCGCAGAATGTGGCCGAGGCGCAGCAGCAGCTTTACCGGGCGCTAAAATTGGGCCACTGCTATGTTAGCAACGATCTGGTGGCCGCACCCAACGGGCTTCTGTTTACCGGCCGCAGCGGCCAGCAAACCGCGCTGATGGGCGATTCATTGCGGCTGGAGGGAAAAGCGGCGCTGCGGGTTGCCAGCCCGCTTCGGGGAAAAATCAAGCTGTTGAGAAACGGCGAGGTGATTGCCAGCGCTACCGGTGCATCATTAGAAGTTGAAGTTGCTCAACCCGGCGTTTATCGCGCCGAAATTTACCGCTGGTTTTGGGGAGCGACGCGGGGTTGGGTTTACACCAACCCCATCTACGTTGAGCATTGAATCGATGTAATTGGGGCAGCGAAGCTGCCCGGTAGCTCTGTATTAAACCGTGGACGTACTTTTATGACCAAATTCACCCCCTCCCCTAACCCCTCCCCCTTTTTAGGGAGAGGGGAAATGAGGAATTTGGTGTCAAATTTGGGCGCTTTGCGCCCCAATTTTAAACCGTTTCCTTAATGTGCCCCCCTTCCCCAGGGAAGGGGGGCCAGGGGGGATGGGGCGAAAAGGCTCCCACGATTAAGTGTGGTGCTACCGCCGCCCCAAATATACCTTATTCCTGTTTTTATTGGCCCGCGGCGGGGGGTGGCGTATCGGCCGGGGGCTGCTGCAAAAAGTCGGTCCGGGTTTTGTTAACAAAGGTGTCGCCGGTTACGGCCGCCACGGTTACATAATAGGGCGAGTCCGATGATTTGAGGTAGTACAGGTTCTCGCCCGATTTGGCTCCCACGTCAAGAGTCAGGGTGTTGGTGCTGCTGTAGGTTAGCGTGGCCACCGCCAGCGGTTTGTCGAACCCCGCTTCCGCCGGTGCTGTCTGGCCCACCGGCGCATTCATCCGCAGCGACACCGCGCTGTTGAGCAGGCTGTTAAGCGCATCCTGGTTCAAAACCTCGCCCTCGGCCAGCCCGGCCATCGTCCACGAGTCGCCCTCTTTTTTAAATTCCAATGTGCCATTGCTGTTTTCCAGCTTCACGCCGGTCACATCGTCACGCGGAATATTAACAACCTGCGTGTCAATCCAGCCGGCGGCCTGCGCGTTTATGTCAAACGTGTTCAAATCGGTCAAATAAACCGCCGGCTGGTCATCGGCGCGCACGTGGGTGGCCCCGGCCCCGGCCGAACTGCCAACGTACAATTTGTGCGCGGTGCCATCGGCCAGTTGCAACTCAATCAGGCGGTCGTAATCCGATTGGCCCACTTTGAGCCGGCTGTGGCTGGCCTCGGTTTGGGTGACCAGCCGGTTGGCGGTGATGCCTTCAATTTTGTTGAGCAGCGCCAACACTTTATCGGCCTGCACCGGAAAATTCCCGGCGTCGGGCAACACCCAGTCGTTGCCATTTTTGGCCAGGGTGATGCTGTTGCCGTCGCTGTCGTGGATAGTCAGTTTGGTTACGTTGACGGCGGACATATTGGCCAGCAGCGGGCCGCCGGCCTGCGCCGCCGGCTGCGGCCAAAAGGCAAAGGCGGTAACGCCCAGTTGCAGCGCCAAAACAACAATCAGGATTTTGTTTAAGTTGCTCATTAAATTGCGCTCCTTTTAATCAAACGGTGGTTGACGCCTGCCGGGGGTCCGGGTTGGCCGGCCGCGATTGCGGCAGCAGGTCGATGGGTTTTTCGTTGCGGCGACGCCAGCCCCACACCGCGCCCAGCCCCACCACGGCCAGCAGCGCGATCACGTAATTGGCAATTTCCCAAAACGATTGCTGGCTTTCGCTGAGCGGGTTGAGCAGGCGAGAGGCCGCGCCGCCGGAGCGAATGGTCAGCAAATCCAAATCCTCCACCGACCAATCGACCGCGTTTTGGGCAAATTGCAGGCTGTTGAGGTAGCGGTCGGCGGTGAGGTTGCGCGAAATGTTGAACACAATGTCGTTCAAAAATTCGGCGCTGCCAATCACCACCAGCCGGGCCGTATCCGGCGAGCTTTCAACCGTGCCCACGGTGTTGCTGGTTTGGGGTTGGTTGTCTGGCCCGGCCGGCGCGGCCAAATCAGGCTGACCGGTATCGGCGGCGGGAGTGGCCTGCGCCAGCGGCGATTCTTTGCCTTTGAAATAGCTCTCAAAACTGCCCTGCACCGCCACTGCCAGCGGGTACGATTCAGGCTGGCCTTCAACCGGAAACCCCAAATCCGGGTACAGTTGCAAATCGGGTTCCACGTTGGTATCGGTGCGCAGCCACGAGCCGGGGCTGGAGGTGAGCAGGGGGGTCACGGTCCGGTCGGCGTTTTTGGCCTCATCCACCACCACCGGCGAAACCCAGTTGAGCGTCACTGCCGGCAGTCCGGCCAGCATCGGGCTTTTTGAGTCCATAGCGTTGGGCCGCACATCCACAAAGAAGGGGTAGTTGATGGCCTGAATTTCCTGCACCTGAAAGCCCCCGGCGTTGCGGGCCACCCGCACCGGGAACGGCTCGTTTTGCGGGTCCATCACCAGCGATTGCTCCACGTTGAGGCCGTAACCGGCCAGCATATCGCGCAGCCCGCCGTCGATGGGGATGATGCCCAGTTGGCCGGTCATCGGGTCCGGGTTGAGGGCGTAGTTGCCCGCCGCCACCACCACCGAGCCGCCGCGCATCAAATACTGGTCGATGGCGTACCGTTCGCTGTCGCTCATATTTTGCGGGGCGATGACCAGCAGCACGTCAACATCGGCCGGCACCTGCCCGGCGGTCAAATCCACCTGTTTGACAGTATATTCCTGGCGCAGCTTGTCGGCGATGGTGTTGTAACTTTTAAACGAGGGCGGCATTTGGCCAAACATATCGGGTTGAGGGTTGTCGGGCGGCGTCCACAGGCCAACTACCTTCAAAAAGCCGGCCGACGAGCGTTTGAGCCCCGACTCCAGCGCGGTGCGAATATCGGCCTCGCTCAAATCACCGGAGGGGTAGATCACCTGCGATTTGTCGCCGACGGTCAGCAACATGTGCAGGTAGTAGCTTTGCGTGCCAAACAAATCCAGCGGGATCGGCTGCAGGCCGTATTTGTCGGCCAGCGCCTGCCGGTTAACCGGACTGTTGGGATCGTCCACATCAACGGTGTTAAAGCTGAATTTGCCGTTGGATTTGGCGGCGATGTCGCTGGCCACTTTTTGAATGGTGTCCGGGGCCTGGGCCATCCAGTCGGGCAGGGTTTTGGGGGTGACAAACAGGGTCAAATTAACCGGCTCCTGCATGCCCGCCAATACCGAATCGACGCTTTGGAAGCCGTAGACTGTCTTTTTGATGGCGCGGGTCAGGTCGTATTCCAGATTGCGCAAATGGACATCGATCTGGCCGTTGGGGTAGGGCGTCACCTCAATTAAATCCTGAAAAGTGAGCACCTGATTTTGGTCGCCGTAGCGCACCAAAATATCAAAATAGGCGTTCACCACCGATGCGCCGTAGCGGTCGGCGGCTTGCAGCGGGGTGGGCCGGATGCCGTAGGTTTGGTTGGCCTCGGCTTCAAGTTCCGGGTTTTGCAGCGGGTCGATAATCTCCACCACCGCTTTGCCGCGGGAGGCGATGCGGTACTCTTCCAGCATATCGCGGATTTGCGGCACCAGCGGGGCCAGCAGCGGGTGAGTTTTTTGGCTGAAATAGCCGCGAATGAGCAGCGGCTCCTGCAAATTGCCGAGCAGGTCTTTGGTGGCCGGCGACAGGCTGTACTCGCGCTGGGCGGTAATGTCGGCGCGGGCGGCGCTGAAAGGGAACAGCCACACGTTGAGTACAATCAGGTTGAGGGCGATGAGCGCCGCCGAAAGCAGCAGGCTGCGGCGATAGGGCCGGGTTTGCTGGCCCTGACTCCAGCGTTTGCTATCGAGCGAGACCACGTTGAGCGTGAGAAAAATAACCGTGAGCGACAGGTAGTAAACCAGGTCGCGCAGGTCGATGACGCCGCGCTCGATGCTTTCAAAGCGGCTGCCGGAACCGATGGCCCGTAAAATTTCGGCCAGGTAATCGCCGGCAAAAGAAGTAACGCCGCTGGAGCCAATCAAATAAAACAGGCCGCCCACCAGCACGGTTAAAATGAGGGCCACAATCTGGTTGTTGGTGCGGGACGACACAAACAGGCCGATGGCGGCGTAAGCCGCCGCCAGCAAAATGGCCGCCAAATAGCCGCCGATGACCGGCCCCCAATCCATATTGCCCAGCCACGACACGCTCAGGGGCAGAAACAGGGTCATGGCCAGCGCGGTAACCACCAGCCCCATCACCCCCAAAAATTTACCCAGCACCAGTTGCACAATGCGGGTGGGCATGGTCAGCAGCATTTCCAGCGTGCCGCTGCTTTCTTCCTCGCTCCACTGGCGCATGGTCAGCGCGGCCACCAAAAAAATCAGCAGGATGGGCATCCAGCGGAACATGGGGCGCACATCGGCGATGCCGCGGGCAAAAAAGGTATCGACCCAAAAAAACGTAAAAAGCGTGGCCGCCAAAAACACGCCCACAAAAATCAGGGCCATCGGCGAACCAAAATAGCTGTTGAGTTCTTTTTTGGCCAAAGCCAGAACTTGTTTCATTGTTACTCCTCCAAAAAATAGTGGGTGAGTTGCGTGGGTTGGGTGGGTTTGGTGAGTTGGGAGAGTGACTCAGGCTTTTATTCACCTAACTCACCTAACACCGCACACACCTAACTCATTGTCGCTAATTCATTGAACACGGTTTCCAGAGTGCGAACATCGTGGCGCAGTTCGCGCACCGGCCAATTTTCGCGCCGGGCCAGGTTGAAAATGGCCGGGCACAGATCGACGTTGTCCCCGGCGTGAATGCGGTAGGTAGGCTGGCCGGCGGGCGACAGGCTTTTTTCGATGGCCTGCACGCCGGGCAGAGTTTGCAGTGCCGGCTCAACGCCGGCCGAATCCTGCTGCAGCACCAGCACCGCGTCACCGCTGGCCGAAAGCTCGGCCAACCGGGCATCGGCCCGAATCTGACCGTTCATCATAATGATCACCCGGTCGCAAACGGCCTCAACCTCCGGCAAGATGTGCGAGGAAAACAGAATGGTGCTCTGCCGGGCCAGCCGGCGAATCAGGTTGCGGATTTCAATAATCTGGGTGGGGTCCAGCCCCACGGTCGGTTCGTCTAAAATGAGCAGTTTGGGCTGGTGCAAAATGGCCTGGGCCAGCCCAACGCGTTGTTTGAAGCCCTTGCTCAACTCACCGATGGGCCGGGTGAGGTGCTCTTGCAAGCCGGTGGCGTAAATGGCGTCCGATAACCGGGCGCGCTGCTCTTCGCGGGGGATTTCGCGCAGGTCGGCCATGAGCAGCAGGTAGGCCTGCACCGACATATCGGGGTAAACCGGCGGGTTTTCCGGCATATAGCCGATGCGGGCCTGCACCTGGCGGGTGTGGCTGAGCACGTTTAGCCCGTCAACCGTCACCGCGCCGCTGTCGGGCTGGAGATAGCCGGTTAAAATTTTGATGGTGGTTGATTTGCCGGCGCCGTTGGGGCCGAGCAGGCCCACCACTTCGCCGGGGGCCACGTGAAACGATACATCTTTGAGAGCTTCAATCGCGC
The DNA here is from genome assembly GCA_022071955.1 of Anaerolineae bacterium. Classification (GTDB taxonomy): domain Bacteria; phylum Chloroflexota; class Anaerolineae; order 4572-78; family J111; genus J095. Next base: position 42,393 of record JAJVIM010000038.1, read on the forward strand.
CGTAAGATTTGGTCAGATTTTCGGCTTTTATCATGGGTGTCTCCTTTGAAAATAGGAGTCAGGAGTCAGGAATTAGGAGTTAGGGGATTCCTGCCGACTCTAAAAAATTGTGACCGGAGTCCAAAACTATGGTTTTGGACTCCACAGTTTCATTCGCGTTTCCGTCTCGGTAGGGACTGTCGGATTCTCTTGAAAATAGGATTCGACGGTTTTGCAACTAACGCGGCCAAATTTTAATAATCTGGCCTGTTGAATGCAAAATTGTAGCCGCTCGCTGCAAAGCCAAAACATTCTACAGCTTATCAAACTTGGCGGTTTGGGTCTTTAACCTGAGCTAAAGACAAGATTAAGAAAAGTTTAAGGCCCTGTCAAATGGCATATTCGGCAGCAAGTCCGCCGCTGCTGGGGTGGACAACCGGAATTTGCCTCTGCAACTTGCAGTCTGGTTGGGCGTAGTGTAAAACAAAACTGGACTTTGTTTGAAACTTTGGAGGATATTCAAATGCGCAATCCTGGAACCGCTGCTGTGCTGAGTTTTATTGTGCCCGGAGTGGGACAGATTTATAACGGCCAATGGCTGTGGGGTATTTTTTGGTTGATTATTACCCCCGGTTTTTGGTTGGGTACCGGCGGGTTATTGGGCTGGGTTTGTCATCTTATTGCGGCCTGGCAGGCGTATAGTTACGCCCGGTCCCACCCTTACGCCCGCTAACCCGAATTTTCGGGAGGAAAATAGTTAAAATCAAATCAATCTTGTTCAGCATGTCCATTATTAAATACCAAAACAGGTTGTGAAACTTATGTTGACAAACGGCGCTCCGGCGCCCGCCGTAACGCTGAAAACGATCGCCGGGGAGAGCCATTCTCTGGCAGAAACGTGGCAAGAGGGGCAGCATGTGCTGCTCGTCTTTTTGCGCCACCTGGGTTGACTGCCCTGTCGAGACCATGTGGCGCAGTTGCGTTCCTCTTACGATCAATTCAAAGCACTCAACACTGAAATCGTTCTGATTTCTTTTGAAACCGGCTACTGGTTGCGAGTCTGGTTGGACGAAACGGCCGCGCCCTTTCCGATGCTGTTAGACCCCGAACGCGAGGCGTATCGCGCCTATGAACTGGAGCGATCACTGCGGCGCTCGTGGGGGGTGAAAAATTTGTGGTATTATGCCAGAGCGAGGTTCAAAGGGCAGCACAGCCACAAGACCGGCGGCGATACTGCCCAATTGGGCGGCGACTTTATTGTTGATACCCGGGGCATCATTCGCCTGGCGCACCGCAGCCACGATCCCACCGACCGCCCCCCGGTTGCCGGGCTGCTGACGGCGCTCAAGCACCTGTCTGCGGGGTGATTATTTATGTGGGGCGGTTTGCGAACCGCCCCACATAAAATTTTCATCTGTTATTACCGTGCCGCAGACACGGTTCGTTTGCTTTTCTTCACTTTAGCAGAAGTATTCCATCAGCTTCCCGGCGTATGCACCGTGGCGCTGATGGTCTCCCCTATTTTGTTAATTTCCTGCCCGGTCTGCTCCAATAACTGGTTAACTTCACCGGCTTTGGGCGTGACGCCATTGATCAACTGGTCAGACATCGTGCGCAGGCTTTTTTCCAGTGCCGCGGTCGTTTTCAGATGGCCGCTGGAACTGGCATCGATTTGATGCAGATACTGGGCCGCCGCCTGCATTTCCAGCCCGGATTCTTTTAGCGCTTCACGATTGAAGGCCTCGGCGGCGCGCAGATAATGATGGTTGGCCAGGGCGTTGTACGCCAGCACAAAGGCTTTGTCCAAATCCGCGCCGGAGGTTTTCTGTCCCTCGCGCAGGGCCGTGGCGGTTTGTTCCAGCGTGGTGATAGCATTCTGCACGGCAGTGCGCGCCGGTTCAACCGCGCGGGCTTCTTCCAGCCGCAGGAAACTGATCGCTTTTACAATATCCTCGGCAGCGGTTTTGGTATCGTTTTGGTTAAACGCTTCTATGGCCTGCCCCAAATGGGTGATTGGCCACATCACCAGCGGTGCATGTTCTTCGCTGCTGGCCGCGGCCAGGTGATATTTAATATCGACATCGTAGGCTTTGAGCAGGTCCTTGTTCAGGTCGGTCAGAGTGGCAACCTTGCCTTCTTCAATTTGGCCGGCCAGTTTTTCCAGGCCGGCGGACATGGTGTTAAAGGCGTTTTGGCCGGCTTCAGTTTGCAGGTTGGCCGCTTCTTCTTTGAAGAACCCGCCAATTTGGCGGATATGTTCCGCGGCCATTTTGAGGTCTTTATCCGCAAATGCCTGGTGAGCCAGTTGCATTTGGCCGGTCATCTGATCAACCACCGGCAGCCAGGTATTGTCGTCAACAACTATCCATGATTCTACCGGCTGCGCCGATGGCTGGACCTTTGCCTGAGCTTCCTGGCTGGTGAGCATTTGGTCGATGTTTGCCAGCGCCTGCTTGGCCGAATCGATGGCCTGGGCAACCTGGCTCATGTCCGGCTTGTTTCCTTTAACGAGCTGATCGGCCAGTGATTTGAGGTTTTCCAGACGCGCCGCGTATTCCCCTTCAATTTTGTAGCCGGATTGGGTTGCGGCCAATTCAAGCTGATTGGTTGCCGCTTGCAGCTCGTAGCCCATTTCGGTCAGGTTGTTGCTGGTTTGGGCCTCGCCGGACCGGGCCATGTGTTGATTGGCCAGAGCGTAATGGGCGCGGGCAATCAGCCGCCCCACGGTCATATTATCAACCGGTTCCCCTTTGGCCAACTCACCGGCCACTGTTTCCAGGTTGGCAATGGCGGTTGTCAGGTCATCTTTGGCCATCCCGGTTGCCGCCGATTCCTCAATTTTGGCAAAGGCAATCCCCTTTGATAGCTCCTGCGCCGCGGTTTTACTGTCGTTTTTGGCCAGCGCCGATACCGCCTGCTGGAAATGCTTGCCCGGCTGGTCGGCCAGCACGGCCCGCGCTGCGGCGCTCAAACCGCTAACCCGATGATCAATATCGGTTTGGTAGGCATCTCTAAAGGTGGTATTCAAGCCTTCAATGGAAGTGACTTTGCCGGCCTCCACCTGGCCCGCCAACTTCTCCAGCTCGTCATTCACCATCTGGATAGCCTGCTGCGCGGCCGGGTTGGTTAGTGTGGTGCTTTCATCCTTCAGAAAACCGGCCGCCGCCCGAATTTCTGTGGCCGCCGCTTTGAAATCCTTGGCCTCAAACTGCTGGCGGGCCATTTGCAAATGCTGCCCCAGCCCATCGACTACCGGCAGCCAGTTGTTTTCTTCGGCCACAATCCATTCATCGTTGGTTTGCAGGCCGGGCTGGCTGGGCATCATTGCGGCCGGCTGCGCTTTTGCCTGGGCGGGTTTGGCCGGGGTCGATGCCGGTTGAGCCGTCGCCGCCTTTGTTGGCTGGGCCTGTGCCGCGGCTGCCTGGGTAGGAGTCGCCTTTACCGGTTCGGTGGGTTTGGTTGTTGGATTGGCCGGCGGCGGCGTTTCTTTTTGGACGGCTGCCGGCGCTTTTGCCTGCGGTTGCGGCATTGTGGCTGATGTTCCACCACAGCCGGCGAGCACCAGCATGGCTGCCACAATCATTACCACTGTTACTTTGATGTTTTGAAGGGATGTTAACATTTTGTCCTCCATTACTTGCAGTTACAACAAAAAACAGCCTGTTTTGAGCGTGGGCAGACGGTTGAATTGGCCGGAAATAAAATGACCTCTCGGCGATGGCCAGAGGTCATATACGTCGGGTTTTATCAACGTCGTGCGGGTTTTAATCCCACACTCAATCTAAAAATGACTCACTATTGCCCAATTGGTTGTTTTGATGGCCGACTGTCAGTTTGACAGTCTTGATTTTTGCGGCGGTGGTGACATAGTTTCCTCCATTGCGGCCCCGAATAACCCCATTCTATCCCAATTGGCAGGCCCTGTCTTTAAACAGAACTTATCGCAACCTTAAGCCCACCTAAAAAATGAGCGCCAAATGAGTGCCAAAAAAGAAACAGCTCCAGTTGAACTCAACTGGAGCTGCCGGAATATGTAGGGTTTGCGATTTTTACTTCAAAAACAGGTGGGCGAGGAGGGACTTGAACCCTCACGCCTTGCGGCACATGATCCTAAGTCATGCTCGTCTGCCAGTTCCGACACTCGCCCAATGGGGGGTTTGTACTGCTGAGTTAATGACCCCCGGCATTGCCGGGGGTTTTTGTGTGGAGCTATTCTAACATGCTTCGATATTGGCGTCAACGGGCGGGCTGTAGGTCTCGTTGAGCCGCCGCATTTCATCAGTGGAAACCGAAACGTAAATCATTGTGGTGGCCAGGTTCTCATGCCCCAGCATTTTTTGCAAGGCAAACGGGTTGCCGCCTCTGGCCAGGTATGTGGCGTAAGTGTGCCGCCATTTATGGGGCGATACACTGGTTTTGGGATCAATGCCGGCCACGTCCCGCCAGCGGTTAAGGATGTCGTTGACTGCGCCTGGCTGCAAGCGGTGGTACATCCCGCCCTTTTTGCTGGGGTGAAGGCTAACAAAAACGGCGGTCGTTGTTGTTTCCGGCCGGATGTCCAGCCATAGCCCCAGCGCGGCCACTAGCCGCTGCACCATCACCGCTCGCCGCACCTTACCGCCCTTACCTTTGGTGTAAGCTACGCCGTCTTCCATGTCCAGGTCTTCCAGGTTAAGGGTAACAACCTCTTCACGCCGCACACCGGTGTAAATGAGCATAGCCATTATGGCTCGGTCCCGGATCGACATAGGATCATCGCCGCCGGCGGCAGCATCCATCAAGCGGCGAACCATGCTGAGCGGCAGCGGTTTGACTTCATCTTGCTTTTTTGGTGGGCGCTTCAGGTTGGCCGCCCTGAAAATGTCTTTTTCTAAATGACCTTCAGATACAAGCCACCTAAACCACAACCCCAAGGCGGTGTAGGTGCCGTTGCGGGTGCTCCATGCAAATTCGCGCAGCGTACCCATAAAGCGTTTGATATGCGCGGCGTTGATTTGGTCTGGCGTTGTTACCTGTATTGAGGGTTGGACTCGCTTTTTAGCTGGTTACGTTTGAACGTAACTTACTCGTAACTCACGCGTAACCAGGCATTTTGAAAACGTAACCTGCTGCTAACTGGTTACGTTTTGGCTGTGACTGAGCGT
>JAJVIM010000060.1 GCA_022071955.1 Anaerolineae bacterium
CCGGCTCAACCAGCGGGGCGTTGGGATCATTGTTGCCGCCGCCCATCATACCGCCCATACCGCCCATCATGCCGGCCATATCGCGGTTGGTCATACGATTGGTTGCCGCCGGCCCGCCGCCATCGACGGTAGCCCAATCTTCCAGCAGCAAAGTGTACTCGCGGTCGTAGTTGCCGGGGTTGTGTTTTGGTTCGATGATGAAGGGGCCAACCAGGCCGCGGTCAAGCTGATGCCCTACGTGCGGATGATACCAGTAACTGCCCGCCGGGGCAGCCTCAAACTCATACACAAAAGACTCGCCGGGCTGCACCGGCGGCTGGGTCATGCCCGGTACGCCGTCCATGGCGTTGGGCAGGGGGATGCCGTGCCAGTGAATGGTGGTGGGGTCTGGCAGGGTGTTGGTGAGGGTAATGCGCACCCGGTCGCCTTCGGTTACCCGGATTTCCGGGCCAACAGGCAAGCCGTTGTAAGTCCAGGCCTGAAATTCGCCGGTGCCCAGATCGATGGGGGTGACGGCGGTGGTGAGGTTGAAGTTCCGCACGGTCTGGCCGGGAAGGGTTGGTTGGGGGGTAGGGGTGGGGAATGGCGTGGCGGCGGCCAAATTCCCGGCTCTGGCTGCGGCGGTTGAACTGCACGCGCTGAGCAACGGTCCGCCCAGCGCGGTCAGAGCCAGCGCGCCGCCGGCATAGCGCAGAAAGTCTCGGCGAGAGTGTAATTGGGTCAAAATGGCCCTCCTTTTCTGTTTCAGTGTTCAGTTTTGTGCTTTTTGCTCAAGCGTTTGGCGCATTGCCTCATATTGCTCACGCGAGAGTTCGCCCTGCGCGTAACGTTGATCCAGAATCTCTCGCGTGCTGGCCCGCGTATTTGATCGGTTGCCCGATGACGGCGGACTGGCGGGAAACAACACCGCAATCAGCCACACGGCCAACAGAATGATCCCCACCCAAAACAGCAGCATCCAGATAAAGCCCAAACCCATCATCGCCCACCTCCCGCTCTACACGGAAATATCGTGCACCTTTTCCTGATACTCGTCCCGGCTCAACTCGCCGCGAGCGTAGCGCTGGTCCAGAATTTCCCGGGCCGTGGGTGAGGAGGGACGGGGTGACTGACCGCCACCCGCCCCGGCAAACTTTTGCACCGCCCACACCGCCAGCACCACCACGCCCACCAAAATGGCAATATTGAACAGCATCCCAAACAAACCATACAGGCCAAAACCTGTGCCAAACATCGTTCCACCCATCATTTTTCAGTACCTCCTTTCGATCAGATAAGCCATCACCTTAAACTGCATTCAAGATGAAACCTACACTTTTTATTCCCCTCCCCCAACCCCCTCCCCAAAATGGGGAGGGGGTTATTACTGAATCGGTGTGATTTTGGCCGGCGTAGCCGGCCAAAATCACACCAAAAATCTTTTCTCCCACCTGTGCCCCGCAGGGGTACTTTTCCCTCAGGGAGAAGGGGGCCGGGGGGATGAGGGCAAAAGTGTAACTCTCATATTGATTTCAGTATAAGTGTAATCCTCAAACTTAAAGGTGCCTTGAAGTTTTTATGAAGATTCTGTAAAGGTTAACAGAGCCAATCTTTACACAACCTTTAAAAAACCGTTAAGGGAGCTTCAAGTTAGGGCGATATGATAAGGGCACACACAACAAGCAAGCCGTTACGGCTGACAACAATCATTATCAACCAATAACAAGGAGTAAATCGCAACGGTTAACAAGCGCTGGTTTTTAATAGCAGCAGGCAGCGGGCCGGCAATATTATTATTAGTGGGACTTTTCACGGTAAGGCCCGCTTTTGCGCAGGGCGGCGGCATGATGAGCGGCTTTGGTTTTAATGGCCAGGCACAGCCCAACACCCAGCCCCCGGCGCTGACCGTGCCCCCGGAGCAGGCGGTGGCCGCTGCCCAAAGTTATGTGGACGCCAACTTTGCCGCAGCCAATCTCACCGTTGACGAACACGCCGACGCCTTTTACGGTTACTACACACTGCACGTTCAGCGCGATGGTCAAACCGTGGGCATGCTCAGCGTCAACGGGTTTACCGGCGCGGTGTGGCCTCACACCTGGCACGGCAAATTCCTGGAAGCGAGTATGGAATAAGCCCCAATTTGCCAGAAAAGGCCAATTGATTATGGTTACGAGTGCCGCATAATTTCTGCGGCATTCGTGTTTGTTTTAGCGCCGGAGGTGGGTGTGGCTGCTCCAAAAATTTTGATCATTGATGACGAACCAAGCATTATCAACCTGGTCTCAGCCTACCTGCGCCCCGAAGGTTACGAAGTCCACACCGCCGGCGATGGGCCGGCCGGGCTGAAAGCTGCCCGCAGCCTCAACCCGGATTTGATTGTGCTGGATATTATGCTGCCCGGTCTCGATGGCCTCGAGCTGCTCAGCCAACTCCGGCGCGAGTCGGATGTGTACGTGATAATGCTCACCGCCAAAACCGAAGAAACCGATAAGATCATCGGGTTGTCCGTGGGGGCAGACGATTATCTGACCAAACCCTTCAGCCCGCGCGAGTTGGTGGCCCGCATCAAAGCCGCCCTGCGCCGCTACGGAAAATCCGGGGCGATGCCCGACAGCCGGCTGCTCAAGTTTCAGCGGCTGCGCATCGATCCGGAGGCGCGGCTGGTGTGGAAAGACGATGAGCCGGTTGACCTGACCGCCATCGAGTTTGACCTGCTGTACACTTTAGCCGAACATCGCGGGCGGGTGCTCAGCCGCGAGCAACTGCTGGAGCGGGTTTGGGGCCACGATTTTTACGGTGAAGAACGGGTCGTCGATGTTCATTTGGGCCACATCCGCAAAAAAATCGAAGACAACCCGGCCCAGCCGGAGTTCATCATCACCGTCCGCGGGGTGGGCTATCGCTTTGCCGGAGACGCGGAATGAAGGGACTGCGTAGCAGTTTGGGCTGGAAACTGCTCATTTCTTATCTGGTGGTGCTGGCAGTGGGCATTGTCACCCTGACCCTGGCCGCCGAGTCGGTCATTCCCACGGCTTTTAACCGGCATATGGCCGGTATGCAGATGATGATGGGTGGGCAAATGGGCATGACCATGGCCGATGACCTGTTCACCAACTTTCGCACCGCCTTTACCGAAGCCTTGTTGTGGGCCGCCGGGCTGGCCGCCGCGAGCGCCATCATTGTCAGCATTTTTGTGGCCCGGCGGGTGGTAACGCCGGTGCGTCATATGATGCGGGCCAGCCGCCACATCGCCGACGGCCATTACGCCGAACGCGTGCCGGAAACCAGCAACGATGAACTGGGGCAACTGGCTCGCAGCTTTAACCAGATGGCGACTGCCTTGGAACAAACCGAAACTATGCGTCGCGAGTTGATTGGCAATGTGGCTCACGAACTGCGCACGCCGCTAACCAATATCAAAGGGTATATGGAAGGGTTGATTGACGGCGTCCTGCCGCCGGAGCCGCAAACCTACCAACTGATCTACCGCGAGGCCGACCGCCTGCAACGGTTGGTCAGCGATTTGCAGGAATTAAGCCGGGTAGAGGCCGGTATGATTGAACTCCACTTGAGCCGGGTGTCCGTGGCCACGCTGATTGAACAAACCGCGGCCCGGCTGCGGCCTCAGTTTGAAGAAAAAGGGGTCAGCCTGCACCTTGAACCGCCGCCCCAATTGCCGCCGGTTCCGGCAGATGAGGACCGGATTGGCCAGGTGCTGCTCAATCTGGTGGGCAACGCGTTGCAATACACCCCCGCCGGCGGCGCGGTAACTATTACCGCCGTGCTGCACAATACCGAAATTCACATTCTGGTACAGGATAGCGGCATCGGCATTACTGCCGAGCATGTGCCGCACCTGTTTGACCGTTTCTACCGGGTTGACAAATCACGCAGCCGGGCCGGCGGCGGTAGCGGCATCGGCCTGACCATCGCCCGCCATCTGGTAGAAGCCCACGGTGGCCAGATTTGGGCCGCCAGCCCCGGCCCCGAACAGGGCAGCACCTTTGGTTTTTCCCTGCCAACCGGCTGAAATCCGGCCCCCTTTTATCAGGTAACTTGCTGTTGACCTGGAAGAATCCACTCTCAAGTTTCACTTGTTATAAGCCGTCGAGCCAAATCCTCTAATCAGCTATAAACAAAAAAGCCTTACCCTATCTTGGTAAAGCTTTCTGCGTGACCGCCCCGATTCACCCGTTAACTACCCCGCCTAATCGGGTAAATGTCCGGAACCTGGTCCAATCTGTTGAAAAAAAATACCCCCGGGGCGACTCGAACGCCCGCACATGGCTCCGGAGGCCACTGCTCTATCCACTGAGCTACGGGGGCCGGAACTAGCTGGTAGTTTATCACAATCTATTTTAAACCGCAAAGATTGACTCAATTTGGTAGGCAATTGGCTTTGTGATAAACTCGTAAAATTGATACCAGTTTACCAGAGGTGTAGATGTTGCAGTTACGCTATTTTGCAATTGTATTAATGTTGATGATGGCCACGCTGGCCTGCTCGCTAGCAGAACGGTTGCCCATGATCGCCAAAGATGAAGCCACTGTGTTGGCTACCCGCACGCCGTTGCCCACGTTCACGGCCACGGTAGAGACGCAGATCGTCATTTCTATCCCTCCCACGCCTACCGATACGCCCGTTCCGCCGCCGACCAATACGCCGGAACCTACTCCCGCACCAACCAACACCCCCGAACCTGCGCCAGCGCCCACAGATACGCCCGTCCCCCCAACCGCGCCACCGCCGGCGCAAGCGCCCGCTCCGGCCCCTACAGAACCACCACCACCACCAGCCGCTCCCGCCGAGCCGTCAGTTGGGGCTAACGGGGTCATTGGAAAAATTGAGTTCAGAGATGGCCGGAACACTTACGGCGTTGGTGAAAAGGTATTTGTTAAAATCGAAGCTGCTTTGCCGGGTGGTGGCGGGCAAAAACCGTTTGGTGTTTTGGGGCTCACCACCGATACCGGCCAGTTTCAATCCAGTTGGACCAATGCCACCATCGATGGGGTTTTCCGGCACGAGGACGGTATCGCGCTGAGTTCACCGGGGAATCACAAGATTTGGTTGTCGATTTGTTTTTCAGCAATAGACGTGTGTCAGGGCGGCGGTGATGCCAATTGGGAGCGGTTTGAGCCGGGGCTTGACGTAATTATTCAGTAACAGCGTTGCTTGGGGGATTGGCCTGTTTTACAAGTGACAATCCGGCCTTCGGTTCAGTCGCCGTATTGAGATTTATCGCTGATTCGCAGATTTGCTGACTCGCTTATTCTTACGGGAGGACATTATGTCAATTGTAGTTGTCAAACCAGGCCAAAAGATAAACCTGAATAAAATTGACCCCGGCAGTACCGGCAAATTCAAAAACAAGAGCGAAGCCAAAACCCAGCTTTCCAAAAACATCAAGCGGATGGCCGAACTGCAAAACATCCTTTACGCCGAGGGTAAACACAGCCTGCTCATTGTGTTGCAGGCGATGGATGCCGGCGGCAAAGATGGCACGATTCGTAGCATAATGAGTGGCGTCAATCCTCAGGGTGTTCGGGTTACCAGTTTCAAAAAACCCACCGAAGAAGAACTCGCTCACGATTTTTTGTGGCGTATCCATCAAGCCGCTCCGGCCCGTGGAATGATTGGCATTTTTAACCGGTCACATTACGAAGATGTGCTGGTGGTGCGGGTGCATAATCTGGTTCCCAAAAAAGTATGGCAGGCTCGCTACGAGCACATTAACAATTTTGAGCGCCTGCTGGCCGATAATGGGGTCACCATTCTTAAATTTTATCTGCACATCTCAAAGGATGAGCAAAAAGAGCGGCTCCAGGCCCGGCTTGACCAGCCTCACAAACGCTGGAAGTTCAACCCCGGAGATTTGCAGGAACGGGAACTCTGGGATGACTATATGCACGCGTTTGAGACCGCTTTTGAAAAATGCAGCCCCGATTACGCCCCCTGGCATATAGTGCCGGCCAACAAAAAATGGTATCGCAATCTGGTCATCTCCGAGAAAATTGTGGAAACTCTGGAAAAATTGAATTTGGCATACCCGGAACCGGCCGCTGGTCTGAATGACGTGGTTATTGTGTAACCGTGAGTATTGAGTTTTCTGAGGAAGATAGTATGGAGAGAAGCGAAGCGCTTGAAAAAATTGCCTGGCATCGCCTGAAAAAATTGGATCGAGACGAGGCGGTTGACCTCATCATTGAATTTTTTAATGAGCCGCTCAAACCCAGCCTGCGCGAAAAATTAAACCTTACCGCCGTGCTGCAATGGGAAACTCACGCTCCCCCGGCCGATATAAAACCCGGGAATCCAATTTACCGGCCAATTCTCCTTGAAAAGATGAAACAACCGTTTAAAGGGGCTACCAATGATTATCTGGCCAGCTATTTGCAAACAGAGCTGGATTTACAGGTCGACGTGGTAACCGGGCAGTTACCCACGTGGCTGCCCTGCCCGGTTTGCGGCTATCACACCTTTGAAATTGTAGGGGATTGGGATGATTGCCCCGTCTGCGGCTGGAACAGCGACCCTGTGCAGGAAGCAATGCCCAATGATTCTACCGGGGCCAACGGGATTAGCTTGAACTCTGCTCGCGAGAACTTTAAAAAACTGGGGGCGATCAGCCACAAAAAATTGTCGGAGATTGACCCGGAGGCCCAAAAACGCTATCCGCGTTCGTAAAATTGTTTGTGATGAACGTAACAAAAAGCGGTGTTGTCGCACGACAACACCGCTTTGTTTTTGTTTTGATTTATAACAAAGGGGAAAGTTAAAATTAAATTGTTATCCGGCCCATTCAGCCAAAAGCGCCAAAATCGCAATGATGCCGCCACCTAAAAGGGCATAGGCCACAATAGTTGCGACGACTGCTGAGAACAACAAGATTCGCTTAACAGACCGGGGCCACGTGTACATTGGCGCTACAGAAATCATTGATGCACGAGAGACAATTGGTAGTTGCATCGGTTACTTCCCCTTTGAATAAACTATTGATTTGTTTAATGAGTCCACAATAATTTGCGGGTTTTTTGAGGAGGTCTTTCTACTGCCTGTGTCAGGTAGGCTGACACTGACAGTATACCACAGAACGGTTAAGAATAAAAGACCAAATTTGACAAAAATTCAAAGTTTTACCCAAAATTTACGCAGCGTAACCGGCAAATTTCCGGGTGATGTTGTCTTATTTAACCCCATTGCAATTGAAAAGATGCGTTGTTTACAAAATAATTAATAAATTGGCAGAACCACAAAAAATGCCAGTATTATGTAAAATGATTAAGGGTCGATCCCGTTAAATAGAGGCTTACCAATTATAAATAACCTGGTGTAAAAAACTAAAAATTTTCCAAAAAATCCCCAAAAAAGGAGTCCTTGTGAAACAAGGTACAATTATGGGCAAACTCTGGATGTTCGCTGGCTAATGTGGTATTATCCAACCAAACAATGGAGCGTGTTATCAAAGGGATGACCGACAACAATTTGGCTCAGCTTATTCTTGAGGTAGCGCAAACTACGGTCACCGATTTTTCTCTGGCCCGGCGAGGTCTGCGTCTGCTGCCGGCGGAGGTTGGCCGGCTCAAAAATCTGGTTCGATTCAATGTATCGGAAAACGAACTCACCCACCTGCCCCCAGAAATTGGCGAGCTGCAAAACCTCAACTGGTTGGGGTTGTACCACAACCAGCTCAAGGCGTTGCCGGCGGAGATTGGCCGGCTGACCGGCCTGATTGATTTGTTTGCCTGGGAAAATGAACTGACCAGCCTGCCGCCAGAAATTGGAGCGCTGGTCAACTTGCGCCAGTTGCTGCTGCCCAAAAACCGGTTGGCTCACCTGCCGGCCGAACTTGGCCGGCTGACCGGGCTGCGCCGCCTGAATTTGTACTTTAACCGGTTAACCTCGGTGCCGCCAGAAATGGGACTGCTGGTCAATTTGCAGGAGCTTAAATTATCGGATAATCAATTGGCTCAACTGCCGGCGGAGATTGGCCGGCTGGTCAATTTGCAGGAATTGGATTTATCTGGCAACCAGTTGGCCAAACTCCCATCGGAAATCGGCCAACTGGGCCAGCTAAGAAAATTGAATTTGTGGGGGAATCAACTTGCTACAATTCCGGCCGAAATTGGGCAACTCCAAAATTTAACCCACCTGCGGTTAGGGGGCAATCAAATTCGTCACTTACCGCCAGAATTGAGCCAGTTGCCGCGGTTGGCCGTGTTAGACATTTAGCCGGCCAGGTCCAGTGCTTTTTGCATCTCGGTGGTTTTGTGCCGCGAGATCGGGAGGCTCGGCCGGGTAGCGTCTTCATACGGTTTGTGCCAGGAACCGCTGAGGGGAACATATTCCGGCAGTTCAGTGGGAGAAACCGCTTTTTGTTCAATTTGGGGAGTAAGGCCAAGCAATGATTTGAGTTTTCCCAGCATGGTTGCTCCATAGTGTTTGATAGTTGTTCGATTTACTTATATGCGGCCGCAAAAAAATCCTTCAGACAAATCTTGAAATTCCCAATTGGCCTCTGCCGGCCGGGCGCAAAAAAGTTAGACTCTCGGACCAACATTGCGAAAAAAACTAAACCCGCTACAATTTAAGTAAGCGTCGGGGTGGAAAATGAATCGCAGCGAAGTCCAACAAATTGTAGCCTCTGCGCGGATGCGCGGCAAAGTGCCAGATTTACGCCGGGTCGATTTGGGCGGCATCGACCTGAGTGGTTTGGATTTGCGCGGCGTCAATTTGAGCGAAGCCAATATGTATCGGGCCAAACTCCGGCACGCTAACCTGCAAGAGGCCAACCTGGTTTTTGCCAATCTGATGAAGGCCGACCTGTTTGAGGTCAATTTAAAAGGGGCCAATATGGTTTTTGCCAACCTGCGCCAGGCCGAATTACAGCAGGCAAACCTGGAAAATGTTAATTTGAGCGCCTCCGATCTGGACGGGATTAATTTAAAAGGGGCGCAGTTGCCCGGCGGGAATCTGGGCGAGACTAATTTGAATAACGCTATTCTGGTCGGAGCCAATCTGCGGCAGGCCAATTTAACCGAGGCCAACCTCACCGGCGCCAATTTAAGCGAAACCGATTTGCGCGGCGCCAACCTGCGCCACGTGGAATTGAAAAATACCAATTTTTCAAAAGCTCTTTTTAACGAGACCACGGCCTGGAATGACGGCTTTGATCCTACCTCGGCCGGGGCGGTTAAAGAGCGACGCTGGTTCAAATCTTTAGAACGGCTGGTTGAGTCGTTCATCCGTGAAAAAGGCAGCACCAGCATTAATATAGAAGACAAGCCCGAAGACCGTTAACGCCCCCGCTGCCTCAGGGCCAATACCAGCAAGTTAAGGCTGATGGCCGCCAGCAGCCCCAGCAGCACAATCCAGCCCAACCCCAGCGAAATTTGCCACTTTTGCGCGATAAACCCGGCCCCCAGCCCGGCCGCGCCAACACCCGCCAGCCAGCGCAGATGCGTTTGCCACAACCGCGCCGGTTGTTCGATGCGGGCTGCCTGCCCCACTCGCTGCGAAAAACGGTGCAAGTCCCAGCCGGCCAGCGCCAGCACCACCGCCACCAGCAGCAGCGAACCGCTCACGCCGATCAGCGCTGCGGCCACAGCCAGCGTGATGTGCCCGGCCAACCCAACGGTGTTGGCCGCCGACCACTGCCGCCAACTGCCCGCCAGCCAGCCCACCCCCAGCCCGATGGCCAGCGCCGCCAGCAGCCAGCGCTCCTGCGCGGCCAACCCGGCCGCCAGCAACCCGCTCGCTGCGCCAAGGCTCACCCCTCCCCACCGGGTCATCCGCCGCCTCCGCCGCGCTGATAAAACGGCCGGCTGAGCGCCTGATGCGCAATCTGGTAAAACGGCACGCTGATCGGCCAGTCGATGACCTGGATTTCGGCCTCGCGGAGCTGTTTGAGCAAAATGTTGCGCTCCAGCCGGGCCAGCCGCAGGGCCAGTTCGCTCACCCGGCCGGGGGCCAGCACGGGCTGCTCAAACGAGATGGGGTCCGGGCTGATAACCAGCAGCCGGTAGCCGCGGGCGCGCAGTTTGATGAGAATTTCGGCATCGTGGGACAACAGTGGGCTGACCAGCACTAACTGCGAGCGCACCGGAAAGAGCTGCGTGGGCAAATGTTCCAGCTTTTCAAACACCGAGCCGCCGCCCTGCGTGGCCCGCGCCAGCGCCCGCAAAATTCGTTCGCGCTGCACTTTGCCGTAACCGGCAAACGTCCAGTCCAGCGAGCGGCCATAAATAAACAGCCCCACCCGGTTGCCGCTGTTGAGAAACGAATCGGCCAGCGCGGCGGCAGCCTGCACGCCGTACTCAAATAACGATTCGCCGCCGGCAACGACATCGGCTTTTGCCCGGGCGTCCAAAATCAGGCCAACATCGACCACCCGTTCCTGCTCAAATTCGGTGACAAACAGGCGTTGCTCGTGGCGGGCGCTGGCCCGCTCGTTGATCCAGCGCAGCGGGTCGCCGGGCTGGTAGTCGCGCACGCCAAAAAACTCGATGCCGGGGCCGCCCTGCCGCGCCGGAATGAGGCCGGCGTAAACGCCGGTGCGCGGCGGCCGAATGGCCACCCGTCGCACCCGCGCCACCGGCGGCAGCACAAAAAACTGGCCCGGCGCGGCAAAGGTGGCGGTGGCGGCAAACAGGCCCAGCGGCTCGCGGGCGGTGGCCAGCACCGGCTCAAACCGGTACAAGCCGCGCTGCCCCGCCACCCGGTAACTGAGCGTGAGCGACTGGCCCGGCTCCAGCGCGGCCAGCGCGTCGGCGTCGCCCTCCACAATTTTCAACCCCGCGGGAGGGTGGTCGGTCAGGTGCAGTTCGGCCAGCCGGGGGCCGGTGTTGGTTGCGTTCAGCGTCACGGTGACGGCTTCGCCGGCGGCGGCGCGGTCGGCGCTGAGCTGGCGGGTGACGGCCAGTTGGGGGGGAGCCGGTTCGGCCAGCAGGGCTGCGGCCAGGTACACCAGCAGCGGCAGAGCCAGCGCCAGCAGCGCCCCATTGCGCGTAGCCAACCCGGCCAGCACGATGCCGCAGATGAGCAGCGCCAGCAGCACGGCGGGTTTCATGGTTAATCCAGTACCGGCACGGCGGTTTGCTGCACAATCGCGTCGATGATTTCATCGGCGGCGCGCTGTTTCATCCACAGGCCGGGGTCTAAAATGAGGCGATGGATGAGCGCCGGCTGGGCAAACAGTTTCACGTCATCCGGCAGCACAAAATTGCGGCCGTGCAACGCGGCGTTCACCCGGGCCAGTTGCAGCAGCGCCAGCGAGCCGCGCGGGCTGGCCCCCACGGCCACGCGCTTGTCGCGCCGGGTTCCGCCGACCAGGGCCACAATATATTTTTCCAGATCGGGGTGCAGGTAAATGCTTTCCACGGCGTCGCGCATGGCCAGCAGTTCGGCGGCGTCAGTCACTCGCTCCAGCGAAATTTCTTCGCGGCGGCGCTGCTGGCGGCGGCGCAAAATTTCCTGCTCCTCCTCCGGCGCGGGATAACCGACGGCCAGCTTCATTAAAAAGCGGTCGAGCTGGGCTTCCGGCAGGGGGAATGTGCCTTCGTACTCGATGGGGTTTTGGGTGGCGATGACCAGAAACGGCTCCGGCAGGCGCATCGTTTCGCCTTCAACCGTCACCTGCTGCTCCTGCATGGCTTCCAGCAGGGCCGATTGCGTTTTGGGCGAGGCCCGGTTGATTTCATCGGCCAGAATAATGTTGGCAAAAATTGGCCCCGGCCGCAGCTCAAAACGGTTGTCGGCGCGGTTGTACACGTAACTGCCGGTGATGTCGCTGGGCAGCAGATCGGGCGTAAACTGGATGCGTTTGAACTCCAGCCCCAGCGCGGCGGCAAAACTTTTGGCGATGAGCGTTTTGGCCAGGCCGGGGTAATCTTCCAGCAGCACGTGACCGCCGGCCAAAATGGCGACCATCATTTTTTCCAGCAGGGCGTGTTTGCCGACCACGCCGCGTTCCACTTCTCGGATCACGCGCTGGCCCAGCGCGGCCACATCGGTGACAGATGGGGTCATTAAATGTCCTCCCGGTCAAGATTTTCCAGATAGATGAGCACTCGTTCCGGTTCCAGTTCCAGCGGCGACGGCGAGCGGCGTCGCCAAAACGCCAGCCGCCGGAAGGCCGGCAGATAGCCCAGCGGCCGCAAACTGGCCTCAAAATAGGCTTGCAGCTCCGGCGGCAAATTGAGCTGGCCGCTGCGAAGCTGCTGCCGGGTTTCTTTGAGCGACTGTCCTTTGTGCTGAGCGATGGCTTCCAGCGCCAGCTTTTGCAATTGCTGGCCCAGCCGCCACTGGTAGTAGCTTTCCTGCCGGGCCTGAGCCAGATAGTAAGCCCAACTGCCCACCCGGTCCGGTTCGGCGGGGGCGAGCCGGCGCGGCGGGCGGCGATAGCTGCTGCGGCTCACAAAGGCGGCGGCCACAATCAAAAAGAGCAGCAGCACAAACACCGGCCACAGACTGGCTTGCGGCACAAATTGCAGCAAAAATCGGCCCAGCCACAGCAGGTACAGCAGGGGAATGACAATCACTTCGCGGACAAAGGTGCGGCACAGCGGCGCAAACAAAAGCGCGGCCAGCAGAATGAGCGCCGCGGGCAGCCAGTGCTTTTTCATACCGGCCGGCCGTAAGTGTTGGCAATGGCGTTGAAACAGTCGAGGGCGTCCAGCTCTTCGCGCCGGCCCAACGATTGGCCGCCGTAACGCACCCGCTCAAACAACTCAGTCAGGCGGTGAATGTGCTCGGTGCGCAGACCGCTGCGGGCCAGATGCGCCTCAAACTCACGGGGAGTCATCCCACTGGCGCGATGCAGGTTGCGGCTGCGGGCCAGAGTCAGGCTCATATCGCGGTAGCAGCGCAAAACGGTGTCCTTTAAATCCTGCCCGGCGGCCAGTTCGGCGGCGGCGGTTTGGGCCGAGCGGGTCAGCTCCGCCAGCGAGTCGTCCGGCGGCGGGGGTTGGAGTTTGCGCCACAGCCACCAGCCCGCAGCCAGCGGCCCGGCCAGCAGCAGCACGGTGGTGGCCAGCACCAGCCATTGCGGCGGGTTGAAAACAAATTCGGGCGGCGGCGGAATAATTTCTTCCGGCGGCGCTTCGTCAACCAGCTCACCGGTTGCCGGCGAGTCGTCGCTGGCGGGGGCGGGCCAGGCCAGCGGCTGAAAAACGGCCACCAGCCCGTAAATCAGCAGCGCCCAAACCAGATAAATGATGAATCGTTTGAGTATCTCCCGCCGGGCCTGCGGCGAAAAGATGAACATCAATACCGCCACAATGAGCGCCAGCCACAACAACGCGGCCAGCAGCCGGAACGGATCAAACGGCAACGGGCCGAGGCCGGGCAGCGGGCCACCCATGCGCCGCAGCGCCGCCAGAATCGCGCCCAGCGGCAGGTCGCGGCCCGGGGCCAGCTCCAGCCGGGGTAGGCTGGCGGCCAGCAAAATCAGGGCGGCGATGGCCAGCCCCAGCGCGGTTAAATTGCGAAATTTGGCTGACTTGAGCATAAGTCGATGCTAATATATGATTGGGGCGTTGCCGAGGAAAATTCTAACACGCACCCCTTTCGGTGTCAACAGCCTCCCAGAATCGATGTCGCTCCATTTTGATGGTATACTACCCTGAAACCATTCCGAGGACCCCAATGACCGATTCCACAGCTCTGGCATCGTTGGCCGGCGACGAAGTTTTGCTGGCCACCAAACTTTACCTGCCGCCGCCGCGCCCCCGGGCGGTCCTCCGGCCGCACTTGATCGAGCGGCTGAGCCACGGGCTGGCGCTGGGCCGGCAGGTAACGGTAATTTCGGCCCCGCCCGGCTCCGGCAAATCCAGCCTGCTGGCCGAGTGGCTGGCCGGCCTGCGGCGGGATGGCTCGCGGGCAGTGGCCTGGCTGTCGCTGGACAGCCGCGATAACGAGCCGCGCCGCCTGTTTGTTTACTGCATCGCCGCGCTGCAAACGGTGCGCCCCGGCATTGGTCAGCGCGTGCTGGATTTTCTGCGCAGCCACCCGCTCGGCACGGCCAACCCGCAAACCCTGCTGACCATGCTCATCAATGAGATGGCCGAACTGCCCCGGCCGCTGGTTTTTGGGTTGGATGACTATCACCTGATTGAAACTGAAACCGTCCACCCGGCGCTGGCCTTTTTGCTGGACAACCTGCCGCCGCAGGTGCACATGGTCATTGCCAGCCGGCGCGGCTTGCCGCTGTCGCTGGCCCGGCTGCGCGCTCGCGGCGCGGTCACCGAACTGAGCGGCATCGACCTGCGGTTTACCGCCGCCGAGTCGGCCCAGTTTTTGCGCCAAACAATGGGCCTCACGCTGGCCGCCGCCGAAATTGCGCTGCTGGAAGAGCGCACCGAGGGCTGGATTGCCGGCCTGCAACTGGCGGCGTTATCGCTGCACGGGCGGGAGGATGCGGCCGGCTTTGTGAAAGAATTTTCGGGCAGCCATCGTTACGTGCTGGATTATTTGCTGGCCGAAGTGCTCCAGCGCCAGCCGGCCGGGGTGCAGAATTTTCTGCAGCAAACCTCAATTTTGGAGCGATTGAGTGGCCCGCTGTGCGATGCGCTGCTGGCCAATGGCCAGCCCCCCAACTCGCAGGCGGTGCTGGAGCAGTTGGAGCAGGCCAACCTGTTTGTGGTGCCGCTCGATGACCGCCGCCGCTGGTATCGCTACCACCACCTGTTTGCCGATTTGCTGCGCGAGCGCCAGCGCCAAACCGCCAGCCCGGCGGCGCTGGTTCGATTGCACACGCTGGCCAGCGACTGGTTTGAGCAAAACGGCCTGCCCGCCGAAGCCATGCATCACGCGCTGGCCGCGGGCGATGCGCCGCGCATTTTGCGGCTGGCCCGCCAAAACGCCTCGCCGCTGCTGAGCCAGGGCGAGTTGGTCACCCTGCTCAGTTGGCTCGATGCCCTGCCCGAATCGCGGGTGCGCTCGCGTTCCGGGATTTCGCTGCTGCAAGCATGGGCGATGGTGCTGACCGGCCGGCTGGAGGCGGTGGAACCGTATTTGCGGCAGGCCGAACAGGAGTCAGCCGAGGCCGGCGAGGTCGCCGCGCTGCGGGCGACGGTGGCTTATTTTCGGCGGGATATGGCTCAGGCGGTGCGGCTGTACCGGCAGGCGCTCGATCATTTGCCCGCGGATAGTTATTTGCGCGGCTGCGTGGTGCAGAGTTTGGGCGCGGCCCATAGTTGGCAGGGCCAGGTGCGGGCCGCCAGCCTCGCCTTTGCCGAAGCCAGTACCATCAGCCGGGAAACCGGCAATCTGGCCGTGCATCTGGTGGCCCAGTGGACGCTGGGGCTGCTGCACGCCGAGCAGGGCCATTTGCGCCAGGCCGAGGCCATTTTTCGGCAGGCGTTGGGGCTGGCGGGCGAGTCGCCGGCGGCCGGGCAGCCGGGATTGCTGGTGTTTGCCGGCCGGCTGCACGTGGGGCTGGCCGAAATTTTGCTGGAGCAAAATCAACTTGAGGCGGCTCGCCGGCAGCTTGCGGCCGGGCTGGCGCTGGGGGAACAAACCGGCGAGGCCGGTACGCTGTCGGGGGGGTATTTGACGCGGGCCCGGCTGGCGCTGGCCGAGGGCGATCTGAATGGCGCGCTGGCCGCGGTGGAGCAGGCCGGGCTGTATGCCGGCCCGTTTTACCTGTCAACCCAGGTGCCAGCGTACCGCGCCCGGCTGTGGTTGACGCAGGGCAACCTGCGGGCCGCGCTCGATTGGCTGGCCGACTCCGGTCTGCCGGTCAATTCGCTGCCGGCGGAACTGCCCTACCAGCACGAAGAGGAATATTTGCTGCTGGCCCGGCTGGCTTTGGCCGACAGCGAGGCGGTCGAAGTCGGTTTAAAATTGCAGCAGCCGGCGCTGGCAGTGGCCCGGGCCGCGCTCAACCGCGTCGAAACGGCGGCGCGGGCGGCGGGCCGGGGCGGGCGTCTGTTGGAATCGCTGCTGCTGCGGGCGCTGGTCGCGCAGGCTGACGGGCAGCTTGACGCAGCCGCTGATGGGCTGGCCGAGGCGCTGGCGCTGGCCGAACCGGAAGGTTACGTGCGCCTATTTTTGGACGAGGGCCAGCCCATGTTGAGTTTGCTGCGCCGGGCGGCGGCCAAAAACGTAGCCCGCGATACTGTGGCGCTGCTGCTGGCCGCGGCGGGACAGGCGCTGCCGGGTGTGGAATCGGAGCTGCTGCTGGACCCGCTCAGCGAGCGCGAGCTGGAGATTTTGCAGCTCATCGCCGCCGGCCAGTCCAACAAGGAGCTGGCCGAACGGCTGGTGCTGACGGTCGGCACGGTGAAATGGCATCTCAACAATATTTACAGCAAGTTGAATGTGCGCAGCCGCACCCAGGCCATTGCCCGCGCCCGCGAGTTGGGGCTAATTGAGTAGGCGGCGGTTGCGCTCGCCGATGTAGGCCGCCGCCGGGCGAATGAGCCGGCCGGTTTGCTGCTGCTCAAAACAGTGGGCCGTCCAGCCGCCCACCCGGCCAATGGCAAAAGTGGGGGTAAACAGCTCGCCGGGCAGGCCCAGGCCGTGCAGCAGCAGGGCGGTGTAAAATTCAACGTTGGTTTGCAGGTTGCGGCCCGGTTTGTACTCCGCCAACAGGCGGACCGCCGCTCGTTCTACGCCCTGCGCCAGCCTGTACAGCGCCATGTTGCCATCGGCGTGATAAAACTGCTCCGCCGCCGCGGCCAGCACCTCGGCCCGGGGGTCGCGCACTTTGTAAATGCGGTGGCCAAAGCCCATCAGCCGCTCGCCGCGCTCCAATTTGTCCCGCAGATAGGCCTCCGCCTGCTCAAGCTGACCAATTTCAAATACCATGTCGAGCGCCGGGCCGGGCGCGCCGCCGTGCAGCGGCCCTTTGAGCGCGCCCAGCGCCCCCACCACCGCCGAAATCATATCGGACTGGGTGGAGATGATCACCCGCGCCGTAAAAGTTGAGGCGTTCAGCCCGTGATCGATGACCGTGTTGAGGTAGGTTTCCAGCCCGCGTGCCTGAGCCTCGCTGGGGCGCTGGCCGGTGAGCATGGCCAGATAGTTGGCCGCGTGGCCCAGCGCCGGGTTGGGCGCGATGGGTTCCTGCCCCTGCCGCAGCCGCCAAAACGCGGCCACAATGGTGGGAAAGCTGGCCACGGCGGTCAGCGCGTCCTGGCGGGGATCGCCGGTGGTGGCGGTGTTGAGGCTGAGGCTGGCCGCGGCCATGCGCAGCGCATCCATTGCCGTTACTTTGCGGGCGGCCGCTTCGCGCAGCAGCGCGAGCGTGGCCGGCGGCAACTCGCGGCGGGCAGCCAGCGCCTGCCGAAATTCGGCCAGCGCGGCGCTGTCGGGCAGGGCATCGTGCCACAGCAGGTAAACGGCCGCCTCAAACGTAACGTTGGGGGCCAGCGTTTCCAGCGGATAACCGCCGATGATCAGCTCGCCCACCTGGCCGTCAACGTGACTCAGCCGGGTTTCGGCGGCGACGACGCCTTCCAGACCGGGTTTAATCGTTGGGGTTAGCATTAGATAGTCCTCCTGTGAAAATAAACGAATCTGCGAATCAGCGAGTCAGCGAATGTAGGGGCGCTTCGCGAAGCGCCCCTACCACATTTTCATTCTCGTTGTCGTCCCAATTGGGACTGTCGGACTCCCTTGAAAATAGGGGTCAGGAATTAGGAGTTAGGAATTTGGGTGCGTTCAATGGTGTCACCCTGAGCCGAAGGCGAAGGGTCTCCCGACCGGATAAACAAAAATTTTCATTCATCGGTGCGCGGCCGCAGGCTGAGTCTGTCTCCTCTGAAAATAGGAGTCAGGAGTCAGGAATTAGGAATTAGTCTTGCCCTAACTCCTAACTCCTGATTCCTAACTCCTGACTCCGGGAATTGCCATTTTTACCTCTTAGCCAGCACGGTTTTGAGCGCGCCGGCCAGCCGCTGCATACCGGTTTCGATGGCCGCTTCATCGGCGTTGGAAAAGTTGAGGCGCAGCGAGTTTTGCCCGCCGCCATCCACGTAAAACGGCTGGCCCGGCACAAAGGCCACATTTTGCCGGGTGGCCTCCTCCAGCAGCGCCAGCGCCGACACCTCCTCTGGCAGCGTGACCCACACAAACATACCGCCTTCGGGCCGGGTAAATTTCACCTCCGGCGGAAACAGCTCCTCCAGCATGGACACCATCAATTCGGCCTGGCGTTTGTACGCCGCGCGGATGGTTTGCAAATGGGCGTCGAGGTCGTTGTCCTGCAAAAACTGGTACAGAATGCGCTGGGTCAGGTAGTTGCTGTGCAAATCCGCGGCCTGTTTGGCGGCGATCAGTTTGTCGAGCAGCGCCGGCGGCACCACCAGCCAGCCCAGCCGCAGCGCCGGGGCCACCACTTTTGAGAACGAGCCGAGCAGAATCACCCTGTCGGGCAGCAAATTCCAGAACGAAGGCTGGTGCTCGCCGGTGAAGCGCAGTTCGCCGTAGGGGTTGTCCTCCACCAAAATCAGGCGGCGGTCGCCCACCAGCTCAGCCAGTTTGGCCCGCGTTTGCGCCGAGTAGGTGAGACCCGACGGGTTTTGAAAATTGGGTGTGGTGTACATCAGTTTCACCGGCGCGGCGTCGAGCGTGCTGGCCAGTTGCTCCAGGTCGATGCCGTCGGCCAGCAGCGGCACGGGCCTGAAATCCGGTTCGTATAGCGAGAAGGATTGAATGGCCCCCAGATAGCCGGGCCGCTCGATGACAACGGGGTCGCCGGGGTTGATCAGCAACTTGCCGATGAGATCAAGCCCCTGCTGCGAGCCATTGGTGATCAAAATCTGGTCGGGCGAGACCTCAATGCCAAAGCGGTGGTAACGGTTGGCAATGTAGCGGCGCAGGGGTGGGTGGCCTTCGGTGGTGCTGTATTGCAGCGCGGCCTGGCCGTCGCCGAGCAGCACTTTTTGGGCGGCGTCGGCCAGTTGCGCCGCCGGAAAGTAGGCCGGGTTGGGCAGGCCGCCGGCAAATGAAATGATGTCGGGCTTTTCGGTAACTTTCAAAATTTCACGGATAAACGACTTTTGCAGATGTTGCATGCGTTGGGCAAGCATTGGGGATACCTCCGATAGTTGGGTGTTATTATAGATGGAATTAAAACAGCTTGTCAATATTGATTAAGTAATCAATATAAAGTATAATTTTATGAAATGAGTTAAGTTTGGCGGCTTCCCCCTCATCCCCCCGGCCCCCTTCTCCCCACTGGGGAGAAGGGGGGGAACAGCTTTTGGTGAGGTTTTGGGCGGCTTAGCCGCCCAAAACCTCACCAATTCAATTAAAATCAGGATTCGTTAATGAACTATCTCACCGCCAAAGAGGCCGCCGCCGAGTTGGGCATCAGCCTGCCCACGCTGTACGCTTACGTTAGCCGCGGGCTGGTGCGCTCGGAGGTGGCGGATGCCGGCAGACGCACCCGCCGCTATCGCCGGGAAGATATCGACAAGCTCAAACAGCGGCAGGAACAGCGCCGTCACCCGGAAAAGGTGGTGGCGGATGCGCTCCACTGGGGCACGCCGCTGCTTGATTCGGCCATCACTTTGATTGCCGGCGGCCGGTTGTTTTACCGCGGCCGTGATGCACTGGCGCTGGCGCTGGCGCAGCCGGTTGAAGCTGTAGCGGCGCTGATCTGGCAAAACGATTTGCAGGCCGATATTCCCGAACTGCGCCAGTTTGCCCCCGGCGAGCGATTGGTTGCCGCCTGGCCGCCGTTGCGCCACCTGTCGCCGGTGGAGCAGTTTCAGGGGTTGCTGCCGCTGGCCGCCGCCGAAGATTGGGGCGGCTACAACTTGCAGCCGGAGGCGGTGGTTAAAACGGGCGGCCGGATTTTGCGGCTGCTGACCGGCATCGCCGCCGGTAATTTTGATGGAGACGCTGGCATCGCCGCCAATTTGCAGCAAAGCTGGCGGCCCGATGTTCCGGCGGCAGAGTCGCTGCTCAACGCCGCGCTGGTCTTGTGCGCCGACCACGAATTGAACGTGTCGAGCTTTACGGCCCGCTGCGCGGCCTCGGCGGGGGCGTCGCCGTATCAGGTGGTGCTGGCCGGGTTGGCGGCGTTGCAGGGCGTTAAACACGGCCGCGTGGCCGACCGGGTGGCCTCGTTTTTGGCCGAGATTAACTCACCGGCGGCGGCGGGGCCGGTGATCGCGGCCCGGCTGCGGCGCGGCGAGAGCATCCCCGGTTTTGGCCACCCGCTTTATCCGCAGGGCGACCCGCGCGGCCGGCTGCTGTTGGAGCAAATAACCGCGCTCGCGCCCAACTCAGCGCAGGTGAAACTGGCGGCGGCGGTGAGCGCCGAAGTTGAAGGGCTGCTCGGGCTGCGGCCAACCATCGATTTTGGGCTGGTAACAGCGGCGCGGGCGCTCAACCTGCCGCCCGATGCGCCCATCACCCTGTTTGCGCTGGGCCGGACCATCGGCTGGATTGGGCAGGCGCTGGAAGCCTACGCCGAAGACCGGATCATCCGGCCCCGGGCGCGATACGTGGGCCATCTGCCGGAGTCTTGACTGGCTCTTTAATCCCATTTTCGCGCAGCAGGTTTGATGTTAAAATTAAAAAAATAAGGAATCCAAAACTGCAATTCTGGTTTCCTTCCATAATTGTAACTACTCAGCAACACCATTCTGGACGTCATTCCCGCGTGTTTTTAGCGGGAATCCACCGTTTTGCCTTTAGTGGATACCCGATAAAGACATTCGGGCATGACGGCTGGGTAGTTACCCATAATTTTAAGAGACGGAACAGGAATCAACTGACTCCTGAATCCTGTTTCAACGGAGATCAGCCCAATGATCGCCTATACCACCTCCGCAGAAACGGTTTATACGGTTGCCCGCCAGCTCAACAGCTCGCTGGATTTGGACGAAGTGCTGGGCAAAGTGTTGTCACTCACCGTAGACGCCACCGGGGCCACCCGCGGCAGCCTTTTTTTGCTCGATGAACAGGGCCGGGTGCTGCGCCAGATTTTGGCCCGACCCGACCAATCGCCGGAGATTTCGCGGCGCAACGTGAATATGGTGATGGAACACGGGCTGGCCGGCTGGGTGTTTCGGCATCAATATGGAGCGCTGGCCGCCGACACCACCAAAGACGAGCGCTGGGTGCGCCTGCCGGATGACGATGAAATCACCGGCTCGGCGCTGGTGGTGCCGTTGCTGTACCAGGAGCGAGTTAACGGCCTGCTGGCGTTGCATCACCTGCAAATCCGCTTTTTTGACGAGTCGCATCTGGCGCTGGCCGCCGGAATCGCCGGGCAGGCAGCCATTGCCCTGGAAAACGCGCGCCTGTACACCGAAGTTAAAGAAGAGCGCGAGTCGTTGTTTAAGCTGATCAACGGCATGCCCATCCCGGTGGTGGTGGTTGACCACCGCGACACGCTGGTTTTTGCCAACCAGTCGGCCCGGCAGCGGCTGCTGGTAAAACAGGTGGGTGTGCCGCTGGAGCAGGTGAGCGGCGGCCCGCAGTTAAAGAGCGCCCTCACGAAACTGGGCCAGAGCGGCAACGGCCACATCGAAGTGAAGTGGCCCGATGGCCGGGTGTACAACGTATCCATCAACAATGTGTCCAAAGTTGGCACCGTGGTGGCCATGGACGACATCACCCAGCTCAAAGAGCTGGACAAGATGAAAACCCAGTTTGTTGAAACCGTCTCCCACGATTTAAAGAATCCGCTCGGGGTGGTGATGGGCTTTGCCCAATTGCTGGAGTCGGAACAGAATTTGTCTGAGTCGGGGCAGGTCAGCCTGCGCGGTATTTTAAAGAGCGCCCACAATATGCAGGAGCTGATCAGCGACCTGCTCGATTTGGCCCAAATTGAGGCTGGGATGGCTGGCGAGGTCCAACCGCACGATATGGTGCGGCTGGTGCTCGATACGCTGCCCAACTTTGCCCTGCAAATCGAAGAAAAATCGTTGCAGGTTAAAACGGATCTGCCGTTTGAGCCGGTGCGCGTGCCCGGCAACCGGGTGCGGCTGTCGCAGATTGTGGCCAATTTTGTGAGCAACGCCGCCAAATACAGTTTTGACGGCGGGCAAATTCTGGTGAAACTCACCCGTACCGACGGCAGCGTAAATTTCAGCGTCACCGACAGCGGCCCCGGCATTGCCCCGGCCCGGCAGGCGCAGTTGTTTCAAAAATTTTACCGCGTGCCAGAGGTCCACGCCGCCACCGGGGCTACCGGCACCGGTCTGGGGTTGTCGATTGTAAAGGCCATTGTTGAAAGCTACGGCGGCCGGGTGTGGGTTGAAAGCGAAGTTGGCGTCGGCAGCACCTTTGGCTGCACCCTGCCGGCCTGCCTGGAATCGTAAGCCGGGTTGGTTTGGCCGTCGCTCTGTGGTAATATTTTTCCACCGGAACGCTGGAGGAAAAAATGATCCGCACCACACTGGCCCAGACTAACCTGTTTGTACTGCACAAAAATTTTCTGGCCGCCGAAAAAGCCGCCGCCCCCGGCCAACTCATCGAGCGGCTGGCCGGCCTACCCGCCGAGCCGCACCTTACCCCTTTTTTGGCCGCCTGGGCCAGACTATCCCATTTTTCGCCGCGCAATTTCAGCCAATCTCCCAATTTTATCACCGCGCCGTTGCTGCGCGGCGTGCCGTATCTGGTTCACGTCGATGACTTTGCCTGCTGGCTGGCGGCAGCCGCCCGGCAGCGCGCCCAGTTGTTTAACGCCGAATTCCGGCTGTGGGGCATCGACTCAAATGCGGAAATTGAGCAGCTTGGCCGGCAGATTTTGGCCGAGCTGGGCGAGCGGCCGGCCAGCGCCGGCGAGATTCGCGCCGGGCTGCCGCAGGTAAAATCGCTCACTCAAACCAGCCGCGGCGGGCGGGTCAGCACTATCACCACGGCCGAACTGGCTCTGCGCTGGCTGGTCGGTACGGGGCAACTGGCGGCGGTGAATCAAGCCGAAGATTGGCGCGCCGAAGAGGTGATCTATTGGCCGCTGCGGCAGCGATACTCCGGCCTCGATCTGGCGCAACTGCCCGCCGAGGCCGACGCCCAAAAGCGGCTGGTGCGGGCCTATCTGGCTGCCTTTGGCCCGGCCACAGAAGCCGACATCAGTTTTTGGACCGGCTTTGGCAAAAGCGAAACAGCTCGGGCTACCGGCGCGCTGGCGGCGGAAACAACGCTGGTTTTGGTGCAAGGGTTGCCCGGCATGCTGCTGCTGCTCAAAGAACAGGCCGAAGCGCTGGCCGCCAGCCCGGCCGTCCCCGCCGAGCCGCTGCTCAACGTGCTGCCCGCTAACGACCCCTACCTGACCGCGCACCGGGCCAGCCGTGCCCGGTACTGCGCCGAGCCGTCGTTGCAGCGGCAGGTGTTTGCCGGCAGCGGCGCGGCCAAACCGGCCATTCTGCTCAACGGGCAGGTGATCGGCCTGTGGAGCGGCGACGCGGCGGCTGGCTGGCAACTGCTGGCGGCGGTTGATCCGGCGCTGGAGCCGGCCATCGCCGCCAAAGTGGCCGCAGCCGGCGCGTTTTTACAAACGGGCTAAACCTAATGCTTTTCAAATAACAATGATGTCATTCTGAGCGAAGCGAAGAATCTCCCCGGTGGCTGCCCATTTAAGCCGTTAACCCGGAGATTCTTCGGCCTCCGGCCTCAGAATGACGCGCCCGATGCCTTATTGAAAGGTATTGGGGCTAAACCAAAAACAGCAGCGACACGCCGGCCATGGCCGTGACCGTGCCAAAAATTACCCGCCCGCTGATCTTCTCTTTAAAAATGTAGTAACCCACCGGCAGCATAAAAATGGGGGCCAGCGCCATCAACGTGCTGGCCACGCCCACGTGGGTCAACTGCACCGCCACCAGCGACAGCCAGACACCGATAAACGGCCCAAAAAACGAGCCGCCCAAAATATTCAGCGTTACCGAACGGCTGCTGACAAACCGCTTCAGGGTGAAACCGGCCCGGCCGCGCGCAATCGTGTAACTCCACATCACCGCCGCCGCGGCGATCATGCGGATGAGGTTGCCCGACAGCGCCGGAAAATCGCCGCCCAGCCCTTTTTTGGCGGTAATCAGGCCGATGGCCTGTCCCGTGGCCGCACCGAGGCCAAACAAAATGCCCCAGCCAAAGTTGCTCTTTTCGGCGGGCGTAACGGCGCTGCCGTTGCGTTCCAGCACCACCCAGGCAATGCCGCCCACGGTCAGCAAAATGCCGGTGATTTGCCACGGCCCCAGCGTTTCGCCCAAAAAAATCCAGGCCAGCAGCGTGGCCAGCACCGGCGCCGAACTCATCAGCAGCATGCCCAGGCGTGGGCCAATCCACACGTACGATTGAAACAGAAACGCATCGGCAATGGCCAGGCCGATGACGCCGGAGATGGATAGCCAGAACCAGCGTTCCGGCTCGGCGTGGAGCGGCAGCGGCGAGGCCAGCACCAGCCAGTGAGTGGTTGAGAGTAACAGCACGGCCAGCAGCAGCCGCACCCGGTTGGTGACCACCGAGCCGACCTCTCGGCCGGCCAGCGCAAAAAATACGGCGGTAAATGTCCAGCAAACTGCGGTGAGAATGGCGGCGAATTCGCCCAGGTAATTTGTCATGGTGAGTCCGGTGATTTGCGAGTTTTGGGAATGCGTAATAAGTTTCACACTATACCACCGCCGTTGGCGGCGAGCAATTGATTGGATACTTCCATGCGCAAACTCACCGGCCCCGTTATCGATTTTCTGCTGGCGTGGCAACTGCTTACCTCTGTGCCGCTGCCGTTTTCTGTACCAACCAGTAACCGGCCGGCCGGCTACGGTGCGGCCTACTACCCGCTGGTCGGCCTGATTTTAGGCGGACTGCTGGCGCTGGCCGCCGAGGCGTTCTATTTTTTGCTGCCGGGCAGCATCGCCGCGACGCTGCTGCTGGCGCTGTGGGTGGCGCTGACCGGCATGCTGCATCTGGACGGCTTTATGGACTCGTGCGATGGCCTGCTGCCGCCGCGAGACCGGGAGCGCCGGCTGGAAATTATGAAAGACAGCCGGGTGGGCGCGTTTGGCGTGGTCGGCGGGGTGCTGCTGCTGCTGCTTAAATTTAACGCGCTGGCCGCTCTGCCCCCGGCCACTCGCTGGGTGGCGCTGCTGGCCGCGCCAATGCTGGGACGCTGGGCGCAGCAGTTTGCCATGCGTCGCTATCCGCTGGCCCGGCCGGGCGGGATGGGCGCGTTTTTTATGCAGGGGCAAAGCTGGCTGCGGGTAGCCATCAGTTCGGTGGGGGTGCTGGTCATCCTCGGCCTGTTGTTTGGCGCGGCCGGGCTGCTGCTGGCAGCGGTCACGTGGCTGGTCACGGCGTTGGTGGCTCGTTTTGCCGTGGGGCGCATCGGCGGGCTAACCGGCGATGTGTATGGCGCATTGTGCGAAACTGTGGAAACGGTGCTGCTGGTTATGGCGGCGGGGCTGGCCGCCTGGGGAGTGGTCTGAGCGTCGCAAAACGGGGCGGGCTATTTGCCAGCTCTTTCTCCTGTCGATAGAATACACCGCTGGGTTGGCTATGAAAATTGTGTTTATTGGCCCTTTTGGCCTGCAACCTAAAGGCACCGTGAGCGTGCGTGCACTGCCACTGGCCCGGGCGCTGGTCAAACGCGGCCATGTGGTCATTGTGCTGATCCCTCCCTGGGACGATCCCGGCCGCGCCGGCCAAAGCTGGCTCGATGCCGGGGTGGAGGTGGTCAATGTGCCGCTGCCCCCCAAACTGCCCCTGTTTTTCTCCCTGTGGCTTACCTGGACACTGGCCGTCAGAACCCTGACTCTGCAACCGGATGCCGTCCATTTTTTTAAACCCAAAGGCTTTGCCGGATTAACCCATTGGCTGCTGTGGGCGCTGCGTTTGTTCACCCGCGCCCCGGTGCGGCTGGTGCTGGATGCCGATGATTGGGAGCAGGCCTGGAACGAGGTGCTGCCTTATTCTGGCTTGCAAAAACTGATTTTTGCCTGGCAGGAACGCTGGGGCCTGCGTCGGGCCGATGCCGTGACCGTGGCCAGCCGTGAGCTGGAGAAGCTGGCGAAGCAGGTTCGGGGCCGGCGCGATGTTTTTTACCTGCCCAACGGTTTTCAGCCGCTGTTGCAGATTCAGGCCGATGCGCCGGCTTTGCAGGCGGTACAGCAGCGCTGGCAATTGGGGCCGGGGCCGGTGGTGCTGCTGTACTCTCGCTTTGCCGAGTTCCGGCTGGAGCGAGTGGTATCGCTGGTGCGGCTGGTGGCGGCAAAAGTGCCGCAGGCGCGCTGGCTGGTAGTTGGCCAGGGGTTGTACGGTGAAGACAAAAACCTGGCGCAGCAGTTGCAGCAGGCCGGGCTGTTAGAGTTTGTTATTTTCACCGGCTGGCTGCCCGTCGAGGACTTGCCGGCGATTTTTGCGCTGTCGGCGGTGGCCGCCTTTCCCTACGATGACACGCTCATCAACCGCACCAAATGCTCGGTAAAATTGATTGATCTGCTGGCGGCGGGTGTGCCGGTGGTGGCCGACGCCGTGGGGCAAAATAATGAATACATTCAATCCGGGGAATCGGGGGTGCTGGTTGAGCCGGAAAACGACCGGGCGTTGGGGCAGGCGTTGGTTGAACTGCTCACCGCGCCGGAACGGCGGCAGGCCATGGCCACGGCCGCCCGCGAGCGGATTCGCCGGGATTTTGACTGGTTTAAATTGGCCGAAATCGGAGAAAGGACGTATCGTTGAACCCCATTAAAATGTGGCCGCGCTGGCTGCGCGACGGAGTCCCGTTGGTCTTTTGGATGTCGGTGATTTTTTTCCTGTCCAGCCGCAGCAGGCTGATTGACATTGAAAGCACCGTAGGCGACAGAACTTTTTACAAAACGGCCCATTTTTTGGCCTACGCGCTGCTGGCCTGGCTATGGTGGCGGGCAATCTCGCCGGAGCGAGAGGTGACTTGGAACCTGTTGTTTACCGCGTTGGGGCTAACGGTGCTGTACGGTATTTCTGACGAGTTCCACCAGCTTTTTGTGCCGGGCCGGTTTGGCCGCGTGGCCGATGTGCTGTTTGATACCAGCGGCGGGTTGGCAATGATTTTGGCGTTGCGCCATGTTGAATGGCTACGCAAGTTTCTGGAATAGCTTGTGTTTCGGGCGGAATTGTGCTACAAACTCTTTGAAAAACAAGAAAGTTGACTGGACTTATGATCCCACCGCTCACACCGGAGCAGAGAGAATACAAAGAACTGACGCTGGGCCAACTGATGGCCAATCAGGCCCAGCTTGAGGCCCGGCTGGCGCAAGAAACTGAGCCGCGCTTGGTTAAAAGCATCCAACGCCAGCTTGCCGACATTGAGGCGCATATCAATCGCCTGCAGGATGAACTATCCGGCAGTGTGATTATGGATGAGCCGGTGGCTGAGGAACTGTTCAAAAAATCGACGGGGGCGCTGGCCAAAGGTAAATTTCACTTGGCCCGGCGCTACATTGCCAAACTGGAAACCATCGAGCCATTTTACCCCGGCCTTGACCGGCTCAAACACGAAACCGAGACCCAGCAGGTCAGCCGGCGTACGCGGTCAATCGCCGCCGGCACTGCCAGTGGCTATTCAGCCACCACACTGGCGCTGCCGAACCGTCCGGCGGCCGGGCCCGGCGCCGAAGCGCTGCCCGATCCGGCAACGCCGGTAACTTACGAAGAACCGCAAAGCTGGACGTCGCAGCTTTTTCAGTTTCATTACATTGCCAGTTGTTTAGCGATATTGGTGATTCTTTGCGCGGTGTTGGGCGTGTTCGGCGTAACTATTTTGCAATGGTTGGTTGAAGGCGGCACATAATCGAACCAGATTGGCCAAAAACTGAGGGCAGGCCCACGCCTGCCTTTTTTATTGCGCCGGCCAATCGTCGCCGTCGGTGTAGCGCGTGCCGCGATGCCCCTTTTTGGGGATGGGCTGGGGCAGCCGTTGGCCGGGGCAGTCAACCATTATCAGGGTGCGCGGTTTGCCGGAAGCCGGGTTGACTGCCCCGCCGATCAATGCTTTGATGCGCAGCCGGCCGTGCAGTTGGTCATTAAAAATGGTGTAAACATAATCGCCCACGTTGAGTTTTGAAGGCTGACCGGCCATATGAAACTCAAACTCGCTCAGCGAGCCATCGTACAGCGCGTTGAGTGCCGCAATGCCATCGGCGGCGGGAATGGTTTTGGTGATGCCAAAGCTCATAAATGTCCTCGAATCGGTGGTGATGGGTTGGGGTAAAAAGTATAGCACAGCCCGGCCGGGCGTCATAGTGCGGGTTGCAAAATTGCTCCAAAAGTTTAGAATTCTGCACAAGAGGTGGCGCTGTGGAAAATTTTGCCGAATTTGTAACCCGGTCGGGCGATAAGGTGCAACTCCGTCTGGTTAAAAAAGGGGACGCCGATCTGCTGATCGACCTGTTTAATCGGCTGTCGCCGGAAAGCAAACGGCTGCGATTTCACCTGTACACTACCAAAATTTCTGAACAGCGCATCCGCATGGAGGCCGAAAAACTATCTGACCTTGACCCGCAGTGCCAGCGGGCGCTGGTGGCCACAATCACGGAAGCCGACGGGCAGGAGCACGCCGTGGGCGTGGCTCGATTTGCGCGGGCGTCGGTAAACGCCACCGAGGCCGAAGTGGCCGTTGTGGTGCGCGATGATTTTCAGCGGCGCGGCTTGGGCAAGCATTTGCTGCAAACTCTGGCCGATGAAGCCCGGGCACTGGGCATTACGCATTTTTCGGCGTGGGTAATGGCCGATAATTACCGGCTGATGAAGTTGATCCGGGGGATGGAAATAAAAGACCTGGAGTCTGAGACACGCTACGGCGAAATCAAGATTCGGGCGCCGATTTTGGAAAATTAAGCACCATTTCAATCCGGTGGAACATAACCAGGTAGCCCATCTCTTTGAACACCGGCCAGTGGGGATCGTCCAGCGGCAAGTTTTCGGTTTTGGTATCCTGAGCCTGATGTTGGTGGTGCAGATGATACAGCAACGCCCGCCCTACCCGGAGCGGGTCACCGGCATCGGTTTGAATAACTATGCGCCCCAGTTGAAAAATGGTATTTTGGTATACCAGCCAGCCGTGCGACCCATCGGCCAGTGATACTTTGATGGCGGCCAGATTGCCCACATTCAGCAGCGATTCCGTTTCGTCAATCCACGAAGGAATTGAGGTGCGCTGCGCCAGCAAATCTCTGGCAGCGGTGTAACCCAAAAATTCTACCCTGGCCGGGGGAATTTCCAGCCGGGGCGGCCCCGGCGGGCGGCGCAGCACCAGCAGTTCGCGGGTGGGCACAAAGCCTTTGTGAGAAAACAGGGTGTGGGCCGCTACATTATCTTTGATAACCTCGATGATAATCCGCTCGGCCTGTTTTTGCTCCGCATGGGCCATTAAGTGATCAACCAGAGCGGTGCCGGTGCCGCGCCGGCGGTTGCTCCTGATCACCCCCAGCCGGGAAATCCAGGCCCGTTTTTCTCGCACACCCAGCATAGCCAGCCCCAACATTTCGTTGCCATCAACCGCCACCGCTGACGCTTTCATATCGATATCGTAGTGCAGCACATATTCGCGCAGTTTGTTGGCGTTCATGGGCATCGGCACCATGTAGTCAACGCGGGTGTGGTTGTAGGCCTCGGTAAGCTCCTCAAATGAAAAGGCGCTGGCGGGAATCAGGTCAATTCTATTTTGAACTTGGCTGGTTGGCATGGGTCTTGTCGCAACAAAAATAAACCCCTGGCTGGGCTTCAGGGGAAAAATTTTGGCTCAAAATAGCGAGAAATCAAGGTTTTTTGGTTAAAAATGCGGCGATTTGATCCGGGAAGGCCCGGGTGTTAATGGGTTTGGAAATAAACCCGTCGCAGCCGTAGGCCAGCGCCATCTCGCGGGCGGTATCTTCCGGCCAGGCGGTGACGGCAACGGTGGGCACGTCTTTTAGCTCATCCACCCGCTTGATCAGCGCCACCAGCGTTTGGCCGTCAATATCAGGCAGACCCAAATCTACCAAAATCAGGTCCGGCTGCTCTTCGATGGCCGTCGTTAAACCCGATTCGCCGTCACTAACGTGGATCACTTCGTGGTTATTTACTTCCAAAACGCGTTTCATCAGCAGCGCGTTTTGTTTGTTATCCTCGACAACCAGTATCTTGGCGATAGCAGTGTACCCCCACCTGTTTTGGCGCAGTATAGCATGGTTTGGAGCAAACGAGAAAATTGCCGGGTTAGGTACTTCATCCCATTGACCGGCAGCCGCCGCCATTTTATACTTAAAGTAACTTGCACTTTAACAGCCAGACAAATTCAAGGGAGTAGGCGTACCCGTATGTTCTGTTTATCAACCTTCCGGTTTAAAAGTTTGTTGTTGCTGCTCGCTCTTGGTTTTGCTTTGGCTGCCACGGTACTGGTTTTTCTGCTCTCTGCGGCGGCTACGGCCACCGGCAGCTCCCCCGAATTAGCCATTTCAATCACCGCCGGCCAAAACACCGGCATTTTGGGGCCGGGCCAGCGACGCTGGTTTCGCCTGCTGCCCGATCCAGCCGGCGAGCGCTATCAGCCGTTGATGCTCAACATGGCGTTTGCCACAGGCGATGGCCACCCCCGGCCCGGTGTAAATTTTGAACTGTTCACCGCCGGCGAGATTTCAACCTGGCAGGCGGGCGGTGTTGCCTCGCCAACAAATTTTGGGGCCGGCATGCCCGTTTCCCGTGATGGCGTGGCCAGCGCCAGCGAGCGCATTTGGCGCGGTACACTGCTGCGCGATGGCGACTACTACCTGGCGCTGGAAAACAACTCCGATACCAAAATTGACTACTGGCTGACCAACGCGGAGGTGGCTGCGCCGCAACCGGCCCCGCCGGCTGCCATCGAGCCGGCCAGCGTTCCGGCTCCGCCGCCGGTTGAGCCGGGGCGGTCGCCGCAGGGGGCGCTGCCGCTGGCCGCCGAGCGGCAAACGGGGCGGCTGGCTCCGGGGCAAGAGGTGTGGTACGGTTTTGCGCAGGACAAGACCCCGGCCCAATTTGAGGAGGCGTCGCTGACGCTGGTGATGACCCCGGATGATGGCCAGCAAGTGCAAAATGTGACAATGGATATTTTTACGGCGGCGGCAGTGCAAACGTGGTCGCCCAATAATGACGCGGCGCTGGTCAATTTGGGTGCTGGCGGGGTGGTTCACCGTGATGATAACCCGCTAACCGGAGAGCGGTTCTGGACCGGCTGGGTTGTTAACAATGATCTGTACTACGTGCGCCTGCGCAATGGTGCAAATGAGCCTGTTGATTACTGGCTGTTCAACGGGGATGTGTACCGGCCCGAGTTAGGCCCGTAGTTACCGCACGCTAAAATCTGCGTAGCCTTTGGTAACCTCATCGTACCGAAACAAAATGCTTTTGATCAAACTGCTGTGCGGTTCCTGCTGGCACCATTCCAGCAGTTCGTCTACCTGCTCTTTGTTGCCCTGCGCTTCAATCTCCACCCGGCCGTCGGCCAGCGTACGCACAAACCCCACCAACCCCAACCCTCTGGCTTTATCTTGCGTGAGATACCGAAAGTTAATGCCCTGCAAGCGTCCTTCTATCAAAATTCGAGCCTGAACATCAGTCATTACAGTTAAATTGCTCCTTCAGTTAGAAAAAATAATGCTGCCAGATGGCATCGCCCCAAACCAGCATAACCCAACCGGTAACGGTTAAAAACGGGCCGTAGGGGATAAACGATTTCAGCCCCACTCGCCGGCTGAGCAGCAGCAGCAGCGAGATGAATCCGCCCAGAAACACGCCAAACGTGAGGCTGAGCACAATCAGCGGAAAGCCCATTGCAAAGCCCAAAAACGCTGAAAGCGTCACATCGCCTTCCCCCAGCCCGCCGCGAGCGACCAACGCGGCCACGTACACCACCACAAACGCGCCCACCCCGCCCACCAGCGCCGACCGCCAGTACAGCCCCGGCACCAGAAACGCGGCGGCAATGGCCAGCCCAATACTCGGCAGGATGACCACATTAAAAATGAGCCGGTGTTCCAGATCGGTCACAGTAACCAGCACCAAAATGACGCTGTAAACGGAGACCAGCCACATATAGGGTGCCGGCCCAAAATGGCTCATCAAATATGCAAACATTACCGGCATCACCAACTCAACCACCAGCGACCGGTTGAAGGTGGGCCGCGCCGCGCCGCACTGCGGGCAGGTTTTTTGGCGCGCAGCCCAGGCCAGCAAGGCGCTCCACTGCCGGGCCGGCCGGCGAGCGCCGCACTGGTGGCAGGCGGGCCACTGAAAAACAGTATCGCGGCTCGGTAAAATATCGGCGGCGTGGTTAATGGCCACCGCCGCCAGCCAGCCCAAAATTGCGTGTACGATTATCAGCAAAATCAACGAATTGTCCAGTTTTTAGGATGACGAAATACGGTCCAGCTCAGCAGAGCCAACACGCCCAGCACCGAAACACCGCTCAGCCACAATCCGAGGGTTAACCCCGACGGCCAGTACCAAAATTCCACGCGGTGCGCGCCCGCCGAAACTTCTACCACCCGAAAGGCCGCGTTGGCCTGCCAGATTTTGGCCGGCGCGCCATCAACCGCGGCCTGCCAGCCGGGGTAAAACGTATCGGTCAATACCACAAACCCGGCCTGCGGCGCGGTCAGCGTTAAAACTTCGCGCCGGTTGCTTGCCTCCCAAACAATCACCGGCGCGGCGTCGGGGGTGGCCGCCGGCGGGCCGGGCAAAAAATCTCCGCCCATGATAACCACTTCCCGCCGGGAATCAAAATCGGCCCGGTTCACTGCCTCAATTGCCGCCGGCAAATCCGGCACGCTAACCGCCGCCGGAACAAAATAGGCGCGGGCTGGCTGCCCCGGCACAACCTGCACCGAAACATCCGGGCTGGCCGCAAGCTGCGGCCAGCCGCTCCGGTTTTCTCCGTCAATGTAAACCTGAACCCCCAGCGCCGCCAAAAAGTGCTGCCGCTGCGCCGGTGCGGTTTCGGTCACTCGCTCAACAATTTGCTGCCAGTGGTTCACCACCAGCGGATCGTTGTTGTTGGCCGCCGGCAGGCCGGCGTACACGCCAAAATTGGGGGCCAGTGTTTCTTTGAAACTCTGCCAGTACGCCTCATCACGCGGGCCAAAGGTTTTAAATTGAAAATACTGGTTAAACGTGATGTCCTGCTCAAATTTGGGATCGACCATAAAACGGCCAAATCCCGACTGCGCCGCGAGTTGCTGGGCGATGGCAATGGGCCGGGTAAAAACCGAGGGCGGCAGTGTCGGCGTGAGCGGCCAGCCCGCCCCCAGTAAATCAAGGGCCACAAAAGCGAGGGCCAGCCACTGCCAGCCCGCTGGCCGCAGCCCGGTGGTGCGGCTGGTCGATGGTTTCAGCAGGAGCAACACAATGGACAGCGACAGCAGCAACCCGGCCGAGCGCGTCGCCGCGACAAAGGTGAGGCTGCGGCCTGCCACAAAAAAGCCGCCGGCTGCCCCGGCCAGAGTCACCGCCATACAGATCACCAGCCCGCGCTGCCAGCGGGGTCGGTTTTGGGCCGATATTTGAAACGTTTGCAACCCCAGCCCGGCCAGAACCGATACCGCCGCCGCGAAGCCAATCAGCAGCCGGGCCGGCGCCCGGAAAAAGTTGAAGCCGGGCACGTAATCAAACAGAAACAAAAAGAGCGGGGTGTTCCAGCCCAGCGCCAGCAGCAAACTGACCGGGATGACCCCCGCAAAAAACGCGGCCACGCCGGGCGGCAGCACCGGCTCTGCTTTGCGGCGGAACAGGGCCGCCACCGCGGTCAGCGCAGCCAGCAGCGGCAGCGCGCCAACG
Organism: Anaerolineae bacterium; assembly: GCA_022071955.1. Classification (GTDB taxonomy): domain Bacteria; phylum Chloroflexota; class Anaerolineae; order 4572-78; family J111; genus J095. Next base: position 33,704 of record JAJVIM010000060.1, read on the forward strand.
TAGGCGTGGTCTTCCCAGTAATTGGCGTAGCCCCAGTAGTTGCCCTGCGCCGGATTGCCAAAAAAGTCCGGCGCGGCCAGCGTGATCAAGCGCCACGGCCACATTGAGTAGGTGAGCGCGGCGTAACGGCTGGCGCCCGTACTCCGCGGCGACTGGCTGACCAGTTCGGCGGTGGGCAAAATTTGCGCGGCGCTCAGCAGCAGCGCCAGCCCAACGGCCAGCGCCAGCCCGGCCACGCTCGCCGCCGCGCCCCGCAGCGACCGGTAGGCGCACCAGCTCCGCAGCGGCACATACGCGCCAACCAGCAGCAGGCTGTAAAACCAGAGCTGGGCGTGCCCGGCCAAAAACTGAAGCGCCAGCCCCAGCGCCAGCAACAGCGTGTTCAGCCGGCCCGGCTTTTGGGCCAGCCGATCCGCCAGCAGCAGCAGCAGCGGCAGCCACGCCGCCGTGTGAATCATCGGCACAAATTGGGTGCGGCCAACCAGGTAGCCGCCCAACCCGTAGCTCAGCCCCGAAACCGTGGCCGCGAACGGCTCCAGCCCCAAATGGCGGGTGTAGGCATACATCAGCAGCCCGGCCAGGGCCAGGTGCAGCACCACCGACACTGTGAGAAACTGCTCTACCGGCAGCAACAACGCCGCCAGATTGGGCGGATAAAACACCGCGCTCTGTAAATTGGCCAGCAGCGGCGTGCCGTTGCCGAGCAGCGGGTTCCACACCGGCCATTCGCCGCTGAGTAGCTGGGTTTTGACCAGCGTTTGCCACGGCCAAAACTGGGTGAGCAGCGTGCCCCAGTAGAGCACCTCGCCGTGGAGCAGCCAGCGCCAGAGCAGCGCCAGCGGGGCCAGGAGCAGCAGCAGGATATTGAGGCCGGGCTGGGGCCAATATTGTTTGATTCGGCTCATGGTGGCTGCCAAAAGTAGTTTGCTGGTTTCTACGATACCACAATTCAGGCCGATTCAAAAGCCGCCGCCGCTGCCTGGGCTGTCGCCATTATTGACAAACCGTCGCTCCAGAATAGAATAGTCCGTATGCCTGCATACGAAAAGATCAGTGCTGTTGTCAGCATTACGTTAATTGGTTTGGCCCTCTATTTTGTGCTGGATTTTCCGCAGCAAGTAGCCGGAATCCAGCTTTTTGGTTCGCCGCTGGATTTTTACTCGCCGCAGCAGTGGGCGATGGTCTTTTTTCTGGCGGCGCTGGTGATGACCGGCATGGATGCCATTGTGCGCACTTCACCGCAACTGCCCAGCCGCAAGCCCGGTTACATTGCCACATTTTGGATGCTGCCCGGCCTGCTGGTGGCGCTGGCTACCCAAACGCTGGGACTGGCCGCTTCGCCGCTGGTGTGGGGGGCGGCGCTGGCCGGGGTTGGGGCGCTGCTGTGGTTGACCATTGCCGCCGAAGCGGCGCTGATTGCGCCCAATCCCCGGATTCATTTCTGGCCAAGATTGTGGCAGCAGTTCATTGGTTACGCCATCGCCCTGATATTTTACATTGTGATCTACCACACCCGCAGCCGCAGCGCGGTTAGCGCCACGGCGATTGTGTTGGTCAGTGGGGCGGCGGCGCTGGCTCTGCTGCGCGATGGCCCCCGCCGGCTGGCCACCACCTGGCTTTTTGCGGCGGTGATCGGCCTGAGTTTGGGGCAAATTACCTGGGCCTTAAATTACTGGCGAACCGGCGCGCTCAACGCCGGGCTGCTGTTGTTTGTGGCTTTTTACGTGCTGGTGGGGTTGGCCCAGCAGTACATGCGCCAAACGCTGTCGCAGCGGTCGTTGTGGGAATTTGGGGCGATTTCGCTGGCGGCGCTGGTGGTTATTTACAATTTGTAGCTTTACCTGATTGACATCCCCCTTTCTTCAAGCTAAACTTGAACAGTAGACCGGCAAATTTTGCCGGTCCCTCAGAATTTATATTATTCCGTTGAATTTAAATGATCGAAGCCGAAAAACTCACCAAAGAATTTGGCGGATTTACCGCCGTGGAAAATGTTTCGGTGCAGGTGGCCGAGGGCGAAGTGCTGGCCTTTTTGGGGCCAAACGGGGCCGGCAAAACAACAACGGTGCGCATGCTCGGCTCAATTCTCAAACCAACTTCCGGGTCTGCCCGCATTGCCGGTTTTGACACGGTAACGCAGCCGCGCCAGGTACGGCAGGTCATCGGCCTGCTCACCGAGTTTCCCGGGCTGTACCAGCGCATGAAAGGGCTGGAATACCTGCGCTTTTTTGGCGAACTGCAAAATATGCCGGCCGACCTCATCCGCCGCCGCAGCGAAGAATTGCTCAGCCGGTTTGAGTTGAGCGACGCTCAAGACAAGCAGATTGGCGCGTATTCCAAAGGGATGAAGCAAAAACTTACCCTGGTGCGGGCCATGCTGCACGATCCGCTGGTGCTGTTTTTGGATGAACCCACCTCGGCGATGGACCCGCACAGCGCCAAACTGGTGCGCGACTCGATTGCCGAGTTACGCCGCGACCGGCGGACGATTGTGCTCTGTACGCACAACCTGCCGGAAGCCGAGCAACTGGCCGACCGCATCGCTATTATTCGGCGCGGGCAGATTATTGCCCAGGGCACGCCGGCAGAATTAAAGCAGCGCCTGCTGGGCGATCCGCTGATGGAAATCAAACTGGCCGGGCCATTAAATGGGCTGGTCAATTTTTTAAACGAAAAAGTGAGCGTGGTCAACCACGGCCACAACTGGGTGCGCTACAGCGTGCCGGACCCCGACACGTTCAACCCCTATCTGCTGGGCGAATTGGCCCGGCGCAACACGGCGGTGGTCACCCTCAGCGAGGTGAGCCGCAGTTTGGAAGAGGTGTACCTGCGCATTGTTGAGAGCGACCAGCACGTTGACGCCGTGGTTCAGCCGCAGCCGGAAAGGGCAGGTTGATGGCTGTGCAAACCGTACCCCGCCGCCAGCGCGGCATGCTCGGCAGCGCGATGGTGATTACCCGCCGCGAAGTGCGTGACAGCCTGAAAGACTGGCGTATTGTTTCGCCGGTGATTGTGCTCACCCTCATTTTCCCGTTCATTATGGATTTTACCTCGCGTTTTGCCACCAACTGGGTTTCGCAGTTTACCGATCCCATTCTGGTGGAGCGGCTCAACCCGTTTTTGTTGATGGTGGTTGGCTTTTTCCCCATTTCTTTTTCACTGATTATTGCGCTGGAGTCGTTTGTGGGTGAAAAAGAGCGAAACAGCATCGAGCCGATTTTGTCGATGCCGCTGAGTGATCTGGAACTGTATCTGGGCAAAATGCTGTCGTCGCTGGCGCTGCCGCTGCTGGCGGCCTATTTGGGCATCACCGTATTTTTGGTCACCCGCATGACCACCACCCCGGTCTGGATACCGCCGCTCGATCTGACGCTGCTGATGTTTGCCCTGACCACCGTTGAAGCGCTGGTGATGGTGGCCGGCGCGGTGGTGGTTTCCAGCCAAACCACCAGCGTGCGCGCCGCCAACCTGCTGGCCAGTTTCATCATTATTCCGATGGCGCTGCTGATTCAGGCCGAAAGCGTGATTATGTTTTACGCCGATTACCGGGCGCTGTGGTGGTTTGTGCTGGCGCTGTTTGTGATTGCCATTATTTTGGTGCGCACTGGCATCCGGTTGTTTAACCGCGAAGAGATTTTATCGCGGGAGATGGATGAGCTGCACATAAAATTTATCTGGCGCGATTTTTGGGGCTATTTTTTGCGGCCCCCGGAGCTTGCCGGCCAGCGAAGTAACACCGTTGCGGCCCGGTTCAGCCTGCCCCGTTTTTACCGGCACGACATTCCGTTGCTGCTGCGCCAGCAGCGTTCGGCGTTGCTGGTGATTTTGCTGGCGGTGGCGGCTTCGGCGGTGTTTGGGGTAATGTTTGCCCGCCAGTATCCCGTGCCGGATGGGGCGTTCTCGCTGGAAGGGCTAACCGCCGAAACGTTCCAGTCGCTGGAGAATGTGCCGTTTATGCCGTCGATCACCACCCCGGCCATATTTATTAACAACCTGCGGGTCATCATTCTTGCGGCGCTGGTCAGCGTGTTTTCATTTGGTGCGCTGGTGCTTTTTTTAACGCTGATCAATTTGGGGCTGGTCAGTTTTATCATTGCCGAAGTAACGGCCATCGGCCTGAATCCGTGGCTGTTTGTGGCTGCGTTCATTTTGCCGCACGGCATTTTAGAAATCCCGGCCATTATTATTGGTATGGCCTTTGCCCTGCGGATTGGCGCGGTCATGATGTCGCCGCCGGACGGGCTGGATGTGGGCCAGGCGCTGCTGCTGACTCTGGCCAATTTTGTAAAAATCCTCGTTTTTGTGATTGTGCCGCTGCTGTTGTTGGCCGCCACCATTGAAGCCAACATTACGCCACACATTGTACTGGCTGTTTACGGGAGATAACAACCATGAAAATCCGAATATTGACTGCCGACGACGTGCGTCAGGCGTTGCCGATGGCTGAGGCCATCGAGGTGATGCGTAGCGCCTTTGGCCAGCTTTCGGCCAACCAGGCCGATGTGCCGCTGCGCACCCGCCTGCAAACCGACCAGGGTTTGATGCTGCTGATGCCGGCTTTTCTCAAACAAAGCCGGGAGGTTGGCTTTAAACTGGTGTCGCTGTGGGCCGATAACCCGGCCAAAGGGCTGCCGGCGGTAATTGCCCTGGCGGCGGTGCTGGACCCCGACACCGGCCTGCCCCGGGCTTTGATCAACGGCGAGGCGCTCACAGCCATTCGCACCGGCGCGGCCGGTGGGCTGGCCGCCGATTTGCTGTCGCGGCCCGACTCGCGGGTGGTGGCGGTGTTTGGCAGCGGCGTGCAGGCTCGGGCGCAGTTGGCCGCGGTGCGCGAGGTGCGCCAGGTTGAAGAAGTGCGTATTTTTGGGCTGAGTCCAGAGTCGGTGGAGCGGTTTGCCGCAGAAGTGGCCGGCTGGCCGGCCGCGCCCAAAGTGGTGATTGCCGGCTCGCGCAAAGATGCGGTGGTGGGCGCGGATATTGTGATCACCGCCACCACGTCAACCCGGCCGGTGTTTGACGGGCGCGATCTTTTGCCGGGGACGCACATTACCGGGGTGGGGTCTTACGCGCCGCACATGCAGGAAGTTGACGAGGTAACGGTGCAGTATTCCAAAATTGTGGTTGACTCGCTCAAGGCCTGCCTGGCCGAAGCCGGCGATTTGATCATTCCGCTGGAAAAGCACATCATCGGCAAACTGGATATTCACGGCGAGCTGGGGGCGATTGTCAACGGCAAAATTCCCGGCCGGGAAAGCCGCGACGAGATCACCTTTTTCAAATCGGTGGGAGTGGCGGTGCAGGATGCCGCCGCCGGCGCAGCGGTGTTGCGCGCCGCCGAGGCGCAGGGGCTGGGCAAACTGGTGGAACTGTAAAAAGGTAACT
>JAJVIM010000051.1:0-19519 GCA_022071955.1 Anaerolineae bacterium
GAGACCAACCCAACCCACACCTACCAATCTACCGGCATATACACTGTCACCTTGCAAGCGAGCAATGGCGTCGCGACCGACACCGTCAGCACAATTGTTGAAGTTGTTGAAGTCACCACATTGGACACAGGGTTGCAAGCCTACTGGCCTTTGGATGAAGAATATGGGACACGTTATGATCGTTCCCTCAACTACAACCACTTGAATGATGGGGGTGTTGACTCAACCATTGGCAAGATTGGCCGGGCGGCTGATTTTGGTTATGACCCCCTGTATATTGACCGCGACTGGCAGCCCGGCCTAAATATCACCGGCAGCCTGACCCTGGCCGGCTGGATAAAGATCAACCAGGCCACCCCGGACTTTTATCTCATCGCTGGCATCTATGATTCGGAGATACACCAGGCCGGAACATATTGGTTGAGCTATGCCGCCGATGATCGGGTTATACTGCACCTGACTGAAAACAGTTCCTCCGCCGCGCATGTCGAGATGCCTTCCCTGTTGACCAGAGGCCAATGGCATCACATTGCTGCTGTTTTTGATGCGGATAACCAAACTGTAAATATGTATTTGGATGGAGTGCTGGATACTACCGAGCTGGTCGATTTCAATGCGCTCTATCAGAAACCGGGTGATTTTTTACTAACAGCGCGGAATAATGGCCAATTAGATGAGTGGCGAGTTTATGACCGGGCATTGAGACAAGGTGAAATCCAGGCTCTGATGGATCAACTCCAGGCCGGTTTTGTGGCCGAACCACAGCAAGGAGTGGCGCCTCTAACCGTGACCTTCACCAACAACTCGGCCAAGACCAGCACTTATGTCTGGGATTTTGGCGATGGGGCAACCGGCAGCGAAATCAACCCAACCCATATCTACACCCAGCCCGGCAGTTATACCGTGACGCTGACCGCCAGTAATGGGGGATTAAGCGACACCGCCAGCACAATTGTTGAAGTCACCACATTGGACACAGGGTTGCAAGCCTATTGGCCTTTGGATGAAGAATATGGGACACGTTATGATCGTTCCCTCAACTACAACCACTTGAATGATGGGGGTGTTGACTCAACCATTGGCAAGATTGGCCGGGCGGCTGATTTTGGTTATGACCCCCTGTATATTGACCGCGACTGGCAGCCCGGCCTAAATATCACCGGCAGCCTGACCCTGGCCGGCTGGATAAAGATCAACCAGGCCACCCCGGACTTTTATCTCATCGCTGGCATCTATGATTCGGAGATACACCAGGCCGGAACATATTGGTTGAGCTATGCCGCCGATGATCGGGTTATACTGCACCTGACTGAAAACAGTTCCTCCGCCGCGCATGTCGAGATGCCTTCCCTGTTGACCAGAGGCCAATGGCATCACATTGCTGCTGTTTTTGATGCGGATAACCAAACTGTAAATATGTATTTGGATGGAGTGCTGGATACTACCGAGCTGGTCGATTTCAATGCGCTCTATCAGAAACCGGGTGATTTTTTACTAACAGCGCGGAATAATGGCCAATTAGATGAGTGGCGAGTTTATGACCGGGCATTGAGACAAGGTGAAATCCAGGCTCTGATGGATCAACTCCAGGCCGGTTTTGTGGCCGAACCACAGCAAGGAGTGGCGCCTCTAACCGTGACCTTCACCAACAACTCGGCCAAGACCAGCACTTATGCTTGGGACTTCGGCGATGGGGTCACCGGCAGCGAAATCAACCCAACCCATATCTACACCCAACCCGGCAGTTATACCGTGACGCTGACTGCCAGTAATGGGGGATTAAGCGACACCGCCAGCACAATTGTTAAAGTCGTCACATTAGACACAGGGTTGCAAGCCTACTGGCCTTTGGATGAAACCGGCGGTACGCGCCTTGACAGTTCCGGCAATAACAATCATCTCACCGATTACAATACCGTTATGTCCGCTGCCGGCCAGGTTGGGCCAGCCGCGGATTTTGAGGCAGATGCCACCGAATATCTGGCCATTGCCGATACTGCCCAGAACGGGCTTAACATCACCGGCGATTTAACCCTGGTTGGCTGGGTCAAACCGGAAACGCTTAACCGGATGATGATGATGGCGGCCAAATATGAGTACGGTGTTTCCAATCGCGCCTACCGTTTCGGTCTTTCCGACCAGAATCGGCTTCATTTTGTAGCTTCTTCCAATGGCGAATACCTGAGTGAATATATTCTGGAAGGCAATACAGTTTTGCAAAGCGGACAGTGGTATCACGTGGCGGCTGTGTTTGCGGCCGGCCAGCAAACTACCGTTTATTTGAACGGGCAGACGGATGGTACCAAGTCGATAGCCTACACCAATATCAATATCTCGACCGCGCCCTTTATGTTGGGAGCCAACATGCAAAGCGGCAGTATAACCCAACAATTTGATGGTTTGTTGGACGAATGGCGAGTGTATGATCGCGCCCTCAGCCAGGCTGAAATTCAAAGTCTGATGGATCAACTCCCGGTCGATTTCACCGCTGCGCCGCTCACGGGCCTGGCCCCGTTGACCGTCACTTTTACCAGTGATGTACCAGGCGCGACCGGCTTTGCCTGGGATTTTGGCGATGGCACAACCAGCAGTGCGGCCAACCCTACCCACACCTACCTGATTCCGGGGGTCTACACCGTTACCCTGTCAGCCGGCGATGGAGTATTGACCAATACCCTGGCCAAACCCGGTTATATCACCGTCACCCAACCGGTTATAGCCGACTTTTTCGCCGCCCCCCTGAGCGGTGCGGCCCCGTTAACTGTGACCTTCAGTAATATCTCCACCGGCGCTACCGGCTATCTGTGGGACTTTGGCGATAGCATCACCAGCACGGTCATCAGCCCCACCCATACCTACCAAACGATGGGTGAGTATACGGTCGTGTTGACCGCAACCAACCCCACCGGCACGGATGTAGCCAGCCAAACGATCACAATAACCGGCGCTCCGGTGCTGGTCATCAGCAAAACCGGGCCGACGGCAATCGAGGCCGGCCAGCTCATTACCTACACCCTGACCGTGACCAACAGCGGCAGCCTGACCGCGACCAACGTGGTCATCACCGACGCTATTCCGACGGGGGCTACCTACATCAGCGGTGGTGACCTGGCAGGTGCGATGGTCAGTTGGACCGTGCCTTCCCTGGCGGCCGGAGCCACAGTAACTGAGACGTTTGCCGTCACAGCCACCCAGAACATCACCAACTCAGACTATGCCGTCATAGCCGATGGCGGCGTATCGGTTGTGGGGCAGGCGGTGGTCACAACAGAGGTTTATCTGCCGCCGCTGGTCGATTTCAGTGCTACACCGTTGGCGGGCACAACCCCACTAACCGTAACCTTTGTCAACAGCAGCACCCACGCCACCGGCTATCTGTGGGATTTTGGCGGCGGCGCGACGCTGTCGGTCATCAGCCCCACGCATACCTATCGTGAGCCGGGCGTCTACACTGTCACCTTGAAAGCGACCGGCCCCGGTGGCAGCCAGACCTTAACCCGGACAAACTACATCACCGCCTACGAACCAGTTAGTATTGATTTCGCCGCCCAACCATTGACCGGTACCGTGCCGCTAACCGTGACCTTTGTTAACAGCAGCACCGGCGCATCATCCTGGCTGTGGGACTTTGGCGACAGCATCACCAGTACGGTTATCAGCCCAACCCACGTCTACACCGCCGGAGGGGTTTACACGGTGAGCCTGACCGCCGGCAACGGCTATATTACCGATACCCTGACCCGGACAAACTACATCACCGCCTACGAACCAGTTAGTATTGATTTCGCCGCCCAACCGGTAACCGGTACCGTGCCGCTAACCGTGACCTTTGTTAACAACAGCACCGGCGCATCATCCTGGCTGTGGGATTTTGGCGATAGCCGCACCAGCACGGTCATCAGCCCGACCCACGTCTACACCGCCGGAGGGGTTTACACCGTTTCGCTAACGGCGGCCAGTGAATATCTCAGCCAGACCTTAACCCGGACAAACTACATCACCGCCTACGAACCGGTCAGCGTTGATTTCACTGCCCAACCGTTGACCGGCGCCGTGCCGCTAACAGTAACCTTTGTCAACGAGTCAAGTGGCGCTGAGAGTTATCATTGGGATTTTGGGGATGGAGGAACAACTATCACGCTCTCGCCGGTGACTGTGACCCACAGTTACACTGCTCCGGGACAATACATTGTGGTACTGGCCGCCAGCCAACCGGCCAGTGGGCAGGTAGTCACGGCCGCTCAGACCATTACCACGACGGTCGCGGAACGACACTGGACCCTGATTACCACCACAACCTCTGCCCCGCCGCCCGTCATTGGCGAACACGCCCTGACCTACGATCCCACCCAGGAGCGAGTGGTCCTCTACGGCGGTAACGCTGCCGGCTGGCCCTACGAAAGCGCCACCTGGGAGCTTGTCCTGAGTGGAACCGAAGGGTTTGACGGCACTGATTGGCTGACTGTGACCACCACCGCGCCGCTGGCCCGTTATGGCGCCGGGCTGGCCTACGACGGCAGCCGGGTCATCCTCTTTGGCGGCAGCGATGAAAGCGACACCGCCCTCAACCAGACCTGGGTTTACACCAACGCCGCCTGGAGCGAACTGCAAATCAGCGGCCCGGTCAGCCGGACGTATCACAGCCTGACCACCGGCCCCAACGATACCATCTACCTCTTTGGCGGGAACGATGAGGACACCTGTTTCAACGACCTGTGGAAGTTTGAGAACGGGGGGTGGAATCAACTTACTGCAACCCGCGGCCAACCTGCCGCCCGCACGTTGGCCGCGTTAACCTATGATGCCGGCAGTGACCGGCTGCTGCTCTTTGGCGGGCGCAGCATCACCGGCACCCTGCTGGCCGATCTGTGGGCCTTTGATCTGGCCACCACCACCTGGCAGTTGCTGGATGACGGGGGAGGTGGTGGCCCGCCTGCCCGAATGGCCCATACCCTGACCTACGACCCCGTGTTGGGGAATGTCATCCTGATCGGTGGTGTAGCCGCTGACGGCGATACCTTATTGGATGATGTCTGGCTCTATGATGACAGTGGCTGGACGCAGGCGGCAGCTGATATGCCTTTGCCATCCGGCGCTTATCACCAGGCGGTGTATACCGATAATGCCATCATCCTGGTTGGTAGCGGGGAGGGGTGGAGCTATGAATAAGCAACGTCGTGAAACCTCTTGTCGAGTGATATGGGATCAACCAGACAAGTTGACCGGAATAGCTCCCAATCCAACAACCCTTTCAACAGGTTCCCACAAGCGAGGCGCAATGATGAGAAACCCATCTTCTTACAAACTGTTGTTGGCCTTGTTCGTATCTCTTTTAATGGCAAGTGCTGTTTTTCTTCTCCAGCCACCTGATCCGATTTATTCTCAAGGCGGTTCAATAGAGCTTGGCAAGTCAGGGCCAATAACGGCAGCAGCAGGCGACCCAATTTCTTACACGCTGACCATCACCAACACCGGAGAAGATTTGGTTACCAATCTGGTCATTACTGATACGATCCCGGCCGGAGCCACTTATCTTGGCGGCGGTAAATTAGTTGGTGATGAGGTGCGTTGGACTCTCCCCGCAATGGCAAGTGGGGCCAGTGAGCAAGTCAGTTTTGCCGTTACCGCCAGCAGCGCTATCACCAATACGGCTTATGGGGTTGTGGCCGTTGGCGGCGATGGTGTGACTGATATAGATAAGTTGATTGCCGGCGATGGTGAGACCTACGACTACTTTGGCTATAGTGTAGCGGTAGACGGCGACACAGCCGTTATTGGGGCTTATGGAGATGATGACACCGGCTATGACTCTGGCTCAGCCTACATTTTCGAGCGGAATGAGACCGGTTGGCAGCAAGTAACCAAACTGACTGCCAGTGACGGTGCTGACAGCGACCATTTTGGCATCAGTGTTGCAATCAGTGGCGACACGGCCATTATTGGGGCTTATGGAGATGATGACACCGGCTATGACTCTGGCTCAGCCTACATTTTCGAGCGGGATGAGGCCGGCTGGCAGCAAGCGGCCAAACTGACTGCCAGTGACGGCGCCGCCGGCGACAGTTTTGGTATCAGTGTTGCGATCAGGGGCAACACGGCTTTGATCGGAGCTTACGGGAACGATGATAGTGGTTATTCATCTGGCTCAGCCTACATTTTTGAGCGGAATGAGACCGGCTGGCAGCAAGTGGCCAAACTGACCGCCAGCGATGCTGCCGCCTACGATATTTTTGGATACAGCGTGGCGGTCAGTGGCGACACGGCCATTATTGGGGCTTACGGAGATGATAATCCGGGTTACGATTCCGGTTCGGCCTATATTTTTGAGTGGAATGGTGTCGCCTGGCAGCAACAAGCCAAGCTGGCGGCCAGCGACAAGAGCGGCGATGACAACTTTGGTTATAGTGTGGCGGTGGACGGTGATACCGCCATTATCGGCGCTCGCGGAGATGCCGATAATGGCTACTACACCGGTTCAGCTTATATTTTTGAGCGGAGTGAGGCCGGCTGGCAGCAAGCGGCCAAACTGATTGCCGGCGATGGGTTGAGTTATGACGAGTTTGGGCAAAGCGTGTCCATCAGCGGCGACACAGTTTTAATTGGGTCATATGGAAACTCCGAAAATTTTGACAACGCAGGGGCGGTATACATCTTTGCTCGTGATGTGAGCAGTACCTGGCCTCAGTTAAGTAAGGTTACCGCCGCCGACGGCGCCGCTGATGACTATTTTGGTCGAGGCGTTGCTCTCAGTGGAGATAAAGTCATTGTTGGGGCTTATTCTGCTGACCAGGATTACAATTCTGATACCGGTTCAGCCTATATGCTTGAGTTGGCTGCGGGACAAAACGCGGCGGCAACCGGCGCAACTGTTGTCAAAACCTTTGTTCTTGGTGTTTCCAGTGATGGCCCAACACCATTAGGTGGAACCACCTTGCTAACTGCAACCGTTGCCCCCGGCCAGCCGGTGACCTATACCTGGTCCTTTGGCGACGGTTCACCATCCCTGACTACCGGTGAGGCGGCCGTAACGCACGCCTATCCGGCCACAGGCGATTACGAGGCCACCACAGTTGCCACATGGTTAGATAACGGTCAACCGCTGATAGTTACAGCCACAACCGTCGTACAAGTGGTTCCCGTATACCTGGCGGTTACCAACGACAGTCCAACCAGTGTAGGGCAATCAACGACCTTGACGGCCACAACTATGTTTACTACCGTTGTTTTTTCGGAAGGATTTGATTCGCTGGACGATTTTGGCGATGGCTTTGGATATAGCCGGCAAAACGATCAAAATTACACCTGGTTGACCGGCGGAGGGAGTTGGAATCTGGAAGGCGCGACAGATAATTGCCCGGCGCCAGATCCAAATGATGGTACCGTGGCTTATTTTGGTGATGACGATAATTGTAACTATGCCTGGTTATATGATGATTACCTGGAGATGGTTGATCCCATCAGCTTGCCGGCTGACAGTCAGGTTTCGCTCACTTTTGACAGTTATGAGGAGCTTGACTGCGATTTGTATAGTGGTGGGCAGTCCAGTATTGACGTCAACAAAGTGAGTGGCCTGGCCAGCCCATTGTCTGGAATTCCCGCCCAACAATCTTGCTCTATCAGTGACCGGCTACTGATACAAATAGCCGCCTACAACGGTGAAGTATGGGGCGACTGGAACTTGTTGACCGACCTTGGGCTGGAACACAACGGCCAGGGGTGGTATACCCAAACTATCCCCCTCACAGATTATGCCGGTCAATCAGTCAAGTTCCGTTTCGACTTTGATACAGACGGCAACAATCACTACGGCCTGGGCTGGATGGTGGATAATGTAAAGGTTATAGTTCAGCAACCGGCAGCCGTGGATATGGCCTACAATTGGAACTTTGGTGATGGCGCTATTGCGCCGAATGCCGGACCGGTGATAACCCACACTTATCAAAGCCCCGGGATATTCACAGCGACAGTGACTGCTAACAATGCGATCATCGGAGCATTGACAACCACAACGACTGTTATGATTGATGAACCCATTGCGGGGCTAACTCTGACCACAAATTCTCCTACCGCTCTGGGACAGTCCTCGACCCTCACCGCAACTGTGACCCACGGTAATAATATTGATTATGTCTGGGATCTGGGTGATGGGGCCATTATGACCGGCAGTGGCGTCATCAGCCACACTTACCCCTATCCGGGGACTTACACTGCGGTTGTGACGGCCAGCAATGCAGCCAGTATGGAGGTGGTTTCTACCACATTACAAGTGGTGGAACCATTAACCGCCTTAGCAATTGATACCGAAGATTGGCCGATTATCGCCGGACAGCCTTCACGTTTAACCGCGAAGGCAACCAGGGTCGGGGTCCTGTTCTTTGAAGATTTTGAAACAATTGAGGATTTTGGCGACGGCTTTGGCTACGATAGCACTGAAGGATATGTCTATACCTGGTATTCAGACTATGGCATGTGGAGTCTGCAAGGGCCAGTGGCTACCTGCGTACCGGCCGCGCCCAACAATACTACCGTCGCTTACTTTGGAGGCAGGGAAACTTGTAACTATAGCTGGGCCGATGATGATTATTTAGAAATGGTTGAACCAATCACCCTACCCCGGACCGGTGAGTCAGTTTTATCATTCCGCAGCTTTGAGGAGCTGGATTGTGACCCGTCGAACCCCGGTACCAGTATTGAAATGAACAAGGCTATTGGCCTGGCCAGCCCGCTTCCTCAAGATAATTGTAGTTATTATGATCAAATGCACGTTGAAATTGGGCAGGAAGACGGCGAAGATTGGAATTGGGCTACGCTGGCTCAATTGGATAATTATGGTCAAGGATGGTACAGGAAAGAAATTTCGCTGGCTGAGTACGCGGGGCAAACCGTTAAGATTCGTTTTTATTTTGATACCTACTGGAGCAACGAACGGGCTGCCCTGGGGTGGATGATCGATGATGTAACCATTACAGGGCCAAACCCGGTTGGCGATGAAGATGAGATTATCTATGATTGGGACCTGGGCGACAACACTTTATTAGCTAATGCCGGTTCGGATATCATTCACACATACCAGACAGGCGGCGCCTACACAATCACCGTTACCGCCAGCAGCCCCGTGAGTGTTATCTCGTACCCGGCATCCGTGCTGGTGGTTGATCCCATCGAACTGACCCTGGACAAAAAAGGCCCGTTAACCGTTGTTCCCGGAGAACCGATCACCTACACCCTGACCATCACCAATTCAGGAACCGACCTGGCGACCAATCTGTTTATCGATGATGTGATTCCTGCGGGAGCTACTTATGTCAGCGGAGGAGACACTGTTGATAACGGCATAGTAAGTTGGACCATTCCCTGGTTGGAGGGAGGCGCCAGCACCCGCCTGGATTTTGTGGTCACCGCGACGCAATCCATTTTCAACCGTGATTATGCGGTTATGGCCGACGGTGGTGAGACCCCGATAAACTGGCTCACGGCTGACGATTGGGCTGGTGGTGACTGTTTTGGTTATCAGGTGGCGGTGAGCGGCGACCGGATGATCATTGGTGCGTACGGAGATAATGATCGCGGTTTGTTATCGGGGGCGGCCTATATCTTTGTCCGGGACGGGGCTACCTGGCAACAAGAAGCCAAGCTGGTTCCCGGTGATGGCGCCGCCTATGACTACTTTGGCTCCAGCGTGGACATGGATGGCGATAGGGTGATTGTTGGGGCCTGGGGGGACGATGGCCGCGGGTCAGCCTATATTTTTGAACGTGACGCCAATGGTTGGCATCAGGCAGCCAGGTTGACAGCCAACGATAGGGCATATTCTGACGAATTTGGTTATAGTGTTGCCCTTGAGGGTGACACTGCCGTTATTGGGGCCAAAAATGACGATTATTACTATTACGGTTATCGTTACGATACCGGTTCGGCTTACATCTTTACAAAAAACAGCGCCGGTTGGTCCCAAACCGCTAAACTAATGGCCACTGATTGGGCCAATTATGATTATTTTGGCGCCAGCGTCGCCATCGATAACAACCGGCTCGTTATCGGCGCTACGAGTGGTGATGGTCAGGAATACAATGCCGGGGCTGCCTATATTTTTGAATGGAACGGCGCCGCCTGGCAGCAACAGACCAAACTGACAGCCGGCGATGGGAGAAGCGGCGATAACTTTGGCTATAGTGTTGCCCTTGATAATGATCGGGTTGTGGTGGGAGCTTATCAGGACGACAGTATTAATTATGGTACGGGTTCGGCTTATGTCTTTGAAATAAATGGAACTGATTGGCAACAGGAAATTAAACTGACTCCCAGCGATGGGCGAGCCTACGATCACTTTGGCAACAGCGTAGCCATTGCCGAAGACAGGATCGTTGTTGGCGCGTATGGCAATACAGATGGCGGTGATAGCTATAACATAGGGGCGGCGTACGTGTATCTGCGCAAAGCCGGCGCCTGGCGTGAATATACCAGGTTAGTCGCCGAAGATCGCAACTCTGGTGATTATTTTGGCAACAGTGTGGCCCTTGATAGTTATAACCTCGTTGTTGGGCTATATGGGCAAGATAGCAATCGGGGCGCAGTTTATGCTTATGGGCCATTTCGAGGACAGAGCGCGACTACAATAGGCCAGGTTGTTGTGCCCACCTACATCCTTGAAGTGGTTAATAATAGTCCAACCATTTTGACGAATATAACCACTTTGACCGCCACTGTATCAGCCGAAAGCCCGGTAACTTATACCTGGGCCTTTGGTGATGAAGAAACACTGATAACGACCGATGAGGTCGTAAGCCATACTTACGCAGCTGCTGGTGTATATGAGGCAGTGGTTACAGCCACCTGGTTGGCTGACGGTGTTGGGGTTATGGTAACATCGACGACTCCCGTCACCATAATCGAACGTGTTAGCGGATTACAAGCCGTCAACGACGGCCCAACTCCATTAAGCCAAACCACAACCCTGTCGGCCACTATCTCGGCCGGCAGCAACGTTGTCTACGCCTGGGATTTTGGCGATGGCGCAGCAGCCGTCAGCCTTCAACCATCAGCCCTGGTCACTCACACCTTCCTGACTGCCGGTGTGTATACAGCGGTGGTTACTGCCAGTAATGAGATCAGTATAATGACGGCTACCACAGTCATTACAGTGGATCAGATAATTTCTGATTTAGCCGCACTGAATGATGGGCCAACTCTGGCCGGCCAGAATACTATCCTCGTTGCGACAGCCACATCCGGGACCAACATCGGTTATACCTGGAATCTGGGGGATGGTAATAGCGCCGCCGGTGAGATAGTCACCCATAACTATACCACACCAGGTTATTACACCGCAGTTGTCACCGCCAGTAATGCCGTCAACGTGCTGACCGCCGCGACCATCATCACCGTGGAGGAAGTGGTCGCGGGGCTGGTTGTCGTCAACAACAGCCCTACCCTACTGGGGCAGACAACTGAATTATCGGCCGCCATCACTGCCGGAACCCATGTTGATTATACCTGGGATTTTGGCGATGGCGCGACCGCCTTTAACTCCTCCGCTTCAACCCTGACTACCACTCATACCTATCCGGCGGCCGGGGAATATACAGTCGTTATCACCGCCGGTAATGCCGTCAGCGCCCTGACTGCCACCACCACAGTAACCGTTGAAGAGGCAATTGCAGGCCTGGTCGCTGCCAACGACAGCCCCACCAGCCTGGGGCAATCGACTGAACTGTCGGCCACAGTTACGGCTGGGAGCAACGTTGTTTACACCTGGAACTTCGGTGACGGCACGCCAGCCTCCAACCCTCAACCTTCAGCCTTGATTACCCACGCCTACCCGGCGGCCGGAAGTTATACCGCAATTGTTACCGCCAGCAATGCCGTCAGTGTGGTGACCGCTACCACCAGCGTCACAATTGATGAACCGATTAGTGGCTTGACTGCCGCCAGCAGCAGCCCAACGGTCTTGGGACAGACCACCGGATTCTCGGCCACCGTCACAACCGGCACGAATATAACGTACGTTTGGGATTTTGGCGACGGGATCAGCGCTAGTGGCGTCTCGCCAAGCCATCTCTATCCTGCTGTCGGAAGCTATACAGCTGTGGTAACGGCCGGTAACGCAACCGGGTTGGTAACCGATACCACCATCGTCACCATCATCGATGTCCCCGTGGCCGGGTTAAGCGTGATCAACGACAGTCCAACCGCATTAGGCAACCCAACCGAACTGGCGGCCACGGTCACAGCCGGCACGAACATAACATATGCCTGGAATTTTGGCGACGGGACACCAACCCTGGACAGCGGGCCAACCGTGACGCATATCTATCAGGCCGCGGGCAGTTACACGGCTGTGGTAACCGCCAGTAATACAGCTAATACCGTAACTGCCACCACGCCGGTTCTCATTCCCTTTCCGGTCGACCCGCACCAGTCATCGATTGCTGTCATCGGCCCGAACCGGGTGGTCGCCAACGGTCTGGCAGCCATCACCCTCCAGGTAACGGCTCGTGACACGGCCGGAACCATTGTGCCGGACGCCGCGGTGGTGTTAACCTCCACCGCCCCGATCAGCTTCACCCAACCGTCGGCCACGGACGCCAACGGCCAAACCACCGGCAGCGTCGCCGGCAGCCAGGTCGGCCAGGCCGAGATTGGGGCGCTGGTTGACGGGGTTGTCCTCAGCGATACCGTCAGCGTTACCTTTGAAGGCGCGGATTTGAACATAGCTAAAAGCGCGCCCGCTGAAGTGACGGCCGGGTATCCGCTAACCTACTACCTGGCCCTGGCCAACAATGGCTACTTGACGGCCACCAATGTGGTGGTCACCGACACTTTGCCGGCCGGAGTAGAGTTTATCTCCCAAAGCAGCAGTTATACCTTTACCCGAACCGGCGATCAACTCGTCTGGCAGGTTGGCGACCTGGCCGATGGCCAGTCAACGGGCAGTTTCAGCGTGGTGGTCACCGCTCCCGTCACGGCTCCAACTGTCATCGCCAACCAGGTTGTGGCCGGGAGTGATAGCCCGGAAATAAACATCGCCAACAACAACCGGCAGGTCTCGACAACTGTTAAAGAGCCGGTTCCACAGTTGGCGGTCAGCCCGATTTATCCGACCCTGGCCGTGCCCCAGGGGATGACCAATTCGTTGCTGGTGACGGTGCAAAATACCGGCACCGGAATTATGACCAACACCACGGTCACCCTGCCGTCACATCTCGCCGGCTGGGTTAGCGCCAGCCGAACCGACCTGGGCGACATCCTGCCGGGCCAGACGATGACTTTTACCCTGGTGGCCGATGCCGGCGCGATTGCCGAGCGAGGGCATTACCGGGATCGGGTCTGGATCAACACTGGCCGGGCCGGCAGCCGGGCCATTTTACTGGATATTCACGTACAGGGGCCGAAACGCGATCTGCGGTTGACGTTACAGAATAATGCCGGGGCCGTGGTTGCCGGCGGTGATGTAGTCCTTGTGGAAAATATCCTGGTGGTGACCGAAGGCGTGACCGGCACTGAAGCCTACTATCGCCAGGGGGTTACGGACCATGCCGGGCAGTTAACCTTCGCCAACCTGGAGACAGACGCGGACTATTACTTCGATCTGGCCGCGGCCAGGCACCAGGGCAAGACCGGCTATGTTATGGTTAGCGCCGGGAGCGGCGTTCAGGAATGGAATGAAATCCTGACCGGGTTGCCGGCCCTGACGGTTACGCCCGACCGGTTAGCCTTTGGGATGGCCCGGGGTAACCTGGCCCAGCACGAGCTGGTTTTGCATAACCCCGGCGCGGTGACCTTGACCAACATCAGCCTGACCGAACCGCCAAATATCCCCTGGGTTTACCTGGGTGAACCGGCGCAGAACGCGGTCATTCCGCCGGGCGGTTCGCTGACGGTCCTGGTCAATGCCGCGCCGGCTTTGACCCAGGCCGGAGATGTGTATATCGACCCGATTGTGATCGAGGCTGATGGCGGCTATTCCGCCCGGAGCACGCTGGAAATTACCCTGAATGATGGAGTAACCCGCACCCTGTGCCTGAATGTGGAGACCGACCTCGGCAGCCCTTTGACCCAGGGCGCTGTCCGCCTGGTCGATCAAACCGGGCAGGTGATTTCAACCGGCGGCGTGACTGAAACCGTCCAGGCCACGCTGGTGCAGGAAACCGATGGCGCCGGCCAGGTCTGCTTTGCCGATCTCACCCCTGGCCCCTACCTGGTATCTGTGGGCCGGGGCGAGCAGTTGTTGGGTGAAAAAGAGATCGAAGTAGTCCCCGGCGCAGGCAATCAGGCAGAAGCAATGGTCGTGGATGAACCGGCAGTCATCGTTAACTGGTCGGTCACGCCAACGACCATTCAAGACGTTTACACCACAGTTATGACGATGACCTTTATTCCAGAAGCGCCGCCGCAGTTGAGCCTGTCCCCGCGCAGCATTAGCCTTTGCGACCTGATAACGCCGGAATCAAACGGAATCGTTTCCCAAACGGTGACCATCCACAACTTCTACCCGGTCACCTTTACCAATGCCGTGCTAGAACTGGAAGCCATCGGTAATATCCGGGCGGCCATCACCAATACCCTTGATTCGGCCTTTTCGGTGCTACCCGACTCGACGACCACCCTGCCGTTGGGCACAATTGCGCCCAACGAAGACGTAGAGCTGAAGCTGTTTGCCAGCCTGGATATGGGCGACACCCCGCCGGCCTGCCTGACCGGCGATGCCGGCGCGTTATTGCTCAAGGTTTCGGCCAACTATCAACATTATCAGGCTAACAGGGGGTGGTACCAGTTAGGCGCCGGCCAGGGCGATAATCTGCCTTTGGACCAGGAATCAATCATTCCCCTCAAGCTGACCAACAGCGGCTACCCGGCTGAAGCCAATCTGCATACAACCCCACCGGTCATCCAGGACATCAACCTGACCCAGCCCCAAAACCTGAGCTGGCTGACCATCAGCCCGCCCCATATCACTTCTATCCCGGTTGATAGCGAAGCTGATCTCGATCTCATCGTCAATCCGCCGCCCTTCCTGGCCGAGGGCACTTACTACGACCAGATTCTGGTCACCGCCTCCAACAGTATTACCGCTCTGATCGGTATCGAAGCCGAAATGTCGGCCACCGGTCTGCGAGTGGAAACCCGGTTTGTGACCCCACTGGAGGCCGCGGCCGGCGGCGGCGAAGTCGCCCAGGCGGCGACCCGGCGACCGGTTGGCCTGGCTTATCCGCTCAGCTACATCCCGGCCGGGCAGGGGGGCGCCATCACGTCTCAAAGTGGGGCCTGGCAAAATATCATCAACAACTACAATATCGAGGTGATGGAGCCGGTTGACATTTTTGCCGACGCCTTTACTTTGCGGGTGGTGCATTGCAAATGCGCAACGCCGACCCAACCCAGTCCGCCCGAACCGCAGCCGACGTGGCAGCGGGTCGGCAACCAACTCATTGCCACCCGGGTTGGGAATCCGGGGGTCAGCAGCGGCGGTGGGGCAGCCTTCGCGCCGGAGTTCAAGGACAATGTGATTTTGTTGGAGATCACCCAGCGGTATGCTCTGGAACGGGAGGCCTTCAACGCCCGGCTGGAACTGATCAACGGTTTGAGCACCCCCCTGACCGATATTAATGTGGACATCTCCATCACCGATGCCAACGGGGTCATTATTCCCCAGCGCCGGCCCGGCGAAAGCTTGACGCCGACCACGACCATCACCCCGGTTTTGCCGGTCGATTCGGCTGTGCCGACTGCAACGCTGATCGCCAATATGCCACAAAACTGGCGGGAAAACGCGCCGGTCAATTTTGTGGTCATCCCCGAAACGCCCACCGATCTATCCAACCTGGGCCAGGCCGGGGCCAGCAATGACCGCCAGGTAGCCAGTTGGACCATTGTGCCGGACGCCTTTGGCGTAACCGAGTATATGGGTGAGAACTTCTTTGTTCAGGCCACCATCAACTATCAGGTCAATGGGCAGCCCAAATCGATCAGCACCACCCAGGAGATCATCACCGTCCATCCCCAACCCAAGATTCTGCTGGATTATTTTATCCCGCGCTATGTGCGGGCCGGCCTGCCCTTTGACTGGCTGGTTATTGCCACCAATGTGGGTTACGGACCGGCGCGCAATTTCCAGATGGACCAGCCCCAGGTCAAGATTCTGAAACAGAGCGATCTGTATCCGACCGGTTTTACCGTAGGCGGGCCAACCCGGTTGGCCTTCAACACCCTCGAACCGGGCCAGCAGGTTACCGAAAGCTGGCCGATCACGGCCGACCACAACGGCACCTTTATCGATGCCAAAGCGGTCTGCCTGCACCAGAACTACCAGGGCGTCGAACTGCCGCCCCTGGTGTATTGCGAACCGACCCTCCACTTTATCGAAAACCCGCCGCTTGATGAGGCCCAGCAGTGGGGTAAGGAAGATGCCTGCCTGGTGGGCAACTACCAGGCCTTTGACAGCGACCCGGTCAACACCTACTCCGGTAACTTCACTTACAATAGGCTGGATGTCAGTATCCCCACCTGGGGGTTGCCGCTGGAATTTGAACGCAGCTACAACTCCCGCGATACCGAGGACGGCCCCTTTGGGCCGGGTTGGACCCACAATTTGAACCTGGCTATGATTCGGGAGACCTACCTCCCGATGTCCGGCGGGCTGATGGGCGAGCAGCAGGACCTGATGTCGGTCCGGCTGCCGCGCGGCTCGCGGGCGTATTATGAGATCGATGCGGTCAACAACCTCTTTACGCCGCTGCCCGGCGTGCGGGCCGAACTGGTGCGCCATCTGGACACCTATACTATGACCCAACCGGGCGACCTGACCCGCTACATCTTTAACGCCGAGCAAAAACTGGCGGCTCTTGAAGACGCCAACGGCAATCGCCTGGAATTGAGCTACAGCGGTGATAACCTGAGCCGGGTGACCGGCCCGGCCGGGCGCAGTCTGACCTTTGATTATGACGCCGACGGTCACATTGTCAGCATGACTGATCCGCTCAGCCGGACCACCATGTACACCTACACCAACGGCTATCTGACCGAGGCCACCGATTTCCGCGGCCAGACTACCTTCTACACCTATACTTCCCCGGACGGCGAGATGCCGGGCCGGCTGGTCTCCATTATCAACGCCAATGGCCAGACCGAAGTGACCAACCACTACGACAGCCAGGGCCGGGTTGACTGGCAGGCGGATGCCCTGAACTATCGCACCACCTTCACCTATACCGCCAACAGCGCCCAGGATACCCGCACCACCCTGATAACCGATCCGCAAGGTCAAACCCGGCGCGATACCTACACCGGCGACGGTCTGTTGGTGCGGCAAGAGGACGCGCGCGGCTTCTTTGAGCAATATGAATACAATATCGACTACAACATGGTCAGGTTAATCGACAAAAACGGCCATGAAACCGGGTACGAGTGGAACGACTGCGGCTGCGAGGTGGCCCGGATTACCGATCCATTGGGCCATGTGACCGGTATGACCTTTGACAACAATAACCAGGTGACCGGCGTAACCGATGAACGGGGCTTTACCACCCGGCTGAGCTACGACGAACATGCCAACCTGCTGGCCATTACCGACCCACTGAGTAACACCCGCCAGTTTGGCTATGGGCCGCGCGGCGAATTGCTGTCCAAAACTGACGAGAACAACCACACCACCTTTTATAGTTACGATAGCTACGGTAATACCGCCGTTATCACCGATGCTCTAGGCCACGTCACCCGCATGAGCTACGACCCGGCCGGACGCCTGTTGAGCAGCGCCGACGCCCTGGGGCGGGAAACCGGCTACAGCTACGATGCCGGCGATAACCTGCTGCAAGTGGTTGATCCGCTAACCGGAACCACCACCTTTGCTTACGACAATATCGGCAACCGGATCAATCTGACCGACGCGTTGGGCCGGCTAACCACCTATCAATACGACGCCCGCAACAACCTGATCCGCACCACCAACCCTATCAGCGGCCAGCAGGTATTGGCATACGACGCCAACGGCAACCTTATCCGTGAAACGGATGAAAACGGGAATGCCACCACGTACGGCTATGATGGCCTGAACCGGGTTGTCACCACCACCAACGCCCTCAGTGGTACCCTGGTCTACAGTTACGATCCGGTGGGCAACCGCCTGAGCGAGACAGACGCTAACGGCAACGTGACCCAATATGTTTACGACGGCAACGACCGGGTGGCCGAAACCATCTTCCCCGATGGCAGCCGCATGACGGCCGCTTACGACCCGGCCGATAATCTGCTAACCCTGACCGACGGTGAAAACCGCACCGTTACCTACCAGTACGATGCCCTGGGCCGGGTAAAAGTGATGACCGACCCCCTGACCGGCACCCTCATTTACAGCTACGATGCGGTGGGCAACCAGGTTGGGCTGACCGATGCCGAGGGGCGTATCACCACCTATGAATATGACGCGCTTAATCGCCTGGTCAAAACGATTGATCCCCTGAGCGGGACGGCTGCCCTGACTTACGACGCCGCAAGCAATCTCATCAGCGCCACCGACGCCGAAGGGCGCACCACCGCCATGCAGTATGACGCCCTGGACCGCCCGGTGCAGATAACCGACCCCCTGACCGGCACTGTGCAATACAGCTACGATGCCGTTGACAACAAACTGCAAGCGGTTGACCCGCTGGGCCGGGTGACCCGTTACAGTTACGATGATCTCAACCGGCTGGTGCAGGTAACCAACGCCTTGAGCGATGCCACCACCTACCAGTACGATGCCGCCGGCAACCTGCTGGGCCTGACGGACGCCGCCGGACGAACGACAACCTTTGAATATGACACCCTGAACCGCCAGGTGGCTGTCACCAATGCCCTCAGCGGGACAACCCACTTTACCTATGACGCCAACGGCAACCGGCTGACCGAGACCGACGCCGAAGGCCGTACCACCAGCTACAGCTACGATGTTTTCAACCAGGTGTTAACCATCAGCGCGCCCGAAGGGGCTGCTGCCAGCCTGGCCTACGACCGGGTGGGCAATCTGGTGGGCCAGACCGATGCCAACGGCCAGACCACCCGCTACACCTACGACGGCCTGGATCGGGTGATTGAGGTGCGCGATGCACTGTCGAATACCGTCAGCTACAGTTACGACGCTGTGGGCAACCTGCTGGTCGAAACCGACCAGGAAGGGCAGACCACCCGCTATTTCTACGATGCGCTTAACCGCCTGTTGACCCTCCGTGACGTGCAGGGCGGGGAGTTAACCTACAGCTACGACCGGGTGGGCAACCTGTTAAGCGCCACCGACGCCGCAGGCCGCACCGCCAGCTACCGCTACGACGCTCTGGATCGCCCGCTGGAAATTACCAACCCCCTGAGCCAGACCACCACCTTTACCTACGATGCCGCAGGCAACCAACTTGCCCAGACCGACGCCGCAGGCCGCACCACGACCTTTAGCTACGATGCCCTGGATCGCCTGATTGCCAGCACCAACCCCCTCAGCTATACCAGCGTCTTTACCCACGACCAGGTCGGCAACCTGGTTGCTACGGCC
>JAJVIM010000051.1:19529-37857 GCA_022071955.1 Anaerolineae bacterium
CTGAACCAGACCACCGCCTACCGCTACGACGAGCTGGACCGGCTCATTGAAATCGTCAATCCAAAATCAGGAATCCAGAACCGCTACAGCTACGACAAGGTGGGCAACCAACTGACCGCCACCGATGCCGAAAACCGGACCACCAGCTTCAGCTATGACGGCCTCAATCGGTTGATCCAGACCACCGGCCCGCTGGGCGGGCAGGCCGGCCTGAGCTACGATCCGGTGGGCAATCTGTTAAGTATGACCAACGCCAACAACCAGACCGTGGGCTACCAGTACGATGCTCTGAACCGGCTGATTGCCACCACCGATCCGCTCGACCAGATCACCCAATTTGTCTACGACAGGGTGGGCAATCAGGTGGAACTGATCGACCCCAAAAACCGGGCCACCCACTACCGCTACGACAACCTGCACCGGCTGGTGGAAACCGAGGATGCGGCCGGCCACACCACCACCTTTACTTACGACAAGGTGGGCAACCCACTGACCGCGACCGACGCCGCCGGGCGGACCACGACCACCGTTTACGATGCTCTCAACCGACCCATCGAGGTGACCAATCCACTCAGCGGCACCATCCAAATGAGCTATGATGAAACCGGCAACCTGACCCAACTCATCGATCCCCAGGCGCACATCATAACTTATGTTTATGATGCTCTGGATCGACAGATTCAGGTCATTGATCCCCTCAGCGGGACCACGACCACCAGCTACGACGCCATCGGCAATGTTGTCCAGGTTACCAATCCAAAATCCCAAACCCAAAATCTGGAATATGACGCCCTTAACCGGCTGACCCGGACGACCAACCCGCTGGGCGGCGTCACCCGCTTTGAGTATGACGCCGTAGGCAACCTGCTGCGCCAGATTGACCCGTTGAACAAGGAAACCCGCTTTACCTACGACGCCCTCAACCGGGTCACCCAAACCATCGACAACTACGTCGCCGGCGGACCGCAAAACGCCGACACCAACGTCGCCAGCCAATTCACCTATGACGCCATCGGTAACCTGACCCAGACCACCAACCCCAAGTCGCACCATACCGCCTTCCAGTACGATGCGCTCAACCGGCTGGTCGGCGTAAGCGATGCCCTGAGCCAGACCACCCGCTACGAGTATGATGAAATTGGCAACACCGTGGCCGTTATCGACCCGTTGAATCATCGCACCCAATTTGGCTACGATACCTTGGATCGGCTGACGGCCGTGACCGACCCGCTGGGCCGGGTGACCGGCTACAGTTACGACGCCGTGGGCAATCAAACTGGCGTGACCGACGCCGCCGGGGTGACCACCCGCTACAGTTACGATGCCCTGGACCGGTTGGTTGCCGTGACCGAGAATTTTGTGGACGGCGGGCCGCAAAACGCCGTGACCAATGTCACCAGCCAGTTTAGCTACGATACCGTGGGCAACCTGACCGCCGTCACCGACCCCAACGACCACACCCAAACCTTTGCCTACGACGCCCTGAACCGGCTCACCCAACAGCAGGACCCGCTGGGCCACCAGACCGACTACCGGTACGATGCGCTGGGCAACCTGACCCAACTGACCGATCCCAAAGCGCAGATCATCACCTATCAGTATGACGATCTGAATCGCCTGACTACCGTTACCCGGCCCGATGAAACAGTCAGCTTTACCTACGACGCCGTGGGCAACCGGCTGAGTATGACCGACCCGACCGGTGTGACCGGCTACAGCTACGATGCCCTTTACCGCCTGACCCAGGTGAGCCATCCGGCGCCGGGCGGTCAGCCCTCGGTGGTGGGCTACGCTTACGATGCCGCCGGCAACCGCACCGGCCTGACCTACCCCGATGGTAAGCAGGTGGCCTACGGCTACGATCCCACCGACCGCCTGATCTCGGTCTCGGATTGGGACGGCTTTTTGACCACCTACAGCTACGATGCCGCCAGCCGCCTGATTGAAATGACCCTGCCCAACGACATTACCGGCGATTACAGCTACGATGCCGCCAATCAATTATCAAGTATCAATTATCAATTACCCATTACCGGCGCTCAAGCGGCCCCTGTCGCCAGTTATGCTTACAGCTACGATGCCGTGGGTAACCGTATCCAGGCGGTGGAGTGGGTGTTGGCCCCCATCGTGCTGCCGGCCGGCGCTTATCTGGAAGAGAACGGTCGGGTGGTGCTGGAAGCCGAGAATGGAACCAGAAGCAACGGCGATACCCACGACTGGCTGCTCAAAACCAGCCTGCCCGGCTACACCGGCACGTCGTACCTGCAAAGCTCGCTGGATATTGACACTCTGGTGCAAACGGCTGAAATCACCGCCAGTCCCGGAGTGGAATATCCAGTCAGTTTCACCACGCCGGGTACCTACACCGTCTGGCTGCGCGGCTACCCCGCCAACGCCGCCGGCGACTCTGTCTATGTTGAACTCACTAACTCACTCAACCCACTCGATTCCCAACTCGCCCAACTGACCGGTTTTGCGCCCGGCCAATGGGGTTGGGCCAACGCGCGAATGTGCGAATCTGCGAATGACGAATGCGCCAACGGCGAAGCGGCGAATGTGGTGGTTGAAAGCACCGGTCTCTACACGTTGAGCCTCTTGATGCGCGAGGACGGCTTACGAATTGACCGCATCCTGTTGACCACCGACACCACCTTCCTGCCCGTTGGTTTTGGCCCGGCTGAAAGCAGTCGCACCAGCGCAGAAACGCTGCTGGCGATGCAGGGAAGCAGAGTGGCAGAGTCGCTGGGGAGTACTTTACTCGCCCAATCCCCCCTGCTCCCCCGCCCCCCGGCTTCTCCTTTCGCCACCAACCCGGCGCTGATGCTGCTGCTGCCGCTCACCGTGGCCGGCCCGTTGGCCCGCCGCCGCCGCTGGCGCCGCTACGCCTGGATTATCGCCATTGCCCTGTTCCTGGTGCTGCTGGCCTTCACCAGTACCGCCTTTGCCTCCATCGAAAGCTATCAGTCGTCAGTCGTCGGCAGCCAGTATTCAGATGACACGGGTTATTCGTCACTCGTCACTCGTCACTCGTCACTCGACAGCGATCAGTCGCTACCCGCCCTTCACAATTCACAATTCACCATTGGCAATTCACCATTCCTCACCACCACCTACAGCTACGACCCGCTCTACCGCCTGGCCGGGGCCGGCGACAGCAGCGGCCACAGCTACGCCTACAGCTACGACCCCGCCGGAAACCGCTTAACCTACACCCTCAACGGCACCCAGGTAGCCACCTACACCTACAACGCCGCCAATTGGCTGACACAGGTTAATGACCAAACCCACAGCTACGACGCCAACGGCAATCTGCTGAGTGACGGCACTTTCAATTACAGTTACGACAGCGCCAACCGCCTGACCGAACTGAGCGACGGCCTCTCGATCGGCCAGTACATTTACAACGGCGACGGCGTCCGTGTAGCCCAAATCGCTGACGGTCTGCGCACCGACACCGTGCAGGATGTGGCCCTGCCGCTGCCCCAACTGCTCACCGCCGGGCAGGGCGGCGCGATGAACCGTTACCTGCGCGGCCTGGGCTTGATTGGCGAACAGCAGGCCGGCAGCGGTCCTCTGGCCGGCGCCCCGGTCTGGCAGTACCACCTGCCCGACGCCCTCGGCTCGGTGCGGCAGATTGCCGATCCGCAGGGGCAGGTTGTGCTTGCTCAACATTTTGATCCCTTCGGCACCCCAACAATCGTCAATCGTCAATCGTCAATCCAAAATCGGTACGGCTTTGCCGGTGAAGAACAGGACGACCACGGCCACATTTTCCTGCGCGCCCGCACCTACAATCCCGAAACCGGCCGCTTCCTGCAAAGCGACCCGGTAATGGGCGACCCGGCCCAGCCGCGCAGCCTGCACCATTACGCCTACGCCTTTAACAACCCGGTCAATTTTACCGACCCCTCCGGCCTGATGCCGGCGGGATTATACAACCGCAGCGCCGGCGGCGGCAGCGTGGCTCCGCCGCAGAGTTACCGGGGGCAGCAGGTGTCCGGCTTCAACCCGTTTGCCCGCCGCGGCTCCGGCAGCCGCAGCGTCAACAGCGGCGGCGTTCCCCTCGTGCGGATCTCGGTTCCCAACAACCACACCCGCGCCCAGAGCCAGGGCTTCCGGCCTCAGCCCTGTGGGTTGACCGATATTCTCTTTGGCCTGGGTAACTCGGCCTTGAATGGCAATTTGCTCAAAGACTCTTTTGACTTAGCCATGCACTCACCGCCAGCTCTCCGCCAATGGGCGGCTGAACATCAGGCTCTATTACAAATCCTCGCTGGAGCGGCTATCATCGGTGGAGCAACTGTCCTGACTGGAGGAGCGGCCATCGTTCCTATTCTCGTTGGGGCGGCTCTGGGGACCGACATTGCCTATGGCATGCAAGTCTGGAATAACTATCAACATGGTCGGAGTGGTCGGGATGCCTGGTTCAACAACATCGACTGGGGCAACTTGAGATGGGCCGCTTTCCACGGGGCTGTAGCTGGGGCTGCGGCTGAACTGATTATGCCGTTCCTGCCCAGTGGGGGTGTCGACGTGACAGGAATGCTGGAAAGCGCCTTCAGCAATGTCTTGGCTGGACGGGTATCGCAGATAACATTGAACGCAATCACTGGGCAGTCGTGGGATCAGGATTTGTTCGATGCGCAGAGTATTGCAATTGATGTATTGGCAGGGGTAGCGGCAGGAGGGTTCGAGACTTGGCGGGCCGGACGCGGAGCAAGCCGAGTTATGGAGAAGAGCTATGCTGCCAGTGGTCCGAGTGAGGGAGCAATAGTTCCCTACGATTTTTATGAAGCGTCACGTAACCTTAATTTTCCGGATCGTGTAACCAGAGCTATTGAAGAAAACCTGAAACATGGTCGCTCCATTGCTATAGAATTGAAGAAATTGGATGACGGTAGCCTGGTAATGAAACCGGCCGCCAGGTATTTGGATGATGTCGCTCCGTACAAGCATATCGGTCTCAAGAAAGCCAAAAGTAACGATTTTGGAATTCTGATAGATGAAGCGACAGGCGAACTTCATATTAGCGATCCCGACATTATGGTTGTCATTGACGATGGCCGTATCCTGTCCGATGCGGCGACGGTACAATTGGCCGATGAGATGAATTATGTGGCACGAGGTTATCGAGGGGTCGATGAAGCAGTAGCCAAACAACGGGGGCCCATCCGGGTAGAACCAACAGACCCATTCCAACATTCGGGAAGATCGACCTTCTTTACGAAGGGGGATCCGATACAAAAACCTGAACTCCGTGATAAAATCGCGCATGTTCCACCTAAAGATGGCGTGGCTGTCTTTACCCTGGACTCACAAGGGTATCCGATGCTTTACACAGTAGGGGGTGGAAGTGATTTCGTGGATTGGGTCAGAAAGATGGCCTATAACGAAAACCTGAGTGATTATCCTTGGGTCAACTCGAACTCGGATTGGAATTCATGGTATAATAGACCTCCTAGGAAAAGGTATGAGAGAGAAATTGTATCTCGTTCACCAATTAGACCTCAAGATGCTGTAGCCGATTGGGAAGAATTTCTGGGACCAGGACCTTACACTAATATTCATCCCAGAACAGGACTTCCAGACTCTGATAGATTAGTGTCTAGCGATAGAACGCGTAGTATCCGATATGGAAGTCATGAAATGAACCACCCCAGACACCACTATCATCTTGAGCATTGGATATACGATCCATATGAGCATGTGATGGACGTTATTAATGTGGTCGTGAACGTCCAAAGGCGATAGGTATCAACGTGGAAGTAAAAATACTTAATGTGATTTCAGAGCGAGATTCGAAAAACTGTATAGTTGATTTTGCTACACAATTCGGCTCTGGACGAGCAGAGTGGTTCGGTTCCCCCCCGCATTTGCTGTACTCCTATGGAGTGGAATTTAGTATTGAAGAGGAGCTCGTATGGGGTGATAGTATAATTCAGGTGGAAAAAGAACAGTATGCAATTGATTATCAAGATGAGTTCATAATACTTCGGGGAAGACTAGAATCTATAGATGCTGACGGAAATGCTGATATTCGTATTGGACATTCGATCTTGATGATTGTAACGGTAGGTAGTCCCCCGGCACAGGATGCATTGGTACAAATCCGGTCTAAGAAACCAGTTTTGTATCCTCACGATGAGTATGGCCTAATGCCATTGGATTCGAGTTACCAACAATCATGGACACCACAGCTAGAAAGCGTATTCAGTTCAACAACATATAAAGAGTTTCTAGAGCGTTATGGACGAATTCGTCTAGAATATTCTCGATTGTATAATCTTCACCTCCAATATGAACCTCAAGAGCGACGTGATTCCCCAGAGTCTAAACAAATGGATTTACTAAAAGATCAATCCAATCAAATGCTACAAGAATATATTCGGCGATTACCCGTTCATTTCGTAGCACAATGTCCTTACTGTAATTCTCCCATTCTGCAACCCGTAGATAGTTTCAGCCTCATCGGCTTCTACCCCTTGATAAACATTTCTGATTTCTACCATAGCAGCGAAGCCTGGACAGCTAACCTTCCACCGCCCAGGCAGTGTTGCCGGCATGCTATTGTCGCCACGCTTTCGGTCAACCTTAATGGCCTAATACCTGATGATCTTCCTACGTGGGCGTTAAACAGAAAATGGGGTAAACTGCACTCGGCTCCACGAGTAATGGTTTGGCCTTTGATCGCACGGCAGACCAGTGCCGTCATCCATGCTCTGCCTATTGGTCGGCTAGATGACCCCGAACCAATCCATCGTTACACGGCTTACTTTGTTACTTATTTTGCTAACGGTACAACAAACCTATATACAGAGGATATGTGGGTACCTACTGACGTAGAGCGACCAGCAACAGAAGGAGTGCTTTACGACCCTGACCTGGCCAAATGGGTTAGAGCAGGACGTCTTTTTTGGTTAGACCCCAATGACCCCACTCGATTAATACGTGACCCGGCAGAATCTTTTCCATATACAAATATTCAGCCCCAAGGTTGGTATGAAATTGTGGAAAAAGGTCAAATAAATGGCCCTCACGCATATTACAAAACATGGCAAGGCGATGCCCCTTTACACGATGAATCTTTGCCACAGACCATCGAATAACGCTCTCTTCGTCTGACCACACAATTGAAATAAGACACGATGATTCCCTTTGACATCGTGTCTTTTTAATTTGGCTGGCCGCCGGATTCCTTTTGGGCGGGCTGAGTTTTCTGGATGAAATCGCCGATCTGGTTTCGGCGGGAGCGCGCTACGGCGATGAAGAGGCCGGGCTGGGAGCCAAAATGGCTCGCCACCTGGACGACGTAGACCCGGCGGAGCTGGTCAAGGCCGGCCGGGGTTTGGGCTATGTTGATGAGCTGGCCGAAGCCGCCGGCGGCCTGCGCTACAGCGATGAAGCGATAGACGCGGCCACAGCCAACCGGCTGAGCAACCTTGATGAGTTCACCGGCGGCAATCGCGCCACCAAACAGGGCGACGAGCTGCGGGCGGCGTTGACAGGGAGTTCCGATAGCGGAGCGTTGAGCCGTCGATTGGATGAGATCAATTGCGCTAATTCCTTCACCGCCGGAACTCCGGTCGAAACCGATGAGGGCCAAAAAGCCATCGAAGAGATTGAGGCTGGCGACAAAGTTCTGGCCGAAGACCCCGAAACTGGCGAACAGGGTTATTACGAAGTGGTGGCCTTGACCAACCACCCCACCGATGAGGTGCTGCGCGTCACCCTTGACGCCGGCGACGACAACGGTCATAATGAAACCGCACAACTGAATAACGACGACGACTCTCCCGCAGAGTCCCGCGCCGGGGCAAAATCCAACATCGAAAACCAAACCTCCGCAATGGAGATCACCCCCGACCACCCCGTTTACGTCGAAGGGAAAGGCTGGCTGTGGGCCGAGAACCTCTCCGTTGGCGACCGGCTGCGCCGCTCGGATGGCGGAATGGCGAAGGTGCTGGCGATTGAGCGGGTGGCGCTCGATACGCCGGAGGTGGTCTACAACTTCACGGTCAAGGGGCCGCACACCTACTTCGTCCTCGAAGCCGGGGTGTTGGTGCATAATGCTGGGGTGAAGTGTGTTCCTGTCTCGATAGGAAACCCCTGGCGTGACCCGAAAACTGGCCAATTTGCCAAATCGCCTTTACCAGAAGAATATAGAAAAGCTATGTATAAGTTTGGGATAGACAAAAATCGTCTAGCCCAATATTACGAAGATTTGGAGAAGCAAGGGGTCACCTATGAGGAATTAATAAACAATTTCTTAAAGAACAATCCAAACGTAACCCCTGCAGAAGCACATGCGGTATTTGGGTATACCAGTAACTTGTTTTACGGGAAATTAAACAGGTCGCTAAGAGACCAGGTAGATTTACATACAACCCAAACACTGGAAGACTTAATAAATAGAGGTTTAGAAAAATTCCCTGTAATATCAGGAACACCTCAACACAGGGGAATAAATTTATCTGGGGAAGCGCTTCAAGATTTCTTGAAGCAACATCAGAAAAGTGAAACGGTTCTCTATAACGACTTTGTATCTGCAGCCATATACCCCGATCCCAATAATTGGGAGGAAGCTAACGTCCGACTTATTATTACTCCCACTGATACGCGAGACATAAGTGATTTGGCCTTTGGAGTACATTTTTATGATAAAGTTAAAGAGGGGGCTGTAAACAACGTGCAAGAATCATTGTTTAAGACAGGCTCTCGATTCTTTGTGAACAAAGTGCAGCCAGAAATAGAAGATGGTAGAACTATTTACTATATTACACTTACACAAATTAGGTGAGTAATCTAAAATCGAAGGGACGCGGGATGTACGCTTAAAGGAGAGAAGATAACCATGAAAGTGGTCTTTAAAGAAAAGGAAGGACAAACAGCTAATTTTATCGTGCTTCCAACCAGTGACAGGGAAATAATTGATCAGTTCGTTGATTATGAGACAGGATATCTGATAGTTCTTGAGAGTAATAATGTTGATTTAGCTGATAGGTCAATCTATTGCACTGTTATCGATCCCAACAGTGGAAAAATTATTGATGCAGAAATGCGAGCAAAACAAATCGATACCAAAGAAAAGGTAACCATAGATGAGAGGATAGGTCTCAAAGTTATTACTCAAAGAACTATTGATCCATCAACAGGACAAGAAACCATCCATGAAAAATTGATAAATATCTCAACCCAAGAAGAAATTAGTTCCAGTAGAGAGTTCGCTTTTAATCGTACAAAACGCGAAACTATACTTGAAGCTTATCATACACATAGAGAACAACGAAGAGTATTCGAAAAGTTTTGGAGCGAAGAATATCCAAAACTATCGTTTGAAGAAAGAAAAGCATATTGGTTTAGAAGTATCTACCGTTCCATGCGTGACCACGGAGAAATAGGATATGATGAGTATACCATTTTTAATAGAGAGTCATATAAAAAATGGATTGCAAGAGAACCAAATTTTGACCCGATTTTGGATTATGTAATCAAAATGTTGTCTATTGGGAAAGATGAGGCCAAAGTTAGAGATAAAGTAAATCAGTTGCTTGGCAAGTCAGTTTAGTAGATTGAGTTGTGGCAACGGAAATTCGATACCCTGGTCTATCTTCTGGTGAAGCGTCTCATTGCTGAGACGCTTTTTTGTTGAGATTGGCGACAAAGTCCTGGCCAAAGACCCCGAAACGGGCGAACATGGCTACTATGAAGTGGTCGCCCTGACCAACCCGGTATGACGTTGATCTGGTGCGGCTTGATGGGTTGAAGATCTTGAGCAAGGTAAAGTGTTACATACCCCGAAAAATTATCTGTGCGCTCTGGCGCCCATTATCTGGCGGATATTGTGAACGCGCCCACCGGCCATCAGTTGTTCCGCTCCCACACCAGCAGCCCGCCGGTGTCCAGCAGCTGTTCCAGGCTGTCCAGTTCCAGAAACTCGCACAGCGATTCCATCACCGCAAAGTCGGCCCGCAACAGGGTGTTGTTCGCCATCCGGCTGAAGGTGACGTAGTTCTGTTTGCCGGTGCCGGCGGCCAGTTGTTGGCGGGATATGCCCCGGTCGGTCAGGATGTCGCCCAACCGCCAGCGGGTCTCCCCCGGCAGGTGCAAATAGAGCTGCAACTTGCGCAGGGTCGCCAGGTTCACCCGGCCAACCTGGTTGTGGAGCAGCCGGCTCAACGCCGGCCAGTCCAGACCGGCCTTCCGGGCGTGGGCGCGACAGGAAATCTTTTTGTCGAGAAGTTGGTCCAGGTTGCACTTGATCATTTTCGCTCTCCTGTTTGGTTAATCGCCTGCTCGTAAGCGTTGCGCAGGCGTTGAAAATCGTCTTTGCTGCCGCCGGCGTCGGGGTGATGAATCTTCGCCAAAGCGCGGTAGGCGTTGGTTATCCCGGTTTTCTCAGCGTCAGAACTGACGCCGAGAACCTCCCACCACGGCGCCCGGCCATCGCCGAGCAGCAAGGCTGTGTCATCGGGCGGCGCGGTGAAGCCCAGGAAGAACCGGGCAAACGCCCGGTCAAGCTGTTCGGCTTCGCCGGTGACGCCATATTCCTCCAGCGCCCGCCACAGATAGGTGATCGTCAACTGCGCCGCCCGGAGATTGTCCATCGGGTTATCGTAGCGGTCGCAGCGAAAGGCGTACCGCTGCCCGGCCCGGTCAAAGATAATTTCGGCCTGGCCGGTGAACAGGTCCTGATTGACCTTGAGGCTGGTGGCATCCATCTTGCGGATGAGCGCCACCAGTTCACGTTGAATGGTTGTTGGTTGGGCGCTGAAGCGCCGTTTTGTAGCCATCGTTTTTTCCTCCCCGCCGAACCTGCCACCACAAGTCCGGCAAAATCTTCAGTTCAAAAGCGCGGTGGTGGCTTTGGTACAGCACATCCAGCCAATCCTCATCATCCCGGCCCGGGACCAGCCGGTCGGCCATCTCCGCCAGCGTGGTGATCTGCCGGCGCAGGTCACACGCCTCGCAGTAGCGCAGAAACGGCCCGCCAAACAAACCTGGCGTTCCGATTCGCGCCGCCTGGCGCGGCCGGCCGCAGTCGCACAGCGGGTAACAGGCGTCGCCGGCCCGTTGTTCAGCCAGGCTTATTATCGCTTTCCGGCGCATTTCCCGATAATCCCGCCCGCTCCGGTTCAGCGGGATACCGTACACTTCTTCCAGCTTGCGAATATTGCCCAGGTAGCGTTCCACTTCGGCCCGTTCCGCCGGCGTCCGGGCGATCCAGCCGCTCTCCCCGCGCCTGTTCTGACTCTGCGGAAAGTGGGGGACGCATTGGTCCCGGCAGTCCGGGCAGAGCCGAAACTGCTGCACCCGCACCACCCGCTCGACATCCCGCAGGCACGTCTGGCAGCGATAATACCCGGCAATGAGCGAGGGCTGACCAATGTCCAGCCGGGCCGGGGCGGGCCAGTGCAGTTCCGGCAGCCGGCCATAACTATCCGGCACGCTGACCAGCCACGATTCCACCAGCCGAATACCGGCCAGGTTGCCGGCCACCCGGCGAAAGCGGCCTTGCGCGGCCCGCTTCGTCCAGCCGAGGTCAACCGGGCGTGTGCGCGGCGGGATCGTGGCTACAACTTCGCCGGCCAACGTCCGACCGCGCCGGGTGAGCCAGGTCACCGTCGCCATCACGCCCACCCCGCCGGCAGGCGATACACCGTCAGGCAGGCCGGGCAATCCGTCTGCCAGTAGGCGTCCGCATAGCTAAACGCCGCTTCGACCCCGCAGACCGGGCAGGGGAAGCGGCCCACAATGCCTTCAACCTGTTCCAGCGAGCCGTTCTTGAAGCTGAAGCCGCTCTGGACTTCCAGGCTGCGCAGGAAGCGAAAGGCGGCGGGATTGTGCCGCGCCCCGACCGCCAGGTCATTGCCGGAGGCCAGGATACAGGCATTGCAGCTTACCCGGTCGTTGCCGTAGATATAAGCCGGGTGCATCTGCCAGCCCTGCAAGGCTTCTTCAACGCGCCCGGCCCGGTACAGCGCCCACCGCTCGTTGCGTTCGTCGAGGCTATGGCCGGCGTATTGGTAGACTTCCGCTTCCGTCCAATGGTGAATCGGGTACCAGTTCAAGGCCAACCGGCCCGCCGCCGGTTCCCAGGAACGCACGGCGTCGGCCAGCATCGCTTTCTTGAGCTTCGTGGTCGTAATCCGCTCTCGTACCTGAGCCACCGGCTTTTTGGCCCGGGCCGGCGATTCTTCGGCCCGGATGCCTTCGACCGAAATGACCAGCGGGAACTCGCGCAACTTTTTTTCGATGGGGCCGCGTTTGTTATCGCTGGTACAGTACCGCGCCACCGAACCGGGCCAGAAAGGCTGCCCATCGCCGGCTTTTTTGTGCATCCGGCTCACGATCTGGTCAAACAGATCGCCCTGCGCCCGCCGCACCACGGCCAAATCTAACTCGTTAGCGGCGGCCAGCCGGCGGCACATCGGCAGCGATTCGCGCCACTCGGCCCGGCCCAGGTGAGCGTGAATAGCAAAGACCGGCCCGGTCCAGCCGTGTTGAGCGCGATGGGCGGCAATAGCCTTGATGATACTCTGCGAATCCTTGCCGCCGCTGATTGACACAGCGACTGCCGCGCCCAGGCGCAAGGTTTGTTCAATGGCGGGTGGGGTGGCCAGGTCAAACACTATGCCGCCGTGTTCGCACGTTTTTCCGCAACCAAACCAACCAGGCTATCAACCGCGCCAGCAGTCGCGGCTGCCAGGCGGCCGTGAACTCGAAACGATTCATCCGCTGTTCCAGCGCCCGCCGCCGGAACGCCCGGGCCAGGGTTGGCCCCACCGCCCAGCAGTACCGGTGTTGGGGATTGTGGCGAATGAGGCGAGCATTGGCCGGGATGTCTGTCAGGGTCAGCGTCTTTGGCCCCCGGCGCAAACTGCGTCGCTGCCCGTCCACAATGAAACCCTCGACCCGCTTGCCCTCAGTCAATCCACAGTACACGGCGTTGGTCGCCCGGTAGATGCCGCCGTTGTGCGGTCGCTCGGTGCGCGGGTCGAAGGTGCCGGTGTCGGCGTAGGTGGCGACATAGTAGACCTTCGGGTCTTCGCCCATTCGCTTCAAACACCAACCCAAAAACTGGCTGAGTAAATTATCCGGGGCGCGGCAGGCGGCCAGCCGTTGCAGGCAGTAGACGTGCCGCCATTCTTTGCCGCCGAAAAACCGGGCCGCCTGCGGGGTGTGCAGCGGGCAAAACTTGGCGGCAGCCACGATGCGGTCAACCAGGCGGCGGCCATCGTCGGGCCAGGCGGCCGCATAGTAAGCGACATAGCCGGTGACGCTGCCCTGACCGCGCTGGTTGTGCCGGGTCAGAAAGGTGTTGATAGCGGCTCGTTCTTCTTTGGTTTCGGCTTTGAAA
Source organism: Anaerolineae bacterium (assembly GCA_022071955.1). Lineage (GTDB taxonomy): Bacteria > Chloroflexota > Anaerolineae > 4572-78 > J111 > J095. The sequence goes on from JAJVIM010000051.1 coordinate 32,887, forward strand.
AAATCAATAATCAACGCGCCCCGCCTCGCCAAATGGTTCCACTATGGCATAAATCTCAAAGTCGTTGACTGCGACACCATCTTTCTCCGGCGTCCAACCGTCGCCGTGATGCCCGGCGACCGGGCCGCGCACCGCCAGCGGCGTAAGGCCAAACGAACCGTCGCCGTTATCGATGATGACCTGGCCGATGATGACCCCCAACGCTCCACCGGTCACCACCGGCGGCAAAACCGCCAGCACTACCGTTCCTGTTGAAATTCTGAGCCTGGGCCGGTAGCCGATTTCCAGACAGGTCGGCCCGTGGAGCGCCCCGTAGTTTAACATAAAATCGGCTTTGGCCCGATCCGGGCCGGATAAAGCAGAATCAATCCAGTCGCTCAAAACAACACCCCCTGCAAAATCTCTATTTTCTCAGCGTCACTTTCTACGTTTGTACTTGCGCCTGACCGCCGTCGTTTCTTGACCGGCTCAAAGCGCCACTGCAATTCCGGGTCGTGTTCGCTGCCGACCAGGTAAGCCGCCACATCGGGTCGGGATTCCCCGACTGCCGCCAGCGAGTCGCTGATCGCCGCGCTTTGGGCCGGGTCGTACTGAGCGCCGTCCAAAAATGGCAGCGGGCGCACCAGCCAGGGAGCGTACAGGTAGCCGTTGACCAGCGTGGCCTTGATGACTGTGCCGTTGATGTCCTGGCCGTACAACCGCAGACTGTAATCCGAGGCGGCCAGCAGCATCCGGCCCGTTCCGCAGCAGGGATCGGACACGGTGTCGGTGCGATTCACGCCGAGCATCATCGCCATCAGCCGCGACACCGGCATTGGGGTGGGATAAAAACCCAGGCCGCGCCCGTGGTGGTTTTCGGCCAGAATATCGCCAAAGTAATCGTGGGGCCAGCCCAGCATCGCCTCAACGCAAAAGACCTGGTAGAGCCGGGCCGACGCTCCGGCGCAGCCGGGCGGTTCCGGCGGCAATTCCGGCTGGCCTTGATGGCCGAAGCCAAACAGCAGCCAGTCCAGAAAATAGTCAAAATATTGCCAGCCGCTCCAGCCCTGCCAGCTACCGTGTCGCGGGATGGAATCGAGGCAGGCTTCCAGCATCTTGCGGGCCGGGTTGCGCAGCGTGTCGCCATCCACCCAATCCATCGCCGGAATCGGGGCGTCCGGCAGTTCGCCGGCGAGGGCGCAGTCTGCCCAGTAATCCCACCGCCCGTACATAGCCGAATCGCAGACCAGCAGCGCCGGCAGCAGCCAGCCGTGGGCGAGGTCAGGCGATACATCCGGTTTGGGTTTGCGCGGGAACTTCCGGTCGGACTGAATGGCCCGGCATATTTCGGCTTGCAGGTTCTGGTCAGACATCACCCAGTACCTCCCCGCCGCCGTCGGCTGCCCGGCGTTGGCGCAACATCGCTTCACCGTGCAGGGCGATGCCGGCAGCGTCGGCGATATGCTGGTCAACCTCCCGGCCAAACAGCCGGCACGCCGCTTGCTGCATTGCCACTTTCCCGGCTTTGGCGCTGCCGGTCAGGGCAGTTTTAGCCTGCATCGGATAGACCCGCGCCACCGGGCAGCCCCGCGACCGGGCCAGGCCGGCCAGCAGCCCGCCCAGCGTCGCCAGGGCGATGGTCGTGGCCGGGTTGTTCTCCAAGTAGACCGCCTCGAAAGCAAAGCCGGTCGGCACGCCGTCAGCCAGCGCCGTTTGCAGCCAGGTATCGACCTGGCTGGCGACGCTGCCCAACCGGGCAAACCAGGCGTCGTCATCGCCGGGCGTAGTCCGGGCCTGGAAGGTGTCCAGCAGCGCCGGGCGATTGCCGGTGAAATCCAGCAGAGCCAGGCTGGTGCGGTAATCCCGCCAGCCCAGGTCAGCGCCGACGACTCGTTGAATCTGGGCGGCGGGCGGGGCGTCGTCGCCGGTGCGACGCAGGCGCTGCCATTCCGCCGGGGTCATCTCGACCAGCACCAGCCCGGAGCGGGTCTTACCAACTTTCAGGCACATCAGTGGCCTCCACTCTGTCGATGACTGCCAGCACTCGCCGGGCCAGGGCCAATTCCTCAAACAACAGCCGGGAGCGCACTGGTTCGACAGTTGCCGGAGTGACGGTCGCGGCTTTCTCCACCATTGACAACCAGGCCAGCAGATGGTCTTTCGTGGGGTCAGTGCGTATCGCCGTTCCGCACTGAGCGCAGACATTCGTGACCGTCTCCGCTGATTTGAGGCGATCTCCTGGTTGGCGGCAGGTTTCGCAATAGAACTGCCCATCGCCGGGCCGGTAGTACGACCACTCGATGGTTGACCGGGGCAGCGCAGCAAAGGCAGCTTGCAGGCGCAGATTCAGCGCCTCCCGGTCATTCAGGTCGGCCTGGGTCAGCTTGAAGACGCGGCGGGTTTTGGTTTCGCCATCAACGTATTCCTGGTGGCAGGCCACTATCTGCCAGGCATCATCCACTTTTTTGAATGACGTAACCCGCACCGACAGCCCTTCCCAGGTGAAGAATTTGTCCAGAGCAAGGCGCTCCGGCTTTCCGTCGGAGGTAAACATCGCCGGCAGCCACATCACCGGGCGCACAAAGACGTGTTCCAGCGCGGCCAGGGCGCTGGCGTTGCCGCTGTTAACCACCGAGCGGTAGAAAAGCTCATTGTCAGACAGGTCGATTCCGGTGTGCCGGCGCAGCGTCTCGAAATCCGTTTTGTCGAAACGCATCTGACCGTCTACCGCCAGGGTTAGCGCCTGATCCCGCAAGCCCTTTCTCCGGTTATCCCCGGTCACCCGGTTCCAGGCGCTAAAATGGGCCAGAAATTCCAGAGCCGGAGACAGGCGCATCACCTGGAAAAAGGCATTGGCCTGCTCCGGGTTGTAACTCCGCCCGTCAATCAGCAGGTTTCCTGCTGATTCTTTGTCGGACTTAACTGCGAAAACTTTCAACTTCCCAAAATCCTGCCGGGTCGATTTGACCCGGTCGCCGGGTTGAATATCACGCATTTTCGGCCTCCACCTTTCCGCCGAACCAGTACGCCGCATCCAGCACTCGGTAAATCTCAATGTCGTTGACCACAACCGGGTCGCCTAATGACTGCCCGGTATGCTCGACCACCGGCCCCCGGCAAGCGATGGGGATAAGCGTGACCTCATCCCCATCACCGCTTTCCGCCGGATTCAACTCCTTGATTTTGCCAATGATAACGACTTTCTGACCGCCATCCGTTACCGGCGGCAGCACCGCCATCGCCACCTGCCCCACTGCCAAAGTGAGGTCAGGGCGGAGGGTGGGGCTGAACAGCCAGCTTTCGGCGTGGGTGAAACCATAGTTCAGCATAGCGATGGCGATGCTGGATTTCTCAGGGAGGATAGTCTCGGCCAGCCAATCCGCTTCGGCTAAGGATTCAGCCGGGGCGTCACTTTGTTGGGCCTCAGCCCGCTTCAAGGCAGCGGCAGCAATGTCACCTAAATTCCAGTAGGGGGTCTCGGTTCGCCCTGCCCACTCCTTGGCGGTATCGCGGATTTTTTGCAATGCTTCAATCAGGATTATCTCTTTCCCGGTCATAGTTTTTCAGGCTTGCGGAAACCCCCGGCACACCTGCCTCACCGCAGGTGCGGGTCGTGCCGGGGGAGGAGCAAGCCTTTTAGCCTCCTCTCTAAAGTTTAGTTGCCTTGCGGGGGCATGATGCCCCCGCAAAAGTCAAGCTGTCGTTAAATCTTCTGACACTCTTCAATGTACCTTCGGATGGTTGCGGCGCTCACATTCCCGGCCGTCCCTGCATAGTAGCCAGGACTCCACAGCGTCCCGGCCTTATAAATCGCCTTTTTAACCTCTGGAAACTCAAGGCGCAAAACGTAGGAGGTTGTGCCTTTAAATAACTGGGCAAGTTTTGTCGGGCTGTACTTGGGTGGGGCGCTGACAAAGAGGTGAATGTGGTCGGGCATTACCCCCTGAGCGATGATCTGAACTTGCCACTTTTCGGCTATCTCTTTGAACAGCTCGCTCAAACGGCTGGCAATTAGCCCGGTCAGGATTTTGCGGCGGTATTTTGGACACCAGACCAGGTGATAGTTAAGATTGTAAGCTGCCCCTTTGGTGCTTCTGAGTTCGATAATTCTGTTTTGCTGGCCCATCTTTTGCTCCGTGAGATTGTCAAATGTTTGACATTGTAGTACAATTGTTCTATGAAACTCACGGCCAAAGTCAAATTGCAACCCACCCCGGAACAACACCAGGCGTTGCTTGAAACTCTGGAAAAAGCCAATAATGCTTGTGACCGGATCAGCCAGGTCGCCTGGGAGACGAAAACGTTTAACCAGTTCAAACTTCACAAGCTGACTTACTATCCTATCCGTGAATCCTCCGGCCTGTCGGCCCAAATGGTGGTGCGTTGTATCAGCAAGGTTACTGACAGCTACAAACTCGACCGGAAAACCCAACGCACTTTCAACCCCCACGGCTCGATTGCTTACGATGACCGCATCCTCAAGTGGTACGTTGACCGCCAGACTGTTAGCCTCTGGACCACTCAGGGCCGGTTGACTATCCCGTTTCTGGCCGGGGCGGGCCAGCTTGAATTGCTCAAACATCAACACGGTGAAACTGATCTGGGGATAGTGAACGGTGTTTTTTATCTGTTTGCCACCTGCGAAAAGGAAACGCCGGAACCGGCTGATGTTGAAGACGTGCTGGGGGTTGACCTGGGCATTGTCACCATTGCCGCCACCAGCGACGGTGAGACTTTCGCCGGTAACCAGATTAACAATGTCCGTCACCGTCACCGCCGTCTGCGTAAGAAATTGCAGAGTAAAGGCACCAAGTCTGCCAAACGCCGTCTTAAAAAACTCTCCGGTAAAGAGCGCCGCTTTGCCACAGATACCAACCACGTTATCAGCAAGCAGATTGTCAAAACCGCGAAAGACACGAATAGAGCGATTGCCGTCGAGAAGTTGACCGGCATCCGCGACAGGGTTACGGTTCGTCGCGGGCAGCGTGATAA
>JAJVIM010000036.1 GCA_022071955.1 Anaerolineae bacterium
TCAGCTTTGTAGCTGATAAAGCCTTTGAGTTGGAAAAACGACCAGCTATGCAGATTATCACGCTGCCCGCGACGAACCGTAACCCTGTCGCGGATGCCGGTCAACTTCTCGACGGCAATCGCTCTATTCGTGTCTTTCGCGGTTTTGACAATCTGCTTGCTGATAACGTGGTTGGTATCTGCGGCAAAACGGCGTTCTTTACCGGAGAGTTTTTTAAGACGGCGTTTGGCAGACTTGGTGCCTTTGCTCTGCAATTTCTTACGCAGACGGCGGTGACGGTGACGGACATTATTAATCTGGTTACCGGCGAAAGTCTCGCCATCGCTGGTGGCGGCAATGGTGACAATGCCCAGGTCAACCCCCAGCACGTCTTCAACATCAGCCGGTTCCGGCGTTTCCTTTTCGCAGGTGGCAAAAGGTAAAAAACACCGTTCACTATCCCCAGATCAGTTTCACCGTGTTGATGTTTGAGCAATTCAAGCTGGCCCGCCCCGGCCAGAAACGGGATAGTCAACCGGCCCTGAGTGGTCCAGAGGCTAACAGTCTGGCGGTCAACGTACCACTTGAGGATGCGGTCATCGTAAGCAATCGAGCCGTGGGGGTTGAAAGTGCGTTGGGTTTTCCGGTCGAGTTTGTAACTGTCAGTAACCTTGCTGATGCAACGCACCACCATTTGGGCCGACAGGCCGGAGGATTCACGGATAGGATAGTAGGTCAGCTTGTGCAACCTGAATTGGTTAAACGTTTTTGTTTCCCAGGCAACCTGGCTGATCTGGTCACAAGCATTATTGGCTTTTTCCAGAGTTTCAAGCAGGGCCTGGTGCTGCGCCGGGGTGGTTTGCAATTTGACTTTGGCCGTGAGTTTCATAAGAGCATGATAGCCCATACTCAAATATTTGAAAAACTCACGGAACAAAAAATGGAACAGCAAAACAGAATTATCGAACTCAGAAGCACCAAAGGAGCAGCTTACAATCTGAACTATCACCTGGTCTGGTGTCCAAAATACCGCCGCAAAATTCTGACCGGGCTAATTGCCAGCCGTTTGAGCGAGCTGTTCAAAGAGATAGCCGAAAAGTGGCAAGTTCAGATCATCGCTCAAGAGGTAATGCCCGACCACGTTCACCTCTTTGTCAGCGCCCCACCCAAGTACAGCCCGGCAAAACTTGCCCAGTTATTTAAAGGCACAACTTCCTATGTTTTGCGCCTTGAGTTTCCAGAGGTTAAAAAGGCGATTTATAAGGCGGGGACGCTGTGGAGTCCTGGCTACTATGCAGGGACGGCCGGGAATGCGAGCGCCGCAACCATCCGAAGGTACATTGAAGAGTGTCAGAAGATTTAACGACAGCTTGACTTTTGCGGGGGCATGATGCCCCCGCAAACAACCAAACTTTAGAGAGGAGACTAAAAACCTGAGTTCGGGATAAGACAGTACTGACTCAAGATGTTAAAATTGGGTAAAAATCCAAACGTGTCGTACAGGAGATAGTTGCCCAATGAGCCAGGAAATGAAACGGTTGACTTTATTTTGTGATGTGCATGATTTTTGTCAGATTTTTATCCCGTTGTGGAATATGACCTTGCTCCAACACGGGGTCATCAAGCGGGTCAAGGAACCACAGTTGTCAATCAGTGAAATGATGACAATCATCATCCACTTTCACCAATCGCATTATCGTGATTTCAAAACCTACTACCTCGAGCATGTGAGTGTACATCTGCACGATGAATTTCCTGACCTAGTGCATTTTTAACGAACTTGTTATGTAAAAAGTGTAATCCGCATCCTCAGATGCGGGCGGATCTCGGCATCTGAGGATACCTCACTCCTTTTAACGCACAACGACCTTGTTAAAGATGCACTAGTCAGTTATAACCGCTTTGTCGAGTTGATGCCGAGAACCTTGTTGCCCCTGTGTTGTTACCTGCACTTCCGTAAGGGTGAAGTGACTGGCATTTCCTTTATTGATTCGACCCGGCTGGTGGTCTGTGGCAACAAACGGATCAACCGAAACCAGGTGTTTGAAGATGTGGCCGAACTGGGCAAGAGTTCACTGGGCTGGCTTTTTGGCTTCAAACTCCATCTGGTGGTCAATGATCAAGGGGAACTGTTGGCCTTTTGTCTGACCCCCGGCAATGTTGATGACCGTCAGCCGGTGCCGGAGCTGGTGCAAGGCTTCTTTGGTAAACTTTTTGGCGACAAGGGCTACATTTCTCAGGCCTTGTTTGAACTCCTGTTTGCTGCCGGCATCCAATTGGTGACGGGTATCCGCAAGAATATGAAAAACCGGCTGGTGCCGCTGCTGGATAAATTGTTGTCCCGAAAACGTTCGATCATCGAAACGATCAATGACCAATTGAAAAACATTTCGCAGATCGAACACACCCGTCATCGGAGTGTAACCAATTTTATGGTCAATTTGGTCGCAGGTTTGGCTGCCTACACTCATCAAGAGAAAAAGCCGTCCCTCAACCTGGCTGATTTGGGACTTGACCCTGACAACGCTCTGGTTGTTCTGTAGTTATCCCGAACTCAGGTTAAAAGGCTTGCTCCTCCCCCGGCACTATGCCGGGGGTTTCCGCAAGCCTGAAAAACTATGAAATTGACCCCAACGACCGCCACCAGCGCCGGGCGCTGATGGAATCCTGGTATGAGCAGCAGCGAGGTTAATTGTGGCAAAACAAATGGCAAAACGAAAAGTTACCCACATTTCCCAATCAGCGCCATCTTGTGGCGGTTGAAAAATTTGGCGCAGGAAGATACGACAAATGCCTCAATTTCGCACCGGCGATATGCTCACCCACTGGAATACTCCCGACCTACTGCTCATCACCACCAACGCCTGCGTTAACGCCGCCGGCGGGCTGGTGATGGGCGCCGGCGTAGCCCGCCAAATGCGTGACCGGTTTCGTGGTCTTGACCGGGTTCTGGCTCAACAAATCATCGCCCGATCCAGCCGCTCAACCCGGTTCAGCCACAACGCCAACCCCTACAAACTGTACCTGCCGTCGTATGACCTGCTGGTATCGCCGGAGTGGCCGGTGAAGAAACTGGGGTTGTTCCAGGTCAAGGCCCGGTTTTGCGACGCGGCCAGCCTGAGCCAAATTCAGGAATCGGCGACGGCGCTGCTGTTGTGGTGCGTGGAGCATCCCGCCGCCGAAGTGTGGCTCAATTTCCCAGGTATCGGCAATGGGCGGCTGGGGCGCAGCGAGGTGCTGCCCATTGTCAAACATCTGCCGGATAATGTTGTCATCTGGGAGTTGGGGCGATGAGACGACCTCAGAACCTCGACGACTATAGCCAATGCGTCCGGGATGTGAACGGCATCCTGTATGTCTTTTGTGTGGAATGCGACCGTTGGCGGCGGATTGCTGTTCAGGCGACTCAACCGGAGACGATTATCCTGGTTTCTCAGAGCGGTGAACGATGGAACGTTAATCCGCCGTCATTGCTCCAGCCGGCCTACGTCTGCGCCTGTTGCCTGGCCGATGTCGGCTACCTGTTGACTGACCTGTCCCGGCTCACTGTGGCCAACCGGGCCGGCATTAATTTGGAACAACCGCAATAGGCCGGCGCTACTCTGGCGAGGTCAGCTGCCGGGCGGCGGCGATGAGTTTTTCCAGGTTGGCGGTATTGAGCAGTGAAAAAGAGACGCCGACCTGGCTGAGTTCCGCGTGGCCCAAATTGCGGAAACGCCGGGCCGAGGCTGTCCTGGTCATCGCGTCGTAAATATCCAGGAAGCCCGCGTCGGCAGGCAAGGTTTGCAAAACAAAGCGGGTAAAATCGAGGGCGACAGAATTCATAACGGGAATTTTCGCATATTTCTTAAAAACGTTGAACCGAGGTTTTTATGATTTAGATTGACGGCGCCGGGCATCAAAACTCCGTCTACCCTTCGACCAACCGCAGCCAGGGCAGGTTGGCCGCATTATGCAGCCGTTTGTCGGCCGTCCAGAATTCGGCGGACAGGCTTTCGGCCAGCGCCAGATAAAAGCTGTCGTAGGCGGCGGCCCGATTCAACTGCCGGGTCCATTCATAAGCGCGGCGGGTTTGAGCCTCATCGGGGACGACCAGTTGCACATTTAATTGTTGCGCCAGGTACAGCGCCTGCGCCCCCTCGGCGGCGGTGAGAGCGTTGAAATAGACAGCTTTGCTGAACGCCGAGGTCAATTCATAAAGCCACAGGGTTGGGGCATAGATAGCGTGGCCGGCTGTTAGCCACTGACCAAATTGTTGTTGCAGGGCCGGCTGCTGGGGGCCGGGCAAAATCAGCTTAAAGGCCAGGCCGGCGTCAATCACCAAAGAGGTGGTCATCCCGTTCCTCCAAATCACGGCGGGCTTCACGCCACAGCGCCTCGGTGTCCAACGGTTCACCCTGCCGGCGCGCGGTAATCTCAGCGACAAGCTGCCGGTTTTCCGCCAGCCAGCCTTGCCATTGGCTCAAGCCGGCGGCGGAAGACAACTGTTTGAGCCGGTCGTAATCGATCAGGTTAATGATGACGGCTTTGGGTTTGCCGCGAGAAGTGAGAATAATCCGTTCGTTGCCAAAGGCCACCCGGTTAACCAGTTCGGAAATATCTCGTTTGACCTGGCCAATGCTGATTTCGGTGTCGGTCATTCGGTTTTCTCCCCACAGAGTTGTAATATCCTGATAAAGAGTATAATCACCGCAGCCCCGGAGTCAATTTTCCGGTTATTTCAACAAGACCCAATGCTATGCCAATCTCACCGCAGTAACACAGATCACAAAATCTGGCAAAGACAAACAGCTCTGCCTCACCACGATTTTAGATCAATGCTCCTTGATAACCGCCAGCATAGCTTGCAGCAGCTTCTGCTGTTTGGGCGATAGCTCCCGATACTTTTCCAATAACTCGATTTCATCTTCGGTTGGCCGGAGATCCGATACTTCCAGGCCGGCAATTTCAGCCAGTTGAGAGGCGGGCATCTCCAGTGGCCCGGCCAAAGCCTGGATGTGCTCTGCTGTGGGCAGAACGCCACGGGTGAAGCCGGCAATAACCGTCTGCGGCAAGCCGGCCTGCCCGGCCAACTCCGCCTGACTAAGCCCTTTGGCCAACAAATCACCCAGCAGCCAGGTAGAGAAGTTGCGACTGCGGGGTGGGGGTTTGGTAATCCGGGCCAGGCGCAGAACATAGGCAGACGAGGCCTCGAAGGCGTCCGCGATGGCCTGCGCCGCCCGCCGGCCACAGACGGGGACATCATCGCCGGCCGGGGTATTGATGATCCGGGAGATATGGCTCTGATGGAGGCCGCTTTGCCGGGCCAATTCGCTCTGGCTCCAATTACGATTATTCAGTTCACGCTCGATCCAGCGTCCCAGGTCGTTGTTTGACATAAAGCTATGTATTCTATTCGATGTGATTCAGCTCAAATGCATAGTTTCTTACAATTATATTCGATTTTTGCGTAATAAAAAACAATAGACTATGCTTTATCGACATTGCGTGCACAAAATAAAAAAGGCGATCTCCTGTTGCCCCAGGAAATCGCCCCTTAACCAGCCGGTGTGCTCACGTCGCCAAACGTAACACGCAACTGGGCCAGTCACTACTTTGACCTCTCTACTTTTCCCCTGATAACCAGCCAGGCCCACATGTTAGAAAAGAAGACCTTACCAGACAGGGTTAACTGGATATTATACGGATTTAACATCGTTTGACAAACCCTGTCCGGTAGCGATTCTATTTGGGCGCATTCTGCCGAAGCGTCACGCCAGGCCACAAACTCAGACAACAAAAAACTGCCGTCATCAGGGGGACCGATGTCACATTTACCGTTTGAAATCGTTATTCGACTGGTTGTTGTTGTATCGGTGTGTTTTTCTTCTTTTTCGCCGCTTTTGGCGCAGGCCGCGCCCAACCGGCGCTCTGCCGGGTACCTGGGTGAGGTACAGGCAGCCGCGCCGGTCGCCGCCTTCAGCGCCGATCCCTTGAGTGGCAATGCTCCGCTGGATGTCGCCTTCAGCAATAACTCGACTGCTGCCACGCTCTACGAATGGGATTTTGGCGACGGGACAGGAAGTACTGAGGCCAGCCCCAACCATACCTATAACCAGAGCGGGGTCTACACCGTGACTTTGCAAGCCGGGGCTACCCTTTCGGGCACAGGTGGCACGGTGACTGATACCCTGACTCTGACCGGCTATATCACCGTCAGCGAACCGGCCGCGCCGGTCGCCGCCTTCAGCGCCGATCCTGTCACGGGTGACGCCCCGTTGCCCGTCGCTTTCAGCAATAGCTCCACCGCTGCCACGCTCTACGAGTGGGACTTTGGCGATGGCACAACCAGCAGTGAGGCCGACCCGACTCACATTTACCTGACTCCGGGGGTCTACACCGTGACCCTGCAAGCGGGCGATACCCTTTCGGGCACAGGTGGCGTCGTGACCGATACCCTGACCCTGACTGATTACATCACCGTCAGCGAACCGGCCGCGCCGCTGCCCCAGGCCGAATTTGCGGCTTCACCCCTGAGCGGTACCGCGCCTTTGACTGTAACCTTCACCAATAGCTCAACCAACGCCAGCGTCTACGAATGGGATTTTGGCGACGGTGGCAGTCAATTAACAATCAACAATGAACAATTAACAACAACTCACGTTTACACGGCCGGTGGGGTGTACACCATCACCTTGCAAGCCGGTAATGGCGTCGTGACCGATACCCTGACCCGCACCGCCTACCTGACCGTGACCGACGTGGTGACGCCCGTGGCCGCCTTCAGCGCCGATCCGCTGTCGGGAACTGCGCCGCTGACCGTGACCTTCAGCAACAACAGCGTCAATGCCGAGCAGTATCTCTGGGACTTTGGCGATGGGGCAACCAGCACGGAGACCAACCCCGGCCATACCTACAGCCAGAGCGGGCTGTATACCGTCACCCTGCAAGCCGGCGTTACCCTGCCGGGCAGCGGTGAGGTTGTGACCGATACGCTTCGGCAGGCCGGCTATATCGAGGTGGTCGCCCCGGGCACGCCGCAGCCGGATTTCAGCGCCAGCCCGGTGAACGGGACTATTCCCCTGACAGTGACCTTTACCAACAGCAGCACCAATGCCAGCCGCTACGAATGGGACTTTGGCGATGGCACTCCGGCGGTAGTTACCACGCCGCCGGCTTTGACCATTACCCACGTTTATACCACCGCCGGTCGCTACACCGTTACGCTGACCGCCGGTAAGACCACGGCGGAGACGGGTGAGGTGGTGAGCCGAACCCTGAGCCGGGCAACCTACATTACCGCCACCGAGCCGGTCACCGCCGACTTTTCCGCCTTTCCCCAGCAGGGAACCCTGCCGCTGTTGGTTCAGTTTTTGAACACGTCCGGCGGCGCGGACAGCTATGTCTGGGATTTTGGTGACGGGACAGGTAGTACTGAGGCCAGCCCCAGCCATACCTACAGCCAGAGTGGGGTCTACACCGTTAGCCTGCAAGCCGGCAGTACCCTGGTGACCGGGACCTTGACCCGGACGGGGTACATCACGGTGACAGACAGTGGCCACCCGGCTCTGGCCATTGGCATCACCGCCCCGGCCACAGTTACGGCCGGAGAGCCAATTACCTATACCCTGACCGTGACCAACAGCGGCAACGTCACCGTTAGCAACGTGGTCATTACCAACGCGCTGCCGGCCAACGCGACCTATGTTAGCGGCGGCAGCCTGGCCGGCCGGGTGGTCAGTTGGCCTGCCGGCAGCCTGACCCCCGGCACATCGGTGTCGGTTGATCTGGGGGTGACGGCCAGTACGACTATCACCAACAGCGACTACGGCGCGATGGCGGCCGGAGGCGTGGTTGTTGCCGGGGTTGAGCCGGTGGTTACTCTGGTCACCGCGCCGCTCGTTGTCGATTTTTCGGCTTTTCCGCACCAGGCCGCCGCCCCGACACTGGTCCAGTTTCTGGATAATTCAAGCGGCTCGATCACGGCTTACGCCTGGGACTTTGGTGATGGGCTGACCAGCACCCTGGCCAGCCCGACCCACACCTACAGCACCACCGGGGTCTACAGCGTTAGCCTGACAATCAGCAGCCCAACTGACAGCGCCACCCTGACCCGTCCGAACTACATCAGCGTGACCCAGCCGACCACGCCGCTGACCGTAACCACACCGCTGACCGTCGATTTCAACGCCTTTCCCCAACAGGGAACCCTGCCGCTGCTGGTCCAATTTTTCAACAACTCCAGCGGAGCCACAGGTTACGCCTGGGACTTTGGCGATGGGTTGACCAGCACCCTGGCCAGCCCGACCCACACCTACGTCACCGCCGGAACCTACACGGTGACCCTGACGGCGCTGGACGCGGGTAGCCGCAACCCGGTGAGCCGGTCCCGGGCCATCACCGTCCGGCCGGCGGTTATGCCCCTCATCGGCCAGCCGGCCCGGGTCCAGATCGCGGTCAAACGCAGCGCCTCCCCCGGCCACCCGATCAAACCGGGTGGACCACAATCCGACATCGACTACTGGCTGGCGGTGACTGTGCTGGATGCCGGCGGCCAGGCCGTGGCCGATGGCACCCCGGTGAACGTGACCGTGCAAGGTGGGCAAGTAGGGCGCAGCCAACTGCAAACCCGCCACGGGATAGCCTCGGTGCAGTTCAAGGCCACACCCGGCCAGGCCGTTTCGATTACGGCCGGCGCCGGCAGCGCCCAGAGTGTATTGCAACTGACCGGCAGCGCCGCGCCGCGTCCCAGCCTGCCCCAATTGCGAGCCGGGCAGCCACGCTACGGTGACGAAGCCGCGGCTATCGTCGCCGCCCGCAACGCGGTGCAACCCCTCGGGCCGGACAACCTGCGCGCCGAAAACCCAACCCGCAGGATTGACTTTAGTCCGGGGGCGGTGACCTTCAGCCTGAAAGGCCAGGACGAGCGGTTGACCGCCCAGCGCAGCCCCGCCGCCGAAGTTGGTTTCCAACTCCTCGATATTCGGGTGGGACGCCAATCGCTGGTCACAGGCCAGCCGGGGCTGACGACCGAAGGGAACTGGGTGACTTACCGCGACCCCAACGCGGCCTGGCAGGTGGTTTACGAAGCCGGTGAGGCCAGCCTGGAGCAGTACTTTGTTTTTGAGGACGAGCTGCCGGGTGGCGGCGACCTGGTGCTGGAAGGGCGTTTTCAGACCACAGCCCAACCGATGTTGCTGTCGGATGACGCCGGCCTGCGTTTTGTGCCGCCGGGCCAATCGGTGGCCGCAGCCGACAGCCTGACCCTGGCCTTTGGCCCAACCTGGGTGGAGGATGGTCGCGGCCGGCGGCTGCTGGCCCATCTGGAATTGCAGGGTAAACAACTCCGAATCACGATTCCCGGCGACTGGTTGGCCCGGGCCAGCTACCCCATCGTGGTGGACCCGGCCCTCGGCCCGGCGCAACTGGTCAGCAGCCCGCAGGGTGAAGCCGTCGATCCGGCCGTGGCCTCCGATGGCAGCAACTTTCTGACAGTCTGGCGATGGAACGACGACATCTACGGCCAACGCAGCGATGCCAGCGGTAATCTTGTCGGAGATATGATTGTCATCAATCAGGCCGAAGGATTGCAAAGCCGGCCGGAGGTGGTTTACAACGCGGTTGCCGGCGAATATCTGGTCATCTGGGAAGACCACCGTTATGGCCTGACGTATGGCAGTGTGCGCGGCCAGCGGGTTTCCACGACCGGCCAACTGCAAGGCAGCGAACTGGAAATCGTTCCCTTCCGCAAAAAACTGGATGCCCCGGCGGTAGCGGTTGGCGATGATGGCCACTACCTTGTCGTCTGGGACGACGCGGAAGATTGGCCGGACGACATTTATGGCCAACTCCTGACCGGGAACGGGACGCTGACCGGGACAGTACAACTGCTCAATGATAATACGACCCTCCAGCAGGGCTACCCCCGGCTGGCCTACGATAGCCAGACGGATGTTTTCCTGGTAGTCTGGCAAGAGCAAAGTGGCGGCGACTATCGGGTAACCAGCCAGCGGGTGGACGCTGCCGGCGCGAAAGTCGGCAGCAACCAGATACTGGCCACGGGCAGTACCGGCCGGGATTTATGGTATCCGGTGACGGCGGCCAACGGCGCCGGCCAATTCCTGGTGGTCTGGCAGGAGGAAGTGTCCGGCAGCGCCCGCGATGTGCGGGCCGTGCGCGTAAACGCCGGCACCGGCCAACCCACGGGCAGCGCAATGACCCTGGATGCCGGCAGTAACAATGAACGGTATGCCGTGGTCACTGCCCTGTCAACCAGTACCTATCTGGCGGTCTGGCAAGACCGGGAAGATATTGAAGCCCGGTCCATCGCCAGCAGCGACGGCAGTCTGGGCAGCGTATTGATTGTGCGGGATAACGGTTGGGGCTGGCACTCTTATCCTGATGTCGTCCACGGCGGCAGCCAGTCACTGGCGGTTTGGAGCGATGATACCCAGGCCGGCCAGGAGATCATCATCGGCCGGCGCGTGGCCGACAGCGGGAGTACCAGCGGCGGCATTTTTGCCATCTCCCCTTACTACAGCCATCGCCAATACGTGGCCGTCAGTCCCGCCCCCGCGCCGGGCAGCGACTTTCTGCTGGCCTGGCAACAAGCCAGCGACAACCCGGAGCCGGATATTTTTGCGCAGCGGGTGGACAGCCAGGGGCAGGCCACCGGCCCGCAAATCACCATAA
The DNA here is from genome assembly GCA_022071955.1 of Anaerolineae bacterium. GTDB lineage: Bacteria > Chloroflexota > Anaerolineae > 4572-78 > J111 > J095. The sequence continues at coordinate 10,651 of JAJVIM010000036.1, forward strand.
CCACCGACCTGGCGGCTCAGGAGCGAGCGGCGCTGGCCACCGGTGGCAATGGCTATCTGCTGGTCTGGCAGGATCAGCGCAACGCCGGCAGCAGCGACATTTACGGCTACCTGCTCGATAGCAACGGCGCGTTGAGCGGTACGCTCTTGACCATTACCGTCGCCAGTGGCGACCAGATTGAGCCGGCCGTTGCCTATAACAGCCACCGGGCTGAATATCTGGTAATGTGGTCAGATTATCGCAACGGCAGCAACTCGGACATCTATGGCCAGATCGTGGGCAGCGATGGTAGCCCGGGAGCCACTGTGGATTTATCCGGCTTGAGCAACAACCAACTCCGGGTGGCAGTCGTTTACAACCCCGATCAGGATTACTACCTGGCCGTGTGGGAGGATTGGCGGGGCAGCCCCCGCGACCTCTATGGCCAGGTCATCAGCCCGGACGGCAGCCTGGTCGGTAGTGATTTTGTCATTGCCGTGGCTGCCGGCGAACAGGAATCGCCGGGGCTGGCCTATGATCCGTTGACCGGGACCTTCCTGGTGGTCTGGGAGGATCATCGTAGCGGCAACGCTGACATTTACGGGCAGCTATTGGATAGCACGGCGGCGCTGTCGGGCAGCAATTTCGCTCTGGCGACGGTCAGCAACGATCAAAAAGAGCCGCAGGTGGCCGCCCTCAACAACGGCGAATTCCTGGTCACCTGGTATGACCGGCGTGATAGCTGGGTACCGGACATCTACGCCCAGCGGGTCAACAGCCTGGGCAGTTTGCTGGATGAACCGGACACCGCCGCCGATGAGAGCAGTCCCAGCCTGCATCTGCCGCTGGAAGATAGTGAGGATTACACCGAATTACCCAACGTAGCTTATAACCCGGTGGGAGGGCAGGCCCTGATCACCTGGAACAACAAAGAGGATGGCGGCATCTACACCCGCCGCTATACCCCGGTCAGCCCGCCTGTTCCCCAGGCCAGTTTCAATGCCACGCCCACAAGCGGTGCAGTTCCGCTGGCCGTAACCTTCACCGATACCTCCAGCGGAACCGTGGTCAGCCGGGAGTGGGCCTTTGGCGATGGCACGCCCTCGACGACAACCGGGCTGACCGTTAGCCACACCTACCTGGCCACCGGCACGTTCACCAGCGTGCTGACCGTGGCCAATCCGGGCGGCACGAGTCCAACGACGGCTCTCATTACCGTCACCCCCCGGATCACGCCTGATCTTTCGGAGTTTACGACCGGATTGGCTCAGGGGTTTGAAAGCTTTGAGTTGGGCATCGACCCTACCTTCTGGGTGGATCAACGAGACGATACGACCACCCGGGATGACTTCAAAGCCCTCTGGACAGGTGACAGCCTCGGCCTGGGCGCCGTTTACGAGGGCAGCAAAACTGTTTACAGCCACTACGCCATCCCCGGTTGGAGTGCCTGGCAGAACTATGAATACAGCGGCCGGCTGAAGTTGACGGCTGACGGCGAAATTGGGGTCAGTTTCTATTCAGGCTATCCGGCCAACCAACAGCAAACCTACCTGCTCTACCGCCAGGCCGGGGGGAATTTCCAACTGGCTGCGGTTGGCAGCAGCCTGGCCGGGGACCTGGACCTGGGCCTGACCCCGCAGCCTGATAGCTGGTATCGCTTCCGCCTGCAAGCGGTGACGCAGCCGGACGGTGTTATGCTGCGGGCCAAAGTATGGCTTAATGGCCAGTCCGAACCGGGCGACTGGCAGGCGCTGGCCACAGACACCCAGGCCACCCGGCTGACCGGTGGGACGGTGGGGGTGCGCACCTATGGGGCCGGCAGCAAATATTTTGACGACTTGTGGGTGACGCCGCTGCTTGAGCCGGTGGCAGCCTTTACCGCCAGCCCCGACCAGGGACCGGCGCCGTTGGTCGTGACCCTGACCAACCTTTCACTCAATGCCAGCCAATATGTGTGGAACTTTGGCGATGGGACTTCAAGCCTCCAGGCCAGCCCGGTGCATACCTATAGTGAGGCCGGGGTCTATACCGTCACCCTCCTGGCTGGTAACGGGGTCGTGACCGATACCCTGACCCGCCCGGCATATATCAACGCCCGGGCTTTGCAGGCCGCCTTTGCCTTTGGGGCCACAACCTGGACCCGGCCGACGGCCAATGAACCGGAGGTCAGTTATACCAAGGTTGTGCAGAATGGTCAAAACTTTGTCTACAGCTCAACCCCTGGTTATGGCTATGTCGATACGGCGGCGATTGACAGCACCCCCAACAACCGGGGGGTCTACAGCGGCGATGATGAGATTTATGACCAGTTCATCGGCGCCAAGAATAACGGCCAGATCATTTTCCGTATCGATGTCCCCAACGGCCAGTATCGTTTTGTGGCCGCCGGTGGCGATCCGAGCTCGGGCTACAAACATTCAACCACCCTATTGGTGCAGGATGGGGCCACCGGCCCGACCCTGACCCTGGTTAGCGATTTCACCCCGGCCAGCGCCAGTGAGTTCTGGACGGTCGGTTTTGACGACAAACAGGCCCCTCCGGCCGATGGTACTGCCCCCGATCCCATCCTGACACCGCTATCTGGCAGTGGGATACTGACCGTGACCCAGGGCTACATCCGGGTCATCCAACAAGTTGGGCCGGGCAGCAGTGATGGGTTTGGCGGTGATTTGAACCTATTTGAAGTGTGGCAGTTCCCGGCGGTTCCACCGGCCGGGCCGCCCTTGACCGTGACCAAAGCCGGGCCGACCAGTGTCCCGGCCGGCCAGCCGATCACCTATACCCTGACTGTAACCAACAGCGGCAGCCTGACCGTCACCAATGTGGTCATCAGCGATACTATTCCAGTTGGGGCCAATTACATCACCGGCGGCACGCGAATCAGTGACGTGGTCAACTGGGACATTCCGACTTTAGCCGGGGGTGAAATGATTTCGGTAACTCTGGCTGTTACCGCCGCCGGAATCATCACCAACAGCGATTATGGCGTTACCGCCGATGGTATCGCTTTTGTAGCCGGACAACAGGCGGTGGCAACAGAGGTGTACCTGCTACCGGTAGCCGACTTTAGCGCCACCCCCCTCAGCGGGACGGTTCCCCTGACCGTGACCTTTACCAACCAATCACTCAATGCTACCGATTACCTGTGGGATTTCGGCGACAGCATCACCAGCACGGTCATCAGCCCGACCCACGCCTACACCGCAGCAGGGGTTTACACCGTCAGCCTGACCGCCGGTGATACCCTTTCGGGCACAGGTGGCGTCGTGACCGACACAGTGACCAAAGCGAACTACATTCAGACCGTGTCGCCGGGGTTGGAACGGGTCTGGTGGGACGAGAATTTCTTTTACCGTTTGCCGCTGCTCCTCTCACCCAACCAGCCGTTAACGCCGACGACCGGTATTACGACTGTCCTGGAAATCGAACTGGATACAACCAGCTTGATTAGTGCCACCCAAATGCGGCCGGATGGTCACGATTTGCGAGTCGTCTACTGGGACCAGACCACCGGCTGGCAGGAACTGCCGCGCGCTGTGGTTGAGCCAAACAGCCTGACCACAACGGTCCGCTTTCCGTTACAGAGCGCGATCACAACTATCAGCGACCAGTATTATCTTTATTACGGCAACTGGGTAGCCGCCACACCGCCGCTGCTTGACGAGACCACAGCCCCATTGCCGGTGCCGAGCAGCAGTGCTTTGGAGGAAAGCGCCCTGATTTCGGCCACGCTGTTACCCGGTCAGTCATTGACCCAAACTGTGACCTCGGCGGATGCCCAACTTCAGGTTGATTTTCCGGCCCAGTCGGTGACAGAGGAATTGCACGTAACGTACACTCCCTATCAGGCGACAACCGATCAGGGGGTCAATCTGCTTAAGCGATTTGTCTTGAATATCGTTGACGCTAATGGCGTCCCTCCGGCTCAGATGCCGGCCAATGTCACCATCAGCCTCATTGGGGATGGGATCAACACCTCGACCCAATTCTTCTGGAATGATGGCGGCGCATTGCAAAACCTGGCGACGGTAGTTGATGTTGGGCAAAACAAAGCCACCATCAACCTCAATACCGTGACCAATCCGGGGGCGGTTGATGTCCAGGCCAGGGACCTGAGCTTTGCCGGTTTGCCGCCCTCGCTGGACGAGGCTTCGTTGCGGCCCGATGAGACCGACCTGTTCAGCGGGGCCGCGACCTTTGATTTTCCCATTGCCGTGCCGCCGGGCACAGCCGGAATGGAACCGGCGCTAAACCTGAGCTACTCCTCGCGCGTAGCCCAGGATAATTTCAGCCGCCAGAGTGGGGTGGCCGGTTGGGGGGTTGACCTCAATCTGCCCTACATTGGCCGGCAAACAGACAACACCAACCTCCGTACCCCGGAGGTTGTCGTCGCTGACCGTTATTACCTGGTGCTGGGTGGGGTCAAAAGCCGGCTGATCAAGGAAATCGGCAGCTCCTCCTACCGGCTGGAGCAGGACAACCACTGGCGCATCGAACGCCAGAGCGGTGGAAACTGCGACCAGGTCGCCGGCCTGGACTGTGACTATTGGATTGTGACCACCCGCGATGGCGCCCAATACCGCTTTGGGTATGAGGCGGCGGCCATCCAGCGCTCGATTGCCCTGGCGGTTAACGGCACACCGGCGGTTTACCCCGGCCGCTACTGGTTGGACCAGGTTCAGGACTTGCACGGCAACACCACTATCTATACCTACGGCGACCGGACCACGTTTTCGTACAACAATACTGTTTACGACGCTGCTGTTTATCTGACAACCATCGACTACACCGGCAACGCCGGCGCCGGACTGCCGGCCAACCGGCAGGTGTCATTTGAATATGAACCGCGTCTCGCGGCCGAAATTCCCGACACGACCACCTGCGGGGCAACGCTGTGTGAGGTCCTGACCCAACGGTTGAAGGCTATCGAAACCAGCGCCGGCAGCCAACGCGCTCATCGCTATGAATTGGGTTACGATGACCGCACCAACGGCAAGGTGACGCACCTGCTGCTAACTTCCATTACGACCACCGGCGCCACCGCCGGGGCCAGCCTGCCACCGCTCACGCTGGATTATCACCCCCTGAATGAGGGTGGTTTGCTGAAAATGGTGGACAATGGTTACGGCGCGGCCACCGAATACGACTACCGGTGGTACGGCGACGCCGGACAATTCATCTGGCAGCGTACCACCACTGTCGATCAGGAAACACGGGTGACCAGCCTGGATTACAGCGATTTTACCCAGGAACGACCGGGCCAGGTTGATGTAACCCGGCCTGGCGGCAGCCGGGTGGAGACGGTGTTTTACAACGACCCGGACCGGCAGGGGCGAGCCGAATACGTGCGGGTGTATGAGGCCGGCAGCCCCACCTGGCTGCAACAGAGCCATTATACCTACAACCCGGTGACAACGGTCAACAGCGATCCGCCGGCCAGGTTTGTGCCGCTGGCCGATGTGACCCACCAGATCGGCAGCAAATCGCTCCAAACCAGTTATGAATACGATACTGCCACGGGCAACCTGACAGAAGTCAACGAACAAGGCGACCCGGCTCGCAGCGATGATGATCGCCGCACGGTGACCGAGTACACGCTCAATACCACCAGTTGGCTGGTTGACCGGCCCAAACAGACCACTGTTTACGACGAAAACGATCTTGTAGCGGCCCAAACCCGTTATTACTACGACAACCACCCCCTCCTGGATACGCCGCCCACTCTGGGCGAATTGACCCGCCGGGAACAGCTCAACCTGGATAGCTCCGGTCCCGACCTGGTGACGCAGTATGACTATGATTCTTTTGGTAACCCCACCCATATCAGCGACGGCCAGGGCAACACCACGGTGACGACTTACGAGGACACCTATTTCACCTTCCCGGAAACGGTCACTCAACCGGCGGTCAACGGCCTGTCACTGCAAGCCACCACGCATTACGATGCCCGGTGGGGGCTGCCGGTGCAGGTTTTTGATGTGAACAATCAGTTAACCGTTTATGATTACAATGACCTGGGCCGGGTTCAAGATGTCACCAATCCGGCGAACATCGTCACCCATTACGCTTACACCGATGCTTCAAGCGGACGGGAGGTGGCGATTACCCAGGCCTATGGCCAGCCCGAGGCCTTGACCACCAACACCCGCTACAACGGGTTAGGTGAACTGACCCGCGAAGAACGACCCGGCCAGAATGGCCCCATTATCACCGAATACCAGTACGATGAATTGGGCCGGCCGGCGGCGGTCTCTGTGCCGCGCCTCAGCAGCACCGCCCCGGATTGGACTATCTATACCTATGATGCCCTGAGCCGCCAGACCCAGGTAACCCACCCCGACGGCACTTATCAAACTCTGACCTACGAAAACTGGGACCGGGTGACTACCATCGACGCCAATGGGCACCAGACCCGGCGTTACAGCGACGGTCTGGGCCGGCTGCGCGAGACCCAGGTCTTTACCGGCAGCGGCGCGACGCTCAGTCTTTATAGCCGGATGACCTATGCCTATGATGCCAATGACAATCTGCGCCAGGTGCATCAGTTTGATAACGGCGCGACCGAACTAACCCCACCCGTGGTCATCACCGTCAACAGCCTGGGCCAGAAAATGGCGTTGGATGACCCCGATCTGGGTCTATGGCAATATACTTACAATGACAACGGTAACCTGGCCACGCAAACCGACGCCCGGGGTCAGACCATCACTTTTCATTACGACGCCCTGAACCGGCTGTGGCAGAAAACCTACTCCGACGGCAGCCCCCCCATCACCTATGAGTACGATCAGGGCAGCTACGGTCGGGGGCAGCGCACCGGGATGACCGATACCACCGGCAGCACCGCCTGGAGTTATGACCGGCTGGGCCGGCTCATCACCGAAACCAAAACCATTACCGGGGCCGGTGCTTTTGTGACCCATTACACCTACGATTCACTGGACCGGGTAGAAACGATGACCTACCCCGATGGCGAGGTAATTACCACCACCTACAACAGCCAGGGGCTACCCGCCAGCCTGGCTTCCAGTTTGGGCGACAGCTACCTGGCGGATGCGACCTACACCGCCCTGGATCAACCGGCGACATTGACCCTGGGCAACGGGGCAGCCACCGTTTACGATTACTACGATCAGAACCAACCGGCCAATCTGCGCACCTTCCGGCTGCACAATTTGCAAACCACCGGGCCGGGGGGAACGTTGCAAAACCTGACCTACAGCTACGATCCGGTGGGTAATGTTGAGACCCGTTCCGATACAGCAGCCGGGGGAGACTGGCAGTATAGTTATGACGCCCTGGACCGGTTGACCGGCGCCACCCGCAATGTTGCCGAGAGTTACAGCTACAACTATGACCGGCTCGGTAACCTGACCGCCCGTACCGAACCGAACCTTGATCTAAGCCTGGCCTACCCCACCGCCGGCCAGCCCCGGCCCCACGCTCCGATTCAACTTCAAAATGGAGCTAACCCGGCCACCTCCTTTGGCTATGACAACAACGGTAATCGAGCCAGCGACGCCAATCGCACCTATACCTATGATATTGAAAATCACCTGACTCAGGTTGTTAGCGGCACCGAAACCACCACTTTTGAGTATGACGGCCAGGGCAATCGGGTTAAGCGCATTAACCCGGATGAGACGCAGACAATTTATATCGGGGAGTATTATGAAATACAACCTGGAAATACCCAGTTTATAGAGATTAGTGACAATGTGAAGTTTCTTCTTGATACATCTTACGAGAACCAACACGGAGCTGCAACCATAAGCAATACCTTATATACAACGTGGCCGAGCTCAGAATATGGTTCTCCATTGTATTATGCCAAGGCGGAGAATGGGGCTTGGTCGGCGCCAATTAGGGTATCCACACCTAATAAAGTTGGTTATGATCCCACTATAGTGGTGTATAACAATGGGAGCGATGATGTTCTTAACGTGGCCTGGATTGGTAGTGATAGTCATCTTTATAATAGCCGGTCAACAGATAGTGGCAGCAGTTGGAGCGTCCAGAGTTTATCTTACAACCGGACTGATCCGTATTTCCCTTCTTGGCAACCGGCGCTGGCCATTGATCCCCAAACCCAGAAAACCCATCTGGTTTGGTCTGAAAACGCAATAATAAATGGTTGTGGGGATAATCATATCTTCTATCGAGACTCAAATAATGGCGGACAAAGCTGGAGTTCTATTGTCCGACTCAATCCCAATCCTTGTGTGTCTAATGCCCAACCTGATATAGCGCTCGAAGCCGACGGCGATGCTGTTGTGGTGTGGCGGCAAGCCGATTCTTACTCAACAGTTTACCCAGGTAATATTTATCTACGTCGCCAGGTAAATGGGATTTGGCAATCAGCATCTATGGTTTCTGAGGGCGATGGCCAGGCTTTATGGCCATATATTGCGGTCAACGGAAACGAATTTCATGTAATCTGGCAATATAATGATGAAATCCATTACCGCCATTGGAATGGTTCTACCTGGGGAAGCGTTGAAACAATTGCGGCTGGTGATGGTTATGGTGCATGGAACCGGTCTCAGGATATAGCGGTTAACGGACTTGGCCAGGTTAATGTGACCTGGGTTACAAATCAAGGGGATACCGTATTAATTACCCGTGACAATGGAACTTGGTTGGCGCCAAAAGTGATTGCTGCCGGGTTTGGGGGTGATAATCTTGTGCTCCTGATTGATGACCAGGATAACCCTCAAATTATCCAACGACAAGACGCAAAGCTTTATCACTTGGTGGAAACTGAAACTACGGGGTCCAGCACCAAACACTACTACACCGGCAATGGCCAGCGAATTGCCACCCGCGTAGCCGACCAGGTATACTATCTCCACAGTGACCACCTGAGCAGCACCAGCCTCGTCACCGACCAGAGCGGCTACGAAACCGGGCGGGTGGAATATTCACCCTACGGTTCCATCATCGAGCAGAACGGTGCGCTGCCCACCGACCGCCTCTACACCGGCCAGCGTCGCGAGGACAGCCTCGGTCTGTATGATTACCGGGCCAGAATGTACGACCCGCTGGCCGGCAGTTTCACCCAGCCAGACTCGCTGGTGCCGGAGCCGGGCCATCCACGGGGGTGGAATCGGTACGGGTACGGATATAATAACCCTGTCAAATACACGGACCCAAGCGGGCATTGTGGTGAAACCTACAGCGGTAACTTGGACTTAAACGCCACGGTTAATCAACAGTGTTATGAATTGGCAAAGACATTTACATATGAGCTTGCAGAAAGTGGAATAGCCCCATTACGTGAAGATGGGCGGATTGCCAATCTAAGTGACTACAACCTGTATGTTTTGCAAAAGCTTCGATACAACTGGCTTGCTATACATAAAGGACTTGCCCAACCGATATTTCCTACCAACCCAAATCAATTACCTCTTGGTCAACCCTTTGAGGTAACAAGCACATTTGTTGGTTTTCCTGATCAAACTGTATTTATGTTGGATGTATTTTCAGCGGGTAGTAATATCGGCGGTCTTATGGGTGGAATTGTCGTCAGTTTGTTTGCCACTCCAGTAGCTGGTGCTTTGGTGTTCGCAGGAGGAGAAGCTAGCAGTGCGACATTTGATTTTATCTCTATAGCATATGCATTTACCAAGGACTATAGTACAGGTGTACAAGAAATCAAAGACTTTTTTGTACAGCAAGGCATAGAAAAATCCGTCGAGGAAGTAATAATTGAAAAACGCACAAAAATGATTTTTAAGCAAGTTGGAGCAATAACCCCGTCTGTAGCTGGTATACCATTTGATCTGTGGAGTATGTATGAAGAGAAACAGAGAGGAACTGAAATAAGGGTCATTCCCAAGCCTTAATGGTCCCACAATAGGAGGAACTCATTGTTGAATGGAAATAAGTTTTATGTTTGAGGATATGAAACTCTCAATAATAATAGCATTAGCAACAATTTTTTTAACACTTTTGATCATTGCGGTGGTTAGCATACTTCATGTTCAGAAGTCATTAATGAGTAAAAATTTTTTTCTGTATGTTTTTTTCCCGGCGGTACTTTTGCCGGTTTCTATAATAGCAACATATATTGTTTGGCCTGGAAATACCTTGAATCTAGCCATAAGGTTGTTAATTGCTGTAGGGCTTGATGTTTTAGCAATGGGTAATTTCTATTTGTTTTCAATTCGTTTTTACAAGGCGACAATTCCAGAATTCAAGGATTACTTTGAAGAAAACAGCAAAGAGAAAAAACAATCAGACATTAAGAGATAGGCGGGGTAGAGCCGCTTAAATCGGATCGAGTTATATAATTCAGCCATATCAGTCGCTTTTCGATTGCGTACCTCAATTCCAACCAGCCTCGTCACCGACCAGAGCGGCTACGAAACCGGGCGGGTGGAATATTCACCCTACGGCGCCATCATCCAGCAGAACGGCTCGCTGCCCACCGACCGCCTCTACACCGGCCAGCGTCGCGAGGACAGCCTCGGTCTGTATGATTACCGGGCCAGAATGTACGATCGCTGACTGGCAGTTTCACCCAGCCGGACTCGATTGTGCCGGAGGTGGGCCATCCACGGGGGTGGAATCGATACGGGTATGTGTATGGGAATCCGGTCAAATACACGGACCCGAGCGGGCATTGTTATGGAATTGCCAGTGGACTGAGAAATACCTTCTACGCTCAGACCTGTGAAAATCTAGACTTATCCTACATCATTAGGACTAGCCCTGATACGACCATTGGTCAAAAAGTCGGTGCAGCATTCTATTCCGGTGCGGTGTATGGTTCTCATTTGTCAGCAATTGTTGGAGCATCTGTAGCTTCGGTTGGATGTTTAACAGGAGCAGGTACTGTAGTTTGTACAGGCGCAGGGACAGTTGCAACAACTGCATCGGCAGATGGAGATCCAACAAATGAAACACGTGCTTTACAAGGTGTGATTGAACGGGGCTTTGGTGGCAATCAAGAACTGTATAAGCAATTTATGCAACAGTGAGTAGGTTGGGTCGAGAGACGAGACCCAACAGATAGTGATACACATCAACGGTAAACCAGCCCTTCCGGTGGCGGAACACTCTCAATTCACCTCACCGAGCGGCAACAATGCCTGTTTAAATCACCCAATTCACCCACCGGCCGGAATTGCAGGTGCCGTCCTATCTGCTACAAAGGAATCAATGCCCCCCTAATTGCTCTATTCTCCGTTTCAATAGCCGCCAAATGGCCAATAGCCCCAATTTTTGTCGGTACAGGTTTTTAACGAGGCGAGTCAAAGCAAACAGCAAGGCTTGTATCTGCCCGGCGCGGAGCAATTGGGGCAGCAACTCGGCCAGCACCTGGAGTTCAAGCGGGGGCATTGGCATTTGGGTTAATATTTCCAGGGCTTGCCGGTACTGAAGGATCGCCCCGGCCCGGTCGCCGCGTTTACCTGCCAGGCGGCCAAAGGCCAAATGGCACAAAACTATCGCCCGTTGGTCGTACAACTCCTTTGAGATGGCCAGGGCTTCATCGAGCAACGGCTCGGCCTCAGCCAGCCGGTCACAGCCCAGATAAGCCAGCGCCAGATTGATCGCGTTATTGGCAATTCCCTCCTGTTCTTGCCGGCGGCGGCGGATCACCAACCCTTTTTCCAGCAGTGGAATTGCCGATGCAAAGTCTCGTTCCAGTACCAGAAAGCGACCCAGACTCTGGTAGGCCACACACGCCAGGTTATCTTCCTCGCCATCCGCTTCAAACGCGGCTAAACTTTCGTGGTAATAAATCCCGGCCCGGCGAAAATCACCCCGGAACATAGCGATATTACCAAGCTGGCTAAGGGTGTACCCCTCGATTTCCAGATGACGGTGCCTCTCAGAGAGAGTCAAACAATCGGCCAAAAACCGCTCGGCTTGGGCATACGCCCCCTGTCGCAGGTAACAAATCCCGATTTGATGCAGAATTTCCGCCTGCTGAATGGGGAGAAGCAGTCCAAAGTCGGTGGCGTTGACCAGTTGGTCGTACAGGGCTTGCGCCGCTTTTACTTGCCCCCGGTTATTATGAACAATGGCCAGTTGGGTGATAATTTCGGCCCTGGTGGGTGGATCGGACAGGCAAGCCTGGTTGTCTACAATCCGTGACCAGACCCGAACCAGCAAGTAGGATGGGTTGAGATCACGAGACCCATCTTTTTCTTTGTTTAGTCCCCATCACTCCTCCGGCCGCCAATTGCCACCCGCGTCGATGGTGAGCTATACTACCTCCACGGCGATCACCCTTCGTCAAACTCAGGGCAGGCCTCAATTCCCACCAACCTGCTCCCGACAAGAGCGGCGCTGAAACCGGGCGGGTGGAATATTCCCCCTACGGCTCTGTCATCGAGCAAACCGGCTCGTTGCCCACCGACCGCCTCTACACCGGCCAATGCCGGCCTGTATGATTACAACGCTTGTTTCTTTGGGCTTATCACACGCTGCAAAAAACCACTGAAACAATGGCTTCAAGGCGAGCCGGGTCATCCGCCGGCAGGCCGGTCTGCCGGGCGCTGGTATCGCTGCGGCGCTTTGAGATTGTTACCACCGGTAATTTCAAACATCGTGGTTTATCCTTTGCAACGCAAATCAGCCGGCAGCCGGGCAGACCGCCCACCACGTCGCCCGCGCCAGGATGTCCAGCACGGTTAAGGCTACGTGCAGGCGCATCGCCAGCGCATCGAGCAGGTTGAGCATATCCTGCCCCAGCCAGCCGGCTTCAAGCCGCGCCCGTCCCACCAGCGGAGCCAGCGTCACCCACATCGTCGCCAACCAGGTGGCGACCATTGCCACCCCCTCCGGCAGCGGCAGCAGCGACAACAACACGTCGCCGTTGTCGTCCTCCTGCACCACCATCAATGACAGGTAGGCCCCGACCCGGTGGACGGCCTGCATAGTTTTTCGCCGGGTAATGCTTCGCCTGGACATCGTTCATCACCTCTTTCTCAGTTTTCGTTAGGGTCACGGAATGTTCGCCACCACGCACCTGGTTGTGGTCGGTGGCGAGTGGCGCGTTTTTACCCGCCGCCCGTTACTTGCCACCCGCCGCCTTTTTCAAGTGGCGAAAAACCAAAGACACTAACAGTTTTCCAGAAAGCCGGCCAGCCGGCTGACTTTGGGGTTGGCCCGCAGCTTCGCCAGCGCCTCGACCTCGATTTGGCGGATGCGTTCCCGGGTCAGGTCGTACCGGGCGGCAATGCGGGTCAGCGTCTGATGCTCCGGGCTGCACCCGGCCAGTCCAAAGCGCATCCGCAGGATTGCCTCCTCGCGGGCAGACAACTCGCCCAGCGCCTGCTCGATGATCGCGGCCAGCAGCGCCGTCTCCGCGCCTCGCGGGGTGTTTTCAACGCCGGCCACCACCTCGCCCCAGGGGGTATTGTCATCGTCATCGCCAAGGGGGGTATCCAGGCTGACCGGCGGCTGCGCCTGGCCCCACAACTCCCTGACCGTTTCGACGGGTTCATTGGCGGCAGCCGCAATTTCTTCGAGACTGGCCGCCGCGCCGTTTTCCTGGTTCAGCCGGGCAGCCACCCGGCGCAGGCGGGACAACCGGCCGGCCTGGTAGACCGGCAGCCGGATGGCGCGGCCCTGGTCGGCCACGGCGCGGCCTATCGCCTGCCTGATCCACCAGGTAGCGTAGGTACTCAGCCGGGTTGCCCCCTGGCCGGGCCGCCATTTGTCAATGGCCCGCATCAGGCCAATGACGCCTTCCTGGCATAGCTCCTCCATCGTCAGGCCGAGGCGCTGGTAACGAGCGGCAATGCTGATAACTAGGCGGCCATTAGCCTGAACGAGCGTGCCGCGGGCCAACTGCCCCTCCTCCACCTGCCGGCGCAGGGCGGTCGCGTCTGCGGCGTTATCGCCAATCACAGCCGCCAACAGCGCCGCCGCCTGCCGGCCCTGTCCAATCAGTTGCAGCAGCCGCGCTTCTTCCTGGGGAGAAACCGGCGGGGTGGCCGCCAGTTGGGTGATAGAGTTAATCATCATTGTTACCTCGCTTTTCGTTGATGATGACAGGTTGACCGGCCTCTGCCCGCACCGGCCGCCAGGCCAACCGGCCCTCGCGCTGAACCAGGGTCAGGCCGGTGAGGCGTTCCAGCGCCGCCAGCAGCCGGTCGCCGGCCCGGCTCTCAAACAACCAGCGTTTGGCCCGGTCACGCATCGGCCGGCCCCGATGTTTCTTCGTCAATCAGCGCCAGCAGCGTTTCGCGGCTGTTCAGCGCCGGGTCGTCCAGCACCGCCGCGGCCAGCTTTTTCAGCACCGCGCCCACGGCCGGGCCGGGTTTGAGGCCCAGGCGGGCCATTACGTCTTTCCCGCCAACGGCCAGTTGGCTGCCGCCGGTGGCCTTGACCTCGGCCAACACAGCGCGGATTCGCGCCGTTTCCGCCAGCGTTTTGTCGCGGTCGCGCCCGGCCCGGTCCGCTTCGCGGGCCGCCAGCAGCACGGGGAGCAGCGCCGCGCCCCAGCGTTGTTCGATGCGCCGGCCCCAGCGCCGGATGGCCGCGTCGCTGAAATCGCCGGTTGGCACGGCCATATGCTCGGCGGCGACGCCTTCCAGCAGCTTGCGGTCGGGGTTGGACATCTGCCACCGTTCAGCCACTGCCCCGGCGATGCGCTGCCCGGCTTCTTCGTGGCCGTAAAAGGTGAACTCGCCCGGCGCTCCCTGTTTGGGCGCGGCGGTTGCCGGTTTGCCGCTGTCGTGCAGCAGCATCGCCAGCCGGAACAGGCCGGGCGACACCCCTTCCGGCGCTTCGGCGGCCTCCAGAGTCTCCATTGTATGCGCCCATACATCGTTGCTGCCGTGATGGGCGTTCTGCGCCTGGCCGATGGTCGGTTCCAGTTCCGGCAGGAATTTGGGCAGCAGCCCCAGGTCGCGGTACATCTCCAGCGCCCGGCGGGGATGCGCGGTAGCCAGCGTTTTGACAATTTCCTCGCCAATGCGCCGGCCCGACAGCGGTCCCGGCAGCAGGTGGAGGCTGGCCCGGATGTCGGCTTTGGCTTCATCGGACAGGCGGCGGTTATCGCTTTCGCAGGCAAAGCGGATCGCCCGCAGCACCCGCAGCCGGTCCTCGGCGATGCGCTTCCGGCCGTCGCCGACAAAGCGGATCAGGCCGTCGCGGAGGTCGGTCAACGCGCCGCCGGCATTGCCGCCCGGCCCAAAGGCCTGGCCGGTATGCGGGTCCACCGCCAAAGCGTTGACGGTCAGGTCGCGCCGGGTCAGGTCCTCGCCGATGTCGCGGGTGAAGCGGGTCACCGCCCGCCGCCCGTCGGTTTCCACGTCGAGGCGGAAGGTGGTGACTTCAATCGGTTCGCCGCTACCAGCCGGCGGCAGCACCAGCACCGTGCCGTGGCTTTCGCCGCCATTGGAGCGCACCCGGTTGCCAAACAGGGCGCGCACCTCGTCCGGCGTGGCGGAGGTGGCAATGTCGATGTCTTTGGGCGGCAGGCCGGTCAAGGCTTTGCGCAGGAAGCCGCCGACAACCACCGCCTGGAAGCCGGCGGCGGTCAGCCGGGCGGTGATGTCGTGGGCGTTGGGGAACTCGCGGCTGCCGCCGTTTTCGCAGTGGGTGCAGCCGCCGTCGCGGCGCAGGAAGTGGCGGCAGTTTGGGCAGAAGCGCAGCAGGTTGCGGCTGCCGGCCCAGAAGGCTTCGATGTCGGGGCAGCCGGCCGATGTCGCCGGGCGGGTCGATGTCAGGGGGGTACGATTGCAGGCCATTGATTTCCTCAGAAATTTGTTGATTTGAGTTTGCAGGGGCCGCAGATGTCGCCGGGTTTGGCGACGCGGCGTTGACCGCATTGGGCGCACAGGGTGGCTTGGGCTTCACAGTTCACCTCTCAGGTTCAGGATTCCGGTTGGGGATATTTGACAACCGGGCGAAAAGATGATATTATTATAGCTATTACATAACCATTTGTCAACTTTAACTTGCAAGGAGAATCAAAATGACTGCAACAAATGGCAACAACCCCGATTGGCTGGACTTTGAAGCCCCCGCCGGGGCGCAGGCCGAAACCGCCAGCTACCCCACCATCCAGTGGTTCAACGGCGGGCAGGGCAGCGCCCACCCGGTTATGAAAACCGGCGGCTGGGAACTGCCGACCAAATGGTTTGGCGAGGTTATCGGCCACGCCCTCGACGTGTTCGACATCGAACATCAGGGCGCGGAAAACCCCGCCGGCACCGACCCGGCCTATCTGCTGGCGACGCTGCACTTCGCGGCGGTGGCCAAACACATCAGCTACTATGTTGGCGCGGGCAAAGAGCGCCGCTGGTTCACCGATTATCAGCCGGGCCGCTTCAGCCGGGTTAAACTGCTCGGCTTTGTGCGCGAAATCGAGGCGATTAACCCGCTGACCCCGGTCATCGTCACCTTCCGCAGCAGCGTGGCTCGCGACTTCAACGCTGTTGCCAAAGCCTTCCGCAGCGACGTGCTGGCCAACGCCGACCGCATCGCGGCTGAAATGGCCCGCGACGCCGGGCGTAACGCGCCGGACAAGTTCCTGCCCTACGCCTTCTGGCTGCCGCTGGGCGCGGTGGGTAAACGGGTCAAAACCGGCGGCGGCAGCCAGAAGTCGCAGTACGCGCCCCTGGAAGGCAAATGGGACAGCGCCGCCTTCCAGAGCGATGACCGCAACAAAGTCATCGCCGCGCTGAAGGCGCTGGCCACCCCGGCGGAACTGCGCGGCTACGTCCGCGACAACTTCTACGATGAAGCCCGCCAATGGCTGGAAAACGAGAAAGCCAAACTCGCCGGCCACGTCGATGAACAGGAGTTCACCGCGCCGGAGGGCGACGACGAATAGACATTGTTATTGAACAGGGGCGGGTAACGCCGCCCCTTTTTTGAAACTTTCAGGGAGACTTGTCATGTACCAAAAACTTGTGATTGCGGGCAACCTGGGCCGCGACCCCGACCTCCGCTACACGCCCTCCGGGCAGGCGGTGTGCAAGTTTAGCGTCGCCACCGAGCGGCGCTGGACCGGCAGCGATGGCCAGGCGCAGAAAGAAACGGTGTGGTTCAATGTTTCGGCCTGGGGCAAACTGGCCGAAACCTGCAACCAGTACCTCGCCAAAGGGCGCAAAGTGCTGGTCGAAGGCCGGCTGACGGTTGACCGCGAAACCGGCGGGCCGCGGGTGTGGCAGGCGCAGGATGGCGGCTACCGCGCCAGTTACGAAGTGACCGCGCTTGAAGTGCGCTTCCTCGGCGGTGGGCGCGGTGGCGACGCTGCCGCTGACGATGGTGAAAGCGGCGGTCATCTGTCGGAAGACGAAATCCCGTTCTGAGTTGAATTGGCCGGGCCGGGCGAATCGCCCGGCCCGGTGGAAAGGAATTACCAATGTTATCTTTTTCTTCCGGTTTGTTGATTTTTCTGTTCGCGCTGGTCTTGCTGTTTCTGAATAACGAAGGACCAAAACTCAAACTTAAATTCAGGCCGGTGATTTTCAGGCGCGGATGGGCTGGTAGAAATGCCAAAACTAATTCTGATTGATGCTGATTTCACTCTGCTGGACGTGGAGCGTGACTTTGCGCTCCGGCCCGGCGTAACCCAAACCCTGGCCCGGCTCAAGGCGCAGGCTAATGGGCCGCACATCGCCATTGTCACCAACCAGGGCGGGCCGGCCTGCCGCACCGCCGGGTGGGACTGGTCAGCGAAGTACCCTGACTTGCCTGAAATCGAGACCCGTTACAACACTCTGGCCGCTGACCTGGACCTGCCGCTGTACCTGAGCCTGGCCTACATCACCTCGCAGGGCGATGTTTTGCTGCCGCCCGGCGTTACCCCGGACGACCCCCGGGCTAACCCGGCCTGGCGCTGGCCGGCGGCGGGACTGTTTATTCAGGCGATGCGCGACTTTGGCATTCGCCGGCCCGGTGAAGTCCTGCTGGTCACCACGCAGGACAAAGCCAAATGCGCCGCCCGGTCATTGCGTATCCCGGTGGCCGACGGGCAACCGTGGTTTAACCAACCGGCAAGGCCCGTGTCGAAACCGGCGCCCCGCCGCCTGACCCCGCTACGAGCGCCATTCTGATGGCCGCCGTTGCTAATTGGAGACTCCCAATGTCGATTTTTCTTGACGTAGAAACCGACGCCAATACCGGCCTGCTGCATTTCCTGCCGCCTATCACTGCGCCGGGTAACTACGATTTACCGGCGGAGGCGCCATTTTGATGGACGCCAAACAACGCTTTCAACGAGTTGCGGCGCTGGCCGCCGCCCGGGCTATATTGCGTATCAACGGCGTTAACCCGGCAGTCGCCGGCTCACCGGCGGCGCTGAACGCGCTGCGGCGCAGCCCGTACCAGGTCAAATTGACCGGCGGTTTCCAGCGCCAGTTCAGGCGCGACTGGCAAACCTGGCAGAAACAGGGCCGGTTACAGTGATGGCCGACCGGGTGGCCCTGCATGGCCTTGTCTACGAAATCGCGGACACAGAGGTGCGGATTGTCGCGGTCAACCGGGCCGATGCGACCGTTATTTTGAGCCGATTTCAGGCGCAGTCCGTTGCCGGTTATTTGCAGGGCTGCGGCTTTTCGGTTTCAACTCAGCAAATCATTGAGGCGGTTGACGCCTGGAACGGAGCATCCAATGAATGACGATAAGTTGGACAGGTTTTTAACCTGGGGAGCAACCCCGGACTGGATCAGTCCACTGTTGGGCCTGATTCGGGATTTTACCAACGGCCCACATTATAACTTCTACCCAATGAGCAACACTTTTTAGCAGTTAGTGCAAAATTAACAATCTAACTGTGCAATAGGTTCAGTGAACTGACAGTGGTAGTAAGCACAGATACGCTCCATCAGTTCGAAGGTTGAGAGCAAACGGGCCGGTTCAACGACAGCCCGCTTGCCGTGGACCCACTTGGGTTCAATCGGATTAAGCCAAGGACTTTTGATTGGTAAACGGCAGATAATCAAGCGACAACCGCCTTCTTGTTTGACCCGGCGATTGTACGATCTGATCCAGGTGCGAACTTCGTGACTGATGTGCCAGGAGGCGTTATCCCAAATGAGCAACAACGCCCGTTTGCCTTGGGTCGCGAAATCAGCCAGCAACCAGGCCAGAAAAGTGCAGGTGGTAGTACTGACCGGACGTCTTTGGACAAAGCGCACTCGCATCTGGTTTAGACCGGGCAGATACAGCCCATAGCAAGCCATCGCTTTGGGGTCCGGATCATGACGTGGCACCTGTTTCTGAAATAATCGTAACGGTTGAGTTTCAGTCCAACTATGTAAGTACGGTTGTTTTTCCCGGCTCCACCAGACTTCGTCTTCAAAGCCCAACACGATGTCTGAATTGTTCCGGGCCAACCGGATGAAACGGTCACGTTGTTTTTTTTAACGCATAAGCCGGGTCTGGACTGCTAATCCATTGTTTGGCCCGTTTCCAATTGATGCCTAAGCGTTCGACCGCATCCAGAATTGTCGGCGCTGACAATTGGGTCTCACTTAAGCCTTGTTCGTGGCAGACTTCGGCCAACAACCGTAGGCTCCACAGACTGGAACTCTTGCCAAAGCTACGCGGGCTTTGATGCAAAATGGCCTGCACCTGTTCTCGTTTAGCAGCCGTCAATACCGGTTCAACGCTGATGGGCACATTTGAACCCCGCTCCAGGCAAGCCAGGCCACGTGTTTCAAAATCGCGGATGGCGTTCCGCACGGTTTGACTGGCACATTGTAGGTTTTTGGCGATGGTTGATGGCTTTTCGCCGGCGGCGCTGGCCAACAAGATTTGGCAACGGCGCAACGTAAAGGCCTCCGGGCTGTGCAACCCAGCCTTGAGTTTCTTTTGTTCTTCTATAGTTAGCTGACGTACTAATAGGGGTGGTTTCATCCTTCAGCAGTATACCTCTTTAACCTGTTTACACAATTACTTTGTTAAAGATGCATTAGGCAAGCAAGCCATCCAAATCAAGAGGTTTACGGGCTAACTGCAAATTAAGAAAAACACCAATGGTATGAGCCAGGATTTTTCGAACGATACGGTGTTGAAAATGCCAAATATCCCGAACCCGGATTCGTCCAATGGCAAAGCGTTCTGTGAGTTGTGACCCAACGGTTTCAATTCGTTTACGCCAACGTTGACAAAGTTGTCGTAGCTGGCCGGGCAGCGGCTCAGACATATTCTTCCGAGCCGGGGTGATGACAGTCACCCCTTGGCGCTCATGAAGCAAAGCCTGACGTGCCGCATCAATAAAGCCTTTATCAGCCGGTACTGTTCCGGAAAAATTTTCGACCAAGGTTTCCAGGAATTGAATGTCATGGGGTCGAGCCGGTAACAAGGGATAGCAGGTAATCATCCCCGACCGGGCAATCCGTAGCCCCAATTTGAAACCATAGTAGGGCATTTGTTTGGCCGCACAGTACCCATAATCAGCCTCGGATTTGAAACAACGGTCTCGCGGGGCTCGGGTGTAGACACACACCGGCACGGGTAAGGTATCAATGGCCTGAACCGGATCATCGGCTTGACCACTATGGATGACCAACAAACGATGGATCGCAGCTTTGACCTGCCATAAATTGGCTGCCTGACGGACAAACAAACTCCGATCTCGCAGTTGTGGAAAGTCTGCCTGGTAATGTGCTTGAAAATAATCGAAAATGTCCTGATCGGTATTCAATTTGAAATATTCACCGCAAATTTCGATAGTCATTACTTCTTCATCGGTTAGGGCCGGGGCAAAACCACCCCGACGAATTTTGAATTGTTTTTTGACCATTTGGTAGTAGTCACATACCAGGCAATACACTGTTATGATAAAATGATAGCGATCCATTGGGTTGCTCCTTTTGTAAATAGATTGGTGTCGGAACCTCTATTTTACAAAATTTGCTTCCAATGGATCAACTCAAAATGAGTTGCACATCAGGTTATAACTTCTATGTTGACAGGCTGGCCGGCTTCAGCGTCAACGATTTAACCAAAATCCTCAAACAAAATGGCGTCCACGTTTGGGGAGAAATGATTGCGGACGGAATGATCATCTTCACCGTCCGTCAAGGGCAGGCAAAGTGGGCGGACTATATCTTGCGGCAAGCCGGAGTGCCACTGCTTAATCAGTTGCCGCCAGGTGGAAAAAACAAAAACGACAAAAGCACGGTCTCGCAGGATTTCCTGAAAGATTTTTGGGACTGGTTGAACAATTAGTCGGAGGTGATTTATGAAATCAACAGTTAAACTCATCGTTGTTGCCATAGCAATCGCTTTAATCAGCGACGCGGTTTACATCGCCTGGCCCGACGCACCACCGCTGGCGCTGGGCATCGCGGCTGTAACCAGCGCCGCCGGCTGGCTGACGGCTGTTGGACTGGGATTGTGGCTGGCCTGGCGCTTTGTGCGGGACAATCTCAACAGGATGTTGAACGAAAAACCGGCATCGCGCGGGGACGCCGGAGCTGCCGGCGCGGTCAGCACGCCGCCGGCAGTCAAAGTGGACGTGGCCAACATCGAGGCGCACATCAAGGCTGCCGGTAACGAACGGCGGGATGTCGCCGCACAAATCCGGGAATTGGCGAAGCTGGTTGACGCCTTTTTTGTTGAGGCTGACGCCCTGGCCGGCGGCGTGGCCGCCCTGCGCCAGATGCGCACCAACGTCAGCCAGAACCGGCTGTCGGATGAAATCATTGGCGTAGTAGCGGCCCAGGACCCGTCCCTGGCGGCGGTTCTCAGCCACCCGGCGGCCTGGACAGATGACATTCGCGCCGCGATTGTCGGCGCATTGGATCGGGAGATTGGCTTTATCGGCGAAACGGCAGCCCAATATCGCCGGCGGGGGGTGAAACTTCTGGAACGCTGGCAGTCGCTCCGGGCCACCCTGGCCGGCATAGACTACCACCTCAAGGACAGCGAGGCAGTGGTCATCTCGCAGCGAATCGGCGAGCATCTGACAGCGTGCTTTGCCCGGCTGGACGACGTGGACGCGGCCCGGGCGGCCTACGAAACCGCCGAAGGTCAGAAATTAGCCGGCGGCCTGTTCAGATGGCGCTTGCCGGCCCGGTTGACGGCTGACAAAAGCGGCGGGCAGAAATTGTTGGGCCAGTTCCAGCCCGGCCAACTCCTGAGCGCGGCTATCGGCGGAGCCGGTTTCAGTCGCCCCGCCGGGGAAACAATGGTGACGGTGCCTGGCCACGACGGCCGGCAGTGGACAATGCCAGGGCAGGATTGATGTTAGGCGTAGCCGGGCTGGATGAAACTATCCGGCTCACCCAGGCGCAGGCCGGGCTGGGCTTGAGTGACCGCCGGCCCGACCTGTCCAACGGCAGCCGGCGACTGGGCGACAGGGCGGCCAACACCATCTGGCAACACGGTTTCTGGTTCGCCGATTTCAGCTACGTCACCACGCAGACCGGCGCGTGGCGCAAGGGGCGCGAGGCCGTGCTGGGCAAGGGCCAACGCCGGATACCGACCTATCTCGATTCCAGTTTCCGCCGCTTCACCCAAACCGCGCCGCAGTGGGCGCAGCAGTTCGAGGCGTATCTGGCGGCGATTGACCGGGTGCAGCCGGACGGCTTTGCCGCCTGGGATTATCCCGACGACCGCGCCAAGACAGTCGCTTACCTGCGCCGGCTGGAGGCCGTCTATCCTGACCGTGACAAACTGTGGCCGGTCTTTTCGGTGCGCTGGGCCTGGCAGGACAATGCCCACCTGAGTTACGCCCGGCTGCCGGGCTGGGCCAGCCGCAAGTTGGCCGGCCTGATTCCGTTCACCTACACCCAACAGGCCGTTAAAGAAACTACCGCCGAAAAATGGGCGCGGGCCGCCATCGCCAACGCGCTGCTGCTGGCCAAAGACCCCGACTTTCTGGCGATGGTTGACCGCTACGGCAAAGTGATGCTCGGCGGGATGGTGCGCGGGCCGATACCGCGCCCGGCCCGGCATCTCTACGCCGCGACCCTGTGCCACCTGTTTCCCGGCGTCAAATTCTGGCTGCTGGGCCAGGCCAACTCTGCCGTGATGAACGGGCTGGGGCTGCTGGGCTTGCTGGATAGCGTCTGGACGGACGGCTCGTGGTGGCTGTTGGAGGCCAGCCACGAGCGGATCAGCTACGTCGAAGACGGTCTCATCACCACCTACAGTTTTGAAGCTAAAAAAGGGAAGGATGGGAAACGAGAAGTGAACCGCCAAACCTTTTTCAGTTTGCAAGAATTACAGGCGGCCCATCTGCGCAGCCTGTTCGCGGCCAAACAGGGGCTGGTCAACTGGCCGGGCAGCCTGAACCTGCCCATCGACTTGATTGACGCCGCCGCCCGCACCGGGCTAAAGGCGAAGTATCAGGCGGCGCAAATGGAACTGGCTATGGATAGTGTGACGTTACACCAGGCCACGGGGAGGGCGCTTTGAGCGTAAGAAAAGACGTTGATCCCCATACGGCAGACATCATCTACTGCCTCAACCCGGCCTGCCGCGCCGTTTTCCAACTGAGCGGCTACATCGCCGTGCGCTGCCAGGACTGCGGCGGCTTCTTCACCAATGTTGAGCCGGATTGGAACGCCGGATTGTCGCAGCCGGTCACGCTGGCGGTCATCGCCTGCTCCAAACAGAAGAGCGGAATCGGCGGCGAGATACCGGCCCACCGACGCTATACCGGCCCGCTGTTTCGGGCGCAGTTGGCCTACGCCCGCACGGTGTTGGGCCTGGCTGACGACGACATTTACGTTGCCTCGGCCAAACTGGGACTGGTTGGGATTAGCGACCTGATTCCTGACTACAATCTGGCCCTGCACCAACTGTCCGTGGGGCAGCGCCGGACGTGGGGCTGGCGGGTGGCGTTGGGCCTGCGCGGTCGCAATCCACGACGGGTTTACTGGCTGGCCGGCAAACTGTACCGGGAATGGATTTCGTATTGGCTGCCGGGCGTTGAGATAGCCTTGCCGGTGACGGGGTTAGGCTACGCCCGGCAGGTGCAGTGGTACAAGCAGGCGCTGCTGGCCGCACTGGATGGGCCGTGATGCGCCATACCTTTCTGGCCAAACGACGAAAAGGGAACCCGGTTTCTTTCCACGTCATCACGCCGTACCTGCCGTCGCTGCTGGGGCTGCTGCTGTTGGTGTCATTGTTTCCCGGCGAGGGGGCGGCGCTGGACCTGATTCGCCGCGTTGCTGCCGCTGTTTTGGGGATTCTGCGTTATATGGCCTGGCTGCCGTTGGTCCTGGCTCCCCTACTCCGGCGGGAGCAGCGGTTGGCGACAGCGGGATGGGTTGCCGTTGCCAGCGGCCTCATCACCCTGGCGGGGGGCGCAGGCGGGCAGGTTGGCGTCATTGTCGTCGGCCTGGCGACAACGCCGGCCGGCCCGCTGGTTGGCGCGCTGGTTCTGTCCGCCGCGGCAGTGGCAATCCCGGTCAGGCTGCTCCCGTTTCCGCTGCCGGCGAGACTGTTGCCCGGGCTAACTTCGGCAGCGGTCTCCCCACCGCCTGTCGCCTCGCCAACCGCAACGCCCGCCAAACATCAACCTCGCCTCGTTGACCCGGCCCAGCCGCCGCTGATACTGCCCCGGCCGCGAGACGCTTCGCCTGTTGTGGCCCGCTGGACCCTGCCGCCCTTGCCGCCGCCCCCACCCGCTCAAGCCGGGCGAGTGAACGCCGCCGACCATCCGCCACGCCTGGCTCGAACGCTGACCGACACTCTCAACGCTTTCGGCGTTCCCGGCAAAGTCGAGAATTGGGAGGTCGGCCCGACCATCACCCGCTATCACTTCAGGTTGGAGCAGCCGGCTAACGGCCGCCGGGTCAAGGTCAGCCGGATTATCGGCCTGCGCGATGACCTGGCTTTGGCGCTGGCGGCCAGCCCGGTGCGCATCCAGGCCCCGGCTGCCGGGGACCAACCTGGTCGGCATCGAAGCGCCCAACCAGAGCCGGCAGGTGACGCCGTTGAGCGCGGTGCTGGCCTCGCCAACCTGGGCCAACGCCGCCGGTCAGGGGCTGGCTGTGGCGCTGGGCCAGAAAACAAACGGCCAGCCGGTAGTCATCCGCCTGGACAAAGCGCCGCACCTGCTCATCGCCGGCGCGACCGGCTCCGGCAAGTCAGTCTGCCTCAACACGCTGCTGGCCTCGCTGCTGGTGCAGCACACCGCTCTCCTAAACCTGGATATTTCTACACATCACAGGTTACAGGTCGGGTTTGGAGCGCCGGTACAACTGGCGTCCTCCCCCGGTTTAATTCATCTTGACGCTGCTCGTCTGACCGAGCGCCACTACCCCCGCGAGGAGCAAGTTTCCTCACTTTCTCGCTAGGCATGGCACGCCAAGTACATCGCTTGTGTGGTGTTGGCACAAGAGATTGGCCCGAGCCAGGCAACAAAATTTCAAGTAAACGGCCTAAACCGTTTCGGGATGAGTTCTCATCCCGGATATGATGTGTCCCGCACGCCGGGCAATCCCATTCGCGCACTTCCAGGGGAATCCCGCCCGGGACATCATAACCGCAATCATGGCAAACCTTCGTGGTCTTGTATTCGGACAATTCAACAAACGTTTTCCCTTCGCGCTCGGCAACCCAGGCCAGGATTTGTTTGAACCTGCCGATCAGCGACTGGTTGTTCATTGACCGCCGCATTCCCGTATTGAGACCGCCCCCGTGCGGGGTGTAATCACCGATCCCAATCACATCGTATGTGCGATACAATTCATTCGCCAGCGTAAACAGAAAGGTCTTGGTCTGTTCTCGACGCAATCTGTAGAGGCGACCCAGCGCAGCGTTGTACCATTTCCAGCGGCGCGACGGCTCCCAATGCCGGTGAACGGAACCATCATCACGCCCAAACTCAACCCGTTGGGACTGTCGTAGACAGCTTTCCCGTTTGCTTTTTACCTCATCTATCCTCCGATCTATCAGCTTCAATGTCGGCATATTGTCTATCTCGATCCCATTGCCCAGCGTGTCAACCAGCCAGGCCAGGTTTTTGTGATTAGGGTCAAGGT
>JAJVIM010000058.1 GCA_022071955.1 Anaerolineae bacterium
GAAAAGCAATCCCGACGGCCTTCGCCCACGGGATAGAGGGCGTTGTAGTTCGCCCCTTGCGGCTCACCCCCGCATAAAAACTGATAGTTTAGGCAAGGTAACATTTGCCTATACTTTCGGTAACTATTTCCAAAAACTAAATTAATGGAGTGTCCTCCTGTTGTGCCTGCCAGAACACAAAAATCTGTGTATACTGTGTGTTCTCTGCGCTAAAATTAAAAAACTCAGGAGGATGATTTTTAACATGATTGAAGCCGTTATTTTTGATATGGACGGTTTGCTGGTCGATTCTGAACCGGTATGGAACAGAGCCAGAAAAGGGATGGCCGATGAAGCCGGCAAGGACTGGAACAAAGACGACCACAAAGCGGTTATGGGCGTCAGCACCGAGGAGTGGGCCAATTATATGATCACCCGGCTGGCGCTGACCCTCACCCCGGCGGAGGTTCAGGATCGGATCATCGCCCGGATGGTTGAAATGTATCAGGCCGGCATCCCCTACTTTCCCGGCGCGATCAAGGCCGTTAATCTGGCTGCTGCCCATTATCCCACAGCGCTGGCCTCCGGCTCGCATCCCACCCTGATCGACACCGTCACCGCCGATGCCGCGCTGCGCGGTAAGTTCCGGGTTATCGTCTCCGCCGATGAGGTTGGCCCCGGCAAACCGTCGCCGGATGTGTATTTGGCCACGGCCGCCCGGCTGGGGGTCAAGCCGGAAAACTGCGTCTGCATGGAAGATTCCGGCAACGGAATACTGGCCGGCGTGCGAGCCGGGATGAAAGTCATCGCCGTGCCGGATGCCCGCTTCCCGCCCGCCGCAGCAAAGCTCAATCAAGCCCATTTGGTGCTGACAACCTTGTCTGACTTTTCGCTGGAACTACTTGACCAACTTGGAGAATAGATTATGCCTCGTTTCGACGTAACTACTATTGGTGAGGGCCAGCTTCGTCTGTCCGTGCCGGTTGGTAAACGCCTGGAGCAAATTACGCAGCTCGATGTGAGCGTGGCCGGCACCGAAGCCAACGTTACCGGCCTGCTCTCGCGCCTGGGCTGGAGTTGCGGGTGGGTCAGCAGCTTGCCCAAGGGGCCGCTGGGGCGCCGAGTAGCGCGCGAGTACAGTATTGCCGGGCTGGATGTATCTGCCGTGGCCTGGCGGGACACCGGGCGGCTGGCTACCTACTATGTGGAATATGCCGTGCCGCCCCGTTCCACCACCGTCATCTATGATCGTAAAAACTCCTGTTTTGCCACCCTGACCGTTGATGACATTGACTGGGACTATTTGCTGGATACGCGGCTGCTGCATCTGTCTGGCATCACCATCGCCCTGTCAGCCTCGATGCGGGAAATCCAGTTGGAGGCGATTCGCCGGGCCAAAGCCAAAGGCGTGAAAATTAGCTTCGATATGAATTACCGCAGCCTGCTGTGGGCGCCCGAGGCAGCAGCAATTGGGGTTAAACCCGTGTTTGAAGCGGTTGATGTCTTATTTTTGGCCCGCGGCGATGCCCGGCGCATGTTTGGTTTTGAGGGGACGCCGCAGGAGATTGTGGAACAGATTGCCCCGCTGACCAACGCGCAGTACATCGTCACCTCGTTGGGCGACGAGGGGTTGATTGGCTGGGATCGGGTACAGTTCACCCACCAGCCGGCCCGAGAGGTCGGCATCATCGACCGCATTGGGGCCGGCGACGCGATGGTCGGCGGGGTTTTGCATGGCTGGCTGCAGAACGACTTCGCCAAAGGCATCCGCTATGGCGTGCTGACCGCGGCCCTGGCACTGAGCCAGTGGGGTGAGCAGATAGTCACCAGCAGTGAAGAGGTCGAGACGCTGCTGGACTCGACCAACTCAGATATTTCCCGCTAACTATTTGAGTTTGCCGTATTTCTGGAAAGCCTCCAACGCCCAGCGGAGGCTTTCTTCTGTTGCGCCGATGGCGTCCAGATAACGATACTCTACGGCAATCAGCCCGCCTTTGGGCGTTCCCAGGCGCTCGACAATGGCTTTGGCCTCGGCTTCGATGGCCTGCCGGTCACCGCCGGGTAGCGTATCCTGAATATCCACCGACACCTCAAAGCAGACCTGCCCGGCAAACTTCGCGCCCACTTCTTCAATGCCCAGCAGCCGGGGCTGGTGAATATTGATGATGTCTACCCCAATTTCAATCAGATCGGGGTAGATGTCGTTAACTTTGCCATCGGTGTGAAAGCGAATGGTCATCCCCGCGGCTTTCAGCGCGTCCATCAGCCGTTTGTAGCGTGGCTTGAAAATTTCGCGCCACGAGGCCGGGCTGATCATCATGCCGGTTTGGGTGCCCCAGTCGTCGGTGGTGTCAAAACAGTGGATGCGCCCGCCGCTTAGCCGCTGCGCTTCTGCCACAATGCCAATCTGGTAATCGATGACCCGGTCGGCCAGTTCGCCCACTTTGTCCGGTTCCAGCACGGTGTCCATCAACATCAGATCGAGCCGCCGCAAAAAATGCATCCGCTCAAACAGGCAGAACGGGCTGTTGAGTTGCACGTACAGCCCTTTGGTCTCGGCCTCGGCCAGCGCCTCCGCTAGCCCGTCAAACCGGCCCGGCGCGGTAGGGTCGGGGAACGCAAACTCATCGAGCAGCGCCCAGTCTGTCAGCGGGTGGTTGACCACCTGCCCGATGTTGGCCCCCTGACCGGGCAGCACGTCCCAGGTGCAGCCCCATTCATCGTTGGTGCCGGGCGGAACTTTGGCCTTCTTTCTCACCGAGACCGGCGGCGCGTCCGGCCCACGAAATTCCGCCGCCGGCTGCACAAAAATCCGGTAGACATCGCTCACGCCAAAGCTGTTAAAGCGCAGCCCGATCCGGTCAGGATGATCAAATTCAATATTGCGCCGCATAATTTCATAACCGTTCATCGTTTTCCTCCTGGAGGCAGGGATTTTAGGGGGTGGGGATTAGTGGAGCCGCTTTCTCTAACTCCTGAATCCTAACTCCTGTCTTTTTGCCCGTAATTAGTGTGGTAAACCCGATACCCGGCCGCCACAACCTCCGCCGGCAGCGGGTCGACTGGCCCGCGCAGCAGGGCGAAGTGCACCACTTGCGCGGTTTCTTCCAGAATGACCGCCACTTTCAGCGCTGTCAGCACGTCTTTGCC
Organism: Anaerolineae bacterium; assembly: GCA_022071955.1. GTDB lineage: Bacteria > Chloroflexota > Anaerolineae > 4572-78 > J111 > J095. The sequence goes on from JAJVIM010000058.1 coordinate 3,130, forward strand.
GAGGGTGAACACTCCGTGGCTGCGCAGCAAAATGGCGCTGTTCCGGCCGATTTTTTCGACAATTTCCCGCCCAATCTCTTCCTCACCGATGGTGGCGAAATCCGAAACCGGAATATCCCCGCCAAACACCGCTGCCGAGGTGGTAGTGTAAATTCGCAGCGGTTCGCCGCGGATGGCAAAACTGGTGGCATACGGCGAGTGAGTGTGCACCATCCCGTGTACGTCATCGCGGTGGCGGTACACATACAGGTGCGAGGCCGTATCGACGGACGGCTTTAACTCGCCCTCAACCACATTGCCCTGCAAATCGACCACCACCAGATTTTCCGACGTCAATTGATCGAACAGCACGCCACTGGGTTTGATGACCACCAGCCCGGTTTCGGGATCGCGGCCGCTGGCGTTGCCGCTGGTCCACAGCACCAGCCCGTTTTTGGGCAGCGCCACGTTAGCTTCCCACACGGTTTTCCGTAACTTTTCAAGCATAATCCATCCCTTTTTGAATTGCGAACAGGCGAATTGCGGGTACGGGTTACGCATCACACTTTTCTAACCTGTCAACTCACCCAACCCACCTAACGTACCCAACTCATCCCACTTTTTACAGCGCTTCCAACTGTCCCTCGGAAGCAAAGGTATCCAGCCGCACGGCAGACAGGTCAGCCTCGCTGATTTTGAACGACTCGCCGCCCAGCAGCGCCTCAATCCGCTGAACCAGCGCCAGCGCGTCGAGGCCGTGTTCCCGCAGCAAATAGGGCAGCGACGCGCCGTGGGCAAACGTATCGTTGATGCCCATACGCGCCAGTTTGGTGCCGATGCCATTCTCGGCCATCACCTCGGCCATCACCGTGCCCAACCCGCCGATAATCGAATGATTTTCCATCGTTACCACGCCGTATTTGGCTTTAGCTGCCGCCTCAACCACCTGCGGGTCGGTGAAAGGTTTGAGGGTGGACACATGCAGGTGCTGGATTGACAGCCCGCGCTGCCGCAGCAGGCGCGTAGCCCGCAGCGCCTCTTCGGTGCAGATGCCGCTGGAAAGCAGGGTGATGTCGCTACCCCGGCTCAGCACGCGGGCGTGGTTCAGTTGCAGCGGCTCGTCCGCCGGGAACAGGCGGGGGATGGCCCCCCGCAGCATCCGCACGTACACCGGCCCGTTGACCGGCTGGATGGCATCCAGCAGCGACTCGACGCCGGTGGCGTCGCCCACTTCCACGATGGTCAGGTTGGGCAACCCGCGCAGCACCGACACATCCTCGATGGCCTGGTGGGTGATGCCGCCGGGGGTGGTGAGGCCCGGCAAAAAGCCAAACAGCCGCACTCGCAAATTGGGGTACGCCACCGACATCGCCAACTGGTCGTAGGGGCGGCGGTAAAGAAAGACGGCGAAGGTGTGCAAAAACGGGGTGAAGCCTTCGCGGGCCATGCCGCCGGCCCAACTGAGCATATTCTGTTCGGCCATGCCCAGCGAGAAGAAGCGGTCGGGATAGGCGCCTTTAAAGGCGGCAATTTCGGTAGAGCCGGTCAAATCGCCCGAAAAGACGACGACCTCTGGCTTGTCTTTGGCCCATTTAACCAGATTGTTGGCGTGAACATTGCTGACGATTTCCATATTAATTACTGTGTCTCCATTTGGGACAAAAAGACCCGATAGCGGGCGATTTCGGCATCATCTTTAAAGCGGACAAAGTGCAGTTTCGGCTTGCGCTCGTCCAGCAAGGGGATGCCCTGGCTGGTGTTGGTATAAGCCAGCACAAAATGGGGTTTACCCGGCTCGCCTGTGTTCGCGGCAGCGGCCAGTTCATCGACATCGTGGCCGTTCACGCTGACAACCGACGCCCCGAAACCGGTCAGCCGGGAGGTAATCGGCTCGATGTTCATCACATCCTTCGTCCAGCCATCAACCTGCTGGCCGTTAACATCGACGTACACCACCACGTTTTCCATTTTGTAGAAGGCCAGCGCCTGAATAGCCTCCCAGGTTTGCCCCTCTTCCAATTCGCCGTCGGACATGAACACAAAGACACGGCCGGTTTCGCCGCGCAGCCAGCGGGCCAGCGCGATACCGCCGGCCTGGCTGAGCGCCTGCCCAAACGAGCCGGTGGTCAGCTCAAAGCCGGGCGAGTGCTCCGCGCCAATCATTTCGACGGTGCTGCCATCGGTGTTGAACTGGAACAGGCCGTCACGCGCCATGCGGCCCACTTCAACCAGGGCGGCGTACACGGCCACGGCGTAGTGGGCCGGCGAAATCAAAAAGCGGTCGAGGTCGCCGGTTTTCGGGCCGTTGTAGGCCGCACCGGTAAAGGCATCATTGCCGGCGCCTGGTACGCCGGGGAAGGGTGGCGGCAGCATAGGCGCTTCGCTGGGGCCAAGGTTGAGCACTTTGGTGTAGAGCGTGGCCAGAATGTCGGCGGAGGAGAGCGCCTGGCTTAAATAGCAGCCGTTGCGCTCGAGGGTCAGTTCCAGCACCTGCCGCCGGATGCCGTGTGCCACGCGCCGGGCTTCGGCCTGCCAGCCAGAGTAAGAGCCAATTGAGGACATTTTTTGCTCCCTTTGGTTACTTGATCATCGCGTAAATGGTCGCGGGGTTGTGGATCATAAAATTATCGAGCGTGTCTTCGGTGAAGCCTTCTTCAATCAGGCGGGGCAGAAAACGCTCTTTGATCCAGTTAAAGCCGGGGCCGTAGCCATACACCCGGTGATGGCTGCGCCGCCCCATGTCATTGGAGAGCATAATTTTGCGCTCGTATCCGTCGGCCACAAGCTGGCGTAGCACCTCTACCCGGGCGCTATCCGGATAGTACTTGACTTTGCCGGGGCCATCGTAAATAATATAGACACCTTTGGACAGAAGTTTACGGTGATACCATAAATCGAGGTTGCGGTCAACGTGGGCAATGATCATCCGCTCCAGGTCCAGCCCTTCGCTCTCAACGATTTCAATCTGTTCAATGCCCATCGTGCCGCTGGTGGTGTGGGTGTGCATACAAACGCCCGTTTCTATGGCCGTTCTGGCGGCGGCCCGCAACACTTTCTCCTCGTTGGGGGTGATGTGCATGTAAGCCGTGCCGGCTTTGACCCACCCGGCTTTAACCATGGTGCCGTCCATCCCCTCGGTGATGTCTTTGATCATCCGGTCAGCAATATGGTTAATTGACCAATCGCTGACCTCCGGCTCCATGCCATGTTCTTCGCAGATGTAGCCAGTGCAAGCAACAACGTGTACCCCTGATTTTTGGGAGGCTTCGACCATGCCGGGGGTGTTGCGCCCCCACGATTCCGGAGTAGTTTCAATGATGCCGCCGCCGTCAATGGCCTTAAATTCCTGCAACATCTGGATGGCCTTGTCAACACTGTCCAGATGGTGGCCAATTTCGGCTTTTGAGCCTGACCCTTTTGGATGGGTCAAAATGTGTTCGTGGGCCATCGTAAACCCCATTTGAGCGGCATCGATATCACCGAGAACTGTTCTTATCTCAGCCATTTACTTTTTCCTTTCGAAAAACAAAAATGAACACACGTGCAATATAGTGAAATTTTGTAAACTGATGCCATTGTACCATACCTGCTGGGTGCTGTCAATAATTTGTGATCATAATTTCATTACAGTGAACTAATTTTCAATTCGGGGAAAACGTGATATAATCTGAAAGAAGGTGCCCCAGTCTTAATATGCTAGGAGTTGACGTTTAATAATGGATCCCAGATATTCTCAAGTGGTGAGAGCGGCTGAACTTTACTACGACCGGAATCTAGGCCAGCAAGAGATCGCCAAAATATTGGGCATTTCCCGACCAACCGTGTCTCGGTTGTTGGCCGAAGCCAGGGAGAATGGCGTTGTGCAAATTACCATTGAGCGGCTTATCGAAAAAAACGCCGAATTGGCCGAACAGCTTCGTTTGAAATTCGATTTGCGCGATGCTGTCGTGGTGGCAGCCGGGGGAGATTATGGAGATGCCTTGAAACGGGTAGGGGAAGCTGCGGCAGAGTTACTGGTCAGCATTCTGGAGGACAATATTATAATCGGAATAAGCTGGGGACAGACTCTCTACCACACCGTTCAGGCTTTGGATGATACGCCGATGAATGGCATTGAGGTGATTCAAATGACGGGGGCATTAGGTTATGGTGATCCCTCGATTGATGGACCTGAATTAGCGCTGCGTTTGGCAGAACGTCTGCATGGAAGTTACCGTTACGTTAATGCCCCGGCTGTGGTTGGGAGCGGGGAAATTCGCGACATCCTGTGGCAACAACCCCAAATCCGCCAGACTTTGGAGCGGGCCGCGCAAGCCAAAATAATGATGATGGGGATTGGTTCGTTGGCCGATAATTTATCCAGCCTGCAAAGAGCCGGCTATCTGACTGAAGAGGAACGGCTGATCCATTTATCGGTCGGAGCCGTGGGGCATTTATTAGCCAGAATGATTGACCGTGATGGTGACGAGGTCGAGGCGTACAATCAGCGCGTAGTGGCGATACCCTTTGAATATTTACGACAGGCGAAATGGTCAATTGGCATCAGCGCCTCGTCATTAAAAGCCCCGGCTGTACTGGGTGCTTTACGGGGTAGGTATTTTAACACTCTAGTTATCGATGAAGAATCTGCGCTTGAGATTTTACGTTTGGCGGAAAAGAGCTAATTTTAGTTTAGAAGCTGTTTTAAAAGGTCAGTGTGGAGCGAGCCGACGTAACATCAAACGGGTCATAGCGATATAGATGAAGGCTTCGCTACTTGCAGGTAGCCGCTCGAAATCTTTGGACAGGCGACGGTGATAGCCCAGCCAGGCAAAGGTGCGTTCAACCACCCAACGGCGAGCCAGTAATACAAATCCTTTTTCGCCTTTGGGACGTAGGACGGGTTGCAGCCGAAAGGAGAACTTGTTAGCCACCCAGTCAACTAACGGGCCACGATAGCCACCATCGCCCCAAATCAATCGCAGTTTCTTGCAGAAACTGGCCAGATTTTGTAACAACTGACGAGCGCCATCTCGATCCTGAACGGCGGCTGAAGTGACAATTACAGCTAACAGAAAGCCACAGGTGTCGACCAGAAGATGTCGTTTGCGACCGGTGACCAGTTTGCCGCCGTCAAAACCACGGACCCCCGCCGGTGTCGTGCCAATTTTGACGGTTTGGCTATCAAGACTACCGGCCGTGGGGTGCTTGTGTCGTCCCTCTTGACGCCGCACTTCGGCTCTGAGCGTGTCGTGAAGCCGTTGCCATGTGCCATCGTCACGCCACAGCCTAAAGTAGTAGTACACGCTTTGCCATTTTGGATATTCTTTGGGCAGCATGCGCCATTGGATGCCCCCGACAGCGATATAAAGAATGGCATTGATGACCTGTCGCAGATCCAGGCTGCGGGGTCGTCCCTTTGATTTGGCCGGTGGGAGTATTTCCTGGATAATATCCCACTGGCTATCGGTCATATCGGTTGGGTATTGTTGTTTGTTCACACATTAACTTTTACCTCGGCCGATAGCCGCTATTTTTAAAACAGCTTCTTAGATGCAACTGACCATTCCCAATTTTATGAACTGACCATGTCTCGATTTATGGACACCAAATTAAGTGCCAGCAGAGTAGTGGGTCGTTTGGCATGCGGATCGCCATAAATAGGCTATGGGAGTAAACTGCATCCGATGACAAACTCAAAGAAGAGGATGCATGAGCAGACGAAAGAAAGAACCACTCCGGGCCTTGACTGATGAAGAGCTTGCCCGGCTTAAACGGATCAGCCGTTCCCAGCATGAACCGAGTAGCCATGTTACCCGGGCGAAACAAATTCTCAATGTCGCTAATGGCGCCTCCTATCAAGAGGCAGCCCGCCTGTCGGGGCGAAAATCCGGGGATGCGGTCTCCCAACTGGTGCAACGGTTCAATCGGGAAGGGATACTGGCGCTTGAAGTTCGGCATGGCGGTGGCCCGGTCGCCAGGTATGGAGTGGTCGAGCGTGAACGGATCTTGCAGGAAGTCCGGCGAAAACCGGAACCTGAGCTTGATGGCACGGTTACTTGGTCGTTGAAGACCTTAGCTCAGGCGTTACACCAAGCGGTCGATGGCTTGCCGGAAGTGAGTGAAGATACCATTCGGACGGTTTTACTGGAAGCCGGATTTAGTTGGCAAGTGGGGCGGAGTTGGTGCGAAACGGGCCAAGCCGTGCGCAAACGGCAACATGGCCAAGTCACGGTGACTGATCCGGATACGCAGGCCAAAAAAACTTGATCGAAAAAGCTTATCGCACGGGCGAAAAGTTGGGCTTAGCGGTTTGGACCCAGGACGAAGCCGGGCCTTACCAAACCTTGCCTTATCCGGGAGCCAGTTGGCAGCCAGTGGGCCATCCCGTCCTGCAGCCGCACGAATACGTCCGTAATGGCACCGCCAAATTATTGACCTTGTTTCATCCGGCGAGTGGCCAGGTGCGGGTCAAAGGCGTCACCAGCAGCGCCAATGTTGTGTTGCATCCCTGGCTAAAAGCGGAACTGACCGCCATATTGCAATCCCTGCCTGAAACACCACCGCTGGCGGCCGAAACCAATCGGCAACTCTGGCAAACCTGGCAAGCAGGTTTATCCCTGCCCATCACCCTACCACCAGAACTGCCGGCTTTACGGATGCTCTTGATCTGGGATAATCTGCGCGGTCACTATACACCGGAGATGGTTTTGTGGTTGTTTGCGCATGGCATTATGCCTTTGTACACCCCTGTGAGCGGCTCGTGGATGAATATGGCCGAGTCGATGCAGCGAATTTTGGTCAACCGAGGCTTGGCTGGGCAACACCCGCAAACACCGGAGCAGATCATTTCTTTGTTGGAAGGAGTGGCTCGGGGGTGGAACCAGAACTCCACCCCGTTTGAATGGGGTGGCAAACGGGCGGCTCGTCGTCAACGCAGCCGGCAGCGGCGTCATTTTTTAGGGGGGTCAGGGGCTTACACTCGTCGCCCCGTTCGTCGCCGCCCATCCCTGTCTCTAGTGCAACAATGGCGATCCGCATGCCAAACGATCCACTAGAAGGCGTTGGGCAGGTCAGGTAAACTCTCTGGACTTTAAGGAAAAGAGAGAAAGCGATGACCTGTACCGATGCGCAAGTGAGGCTAATCATGCGTGAACGAAGTAAAGGCCGCAGCCAGGAACAAGCGGCGGTGAAAGCGAACCTTAAAAGTCGAAAAACGGTAGCCAAGTATGAACGGCTTGGCCAACTGCCCAGCGAACTGAAGCGGCCCCGGAGTTACCGGACCCGGCTCGACCCGTTTAGCGAGGATTGGCCGGTGGTGGAGCAGATGCTGCACAGTGCGCCGGACAAGACCCTGGCCCGCTTTGACCAGACCCGACTGCCTTTGCGCCTACGCCGGCAATTGCCCATCTTAATCGAGGGCGAGTTCATCCGCCAGGCCGACAACGTTTTGATCTTTGGTCAGCCCGGCACCGGCAAAACCCATCTGGCCGCGGCGCTAGCCCACGAGTGGATCCAGCGCGATTACACCATCTGGTTTACGCCCACCTACAAATTGGTCGATGGCTTGCTGCGGGCCAAGCGGGATTACGACCTGGAACGGGAACTCAAACGCCTCGATCGTTTTCAGGTGGTTATCCTCGATGATATCGGCTACGTTCAGCAGAGCCGGGAAGAAATGGAGGTTTTATTCACTTTTTTGGCCGAACGGTATGAGCGTCGGAGTGTCGTTATCACCTCCAATCTGGTCTTTTCTCAATGGGATCAAATCTTTAAGGATCCCCTGACCACGGCGGCCGCCATTGACCGGGTCGTCCACCACAGCCGGATTATCGAATTCGGCTCAGACATGACCAGTGTCCGGGCCGAAGAGGCGGCGCGACGACAATTACACGAACTCGATCAGGTGCCTCCTGATCCGGTTAACACCACATTAAATTAGGTCCATCATGGACATTTCTAATTGTCGCTCATGGGTATTTCTAATTGTCGCTTGACACAGCCTTACGCCAACGTCCACATACAATCGGCATCTGTGATTGGCTTAAATGAGGGCGTTGTCGGACTGCTAGTGGTGACCAACATCGCTATAAAGCACAGCCCCACCGATCAACGGTAGGGCTGTGCTTTAGTTGTGAACTGGGTCAAAAAGAAGATCCTCTGGAAAGCGATACTGATTATTGCCCTTTAATCATGTGTCCATAAAATTGATGCTGTTGCAGGATGGAGGTTTGGTTTTCCTGACAAAGTTTGACCGGAGTGATACCAGTTATTTTTTGTGCTCTGATTGCAACGTCTGTTCGTGAGAGGCCCGACGTTGCAGCAACGCTAACAATTTTTCCGGATCAGCGAACTTCCATTTTTGTCCGGTTTGGATCGATTCGATTTCGCCGTGCCAGGTTGTCCTCCCAACTTCCTCCTCCTGCCACAGGCGAAGTAAAAATGATTGGTACTCTGAGATTTTTGGTTCGACGGTCACAACATTCACCAAAATGTACTTGATGAGTACGGCATCACAAAACCATTAACCACCTGGCCGGATTGGCTGCGGCACAACCGGAGATGGCCCCCACAACTCCGTGGTCACGTTGTTAGCCAGCGTACGCATTTCGACGAAGACGGTTTGCACAACTTCTGTGCTGTACCAGGCAGCCCAGGCAGCCATATCTGCAAGTTCAAGGGTGATCACCACCTGAAAAGGGCCGCTGGCCGGTCGGTATGCCCGAAACTCGGTGACGCCGCCCGCTCCGACGGTGCGCTGAATGGCTCCCTTGCTCCAGGCCATATACTCCTCCGTTTTGTCCGGGTGGATATTCCATTTCATTATATAGAGCACCATTTTTACGTTCTCCTTTCAAATAATAAATTGTTCATGCTCGCGGAGCAGTGAGTTCCAGTTGAATATTATCCGGGTCGCGAAAAGCGAGGACACATAACCCCAACGCTTCCCCCAAATCTTTGATTTCTCCGTGGGGGATGCCTTTTTCATCAAACAAACTCACCGCCTGGTCAAGCTCCTTCCGGCTGCCCAGACTAAAACTGAGATGATCCAACCCCACTCGATTTTCATCGAACCGATCGCCTGAAATTGCACGCTCCGGGTCAGGCGCTGTACCCAGAGCCACCATGGCGCTGCCATTACTGAGAATACTCCGGGTCGGCCCCAGTTCCATCGCCACCTGGAATCCGAGCACCTCTGTGTAAAAATCTAGTGAGCGCTTCAGGTTAGTCACTGTCAGCGTCAAATGGTGAACCGCTCCGCTTGAAATTTGATTTGCCATAATAGTCTCCTTTGTGAGCTGTTTCTATGGTCACTACTTTGATAATTTTATTGGCTGACACGGTTGCAGCAAGCCACTTCTACTGTTCAACCTGCTGCGGGGCAGCAATAGCCCCAAGCTGATGCAACGAGCCCAGCGCGTCCCAGTCGAGCCAGGTTTCCTGGATTTGGCCGCCTGAAACACACTGGATATTGATGGCCGTGACATTGATCGTTTTGCCAGTCGGCGGCACGCCCATAAATTCGCCCTGGTGGGTTCCCGTAAAGTGAAGCCGCGTCACAACTTTGCCCCCTTCTGCAATCTGATCATCAACGGTAAAATGGATATCGGGGAAGGATGTGCGGAGGAGGGTGACGAAGGCTTTCAGCCCGTCCCGGCCGGGAGGCTCACCGGGAATATTGTTGTGGTTGACGTAATTATCGGCCACAATCTCATCGGCGATGCTCAGATCACCGGTGTTGAACAGTTCCTCAAAAAACCGGCGAAGAATGCGTTTGTTTGCTTCTACTGACATTGGTTTTGCTCCTTTTGCAACTCTGATCAATACAAAAAAGCCACGGCACTATACAGGTGTAGCTTAGCAAAAAGGAGTCCACAAAAAGTCCACAAGCGTGGATTGGTGAATAAACCATGTTGATATGTGGTCAAAATGCGGGGAAAAGGTTACAAGTAACCGTATCTGTGAGCCAGCTTTACAGCGTGTTGCAAATCTGCCTGTATGATTTCAGGGTCACCGGACTCCGATGCCTGCACGGCCATTTCCAAAGCCGTGTTGACATCGTCGGGTAATTTCTGTTGACTGGGGTCAAGTATGGCTCTCGTGGCGGCGATGGCGGCATGCAATATCGCGTCCTCCAAATTGAGTGCCAGCAATAGCCAAAAAGCCAGCCACTGGAAGGGATAGGGTGAATTTTCCCAGGTGGATGCTGCCGCTTCGGCCTCTTTCCTGGCGGCGAAGAATTGGCCGTTATGGTAGTGCAGCCAGGCGGTATTGGCTTGAAATGCAGCCATATAAAAAGGACTGCCCACTGTCTGGCCCACCGTTGCCAATCGGGGCAGGTAAAGGCTCATCTGTTTTGCATCGCCGCGCATACGGCAAACTGTCGTGAGATAAACCAGGCATTGCGTTTGTGACCACTGGTCGCCCATTTCCCCGGCCATTTGCAGCGATTCTTTTAGCACGGCTTCGGCACCCACCAGATCACCGTGCCACAACAAAGCAAATCCAAATTCAAAATGATGGTGGGCAATCTGCCAGACATTACCCGTTTGCCGCGCATAGGTCAGGGCGCCCCGGGCTAACGCCACGGTTTCGGCAGAGAGTTGATATCGCTCGTTGAGTAGCGCCATATGACTCAGCTGACTGTAGAATTGGGCTTGTTGCGCCGCCGTGCCGCTTTCATCCAGCAGAACCTGGGTTTCTTCTTTGAGTTCAACCATAGCTGCTGCCCGAAGCTGATAATACAAAGCCGCCATCAACCCTAACAGCGTGCTGAGCCTGACTTTTTTGTAGTCACTGCCAGTGTGTTCCGCTAAAATGGTCAAAGCAGACTGATAGAGGGTGACGGCTTCGTCACTTCGCTGTTGTGGGGGTAATGTTTCCGCCAGTTTACGCTGTAGCTCGGCGCGCCATAGCCGTTCACTTATGGGAACCTGGCTCAACGCGGTGTGATATGCTGCCTCGGCCAGGGCAAAGTGGCCGGTAATCGTCAGGTTGTCGGCTAACGCTTCTTGCAGTTCAGGGCGAATGGCTGCTGCTTCGGGCAGCTTCTCTGACAATTCAAGCGCTTTTTGCAGATAGCTGACGGTTTCCTGGTTGGCATACAATTGTTGGGCTGATGTGGCTGCCTGCCGGTAGTAATCAATGGCCTGAGGCGTGTCACCGGCCATTTCAAAATGATGGGCAATCGTTGCCAGCAGGCCGGCATCACTTGTTGCGGATAGTTTGACCAATGCCTCAGCCGCCCGCCGGTGCAGCAAACGTCGCCGCCAGGGAGCGATATCCTCGTAGACTGCCTGCCGGGCGAGATCGTGCTGAAATTGAAAATCGTCGCCATCGACCTGGAGTAGTTGGTGAGCCAGCAACTCGTCCAGCGTGTCCACCGTTTCAAGTTCGCCCCGACCGGAAGTCTCGGCCAGCGTCTCGACTCTCAATTGGGGTGGCAGTACGGCAGCCACGGCCAATAGTTGCTGAGCCAACGGCGTTAAGCGGGCCGCCCGGCGTAAAACTGCATCCCGCACCGTCTGGGGCAGGGGTAGATCAACCAAATGGTCAAAAGATTGGCCGGTTTCCAGCAACTCCCGAATTGTTTCCAGCACAAAAAAGGCGTTACCGCCGGTTACGAAGTGAATACGCCTGGCCAACGTTTGACCGGCCATGTCATCCAGCCCGACCCCGTGCAGCAGTTTGGCCACGGCCAGCTCTGATAAACCAGCCAACCGAACCGGCGCGGCTAACCTGGCTCGATTTAACGTCCGCCGCCAATCGGCCAGCGCCGCTGCGCGATGGCTGCGATAGGTGGCCACAAGACAGATGTTGCTACCAGCCAGTCGTTTGGTGACGTACTCCAGCCAGCTTACCGTCGCTTCATCGGCCCAATGAACGTCATCGAGACAAAGCAGCAGCGGTTCACCACTGGCCAGGCTCCGAAACACCTCGACCAGCGCCTCGAACAGACGAACCTGAGCTTGCCGGGGCGCGACCTCGACCGGCGGTGGCAAGCCAGGAAAGTGGATGCGTAGCTCCGGCAACAAGTGCGAGACTTCGGCCAACCAGATGGGCTGGGTATGGGCCCAACGGTCGTGCAAAGGCAGAGCCTGACGCAGTGCCTGCACCAGCGGTTGGTAGGGTAGAGCCTGGCCGGTGGTGTGACTGTTGCCAGTCAGCACCAGCCCACTCTGGGCCGTGGCAAATTCCTGCATCAGACGCGATTTACCCACACCGGCCTCGCCGGAGATGAAGATGACGCCGCCGGTTTGGTAACGGCGGTAAGCCTTAGTCAGCACTTGCCAGGCATCGTCCCGGCCAATGAGGGGTAAATCAAGGCTGGGCAACGTGGCCCATTCCGGTGTGGGCCGCGTTTCAGGTGGCGGCGGTGGGGTGCTGTTACGGGCGGCTTCATAGGCGGCCCGGGTTTCCGGCAGCGGCGCTACGCCCAACTCCCGCTCCAGAAAGATGGCACACTGTTCAAACTGACGCAAGGCCGCCCTGCGGTCTCCGTTGGCAGCGTAAAGGTTGATGAGGCGACGATGGACGTCCTCGGAAAGGTTGTCGGTGGCCAGATACCGTTGGGCGTAGCGAATGGCGGCAGAAAGGTCGCCGTTTTCGCTGTTGGTCATCACCAGTTTGTGCAGTGTATCCAGATAGATGCGTTCATACTGACGCTGGGCCTGACTGAGCCACTGGTCGAACTCGGGACTGTCAGACAGCGTAAAGCCATCAAGAAAACGACCGCGATAGAGCGCAACAGCCGATTCCCAACCGGTCGCCTCATTTGCTGTGCACCATTTGCTAAATTGTACCGTATCCAACTCAGCGAGATTAGTGTTCAAGGCCACGCCTGTTCTGGTGGCCCCCAGCAAATCCGGTTGGGGCAGCGTATTGCGGAGGTAACTTAACAGGCGGGTCAGGTTGCGACGGGCGGTGGATTCGGAGGTGTCCGGCCACAGTAAAAAGGTGAGCTGGTTGCGGGGTACGAGTTGCCGTTCGGCGGCCAAATAGAAAAGTAAGGCCCGGGCCTGGCGGCGGGGCAGGGTTAACGGCTGCCCTTGCCAGGCCACCTCCGGCACCCCCAATAGCAACAGTCTGAATTCTTGATCCAAAGTTTGCCCCTATCCGTGAATTATCTATTGTAGCATATTTTTTGACCCCGACCTACACTCGTTTGCTGAACATTGGGATTACGGTATTAAACTCAATACAATAAAGCGCCAGCGCTGTTAAATTCTCCTCGTGTGAACATATGCTGAGAGCAGGCTATACCAAAGCTCCACAGACAAAAAGCATCTTGAATTGGTTAGGCACTGGGTCCGCAAGATAGGATTGCACCGGTAAGAAGGCTTTGTTTTCGATAATCGCCGTTTGCGGCAAATAGAGCATCATGAAAAATATCTTTTTACGGAATATCACAATATCCTATCTTGCGGACCCAGTGCCATTGGTTAAAATAAGGGCAATAATCCTCATTTGATGGTGGCCAATATTTTTGAATACAACAGACCCCCACCGATGTTTGGTGGGGGTCTTCTTTTCTTTGTGTAGAACTGGATCAAAAAGGGGAATTTATGCGAAGCTGTTTTTCTAAATTTCTCCCACTTAAACCCTAATTAACCTGACGGGTTGTTAATAGAGCTATCACGGCAGTTAACGGCTGCCGCAACGCTCAAACGAAAGGACAACCTGATGACCCGTCTGGCAATTCAAACAGAAAATTTAACCCGCCGCTACGGCGACAACATCGCCGTCAACGAACTGACGCTGGAGGTGCCGCAGGGTGAAATCTTCGGCTTTTTGGGGCACAACGGCGCCGGCAAAACCACCACCATCAATATGCTGACCACGCTGCTACTGCCCACCTCTGGTCGCGCCACCGTTCACGGCCACGACATCGTGACCGAAAACCTGCAAGTGCGGCAGCACATTGGCTACGTGCCGGAAAACGTGCGCCTCTACAACGATTTGACCGTGGCCGAGAATCTGCACTTTTTCGCGGCGCTCTCCGGCGTGGCCGACATCCCCGGCCGCATCAGCGAGGTGCTGACCCTGCTGGGCCACCCCGAGTGGCGCAACCTGCGCGTGGGCGGCTTTTCCAAGGGGATGCGCCAGCGCATCGGTATTGCTCAGGCGCTGCTGCACCAGCCGGCGGTGCTGTTTCTGGATGAGCCGGCCTCCGGGCTGGACCCCGAAGGTACCCGTGCCATCGGTGATTTGATTGTGTGGCTCAACGAAGAGTTCGGCATCACCATTTTTATGAACACGCACCAGTTGTCGGAAGTAACCAAGCTGTGCACCAGCATCGGCATAATGAACCACGGCCGGCTGGTGATGGCCGACACGCTGCCTACGGTGATGGCCCGCTTCCCGCAGCACGCCTCGCTGGAAGAGATTTACCTGGCGGTGGAGCAGCAGAAAGGGGTGACCGCATGAACCCGGTCGCGATCATCGCCCGCAAGGAGTTTCAGGCCGCGTTTCGCAACCGGCTGTTTATCACCATCACCATCCTGTTTCTGGCGCTGTCCATCCTGTCGGTTTACATCGGCAGCACCACCAAACGGGCCGAAGTGCGCGTTTACAACGAAACTGTCGCCTCCCTGACCGCGCAGGGGGTGACCGCGCTGCCGCTGCCCCCGGAAATCCACACCCTGACCATCCTGTCCAACCTGACCGAGTACGTCAGTATTGTCGGCGCTATTCTGGCGGTGGTGCTGGGCTACAACGCCCTCATCGAAGAGAAAGAGTCGGGCGGCCTGAAACTGATTTTATCGCGGCCGGTCTACCGCGACCGGCTGCTAACCGGCAAGCTGCTGGGTAACGCCGCCGTCATCGGCGTGCTGCTGGGTCTGGTATTCGTCTTCAATCTGGGGCTGCTGGTGGTTGTGGGCGGCATCTGGCCCACCGCCGGCGAGGTGCTGCGGCTGTTCAGCTTTGTGCTGCTGGCCTGGGCTTATATGCTGATCTTCCTGACGCTGTCGCTGTTGTTGAGCATCCGGCTGAACAACAGCGCCACGGTGTTTCTGGTGTCGCTGGTGGTGTGGATGCTGCTCAGTTTTGTGCTGCCCCAAATGGCCGAAGCGATGATGGCCAACAGCACCGTCATCAACAGCATCAGCGGGGCGACCAACCGGATTCCGCAGGATACCGTGGCCTCGCAAACGCTCAACTACCTATCGCCCACCTGGCACCTGCGTCACATCGGCGGGCAACTGCTGGAGGTGGCCCCCGGCAGCCTGCTGCTGAGCAGCGGCGCGCTCCTCGGCCAGTGGCTGACCACGCTGCTGGTGCTGTTGGCCCCGTCGCTGGTGTTCACCGCCGCCGGGTACGCCAGCTTCCTGCGCAACGAAACGCTAACGCTGGAGTAGAACTGCGTCATTGGTCAGTTGTCATTGGTCATTTGTAGCCTTTCAACGAACCAATGACAAATGACCAGTGACCAATGACCAAAAGAAAGATTTTACCGATGAAAAAACTGTTATCCCTCCTATTAATCAGCCTGACCCTGTTGGGGTTTGGCGCGGCGCTGGCCCGGGCCGATGAAATCACGCTGGCGCAAACGGTGCAGGCCGGCCAAATGGCCGAAGTGCCGCTGGAAATCCACAACGACACCGCCGTCGAGCACAGCTACGCGCTGGCGCTGAGCGGCCTGCCGGACACGCTGACGGCGACCTTCACCCAGGGCGGGCCGGTGCTTGACCGCGTGACCGTGCCGGCGAACAGCTACGGGCAGGTGACGCTGCGGGTGCAGGTGCCGCGCGAGACGCCGGTGGGCCATTACGCCGCCCAATTCAGCGCCACCCGCGACGACGGCAGCGCCCTGACTCATCCGGTGACGCTGAACGTGGCCAACACCTACGCCCTCAAAATCGCCAGTCAAAATGTCAACGTCAACACCTTCGCCGGGCAGGAGTTCACTTTTGAGGCGACCGCGGCCAACACCGGCGCGGCCCCGGTTACTAACCTGAGTCTGATGGTCGGTGCGCCGGCCAAGTGGGTTGCTCAAATCGATCCGCCCCGCGTTGACCAACTTGCGCCCGGCGCGGAAGCCATCTTTCAGGTGCGGGTGCTGGTGCCTTCTTCGCAAGTGACGATTGACCAGCCGGTACCGCTGTCGCTGAGCAGCGATCAGGTTAGCAGCCCGGAAAGCAAGCTGCTGGTGCGGGTGCAGAAAAGCCCCAACTACCTGTTCGCCGCCGGCGGGTTGATGCTCGCCGCCGTGGCCGGCGTGTTCGTCTACTTCAAACGCCAGGGCCGCCGGTAGCGGCAGATGTTTGAATCTGTCATTCTGAGCCGTAGGCGAAGAATCTCCGTCCACGCAGGCTCAAGCAGTTGGCGCTGGAGACTCTTCGCTCCCTGCGGTCGCTCAGAGCGACATCGCACTGAATTTCACCAATAGACAGGAGACAATATGACCACCGCAGAACTATCAACAACTAACGCCGCCCCGGCCATCACAATGACCCAACCCGGCCGGGCGCATATCCTGAAAGTACTGGCCCGCAAAGAGATCAGCGACGCCTTCCGCAACCGGCTGTTTCTGGCCGCGCTGGTGATGCTGGTCAGCCTGAGCCTGATCGCCATCGGGCTGGGCGCGGTCACGGTGCACACCCGCGTGACCGAGTACCAGCAATCGGTGCAGGTGCTCAAGGATTTGGGCCGCACCGACATCCCGCCGATGCCGGACCTCAACCCCATCGCCGTGTCCAAAAATTTCATCAACTACCTGGCGATGGTCGGGGCGCTGCTGGCGATGATTTTGGGCTTCACCAGTATTAATAAAGAGCGGCAGGCCGGCACCCTCAACCTGATTTTGTCCCGGCCTGTTTACCGCGACCAACTGCTCAGCGGCAAAGTGCTGGGCAACGCCGCCCTGCTGGCCCTGCTACTGGGCGCGGTTGGGCTGGTAACGTGGCTGGCGCTGAGCGTCGTCGGCGGCGTCTCGCTGAGCGCGGATCAGGTCATCAAGCTGGCCCTGACCATGGCGATGTCGTGGCTGTACCTGCTCACCTTTTTCCTGCTGGCGCTGTTTCTGAGCCTGTGGGTGCGCCACGGCAATCACGCCCTGTTGCTGACGGTGATTGTCTGGCTGGTGTTCGCCTTCATCTTCCCCCAGATTGGCGACACAATGGATTTGGACAACCAGTTGCCCGGCGGTTTCTTCGCCTCGCTGGGGCTGGACCGCGCCGGCGAGCAGGCCGCGCTGGCCCAGTTCAAATGGTACGAGACGGTGCGCGACGGCGTGGAAGAGCTGTCGCCCACCAAGCATTACGAGCGCATCAGCTTTGCCCTGCTCGGCATCAAGAAAGAGTTCGCCGCCAACACCTGGTCGGAAATCCTGCACCTGAAAACCGTTAATTTGGTCGGGCTGCTGATGCCGATAGTGCTGCTGCTCAGCGGTTCCTACGCTGTCTTTCTGCGGCAGGAGTCATAAAACGTAATGCGCTGTGCAATCACAATCTGAGGAGACCAATGATATCCAAAAACGTTTATTCGCTACTGTTCATCATTATGCTCGGCGGCCTGCTAACCGGCTGTGGCAGCACTGCCGCTGCTACCGAGTCAAGTCAATCGGCTACAAACGGCGATGCTCATTCGACGGCCAATTCTGCTCCGGCGGCATTCTTTGATATATCGGGGGTCACACCCGCCGCTGCTCAAACAACACCATCGGCGGGTATTGATACCGTGTTTGTTATTGTGATGGAGAACACCAACTGGTCAGAAATCAAGGGTAATGTTTCAGCGCCATATCTCAACAACATGCTGTTGCCGCAAGCCGCCCGCGCCGAGCAATATTACAATCCACCCGGTTTGCATCCCAGCGAGCCAAATTATCTGTGGTTAGAAGCTGGCACCAATTTTGGTATCACCGACGACAACGACCCCGCCGCCAATCACCAGAGCACATCGATGCATCTGGTCACCTTGTTGGATAAAAAAGGGATTTCGTGGAAAAGCTACCAGGAAGATATCTCCGGCACCGATTGTCCGCTGAAGGATAACCAGTTGTATGCCCCCAGACACAATCCTATGGTCTATTTTGATGATGTTACCGACACCAATAATCCAGGCTCATCCACCTGCATCGCCCATGTGCGCCCACTATCAGAACTGGCCCCGGATTTGCAGCACGGTTCGGTGGCGCATTACAACTTTATTGTTCCAAACCTGTGCAATGATATGCACGGTGAGATCCGCTGCATATTATCAGATCGTATTCAAAACGGTGACAAATGGCTGGCCGCTAACGTTCCCAATATTCTCAACTCGTCAGCCTACGCCCGTGGTGCCGTATTATTTATCACCTGGGATGAAGGTAGCGGTGACAGCGATGGGCCACTTGGCTTGCTGGTATTATCACCCAAAGCCAAAGGGGGTGGTTATTCAAACAGCATTCACTACACCCATAGCTCTTTGCTGCGGACTATTCAGGAAATCTTTGGCGCAGCCCCACTCTTGGGCGACGCGGCTCGGGCCACCAATTTGAGCGATCTGTTTGTCACCTTCCCGTAAGTAAATTAATCATATACAAAAGGATTAAATCATGTCTCAAAAACTCATTATTCTGTTCATCTCTGTATTCTTAAGTTCATTGCTGCTCGCCGGCTGCGGCAGCGCCACCCCGGCCCAATCGAGCCAGCCGGCGGCCAACGGCCAGCCCACTGCTGCCGCCAGCAGTAGCCAGCCCACCGCCAGCGGCCCCGACGCCGATGGCGACGGCATCCCCGACAGCGCCGAAAAGCTGCTGGGTACCGATCCAAATAACGCCGACACCGACGGCGATGGCCAGAACGATTTGGTCGACAAAAATCCCACTTTTGCCGATAATCCGATTACAGAAACCAGCACCCAGGCCGGCTTCAAAATCAACAGCATTCTGGTGGAAAACAACGTGGATGCCACCGGCGGCGGCGCGCCCGATCACCTGGAATTGCAGGTGACCAACACCGGCGCTACCGATTTAACCAACTTTGACGTATACTACACTATCACCGACCTGACCACCAAGGGGACTCAAGCCACCTACCGCACCCTGCCGGGCTTCAGCCTGAAAGCTGGCGAAACCAAAGCGTTGCACTTTGATAATACCGGCGCGCCCGATCATTTCAGCATCAACCCGAACAGCTTCTACTACACCGACCCGAACCAGTTGCAGGTGGATGTGATGCTGCACGCCGCCGGCTTCGCCCCACAGACCGCCAGCATCAAAAAAGACGCCAGCGATGCCGAAACCGGTACGGACTAAAAATTGAGCCGTCACTCATACGTAATGCGTAACCCGTAAAAAATTACGGGTTACGCATTACGTATGCCGCACACGTTGGAAGGACTCTCCCAATGCGAATTTTGGTCGTTGAAGACGAACCCCGCATGGCCGCTCTCATCCGGCAGGGGCTGGAAGAAGAAGCCTACGCCGTGGATGTGGTGGGCAACGGGGCCGAAGTGTTGGACTGGGTAGAAACCGCCGGTTACGACATCATCCTGCTGGATATTATGCTGCCCGGCATGAACGGCCTCGATGTGTGCCGGCTGCTGCGGGCCAAAGGCTACGCCATGCCCATTTTGATGCTGACTGCCCGCGACACCCTGCCCGACAAAGTGCAGGGCCTCGACAGCGGGGCGGATGATTATTTGGTCAAGCCCTTCGCCATCGAGGAGCTGACCGCCCGGCTGCGGGCGCTGGCCCGGCGCGACGGCCCCAGCAAAACACTGGAGCTGCGCGTCGGCGATTTGGTGTTGGATACCGCTACCAAACGCGCTCGCCGCGGCGGTGTCCCGCTGGAGGAGTTAACCGCCAAAGAGTACGCCCTGCTAGAAACGCTGCTGCGCCACCCCAACCAGGTACTCACCCGCGACCAGATCATCGATCACGTCTGGAATATGGAATTTGAGTCCGGCTCCAAGTTGATCGAGGTTTACATTCACTCGCTGCGCAAGAAAATTGATGATGGCCGCGCCGAAAAACTGATCCAGACTGTGCGCGGCCTGGGTTACCGGATTGGGCGCGATGAGCCCGCTGCGTAGCTTGCGCGTGCGGCTGGTGCTGTGGACGGTGGCGTTGGAAGCGCTGCTGCTGCTGGTTTTTGCCGTGGTGCTGGTAGTAATTGTGCGCAACACCCAGGCCCAGCAGATCGAGCAGACCCTGCGCCTGAGCGCTACTCAGCTCAATGCGGTGGTTGATACCAGCGATAACGGCTTTCATGCCGCCGCCGCCGAAACCGCCGACCTGCGCAGCCGGGGGGTGCTGGCCTGGGTACTAACCCCCATCGGCGACATCGGGTTGACCGTGGGCGAGGCCGAGGCGCATCCGCTGCCCATCCCCCTGCCGCCGCCGGAGCAACTGACTGATACCGCGCTCGACAGCGGCGCGCCGGTGCGACTGCTGGTCACGCCGCTGCGCGAGGGCAGCCGGACGCTTGGCATTATCGTGGTTGCCCTGCCGCTGACCGCCAGCCAGAGCGTCATCAACCAGATTTTGCTGAGCCTGGCCGTGGCCATTCCCATTGTGCTGGCCCTGTCGGCGGTGGGCGGCCTGTTTCTGGCCAACCGGGCGCTGGCCCCGGTGGCAACCATCACTGCCACCGCCCGCCAGATTAGCGCCGCCGATTTGAGCCAGCGGCTTAACCTGGCCCTGCCGGATGACGAAATCGGGCAACTGGCTCAAACCTTCGACGCGATGCTGGCCCGGCTAGAGGCCGCCTTTCTGCGGGAGCGGCAGCTAACCAGCGATGTCTCCCACGAACTGCGCACGCCGCTGGGGATGCTCAAAACGCAGCTCAGCCTGGCCCGCTCCCGCCCGCGTGAGGCCGCCGCGCTGCGGCAAATGATGGCCAACATGGAAGGCGATGTAGACCGCATGACGCGGCTAATTGAACAGTTGCTGACGCTGGCTCGGGTGGAGCAAAAGGGGCTGGCCGCGCTGACTCCGCTGGAGTTAGGGCCTTTGCTGGCCGGCGTAGTCGAGCCGTTGCAACGTTCCGCTCACGAGCGGCAGGTGGCGCTGACGCTATCGCTGCCGGCGCAGGTAAAATTGCCGGTGCAGGGCCAGGCCGACCCGCTGCGGCAGGTCTTTACCAATCTGATAGACAACGCCCTCAAATACACGCCCACCGGCGGGCAGGTCAGCGTGAGCGCCAACCGAACCTGGCAGGAAATCACCGTTTCGGTCAGCGACACCGGCCCCGGCATCCCCGCCGAGCATCTGCCCCACCTGTTTGAGCGTTTCTACCGGGTTGACGGCGCCCGCGCCCGCGACACCGGCGGTTTTGGGTTGGGGCTGGCCATCAGCCGGAGCATTGTGCAGGCCCACGGCGGAAGTATTGCGGTGGACAGCCAGCCGGAGCGCGGCACAACTTTCACCGTCACGCTGCCGGCGGTAAAATAGTTACTGGTCATTCGTCATTTGTCACTGGTCATTGGTCATTTGCAGGTTCGCACAAGTGACCAGTGACAAATGACTCTTTTGCAAACATCAGACAGAAAGTCCGACTATGCCGTCAAAACCGCGTCGCTTGCCCCGCAACGTCTGGGTACTGACCCTTACATCTCTGCTAACCGACATCTCCTCGGAAATGTTGATCAACGTGTTGCCGCTGTTTTTGGCCAATGTGCTGGGGGTGCGTACGTCGGTTATCGGTTTGATTGAAGGCGTGGCCGAAACCACGGCCAGTTTGGTCAAGCTGTATTCCGGCGCGCTCTCCGACCGGCTGGGCCGGCGCAAACGGCTGGCCGTGCTGGGCTACGGTTTTTCGGCGCTGGCCAAGCCGTTTTTGTATTTTGCCAGCAGTTGGGGCTGGGTGCTGGGCGTGCGCTTTGCCGACCGGGTGGGTAAGGGTATCCGCACCGCGCCGCGTGATGCCTTGCTGGCCGGCAGCGTGTCCGCCGACCGGCGCGGCGCGGCTTTTGGTTTGCATCGGGCCGGCGACACGGCCGGCGCGTTCATCGGGCTGGGGATCGCGGCGCTGATTATCTGGGCCACGCAGCGCGATGCCGTCAGCCTCAGCCGGGCCAGTTTTCAGTGGGTGGTGCTGGCCAGCATTATCCCCGGTGTGCTGGCGGTGCTGGTACTGGCGCTCGGCGCCACTGAGGTCGTCGCGCCCAAAAATCGGGCAGCGGCCCAACCGATGCGGCTACGCTGGCGCAGGCTGGATGGCCGTTTTCGGGCATTTGTGGGGGTGATGGTGCTGTTCACGCTGGGTAACTCGGCGGATGCGTTTATTATTTTGCGCGGCCAGGAACGTGGGCTGAGCGTGCTGGGCGTGCTGGGCATGCTGCTCACTTTTAACGCGGTGTACAGTTTGCTATCCGGGCCGCTGGGCGCGCTGTCCGATCAGCTTGGCCGGCCGCGGTTGATGTTAGGTGGCTGGCTGCTGTACAGCCTGATCTATCTTGGTTTTGCCACGGCGCAAACCGGCTGGCAGGTGTGGCTGCTGTTTGCGCTGTACGGCGTGTACTACGCCGCCACCGAGGGCACTGCCAAAGCGCTCGTTGCTGATCTGGTGCCAGCGGAGCAGCGCGGCACGGCTTACGGCTTGTATCACGCCGCGATCGGGCTGGCCGTGCTGCCGGCCTCGGTGATCGCCGGGCTGTTGTGGCAGGGGCTGGGGCCGTGGTCGGGCTTTGGGCCGGCGGCGCCGTTTCTGTTTGGCGCGGGACTGGCCCTGCTGGCGGCGCTGTTGTTCCGGCGGTGGCTGCTGCCGGCGGCTGCTTAAAAATGACAAAATCCTTCATTTACACTTCATACCGGCTTCATGTTGCTTTGATAGACTGTTATCAGAAACGCGGCAACACACCCGTTCAAATCTATCAAATCAGCACAGATAAGGAGCATGTAACTATGAAGATCAATCACAAATTTGCCGGAGCCGCTGTTGGATTGGCGATGTTGGCCGGAACTATCGGCGGAGGCATCGCGCTGGCGCAGACCCCTACCGGCAGCGGGCAGGATCAAGTTGAGACCCCGGCCTACACCGGCAGCATTACCGTTGATCAAACCCGGACCGAGGGCATGAGCGAGGCCGACGAAAGCGCGGCGCTGCAAGGGCAGGCCACTATCACCGCCGAACAGGCGCAGGCCGCCGCGGAGGCCGCCAACGCCGGGGCCAAAGCCACCAAAGTTGAGCTGGATAACGAAAACGGCGTGCTGGTGTACAGCGTGCAACTGGACAACGGCCTCGATGTGAAAGTGGATGCCGGCAACGGCAGTATCCTCCACACTGAGCAAGCCGACGGCGACAAAGAAGCCAACGACGCGAACGAAGTTGAAAACGCCAACGACGCCAACGACAACGATAATGTGCAGGAAGAGCACGATGGTCAGGCCGATGACGCCTCTGAAGCGCCCGGCGCGGAAGATGCCGCCGGGCAATAATCCCCGGTTAATTTGCCGGCAATCACCGGCAACATAACCGTTAAGCCAGGGCGAACTACATTGTTCGCCCTGGCTTTTTTATGGCGGGGTGCATTTAAACTCCACTTTACCTGGGGTTGTTACAGTGAAAGGAAAACGGGTAGGGTTCACCAAAAACAATTCTGCCAATCCTGCCCAAAACGGAGAATTTCAATGCGTGTATTAATTGTAGAAGATGATCCCAAAATTTCGGCTTACCTGAAACGGGGACTGGAGGAGCAGGGGTACGCCGTCGATACGGCATTCACCGGCCGCGAGGCGCTGGAGTGGGCGGATGTGGTTGGGTTTGACGTGATTATTCTGGATATGCTGCTGCCGGAACTGGACGGCCTGGCCGTGTGCCGTACCCTGCGCCAGCGGGGCAATCAGGCCGCCATTTTGATGCTGACCGCCCGCGATGCGATCGATGACCGGGTGGCCGGGCTGGATGCCGGCGCCGACGACTATCTGGTTAAGCCATTTGTGCTGAAGGAACTGCTGGCCCGGCTGCGCGCCCTCATCCGTCGCCGCAACGAACTGGCTGCCGATGGTAATACGCTGACCGTAGCCGATTTAACGATGGACACCCGCACTCGCGCCGTCACCCGCGCCGGGCAACTGCTGCCCCTGACCGCCAAAGAGTACGCCGTGCTGGAATGCCTGCTGCGCGAACCGGGCCGGGTGCTGACCCGCACCGAAATTGCCGAATCGGTCTGGAATTACGACGTGTACAATCAATCTAACGTGGTCGATGTCTACATCCGCAACCTGCGCCGCAAAATCGACGATCCGTTTGCGGCCAAGCTGATTTACACTGTGCGTGGGGCAGGGTATCGCCTGCTGGCCCCAGACGAGGCCGCATGAGCCGGCTCACAACCCTGCGCGCTCGTTTTGCGCTGTGGACGGCGGGCCTGCTGCTCACGGCACTGACCCTGTTTGGCGGGTTTGTGTATGCCAATATGTCCCGCAGTCTGGTTGCGGCGGTGGACAACGGCCTTCGCCTGACCGCCGCCCAACTGGTCGCCGGGGTAGATGTCCGCAATGGCCAATTGGCCTCAATTGACACCTACCTTGAGGACTCGCAGCAGGATTCGCTGCGGGCGCAGGGTTTCAGCCTGCGGGTGCTCAACCTGGCCGGGCAGCCGGTGCAGGGCTACGGCCCCTATCAAACCCTGCCCGCACCGTCAACCGCCGCCCAACCCGAATTTTTGGCGACCGTTACCGATGCCGCTACCGGGCATCCGGTGCGGGTGTTCACCACGCCTATTGTGGAGAACGAGCGCCCGCTGGGTACACTGCAAGTGGCGCAGGATTTAACGGCGATGCAGCGCACACTCACCCAACTGCTCACCTCGCTGCTAATTGGCGTGCCGCTGATGGTGGTCATTGCCGGGGTGGGTGGTTACATCCTGGCAGCGCGTACGCTTACCCCCATCGACCAGATCACCCTTACCGCCCAACGTATCTCCGCCGAAGATTTGTCGGCCCGGCTCAACCTGCCGGCCACCGTCGACGAGGTGGGCCGGCTGGCCGCCACGTTCGACTCGATGCTGGCCCGGCTGGATGAGGCCTTCCACCGCGAGCGCCAGTTTGTGGCCGATGCCTCGCACGAGCTGCGTACTCCGCTGGCGGCCATCCAGACGATGCTCGGCAGTACGCTGGTCCGGCGGCGCACCCCCGTCGAATATGAGCAGGTGCTGGCCGATGTGGGCGGCGAAACGGAACGGCTGCGGACTTTGGTGGAGGGGTTATTGCACTTGTCTCGCGGCGACGCGGCGCGGGGCAATGTTTTTGAAATGGTCGATCTGTCGCAACTGCTGCGCGATGTGACCGACTCACTGCGACCGCTGGCAGACGAGAAAGGGCTGGCTCTCACCACCGCCATCAACGATGGCTTGACCCTGACCGGCGACAGCGACAGCCTCATCCGGCTGTTTGTCAATTTGGTCGGTAACGCCATCAAATACACCGCTGCGGGGGAGATCGTCGTCACCGCCGAGCCGCTGGCAGGGCGCGGTATCCGCATCACTGTGGCCGATACCGGTTGCGGCATCCCGGCAGAACACCTGCCGCGCATATTTGATCGCTTCTACCGGGTGGACCCGGCACGGTCCGCGGGCGGCACCGGGCTGGGCCTGGCGATGGCCCGGCAGGCGGCGCAGGCTCACAATTGCAGCATCTCGGTTGCCAGCGTGGTGGGGCAGGGATCAACTTTCACCGTAACACTGCCGGCTTGATATCTGAGGATTCAAGTACTCTCACTCAATTTGATAGACAGCAGCTAAGGCGTCAGTAGCATAAACACTCCTTCAATTTGAACATATGTTTAGCTCAGGTTACGCACATGCTCCACAGACAATGGTCGTCTGCGAGTGGCTAAAATGAGGGTATGCCCAGTTGCCTCTCCGCTACCGGCCTTGATCTGAGCCACAACGGTTTGGCCTTCGGTTTCGCGGCGGCCACTAACGACAACTTTTGCGCCCGACTCCGCGAACGCAAGTGTGGAGGCTTTACCGATGCCGGAGGTCGTTCCGGTGATGAGGACGACTTTGTTTTCGAAGGGAATGTTTATGATTTTGGATTTTCCTTGATACCGACCATGACTGCACTTTCGCGCCACAACCGATCCTGTGATTCCCTGTCTCGCGCCAATTCCGAGGGGTCGGGAAACGTCGGTTCGCCTTTAACCAGCGAGACATAGACGCGCCCGTGCGGAGGAACGATAGTCCCCAGCGCGACATCGGCGAGCCGCTTCCCCGAATGTTCGGGCGTGTTCATCACGAACTCGGGGCGGAACAGACCGATCAACGGATAGATGGTGTGCGTGACGATGGTGAAGAGCGCCTTCTGCAAGGCCGAGGCATCGCCGCCGCCGACACCGCCGGTAAGCCCCGGATTGAAGGCGATCACGCTGATGTCGCGTGCCTTCACCTCGTCCAGCCGCGCGAAGGACTGCGCGGTCATCAGATTGCACAGCTTCGATACCGAATAGGACCGAATGCCCTCGCCGGAACCATTCTTAGTCGGATAGGCCCACGCCTCGAGGTCAAACGACTTGGGCGCGATTGTCTTGATGGGCGGATCATGCATGTTGCTCGACGTGATCACGAGGCGGCTGTGGCCGGCCATGCTCGGGAGCAGAAACCGGGCCAGCAGATAGTGAGCGAGATGGTTCACTGCGAACGTCAACCCGTAGCCCTCGGCGCTGCGCTGGCCGGCGCTGGATCCACGCATGCCGGCGTTGAGAACGAGCAAATCGATGCGCGTGTCACCAAGCCACTGCACGACGGCGTGTGCGAACTCGCGGACGCTCGCCAGCGAGGCGAGGTCGAGTGGCAGGATATCGACCCTCGGCGGTGCGCTTCGGCCGCTTCCGCGGGCACCGATGATGACCCGCGTGTCGGGCAGCGCGGCGAAGTGCCTCACGGTATGGGCGCCAAAACCGCTTGTGGCACCGGTCATAACGACAACACGCTGCGGATCGGATTGATCCCTCGATGGCTGTTGATTGAACATATTGTTTTCTCTTTCATATTTCTACTTTTTTTGACAAATCTGTTGTACTTGCCAATTGAAATCAAGCATTAAAATATGAGCCAGGAGCAGGCTTGACCTCTTAATCAATTGTGCCACCCTAGCCCGGCCCGCTACCTGACCAGCGCTCGCAGTCAGTGCGTGGCCGCGAACGCCGCCAGCGGTCCGAAGCCCTCCAGCGCGCCCGAGTGCGAGAACGTCAGGTACTTCACCTCGCCCGGCGACGGGTCCAGCCGCGCCGCCAGAGTCTTGAGCGAAGCCACGTTGAGCGCGGTGTCCTCCGAGACGAACCAGAAGGCAGGCCGCAGCGTGCCGTCCGTATTCGAGTCGGCGCTATCGCCCAGGTAGAGCACTCCGTCGGCGAGGAAGGCGGCGCTGCCCGCAGTGTGTCCCGGTACGGCGAAAACGCGCAGTTGCAGACGACTCAGGGTCAGTGTCTCGCCGTCCGCCAGTACGCGCTCGACGTGCACACCAGTCGGACTAGCCCCGATCAGCGAACCCAGAAGCGAACGGCGGGGCTCACGTCCCTCCGCCAGCACCACGTCCTCGGCCATCGCCATGACCTGCGCGTTGGGGAACGCGGCGATGCCGCCGAGGTGATCGCTGTGCCCGTGGGTCAGTAAGATGGCAACCACGTCCTCGGGCCGCAGGTTGCGCGCCGCCAGCGCCGCTTTGATCGCTTTCGCCTCCCCGTCCTGCCCCGCGTCGATCAGAACCGCGCTGCCCGGTCCCGCATCCAGGAGGAACGCGCTCGTGAAGCCGTCCTTGATCTGCACGACCCCACCCGGGAGCGCCTGACCGTCACGCACGGGCGCGACACCGCGCCTGGCGACGTAGAAGGTCGCGGCCAACCCGAGTCCAATTACGCCGAGCACGCTGCCGATGACGACGAGAACGGTCTTGATAGGATGCCTCCGGCGTGGATATACACCTTTCCCTGCATTCATTTCTTTCTTTCTTTCCTTCCTTATCCTTTTTTTAATTCTTAGACCGTGCCTGCCCCAAATTGGGCGCAGCACCCGCCACATCCGGTAAAGGTAGGCGCGTTTGCAACCCGAAAGCCATGTTCACGGCGGACGTTGCGCACTGCTATGCTGCACCCCCTACGCAAACCGCGCGCCAGGGGTCGAATGCCAATGATTTGCACCATTAAAGCCGTTCGTCGAGCCAGTCGAACAAATACTCTGTCGCAATAGCGTAACCTCCTATTTGGCAATGTTGCTGTGCGGTAGTGGTTTCATCAAACAACATGTAGTGCTTGGGGCACTGTAGAGCATCAAAGAACTTTTGCGCCGAACCATAATTAAGTTCTGCCGTTCCATCCATGACGAGTGTTTCGCATGTAATTTTGTCTACGTTGGATGTGTTGTCATAGGCTTGAAGAGCCTGGATCACTTCCTTAACCGAATCCGACACACCATGTTTCCATGCAGCGTTTCTCACCAAACTGCTCATCTCTGGCGGAAGCTCATTGCGCTGTAAGTTACTGAGGGTTTGCAAACGACCGATGATTCCATCTCCCCAGCTGAGGTTCCCAGGATCGGCGATGCAGACTTTGATTCGCTTCTCGAAGGCTGCAGCCCGCGGTGCCAAAAAACCACCGAAACTCAACCCCATCAAACCAATCCGGGACGGATCTATCCCTGGAATTTGCAGCCCAAAGTCGACCACTGGTCCCACGACATTCTCCCAGTCGGGTCGAAATCGAAGATCGTTGAACCTTAATGCATACCCTTGACCGGGACCATCATACACCAGACAGTGGATCCCGCGACGGATGGCGCCATCGTACACCCAACGCGTATCTTCGGCCCAGGTATCCTGACCCGGTGTGAGGATGAGCAGCGGAGCTTTGTCTCCTGCCACCGGCGATCGGTAGAAGTGCCCTGGAAGAAAACTGTTTTCATACGGGATATCCACATACTGTCCCGGGTAACCGGACAATTCCAGGTACCGCTCGTAGCACTTTGAGCTGGCAAGTGCATAATCGCTGATGCGCGGATCGTTAGGAATGTTAAAGCACATCAAGGAGACACGCCAGTAAGTCGATGCCCGAAGGTAGGCGGTGGAGGCAGTCACCCGTTTGCCGGTCTGGTCTGCCTTTTCAGCTCGAGATTGTAGTCGTTGGGCCATGGCGCTCCAGGCGCTGATCCAGTTCTCTTCGTCACTCACCGTAAGCTGACTCACGACTTCGAGAACCTCTCCGAGGTCCGACATGCCGTATAACATCAGGCCCAGGACATGTTTCACCAAGGCATCCATCAACATATTCTTGCTATACTTGGTGGATGTCCAATGGGACCCTGAATTTTTATCTTGACTGATTTTTGAACTCATTTTTTTCACCAAAAATCCCTTTCTTATTGATTTTAATCTTAATGATATATTGACTGTATCATTTCATGAATCACCCCACTTCTTTATTTTCGACTGCCGGAGTGGGGGTTCCCCCTTTGTGCAGTGGGATCTCCTTAATAAAAGCTGTCACCACCAATCCGATCAGGATAAATATCGAGGCGATGAGAAACGCCTCCGTGACTCCTGAGGTCAGGGCCTGGCGTAGCCCGTAGAGCAATTGATCGAACCCGGAAGGGCCAAGTATATCCCTAAGTTGGTTCTGCGTGGCCGGGTTGACCAGGGCCTGAGGGCTATCGGCCATTGAAGCCAACTGAGGCGGAAGGGCGGAGATTATTTTATCCGGTACGCTGCTGACGAGTTCGGCGGCGAATTTATTATTCATGACCGAGCCCAATAAAGCCAGCCCCACAGCCCCGCCCACCGACCGCAGAAAAGCAGTCACCGAGGTAGCTACACCGAGCTGGCTGTTGGAGACCGCATTTTGCACTGCGATGGTGAACAGAGGCATGGTGGTGCCCAGGCCCAGGCCGGTGATGACGGTGTAAACAATGGCCATTCCGTAGCTGGTATTAACAACGGACATCCGGGAGAGAAAGAAGAGGCCCACCGCCATCACCGTCAGCCCGCTCAAACCCTGTACCCGATAATGTCCTCCCGCCCGGGAGAGCATCTGTCCGGCGACAAAAGAGCTTACGACCAAACCTATCATCATGGGTATCAGCAGGTTGCCGCTGTTGATAGGTGAGGCCCCCAGAACTCCTTGGAAAAAGAGGGGAATAAAAAGGATGGACCCGAACATGCCGATACTGGTCAGGAAGATGGCCGCGGAGGAAATTGAGACTATCGAGTTCTTAAACAGTGTCAGAGGCAGGATCGGCTCCTTGGCTCGGCTTTCCAGAAACATGAATACCAGCAGCATCACTGCGGAGAAAATGAACAATCCGATTATCACCGAGGAACCCCAAGCGTAATTGACGCCTCCCCAGGACAAAGCCAGCATCAAGGGTACTACGAACAGGATAAGCGCGAAAACCCCGGCGTAGTCGATAGTATGCCCTAAATTGTCCGGCCGGATGCTGGGGAAGAACCGAAAAAACAAGATGATGACCAGTGTTCCGAGAGGAACATTGACGAAAAAGATCCAGTGCCAGGAAAGTGAAGTGGTCAGCCATCCGCCCAGAGTGGGCCCGATGACGGATGAGAGCCCGACAATTCCAGCCATGTAGCCCTGGTATTTCCCTCGTTCGGCAGGCGGGAAAAGGTCCCCGATGACGGTAAAGGCATTGGCCATCATGATGCCAGCCCCGACACCCTGCGCGCCGCGGAAGAAGGTCAGCTGGGTCATGGTTTGGCTTAAACCGCAGGCCAGTGAGAATCCGACGAAAATCATGATTCCGACAATATAGAAGTACTTGCGGCCATACATATCCGTGAGTTTGCCGACGATGGGTATGGTCACGGCCGACGTGACGATGTATGCGGTGGTCAACCAGGTATACTGACTGAACCCTCCCAGGTCGGCGATGATACGCGGCATTGCGGTACCGACTATAGTCTGGTCCAGGGAGCTTAAGAACAACGCCAGCATGACCCCAATCAGGGTAATGAGCACCTGTCGTCGGGGCAAAGAGCTTAAGCTCCTCACATTAATCTTAATAACCTGAGTTCGATAATTAAATGAGAGCCGGCAATTGGGTCAGTTCGGTGTCGGAAAGATTGAGCGAAGGTTTATTGGGTTGGCGGGTGTAAGCAATCAAACCGGCCAGCAAATTAACCAGAA
>JAJVIM010000041.1 GCA_022071955.1 Anaerolineae bacterium
CCACGGCGACGAACACGCCCGTCCCGCCGACAAATACACCCATTCCGCCGACGGCGACGAACACACCCGTCCCGCCGACGAACACGCCGGTTCCGCCGACGGCGACGAACACGCCCGTCCCGCCGACAAATACACCCATTCCGCCCACGGCAACGAACACGCCCGTCCCGCCAACAAATACGCCGGTTCCGCCGACGGCGACGAACACGCCTGTCCCGCCGACAAATACACCCATTCCGCCGACGGCGACCGCGACACCCGTCCCGCCGACAAATACGCCGGTTCCGCCCACGGCGACCAGCACCTCTGTCCCTACGCCTTTGCCGGAGAGTGATTTGATTTTTGCCGACAGCTTTGAGTCGGGCGCGCTGAATGCCTGGTCAGCGGTGGTGGATCAAAATGGCGACCTTGCGGTCTCGTCCGCGGCGGCGCTGGTTGGCGGCAACGGCCTGGCTATGTCGATGAATAACAGTGGTTCAAACACCTATCTGCCGTTTGTGGTCAAAAGTATGCTGGCTACAGTGGCATCCAAAGGCAGCCTGCCGCCGGCCTACCTGCGCGACGACTCGCCGCAAAGTGAGGCGCGCTATCGGGCCCGCTTTTATTTTGACCCCAACAGCATCGCGCTGAATAACGGCACCACGCACCGCATTTTTACTGCCCGCAGCGCCAGCGTCGATGTCGTCGTTTTGGATTTTCGGCGGTCAAACAACACTTACCAGCTTCGGGCCGGGCTGCGCACCGACGGCGGCAAAACTATTTTCACCGGCTGGTACACCCTGTCTGATGCGCCGCACGCCGTTGAGTTTGACTGGCAGGCCGCCACCGGCGCCGGCGCAAACAACGGCTACCTCAGCTTGTGGCTCGACAGCGTTCTGCAGCAAACGCGCAGCGGCATCGATAACGATACCCTGCGGATTGATGAGATTTGCCTCGGCCCGGTCACCGGCATCAGCGGCACCGTTAACGGCGCGGAATATTTTGATGATTTTGTCTCGCACCGGGTCAATCCAATTGGGCCGTAATAAAGGAATGAGTGCCAAATGAACCAGCGACAAACGAACAAAATTCAGACTGTTTCCCGGCGGTGGGCGCTGGCGGCTGGCAGCCTGTTACTGGTCAGTTCGCTGGGCTGCTCGCTGGCCCAACGGCTGCACGCCCCGGCGGCGCAACCGCAGCAGGTCAGCGTGCGCCAGTTAGAACCAACCCGCACGCCGCTGCCCACGCTAACCGCCACCGCCAGCCCATCACTCACGCCGCCGCCAACTTCTACCCCAACAGACACACCGCCGGCGACCGCTACGCCGCTGCCAACCACCCCACCGGTAATCAGCGCGCCGCTGCCTGCGCCACTGCCAACGGATACACCGCCGCCGCCGGTAGCTGTGGCCGCTGTCGCGCCCAAACCTGTGGTGGTTGCGCCGCCCACTGCCACCCCGCCCCCAACGGATACACCGACGCCGCTGCCAACGGCCACACCCAACTACACCTATCGCGCCGAGGAAATGTATCAGGATCACACCTCAAACCCGTTTCTCACCGGCTACGTGGCCGTGGTTAATGCCCAGGAAATTCCCATCGGCGGAGTCAAAGCGGTCGGCGTTTTTGAACCCGGCGATATTCATTACGAGAGTCCTCTTTCCGAGTGGTTTTTTAATGGCGCCACCGCGCCGGGCGCTGTCGAGAAAGAAAGCAGCGTAAAATTTGAGCCGCCGGGCGGCATTCAGCAGGGAACCTGGACCCTCCATTTGGAAGACCCCAACGGCACGCGCCTGTCTTCGGATTGGGCCTTTGCCACCGATCCCCAAAAGCCGGAGTGGTTTTATGTTAAGTTCAAACAGCCGCCGCCCACCAGCCCGGCCGGCCCGGCCATTGTCGCCGCGCCGCCGGTTAATCCGGCAGCGCCCGCTCCGGTGGCGGCAGTGAACCCGCTCGTGTTGCCCACGGCCACGGTGGCTGTGGCCGCGGCCGCTCCCGCGCCGCCAACGGCCGGCTGGGCCTTTGCCAACATCCAGATTATCAACAATGGCGATGGCAGCGAAACTGCGTACGGTGAAATGATTAACAACACCGGTTCCGCGCAGTTGGTTGACCACATTTCTGGCGCGTTTTTCAACGGTCAGGGCCAGCCGTTGCCCACCCCCGGCGATACTTACGGCTATTGGCCGCTCGATGTTGTGCCGGCCGGCGCACGAGTGCCATTTCAGCTAACGGCATACAACACCCAAAACGTGGGTCGCGTCGATATGACAGTCGCCTCGCAGCCGGATAGCCAGCAGCCGCGCCAAAATTTTGAAATCTCCAACACCGCCGCCACCAGTGACGATGGCGCTTACTGCGTAACCGGCACTGTCCGCAACTCCGGCGCGCAGTTGCACAATTACCTCACCGTGGTGGTGCTGCTGTATAACGATCAGGGCCAGGTTATCAATTTTGAAAGCGATCAGGCGGCCTCGCCCGAAGCAATTGTGAGTGGCGGCACTTTTGGCGTGGACGTGTGCCTTGATCCTCTGGGGCAGCACGTGGCCCGCTTCGATCTGCGCAGTTTTGGCCAGTAACAGCGCCAAGCCCAAATAATGGAGGAATTTTAATGAAAGTGCATCTCCAATTTCGATGGCTTTCTCTGGTAGTTTTGCTTTTGCTGCTAACAACCGGGCTGGCCACCGCTCACGCCGGCTACGATCACTCCGAGCCGGCCGCCGAAGCTGTGCTGGCCACCCCTCCGGCCGAAGTTCACGTTTGGTTTGCCGAAGAACTGTTCCGGCAGGCAGGCGCCAATTCGCTGGCCGTGTTTGGCCCAACCGGCGCTCAGGTAGATCGGGGCGACAGCCGCATTGACGACGACGACCGCAGCCACATGCTGGTTTCTTTGGCGGATAATTTGCCAAACGGCCGCTACACGGTGCGCTGGCAAACGTCGTCGGCGGATGATGGCGACGAAGACAGCGGTGAGTTTGGTTTTACGGTGGGAACAACCGCCTTGGCCGTGGCCCAAACCCAGCCGGCCGCCGATGTCGCCGTGCCGCTGGCCAGCCCTACAGCCACGGGCAGCCTTCTGCCCTGTTTGGGTGGACTGGTGTTTGGCGTGCTGGCGGTGGGGATGGCACTGGCTCCGGGCAAGCAAAAATGGGGGGGCATCTTTTAATGAGCCGGGTGATTCGCGACCGTTCAATATTACTCCTGCTGTTGGGGTTGTTGCTGGCAATGTTTGGCGCAGCGCCGGCCAGCGCGCACGCCATTTTGGTGCGGTCGCTGCCGGTTTTTGACGCCGAGCTGGCCCAGCCGCCGGCCAAAATTGAACTGTGGTTCAGCGAGCCGCTGGAAAATGGCGTCAACCGGGTACGCTTGCTCACCTCTGCCGGCAAAAAGATCAGCCTGCCCGCGCCGGCGCTGGACCCCGCCGACCCCACTCACCTGACGATTGAGCTGGAGCCGCTGCCGCCGGGAATTTACACTGTGGCCTGGAAAAACCTGTCGCAGTTTGACGGCCACGAATGGTCCGGCTCGTTCCCGTTTACCGTGCTCAACGCCGATGGCACCCGGCCGGCGGGATTGGCTGTTTCCGCCGCCGAAGATAACCGCAACCCCGTCCCCTCGCCGGGCGAAACATTGGCTCGCTGGCTGGCCCTGCTGGGTGGCGCGCTGTTTTTTGGCGCACCCCTGTTTCTGCTATTGGTAGTCCGCGCCGATAACCTGCTGCTGGCTCGCGCCCGCAACCTGGCGCTGCAAGCGTTGTGGGTGGCCGTGCTGGCCATTGTGCTGGGGGCGTGGCTGCAAATTCTGTTGCAAACCGGGCGATTGGGCGGGCTGGCGGCTCTGCCATCGCTGTTGCTGGAAACACGCACCAACGCCCTGATTTTCACCCGGCAGATTTTGGCGTTGAGCGGCCTGCTGCTGGTGCTGAATTTGCCGCAGCCGCGGCCGCTGCACAATCAGGAAACTACTCTTTTTGTGCAGTTGCTGGCCGCCGGCGCGGGCGCAATTTTATTGGTTGTGCTGCTCACCGCCCAAACCGCCGCGGGCTGGGGCTGGATGACCGCGGCGCTGGTCAGTTTTGGCCTGGCCGGCGTCACCCTGGTTTTTCCACAACTGGTTGCGGCGTTGCAGCGCCAGCTTTGGCCGGCGTTGCTGCTGCTGGCCGGGCTGCTGTTGTTCACGTTTTCCGGCAGCAGCCACGCCAATGTTCTACTTGATACGCCCTGGCCGTTGCTGGCCGACTACGTGCATCTGCTGGCGGCGGCAACCTGGGTGGGCGGGCTGCTGTTGCTGGCGCTGCTGGCCTGGCAGCTTCGCCGCGCCAACACCGGCAGCGAGCAACTGCCGCAGCTTGTCCTGCGTTTCTCACTTTTGGCCAGCCTGAGCGTGTTTGTCCTCATCCTGACCGGGTTGTTTAGCAGTTTGGTACAATTACCGGATTTGGCCGCGCTGGGGCAAACGCCGTACGGGTTGGTGCTGCTGGGCAAGCTCGGGCTGGTGGCGCTGGCCTGGCTGATGGCGCTGCTCAATAACCGGCAGGTTCATCGCCGGGCGGCCAGTCTGCACACCCCCGCCGGACAGCAACAATTTCGGCGGCAGGTTGGCCTTGAGGCCGTGGTCAGCCTGGCTATTATGGTTACGGTGGCTATGCTCACCCAAACCACCACCCCGCGCAATTTGGCTCAGGAAGTCGCTGTCCAGCAACCGGCCATCCCCTTTAACCAGGTTATCAAGGCCGATGACTTTTACATTTATCTGCAAATTGACCCCAATCGGGTGGGGCGCAACACGTTTTTGGTTCATCTCTATAAAGAAGACCAAACTGCCGTGGGCGACGTGCAGTTGGTGCGCCTGATTTTTGATTATCAGGACGAGCCGCTCGGCCAGACCAAAATCGATTTGAAGGCTGGCAGCCCGACCGATTTTTCAGCCACCGGAGCGTATCTCAACCGCGGCGGCAATTGGCGCGTATCCGTTTACGTGCGTCGCCGCGGACTGGATGACAGCCTGGTTCACTTTGATCTGGCGGTGCCGGTGTCTGGACAGGGCGCGCCGGTTCCCGGTTGGCTGCAAAACAGCCTGCCCGGCCCGGATTTACTACTGGCGATGATGCTGCCGGTCGCCGGTTTGGGCAGCTTACTCGCCCTGCTGGGCTGGCGGTTTTGGCCCAAATTACGAACGCTCATGGCGTTGATGATCAGCCTGGTTTAATCCTGCCGTAACTAGTGAAAGGAAACAGATTGATGAAACATCGCTTTTTACCGGCACTGGATGTGCTCACCTATCTGGCCATTGGCCCGCTGATTGTGTTTATTGTGTTAGCCACTGGCCTGGTGGCCAGCCTGGCGTTTATTAAAGTGGCCGCGCGTACCGGCCTGTCGTCGGAGCCGGCCAGCGCGCCAATCTACCGGCCGGCGGCCCTGCCGGATGCGCTCGCCGCCCCCAACGTGGTTTCTCATTTGGCCGAACCGGCCGCGCTCCGCGAACCGGCCCCCACCCGAACTCGCAGCCAGCACCCACTGCCAACACCCACGCCGGGGTTTATCAGCCGCTGGCTTGGGCTGGTGATAAACGTACTCAGCAGCCCGGCCACACCAACCATTCGCCAGCATTTACCCACCTTAACACCCACGCCCGGCAGCGGCCAGAGCGCTCCGGCGCTCGTCCCGATGGCAGCGGGACCGGCTGCGGCTGAAACCCCCATTCCCGTCGCGCCGGATGCGCCGGCCAGCGTGCCTCAGCCGCCAGACGAAACCAGCCCGGAGGAGATCAATCAGGTTGGGGTGGGTTGGTCTGTTGTGGGCACTCAAACTACTTTTAATGAAGGCGAAGCGGTGGTAATGGGCGTGCTGATCAATAACACCGGCTCGCCTCAAACAGCAATCGAACTGACCGGCACATTTTATGACGCGCAGGGGAAGGTTATTCAGGACCAGATCGACACATCGAGTTACGTGCCGGTGGAGATTATTCCGGTTGAGGCCCACATTCCATTTGAGCTGGATGCGATCAGCCCCCAACCTGTTTCCCGGGTTGATGTGCAGGTTAAGTCCAGCCCGGCCACCGACTCGCCGCGGCAGGATTTTCAGATCACCGGGCTAAAGCAGTGGACGGATACGGACGGGATGTACTGTTTGAGTGGTCAGGTTGAAAATCCGGGCGACCCGGTGCAGGGGTATCTGGCGGTGTACGCCACGCTATACGATAATATGGGGCATTTGGTCAGCTTTAGTGATTACGCCCCAAGCA
The DNA here is from genome assembly GCA_022071955.1 of Anaerolineae bacterium. Lineage (GTDB taxonomy): Bacteria > Chloroflexota > Anaerolineae > 4572-78 > J111 > J095. The sequence goes on from JAJVIM010000041.1 coordinate 6,226, forward strand.
TCGATGATCCAAGCGGCCAGGGTGCGGATTTTGAAATGTGTCTGGACCCGCTCGGCCATACAATAACCCGCCACGAGGTTAAAGCGTTGGGCTACTAGCGCGTCTGGTCTGCAAATAACAACTGCAATCAGGGCATACATCCAGGCTAACCTGAGGCCTGTAAATATAAATAAAGTTCATTTTAGTAAGTAGACCAAATGAAGAAAAGGAGAAAAATGTATAAACAATCTGTTACTCTAAGTATCGGTATCTTATTTGTAGTTATGCTTTTCCTGGCAGCCTGCGGAGGCGTTCAGACCGCCAGTGGACCGACTGAGGTCCACGTTACGTTAAACGAATTTAAGGTCAAGATGGACAAGACCAGCATTCCGGCCGGGGCGGTGAAGTTTATTATTGATAATGCCGGCGCGATGGAACATGAATTGGTCCTGGAAAAGGCCGGCGACGACGATATGCCGTTTGAGGTCAACGGTCAGGCATCAGAAGCTGAGGCGATTCAACCTGGTAAAACAACCACGTTAGAGTGGACAATTGACAAAGCGGGCCAGTACCAGTTGGCTTGCCACGTTGACAAGGACAATGTAATGCACTACGCCTTAGGTATGGTGCAACCGTTTACCGTTACCGAGTAACAAGACACCCAAACCCTAAACCCGCAGTTCCAGCAGTTAAACACTGCTGGAACTGCGGACATTGGCGGGCAAGCTATAACCCTGCGCGGGAGCAAAACCACTGAAGCAAGCTCAGTGTTGGCGGTTGGGATTGCGCCCAAAGAGCATCTACGACTTCGCCATTTGTGCCGGCTTGCCATAACACCATTCATTATTCTTTACTTATAACTAACCATCACCCGGTTCACAATAGAAACCAACAGGTTACCTCGCCTGGGCCATCGGCCCGGCTCGAAAATCCCCGATTAATACCGTGCGGGCGCGATGAACATATCTCGCTTGCGCGGCACACTTGACATATTTACCAAAAATGCACGATAATGAATTTAATCACACCTTTTTTCCTCGCGCCCGCCTTCCAAAAAACTATCCTGAATATCACCCTGAAGCCAAATGTTATTATTGCAGAATGCCGGGATTTAACCGATGGCCCAGAAAGTCAGCCTGGATTTTCTCAAAGAGACAATTACATCAAAACGGCGCAGGCTGGAACTGCTCAAACAAAAAGAGGCCATGTATGGCTTCCTTGAAACGCCAACCCATATTCTCATCGATATTGAAAATCTGGAAAAAGAAATTGAGGCGGATGAAGCGGCTTTGCGCCAGCTCCAGGCCAGCGCCACAGATGCGCCTGGACCGGCCGGCGCAGTAAAATGGTTGCCCATTGTTTTTGCCGTGACCGGTTTGGTGTTGCTGACCGCGTTGGGCATTGGGCTGGCCCAAAATGGCGATAACCCACCGGCAACAGCGGTCATCACCCCGCTGCCCAACATTGGCCTGAATATTGTTGTGGCCGAATTTACCCCGGTAACCGGCGCGCCGCTGCTCAACCCGGATGATGGCCGCAATTTGCGCGATACGCTGGTAGCCGCAATGGAGGCTGCGCTGGCCGACCTGCCGGAATGGGCGCAGCCGGGCAAAGTGCGCCCCATTGAAGCTATCCCCGATTTTGACCCCGCCGCCCGCGAAGCCGGCGCGGCCCAACTGGCCCGGGCGCACCACGCCGTTATTGTGCTGTATGGCCGGATTGCGCCACAGGCCAACGGTGTTTATCTGGTGTACCCGGAATTTTACATTGCCCCCAACGCCCAGGGATTTGATTACGGGGCCGAGATTGTAGGGGCCACCCAGTTTGGGGAGCCGGTGCAGTTTTTGCCGCCGTTCAACGCCTCGGAGCGGGCCGGGGTGAACGCCCGCTTGCAGGCCCGCATTGAGGCGTTGCAGCAGGTGGTGCGGGGATTATCTGATTTTGGCCTGCAACATGACGATGCCGCTTACCTGGCCTTTAACACCGCTCTCAACCGGCTGCGCGAATCTTCGCCCGATGAATCCGGGCAGGAAGTGATCCACCTGTTGCTGGGTGCGGTGAAGCTGCGCGAATTCCGGCGCTTCAGCGGCTTGAGCCTCGACCCAAACACGCCCGTGGACGCGAATCTGGCCGAGGCGGCTCGCAAACAGGCCGCGCTCCATTTTTCTGATGGCCTGGCCCTGAATCCCGGCTATGCCCGGCTCAATCTGGGGCTGGGGGGCATCGCCCTGGCCCAGGCGATCCAGCTGATTCCCGCCGACCAACCGTGGCCCGAAACCATTGTGAGCCGGCTGGAAGATGCCCGCTACTTTTACGCCAACGCCCTGCCCGCGCCCGATGAGCAGTCGCCGTATGGCTATGTATCGGCCAAGGCCCAATTTGGCGTGGCCCAGGCCCAGTTGGGACTGTATGAATATTACCAGCAGCAGGCCCGGCAAGCCGAAGACCCCACCGCCAGCCGTCAGTTGGCCCGGAATGCCTACACCAAAGCCGAAACCGGGTTACAGCAGGTGGTGAGCGCCTATCAGGAGGCCGGCCAGCCGGCGCAGTTGCTTGAAATTGCCGGGCAGGCTCAGGCCCTGCTGGGCAAACTGGCGCTGCTGGAGGCCCGGTATTTGACCGCAGCCGGGCAAACCGAGTCGGCCCAATCGTTATTCAAACAAACTCTGCTGGCCTGCGATGCGGCTTATCCCCTGCTGGAGTCAAACGAGCAGGACGGTTCGCGATTAGCGGTGTACTATCACGCCAAATGTCTGGATTGGCAGGCGGAGGCTTACCTCAGAGGCCAGCCGCCCAACCCAACAGAAGCGGCCGGCGCTTGCGCCACGGCGGTGCCTTTGGGGCTGAACAGCGGCGTGCTTCGGGCCGAGGAGTTGACCTGCTCTTACCTGCAACTGATTGGGGATGAGGCAAAATGACGGCAGCAAAAACGATCAGGCTGGTTTTACCGCTGTTTGCCGCGGCGCTGCTGCTGGTGTTGCTGCTGGGCTGCCAGCCGGCCGAAGTGCCGCCCGGCCCGCCGACTGCCGCGCCAACGGTGGCTATCGCCGCCTCGGCCACAGCGGTGAGTGGGCCGGTAGTGAGCACGGCAACGCCCGCGCCCGGCGACTGCGCTCCGCCGCCGGCCGGCTGGCAACCTTACGTCATCCAGCCGGGCGATACGTTGCAAGAGCTGTCGGCGCGAGCCGGCGTGAGCAGCGCCCGCATTTTGAGCGAAAACTGCCTGCCCGTTGACACGTTGATCGCCGGGGAAACCATCTACCTGCCGCCGCTGGCGGCGGTTACTCCCTGTGTTCCCGGCCGGCCCGGCTGGGAGCTGGTCACCATCGATATTGGCGATTCGCTGGTGAGTCTGGCCCAGGCCCGCGGCGTCAGCGTGGCCGAAATCGAGGCCGCCAACTGCCTCACCTCGGAGGTGATCAACGCCGGCGAGCGGTTATATTTGCCGCCCCTGCCTACGCCAACGCCCTGCCCGGCGCCGGCCGGTTGGGAAGCGTACGCCGTGCAGCCCGGCGATACCGTGCTCGATCTGGCTGCCGCCCGCAACGTGACCTCCGCGGAAATTATGGTCGCCAACTGTTTGGCTGCGCCGTTGGTGCAGCCCGGCCAGACCATTTATCTGCCACCCATCCCGCCACCCCTGCCAACGGCTACCCTTACCTCGATTCCGCCGGCCGTCACTCCCGCACCGGTGGCCGGGCCAACCCAGCCGCCGCAGGCAGTGGCCGCCGCCCCGCAGAACAGCCAGGCATCGACACCGGGCGGCGGCGTTGAGCCGGTTGGTGGCGGGCAGGGGCCGGCGGTGTCGGTGGCAAGCCCGTTTGAGATGACCATCAGCCGGCACGATCTTGCGCCGTGGGTGCCCAATGCAGGCGCAATGATTCCCTGCAGTGGCGCTGTGAGTAATGGCCCCTATCTGGATGGCGGACCGGTCAGTGCCACGCTGTATTTGGGCCAGCGCCGGGCGTTTGTGCCCTGTTTTATCCTTCCCACCGAAGCCTACGTGATCAACCCGGATGGAATTACCCGCACTGTTCCACTACTGCCGCTGCCGGTTGAAGGCGTTGCGCTAAAACCAAACGAAACGGTTTCATACATCCCGGATGTGTTCCCGCCGACCGGGACAATTGAAATCACCAAAGCGACCAGTGTGGTTGAATGGTACGCGCTGCCATTTCATCCCACCGGGGTCTACACGCTCATTGTAAAAGGCAAAGGCACGGTCCCCGAACCAGCGTTTGCCGGGCTAACCAGATTTACAACCACGTTCACCGTGAGCCAGCCAGCCGCCGCTGCGCCGCCTGAAATTTTGGTGATGCCCTCAACCGGCCGGCCGGGCCAGAATCTGGCTGTTTATTACACCAATTTTCCGCTGGGCGCTGCCCCCCGGTTTACGTTATTGCGGCAGCAAGTGGGCATAACCGAAACCTACCAGTCAATTGCCCCGCCGTGGTCGGTGTCAATTGATCAACCCTTTGGCGACCGTGGCTGGGGATTCAATTTATTGGCCGCGCCCACCGCCGCACTGACCGGAACTTACACCATCAGCCAGGTTACGGGCACGGAGAATGTTACGGGCACATTCTGGCTGAAGTAGATCAGCATAGTTTGGGAGGTTAAATATGATTGCCGATGATTTGGCTGGTAGTGGGCGGCGCTATGTGTATTACAGCGCCCTGCCCGGCGTGGAAATAAAGGTGAATTTTCAAAATGGCGGCTCCCGGCAAATAAAGTGCCGTGGTGAATTTTTTGCCCACGGCGACCGGCTGCCCAACGGCAAACTCCAGGTTGAGTCCTACTCGCGGCTGGCGCTGTTTGGCGATGACGAGCAGGGTAACCATCTGATTGTATTGGGCACAGATGTTGCGGTTTCACGCGGAGAATTGAAGGTGGTTTGGCTTGACGGTTCCGGGGAAAAGCCGGTTGAATACGGTTTAACGGTGCAGGCACGGATTGGGTTGCGCTATATGAGCGGTACAGAAAGGCACTTCTTTGGTTTTGCGGCGGAACAACTGGCCGGCGATAAAGTTATTACGGCGCTCACAACAACCAATACGGTTTTTGTCGATCCCCAGCCCATCGAGATTGTCACCCCGAATGTTTATTATAGTCAACCGGCGTACTCACTGGATGGGGCCAATTTGGAACTCACGTTGTTTTTTTCGGGGGCGGCTAACGCCCACCAGATGGTGGTGGACAACCTGCTTGCCGCCGCCCGGGAGGTGTGGTCGTGTCCCGGCGGAATCCGCTTGATCCAGTCCCAAACGGCCCAAAACACGCTTGAAGTTGAATTGGTCGCCAACAATATCGACTGTTTTCAGAATCAAATGGGCGGCGGTGGCTTTTCATGTAGTTCATCTAAAATTGTCCTCGACCTGTGCTGCGCCAGCCAAAACCGGTATTTGCTGGCCCATGAACTGGGCCATTTTCTGGGGTTAGACCATCCCGCTGTCGCTTTCTCCCGGGTGGGCTGCTCGGTTTTAACGCCCGGTGACGAGTGGACCATATTGACGCCCGGTACACCCAATCTGCCCCGCAACACGGAGAATAATGTTCAAATGGCCTGTACCCATTATATCCCGGCGTCATTTATCACTTCAATTTCAAACGAACCTGTTGTTGACCCACCCCAAATTAATTCTCAGGCCGATTTTCAACTGCCAAGGGTTTGTTTACGAAACTTTTTTTATGACGATGGCCGCCCGGTTTCGTTAGTGAACAATCTGGGGGCAAATTTGGCCGGGACCCCCGACGGGCCGGCCTGGTGGGGACGGCATCCAAATATCTGGAATTCAAATTCGGCACAGTTAAGCCTTATGCCGGGGAGCTGCAATGAATACCGCCACATCGACCCGCAGCCCAATCAAACCTATTGGCTCCACCTTCAGGTAGATATTTACACCAATAATCCGATCAGACCACTCCGGCTCTTTTTCTTCAGAGGGGATTTAAAGGTACAGAACAGCCAAATTCAGATTACGCCAGTCGTTCAACTTCCAGCACAACAAATCAACTCAGGTGGTTGGGTTAAATTAGCGGTTCAGTGGACATGTCCGGGCAATTGGAGTAAACACACCTGGCTGATTGGACTGGTTTGGGACAGTACGGAGCCGGGCAGTTATCAAACCGGGGGTGTAGTGGAGTTTCTCCGGCCGGTTAATACCACAGGTATTACCAGCCTGACCAACTTAGAAAACGTTGTCGCTGCGCAATTAACCAACGCTAATCTGGTGGTCAATAAAACAGTCAGCGAGTTTATACAGTGGGTGGGGCGATTCAGCGGCGTCGGGGTGCGATTGCCCCGGCAACCGCTGCCGTCAACCCATTGAACCGGGTTTATTGAGTTCCAACCAAAAAGCGGCCATTTGGCCGCTTTTCTGTGAGAGCGGGTAAGGGGATTCGAACCCCTGACATCAACCTTGGGAAGGTTGCGTTCTACCACTGAACTATACCCGCACCAGCACGCAAAATTATAGAACCGAGCCGGGAGATTGTCAAACATCGGGCGCAGGCTAAAATTGTTTGCCCGCAGGCTGAGTTTGTGTTATCCTGAGCTGCTTTTTGCGGCTAATTCACCACCGAAAGGTCTACCACCTGTGCAAGATGTAACCGGCGATAACACACTGCTGCATATTAGTAAACGCCGCCGCACCGCGGCCTGGTTGGTCCATCTGTTTACCGCCAGCGGCGCGGCCTGGGGCTTGCTGGCGCTGTGGTCTATTCACAATCAGCGCTTCACCGTCGCTTTTTGGTTTATGGCGGCGGCCATACTGGTTGATGCCGTCGATGGCACCCTGGCCCGCCAGGCCAGAACCAAAGAAGCTACCCCGATGGTCGATGCCGAGTTACTGGACAACATCATCGATTACTTCAATTACACCATGGTGCCGGCCTTTTTTCTGCTGGTTTCCGGCCTGCTGCCGTTTGGTTGGGCGCTGCTGGGCGGCAGCCTTATCGGGCTGGCATCGGCTTATCAGTTTACCCAACCCGACGCCAAAACCGACGACCACTTTTTTAAAGGGTTTCCCAGCTACTGGAATATTGTGGTTTTTTATCTCTTCTTTTGGCAGATGCCGCCCTTTGTCAACCTGGCGATAATCCTGTTTTTGGTGCTGATGGTTTTTGTGCCGATCAAATACATTTACCCTTCCCGGCTGGAATACGTTTCATCCAGAGTCTGGGTGCGCTGGGCGGTGCTGGGCGCGTCGGTGGTGTGGGGCGTGGCCACCATTGGCATGCTGGTGGTTTATCCGGGAATCAATCCGCTGTTTGTTTTTGTGTCGATGGGCTACGGCGTGTTTTATTTTTTGATGAGTCTGTACCGCACCTTTTTCCCGGTTAAACTGGTCAAAAAACGCCGGTAGACAGTTTACTCCAGATAGCGGTTGATGAACGCGGCCACGGCCGGTTCGTACACCCCGGCCGAAATTAGAAAGCCGTCGTTGTGCCCACCGTCAATCTGCAAAAATTCTTTGGGCTGGCCGGCTGTCGCAAACAGCGCCCGGCCGTGCTCAAAGGGGATGACCTCATCATTGGGGCTGTGGATGGTCAGCAGCGGCGCGTCGATGCGGGCCAGCCGCTCGCGGGTGTTGTAGTGCAGCCGGCTGAGCTGTCGCACCGGCAAAAATGGGAACTGCCGCGCGGCCATATCCGGCACAGACGTAAAGGTCGATTCAAGGATCAGCGCGCCGGGCCGCTGCTGCTCGGCCAGGCCGGCGGCCACCGCGCCCCCCAGCGAGCGGCCAAAAATAACAATCTGCTCCGGGGCAAAGCCCCGCTGCTCAACCAGATAACGCCACGCCGCTGCGGCATCGAGCGTGGTGCCGGCCTCAGTGGGGCGGCCTTCGCTGTGGCCGTAGCCCCGGTAATCAATGATGAACACGTTCAACCCCAGCCGCTGAAACTGGGCAATTGAATCGAGCCGGTGGGAAATGTTGCCGCCGTTGCCGTGAAAAAACAGCAGCGCCCGCCGGCTGCCGGCTGCCGGCACATACCAGCCAAAAATCCGCACCCCATCGCCGGTGGTCAGCCACACCTCTTCAAATTCCAGGCCTGCCGCTGCCGGCGTACCGGCCATCGACCGGAGCGGAAAATACAGCAGTCGCTCCTGAAAAATAAAAGCCAGCAGCAACACCAACCCGTACCCCAGCGCCGCCGTGATAATGACTGTCCCCAGCATTTTTGCCCCCGCCCGCACTACCAAATTGCTAACAGCTTTACTGGAATCCTGTCCGTCATTCGCTGATTCATTGATTTGCCGATTCGCTGATTCGTTCACTCGCCCTGCACAGTTACGGTAATTGTGCGCCCGCCGCCGTGGTTGCGATGTTCGCACAGGTAGATGCCCTGCCACGTGCCGGTGTTGAGCCGCCCGTTGGTAATCGGCACCATCACCGAACTGCCCAGCAGCGAGGCTTTGATGTGGGCCGGCATATCGTCTGCGCCTTCGTAGTTGTGCTGGTAGTAGGGCGCGTTTTCCGGCACCATTTTGTTGAAGTGGCTTTCAAAATCGGTGCGCACCGTCGGGTCGGCGTTTTCGTTGAGCGTTAGCCCCGCCGAGGTGTGATGGATGAACACGTGGGCCAGCCCCACCTTGAGCTGGCGCGTTTCTGGCGGCAGATTTTGCTCAACCAAATGGGTGATCAGGTGGAATCCACGCCGAAATGCGGGCAGGCGGAACGTGTTTTGGTACCAGGCCATTGCTGCCTCCTGTGATCGGTATCGCCCCGATTGTAACATCTAATCCCGGCGCAAACAATTGTCGCCAAATTCGTTTTGTGCTACTCTACCGGTTTGATTCTGGTGATGCATGCCGATACCGTTTGGGAACAACGGATCGTGACTCAATAAAATTTTCAACTAACGTTTGGGAAGGAAGCATACGATGCCATTTGCCAATCGCCGCCCGCTGCCGCCACCGGAGGTGGGCCAGTCTGCCTTTGCCGGCCGGGATAAAGAAATTGGCCTCTACCGGCTGCATTTTCATCGGCCCAAAGATAACCCCCAGGTTAAATTGATTACCGCCGTTACCGGCCCCGGCGGGGTGGGCAAAAGCCGCCTGCTCACCGAGCTGGAATGGTACCGCCCCGCCGATACGGTTTACAGCCGCATCGACGCCGCCAGCGCTGTGGGCCACGATGCCACCCGCCTGCTGCGGGCCATCGCCGCCGGCCTGCACCGCGAAGGCGAACCGTTGGCCACGCCCCGGTTTGACCAGCTCTTTCAGCGTCGCCAGCAATTGCACGAGCAAGCCCTGGCTCGCAGCGCCAACGCCAAACAGGTGCAGCGGCACTTCACGTGCCCGGTGTTGCTGGGGCTGGATTACTCGCCTTCCATTTTTGCCGCCCCGGCCGACCTGCTGGCCGAACTCGGCTGGAGCGAAGCCGATGTGGCGCTGGCTTTTGATAACCCCATCGGCCTGCTCACCCAGGCGTTGGTGGCCGATTTGAATGAAATAGGCAGTGTGAAGGATGAAGGCGAAAGCTTACCTTCAACTTCCGACCCTTTACTCCCTACTTCCTACTCCCTACTCCCCACCAAAATTGTGCTCATTTTTGATGACCTCGACCGGCTTGGCCCGGCGGTTCACGAATGGCTGCTCACCTATCTGCTCGGCCACGCCCGCGATGAAATTGACTGCGATTTGCGGCTGCTCTTGGCCAGCCGCCGCCCCCTCGCCGAGCTTGACTCCCGCTGGCAAACCCAGTGGGCCGATCTGATTTTGTCGCTGCCGCTGGCCGCGTTTGACGCCGCCGAGCTGGCCGATTTTGTGCAGAAAAATTCCAGCCTGGCCGACCCCGCCGCCATCGAACAACTGGGCGCGGCCAGCGACAACCTGCCCGTGTGGCTCAATGTCTGGCTGGCCGGCGGGGCCAATTCCGCCCCAACCGGCTCCGGCCTCGAACTGGGCCAGTTCAGCGCCGATCAACGCCGCTGGCTGGACGCCGCCGCGTTGGCCGGCGTATTTGACCAGCCCCGGCTGGTGGCTCTGCTGGGCGATGACGACGGCCGGGCCGCATTTCAGTGGCTCATTGGCCAGCAAATGCTGGCCCGCCCCGCCGGCGATTCCGGCCAGTTTGCGCTCGACCGGGCGCTGGCCGCTGCTCTCGCTCCCACCGGCGACAGGCAGCAACTGCTTGATTACCTTGACCGGCAACTCGAGGCGCTGCGGGCCGATGCCCGGCGGGCGCTCGGTTCCGCTGGCGCGCCCGCGCCCAGCCGCCGCGGCGACAGCGCCAAAATCACCATTGGGGCCGCCCCGCGCCGCTCCGAAACCAAAAAACCGGCGCTGGGCAAACTTCAGGCCGCCCGCCAGGCGCTCGCGCTGGAACGGCTGGCCCACACCCCCGCCGCCCAAATTGATGCTTTTGCGCCCATCGCCTTTTTGGACGCGCTCGACGAGTACCCGGCGCAAATGCTTTCAATTACCAATTATCAATTATCAATTACCAATTACCAATTACCAATCACCAACGAAGTCGATGAGCCCTCATTCCTCACTCCGCCTTCAGCCTTCAGCCTTCTAACTTCTCTGGCCGATGCCTGGCTGCTGGGCCACTGGCGTGACATGCAATCGCCGCTGGCCGAGCTGGCTGCCAATGCCGACCTGCCCGCTGCCCAGCGAGCCATCGCCAGTGATTGGTTGGGCTACACCGCCCACGCCGAGGGCGACCCGGCCGCGGCCATTGGCCACTACGAGGCCGGGCTGGCGCTCGATCCGCAGCACGCGCCGCTGTACGCCGGCCGCGGGCTGGCCCATTTTGCCCAACAAGCCTACGCCCCGGCCATCGATGATTTTGAAGAGGCGCTGCTGCTGCGTCCCGCCAGCGCCGCCCTGTTCCACTATCGCGGGCGGGCCCAGCTATTAATGGCGGAAGGCGGAAGGATAAAGGCTGATGATCAAGCTTCAGCCTTTACTGAAGCCGCGATAGTGGACTTTAGCCAGGCCATCCGGCTCGACCCCACCCACGCCGCCCTGTACGCCGACCGCGGGCTGGCCTTTGCCCGCCAGGAAAATTACGAGCGCGCCCTCGAAGACTTCAGCCGGGCCATCGAACTGCGGCCGGCCTACCCCGAAGCCTTTTATCAGCGCGGGCTGGCCCACATGTTAAAGGCAGAAGGCGACAAAATAAAGGCGGAAGGCGGAAGGATAAAGGATGATGGCCCAGCTTCAGCCCTTACCGAGGCCGCGATAGCGGACTTCAGCCGGGCCATCGAATTGCGGCCGGCCTACCCCGAAGCCTTTTATCAGCGCGGGCTGGCCCACATGTTAAAGGCAGAAGGCGGAAGGATAAAGGCGGAAGGCGGAAGGATAAAGGCTGATGATCAAGCTCCAGCCGTCAGCCTTCAACCCCTGCCCCCTGAAAGGGGGTCATCCTTGATAGAGGCAGCTATCGCCGACTTTAGCCGGGCCATCGAATTGAATCCGCGCGATGCCGCGGCCTATCGTCAGCGCGGGTTGGCCCAGCTATTAAAGGCGGAGGAAGGAGAGATGAAGGCTGAATCTTCGTCCTTCGTCCTTCGTCCTTCGTCTATTCCCGAGTCCGCCGCTGCCGATTTTGAGCAGGCTATCCGGCTTGACCCCACCGACGGGTTGTCCTTTTTCCACGTGGGGCAGGCTTATCTGCGCCGCAACGACCCGGCTCAGGCCATGCCCTATTTTGACCGGGCGCTGGAACAGACCGAAAAAAGCGGCGCGCCGTTCCGGCCTACGGCCTATTTTCTGCGCGGCCAGGCCCGGCTGTTAAAGGATGAAGCGGAAAGGATAAAGGCCGAAGGCGATGATTCAGCCTTTAACCTTCAACCCCTGCCCCCTGAAAGGGGGTCAGCCTTGCTAGAGGCCGCCATCGCCGACTTTGACCGGGCCATCGAACTGAACGGGCAAAACGAGCGCTGGCTGGTGCAGCGCGGCGAGGCCCACACCCGCCAGCGCGCTTTTGCAGCGGCCATCGCCGATTTTGACCGGGCGGTGCAGCTTTGCCCCGGCTATGCGGTGGCCTTTTTCCGGCGCGGGCAGGCCCGGCTTTTAAACGATGAAGGCGGAAGGATAAAGTCTGAAGGCGATGATTCGGCCTTAATCGAGTCCGCTATCGCCGACTTTGATCAGGCCATCGAGTTGAGCGCGCCGGCCGGCAGCGAGGCCGCCCCAGCGCGCCCGCCGAAAGTCATCGGCCTGGAGCCGGCGGCGCTGAGCGGCGCGTACACCGCCCGCGGCGCGGCCTGGCAGCGGCAGGACAACCTCGATAACGCGCTGGCCGATTTTTCTCGGGCGCTGGAACTGGACGAGACCAACGGCGCGGCTTACAAAAACCGTGGCCGCGTTTATCTGGCTCAACAACAGGTTGAGCCGGCCATCAAAGATTTTGACCGGGCGTTGGCGCTGAACAGCCGTGATGTTGAGGCGCTCAACCAACGTGGGCAGGCGTACGCCGTCCGGCGCGAGTTTGAGCGCGCGCTGGCCGACTTTAACCAGGCTCTCAGTTTGAATACCGAAGACGACACCGCGTTTTATCAGCGCGGCTGCGTGCAGGTTGAACTGGCCGCCACCCGCCCCGCGCTGGAAGATTTCAGCCAGGCCATCTATTTGAATCCCCGGCACGGCCCGGCCCATTACCGGCGTGGACTGGTGCAGTTGGCGTTAGGCGACGCGCCGGCCGCCGCCGCTGACCTTGACCGGGCGTTGGAGCTGAACCTTGAACCGGCCGACAAAATGGAAGCTTATTTTGGCCGCGGCCAGGCCTATTTGGCCCAGCAGGAAAATCTGCTGGCTATCAGCGATTTCAACCAGGTGATTGCGCTGGATGCCAACCACACCGGCGCGTTTGAGCAGCGCGGCCGGGCGCGGGCGGCGCAAAAAGATTTTGCCCGCGCTGTGGAGGATTTTGGCCGGGCGTTGGAACTGAAGCCCGGTTCGGCGGAGATTTTGTACCGGCGCGGGCTGGCGCTGGCCGGGCAGGGAAAGCTGGAGGCCGCGGTGCAGGATTTCAGCGAGGCCATTCAGCTTGGCGGCGTTAAAGAACACATGGCCGATCTGCGTTACCAGCGCGGGCTGGCGCTGGCGGCCCAGGAAAAATACGCCGCCGCCATTGACGATTTTAACAATGCGCTTGAACTGGAACCCAACCATGCCCCTGCGCTCAACCAGCGCGGGCTGGCGCTGGCCGCTCAACTGGACTTTGAGCCGGCGCTCGAAAACTTTAATCAGGCCATCAAACTGGAACCGCAGCGGGCCGACTTTTTCTTTAATCGCGGCAACGCTTTTGCCGGGTTGCTGCCGCCCAAAATTGGCCGGGCCATCGAAGATTACAGCCAGGCCATCAAGCTCGACCCCACCCAGGCCGGCTATTATTTTCGGCGGGGGCAGGCGCAGCTTTTAAAGGATGAAGGCGGAAGGACAAAGGCGGAAGGACGAAGGCGGAAGGACGAAGGGGGAAAGATAAAGGCCGAAGGACAGGATTCAGCCCTCAGCCCTCAGCCTTCATCCTTTACTGAGGCCGCGATTGCCGATTTTACCGAGGCGATCCGGCTCGATGGCCGGCTGGCCGAGGCGTTCAAACAACGCGGGCTGGCCTATCTCAAACAGGGCGAGCTGACCGCCGCCGCCGAGGACTTCAACCGGGCCATCAAACTGCTGCCGGACGACGCCGAACTGTTTGCCGCTCGCGGCCGGATTTTTGGCGAGCAGGGCGACTTTGCCCGGGTAATTGAAGATTACAACCGGGCCATCCATTTAACGCCCACCAACGCCGATTACTTCTTCCGGCGCGGGACCGCCCATCTGGAACTAAAAAATTATACCCAGGCCATCGGTGATTTGAGCCAGACGCTCAAACTCGATCTGAAAAACGGGCCGGCCTATTTGAATCGCGGGCTGGCGCACCTGTTAAAGGCGGAAGAAGGAAGAAGGAAGGATGAAGGTAAAGACTCCGCCTTTCGCCTTTCGCCCCTACCCCCTGAAAGGGGGTCCGCCTTTACCGAGGCCATCGCCGATTTTGACCAGGCTATCCAGCTTGATCCGGCCAACGCGGTGGCGTTTGCCCGGCGCGGGCTGGCCCACCTGAAAAGCGGCAACCTGCCGCAATGCATCAGCGACTCCGACCGGGCCATCGAACTGGACCCCAAAGTGGCGGCCACCTTTGCCCAGCGCGGCGAGGCCTTTATCGGCCTGAAAAATTACGCCCGCGCCGTGGAAGATTTTAACCAGGCCATCCGGCTGGAGCCGGAGCAGCCGGGCCGGCTGGTGCAGCGCGGCATCGCCCTGTACCACCAGGCCAGCTACGACCGGGCCATCAAAGATTTTGACGCGGCGCTGGCCGCCGGCGAAGATAGCGCGCTGCTGTACAAATATCGCGGCCAGTGTTTCGCTCAGCAGGGCGATTCGGCGCGGGCGCTGCCCGATTTTGAGCAGGCGGCGGCGTTGCTCTCGCAGCAAACCGGCGGCGCGGAAGCGGCCGATCTGGAAGCCCAGATTGGCGAAATTTACACCGAACTCGGCAGCCTGCACGCCGCCAAAGGCGACGCGCTGCAGGCCATCGATCACTTTAACCGGGCCATCAAATTTAATCCCCGCGATGCGCAGGCGCACTATCAGCGCGGCCTGGCTTATTTGCAGCAGGACGATACTATGCCGGCCATCGCCGATTTTAATGAGGTAATTGTGCTCAACCCAGATTCTGCGGATGCCTTTTTCCAGCGCGGGCTGGCCTACGCCCGCCAGGGTAATCCCACCTACGCCATTGAAGATTACAACCAGGCGCTGCTGCTCACGCCGCACAACGCCGACATCATTTACCACAAAGGGCTGGCCTTTGCTGAATTGGGCCAAACCATCGAAGCCGTGGAGTCGTTCAATCTGGCGCTGCGGCTGGACCCCGGCAACGCGGCGGCGCATTTTCAGCGCGGCCGGGCCTACGTTGAGCAGAACAACTTTGGGCCGGCCATGCAGGATTTCAACCAGGCGCTGGCGCTGGAGCCGGACGCCGCCTTGCAGGCCGACATTTTCAAATACCGGGCCCTGGCCCACTCCCGCCGCGGCGAATACAGCCCGGCCATCGACGACTTTAACCGGGCGGTTGAACTGCTGCCCGATGACGCCGCCCTGCTCAACGAGCGCGGTCGGGCCTACTCCGGCGCGGGCCAGTACGACGACGCCCTGAAAGATTTTGACCGGGCCATTCAACTTGACCCGGCCAATCTGGAAGCCTACGCCAACCGCGGGTTGGCCCACAACCGCCGGGGTGACTACGTTCACGCCATCGCCGATTACGATACGGCCATCGAACTGAACGCCGCCGGCGGCAAATCCGCGCCCGCCGACGCCCGCTTGTATCGTTACCGCGGGCTGGCCTATTTGCGCATGCAAGAGTTCGGCAAAGCCGTGAGCGATTTTAACCGCTCGCTGCGGCTGCACCCGGACGACGCCTTCACCCTCAACCAGCGCGGCTTTGCCCATTACAAGCTGAAAAATTACGCGCTGGCGCTGGGCGATCTCGATGAGGCGCTGCGCCTTAGCCCCAAACACGCCGACGCGCTCTACCATCGCGGCTGCGTGTATCTGGATCAGGGCGACCCGGCGCAGGCGATCCGCGATTTTAACCAGGCGGTGCGGCTGCGCCCGCAGCACGCCGAAACCTTCTTTAGCCGCGGCCGGGCGCTGGTAATGCAGGGCCAGCACCAGCGGGCCATCGGCGATTTCAGCCAGTCGCTCCAGCTTGACCCCGACCAGTGGGCCGGCTACTACGAGCGCGGGCTGGCCTACGCCTATCTCAACGACAGCAGCCGGGCCGTCACCGATTTTCAACGGGCCATCGAACTGAATCCCAGCCAGGCCGATATGTTCCACAATTTGGGGCTGGCTTACGCCCACCAGAGCAACTACACCGCCGCGCTGGAAAATTACAATCAGGCGCTGCAGCTCAAACCCGGCGATCTGGAAATTTTGCAGAACCGCGGGCTGGCCCACGCCGCGCTGCTCAACTACGATGACGCCATCAGCGATTTTAGCCAGGCGATTGAGGTTGACCCCAAAAACGCCGCCGCTTACAACTATCGCGGCAGTGTATACGCCAACAGCCAGCAGTACCAGCCGGCCGTCGCCGATTTTACCCAGGCGGTGATGCTCAACCCCAACGACGCCTCGTACTACCACAACCGGGGCATTATTTACATGCAGCAGGGCGCGGTCGCTTCGGCGGTGGAGGATTTTAACCAGGCCATCCGCCTTAACCCGGAAGACCCGGCCAGCTACAACAACTGCGGCAACGCCTATTTCAAAATGGGCGATTACCTGCGCGCCATCGAAGATTACAACCAGGCCTTGCGGCTCGATGCCAGCAATCCGGCTACGTTCAAAAACAGGGGGCTGGCCTACAACAGCCTGGGCAACAGCCAGCAGGCCATCAAGGATTACGGCCGGGCGCTGCGGCTCAATCCCGATGACATTAGCGCCTACATCTATCGCGCCGCCGCCTATGATGCAATGGGCGATTATCATTCGGCCATCCGCGATTACGATCAGGCGCTGGCCTTTGACGCCAACAACGTTTCCGCGCTGTACAACCGGGCGCTGGTTTATTACGCGCTCGGCAACTACGACCGGGCGTTGCAGGATTTTGATAAAACCATAGAATTAGACCCGGAAGACGCCACCGCCTACCACAACCGCGGCCTCACCTATTATAACCAGGGCAACTACACCCAGGCCATGAAAGATTTTGACCAGTCTATTCGCCTTGACCCGGACGACGTGGAGGCCGTGTACCACAAATCGTGCGTGCTGGCCCTGCTGGGCAACGATGAAGCTTCGGTAACGTGGCTGACGCAAGCCATTGAAATGGACCCGCACAAGCGCGAACAGGCCCAAAACAACCCCGATTTCGAAGGGCTGTGGTACAAACCGGCCTTCCGCCGGCTGTTTGGTTACCAGTAAAGGATTCAACAATGACCACCAACTCAACCCGGCTTTTCTTTCAACAGTTCCGCCGCGATTTTTTCCACATGGGCGCGGTGCTGCCCAGTTCGGCGGCGTTGGGCCGGGCCGGTGTGGCTTACCTGGCCCAAAAACAGGGGTCGGTGCGCGTGCTTGAGGCCGGGGCCGGCACCGGCTCGTTTACCCGCGAGATTGTGCCGCTGCTCCAACCCGGTGACACGCTCGACGCGGTGGAATTGAACGGCGATCTGGTGGCGCTGCTCAAGCAGCGCTTTGCCACAGAACCGGAGTTCCAGTCGCGGCCGGGGGTTACGGTCAACCTCATCAACGCCGATGTCCGCAGCATCTCGTCCGGCCAGTACGATTACATTGTCTTCAGTCTGCCGCTGACCAATTTTCCGCCGGCGCTGGTTGAAGAGATTCTCACGCTGATGCTGGCCCGGCTGAAACCGGGCGGCGTTTTCAGCTTTGTTAAATACATTTTCATCAGCCGTTTCAAATACCTGTTCAGCCGCGCCGACGTTAAATCCCATATGGACACCAACCAGGCCATCATCCACGCCTTTGCCGCCAAATACCAGATTAACCAGCGGGCTGTGCTGGCCAACGTGCCGCCCACCTGGGTGTATTACTGGCAAAAACCGATGACCAATGACCAATGATTAATGACCAATGACCAATGACCAATTATCAATTTGAAGCAGTAGTTTTTGTTCATTGTTAATTGATAATTGACCACAGGAGGATGCTTTTGCCCAGACGACTAACACTTGTTCTGCCCAGTGTGGCCACGTTCAGTTCGCTGATTTTTGGCGTGATGGCCATTATGGTGCTGGCCGATGGTCAGAAATTTTTGCTGGCAGCCCTGTTGATTTTGCTTGGCTCGATACTGGATGTGCTGGACGGGCAGTTGGCTGTCCGGCTGGATGCCGTAACCGACATGGGCAAAGAGCTGGACTCGTTGGCCGATGTGATTACCTTTGGCGTGGCCCCCACTATGCTGGTGTACCACCTGCTGTTGCTGGTGGGCGTGGATCAATACGTGGCCATTGTCACCTCGCTGGCGTTTGTGGTGGCCGGCGCGTACCGGTTGGCCCGTTTTAACACCCGGCCCGGCAGCCGTACCGGCTATTTCAAGGGATTACCCATCCCCATGGCCAGTGTGCTGCTGATTACGGCCAGTTTTTGGCAGCACTGGGTTATCAATATCTGGTGGACAATTGCCGTGATTTCGGTGAGTTATTTGATGATCAGCCCATTTCCGTACCCCAAAAGTACGCGGGTGCTGTCTCTGCCCATTGGCTTTTGGGCGGGATTGGTGACGCTGGCCGCGATCTGCTGGCTGGCCGCCGGCTGGACGGCTGTCCCCTTTAGCCTGTTATTGCTGTACGCGCTGACCGGCCCTTTTTTGCTGGCATTTAAATCCACCTACAAACGGTTGAGACGGGCGGAACATTTATGAGTGGCATAACATCGGCCTGGCGAGAAGTTAAGGCTATTGTGTTGGGCTTGGCCGGACTCAGCCTGCTGAGCTGGCTGCTGAAAATTCGCTGGTTGGCGCTGCTGGCGGCGGGGGTGTTGGGCTGGGTCTTTTACTTTTTCCGCGACCCGGACCGGCTGCCGCCGGAATTTGACCCGGCCTGGATTTTATCCCCGGCCGATGGTAAAATAACTCACATCGACGTGGTGGACGAGCCGCACTTTTTTGCCGGCCCGGCCCGTCGCGTCAGCATTTTTCTCAGTTTGATCGATGTCCACGTGCAGCGCGCCCCGTATCACGGCACCGTCGACCTGCTGCGTTACGAATCTGGCAGTTTTGCCCCGGCCTTTCTCAAAGACACGCACGGCAACGAAAGCAACCTCATCGGCCTGCAAACGCCGCACGGCCCGCTGGCTGTCAAGCAGATTGTCGGTATTTTGGCCCGCCGCATTGTTTGCTGGCCAGAGCCGGGCGACTCGCTGATCACCGGCCAGCGGTTGGGATTGATCAAATTTGGCAGTCGGGTTGACCTGTTTTTACCGCTGGAGGTTGAAGTAGTGGCCTACGTGGGCCAGCAGGTGTACGGCGGCCAGTCGGTGGTGGCGCGCTGGAGCAATTAACGCCGTCGATGTTTGACAAAATGAGGGGCACGGATATAATCAACGTTCGTGCTATCGCGCTCCGGCCGGTTGCACTCGTTTTTTGTTTGCTCAATGAACAATAATTAATTGTGGAGATAGTAATAATGTATGCGGTGATTGAAAGTGGCGGTAAACAGTATCGCGTGGCGGAAGGTGACGAAATTGATGTTGAATTGCTGGCGGTGGAACCCGGTAAGAATGTTGAAATTGACCGCGTCTTGATGGTGTCCACCGGGGATGGCGTCAAAGTCGGTTCGCCAACAGTTGACGGCGCCAAAGTAACAGCGACAGTCAAAGAGCACGGCCGGGCGAAAAAGATTATCGTCTATAAGCACAAAAAGAATTATCACAAAAAGCAAGGGCATCGGCAATATTACACGCGCTTGCAGATTGACCAGATTTCAGTCTAAGTTAGGGGAGATGAACAATGGCTCATAAAAAAGGTGGCGGTTCTAGCAAAAACGGACGCGATAGTAACAGCCAACGTCTGGGGATTAAAAAATTTGGCGGCGAAGCTGTGCGCTCCGGTAACATTCTGGTTCGCCAGCACGGCACCAAATTCTACCCCGGCGAAAATGTCGGGATGGGCAAGGATTACACTCTCTTTGCCACCATCGACGGCTTTGTTAAATTTGAACACGTAACCCGCGACAAAAAACGGATCAGCGTTTACCCCGAAGCCAGTTAACCGGGCAAGCTGATCAGGAAGGCTCTAAGCATGAAAGAAAAAATTCATCCCAAATATTACCCCGAAGCCAGAGTAATCTGCTCTTGCGGCAACACCTGGACCACGGGTTCAACAAGCCCGGAACTTCGCACCGATGTCTGCTCCAAATGCCATCCCTTCTACACCGGCGAACAGCGCATTGTTGACACCGCCGGCCAGGTTGATCGCTTTATGAAGCGGCTCAAAAGTTACAGCGAACACCAGGTTGATGCCGAGCAGCGCCAGGTTCAACAGCAGAAAAAAGCCGAACAGCGTTTTCTGAAACAGCAGCTCATCGCGCTCGATCTCAACGACCGCGTTTTCCAGATTTTGCACGATAACAACGTGGTCACAGTTGGCGATCTGGTTAAAAAAGTGCAAGCCGGCAAAAGCAGTCTGCTGAAACTGGAAGGCTTTGGCGAAAAGGCCTTTGAAGAAGTTGAAACCAAGCTGAACGAAGCCCGGAAAGCGTTCTTCGCTGAAGCTTAATTTTTTAGCCACGTTCTTTAACCGTTGCACAATTTAGAGCAGACTCGCCCTCGAGTCTGCTCTTTTTTTGGAGGCTCACCCCATGTATCACCGTTACGATGGCGGCTGGATCGAACTGATCTGCGGCAGCATGTTCAGCGGCAAGAGTGAAGAACTCATCCGCCGGCTGGTTCGGGCCGAAATTGCCCGCCAAAAAGTGCAGGTATTCAAACCCAAACTCGATGACCGCTACGCCGCCAAAAAAGTGAGTTCGCACAGTGGCCAGCATTTTGAAGCCACCGTGGTCAACACTGCCGGGGAAATTGAAGGTTTAATTGCCGAGGATACAACCGTTGTCGGCATCGACGAGGTTCAGTTTTTTGACTGGAAGATTGCCGAGTTGGTCCAAAAATTGGCCGACAGCGGGCGGCGGGTGATTATGGCCGGCCTCGACATGGATTTTCGCGGCGAACCGTTTGGCCCCATGCCATTATTGATGGCTCAGGCCGAGCGGGTAGATAAACTCCAGGCCATTTGCATGGTCTGCGGCGCGCCGGCCAGCCGGACGCAGCGGCTCATCGATGGCCGGCCGGCCAACTACGATGACCCCGTGATTTTGGTGGGCGCCAGTGATCGCTACGAGGCGCGCTGCCGCCGCCACCACGAAGTGCCGCACAACAACGGCCACTCCGAGGCGTAAGGGCGGGATGCTATTATTACCCAACTCACCGAACCCATCAAACTGAGGTGCGGCTGACGCCAACCAAAGTCATCGCCCAAAAAGATATTGCCGCTTAACCGGGAAACCCCGGCGAGGCCATTACCCGCCGGGCCTGGTTGAGGTGCAGCCTTTCGTGCGATGCCAAAATCTGGCGGCAATCTTGCAGGCTGTAAGTTATAACCCGGTTGATCACCGGTGAGGTGATGCGGATTTTGGCCCCGTCCAGCGAGGCGGTGGCCCGCATCAGCCCGGCAAGTTGTTGCTGCATAGCGGCAAAGTCGGTGATGATACTGAGCGGAAGCTGGCTGGTTGACGGTTCGATGGTTTTGAACGTTTTTGTTTTCATTGTTGAATCAGGGGCCAGTGCCTTTTTCAGCATCCAGCCAAAAAAAGCCGGCAGTAGCGGCGCACGAGTCCACGGATTGGCGCTCGGTTCGCCGCGAATCACCCGTTCAAACTCCGGAAAGTAGGCCCGGTTGGTGAGTGTCAGGTGATCCAAACACTGGGCCACGCTCCACTCGCCGGGGGTGGGTTTCCAGTTAAACGGCCCGTCCGCCAGCGACCCAAATTCCGTTTCCACCTCGGTGGTGACGGCGGTCAAATCGTCCAAAATCTGATCGAGCGTCAGCATCGGCATAAACCTGGCTCCTGTTACTTGTCTTTGACCAAATTACCCAACTTAAACAGTTCCTCATCCAGCCCCATCGCAATAAAGGCCGTGCCGGGTTGCAGCCGGGTATCGGCGCTGGGGTGGGCGTACACTCCCTGGCCGGGGTGATCAACGGCCAGCACAACCGCGTTCAGCCGCGCTTCTCGCAGCGTTTGGCCGGCCAGCACCGAATTTTGACCCACCACAAACTCTTCCAGCCGCATCTGGTGGCCGCCAAACTCCAGCACGCCATCTAAAAAACTGGTTACGTTGGGGTGAGTGATCATATGGGCAATGCGTTTGCCGGCGATGGTGTACGGCGAAATGACCGTTTCTGCGCCCGCTTTTTGCAGTTTGGGGATCGACGCCTCGGAATTGCAGCGCGAAAATATGTGTAAATTAGGGTTGATGCTTTTGGCTGTGAGGATGATGAACACATTTTCGGCATCCGACTTGGTGGCCGCCACCAGCGAACTGGCCCGCTCGATGCCGGCCTCGCGCAAAATCCGGTCATCAGCGGCGTTGCCCTGAATGGCCGGCAGCCCGCGCAGTTGGCAGCGTTCAATGGCCTCGTCGCCCAGGTCGATGGCCACCACGTTGGTGCCCCGGCTTTGCAGCTCGGCGGCCAACGAACTGCCCATGCGCCCAAAACCGCAAATAATGCAATGGTCGCTGATTTTCTGCAAGATTCTTCGCCTCCTGCGGTTGCGCAAATCCGTTAAAAATCGTTCCGATGTGAACAGTTCAATCCCAACCGTGGCCGCATACGAGGCAGTGGCCACGCCCACAAAAATCAGGGCAATGGTAAAAATCCGGCCGCTGGGCGACAGGGTTTTGACTTCGCCGTAGCCGATGGTTGACAGGGTGATGGCCGTCATGTACAGCGAGTCGAGCAGGCTCCAGCCTTCAATGACCATATAGCCCAGGGTGCCAAATGTCACCATGAATAACAGCAGGCCAACTACAGCCAGCAGGGGATTTTTGAAGACGCGTTGCGCCAGTTGCACTGGATCGTAAGCGGGCAGCACCCGGTTGAGGGCTGCAAATATATTCTTCATGCCAGATTTATGGTTGGGCTGGCGGCTACTCAATTATACCCAGCGTGTGCGGCGGCACAGCGACCGGCTGATTGCTCCAACTGATGGCTGGCAACAACCGGTCCGTGGCGGCGGCCAGCAATTCGCGGTTGTTGGCGTGCAGGGTAAACAGCGGGTCGCCCTGGGCCAGCCGCGCGCCGACTTTGGCGTGCAGCACAATGCCGACGCTGTAGTCGATGGGGTCACCTTTTTTCAGCCGCCCGCCGCCCAAATCGACGCTGGTTTTGCCGGCTTCGGCGGCATCGATGGCGGCAATGAAGCCGCTCTGCGGTGCGGCCACGGTTTCAATAATGGGCGCGGCGGGCAGCAGCTCCGGGTTTTCAAGCTGGCGGAGGTCGCCGCCCTGGGCGGTGATCCATTCCACAAACTTGGCCCAGGCCTGCCCGTTATCCAGCGAAGCGGCCAGCAGTTGTTTGGCCGCGTCCAGATTGGCCGCCTTGCCGGCCAGCTCAATCATTTTGCCGCCGATGGTCAGGCAGTGCTCCCGGAAATCCGCCGGGCCGCCGCCGCGCAGTGTCTCGATAGCTTCGCGCACTTCCAGCGCGTTGCCAATGGCGTTGCCCAGCGGCTGGTTCATATCCGACAGCACGGCGGCGACTTTGCGGTTGACGCCCCGGCCAATGGCCACCATCAGTTGGGCCAGCGCGGTAGCATCCTGCATATTTTTCATAAACGCGCCCTGCCCCACTTTAACATCCAGCGCAATCGCGTCTGCGCCGGCAGCGATTTTTTTGCTCATAATGCTGGCGGCAATCAGCGGCAGGCTTTCAACGGTGGCGGTCACATCGCGCAGAGCGTAAAACTTGCCGTCGGCGGGAGCCAGGTCGGCGCTCTGGCCGGAAACCACCAGTCCGTGCTCGGCCAGCATGGCCATAAACTGCTCGGTAGACAGGCTAACGTTGAAGCCGCTGATGCTTTCCAGCTTATCAACCGTGCCGCCCGAAAAACCCAGCCCGCGCCCGCTCATTTTGCCCACCGGCAAACCCTGGCTGGCGACCAGCGGCGTCACCACCAGGGTGGTTTTATCGCCCACGCCGCCGGTGGAGTGCTTGTCTACCACAAAGGGGGCAATGTGGTGCAGGTCCAGCGTGTCGCCGGAGTGGGCCATATGCAGGGTGAGGGCGGTGGCTTCGGCATCGGTCATCCCTTTGAGCAAAACGGCCATGCACCAGGCGCTGGCCTGATAATCGGGGATGTCGCCGCGGGTGTAACCATCGACAAAAAATTTAAGTTCGTCACTGGACAGTTCCAGTCCGTCACGTTTTTTGGCAATAATATCAACTGCGCGCATTGAGATTCTCCTTTGAAAGTGGCGAATAGCGAATAGCGACTGTAGGGGCGGTTCGCGAACCCCCCTACCCAATTTTCACCCATGCCGGGTACGGGCATTCTTTGTTGCGCTGCTGCAGGTTGGGTCCGACTCCTGTGAAAATAAGCGAATTGCGAACAGTAGGGGCGCTTCGCGAAGCGCCCCTACCATCCCAACTTTTTGCGACATTTGTGAGCTTACTGGCCAGTATACAAATACATCAGCGGCGAACCGGTGTTAAAGTGGAGCAGTTGCTGCAACTCGTCAACCGGGCTGGGGCGATTGAAACTGGCCCCCAGCGACTCGAACAGGGTCGGTTCGGTGCCGTATTCAATCACCCGCGGTTTGCCGCTAATGCCGCCCAGCTCGGCGGCGCGGTCAATGGCGTCCTGCTCGTAGCCCAGGCTGTCTACCAGGCCCATGGCCCGCGCCTGCTGGCCGCTGCAAATGCGGCCATCGGCCACGGTGCGCACCTGTTCCTCGGTCATGCCGCGGCCATCGGCCACAATTTTTACAAAGGCGGCGTAGGCTTCGTCAATTAAATTTTGCCACAGGGTGCGGTCGGCCTCGGTGAACTCGCGGAAGGGGTTGCCGGTGTCTTTAAATTGGCCGCTTTTAACGGTAACAGCGGTAATGCCCCACTCTTTGGCAAAGCCTTCTACATTTAAAAATTGACTGATCACGCCGATGGAGCAGGTCAGCGTGTGCGGGCTGGCCCAGATTTCGTCGGTGGGGGCGCTGATGTAGTAACCGCCCGATGCGGCCAAACTGCCCATCGAGGCGACCACCGGCTTTTCCATCGCCTTAATTTGCAGGGCAATCTCGTCTGAGGCAAAAACGCTGCCGCCGGGGCTGTCAACGGCCAGCACCACCGCTTTAACGCTGCTGTTCGCTTCGGCGCGTTTGAGCTGGTCGATAATGGTTTTGCTGTAGGCCATGCCGGCGCTGGTGGTAAACAGCGTTGGCGGCGGCGCTTCGCCGGGGACGATGGCGCCTTCAACCCGCACAACGGCTACGGCATCGCCAAAACCCACGCCGCCCGAACCCATTGTGTTGGCCACCAGCAGCCCTAACCCCATGAAACCGCCACAAATCAGCAGGACCAGCAGGATAATTCCCAGAGTCCAGAATAATGTTTTTCGTTTCATAAATTAACTCCCTTGAAAATAGCGCCTCTTGGCACACTGAGAGCATTATACCACAAACTGCTTTGCCGGCAGGTTCAACCGAGACCTTTTGGGCCAGCCGGCAAAACCGGTATAATCTCACCCAAATTCAGCGTGAAAGCGAACTCATCGTCATGGAAAAACAGCGCACCCCGGCAGAAATCCAGCAGGAATTGCACCAGGAAATCAGCCAGATTCTCCGCACACCGGAGATTAAAGTTGACCCCAAAAAGATCGACGCCAGCCGTTACCGCAAAGTGCGCTGGTTTTTTGCCCGGGCTTTTGCCCACGTTATCTTTTGGGACATCATTCTCAACCGGCCCATTTTGCGCTGGTTTCGCACCCCGCCGCTGCCGCGCTGGCAAAAAATCGCCCGGCGTTACCGCGCGCTGGCCGTAGAAATGGGCGGCGTGCTGATCAAGCTGGGCCAGTTTTTGAGCATTCGGGTGGATGTGCTGCCGCCGGAAGTGACCCGCGAACTGGCCGGTTTGCAGGACGAAATCCCGCCGGAGCCGTTGGAGCGGGTGCTGGCCCAGATAGCCGGAGATTTTGGCTGCCCGGTAGCGGAAGTGTTCGATGAGTTTGAGCCGGAGCCGCTCGGCGCGGCTTCGCTGGCGCAGGTACACATTGCCCGGCTGCCCGGCGGCGAGCAGGTGGTGGTGAAGGTGCTGCGGCCCGGCATCGACGTGCTGGTAGAAACCGATCTGGCGGCCATCGCTCTGGCTCTGCGCTGGCTCAAACTGTATCGCCGTGTCAGCGACCGGGTTGATCTGGATTGGTTGGCCAAAGAGTTTACCGCTATCACCCGCGGCGAGCTGGATTTTGAGGCCGAAGCCGAGCACGCCGAACATTTTGCCCGCGATTTTGCCAACGACCCTGGCGTGGTCGTACCCAAAGTTTACCACGATTACTGCCGCCCGCGCACGCTCACGCTGGAAAATGTGAGTTTTATCAAAATTGGCGATCTGGCCGGCATTGAGGCGGCGGGCATCAGCCGGGCCGAAGTGGCCAAAAAATTCTACGGCATTTATATGGAACAGATTTTTGTAACCAACTTTGTCCATGCCGACCCCCACCCCGGCAACGTGTTTGTGCGCCCGCTGCGCCATCCCGATGAACCGGAAGACACCGTTTTTCGCCCCGGCGATATCGCCCCCAACCGGCCCGGCCGGCCGTTTCAGGTGGTGTTTGTCGATTTTGGCATGGTTGCCGTGATCCCCGACCGGCTGCGGGCGGCGCTTCGCGAGTACGCCATCGGCGTGGGCACCCGCGATGCCTACCGCGTGGTCAAAGCCTATTCCGACGCCGGGGTGTTGCTGCCCAGCGCCGACATCAAACGGCTGGAAGAGGCCACCGCCGATATGTTTGGCCGGGTGTGGGGCGTAAAAATGGGCCAGATCAAAGATTTGGCCGAAACCGAAATGCGCTACTTTGTCAGCGAATACCGCGACATTGTTTACGAAATGCCGTTTCAGTTTCCGGCCGATATGCTGTTTGTGATGCGCTCCATCGGCATTTTATCCGGCATGGCCACCAATCTTGACCCCAATTTTGATCCGTGGGCGCAAACCATCCCCTTTGCCGAGCGGCTGGCTCAGGAAGAGCTGCGCCAAAACTGGCGCGGCTGGCTGCAGGAAGCCATCAATTTGGCCCAACTGGGGCTGCGCCTGCCCGGCCAGCTCGATAAACTGCTGGCTGATGCCACCCGCGGTAATTTGACCCTGCAAACCTCGCTGGCCCCGGATGCGCGCAAATCGGTGCAGCGACTGGAGCGTTCTGTCAACCGGCTCACGTGGATGGTGGCCGCGGCGGCGCTGCTGGTATCGGGGGCCAATTTGCAGGCCAGCGGCAGCAGTCTCGGCGGTTGGTTGATGGCGGCGGCGCTGGCTGTCGGTGCGTGGGGCTTGTGGGCCGGCGAGTAGTGTTTTGGCTTGCGCCGAAATTGTGCTATGATAGCCGCCAGGATTTTTTGTAAAA
>JAJVIM010000047.1 GCA_022071955.1 Anaerolineae bacterium
GGGGGGGGGGGGGGGGGGGGGGCAAAAGCGAGAAATTTTTGGTTCCACGGTTAAGTGCAGTGCTATCTTCGATTCTTTCGCCTAAACGCTTCGATTCTTCCACCTGAAAAAATTAACGCCAAATATAATGTGCTATTGGCCATAGTTTGAGCTACAATAACGCCCACACATCGACAAAGTAACAGACCGGCGGCGCGGGTGGTGACCACCGCTGCCAGCAAAAGGACTCGCTGAATGTTTGAAACCGTTGATTCCCGGGCGATTGAACAGGCCGGAGATTTGTTGGATTACACCCAGCTTGCGGCCATTACCATTGTGCTGCTGGGCGCCTGGCTGCTACAGCCGCTGTTAGACCGGCTGCTCAATCAGAGCCGGCAAAGGATGCAAGCAGCAAAAGTATGGGTGGCGCACCTGTTTGTTATTGTTACGGCCATCAAACTGCCGCTGAGCGCCGCACTGCTGAATAAATTGGCCATCGAGCTTTTCAACAGCCGCCAGTACGGCGCCGGCGTTCTTGAAATTGCCGGCCAGTTATTTGGCCTGTGGCTGTTATACAAATTTTTGGCGGCGGCGCTGGCCATCAACCTGTCGCCGCTGCACGCCAAATTTTGGGCCGGCAAGGTTGTGTTGCCGGTTATTTTGCTGGGCGGGCTGTTGAGCATTACCGGCTTGCTGGGGTATGTTTTAAACTGGGGATTTACCATTCCTGCCATCGGGTGGCACATTAGCCTGGGAGCCATCCTTTTTGCCACCCTGACCGTGATCATTTTTCTTTTGCTGGCGCGATGGGTTAACCGTTCGCTGGCTCATTCATTTTTGCCCCAGGCCGGCCTTGAACCGGGGCTGAGCACCACGGTTTCAAAAATTATCGCCTACGCCATTGTGGCGATGGGGATTCTCATCAGCCTCAGCGCCATTGGCATTAATCTCACCGGCTTTACCGTGATTGCCGGCGGGCTGTCGGTGGGGTTGGCGTTTGGGATGCAGGAAATTTTTAACAATTTCATCAGCGGTTTCATCATTTTGTTTGAACGCTCGGTGGAGCCGGGCGATGTGATTGAGGTGGGAGCCAGCACCGGTGTGGTCCAGCGAGTCGGGATTCGCAGCACCACCATTACCACCCGCGACAACATTGAGCTGATTGTGCCCAACTCAAACCTGCTCACCCAGGTGGTCACCAATATGACTCGCAGCGAAAAACTGGTGCGCACCCGGGTAGCGGTGGGGGTAAGTTACAATGCCGACCCGCGCGAAGTGCGCGCCGCGCTGCTAACTGCCGCCCAAAAAGAGGCGCTGGTTTTGCCCCAACCACCGCCCAATGTGCTGTTTAAAGACTTTGGTGATAGCAGCCTGAATTTTGAACTGCTGGTTTGGACGGACGAAGCTGTGCAGTTGCCAACTCTTACCAGTGATTTGCGCTACCACATCTGGGACGAACTGGCCGCCCGCAACATTGAAATTCCTTTCCCGCAGCGGGATATTCACATCAAATCCGGCATACCGTGGTCGGCTTTGGCCACAGATGGCAAACAAAATGACCAACATTCTTGAAACCAACGGCTTGAACAAACAGTACCAAATGGGCGAGGTTGAGATTAACGCCCTGCGCGGCGTTGATTTTAGCGTGCGACAGGGCGAATTTGTGGCGGTGATGGGCCCCTCCGGCTCCGGCAAATCGACGCTGCTGCATCTGATGGGTGGGTTGGACACCCCCAGCGATGGCGAAATCTCGCTGGCCGGTATGCGGCTCACCCGCCTGTCTGATGACGAAATCACCGTGATCCGTCGCCGGCAGGTGGGCTTTATTTTTCAATTTTTCAACCTGCTGCCCACCCTCACCGCTGCCGAAAACCTGGCCCTGCCGCTACTCATCGATGGCAAGCGGCAGGCCGATTACCAAGCCCGCATCGAGGAAATGCTGCGGCTGGTTGGCCTGAGCGACCGCAAAGACCACAAGCCCGATCAGCTTTCGGGTGGGCAGCAACAGCGCGTGGCCATTGCCCGGGCGCTGGTTACCCAGCCGGCCATCGTTCTGGCCGACGAACCCACCGGCAATCTCGATAGCAAATCCGGCTCTGAAATTTTACAACTGCTGCGCCGCACCTGCGACCAGCAGGGCCAGACCATTGTGATGGTTACTCACGATCCCCGCGCTGCCGCCTACGCCGACCGCGTTGTATTTTTGCGCGATGGCCAGGTTGTCCGCGAGTTAAAACCCGCCCCCAACACTCAGGCCATTATGGATGTAATGGCCGAACTCGAACTTTAGCCCCCATTTCTTTACGCAAAATTGGTGGACAAATCCTCTTTTACCGCATAAACTGATTGATATAAGTTGCACGGGTGATAGATGCTGTTTTTGAGTATTCTACGCCCCAATCTCCCGGCACTACCCGTTTTGGTCGGTTTGTTTAAAGGATTGATAAATGTTTGTCCGGCGTATCTGTCTATTTGCCCTGTTCCTCGTTTTGTTAATCAGTGGAGCAGGTCGCCCTGTTCTGGCCTCGCACAAGTCCCGGGTGCTATTGATCAGTTCGTACCATCCGGCGTTTCCTACGTTTTTTGAACAGATCAACGGTATCAAATCTGTCCTCAACCCCAAAGAGGTTGAACTCGATATTGAGTTTATGGACAGCAAACGCTTCTATTATCAAGCCAATATTGATAACTTCTACACATCGTTAAAATACAAACTGTCGCAACTGCCACCCTACGATGCCATTCTGGTTTCCGATGACAACGCGCTCATGTTTACCCTTGAGCATCAGGCTGAGTTGTTTCCCCAAATTCCCATTGTCTTTTTGGGTGTCAACAACGTTGCGTTGGCGCTGGAACAGAATAACAATCCGTTTGTAACCGGCATCATCGAGCGGGTGTCGATGCAGGATACCATCCAGTTGATGCTGGATTTGCCGCCCCATCCCACCAAAATTTATGCCATTGTTGACGACACCCCCAGCGGTCAGGGCGATCTGCAAACATTCACCAAAACCACCCAGGCCTATGCGGATGTTTCGTTTAATGTTATCTCCCTCACGGATTACACATTTTCCGAGCTTGCGCAGCGGCTCCAAAAAATTAATGACGACAGCGCCGTGCTGCTGCTGTCTGCGTACCGGGACCGGCTTGGCACGGATGAGGATTTTGA
Source organism: Anaerolineae bacterium (assembly GCA_022071955.1). Lineage (GTDB taxonomy): Bacteria > Chloroflexota > Anaerolineae > 4572-78 > J111 > J095. Next base: position 3,149 of record JAJVIM010000047.1, read on the forward strand.
CGACAGCCTGCAATTGATCACCGCTAACCTCAAGGTGCCGCTTTATCATTTGTGGTATCACGGCATGGGCGATGGCATACTGGGCGGCAAAATTATTTCCCACTACGAACAGGGCCGGCAGGCCGCCCAAATTGTGCGCGACGTGCTGACCGACCATCGCATCGATGTGTTGCCGGTGCTGACCGACAGCCCCAACCTGTACGCGTTTGACTACCGGCAGATGGCTCGATTTGGCATTACCGAAGCCGATATTCCGGCGGGTAGTCTTGTATTCAACCGGCCGGAATCGCTGTACCAAACCTACAGAACGCTGATCTGGTCCGTAAGCGTGGTGCTGCTGGTGCTGCTGGGGCTGGTGGCGCTGTTGAGCGTTAGCATTTTGAAGCGCCGGCAAAGCGAGCAAAAATTGAAGGCCAGTGAGCAAAAATACCGAACCTACATTAACAGCGCCCCTTACGGTGTTTTTGTCACCGATGCTGCCGGGCAAATGCTGGAAGTAAACCCAACTGCGGTGCAACTCACCGGCTACGCTGACAACGATCTGCTCCGCCTCAACCTGGCCAATCTGGTTGAGCCGGCACAGGTTAACGGCCATCGCCTGTTCCCCGATGTGGTTGATCGCGGCAGCGCCCACACTGAGTTGAAACTGAGCCGGCCCGATGGCAGCCCCTATTTTATGGCCATCAACGCGGTTAAACTGCCGGATGATCAGGTTTTGGCCTATGGCAAAGATATTACCGACCGTAAGCTGGCCGAACAGGAAATAAGAAACCGGAACCGGGAGCTGAACCTGCTCAACCGGGTGATTGCCGCCTCTGCCGCCGCCGAAGATACCAAAGCGCTGCTTGAAACCGTTTGCCGAGAACTGGCGCTGGCTTTTGACGTGCCGCAAAGCGCGGCCGCGTTGATCAACAAAGACCGGCTCGCCGCCGATGTTGTGGCCGAATACAAAACCAATGACCGCCCCAGCGGCTTGAAATATTCAATCCCGGTCAAAGATAACCCGATCTGCCAATATTTGTTTGAGTTCAAAACGCCGTTGGTGATTGATGATGCGGAATCTGACCCGCGCTTGCGGCTCGTTTCAACCCTGGTGCAGGAACGAGGAATTGCTTCGCTGTTGATCATTCCGCTGATGCTTGGCGATCAGGTCGTGGGTAGCCTGGGGGTGGACTCGTTGACCCCGTATCGATTTTCTGAGCACGATGTTAACCTGGCCAAAAGTGTGGCCAGCCAGGTAGCGGGCGCGCTGGCCCGGGTCAAACTGGCTGAAGAACGGCAAGCTCTGGAAGAACAGTATTACCACGCCCAAAAAATGGAGTCGTTGGGGCGTTTAACCGGCGGCATTGCCCACGATTTTAACAACCTGCTCACGGCCATCAACGGTTTTGCTGAAATGATCCAGATGCAACTGCCGCCCGGCCACAGCTTGCAGCCGATGGTTCACAATATTTCAACCTCCGGCAACCGCGCCGCAGAACTGGTTCGCCAACTGCTGGCATTCAGCCGCAAACAAATCATCAAACCAAAAACGCTCGATCTGAATGTTGTGATCACGGATTTGGAACGTATTTTGCGGCGGCTGGTTGGCGAGGATATTGTGGTGCAAACCATTCTGCCGCCGGACATCTGGCCGGTTAAAGTGGACCCCACTCAAATTGAGCAGGTGATTATGAACCTGGTTATCAACGCCCGCGATGCAATGCCCGATGGCGGCGTGCTGGTGATAGAAACTGCCAACGTGATGCTGGCCGAGGGGTACATCCCGGCGCGTTTGGAATTGGAAGCGGGCCAGTACGTTACCCTCTCCATTCACGATAACGGCTGCGGCATAAGCCCGGAAATCCAGAGTCACATTTTTGAACCGTTTTTCACCACCAAAGAAGTGGGTAAAGGCACGGGTTTGGGCCTGTCTACCGTGTATGGCATTGTCAAACAAAGCGGCGGTGATATTCAACTGGAAAGCAATGAGGGGTTGGGCACTACGTTTACTGTGTTTCTTCCCAAAACCATGTCGCCCCAGGCCAGCTACATGGCTGGCGGCGGCGAGTTGCCCACCGGCCGGGAAACAATTATGGTGGTGGAAGATGATCCACTGGTCAGATCATTAATTTGTGAACTGCTCAAAGCGCAGGGTTACGTGGTTCACGCCTCGCGCAACGGCGACGACGCGCTGCGGCTGGCAGCCGCATGCCCCGAAAAATTTGATTTGCTGCTCACCGATGTGATTATGCCCGGCATGGACGGCAAAACTTTATCGGAAAAGTTTGTGGCCGCCAATGGCCGTATCAAAGTATTATTTACCTCCGGGTACACCGATGATTATATTATAAAGCATGGGGTTTTAGAAGCCGGCATTGCGTTTATTCAAAAACCAATTTCGCCGGCGGCGCTGGCGCACAAAGTAAGAGAGGTGCTTGACTCAGCGCCGGAAAAAATAGCCCGGCCGCGTTTGGTAAGCGTAGAGTAGCCGTTTGTTTTCGTCAAGTAAAATTGCGGCTGATCGTTTATATTGATAATCAGTAAAGTAAAAACTTTCTCTTCTCCTCCTTTTGGGAAAGCCGGGTCTGGGCAACCCGGCTTTTTCGATTCCTGGCTACTTTTGGGGCGGGTAATCTTCTGTTAAAAAACGATGAATGGCCGTTAAGGCCGATTTCAGAATAGCTTCCCCCAGCGGCACAATTTTAATATCGATGAACATCTGCTCATCCGGCAGCGTTTCATCGAGCTTGTTCATTTCCTCCCGAAAAATCTTGAGCAACTCTTGCTCGTGCTCTACCAAAAACTGAGCCAGGTCCTGCCGGGCCAATTTGAAGGCGGTCTCTCGAATTGCGCGTCTCATCGGTCTACCTCATTGCGGTTCGCCACTCCGGCGAGTTGATGGCTTCCAGCGATTGATGCCGGAAATAGGTGTTGTACAGTTCGGCGTAATGGCCGCCCTGCTCCATCAACGCCCGGTGCGTGCCCTCTTCAACAATCCGGCCCTGGTCCATCACCAGAATCCGGTCGGCGTGGCGCACGGTGGAGAGGCGATGGGCAATCACAATCGCCGTCCGGTCACGCATTACGGTTTCCAGCCCTTCCTGAATTTGGGCCTCGGTAAAGGGGTCCACGCTGGCGGTGGCTTCGTCCAGAATAATGATGGCCGGATTTTTGAGCAGCACCCGCGCCAGCGCCACCAACTGCCGCTGCCCCAGCGACAGGTTAGCGCCGCGCTCGCCCACGTCGGTGGCCAGGCCGTTGGGCAGATCAGCCAGCCAATCGCCGTGGCTCACGCTCATGGCTGCTTGCAGCACGTCGTCGTCGGTAGCCTCCGGCCGGCCGTAGCGAATGTTGTCGGCCACGGTGGCGGAAAACAGAAACGGCGTTTGCGCCACCAGCCCGATGTGCCGCCGGTAGTCGGCCAAATCCAGCGAGCGAATATCGCGGCCATCAATAAACAACTGCCCGCCCTGAAATTCGTAAAAACGGGTGATCAATTTGATGATGCTGCTTTTGCCCGCGCCGGTGTGGCCCACCAGCGCCACAGTTTCACGTGGGGCAATGGCCAGCGAAAAATCTGGCAGCACCACTTCGGTGTCGGTGTAGCTAAAGCGCAAATGACGAAACTCGATGTCACCGCGAATGGTTTTGACCGGCTCGCTGCCGGTTTGCACCACCTTTGGCTCGGCGTCGATGAGGGCAAACACCCGCTCGCTGGCCGACAGCCCATCCTGAAACTGGCTCCAAAATGAGGCGATGCTGATGAGTGGAAACCAGAAAAAGCCAACGGCCTGCATAAACAGATACCACTCGCCGGGGGTGAGCGCCTGCTCTCGCACGGCCAGCCCGCCGGCGTAAATCAGCACGGCCATACCCACCCCGGACGACGCGCCCAGCACCGGGAAGATGGAATTGAGGGTCAACCCTCGTTTTAAATTGACCCGGTAACCTTGCTCGTTGTTGGCGGAAAAGGTGCGATAAATGGTTTTTTCCTGCCGGAAACTTTTGGCCACCATAATTCCGCTGATTGATTCCTGAATTTGGGCGTTGATGGTGGCGGTAATTTTGCGGGCATCGAGGGTGACCCGGCGGGCGATTTTTCTGAATTGCAGGGCGATGAACACGGCAACGGGCGCAAACGCAAATAGAATCAGCGTGAGCCGCAGGTTGATGCTGAACAGCCAGATGGACAGCACCAGCACCAGCGTAATCTGGCTGATCAGGTTGACCACCAGCATCACCACATCAGAAAAATCCTGCGTATCCGAGGTGACGCGGCTGACCACCCGCCCCGATGAAAATTCATCGAAAAAGGACATATCGTGGCGAATGGTGGCGTTGAACACATCTTCGCGCAGGTTGAGCACCACATTGCCCACCACTTTTGAGGCAAAGTACTGGTGGATAAAATTAAAGCCCCAGGCCAGCACGCCCAGCAGCAGCACGCCGCCCGCGCCCAGCAAAATAATGGCCAGGGTAGGGTTGGCCGTTGCCCAATCCAGCGCGGTTGAGATTAACACCGGCCCCAGCGCTCCGGCCACCGAGTTGAGGGTGATGGCCGAGGCTACCACCAGCATTTGCCGGGTGTACGGCCGGAAATACCCCACAATCCGGCGCAGCAAATCGGCGTCGCTGTAGGTGCGGTCGTAGGCTTCGGTTTCCAGTCCGTCTAAAATAAATCCCATTTCACTCGTACACTGAAAAGATTTTTTGGTACTCCGGGCTGCGGGCCAGCAAATCGTCGTGAGTACCCTGATCGACCAACTCGCCGCGGCGCAGCACCAAAATGTGGTCGGCCCAGCGAATCTGGCTGAGCCGGTGGGTGATCAAAAAAGTCGTGCGCTGCTCGCTGATGCGGCGCATGGCCCGCTGGATGCGGTCCTCGGTGGCGCTGTCGATGGCGCTGGTGCTGTCGTCTAAAATCAGGATGCGCGGGTTGGTTAAAAAAGCGCGGGCGATGGCTATCCGCTGGCGCTGCCCACCGGAGAGCGTCACGCCGCGCTCGCCCACTTCGGTGCGGTAGCCATCGGCAAAGTTCATGATAAAGTCGTGGGCCTGGGCCTGTTTGGCCGCCTCTTCAATCTCCGCCGGCGAGGCGTCGGCGCAGCCAAAGGCAATGTTTTCAGCGATGGTGCCGGAAAACAAAAACACATCCTGCTCGATGGTGGAAATCTGCGAACGCAGCGATTCCAGGCTCCAGTCGCGTACGTTAACGCCATCGACCAAAACGCGGCCGCTGTCGGTATCAAAAATGCGGTTGATGAGCCGGGTGAGGCTGGTTTTGCCGGAGCCGGTTTGGCCCACCAGCGCCACGGTTTGGCCCGGCTCAATGGCAAAGCTGACGTTTTTGAGCACGGCCGAACCGTTGTACCCAAACGACACATTTTCAAACGAAACCTGCCCGGCCAGCGGTTGGCCAACGCCGGCTTCGTTTTGGTCCAGATCGGTTTCTATTTTGAGGATGGCCAGAATGCGCTCGGCGCTGGCCAGCCCCAATTGCACCAGGTTAAAGGAAAAGATGGAAATAAAGCTGACAAATCGGTACAGCCCCACCAGCCCCATAAAAGCAACCACCTGCCCCAGCGAAATCTGCCCGGCGCGCCACATAAGCAGCGCGTGTAAAAAGGCGGCTCCCCAGGCCAGGCTAAACATCAACATGGGCAGGTATTGGGCCTGAATTTTGCCAACCTGGATAAAGTAGTCGCGGTAAATGCGGGCGTTTTGGGTAAACTTGTCCCACTCGTACCGCTCCTGAACGTTGGCTTTGACCGTTTCAACCCCGGCGATGGCCTCGGCCAGCCCGGCGTTCATCACCCCAAACTGGGTGCGCATCGCCACCGAGACCGGCTTGAGCCGCCGGTTGTAATGGTTAACCGTAATGGCGAACAGAACCAGAAAAAGGACCGGCGTTAGCAGCAGCTCCAGCCGGATTTGGGCGATGACCAGCAGCGGCGTAACCGCAGCAATCACCGAGTCTAAAATGAGGGTGAGGCCGGGGCTGAACATCATATTCACCGCCCGAACGTCGTTGGTGGCGCGGGCCATAATATCGCCAATACGCTGCTGGCCGTGAAACGTTTGGCTTTTGCCCAACAGGCTCACGTACAGTTCGTCGCGGGTGTCGCGTTCAATCCGCTGAGCCAGAAATTCGCCCAAATAGTTGCGGCCCAACCCGGATAAACCTTGCAGCACGGCCATTGTTACGGCCCCCAGGGCAATCCAGGCCAGGGCGGTAGTTTGCCAATCCGCCGTGGTGATCAGATCGAACCCGCGGCCCACATAAACCTGAATGTAACTGTAAGCCAGGTTATTAACAATGGTGGCCACCACGGCCAATATCGGCAGGCCGGGGTAGCGCCAGACGTGGGCTAAAATCCAGCGCACCGGTGTGGTGCGGTTGTAAATATATTCGTTGGCAACGGTAAATTCGCGCTTGGCCATAAGGCGAAAAGTATACCACAACATCATCCAAAAAGCACAAATGTTTTAATATTTTGCAGCGCGCCTCTCCATAACTTCTCCATATTTGTTTGTTACACTAAAGCCATAAGATCAAATTCAACTGCGAACCACGCAGAACTTAATCAAAAGGAGCACCGACAAATGAACAGCAAAAAATGGTTTTTTATCTCAGGGATAGCGATTGTGGCGGTATTGGCCGCAGTATTGTTAGCGCCGCTGGCGTTTGCCCAAAGCCCCGTCGACGGGCCGGTTGGTCCCCAGGTTGGCGCGCCGCTGAACGGCGGCACGTTTGGCCCAATGCCCGGCAGCCAGATGTTTGGCCGCGGCGGCCGGATGGGAATGAGCGGTTTTGCCAGCGGGCCGATGGGCCAACGCGGGCAGGGCGCCGGCCCCGGCTTTGTTGACAACAACGGCGACGGTGTTTGCGACAATTTTGTCGATGAAAACGGCGACGGCGTGTGTGACCGCGCCGGAACCGGGCAGGGCGGCCGTGGCGCTGGCTTTGTGGATAACGATGGCGATGGTGTTTGCGATTACGCCGGCCAGGGCGGGCAGATGCCCGGCCGCGGGCCTCGCCGGGGCGGGATGCAGGGCCAGATGATGGGCCGCTGGGGACAATCGCAGTAAATCAGATCAACCCAATAAAACTAAAAACGACCGGCGCAATCGCCGGTCGTTTTTTATTGGCATTAAAACGCGCAGTTAGAAAGGCATTGACAACGGCTGGGTTTTGGTTCGCTGCTGGGTAGATTGGGCCGTATTGGGCAGCAGCGGCGGGCGGCTGATCTGCCGCTGGCGGGTGTCTACATCAAACAGCCAGCCCATAAAGCTGCCAAACGCCGCAAAAATCAACGAAAAGCCAAAAAATACACTCAATGCCAGTGGCAGGCCGTAAGCCATCAACAACAACATCGACCCACCGGCCACTGCGCCAATGATCGCTCCGGTTGTGACACCGAGCACGAACCCCTGCGTTCTGTAAGTTTCCGATTTATTCGCTCGCATAATAATGACTCCTTCTTATAAATTGACCAATTAACCATTCTAATCAGGAGTATAACCACCCAAAATGATAATTTGATGACTCGGCGATGAAAGTATCCTCATTAAAAAATCTTGCTTCCATTTAACATTTTTATCAGAGTCCGGCCGAACCGGGGGTTCGACACCAACGAATGAGTAGGTCACGCTTGTAGCGTGACGGTCGAGCTGATTCGCTTGTTTTCACAGGAAAATCTGGAGTAAAAAATATCTTTCCTGGAAACTGAAAATTTTAGCCTGAAAAATTAGGGGTTACGCTGAGGGTTAAGGGGTCCTTGTGGTATAATGGGTTACCGATAGCAAATTTACATATTGTGTGGGCAGTGGAACGCTCTTTTTTGCGTTTTAGATCAAGCCAGTGACAGGGGGTAAAATTGGTCGAAAGACTTGGTCGATACGACATCCTGGAAAAGATTGGGCAGGGTGGCTTTGCCGAAGTCTACCGGGCTTACGACAGGCAACTTGACCGGCACGTGGCGTTGAAAGAATTGAGACCCGTGCTGCTGACCGATCCCGACTCGGTTAAACGGTTTCACCAGGAAGCCAGAAATATCGCCCGGCTGGATCACCCCAACGTTGTCACTATCTTTGATGTGTATGAGGCCGGGCAGCGACGGTTCATTGTAATGCAGTTGATTGACGGGTTGAGCCTGGAAGAACTGATCGCCGCCCAGGGACGCCGTTCGTGGCCGGAAACTGTAGAAACCATCACGGCGGTGGCGGTCGGGCTGGATTACGCTCACACCCGAAACATTCTGCACCGGGATCTGAAACCGGCCAACATTCTGCTAGACTCAAACCACGGGCCAATGTTGAGCGATTTTGGCCTGGCAAAATTGATCGGTGAGGCCGATACCAGCGTTACGGCGAGTGGCGGCGTGGTGGGCACACCCCACTATATTGCTCCGGAAGTGTGGGAAGGCCAGGGCACATCGCGCCAGTCCGATATTTATGCCCTGGGCTGCATTCTGTACGAAATGCTCACCGGCGAGAAGCTTTTTGCCGGCCAGACGCCGCCAGCGGTGATGATGGCTCATTTTAGAGCGTTAACCTTACCCAAAACCTGGCCTCAGGGTGTGCCGCCGGGGGTGACGGATGTGCTGGCTACTGCTCTGGCTGCACAACCCGCCAACAGGTACGCCACCGCCGGCGAACTGGCCCAAGCTTTGGCTGCCCTGGCCACCGGCAGCGAGGCGTCCCCATCCCAACCGGAGCCGGCCCGGCCGGGCGCAAAGCCGGTATCCCCGCCAATTTTAGCCACCAAACTTTTTAAGCCTCCCCCCCGGCCCGAATTTGTGCCGCGACCGCACCTGATCGAACGGCTGAACCTTGGCCTGCATCGCCGGCTGATTCTCATTTCTGCCCCGGCCGGCTTTGGTAAAACTACGCTGGTTAGCAGTTGGCTTAATCAAAGGGCGGAAGGCGGAAGGATGAAGGATGAGTCAGCCGAAACTCTTCACCCTTCATCCTTCACTCTTCATCCTTCCAAAGTGGCCTGGTTCTCGCTGGATGAAGGGGACAACGATCTGGCCCGGTTTCTAACATACCTTGTCGCGGCGCTGCAAACGGTTGCGCCGGAAATTGGCGCAGGGGTACTAAACGTGCTGCGATCCCCCCAGCCCCCGCCCACCGAATCGATACTGACGGCTTTGCTCAATGAAATTGCCGCGCTCCCGGATAATTTTATCCTTGTTCTTGACGACACCCACGTGATTGAGGCCAAAGCGGTTAACACCGCCCTCGCCTTTCTGGCAGAACACCTGCCGCCGCAATTGCATCTGGTTATCGCCACCCGTGAGGACCCGCCGTTGCCGCTGGCCCGCTACCGGGTTCGCGGCCAGCTAACCGAACTACGCGCCGCCGATCTGCGTTTTACCCCCGCCGAAGCCGCCAGCTTTCTTAACCAGATGATGGGACTCAACCTCTCCGCGGAAGAGATTACCGCGCTGGAAACCCGCACCGAAGGCTGGATTGCCGGCCTGCAACTGGCCGCGCTTGCCCTGCAAGGGGCAATGGCTACACCGGGCCAAAACGACGCCGCCAGCTTTATCAAATCTTTCACCGGCAGCCATCACTTTGTGCTGGATTATCTGGTTGAAGAAGTTTTGCACCAGCAGCCGGAAAACGTTCAGGCTTTCTTGCTGCGCACCTCCATTTTAGACCGGATGTGCGGCTCGCTGTGCGATGCCGTCCTCGGCAAGGATGAAGGCGGAAGGCTAAAGGATGAAGGGAAGAAGAATTCTCTTCTTTCATCCTTCAGCTCTCATCCTTCATCCTTTACACTGGAATATCTTGAACGCGCCAACCTGTTCATTGTCCCGCTGGACAACGAGCGACGCTGGTTTCGCTATCACCATCTCTTTGCCGATTTGCTGCGCCGGCGGCTGCACCAGCATCAACCTGAAACCGTGGCCACATTCCACCTGCGGGCCAGCCAATGGTATGAAGATAACGGTCTGGAGATTGAGGCGTTTCGTCACGCTGCCGCCGCCAACGATGTTGAGCGGGCCGAGCGTCTGGTTGAAGGCGGCGGGATGCCCCTGCATTTTAGGGGGGCGGTAGGCCCGGTGCTGGCCTGGCTGGAATCGCTGCCCACGGCGGTGCTGGATGCCCGGCCCTCGTTGTGGATATGGTATGCCTCGGCGCTGTCAATTGCCGGCCAAAATTCCCGTGTCGAAGAAAAGCTGCAAGCGGCCGAAGCCGCCCTGCAAACCGCCGGGCGTGGCCCGGATGCCGCCGAAGCGCTGGACGATAAAACCCGCAACTTCATCGGCCATATTGCCGCCATCCGGGCCACGCTGGCCGCCATTCAACATAAAGTAGACACCATCATTACCCAGTCGCGCCGCGCGCTGGAGTATCTGCACCCGAACAATTTGCCGGTTCGCACAGCCACAACCTGGAAGCTGGGTCTGGCCTACCAATACCAGGGCGACCGCGTTGCGGCCAGCCGGGCCTACACCGAAGCCATTTCGATCAGCGAAGCGTCCGGAAATATCTTTGTTAACATTCTGTCGACAACCGGCCTGGGCATCATTCAGGAATCAGACAACCGGCTTTATCTTGCAGCCAAAACTTACCGGCGCGTTTTGCAATTGATCGGCGATCCGCCGGGACCGGCGGCCTGCGAAGCGGTTCTTGGCCTGGCCCGGCTGGCCTACCAGTGGAACAAACTGGACACCGCCCAGCAGCACGGGCAGCAGAGCCTCTATCTGGCGCGGCAGCTGGAAATGGTTGACAGCGTTGTGAGCAGCCGGGTATTTCTGGCCCGGTTGAAACTGGTTCAGGGCGATGCAGCCGGCGCGGTCGCTCTGCTGGCCGAGGCCGATGAGGTCGCTCGCCGGTACAATTTTGGGCAGCAGCTACCTGAAATTGCGGCAGTTCAGGTATTAACCCTGTTGCAACAGGGCGATCTGGCCGCCGCGGCGCAGTTGGCCCAAACGTACAACCTGCCCCGCAGCCGGGCGCGGGTTCACCTGGCCCGGGGAGAGCCGGAGCCGGCGCTGGCGGCGTTGGAGCCGGTACTGCAACAGGCGGAGGCCCGGGATTGGGCCGATGAACGGCTCAAGTCGATGGTGCTTCAGGTGGTGGCCCTCCAGGCGCAGGGCAAAACAGACAGGGCGGCGCAGCGACTGGTTGAGGCCCTGGCGCTGGCCGAGCCGGGTGGTTTCATCCGTATTTTTGTTGATGAAGGCGCGCCACTGGCCGAGCTTTTAGGAAGGCTGAAAGGTGAAGGCGGACGGACGAAAGATTATGTTCATAAACTTTTAACCGCCTTTGGAAACGGTATCGACGAAGAAAAAGATTTTCATTCTTCATCCTTCAGCCCTGATCCTTTAGTTGAACCGTTGAGCGACCGCGAATTGGAAGTCCTCCAACTTATTGCCGAGGGCCTTTCAAACCATGAGATTGGCGAGCGGCTGTTCCTCGCGTTGAGTACGGTTAAAGGGCATAATCGGACTATCTTTGGCAAATTGCAGGTTAAAAGGCGCACCGAAGCACTTGCCCGCGCCCGTGAGTTGGGTCTGCTGTAACCCGTTAATCCCCCAAACAATACTTCAGGCAATACTTTAGTAGGTATACGTTAATACCTGGTTAGCGTTATACTACTTTTACATTGAACAAATAACCCAGCCACAACAGGATCAGGAACATGACAGACAAACTTAACCCCAAAACTGACCCGGACGAACCGGCAGTCTATCAAATCAGGCTCAAGGGCTATTTGAGTGATGAATGGGCAGACTGGTTTGGAGGCCTGACCATCACCCCGGCAGAAAACGGCGATACGCTGTTAACCGGCCCGGTGGTCGATCAGGCCGCGTTGTACGGCCTGCTCAGAACAGCGCGGGATTTGGGCCTGTCGCTGCTGGCGGTCAATTGCCTTAACGCCGACCGGCCCGATGTCAACCCGTAAATTGAGACTGCAAGGCGTAAAACGCCTGCCCCAATTTGCCGATTTTCGCAGCTAGCTATCAATAAAAAGGAGACGGATATGAAAGCAATTACCTACACAGAATTTGGCTCACCGGATGTGCTTGAGCTCGCGGAGGCGGCCAAACCGGCCCCCAAAGACAACGAAATCCTGATAAAAATCCGGGCGACATCGGTCAATTACGGGGATTTGGTTGCCAGAGATTTCAAAAGCATCACCCCGGGCAAGTTCAATATGCCATTCTTGTTCTGGCTTCCGGCGAGATTTTATTTTGGGCTGACCAAACCCAATGTAAACCGGCTGGGCAGTGAGTTTGCCGGGGAAGTTGAAGCAATCGGCAAAAACGTTACCCGCTTCAAAGCCGGCGACCAGATTTTTGGTTATCGCGGCCAGAGCATGGGAGCCTACGCCGAATATCTGTGCATGCCGGAAGACGGCGTGGTGGCCCTCAAACCGGCCAACGTAACCTTTGAGGAAGCCGCTGCCGTGCCCAGCGGCGGTATGACCGCCCTGTATATTATGCGGGCGGCCAATATTCAGCCCGGGCAAAAAGTGCTGGTCGTGGGCGCATCGGGCGGCATTGGCTCGATTGCGGTGCAACTGGCCAAAAATGCCGGCGCAGAAGTAACCGGCGTGTGCGGCACCGCGCGCGTGGAACTGGTCAAATCGCTGGGCGCTGATAAAGTGATTGATTACACCAAAGAAGATTTTACCCAAAACGGCGAAATCTACGACCTGATTTTTGATGTGCTGGGCCGGAGTTCGTTTGCCAGAGTCAAAAACTCGCTGGCAGAAAACGGGCGCTATCTGTTGGCCAGCTTCAAAATGAAACAACTGCTGCAAATGGTGTGGACAAAAATAGCCGGCAGCAAAAAAGTAATGTGCGTCCTGTCGCCGCAGAAGACCAAAGATTTGATTGCGCTCAAAGAGCTGATCGAGGCGGGCAAAATCAAATCGGTGATAGACCGGGCCTTCCCGCTGGAACAGACCGCCGAGGCGCATCGCTACGCCGAAAACGGGCACAGGCAGGGTTATGTTGTTATCACTGTAAACCAATAATAAAACTAACTAAAAATTGGGGGGATTAAAATGATAAACAATATCGAAGCAAAATCACTTCGCCAAACCGGCAGAATTGCCGGAGGGTTGTACCTTACAATCATCATCGCCGGTATCTTTGCCGAATTCTTTGTGCGCCAGAGTCTGCTTGTGCCGGGCGACGCCGTCGCCACGGCCCAAAATATCATGGCCGCCGAGGGGCTGTTTCGGCTGGGGATTGCCGGTGACCTTATCATGATTTTGAGCGATGTGGCTCTGGCTGTGGCGTTTTATGTGCTGCTCAAACCGGTTAGCCGGGGACTCGCGCTGCTGGCGGCGTTTTTCAGGTTGGGGCAGGCCGCAATTTTGGGCATCAATCTGCTGAATCTGCTGTTGGTGTTGCGGCTTTTAAGCGGCGCCGAGTACCTGACCGTATTTAGCGCAGAGCAGTTGCATGGGCTGGCCCTGTTCTTCTTCACCGGGCACGGACTTGGTTACTCGCTGGCGATGGTGCCCTTTGCTATGAGCCTGCTGGTGCTGGGTTATCTGGTGTTCAAATCGGGCTACTTTCCCAAAATTCTGGGCATCCTGCTGGTTGTGGCCGCAGCGGGTTACCTCATCGATAGTTTTGCCGGTTTTTTGCTACCCAACTACGGTGCTTACGCGGATGTTTTTGCCCTGGTTGTGTTCCTGCCAGCCTTCATTGGCGAATTGGCCATGTGCCTGTGGCTGCTGGTGAAAGGGGTTAAGGTTGAGCCGGCGCGGCTGCGGCCCAGTCTCGCGGCCTAGCCGATAATGTCGCCTCCGGCTCAGAGAGTGACATGCAACGAACTGCGTAACTCCTATGATTTAAAAACAAGAAACAAAACTGAGGGAGACAATGACAAAAGAAACATTCTTGACCGTACGCTGGAACAATCTGCTGTCGCTGGGGTTGGGTATCCCCGCTCTGATTTACGTGATCGCGGCTTTTTCCACTTCGATGTGGTTGGAAAGGGGCGGGTTGATTGGGCTGGCGGTAATCGGGGCGCTGTACTGAGTGGTTATCGAACAGCATACAGCCATGCGGTTCGCGTGGCTTCGAAAAAAATCAGCCAACACCGTTTCAGTCAAACAGGGGTACACACACCCGCTGGCTTTGATCAGGATAGCTTACAATGTTGCCTTTTGGGTCTTTCTGCTGCCCTTTTTTACAGCGATGGCATACGGTACGGGATTTATTTTGTTTGCCGTGATCATTTTTATCAGACTCAGCGCCAACCTGTATACAAACTTTGTTATCAAGCAGCCGGGACAGTTTGAAAGCTTTCCCTTTCGCAGCCCGTGAGTAGTTTCCGGCTGTTTTGAAAGTGACCGAACCAACGTAAATCGGGAGGATTAGCTGTGAAAGCAATGGTTTACACCAACTACGGGTCACCGGATGTCCTTCAGCTCAAAGAGGTGGACAAACCTGTGCCCAAAGATAATGAGCTGTTGATAAAAATTAAAGCGACGGGCGTCAATCCGGCCGACTGGCACCTGTTGCGCGGTGAACCGTTCCTGGCTCGCCTGGAAGCCGGGCTTTTCAAGCCCAAAAATGCCATCCTCGGAATTGATATCGCGGGTCAGGTTGAAGCGGTGGGCAAAGCCGTAACCGGGTTTCAGCCGGGGGACGAGGTATTTGGCGACTGCGGTTGGGGCGGCGGTTTTGCCGAGTATGTGTGTGTGACGGAAAAGAATGTGGTACCCAAACCGGCCAACATATCGTTTGAACAAGCCGGGGCCATATCCGTGGCCGCAATCACCGCGCTGCAGGGGTTGCGCGATAAAGGGCAGATCCAGGCCGGGCAAAAGGTGTTGGTCAACGGCGCGTCCGGGGGCGTAGGCACTTTTGCCGTGCAGCTTGCCAAATACTTTGGGGGCGAGGTGACCTGTGTGTGTAGCACCCGCAATCTGGAAATGGTGCGCTCAATTGGCGCAGACCATGTGATTGACTACACCCGGGAAGATTTCACCCAAAACGGGGCACAGTATGACCTGCTGTTTGACGCGGTGGGCAATCGTTCCGTTTCAGAGTATCAGCGAGCTTTGAGTCCCCGGGGAATTTGTGTTGTGGCCGGGTTTACAACCCTGTCGCGTTTGTTTCAGTTGATGCTTTTGGGGGCGTGGGTGTCTAAAACCGGAAGCAAACAGGTTGGTTCAATGGGGACGGCGCAATCAAACAAACAGGATTTACTTTTTCTCAAAGAGCTGCTTGAAACCGGCAAAGTCACCCCGGTAATCGACCGCTGCTACCCGTTGCCTGAAGTCCCCGCCGCCATCCGCTATCTTGAAGCGGGCCATGCCCGGGGCAAAGTTGTCATTACAATTTAAAAAACGGCCGTGTTTACCCTCAGCCGGGCTTTTTTGCCCGGCTTTTTTTGTTTCACTACCCCTTCAATTAGCGGAGGTAGCCAGTTTTCACTCGGTGGGTAAGATATTAACAATTTGGGCTATCATCAGTATACTATCCGGGTTGAGCGAGCAAAGGACGACGAATGGCGCAAAACAGCACTGCATTTGATGTTGCGATTATTGGTTCCGGGATTGCCGGTTCAATTTTGGGAGCGATACTGGCCCGCAACGGGCTGAACGTGGTCATTTTTGAAGCCGGCAGCCACCCCAAATTTGCCATCGGCGAATCGATGATTCTGGAAACGTCGGAAACGCTGCGGGCCATGGCCGAGTTTTTTGACGTGCCGGAGCTGGCCTATTTCAGTTCGGAAAACTACTTTTCGTACATCGGCACTTCGCACGGGGTTAAGCGCCATTTCAGCTACTTGCATCATACTCCCAACCAGCCGCATCAACGGGAGCGCACCCTGCAAGCGGTCATCCCCAAACAGCCGCACGGCCACGAGCTGCACCTGTACCGGCAGGACAGCGACTATTACCTGATGACCGTGGCCGTGGCCTACGGCGCAACCGTGCTGCAAAACACGCCCGTGCGCGATATTGTGCTGACCGCCGGCGGCGTGCAGGTGATCACCGCCGATGACCGCCAGTTTGCGGCCGATTACGTGGTCGATGCCGGCGGGTTTCGTTCAATTCTGGCTGAGAAGTTTGGCTGGCGCGATAAAAACCTGCGCACCCACTCACGGGCCATTTTTACGCACATGGTCAATGTGCCCTGCTTTCACGATGTAACCGCCTCGCGGCAAACATACGGCCTGCCCTTCCGCCTGTCAGAAGGGACGCTGCACCATATTTTTGAAGGCGGCTGGCTGTGGGTCATCCCTTTTAATAATCACCGGCAAGCGACCAACCCATTGTGCAGCGTGGGGCTGCTGCTTGACCCCCGGCTTCACCCCCAGCGCGATGACCTGAGCGCCGAGGAGGAGTTTTTTACCTTCATTGAGCGCTTTCCCGGCGTGCAGGCCCAATTTGCCGGGGCCAAATCGGTGCGCAGTTGGACCCGCACCGGCCGGATTCAATACTCGTCGCGGCACATTGTTGGCGACAGGTTTTGCTTGCTGGGCCACGCGGCCGGGTTCATCGACCCGCTATATTCCAAGGGGCTGTATATCTCGATGATGAGCGTGGCGCTGCTGGCCCATTTGCTGCTGGAGGCCCACCCCTCCGGCGACTACTCCGCCGGGCGCTTTCGCCCGCTGGAAGAAACAACGCTGGCCTTCATCAACACCAATGACCGGCTGATCGCCAATTCTTACAAATCGTTTGCCAACTACAAATTGTGGTCGGTTTATTCGGTGTTGTGGCTGCTGGGGGCGTACACAGAACTGGTCAGGCTGAGCAGCATTCACGCCCGGGCGGCCAACCGGCGCGACTATTTTGAGCTGGCTCGCGGGCTGAAACTGGCCGGCGGCGGATTTGCCGGCTTTGACGTGCTGGCCGATAAAATCGATACCATCATTGAATCCACCAACCCCGCTGATGAGGCCGAAGTTGACCGGGCGGTGGCCGAAATCAAGCGACTGTTTGGCGCCATCGACTGGCTGCCGGTGCCGTTCCGCGAGGTGCTGGCGGGCAAAAATCATTTGCCGGCCAATAAGCTCCGGCTGCGGCTGTTTCGGCGCGAGCATGGTTTTATGGGCAACGGCGCGTACCGGGCGCACTTTTTTGGCGAGCATTCGATGCTGGATGTGACCCGGATTTTTGTGCGGGAAAAGATAAAATATGCAGCGCCGGTGTTGAAGCTCAAGCGCCGGTTCAGCGCCAATTCGTACCAACAGTGAGAATAAATTTTTCATCGAAAGGATGGTAGCATGACTGAAAAAGCAGGATTTGTTGGCCTGGGCATTATGGGCCAGGGGATGTCAAGAAATCTGCTGAAGGCCGGGTTCCCGCTGACCGTGTGGAATCGCACTGCCAGCAAAATGGACGCGCTGGTAGAGGCCGGGGCCAAAGCCGCCGCCAGCCCCGGCGAAGTGGCGGCCAATAGCGACATCACCGTTATTTGCGTGAGTGATACCCCGGATGTGGAAGCCGTAATTTTGGGGCCGGACGGCATTTTGAGTAGCGCCAAACCCGGCAGTGTGGTTATCGATTGCAGCACCATCAGTCCCATTGTCACCCGCCAGCTCCACCAAAAACTGGCCGAAAAAGGTGTGGCGCTGCTCGATGCGCCGGTGAGCGGCGGCAGCGAGGGCGCGGCCAAAGGCACGCTGTCGATTATGGTAGGCGGCGCGGCTGAAACTTTTCAGCGGGCGTTGCCGGTGTTGCAGGCAATGGGCAGCAAAATCACCCTCGTTGGCGAGTCTGGCGCGGGGCAAACGGTCAAACTGGTCAACCAGATTTTAGTGGCCAACTCGATGCTGGCGGTGGGTGAGGCGCTGTTGTTTGCCCAGGCCGGCGGCGTCGATTTGGAAAAAGCGCTGGAGGCGGTTAGCGCCGGCGCGGCCGGAAGCTGGACGCTGTCCAATCGCGGGCCGCAGGTGATCCGGCGCGACTGGCGGCCGGGTTTTATGATCGATTTGCAGCAAAAGGATGTCCGGCTGATTTTGGATGCCGCCGCCAAATTGGGCGCTCCCGTGCCCGGCACGGCCCTGGTTCATCAGTTGTACAACACCCTGCAAAAACAGGGGTTGGGCAGCGAGGGTAACCACGCGCTGGTGAAGGCGCTGGAAAATCTGGCCGGTTTTAAAATTGAGCCGGTATCCGGCCAGTAGTCTACTTTTTAAAATAATCACTGGAGAAAATTATGAAGGCAGTTTCGTTTGCCGCCCCCAAAAGGGTGGAATTTGTCGAAATCCCCACACCGGCGCCCGGCCCGGAAGACGTGCTGGTTGAGGTTCATTACGTGGGCCTGTGCGGGAGCGATTTAAACGCCTACCGCGGGCTGAATCCGCTGCTGGCCTACCCGCGCATTCCGGGCCACGAGATCAGCGGCGTTATTGTTGAAAAAGGGGCGCACGTGCCGGCGTCGCTCACTGAAGGCGACGCGGTGATGGTGTCGCCGTATACCAACTGCGGCTTTTGCCCGGCCTGCCGGGCCGGCCGGCCCAACTGCTGCCAGTTTAACGAAACTTACGGGGTTCAGCGCGATGGGGTGATGACTCGCCGTTTTGCCGTTCACTACAGCAAAGTTTATGCCAACAAAAAGCTGTCCTTTAAAGAACTGGCGCTGGTTGAACCGCTGAGCGTGGGTTATCACGCCGCCAACCGGGGCCGGGTGGCAGAAACCGATACCGTGCTGGTGATTGGCTGCGGCGCAATTGGCCTCGGCGCGATTGCGGCCTCGGCGCGAAAAGGGGCCACGGTGATTGTCAGCGATATCGATGACACCAAGCTGGCCGTAGCCAGAAAATATGGCGCGACTCACACCATCAATTCTGTCAAAGAGGATGTGCTGGCGGCTGTCAACAACTTCACTAACGCCGAAGGGGTGAGCGTGGCTATTGAAGCGGTGGGGCTGCCGCAAACCTTTCGGCTGGCGGTTGAGGCGGCGGCGTTTGCCGGGCGGGTGGTGTACATTGGCTACGCCAAAAAAGAGGTCTGTTACAACACCGCCGATTTTGTGCGCAAAGAGCTGGATATTTTAGGCTCGCGCAACGCGCTGCGCGTTTTCCCGGCGGTTATCAAAATGATCGAGCAGCAGCAGTTTCCCTTTTTGGAGATGATCACCCGGATTTACCCCTTTGAACAGGCTCCGCAGGCCTTTTTTGATTGGGATGCATCCCCGGCCGACTTTACCAAAATACTGATCGACATCAAATCAGCCGGCGGCTAACCGCGCGGCTGCGGGATTTTTCCCCCTCATCCCCCTGCCCCCTTCTCCCCAGCGGGGAGAAGGGGGTAATTTTTGCGGTCAGTTTTGGGCGGTGAAGCCGCCCAAAACTGACCGTGTAATATTTCCCTTTTCCCATTTTGGGGGATGAGGGGGTGTAAAACAGAAACTTAATTGGGGTAAGTGATCCAATATTCGCCCGACGGCGACACATCAAAATCGCCGCGGCCGGTATCACCCAGACCATGCGTATCATCGCGGTACTGGTACGTGCCAACCGGCATATCAATCACTTCCAGGGGCACGCAGTCTAACCCTACCTGCGTGCAGCCGTTGACAATTTTGCCGTACCGATCTGTGTAGCCGCGGTAGGTAACGTAGCCATCGCCGTCGTTGTCCCACGCGGAAGGGATAACAACCCCAATAGCGTGCGCTTGCATGGTGGAGTTGTTATTTCGGCACCGAAAATCGGGGCAGAACAGGTGCAATTCTGACGGGTTGCTGGGATTGACCAGCCCCCACATATCGGCGGTTTGGATGGCGACCAGGGCAATGGCATTGTTGCCGTACCATGTGCCATAGTTGCTGCTACCGGTATTGTAGTAATGGATGCGCCGGCCAGAAACGGAACCGGAGGGATCGTTGGGGAGCGCTACAGTCTGCCCGTCAATTTCAAGGCGGCCATAATCGGCCCAACCGCCGGTGCGGATAATACCGCACCGTGAGGGGTTGCTCTCCAGGCAGCCGCGGGCCTCGAGCCAGAAAGAGTGGAAGCGGGTTACTGCGCCCGCTGCCGCCATAATAGCGTGATATTGCACCCGGAAGTCGGTGAGGCAGCCATCGGCAAAGGCGCTGGAGCAGCCCATATCGCGGCTAACCAGCCAGCCGTAGCCACCGTGCTTCATCTCGTTCTCAGTGCCGGCGGCGCTGAACGTTTGCCAGGGGTAAGAAATTTCCTGCCCGGTGTACAGCGCGCCAACCGGCCCAAAAATATCGTTGACGGCATTGGGGTCCTGTTTGTGCTCGTGACTGTAGTGGCAGTTTTTGGCTGCATCGTACAACCCGTGCCAGGCCGTGGGGTCGTGATCGGCGCACAGCGGCACGCTGGACGAGGGCGGGTCGGTGGGCGCGGGGGTGGGGGCTGGCGTCGATGTGGGTTTGGGCGTCGGCGTCGGGCCGGAGTTATCGTTGGTCACTTCAAAACTGATGCTCAACGAAGCGCCGGCCTGGCCGCCGCCATTGCCATCGGTGTAGGGGATGGCGGTGAGGCTGTATGGCCCGGCCGCGGGTGTCCACGCCCAGTAATCGCCGGTAGTATCGCCAAACAGGGCGTAAGGCGCCAGATTCTCGGTGCTGCTGCGGCTTTCGGGGCCGCTGAGTTCAAGGTGAACGCTGCCCACAATTGATGGGTTGGTATCGGCCCGCACATTAATATTTTGCGTGCCCAACGACGCCAGATTAATTACATCACCATTGCCTAACGGAGAGATGTCCTGGTTGGTATCGGCGTTGACCAGCACAAACTGAACAACACTCTGGTTGCTGGCGGGCGGCGGGGTGGGCTGGCTGTTGCCTCGCACCACAGAAAATGAGATGCTCAGGCTCTGCCCGGCGTCGCCGCGGCCGCGATTTTTGGAGTAGGGCGTGGCCGTGAGCCGGTAATCGCCAACTTTTGGCCGCCAGCCGTTGTAATTGCCGTTGTCGTCCCCAAACAAGGCATAGGGATTGTTGTTGTCAATTCGTGTTTTGTCGTTCAGTTCAAACTTAACGCTGCCGCCCGAATCCGGGTTAACATCGGCCCGGATGTTGAATTTGGTGTTGGCGTAATCATTCAGGTTGATGACCGTCCCATCGGTTAGCGGGCCAAGTTCCTGGTTGGTTTCGGCGTTGATCAGCGTGAAGCCCACCACTACCTGATTTTGCCTGGCCCGGGCGGCTTCCGCCAGTGGTTGCGCATCGGTGAGGCTGTGCGGGGCCGATATGGCCGCATTGGCGCTGCCACCAACGAGCAAGGCCAGAGCAATGATGCTGGTTACCAAAAAAACTGCTTTAAATTTCATGTTGCATCTCCTTTTAATAACTTACTGTGAAACTTGTTAATCTACAAACAGCCAAACAGAAATCCGGGTCGGTCTTTGGCGGCCAGCCCCAAAGACGCACTACCGGGGAGGTGATTGGTTTTGAATGGGAGGTGGGGGTGAGAAAATGATCAGGGAGGGGAACCCGCGGCTGAAAATGGCCGCCGGTATTCGCTGGCCAATGCATCCAGATCACGTTTATCAACCAGACCATCAGCATTAGTATCGGCGATCCACATACCGCTGCCATAAGCCAGTCCGGCGAAAACAATCGTGCAGATGTCGATCTGCCGGCGGGCGGTGGTGTTGTGCTGGCAGGTGATGGCCTCGAGAGTTTTTTGGGGATACACCGGAGGCGCCGCGGTTGGGTTACTGGCGGCAGCAACCGGTGATTCAGCCGGTAATTGGCCACGGCTGTCAACTGGCTGGCGCTCAAGCGTTACCGGAGCCGGGGCGCTGCCGGTGCCAGCAGCAGATGTCGTTGCCTCAGGGAGGTGCGCCCCGACAGGCTGAACGGTCTCCGCAGCTTGGCTGGTGGACGATTGCGGCGTATTTGGCGTTGCTGTTGGCCTGGTTCCGGTGTCTGAGTTTTGGGTTGATGGTTCATTCAGCGTGGTTGGCGTTGGGATTGGCTCGGTGAACTCTGTCACGGAATCGGCCGGGTCGGAGTCATCAAACAAATTCAAAAAATCGCTTGCATCTTCCTCCTCAGAGTCGTCGGCCGTGGAATCTGCGTTACCGGTTGGGGTAGCGCTGATATCGGGGAACAACTCCGGCAAAGCTGCGTCGTCGTAATATTCCAGTTCGGGGTCTACAGTAAACAACACCGTCTCGGTTGGCGTCTCAACCGGCTGGTTGTCATCTGGCTGGTCGATTTCATTGACTGCTGAAGGCGTGGGCTGTGGGTTGGCCGGCGGGGTAATCAGGTTGGGGTGGTCAATGAGCTGGGCGATAAACTGCAAATCCAAAATATCAACCTCCCCATCAGCGGTAACGTCGGCGGTTGGGTTGTTGCTGCCCAAAAAATCGGAAACAAATGCCAAATCCCGAATATTCAGTTCGCCATCGTGGTTAACATCACCCGGTATGGCCGCCGCCGAAACGGGGAGCTGGTCTGTATTCGGTTGGGGGGTGATGGTGCGATATTGCTCCGGCCCGGTATTGCTTTGAGCGTGGAGCGGCGTGCTGCCGGCCCAGAACCCCGCCGCCATCATCACACTGACCGCCGAAACGATGACCGTAACTTTTCTTTGCATTTAATTTACCTGACGCTGACTTTTATGCCAGAAAAACAAACAGACCCAACTTCTTTCAGACAACACTTTCAAGAAATTGGGCCTGTTTAAACTGGCGTCACAATTGTATTTTGCCCCAACACACCGGGGCAAGGTGAGCGCTATTTCATTGTTAAGGCCCAAAGGTAACTCTCGATCCCCAGTATAACCTTTCTTTGGCCCTGTGTGTAGCGTAGAAGAAACGGGTTTTTTAGCGCCGGATTTTGCGGTAAACCACGGTGGTCCCCGTAACTTGCCGGGTATAAACTACGGGTTTTGGGCTGATCTTATCGCAAAACTGAACATAATCACAAGCGCCATAAATTCGGCGGGTGTCTGTGCTGGCTGTTTTTGGGTTGACTCGTGTTGGGGTTTCCGGGGTTTTGGAAAAATCCCAAATTTGCTGAACGCACCGGCTCATGGTAAGATAAAAAAGAAGTTAGCAAGAGCTTTATTGTTTCAAGTTGTTCACGGCGACGTAGCCAAGTGGTAAGGCAGAGGTCTGCAAAACCTCCATTCACCGGTTCGAATCCGGTCGTCGCCTTACAAAAACCGCCAGGCCGGCGGTTTTTTATTTCCGGGCCAAGTCTACAACTGCTCGAAAAATAGCGCCATATGCTTGACAGAAATGAGAATTTCATCAAAAATGAACCTTTACGCCGGTTTGATTTTTGATATTCTGTCAATAAGTTTGTAGAATATAAAAATCTTCCCCTACCTCCTTTTTTACTCGATCAGCTATGCCTGAACCCGAAAAAGCGCAGCCCCCTGTGGGCTGGCCAAAAATGTCGTCGGGGTGCTTTGCGAAGCGTGCCGGCCCTCGTTGATTCACTTATTCGCATTTTAAAAGGAGAGGCTTTATGAAAACCCAGGAAATTCTTGAAAAACAAAAGCGGCATTTATGGCCCAACCACATCCTTTACTATTCAACTCCGCTGCCTCTGGAAAAAGGGGAGGGTATGTATGTGTGGGATGTTGAGGGCAACAAGTATCTGGATTTTTTTGCCGGTATTTTGACTACCAGTGTGGGCCACAACAACCCCACAGTCAACCAACATATCCAGGAACAGGCCGGCAAACTGCTGCACACCTCAACCCTTTATCCCAACGAAGCGCATGTAACCCTGGCTGAGAATCTGGCCGAAATCACGCCCGATGGTCTCGACACGTTTTATTTTGGGGCCACCGGCACCGACGCCGACGAAACCGCGGCGATTCTGGCCCAGGTTTACACTGGCAACACCGAGATCATCGCCCTGCGGCACGGCTACAGCGGTAAATCGCAAATGGCCATGACTCTTACCGGCCAGGCTTCGTGGCGAATGGGGCCGGTGCATATTGGCTATGTGCGCCACGCCATGACGCCCTACTGCTATCGCTGCCCCCTGAAAATGACTTACCCCTCGTGCGGCGTGGCCTGCGTTGACGACCTCAAAGACGTGATTCAAACGATGACCTCGGGCCGGATTGCCGCTCTCATCGCCGAGCCGATTCAGGGGGTGGGCGGCTTTATTACCCTGCCGCCGGAATGGCTGCAAGCCGCGGTAGAGATTACCCATCAATATGGCGGCGTGGTGATCATTGATGAAGTTCAAACCGGCTTTGGCCGCACCGGCGAGCATTGGTGGGGACACCAGCACAGCGATGTCACCCCCGATATTATGACGATGGCCAAAGGCATTGCCAACGGCATGCCCCTCTCCGCGGTAGCCACTACCCCGGAAATTGCCGGCAGCACGGTTGGGGCCGGGCTAACCATCAGCACCTTTGGCGGCAACCCGGTTTCCTGTGCGGCGGCTAACGGCACGCTGGCAGAGATGAAAGAAAAATGGGGGCCGGAACGCTCCGGCGAAGTTGGCTCGCACTTGCGGGCCGGGCTGGAACGGCTGCAAGATAAATATCCGCTCATTGGTGACGTGCGGGGCCGGGGGCTGATGCAGGGCGTGGAACTGGTAGTTGATCGCGCCAGCAAAGAACCCGCGCCCAAACACGCCAACGCGCTGCTGGAGGCCAGTCGCAAAATGGGGCTGCTGATTGGCAAAGGCGGGCTGCTGGGCAACTCGATGCGCATCGCGCCGCCGCTCATTGCCACTAAAGAGGATGTTGACGAGGCGCTCGACAAACTGGATCACGCCCTGGCGCAAGTTCAGGAAATGTCGTTATAAATAGAAATTAGCTGTGCCACAGCAACGGGGAATGCCTGTGCCCGGCACGGGTGAAAATGGTTATTGGGGGGAGCTACCCCCCAAGCCCCCGGCCTGCGGCGCTATTTTTAAGAGAGGCAAAAAGAATGGCAACAACACAATTGCGTAATTTTGTCAATGGCGAATGGCGGGTGTCGGCGGCCCAGGAATATCTGGATGTCGTCAATCCGGCCACCGCGGATGTTTTGGCCCGAGTGCCGCTATCGCCGGCGGCAGAAGTGGACGAAGCGGCCCGGCTGGCCGCGGCGGCCCAGCAAAGTTGGGCGCGGGTGCCGGCCGAAGACCGGATTCAGTATCTGTTCAAACTCAAAGTGCTGCTGGAAGATAATCTGGATGAACTGGCCCGCACCATTACAATGGAGTGCGGCAAAACGATGGATGAGTCGCGGGCCGAAATGCGCCGGGCCATTGAAAATGTCGAGGTGGCCTGCGGCATCCCCACCATGATGCAGGGCCACATTTTAGAAGATATTGCCAGCGGCATCGATGAATTTATGGTGCGCCAGCCGGTGGGGGTTACGGCCATCATCGCCCCCTTCAATTTTCCGGGGATGATCGCCTTTTGGTTTTTCCCGTATGCCATCGCCTGCGGCAACACCTGCGTTATCAAACCCTCGGAACGGGTGCCGATGACTCTGGCCAAAGTAGTGGCGTTGATTGAGCAAACCGGCCTGCCCAAAGGGGTCATCAACCTGGTTAACGGGGCCAAAGAAACGGTTGACGCCATATTGGATCATCCGGCGATTCGGGCCATCAGTTTTGTTGGCTCAACGGCGGTGGCTCGCTACATTTACAGCCGGGGCGCGGCCAACGGCAAGCGGGTGCAGGCGCAGGGCGGGGCCAAAAATCCGATCATCGTTTTGCCCGATGCCGATGTTGAAATGAGCACCAAAATTGCCGCCGACTCCTTTTTTGGCTGCGCCGGACAGCGCTGTTTGGCCGGTTCGGTAGCGGTAACGGTGGGGTCGGCGCGCGATATTTTTACCGAAGCCATTGCCGATGCTGCCGCAACCCGGGTAACCGGCTACGGCCTGGATGGCGGCGTGCAGATGGGGCCGGTGATCACGCCGCAAAGTAAAAGCCGCATCGAAGGCCTGATCCAAAAAGGGATTGATGAAGGCGCGTCGGTGTTGGTGGATGGCCGCAATCCGCGAATTACCGGCTACGAGCGCGGCAATTTTGTGCGCCCCACCGTGCTGCAAAATGTTGCCCCCACCAGCGAAATTGCCCGCACCGAGATTTTTGGCCCGGTGCTGTCGCTGATTCACATTGACACTATCGACGAGGCGATCCGGTTTGTCAACCAGAACAATTATGGCAATATGGCCTGCCTCTTTACCTCCAGCGGGGCCAATGCCCGCAAATTCCGCAACGAGGCTCAGGCCGGCAACATTGGTATCAACATCGGTGTGGCCGCGCCGATGGCCTTTTTCCCGTTTAGCGGCTGGAAAGATAGCTTTTTTGGCACGCTGCACGCCCAAAGCCATCACGCCGTGGAATTTTTTACCCAGACCAAAATTGTCATCGAGCGCTGGCCGCAGGAGTGGTCGCGCCAGTTTTAGGCAGTTACTCAAGATATAATTTCCCGCCGGCACCCTCTGCTCAAAAAGAGAGGGTGCCGGCGGAGAGGCCAAACGCATTCAAGATAAAATGTGCCTCAGGGGGATACGTTGCAACAGGGGTAAAGGCCATAAAAAATGCCATTTGCCTAAAACACAGAATTGACGTAAATTTATGTCCAACTTCAACTTCTACCTGGCCTCAACCGTTAGCCATCTGGTTTACACATTCAACCCATTCAGGTATCTTTTGTTCATCGTGAAGTAAGTTTACATCAACTTCCAGTAACAGTGATACTTCCCCTGGGGCCGCGAAGCCCGCATTCACGAGGAATTGATTTTCTATAGCTCAAGCCTGGTTTAAATCCAGGAGGTATAGAAGTCGTGGCGGGTTTATCGGGTACGGCCCCGACACAAATCCCCCAGTTGTCAATGGCCCGACACTTAGTTTTCAGCAACAGATAAGCATAAAATCACATAAAACCCTGGTCACTATCTTATTTTGCAATTAATTTTGATCGGATTTATGCAGTTTATGTCATTTCAAGGAGTGAAACGACAGAGTCTGATATGGCCAAACCAACCGGACTCCTTAGTGGTTTTAAACCGGCGCTTTATTTTTTGGTGATCGCGCTGCTGCTGGTGTTTGCCTGGGAGGGGTACAAACTGCTGGGCGCACCCGGCGGCAAGTATCTGCGCGGCACGGCTCCGGTAAAGGTGGGCGATGAACGCGTGCCCGGCCCCCTGTGCGACAGCCTGGGTTGGTGCGAGGTTGAACTCCCCATCCGCACCGACGACCGGGCCATGCCGCCTATTAAAGACATCGTTCTGACCATTTTTGAACCCCCGCGCCGTGGCAGTAACGATATGTTGCTGACCATTTTGTTCAAAGCCTCGCTGTTTACGTTGCAGGAAGCGCTGGCCGGTTTTGTTATTGGCGGACTGCTGGGGTTTGCGCTGGGCGTTATTTTTGCCCACTCCAACCTGCTGGAACGGGGACTGCTGCCCTATGTGGTGGCCTCGCAAACGGTGCCGCTGCTGGCCATTGCCCCAATGGTGGTGATCTGGCTGGGCGGCAACTGGTTTTCTGTGGCGGTGATTGCCGCCTACCTCACCTTTTTCCCGGTTACTATTAACACCCTGCGCGGCCTGCGCTCGCCGGAGCCAACCGCGGTGGAGTTGATGAATTCGTACGCGGCCTCAACGTGGGAGGTGTTGTGGAAACTGCGCGTGCCGGCGGCCCTGCCGTTTATTTTTGTCGCGCTCAAGGTTTCGGCCACGGCCAGCGTGGTGGGCGCCATCATCGGCGAATTGCCATCGGGCATTGCCGACGGGCTGGGGCGGGTTATTTTAAATTTTAACCAGTATTACGCCACCGGCCCGGAAAAATTGTGGGCCAGCATTTTGTTTGCGTCGTTAACCGGCATGGCGTTTTTTCTGATTATCGCCGTACTGGAAAAATTGCTCGTCCGCCGCCAGCCGGTCGATCTGGTCTGATCGCCGCCGGTGTGGTCATCACCGTTACTCAATTGCCAAAATCTAGCCATCACTCAGAGTTGCTCATGGAACACCCGGTTATTTTGATTAACAATCTCAATAAGATATTTGGAGAAGGGACAGCCAACGCAGTCCACGCTCTCAAAGACATTAGCCTGACGGTGCAGTCCAACGAGTTTATTTCGCTGATTGGTCCCTCGGGCTGCGGTAAATCAACCCTGCTGCGCATCATCGGCGATTTAACCCAGCCCACTGCCGGTGACATTACCGTGAACAACAAAACAGCCCATCAGGCCCGGCTTGACCGCGATTACGGCATGGTCTTTCAGGCGGCCACCCTGTACGATTGGCGCACGGTAGCCAAAAACGTGCAGCTACCGCTGGAATTGATGAAATATCCCAGAGCCGAACGGGAAGCGCGGACCGAAAAAATGTTAAAACTGGTTGAGCTGGGCGACTTTGCCAAACATTATCCGTGGCAGCTTTCCGGCGGCATGCAGCAGCGAGTGGCCATTGCCCGGGCGCTTTCGTTTGAGCCATCGATTTTGCTGATGGACGAACCATTTGGCGCGCTGGACGAAATGACCCGCGAGCGGCTCAATCTTGAGGTGTTGAGTATTTGGGACAAAACCAAAACCACCGTGGTTTTTGTAACCCACAGCATCACCGAAGCCGTGTTTCTGTCAACCCGCGTTGTAGTCATGTCGGCCCGGCCCGGCCAGATTGCCGAAGACATCGCCATCAACCTGCCCCAGCCGCGCAACGCCGATACCCGCGAGCAGGTACGATTTTTTGAGTTAGAAACTGAAGTGCGCGAAGCCCTGCGCAAGAGCGAAAGCCAAAAACTATGAGCGACCGCGTTCAAAAATATTCTGCGCCCGTAGTGATTTTGGTCATCATCCTGATTTTGTGGGAGGGAGTGGTGGCCGCCTTTGAAATTGAACAGTTTTTGCTGCCGCGACCGACGGTCATTTTGGCCAATCTGGTCA
Organism: Anaerolineae bacterium; assembly: GCA_022071955.1. Lineage (GTDB taxonomy): Bacteria > Chloroflexota > Anaerolineae > 4572-78 > J111 > J095. Next base: position 31,913 of record JAJVIM010000047.1, read on the forward strand.
ACGTGGTGCTGCTTACTCCAGACCCAACCGCCATAAGCATGGCCGAAGTTGACGCCCGGCTCAAGGCCAACACGCTGGTGATTGTGGTGCCGGCCGGCGCGCCGGATCAGTTTAAAAGTGCGGTTGCCGCGGCGGCCATGCTGCGCTTGCCCGTTGGCAGCTCAACTTTGCTGTTGTTGCCGGGCAAAAACCTCAGCCCGATTCTTCAGGCCAGTTGGTTTACCCTGCGCGAGGCGCTGGGCGGGCTGGCCATCGGTTCCGGGTTGGGCATACTGGTAGCCATGTCTACCGCGCGCTGGGCCGTAACCCGTGAGGCGCTAATGCCGTTTGCCATCGCTGTGAACTCGATGCCAATTATTGCTTTTGCGCCCATTACCAACAACTGGTTCGGCATCGACAACCCCTTTTCCAAAATGGTCATTGTCGCCCTGATGACCTTTTTCCCTACAATGATCAACACAGTCCGCGGCCTGACGCTGGTGGATCAGCGCTCGCTGGAGTTGATGCGCTCCTACGCCGCCAACGAGTTTGAAATCCTGCGCAAACTGCGCATTCCCAATGCGCTGCCGTTTATTTTTAACGGGCTCAAAGTGTCGGCGGCGTTAAGTATGATTGGGGCGGTGGTCGGCGAGTATTTTGGCGGCCCCCGGATTGCGTTGGGGGTGTTTATTACGCAGGAGGCCGCGCTATTTCGGTTTTCGTCGGCGTGGGCGGCCATTATTATTGCCTGCGGGCTGGGGATTGCCCTGTACCTGCTCATCATTTTTGCCGAACGGCTGGCCATGCCGTGGCATTCGTCGTTCCGTTAAACGGGGACGAATGAACGAGTCAGCGAATCAGCAAGTCAGCGAATAGCGAATTGCGGGTGGCAAGTGATTAACAATTCATAATTCATAATTCATAATTGTCTTTTCAAAGGAGGTGATGCGCATCGTTAAAAAGTGGATTGAAAATGCCTGCCGGTTCTATGTTTAGCTAATGTCAATTTGATTAATAAGGAAAAGGATTTGGAGGAGATTAATCAATGAAGAAACGCCTAGTTTGGTTATTAAGCTTTGTGATGATTTTAGCATTGGGATTGACGGCCTGCGGGGGGTCCGGCTCAACCGTACAGCAGGCCGCGGATCAGGCCAAAGAGCAGGTTGAGCAAGCTGCCGAGCAGCCCAAAGAGGAAGCGCAGCCGGCCGCCGAGCAGCCCAAAGAGGAAGCTCAGCCGGCCGCCGAGCAGCCCAAAGAGGAAGCGATGCCCGAAGCGGCGGCCACCTGTGACGACCCGC
>JAJVIM010000056.1 GCA_022071955.1 Anaerolineae bacterium
GCCCTCAGTAATTTACTGAAGGCTTGGTTAAGGTTGACGATTTGGTCGATTTCGAGCAAAACAAGTCAGGCCGACGGGTTATTCCACGCTATATTTTCCCGAACACCACCACGCCCGGTGCTTGTGGCACTCATTGGCCCGACGTTGCCCCGATGACAACGCCTCGATCATCGGGCCGGATGACTAAAGTAGCCAGCACAGGTAAGACTCAATACTTCACCATTACGTCTAAATCGACGAAAATTTCATAGTGGATGACACCACCCTACTCGCCATCAGGCATTACTTATGTATAGCAGAAATCGCGCGCCGTGCATCAAACCAATTTTGAATTAAACGGTTAAGGCGTATTCAAGAGCCTGTTCTAGCGTCATTGCCTGACCAAACGCCCACATAACTGCAAAATCCTCTTGACTCAGTTCAGTTTGTATGGCGGTTAACCAATGTTGATTTTGTCGGCAGCGGGCAAGAGGCCTGGGTATTCCGTTTCTGCTTCTCAGGACCTCTACCGCTCCACATAGATGGACTGCTCGCTCAGTGTCGCCAAGTGCACCACCTGTTTTCGCCAAACCCTCAAGGCACAAAATAAGGCCGTGCTTGTCACCCAGTTGTCTAAACAGCATCAAACTCTCGCGAAATAATTCAAGCGCCCGGCGGTTATTAGCCTGATCGTTCGCCAGATCCCCCAGGTTATAAAGTGAGTTCGCTATACCCTGAGTATCGCCCAGTTCCCGAAACAGGATCAGGCTCTCTTCATAGAGGGTTCCTGCTCGTTCAGACTTTCCCTGTAGATGCACCACCGCCCCCAAATTGTTGAGCACCCTGGCAATGCCGTGTTTGTCTGCAAGTTTGCGGCGCAAACTGAGGGCTTCGTCATAATAGGCTACCGCCTGAACAAAGTTTCCCTGGTTTGCGGCAACTTCTCCCAAATCACGAAGGGTGATAGCGATTCCTCGCTGGTCCGGCAAGGCTCGAAATATAGCCAGACTAGCGGCATAATCAGCGGCGGCCTGCGCATAATCTCCTTGGGCCTGAAGCGCAACCCCCAAATAGTGGAGGGCATAGGCCACACCTCGGCGGGTCCCCTGCTGCTGGCAGATGGCCAGGCTTTCTTGATGGAGGGCGGCAGCTCGCTTGTAGTCACCCTGCATATGCGCCAAAACACCTGCGCCGTTGAGCGCCTTTGACCGGGCCGGGCCTGCGGGGAGGTGGCTTCCGGCCAACACTCTTTCCAACCACATGCGCCCTTCGTTTAGATAGCCATGCACAAACCAGAAACGCCACAATGCCCCGGCCAAACGGAGGCCAGCTTCAGCCGTCGTAGCCTGACAGAACAACTCCGGCTGCGTTACGTTAGCGGCCAGATCATGGTCGGTCAATGACCATTCCAGAGCTGTTCGTAGATTGTCGTGGTCCTGTTCCAGCCGATTTAACCAAATTACTTGATCGGCGCCGGTCAGGTGTCGCTCCGCTTCTTCGGCCAGCTCCAGGAAAAAATAAAAGTGACGATTGAGCAGCCTTTCCCTTTCGCCCGATATTAGCAGCTTGTCTCCGGCATATTGCCGTATTGTCTCCAGGAGGCGGTACCTCGCCTGTGCTCCTTGGTTTTCGACCATTACCAACGATTTATCGACCAGGTGTGCCAGCAATTCAAGAATCCGGGCTGATTCGAGGTTTTCATCTGCACAAACAGTCTCGGCGGCTTCCAGACTAAAACCGCCACTGAAGACTGAGAGCCGGTGGAACAATAGCCGCTCGTGTTCGACTAGCAGGTCATAGCTCCAATCAATTGTGGCGCGTAACGTCTGGTGACGGGGCAGTGCGGTCCGGCTCCCGGGCCCGAGCAAGTTGAACCGATCATCTAAGCGCGATACTAGCTGCTCGACTGTCAGTATCTTTACTCTGGCTGCAGCCAGTTCGATGGCCAGGGGGATGCCATCCAGACGACAGCAAACCTGGGCCACCGCGATTACGTTGAGGCTGGTCAGGTTAAAAGTGGGAATCACCGCGTTGGCCCTGTCGACAAAAAGATGAATTGCCTCAAACTCTTTCAATTGCTCAAAAGCCAGTTCACTCTCACGACTAGCCATTGAGATTGAATGAGGCGGGAGAGTAAGAGGAGGTACGGGCCAACTGATCTCACCGGTGAGGCCAAGACTTTCGCGACTGGTCGCCAGAATTCGGACGTGCGCGCAGGTCCGGAGGAGCATCTCGGCCAGTTGAGCACAGGCAGCCGCCAAATGTTCACAGTTATCCAGCAAGAGCAACAGATGTTTGGATCGAAGAAAATCGCCCAAGGTTTCCATTAAAGTGCGATTAGGTAATTCGTGGATGTTCAAGGCCGTCGCAACGAGTTGTGGTACCAGAGCCGGATCAGATAGGGTTGCCAGCTCTACCCACCACACGCCGTCAGGAAACGTGGCGGTGACCAGCAAAGCGTTCGCCACCTCAAGGGCGAGCCGGGTTTTGCCGCCCCCTCCTGGTCCGGTCAGAGTCAACAGGCGGGTCCCGGTCAGCAAACGCTTAACCTCGACTATCTCCCGTTCGCGGCCAATGAAGCTGGTCAACTGGAAGGGCAGGTTGGTCGAGGGGGAGAGAACCGCATTTTCAGGGATAGAAACCGGTGGCGGCCGGTTTGACCACAGTTGTTCATATGCTTCAAGCGTGGCTAGACTGGGTTCTACCGCCAATTCTTGCTCCAGAACGGCCACACACGTCTGGTAGGTGCGTAGGGCATTAACGCGGTCGCCGCTCAGGGCATACAGGCGCATGAGGTGGCGGTAGGTCGCCTCCTGCAAGGGGTCGTGGCGCAACAGTTGCTGGGCATAGTGGATGGCGGTGCGGTAATCAAACCGGCTTTCGCTTAAGATGATGAGTCGTGCCAGCGCGCCAAGCATCATCTCGCGCCACCGTTCGCGTTCAGGCAGGATCCAATCGTCATAGCAATCTGGCAGCAGGTCACCCTGGTAAAGAGACACGGCCCGCTCAAGCGCTGCTTGAAGTGCGGCTGAGTCACGCATCGCTTCGGTCTGATCCGCCCCGATTATAGCCGTTTCAAAATCAGCCACGTCGAGGCAAATGGGAATATCAGGCTGCCATTGGACTGTTTGGCTATCAACCCGCAGCACGTGATCGGCCTCGGGTAAAGCGTGGTGCAAGCGATGCAAGATGTTGCGTAAGTTGACATAAGCCTGGGCTTCGGTCGAGTCAGGCCAGAACAGAAAGGCCAAATAACGACGCGATTGAGGGGTCTGGCGATGCAAGATCAGATAAGCCAAGACCGACTGTAGCCGGGCCGCGTTAAGAGTGGTCACTGGCCGGCCGTCATAAGCAACATAGAACCCCCCTAATAACCTGACATGCAAGGCCGGAATCATCAGCTATTTCCTCCCATTAACAAGGTAATTTTGGTCTGATACGGCGGCAATTTTTGGGGGTAACAACAGCCAAAGATTAGATAGATAGAGGGGGTTTCTATCGCTGGTTATTCAGATAGCTTTATTACCGAAAATGGAGATAAGCAAAATAGAAGGCACTACTCCCGAAACTATTATATCATAAATTTCTCTACTGCAATATTTTAATTCCATAAAAAACGCTTATAAAACGCTTTTGAAACGCGCTCCCTGTTATAGTTGAGCCAGGTCAATTTGGATATACTGAGTTGTTCTGGAGCGTTGTCGTATAATCAGCTATGAACAAATCAAACCGAAAAATGGCTGATGAACGTTCATCAGCGCCTCGTTCCCAGCTATTCACCGTGCGGCTGTGGGCCGAAGAGCTGGGCGATGGTCAGGTGGAATGGCGGGGCCAGGTGCAGCATGTCCTCAGCGGAGAAACGGGATATTTTCGAGAATGGGAGGCATTGTTGGAGTTTTTATTAGCAACAGTGTCCAAAGTTACTGGTGAAGATGTCTCCGCGCCAGGAGATAACCCTGCTTTCAGTTAAAAGGGAGGAACAAATGGAATGTCAGGTCAAGGATATTACCGTTTATTATGAAGAAATTGGCTCTGGTCGCGCCTTGGTTGCATTACACGGCGCACCTCTGGACCATCGCCACATTCTCAACGACTTGGAACCTCTTTTTGTCAATCGAGCAGGATGGCGGCGTATTTACCCTGACTTACCAGGTATGGGCAAGACACGTGCGGCGGATTGGATCACTAACCAGGACCATATGCTGGATATTATCCTGGAATTTATTGATACCATCGCCCCTGAAGAACGCTTTGTGATTGTTGGAACATCCTATGGCGGCTATCTGGCCCGCGGGGTGGTATATCGCAAAGGCGCCCAAATTGACGGAATGTTCATCAATGTCCCCGTCATTGAAGCTGATGAGTCAAAGGCAGAGCTTCCCCAGCCAAAAGTGGTCAAGGAAGATGCAGAATTTCTGGCAGCCTTGGGGCCGGATGAACAAAATATGCGCGATTTTATTGTGGCCCAAAGCCCTGAATTGCTCCAGGAGTTTAGGCAGTGGTTTTCGCCTGCCGGTGCGCTGGCCGACCACGCTTTTCTGGAGCGCCTGGAAAAAAATAACTCCTTTAACTTCAATGTTGACCTGTTATCAGAGCCTTTTCTGGCCCCTTCGCTAATCCTGACCGGTCGACATGACAATTGGTGTGGCTATCGGGATGCCTACAAGCTACTGGATAACTACCCGCGAGCCACTTATGTGGTGTTGGATCGAGCCGGACATGCCCTGGCGATTGAGCAGAAGGCTCTGTTCAGAGCTTTGGCCGGTGAATGGCTTGATCGGGTCGAAGAATACAGTCTAATGAAGACCAGCCAATAATTTTGAATGCAGGTATTACTACAAATACATAAAATGTATATTTTTAAGAAAGGAGCAGACGATGTATGCCAGTGTAAGGCGGTACGAGGGAGTAGTCCCTGGTTCGGTTGATGAGGTAATGCGGCTTGTCGGCAAGGAGGGAGGTTTTGCCTCCATCCTCGCCAGGGCGCCAGGGTTTATAGCCTATTACGCTGTGGACGCGGGTAACGGCGTAGTCGCATCAATTAGCGTTTTTGAGAATCAAACTGGGGCCGAAGAGTCAAACAAAATGGCGGCAGATTGGGTCAGGGAGAACCTGGCTGCGCATCTGCCAAATCCACCTCAAATCACGGCGGGTGAGGCGAGAGTTCACACAGCAGCGTAACTTGCAGGCAGAACGGGTAATGTATGAGGTACCACATTCAGTTACCCGGAACAGTATCGTGTCTTCGAGGCAGAGTTGCTTGAGCCGTGTAGAGTTGTTCATCTTTCTACCGAATTCTTAATGGAGAATACAGACAATGAGGATTTCGAACGCTGTAAAAATGTTGGGTATGGGCTTGCTGCTGGTTTCATTAGTGGCCCTTGTCGTTGTGCTGATGCCCGTCTCCCTTGCATCTGCTGAACCAATGATTACGGCGCACGTTGCCGGGCAGGCCACCGGCGTCTTGCCCGCGCCGTGCAATTGCAATGTTACGGTGACCATTGCCGCCAACGTGCGCGGCAGTGCGGATTCCCTCGAGGGTTTGGGAACTAATCACGCCTCAACCGGTGCCACAAATCACTTTACGCTTTCCGGCTCAACTACCGGTTCGCTCGTTACTCTTTCGGGCATAATCGTCAAATCAACCTTCCCACCCATGGTAGGATCGCCGGTGACAATCACGGGTAACGTAGAAACTGGCGCCTTGACTTTCACTCTTGGACCAATCGCCGGGGGACCATTTGAAGGTCAGACGGTTGTCTTCGCCGGTTCGGGCACGGTTGTCGTAACTGACAAATAAAACCCGATAACTTCGGCAACTTCATTGTCCCCATCGCGCTACCATCCAGCCGCAACTAAACTTGGTTTACAGTACCGTTAAAACTTGAAGAGGATCGCATGATCATCCTGAAAAGATTATGTATTGCCACAACTGCCGCCCTTGTCCTTGGGCTTGCTCTCTTTGTCTTCGTGAACTGCAGCAGTCAACAGTTGTCCTCACCGCAGATTGCCGCCCATCTGGATCTGTCTACACCAACGTCTACGATCAATGAGCCGTTTGTCCCCATTGAACGAGCTGAAGCGTTCATCACTGGTGATCCGGGTGCAATCCTCATTACAGAGCAAGACTTCAGACTGGCAATTGCCGAGTCGACCTATTATCAGGTGGACGATACAATTCGGGAACGCGCGATCCAACTAACCACTCAGGCAAATGATCCTTATGCGCTGGGCATCGTCGGAGATGTGCAGATAACTGATCGCCCGCAACCATTCCAGGGCACACTCTTTGTCGTCCTGCGCGATCCGAACATCACCAACGATGGCCAGAGAGTTGTCAGTGTGGATTATTTCGTTGCCGCAGTGGAACTCTCCGGCAAAGCGTTACTCATCGGCACGAATGTCCGGTTTGGCACCAGCTCACCAGAGAAGTTTGGTCGCGGCCAGCCGGGAAACTGCTGCGGTAAAGACACCATTTGCGTACCATCTCAAACACCAACCTGCAATGACCCACGTGGTTACTGCCCCCCCCTGTTTGCCGGCGTTGGGGTATCGGACATTGTGCCTAATCCGCAACAGCAGCGGATGGATCAGGGCTTGCCCGCAGTCAATCTGCTTGTCTACCCGAGTAAGCTGCCACAGGGTAGTATGGGATCGACCGTCCCGAAGGGACCGCAGATCTTGGGCTCATGTAACCTGGTCAGGGACAAATCGTGTGATGTGAAGACGCCGGTCTGTTTCCCCGGTGACATAGGGTACGTTGAAAACGAAAGTGGACAGGCCGATCCCGGTGCCGGTTCGTGTGGCGAGCAGCCTCAGCCCGGTGGTGGCCGCAATGTGCCGAAGATCTGCACGCTGATTCTCACTGCTGACGGGCTGCCGCCTGAATGCGGCGGCGTGTGCGAGTTCTGCGGCAAGCCATCCATCGCTTCGTTAGATGGCACCCCACCCTATTGCAAGTATGCCAGCTTTGGGCCCGATTACGAAGGGCCATGCCGACCGAAGAGCGAGGCACAGAAGCAACTTGAGAATCTGGCGATGTGGGCGAAGCTGGGTTTCCAGGATGGCGTCTTGTGCGAACCAACTGGCAAGTATGGAATCAAAGTCTGCACGACATGCAAAGGTGGAAAGTGCAGCGAACAATATACACCGCCAGATTATTCAGATATCGCCACAGGTACCTCAAAGAAAGAACTACGAATGGACCCGATTTGCTTCAAGCAGATAGCGCCGGGGAGCGAAAAGACACACGAGGTTCCATGTGAAGGAACCTCTGAAGAACCAGGGCAGAAGTCACCAGATCCTAAGGGCGACAACCCAAAACCAAAAGAACCACAGGGCAACTCTTCGCCCAGCCAAACGTCAGGCGACTCTAGTAGTCCGTCCTCTCCTGGCCCAGATGAAGAATCAAAACGTAAGAAAGAAGAAGGCGAAGAGTCCGGACCTGACGAAGTGAAGGAATATCTTAGGCAAGAAAGGATCTTTGAAGCTCTCCTCCGAGACAAGTCGAATCGCGCCGCCGACCCAGTCTTGATTGGCGATGGCAGCCTGCATATGCAAGAGACCGATCTGTCGTTCGAGGGACCGGTGCGGCCTTTAGTATTCCAGCGTACCTACAACTCGCGCAGCAACCGACGCAGCACACTGGGCAGCAATTGGACGCACAACTGGGACGTGCGCATCCAACCCTTGACGATAGACACCACGCCAGTCTGGGCTTTGCCCTACTGCGCCGGATCGGACTCAACCACAACGTGCCTGTTCCTACACGATGGCAATACCGGCGGTATGCAGCTCTTTTTCTACGATCCGGCCTCGCAGCTATATATGCCGCAGGCAGGTAACACGGACACCATCGCTGCCATCAAGGGCGGGCAAGAGGGGTGGGTTCTGCGTCGCGCTGATGGTCACCAGTTATACTTTAACGCGCAGGGTTATTTGGTAAACGATCGTGATCGCTTTGGCAATGGTTTCACGCTCGCTTATGAGCGTACGCCGCTGTTTGAGATGTATGACTATTATTGCAATCCGGCGGCGCTTGCTGCCCGTAATGAAACCAAGTATGCACGTCGTTGTGCGGTGCTGGCCTATCTGCTTGACGATGCCATCCAGCCCGAGCCGCGTGGAGACGCCTGGCTCATACCCACAACTGCCCAGCTTGACCGGGATTATCCCTTTCCGGATGATCCGGTGCTCCGCTCTCAACTGGCTTATGCCCGAGCCTACTTTGTGTATCTGCTGAAAACGGGTCCCGGTGTGGAAAGTATTTTTGGCTCGCATCGCTTGCGGCTCATCCAGGTGACTGACGATCTGAGCCGCACATTGACCTTCAGCTATACGCACGCCCCGCTGCAGGCATCTTCGCCTGCCACTGCTCCTGCGTTTGATTTTGCCGGCACACCACAGGCTGAGTTGCTTGAGACCGTCAGCGGTCCGGCCGGTACCCAGGTGCGCTTCGTTTATGCCCGACCCGTCACTTATCCTACTGCGCTAAACGAGATGTTCCTGGTTGACGTTGGTCGAAGTGATACTCCTGTGGCCACCGATGTCGAACCGGCTGCGACCCGTCACATTCACTACCAGTATCAATGGCCTCAGGGTCCGGCCTTGTCGTACGATGGCCCTCCCTTCACAGCAAACAACACGGCAGGCTATGCTGCCTCTGTTTTCGCGCGTTTCAGTGACTACTACAAGACATTTGTGGGCTGCGGCTACCGCCTCGACGAGAGCGCTTTTTGCCCCGGTCGTTTCGGCCGGTTCGAGTTCGCGCCCGGCAATCCTCAGTTCCTGGCCCGGCAGCGTGAATGGGCCTATATTTCAGATGTGGCCGATAACATTATCCTGGTGGATACCAGCAGTGTCATTGCCTCCGAGACACGTTATGACGTTGACCCGACCTCGCCCTTATTCGATCGTGTAACAGCCCAGCGTTACGGCAGCAGCAGCACCAGACAAGACACGCCGCCGCCAGATGCTCCCCTTGACAACTGGCAAACGACGCTGCCCAAGGTGACCTTGTCCTATGTGTCTGCCGGTCCCGCCGATCCCAGCGCAAAAACGGAATTGACCAGCGCCTTCCTACCACTGGAGATTCAGACACGATACCCCCTCGAGAACGCTCCACCCTTCACCCCGACTGCTCCTATCACCCGCGCCATTGGCGTCTCGCTAGAGATGCAGACGCTATACCCGTTCGATGGCGTCCCCATCTTCACACCGACCTTTCCTATCACCCGCGTAATTGGCCTCACCCCGACCACCTCAAGTATACCGGCTTGTAGCTTCACCGACATGATCAGTGCGCGTCAGAAGTTGCCCGGTTATCGGGACACCAGGCCATACTACGATGTGCCGTTACCGATCACCGGCACAGAGTTCGCGCAACCACTGCGCCGCACCTGGCTAACATGCGACCAACTGGCCGAAGCCCAACTGGGCGATCCGACTCACAACGACCTGCTCAGTACGCAAGTGCCGTACACCATTACCCTTACGCCTGCGACGACGCCCGGCCTCACACGCACATTGGTGCTGACCTACTACGCGCCCAGTCGCATTGTTGGGCAACGACAGGTCGTCGCCCAAAACCTGAACCGCATCTGTAGTTGGACCAAGCTGGTAAATCGCGACGGCGACACGCACTACTACGGCTTAAACTATCGCGGCCAGGCTTTGGTGGACGCAGTGCGCGAGCGCGCCACGGGACAATATATCTACCAAGAGCAGCTCTTCAACGCGGATGGTCTGGTTATTCAGGAGCGGCGGCCAACCCGCGGCTTAACACCCTGGCAACCCAGTAACGGTTGGATATCGTATGCCTACGATGAGATTGATCCTGACGGCAATCGCGGCTGGAATGGTTGGCTGCCGGTGTATTGGAACCGGCGCATGAATCTGCGCCGTGTCGAGACTTATGCTTCAGGGACAGAGATCACCCTGACAATTCCAATCACACTTCCCTCTGGCAGCAGCAGTGTATTTACCACAACGGTGGGTGCAGTCAGTGACGATGTCGATTCAGTTACCGGAGTAACCGTCACCAGCACCGGCAGATACCAGAACTTCCGTTACGAACCACTGTTCAATCAGCTTTGGTCAACCGAAGAGGGCAGCCTGGAAGTACGCTCGCACCCAACCGGGACCGTGGTGGTGGATGTTCCACAGACGCGGCTTGACTACGTTTTCGACTATCAGGAATTGGCGCTGTCCCCCACCGCCACGCTGACCTCTACAATGCAGCCTGTACTGGATCACCTGCTGCCATGGGGTTACAACTGGATTCTGACTGAAACCAAGACCGTGACCGGCACAACCGCGTACACCTACAACTATCCGGCTATTCAATCATGGCAGTTGCCACTGGCGTTCTACGACCGAGACTTGAACGGCGATGGTGTACAGGGATTTGGCTACGGCTCGCTGGCCGCTCATCGAGCGCGCGGCGTACCGATCCTGGCAATCCGGCAGGATGACAGCGGGGTAACCTCTCTGCTATCGCAGACACTGACCTATATCTGGGCGCCGCACGGTCTACCGGCGGTCGTCATCGGGCCGGACGACGAAATGAGCCTATTTGAATATTACTCGATCAGTTCGACCGATACGATTACCGCTGCCTATGGGAGCAGTCGTCCCCCATCCGATCAGGAAGTCAGCATCGGCTACCGTGGCCTGCTGGCCCGCGTGCGCACCCGCCAATTCGCATCGTTCTACGACGAAGCCTATGGGCCTGCGGACGCACCATGTCCCAAGCTGGCTGGTCCTTATCAATGGCTATTGGCGGCGGACTGCTCGTCGCCACAACAAGAATTGGAAGCACGTGGTTTGCCGAGGGAAACGGTCAGTGCGATCCTGAGCTCGACCGTGATCAGTTCGACCGATCGTTGGCAGACAGCAGCATTCAGTTACTCGGAGATTGGCCAGCCCCGCATAACATGGGATGAGAGCCGCGCGACACAAGTGGTGCGCGACACCGATGGCCGCGAACGGCGCATTACCGATCCCATCAGCAGCACGACGTCAACCACCTATACAGTGCTTGGTTTTCCTGAACATACGGTCAAAGTTGACTCTCAAGGTCAGATTCTTCAGGAGATATACCGAAGGTTTGACGAAGAGGGCCGAGTGCTCTATACCTGTGACGCGCTCGTTCCCGGCGGCTGCAACCCTCTTGGTTCACTTTCGCCTATATCCGGCGTCGTGCAACTGGCGACCTATTATCCCGAGGGTAACGTCCGAACAACCACGGATCCGGAAGGACTGGTGACCGGACTTCAGTACAATGAACGACAACTGTTGACACGTGAGCGGATTTATCATCCGGCTTATCCGGCTGCACTGCCGCGCCTGACTACTTACGCCTACAACACCGATAGTGATGTTACCGCCATCGACTATGGCGCTCATAATCCGCGTTTGCCATTTCTTGGCGGCTTCGTTCTGTCCGAAACAGTGGCGTACGATGGACTTCGCCGCATGACAACCTATACAGACACTCGCGGCTTTGACTGGCAGGTAGCCTACTCCAACCGTGATCTGATCACACGCTATAAACGTGACGATACGCCATACCCTCAACCCGCGCTGGCGAAGCCATCGTGGGAAGTAATCTTACAATACGATGGCTTGGGCCGGTTGGAGAAGAGACTCGACAACGGCATCCTCACTGCGCAATACAAACGTACCAGTGGAGATAATGTCTTCTCCTTTTCTGCCGCAGGCCTGGGCGAGTCTTTCACGACTTATGATGCCACCGGACGACCGGTCTGGTCTCGCGATGCTGCCGGCAATCAGACCATCTCGACGTTGCGCACAGCGACCTATATCGCAACTGATACGAAAATTCGCACCAACGACGTGGGCAGACCGTTGACAACAACAGCCATCGTGCGCTTAGACCCATTGGGGCGGCCAGTGACAGAGACTCAATATGGCGCTGGCGACGAGCGAGAGTGGATCTGGCATCGCGACGGCAACGGTCACGTACTTGCAGAAACAAATCCGGAAGGTTTTATCACGCGCTATAGGCGTAATTTGCTGGGTTGGCCTCACCTTGTCTTTGAGCAACGCAATCTTGCTGGCGAGTTCGACATATCCGAGTTCAGGTATAACGGACGAGGGCAAATTAGCCAGATCATCGATCCCGCCAATCAAATTACCGAGTTCATTTACACGCCGTTCGGAGAGACCCGTGAGCACAACCTCCCCGGCACCCCCAACGTACACCTTGCTTACAGCTATGATGGGTTAGGACGCTTGCAGAGAGAAAATACCGGGACGGCCACGATCGAGCACATCTACGATCGGCGCGGTGATCCAATCCTGGACCAGATTGATGAGCATAGCGTCAAGCACCCACTGGTTACCCGTTTCTTTGACGATCTGGGTCGGCTCAGTGATGCCGTGAACCATAACTATGCGCTCAGTTGGCTGGCACCGGGCGATCGCCAGGTAGCCCAAACGTGGACCTATGACGATCTCGGGCGTGTCCAGCAAGAGTCAATTCGGGTGGGTTCTGGCCCTTTGCGCACAGTAATCTCTAATTGGAATCTGTCACCAACAGGAACATGGCAGCGCGATCTGAGCTATGCCTCGGCGGGCGCGGTACAGGCCCAGTGGCGTGAGGGCTATGACCTCATCGGGCGGTTGGCCTGGAAAGATCGTCTGTTGCCCGGCCCCTCTGCGCTGCATACCACCTTTAATTGGCTGGGCGATATTTATCTCGGGCGTGTACAGGATCAGGCCAACCATGCGAGCCCCTTCCGCGAAGAGCGTACGGTGGATGCCTTTGGTTTGCCGCTATCTTGGCGCTATTCGGCCATTGATTGGGATAATGGGACTCGCATGCCCGCCAACACCCAGGAGGGCCAACAATACTGCGGCAGCCAATGGATGCCAAGCGAATGCGCTCGCCCTCTGTTAAAGCTTGAGGTGCTGCGCGACGTGATGGGGCGGATCGCCAGTCTGCAATGGCAGTTCGGTAATCCGGTTTTCAACAGCAACCGACTTGTAGGGACAAATCATCCACAACCCTGGCGTGGCTATGCTTATAACCCGATGGGGCAATTGAGCCAGACCTGGGAGCATTCTGGGGTAAGCAACCCCGTGTCGACGGCCGGAGTGAAAACGCATGGGGTCAAAACCGAAGATATTGACCAACTCGCTGATAGTTTTGGTGGTGAAGAATGGAGTTACATTCGTGAACTGGCCGTAGGCGATACGGTTGCGATCCGTAACACGGCCGGGGTCGATCGCTGGTCTTTACCAACGCCTCGTGGACCGGGCCATCAAATCCAGCAAGTGGCTATTGATGGGGTCACGCGGACACTGAATTACGACGCCGCCGGGCGCATTCAAGTCGATGGGCAACGAGGCTATAGCTACGATCCCGTCGGGCGTCTGGCCGGGGTAACGGCGAATGGGCAAATGGTCGAAGCGTATGCCTATGATGCTCTCGGTCGATTGATCGCGGTCTTTTCAGGGACTTCCGGTCAGCCTGCCACCTCGTTTCTCTATGACGGCGACCAGATGCTGGCAGCCTTTAATGCTCGCAACCAGACACAATGGGAGGCTACATGGGGCCCCGGGCTCGATCAACTGATTGAATGGCGCGACCTGGCAGGCGGCAGTGGGGATTATATCCCGCTGGTTGATCATCGCGACTCGGTAGTCGGCGCCTGGAACGTACAGCAGAGCAGGATGGTCAACCTGGGCGAATACAGTCCCGAGGGGCGCCTGTTGTTACGGAACCCGGATGAGTCGACAAAATGTGAGGAACAGGGGAGCGGCACGGTCTGCTCGAATCCAGGCGGCCTGCCCTTTGGCTTTGTCTCGGCCTGGCGGTCGCAGGCCAGCGGTCTGGTCTACATGCGGAATCGTTGGTACTCACCCGAACTGGGCCAGTTCGTGTCACAAGATCCGGCCGGCTATACGGACAGCTACAACCCATACGCATACGTCGGTTTCGATTCGGTCAACGGATGGGACCCTTGGGGTTTGGATACCCAAGGACTAGCGAAACCACCACAAAACTCGGCTCATACTGTCGCCAAACCAAAAGAAAATCCATTCTGGCGTGGCTTTAGAATGGCTGCACAGCAGCATGTTCAGCAGGCCGTAGTTGGCCAGTTGAAAAGTATCCTTTTCGGACCAGATCTGTATGGAATGGCCACAAGCCTGCGCGATGCCTACCGCCAGGGTGGTTGGTTGAATGCTATCAATGTGTTCAATCCCGTCAATAAGCTACTCGAAGCCTACTATAGGGCCGAATCTGAGGCCGAGAAGGCAGTAGACCTGATGAAGGTGGGTGATGTAGTAGGCGCAGAGTTACACGCCGAGCAGAGTGGCGCGGCTTATTTTAGCGCGTTCCCGGCTGCGGTGGAGCTAGGCCAGTTCGCAGCAGGAGGTCTCCAAGTTGTGCGCCGGGTCACGGGTCCGCGGGGACCGAGAGTCGGGCCTGAAAGTACGCCTTGTAGTTTCAGCAGCGACACACTTGTGACTACGAGTGATGGAAAACAAGCCATCTCTACTCTAGAGGTGGGCGACATAGTACTCGCCTATGACAAGCTGACAGACAACACCGGCTACTACACAGTTACTGCTGTGCTCAAGCACGATGATCCCGTTGAGGTCTATCTCACGATTGATGGTGACAAGATTGAGACGACACCGGAGCATCCCTTCTTTGCTCAAGAGTACGGATGGGTCCCAGCGGGGAAGTTGTGGGTCGGTGCGTATGTTCAGAATGCACAGGGCAACTATGGCACTGTGCAGGCCATTGCGTTGGTGCGCCATACGCAATTAATGTACAACCTCACTGTCGCAGGAACGCATACATTCTTCGTTGGTGATCAGCAGTGGCTCATACATAATCAATGTCCGCTAGGGAAAGGCCATGGTTCCGAATACAAGAGTGCTGCACGCGAGTTCAAGCGTTGGTCATTAATTGACCCCAATATACCTAATTTCATAAAGAGTTGGTTACAACAACAATTAAAACAAAAGGGGTGGGGAAAATACTGGAAAAACCCTCCCGGATACGACATTGGGCACAACAAACCCGGGATTGATAAGCCTTGGAATTTCAGATGGGAAAGTTCAGATATGAACCGATATAGAGGTGGAAAGTACGGGAGATAATTATAGACTCTATCAATATGGCGAAAATTCAGCATAAATGGACAATGCTCGTTGTCAAGATGGTTCACCACAACGGTTACTTACTACCGGCCTGAAGTTCTTCATCGCCAAACGCTTCTGCGGACTTGTTCCAATTAAAGTTGACCATCAACGAAGCCAAGTCCTGTGCTTCTTTCAAGCTCGCAAACGATCCGCCGATCGGCAAACCTACCCGGCTTTACAGCACAAACCAACGAGACTGATCGATTCTGACCGTCCCTGCTCGACCTTGATCTCGCCGGGCGGTCAGAGCCGTTCGCGGCCAGTGAGTGAGACTATATGCACGACCCGTTCAATACCAATCTCACAAACTTTGAAAATCCGGTCTCAATCACTTCGGTGTCAGTCGCAATATATTTGTTATCCCGCATTTAATGAAAGTCAGCCGCAATCAGGCCTGAGTGAACACCAATGTGAGCCGAATTACTCCTCTGACTTTTAACAGTTTCGATTGATCACTCAACTCTCAGCGGAATTTTTCAAGTTGGGCAAGTAACTGGGGAGCGATGTCCGTGGCCTCACCGCGTTTGCTTTTGAGGGTAACTGCGGCGGTAACAACTTGTGTCAAAATCGGCAGGGCATACGCCGGATCGCGCCGGGCAGCGACGGTGTTGTCCATCAGGGTTAGCAGCGCTTGACCGGGAGCGGACTGGCGGGGCCGCCATTTCACATTGGGGTGATATTGGGTGACTATGACCAGACCTACCGGCAGCGGTTCGACCCCGGGTTGCCCGCCCAACAGATCGACTGGAATTTTGCTGGCTGATTGTTCGGCGTGGCCGCGAATCGAGAGGGGGCGGGGATAGGGGTGAACGAGTCCATCTTTATCCAGCACGGCGAATTCATCGGAGTAATAGGTGGCGCCAGCTTCAACCAGGGCTTTGACCAGAGAAGTTTTGCCGGTCATGCTGCGCCCGGGAATGAGGATGGCTCGTCCCCGCCAGCCCACCACTCCAGCGTGGACGAAGAGACAATCCTGCGCCCGGAAGGCGGTCAGCAATTCGGCGTGTTGTTCAAAGGAAGTCAGTAGTTCGAGCAGATCCAGCGTGCGAGCCACCAGGGCTGCGCCGCAGTAGAGCAGGTGGTAATTGCGCCGGCCTTGGCGGGGGTCGGCTGGAGCCACCCGTAGTGAGTACAGGATATCCACTTCGCCGGTTGGGGCTGTCTGCCAACCGAGGGGTAGATATGGAGTAATTTGGTCCAGTGCAGCCGGGGTGTTGCTGCGCAGGCCAAAACGCAAACCAAAACCCGCAAAGCTTTGTCCAGCCGCCCAGCCTAGACGGTCAACTTTGGCCTGTCAGGTGCTTGTATGAGCCAGAGCAGGTGAAGAGGGCACTGGCATTTTCGGCTTCAGTCTCCTTCTCTGCTAATATTTTGCATTTTAGCATACCCTTCAAGCATCGTCACTTTTGGCAGCATAATTGACTCCATTGAAAAAAGCCTGAAAATGGTGAGCCGGCTAGCAGGACATCCGGCCAGCTAGCTCTACTAAACCGACCAAGTCATTAAACAGTGAAACAGGCTTATAGCCACCTGGCTCATCAACGGCATCTACCTTGATTTATCGCACCCATTTTCGGTTGGGCGATTACTGGACGTAAAAAGTGCCGCTGGACAGCAGAACGTAGGTTTTGGGGCCGCTGCCTTTGAACATCACCCCCTGTTCAAAGGTTTGAGCCTGACCGGTGTTATCAAAGCCATATTCTTTGTCCAGCGCCCAGCCCAGTGCCCCCTCGGCGCCGCCCAGATGAGTCCGCCACAGCCAGCCAAATCCTCGTCTAGGTTCAACCAACCCCGACGGTGGGGTCAGCCCCACTCCATCAGGATTGCTGCCATCCCACTTCCAGGTTGGATTGGTTTGCCATAGCCCCTCAAATAAATCGGCCCCGCTGCCCCTGTTACGGTCGTTGATCACATAAACCGCGTCGGTGTCACTTCGCCAAAACAGATGCCCGCCCTGAAAGCTCTCCTCGGCAATTGTCGGAATGGGCTGCACACCACTCAACGGGCAGCCCAGGACCGTGCGATAATTTTGCCAGGCCGAGGCAAAGGTGCCCACCGGCGGAGTGCAATTCTGGCCCAACAGTACCGTGGTGGACGTTGCGGTTGGAGCCAGGGTGATTGTTCCCATCAACGGCTCGACCGTCACCGACTCGAGTTCCAGGCTGCTCCACGGGCCGGCAGAATCGACTTGTGCCGGGTTGCCAAACCACAGCACCGCCGGCCTCTGGGCGAGGGGATTGGAACGGTAAACCTCAGCGCCATCCAGCCGGATCTGGTAGACCCCTTCAATATAATTGACGTCAACCTGATGCCAGTCCAAATCAGGCGCCGGGAGGACGTGCACCGGGGTGTTCTGCTCGCCCACGGCGACGTGCCAGTTGACTGCGTCCTGCCAGATTTCGATCAATCGTCCCTGGAACAGTTCGGCTCGGGCCAGATCCTGATTGGCGCCATAATCGGCCAGAGTTGTTCCCAAGCGGAAGCCGACCCCGCGCTCAGCCACGCTTACGTACCGCAGCCTGACTTTGACCGTAAAATTGCCCTCCGCCGGAAATGGGTTAGTCCGGGCATACACCAGCGGAAATGTCTGGCCGGCGCTGGTCAGCCGTGCTACGCCGTCCGCCACTTCGACCTGGCCAGCACCCTGAATGACAACCCACTTTTGGTCATCCAATCCGGCGCCGGTGAACTCGTCCGCCAATGACGCTGAGGGTGATGGTGTCGGGGTGAGTGTGGGCGCAGCAGTAGCGGTTGGGGGAACAATGATGGTGTCGGCCAGCGGTGTGGCCCGGGCCGGTGTTGGTGTGGCAGTGGGCGGCACCGGCGTCGCGGTCATTACCCTGATGGGGGCGGCGGTACTGATCCTGGTTTGTTCGGTGGCAGTCACGGCGACAACATTGGCAACGGACGGCTCCGGCCCGCCTCGACTCAGCAGGAACATAGCGGCCACGCCCACCAGACCGATGACAGCCACGGCGACCACCCCGACCAGAATCCACAATAAGCCCGCTTTGGCAGCGGGGCGGTCAGCCGGTAGGTCGGCGATGGTCGGCTCCGCAGGCGGGCTGGCTGGTTGAGGCGTTGATTTGAGGGTCGGGTCGGGGTCAACCACCGGTGTCCCTTGGGTCGCTGTTTCGGGAATGGCGCCACGCAGGGCTTCGACCATCGCCCCGGCAGTGGCAAAACGATCCTCCGGCCGCTTGGCCAGGGCTTTAAGGATGACCTGTTCGACCGCTTCCGGAATATCCGGATTTAGCTGGCGGGGCAGGGGGAGCGGGTCAGTCACGTGTTTGAACAAAACCGCCATCGGCGTGTCTGCTTTGTAGGGCACCCGGCCGGTTACCATCTGAAACAGCATTACCCCCAGCGCGTAAATATCGCTGCGACCATCGAGTTTTCGCCCCATCCCTTGTTCGGGTGACATATAATCGGGGGTGCCAATGATCCCGCCGGTGACGGTGAATTTAGCCGTGCCTTCCACAATTTTGGTAATACCAAAATCACTGAGCAGGCAATTGCCGCGATCATCGAGCAAAACATTGTTGGGTTTCACATCGCGGTGTACCAGCCCCTGTTGATGAGCGTAGTCCAATGCGTCACCAATTTGAGTGATGATCCGCCGCACCTGTGGCAGGGTCAGCGGCTGGCCTTTCAGCAGGTCGGTCAGATCACCGTTTTGCAGAAAGGGCATTACGATGTAGGTGTAGCCGTCGGCCTGGCCGTAATCAAACACCGGCAGGATGTGCGGATGCTGGAGATGAGCCAGAATTTTGGCTTCCTGCTGAAACCGGCCGACAAATTCCGGATCGCTGGCGTAATGGCGGGGCAGAATTTTCAACGCCACGTAGCGCTCGACTCCGGGCTGAAAAGCTTTGTATACCGCAGCCATCCCCCCCTCGCCCAGCGGTGCGACCACCTGATAAGGCCCCAGTTGTTTTCCGGTCAGGTCTTCCATCGGCTTTTCCTCCCAACATACTGTGGCAGTCTTTAACCACAACCCGGCAGCATATTAGTCCAAACAAATTATTTCGCTCGGGCTGAATTTGAGCACCAAAAATCGAAGTGGCCCGAGTTATAGCTGAGAGTGAGACAGACCTTCGCCCAAACCGAAGCCTATATTGGCCTCGGTCGCGGTTCGAGTTAGTTCAATAAGCTGGTACAATCAATTTTAATTAAATGGTATCACAACTGAGCATATCCAGTATACAAAAAATAACGACCGTTGATAAGTGACAAATGTCACTTGTTCGCGGGTTAAAATTACAAGCTGGGGTCACAATTTCTGGTTTCGTTTTGTTAACCACTTCAGCTAAACTGCCAGACGCTGAACCAAACCGGCGACCACCATGCTCGTCAAAGGAAAATCAGCCGGCAACACCTGTGGAACCTGACAGGGTGAGTTTGAAGCTCGTTATGCCCCTGATCCCGTCCACCCGCTTGTGGAGTTACTGGCTAAGCGGCTTAACATCAATCAGTCCAACCAACTTGCTTGACGTTCCTCCCAAAAGTGAATACAATGCGCTGACAGAACATTAGTTCTTTACCATCCATTACGAGGGCAGCGCATGTCCAACAAGCGGAAGCGATTAGAAGCAGCCGTGGCAGCCATCCGGCAGCGCTGGGGGCAGGGCGCCGTTCGCCGCGGCCTCCCTCCGAGCGCTACCACTGCTATCCCGACCGGCTTTGCCGCCCTCGATGCCGTCCTTGACGGCTGCGGCGGTATCCCCCGCGCCCGTCTGACCGAACTGCTGGGCGCGCCCACGTCCGGTATGACCACCATCGCCCTCAAAGTGATGGCCCAGGCCCAGCACCTGGGCGACACCGCCGCCTATCTCGACCTGACCCATACCTTTGACCCCGACTACGCCGCCCGTTGTGAGGTTAACCTGAACCGGCTGCTGCTGGTGCGCCCCCATCACGGCGTCGAGGCGCTGGCCATCACCGACCAGTTGCTGCGCCAGCGCAGTGCCGGATTCATTGTGGTTGAGCCGCTGTTGGACCAACCGCTGCCGCCTGCCGCGCTCAGCCAGTTGAGCGGACCGCTGGCCCAATCGGCGGCGGCGCTGCTGTTTTTAACCCCGTTGCGTTGGGGTGGGGCGTGGTCAACCGCCAATTACCCGCCCGGCCTGCCGCTGCCGCAACTGGCCAGTCTGCGGCTGGAACTGAAAAAGGAGCGCTGGCTTGAGCGCGGCCGCGACGTGCGCGGTTACGAAGCGAAGGTGTTGGTGCTGAAAAACAAGCTGGGCCGGGCCGGCCAGCAGGCGACGATTGCCATCACCTTTAACGGTACGGTGCGGGGGGATGCCACGTGATCGGCTGTGTGCTGCTGCCGCCCCACACTGAGGTTGCCGGATTGCTACCCGTACTGGCCGATTTCAGCCCGGCGGTGGAAGCGGCCGGCCGGACCTGTTTCCTCGACCTGGGGCGGTTGGCCGCCAGCCGCCCGGCCGATTTGCTGGACCAACTACAGCAGGCAGTCAGGCCGCAACTGCCGCAGCCGCCGGGGTTGGGTCTGGCTGCGGGCAAATTTCCGGCGCAGATTGCCGCCGCCAGCCTGGGACCGGGGCGAGGGCTGGTTATCGCTTCCGGCTGCGAAGCCGACTTTCTCCGGCCGCTGCCCATCGATCTGCTGCCACTGGAGGAGGAGTTGGCCCGCCAGTTCCGGCTGCTGGGGCTGCGCACGCTGGGCCAACTGGCCGATCTGCCCGCGGCGGCGGTGCTCAACCGTTTTGGCCGCACCGGGCGCTGGCTGCAACAACTGGCCCGCGGTCAGGATGAGCGGCCGGTGCAGCCCCATTCCACCCCGCCGCTCGAAACCATCACCCATTGTTTTGACCCATCACTGACCAACCACCTGGCGCTGGACCACGCCCTGCGCGAGCTGCTGTCGCTGGTGAGCAGCCGGCTGCGGGCGGGATATCGCGTGGCCCACACCGTGCGGCTCGACTTAACGCTGGCCGACGGCGCCCGGCGGCACGAAGTGGTCTCGCTGCGCCGGCCGGTGCAGCAGGTTACACCGTTACTGCTGGCGGTGCAGGCGCGGATGGCCCGGCTCGACCTGTCCGCCGGGGTGAGCGGCCTCACTTTGACCCTGGCCGACCTGACCCCGGCCACAGGGGCGCAGCCGGTTCTGTTCGGCCCGCCGCCGGCCCATCCGCTGTCAGCCCAGCTACCGGAGTTGCTGGCCCGTTTTGGCCCGGAGCGGTTCTACACCGTTGAGCTGACCGCGCCGGAGGCGCATCTGCCGGAGCGGCGTTTCCGGCTGCGCCCGCTGGAGCCGCAATGACCCACCTCTGGCCGGCGGGCGTACCGATTGCGGTGCGGCACAATCCGGGCCTGGAACCGCAGGCGTTTCGCTGGCAGGAACGTGAATATCGGGTGCAGGCCATCGCCAAACGCTGGCGACTGGACCAGAGCTGGTGGCAGCAGCGCGTCTGGCGCGAATATTTCAAGTTGACCACCAGCGATGGCCTGCTGGTCATCATCTATCTTGATTTGCTGACGGGGCAGTGGTATTTACAGCGGCTATATGATTAGTAGGGAGAAGGAAGTATGAAGTAGGAAGTATGGGCAACCTCAAGTATTCCCCTGATTCTTTATTCCCTACTGTTTACTGCGAGCTCCATTGTCACTCCAATTTCAGCCTGCTGGACGGCGTCGCCCCTCCCGCAACACTGGTGGCCCGCGCCGCCGAACTGGGGCTGCCCGCCCTGGCCCTGACCGACCACGACGCGGTCTACGGCGCGGTTGAGTTTGCCGGGGCGGCCCGGCGGTATGGCCTGCAGCCCATCTTTGGCGCGGAACTGACGCTGAGCGCTGGCCACCATCTGACCCTGCTGGTTGAAAACGAGCGCGGCTGGGCCAACCTGTGCCAGCTCATCAGCCGGGGCCGGGCTAATGTGGCCAAAGGGACGGCGGCGTTAGCCGTTGAGGCGCTGCGCGCTCACACCGCCGGGCTGATCGCTCTGTCCGGTTGCCGGCGCGGCGAGATTGCTTCGGCGCTGTTGCGCGGCGATGAGGCCGGCGCGCTGGCCGCGGGCCGGCGCTACCGCGACTGGTTCGGGCCGGAGAATTTCTGGATTGAGTTGCAGCATCACCTGCTGCCCGACGATGACCGGCTGGTGGCCCAATTGGTGGTGTTGGCCGGGGCGCTGGGATTGGGGTACGTGGCTACCAACAACGTACATACCGCCACCCGCGCCGGCCAACCACTGCAGGATGTGCTGACCGCCATCCGCCACCTGACCCCGCTCAGCCGGGCTGGTCCATTGTTGGCGCCTAACTCCGAGCGCTACCTCAAAAGCGGCCGGCAGCTGGCCCCGCTCTTTGCTGACATCCCCGCCGCGCTGACCAACACCCGCCGTATCGCCGCCCGTTGCCAGTTTGAGTTGCGCTACGGTTTACAGGAATTACCCCGCTGCCCCACCCCCGGCGAGATGGCCGCCATCGACTTCCTGCGCCAGTTGTGCCTGGCCCGCCACCCCGGCGAACAGGCGCAGCGCCAACTTGAGCACGAACTGGCGGTCATCGAGAGGGCCGGGCTGGCCAACTACTTTCTGATCGTTTGGGATATCATCCGCTTCTGCCAGCAGCAGGGCATCCGCTGCCAGGGGCGCGGCTCGGCGGCCAACTCGCTGGTAGCTTATTTGCTGGGGATCAGCCCGATCGACCCGCTGGCCCACGACCTGGTTTTTGAACGATTTCTCTCGGCCGAGCGGGCCGCCACGCCCGACATCGACCTTGACATTCAGGCCGACCGGCGGGAGGAGGTCATCCGGTATGTGTACCAGCGCTACGGGCCCGACCACGCGGCAATGGCCTGCACCGTGGTCACCTTCCGCGCCCGCAGCGCCCGCCGCGATGTGGCCCGCGTGCTGGAGTTGCCCCTTGAACTGCTGGACGACGAGCAGCCGACCACCGACCCGCAGGTGGCGCAGGCCCGTGACCTGTGCCGCCAACTGGCGGGGCTGCCGCGCCACCTGGGGTTGCACAACGGGGGGATGATCATCACCGCCGCACCGCTGGCCACGCGGCTGCCGGTTGAGCCGGCCACGCTGGCCGGCCGCCAGGTGGTCCAGTGGGACAAAGACTCGCTGGAAACGGCCGGGCTGGTCAAAATCGACCTGCTGGGGTTGCGGATGCTCTCGGCGCTGGCCGAGGCCGAGCGACGCCTCGCCCCACTCAGGCTCGCTGACCTGACGTTCGACGACCCGGCGGTCTATGACATGATTTCCGCCGGCGACACCCTGGGGGTATTTCAGGTGGAGTCGCGGGCGCAAACGCAGCTCCAACCCCGGCTCAAGCCGCGCTGTTTCGGCGATCTGGTGATTGCCATTTCACTGATCCGGCCCGGTCCCATCCAGGGCGATATGGTTCATCCCTACCTGCGCCGCCGGGCCGGCGCAGAGCCGGTGAGCTACGCTCATCCCCGGCTGGAACCGGCGCTCAGGGAAACACTGGGGGTGATTTTGTTTCAGGAGCAGGTGCTCAAGGTGGCCCGCGACCTGGCCGGCTTTTCGCCGGGACAGGGCGAGCTGTTGCGGCGGGCGTTGGGTAGCAAACACGGGGCGGCGGCGCTGGAACGTTTTCGGGCCGATTTTCTGGCCGGCGCGCAGGCCAATGGCGTGCCGGCCGATGTGGCTGAAACCGTCTTTGACCAGCTGCGGGCCTTTGGCGGTTACGCCTTTGCCAAAAGTCATGCCGCCGCCTTTGCCGTGCTGGTCTACCAGTCCGCCTGGCTGAAACGGTATCAGCCGGCGGTCTTGTTGTGCGCTCTGCTCAACCACCAACCGATGGGCTTCTGGAGTCCGGCAGTGCTGGTCGGCGATGCCCGGCGGCGCGGGGTGAACGTGCTGCCGGTGGACATCGCCCGCAGCAGCGAAAAATGCACGCTCGAAGCTGGCGGGGTCCGGCTGGGGTTCAACACCATCGCGGGCTTTGGCTTAGTCGCCTGTGCCCGGCTGGTCGAGGCGCGGCAGGCCGGCCCGTTCCACACCCTGGCCGACTTGTGCCGGCGCAGCCGCCTGCCATGCCGGTTGATCGAGCAGTTGGTACGGGCCGGGGTGCTCGACGGCTGGGGGATCGCCCGGCGTAAATTGCTGTGGGAATTGGGCTTACTGACCTGGCAGGTCGCTGAGCTGCCGCTGGAGCTGCCAGCCGAGGGCCTCGATCTGCCGCCGCTGGGGGACGCCGAGGCGCAGCTGTGGGAGCGGGAGGTCTTGGGGCTATCGACCGGGCCGCACCTGTTGGCCCGCTATCGGGCTGAGCTGGACCGGCAGGGCGTCGTCAGCAGCGCCGGGCTGCAACAACAGCCGGCCAACCGGCGGGTCAGGCTGGCCGGGCTGATGGTCGTGCATCAGGCCCCGCCCACGGCCAGGGGGGTCCACTTTCTCACCCTGGAGGATGAGTTGGGGCTGGTGGACATCATCCTGTGGCCGCAGGTTTATCAAAAATATCGGCAGATTGTGCGCGCGTCACCACTGCTGGTCATCAGCGGCAGGGTGCAGCGTGATGGCGAGGCGGTCAGCCTGCTGGCCGACCGGGTGGAACCGCTGAGTCTATGACGACGACCCGGCTCCAGTCTGGCGGGGATGGCCCAGAAAAAAATCGAGGATCAGGTCGCTGGCGTTGATCTCCTGGCTGACCACCCCGGTCAACTGTGGCCCCAGATATGGGTTGCCGCCCGGCCAGGTGTGCCAATTTTAACCAGCATCAGGGCGGTTTCGTCAGTACAGTTGGGAGTTCGACCATCCTGCGGTCGTCCGGGTTGCGATATTTGTACCGCTGATTGCCCGGCAAACAGATCGCGCCGGCGGAACGACGTCGCCAGAAAGCGAGCTCCGACGGGCGCTCACCCGGGTTGCATTCTGGCCAGCTTCTGTTCCAGCCGGCGCACAATCCAGTTGGGTGAGACGCCGCTGTAGGTGATGAACAACTTCTGCCGGGCGCGGGTCATGCCCACATACAGCAGCTTGCGCTCCTGGTCCAGCAGGTGCTGAAATTCCAGGCTGCCAGTGTCCACCGGCTTGTCCACGGTGAAGGCTTCCAGCCCGCAGATGAAGACAATCTCAAACTCCAGCCCTTTGGCGCTGTGCAGTGTCGAGATTTTGACGCTGTCCTGATTCAGATCCAGCTGGCCATCGACCACCGCCACCGGAATATCGCGCCGGGCCAGCGCGGCCAGCATCTCCGCCCGGCCGGCGCGGTGGCGCTGCAGAATGACAATATCTTTGGGCAGATAGCCCTGCCGCAATAGCCCGCTGATCTCTGTGGCGATGCCTTCATATTCCTTGTCGGCCGCCGCAAAGGTCAGAAGGATCGGCAGCGGCCCGTGCCGGGCTTCCCGGTGGTCCCGCTCCGGTTCGATCAGGCTGTCGCCGGCGGCCTGCAAATCCTCCAGCAGAGTGCGGCTGTCGCGGATGGCTTCCAGGGCCACGTCGATGATCTCGTGGGTGCTGCGGTAGGACTGGCGCAGGATGAAGCTGTTTTGAGCGGTGATGCCCAGCCCCAACTCTTTCCAGGTGAAATCCTGGCTGTAGATCTTCTGCGCCCCGTCGCCGGCAATGAAGACCATCCCGGTTTCGGGCTTGACCATGCGGAAGGCGACCCGAAACCAGGCCGGGGCAAAGTCCTGGGCCTCGTCGATCAGCACGGCGTGGTATTGGGCGGCGGGAATAACCCCCTCATCCATTGCCCGCAGCACCGCCAGCGGCACATCGGCCCAATCACTCAGTTTGTGCCGGGCCAATTTCAGCTGATACTGCTCAAACAGCGCATACACTTGCGCCCGCCGCGGGCCGTCCAGTCCCACCCGCCGGCCGGTGCGTTTGACTTTGGCCGCGTCGGGATAGTCGGCCCACTGCCGGTAATCGACCCGTTCCTTGATCCAGTTGAACTCGTCCAGCAGAAATTCCGGCTCAAAACCGGTCACGCCGCTTTCCTTGAGGATGTTGGTAATCAGCCCCAGCTGGCTGACCCGGTCCTGCGGGCGGTGAAAACGGCCAATTTCGGTGAGCAGGTCGGCGCACCATTTGTGAAAGTTGATGATCTCCACCTGCGTTTCATCGCCGCCGAGCTCGCGGAACACCTGCCGCAGGTACTCCCGCAGGGCGGTATTGAAGGTCAGCACCAGCACCCGCCAGTTGGGGTTCTGCTCACTGATGAACTTGGCCCGGTTGAGCAGGATCAGGGTTTTACCGCTGCCGACCACACCCCGCACCAGCTTGGCCTGCGGTTTGCGCGACAACTGTTGGGCTTGCGGCGGCAGGTAGGTGTCCAGCCGGGCAATGCCGATCTGCTCGGCATCGAGGGTGAAGAGCTGGCCCTGTTTGTAGGGGATGCGGGTCTCGGGGTAGAGCATCCATTTCAACACCTCGAGCTGGGCCTCGCTGAGCGCCGGCCTGAACACCAGATGGCGCCGGAGTTGGTCGCGCAGCCCGTCGGTCAGGTCATCGCGCAGAATGACCCGGCTGGGGTTGAGCACCTGCTCCAGCCGCAGCGCCGAGTTGTGCCACTCCGGGCGGCTGATGTGGGGAAAGGCCACAAAATAAGTGATCGGCGTGGCCAGTTTGCCGGCGTGGGGGCCGGCGGTCTGTACAATCTGGCGATAGTGGTCGGGGGCGGTGGTCCGGTAATGTTCCAGTTGCTGGCTGAGGGTACGGTAGTGGCCCTCGGCCTGTTTTTCAGGGTTGGTGCGGGTCACCGGATTGCGCCCCAGCGCGATTTGAAAGGTGTCGCGGTTGGCGAATAAAATCGCGTCCAGGCTCCAGTCCTTGACCTCGATGATGATCAGGCCGAGGTCGCGGCCCAGCAGCACAAAGTCGGGCCGGCGGCTGTGGCGTTCGCCGTACAGGGTGGGTTCAAACCAGACGTGGTCGTCATCGGGCAGCAGCCGTTTGGGCGCGTTGAACACGATGCGCTCGCCCGGCCGGCAGCCGGCAGGCGGATGGGGGTAGTTCAGCTGGGCCATGGCCAAGTCCGTATTTTACTTTGAATTCTTTGATCCAGGCATGACGACCTGAAGCCTCGATAGCTTGCACCACCTGCTGGATCGTGAGTGTAGCCAACCGTGACTGGAGGGCAGCGGGTACCAATGAGCGCAGAAAAGGCAACAGGCCGCGTTGACCATGGGGGCCGAGGCGGTTAAAGGCGGGGTTGCGTTCATCGTATAGCACGATAAACGTGCCGCCCAACTCCACCGCAAACAGCAGTTCCCGAAAGAACTGGTAGTAAGTCGTGAGGATACAGGTGGCATTATCACCGAACGGCCCGTTCAGGAAACCATGCTTTGCCAGGAGGGTCCAATATCGCCGTCCCAGATGGTGGAGATAACACAGCGAGAACTCAGCCGCCGGATTGCGACCATCACAATCTCCGGCCTGAAACACGGAGCAGCCGCCAAATTCCTGCTCGACCAGTTTCGCTTCGATGAAATAGGCCGGCCCCGAGTTAGCGGTGGCAATGACCAGATCCAATGACGTGGGCTGGCCAAAATCCTCATTGAACACCGTCCGGTTCTCAAATTCAAATTGTCCCGCTAACGGCATTTCCGGGCCGGGTAAGCCGGCCTGGTCAAATGGTTCGGCCAGGCAGCCCAGATCAGCGGTAACGATTAATGGCCCAATCAGGTTAAACAGCATCGCCTGGCTGCTCAACCCGTGATGAAGGTATTTGTGGAGGGGAAAGCCTGCTCCGCGTGACACCCGGTTTTGTTGTTCAGCCGCGATGAAGGCCGCCACTTCTGGCAGAATGATGTTGTTCGGCCAATTCTCCAGCCGATCAAGGATATAGGGACGGTGCGGGTTGGTCTTAAAGCCGTGACTCTCAAACCAGGCAGCCGCCACCTGCTGTAACTTTTTCTGAAAATCCCGGTGGCGGGGATAGGGCCAGGTTGCAGCTTGTTTTCGACTTGTTACTGGCATACGATTTCACTCAGCTCAATCAAAGATTAATCCCCAACCGCTGGGCTAATTCGGCCAGACCGGCGTCCCGGGCGTCATACCGGATAACGAGGGGGCGGTAATTCAGTCGCTGCAAATGCCGCCGGGTGGCGGCGTCCAGAGCCTGCACATAGTCCTGGTCGTGCGGCGGACCGTCGATAAAAACAGCGGGGTTGGGCAGATAGAACAGATCGGCCCGGGCCACGGGGATATCCCCTTCATAAATCGGCTTCTGAACCGCGTCCGGTAATGGCAGCCCCCGCTGGGCGATCGCCCGCAATACCGCGCGTTCCAGCTCACTTTCGCACTGCGCCAGTAAATCGGGCAGCGAAGGCGAGCTGGCCGTGTCGGATTCAAGGGGGGTGCAGATCAACGCCGTCAAGCTGCGCAGCCAGGGCAGCACCAGTTGCCGGTCCAGCAAGTGGTGATCCCGCTGATTGTAGAAGGTGCACAGGCATTCGTAACAGGCCCGTTCACAGCCGGTATCCTCCTCGCCGTGGAGCAGGATGATGGCCTTGCTGACCACCTCGGCCAGCCGGGCCGGATTAATGAGACTGGCGACCGCGCCCGAGCCGCCCTCGGCGGTTTCATACAAGACAATCGCCTTGCCCCCCGGCTCATTCGTCCTCTCAACTACAAAGCCGCCCAACTCACCGGCATCCAGTTCCATTGCCACGGCGATGGCTTGGACCAGGGTGTGCAGCAGGGTGGTGTAAAAGGCTTCAACTTGCGCGCCGTCAAACTCGGCCGGCGGCGGAACGGTCAGGGTAATCACATCGTGGCGGGAGTCGTTGAACAGAACGACATCGCCGACAAGCTCCTCCGGACGGCCGCTGCGCGGGCAGTCGCCGGGCTGGCCGGGGGTGTGTGGGTGCTCCTGCACCGCCCGCTCACCGGTTAACCAGCGCTGGCAGCGCTGACAGTAGGCAAAGCCCGGCAGCGCGTCATTGGTCTCGCTCTGGCGACTGCCCCAATTGACAATAACCAGCCGGCCATTGTGTTCATAGGTTAACTCAAAACGGGCCTGCTGCGCCGAGGCGATAGCCCAGCGCCCGGTACGAGTACCCGGCCGGTAATAGATGTCGATCTGGTACCCGCGCCGCATCCGTTCCTCATCGTCAGCGGTGATGGATTGCCGCCGGCGGGCAACCATATCGGGCATAGGCAGGGCGTGCAGGTGGGGATGCAACCTCGTAAGGTTCTGACCGCAGACGCCACAAATGGCTCGATTGGTCTCCTCGCCCAAATAGGCGGCCCGGCAGGCGGGGCAGACCAGCAGCCGGGTAAAATCGGCCTGATTTTCCTGGGTGGCGGGCCGCGCTTCCACCACCTCATAGCGGTTGCCGCGATAATAGACGAAATTGCCGGGCGCGTATTCGCTAAGGGCAATGACCGGGTCACGGCTCAACTCATCTTCCATCTCCCGGAACGAAAGGGTGACGGCCTGACGGGGAAAGGCGTAATTAGGCAGAAAGCCCTGACCACCCAGATAGCGGTAGGTGTAGAAATCTTTTTTGCCCTCGCGCATCGCCGCCAGCTTATCCTCGATGACCGTTCGGCGGTATTGTAAGGCGCGGTCGCTGGTCTCGCGCAGCAGTCGGCGGTTAATCTCTTCGCGCTCTGCGGTGAGGGCGGTATACTCGCGCCGCCAACGAGTGAAGGTCTGGTCAAACCGGCCCACGAACTGGTCGATCACCTGCTGCACGTACGGGTTGGTGAACCAGGGCAGCGCCGCCATTTCCCGGGCGAACGCCGTCTGCACCGCCCCGTTAATGTCCTCGCGCCGGGCGGCCACCGCCGCGATCAGATTTTGGCGAAAATCGGCGAAAAGCGGGTAACCCTATACTTACCCCCAAAAACTAGACCACGAGCTAAGATGGAAAATGTTAAAATCATCGCAGCTTGTGGAGGCAACAATTGGCGAAAAAACGACAACAATACAGCAACGACTTCAAGTTCAAGATCGCT
>JAJVIM010000054.1 GCA_022071955.1 Anaerolineae bacterium
CCCAAATTTGATTATATGTACGGCCCCGGCAACTGGGCCTACATTGCCGAGTTAAAAGACCTGCCGCGGGTGGTCACGCAGACGTTGACCGCCCAGATGAAGCAGGCCGGCTAACTTGTTGATGACCAGAAAGAGTAGTATTATAGTATCTACTACATATCCACACGGGAGTCCGACAGTTCCAACCGGAACGACACAAAGAAAACCGGGCGAGTGGCGGGTAGCGGGTGGCGAGTAACACCTTACGAACTCACCAAACCCACCGAACTCACCAAACTTATTTTCAAGGGAGCAATTATCTATGTTAGTCACCGTTTCAGGCAAAGGCGGCGTCGGCAAAACCACCCTGACCGCCTTGCTGGTGGATGAATTATTGAGAAAACAGTATCCGGGCCGGCTGCTGGTTGTTGACGCCGACCCGGCCCAAACCCTCCATTTCGCGCTGGGTATCCCGGCCCCGGGCGCGACGCTGGCCCAGGTGCGGGACAATACCCCGCTGACCGCCGGGGCGCTCAAGGCGCTGCCGCCTGGCGTCACACCGGCGGAATATGTGCGCCACCGGCTGGCCGCCGCCGGCGTTGTTGTTGACCGGATGTTGCGCAAACGCCCATTCGATGTTCTGGCAATGGGTCACCGGGAGGGCGGTCCCGGCTGCTACTGCGCTATCAACAGCGCCTTGAGCGAGGCGCTGGCCACCCTGATGACCAGCTACGATTTAATCATCGTTGACAGCGAAGCCGGCATCGAGCATCTCAGCCGCTACCGGATCAGGCAGGTTGATTTGTTCCTGGCAGTGACTACACCGGGCCGGGCGGCGCGGGCTGTCACCCGCCAAATCATCGCCCGGGCGCGTGAAGTTGGGATGCGGTTGGGCGAGGTGGGCGTTATCGTCAATCGCTCCCTAACCGGCGTGGGGATTGACGACCTGCTGGCCGTTGTCCCGAACTGCCCCCAACTGACACACTACGATTTATCAGGGCGGGCAGTGGTTGACCTGCCCGCCGACGCTGTTTCGCGCCAGACCCTGCAAATTGTCATTGAACGAATCGAGGCGTTGAGCGATGTGCCTGACCTGGTGCCACAAGCGTAACCTGTTATTCTGGAATCACGAGTCCTGCCCGGCGGCGCTATGCGGGTTTGCCGGGCAGCCTGGCGGGGACTGCGCCGGCTGCTGGCATCGCCGGGACGATGGTTACTGCGCCCTGACCCACCAGCCTCTGCCGGATGGCGGCTGCTGTCACTGGAATGTCAATTTAATACCGGGGCCGCAGCCGGTGACGGCGGAAATGCTGGATTTGTTGTGGCCTGTCGCCGGTGAGCCGGTGACGGTGGTGCTGGATCGACTGGCCGCGCCGTACACGGTTGACGATAACGGCGCGGTGTGGGTGGACCCGGACGACCTCGGTTTGCCGGCGGTGTACGGCGTCGGCACGGATGAACCGGACGAGCCGGAGATACCGATTTTACAAAATTATGATTTCGAGTGGTAGACAGTGCGCATTTATTGGCCGGTTTTTGTTTCGTTGAACTGGGGTAAAAAGTGAGTTGCAATCGCTGCGCCGCCACAACCGAAGCCGTCGCGCCCACAGCCGGAGCGGCCCATCTGGAAGGCAATTGGGCCGGCAACCGCGCCGCCGTGCGGCAATGCGAAGATTGCGGCGCTTTTCTGCGGCGCGACGGGGGGTGCACTCGCTGCGAAGCGGCCCAGTTTGCCGACGATGCGCAGTGGCTGGCTGAAAACCTGGCCGGCGACGCCGCCGCTGAAACCGAGTGGGAACCGTCGCCGGATGAGCCGCAGTTTACCGCGATGGCGATTGCCGCGGTGCGCGGCGGTAAAACGCTGACCTGGCGCGATGAAGCTGAGGAACGCAGGGTGGAGCGGGAACTACGGTACGACCCCTTGCAAGGGCGGTACGGCGTCGAGTCTTTCTATTACGAAGTGCAGGGCGAACCCTATCCCGCCACTCTTTACGAGCCGGCGTATCACGGGGAATGGGTGCAAACCGGTCAGGAATATGACACCTACGACACCTACGAAGCAGCTTACGCCGCTTTGCAGGGGCGTAAAGCACGACGGTCGGCCTCCCCGGCCCAGCCCGGCACTGACTACTTTGAGGCCAACATTGAGCCGGTTGACCCGGCCTGGCTGAACGGCTTTGTCGAATCGCCGGAGTTTAGCCGGAAGGATGGCGAAAGGATTCTGCAGGCCATCCGGCAAAACGCCGTGGGCAAGCTGGCGGCCCGGCGCTACACCTCGCAAACCGGGCTGGACCAGGCCGTGGCCGCCATCAACGCCAACACGCTGAAACACTCAGCCCAGGTGATGGTGATGGCCACCAAAATCAGCCGGCTGACCGGCGCGGACCCGCAGACGGCGCGCCGGGCCGGGCTGGCCGCCGGCTACCACGACAGCGGCAAAGACAACACCAACTTTGTCTACCATCACCTCGACAGCGCCAACTTTGCCCAAACGTCGTTGTGGGACACCGGCCTGGCCCAAACCGGCGGCAAAACGATGGCGGAAGCGGCGGCGGAGGTGGCGGCAGTGCGGCAGGCGATACTGGAGCATATGCCCTTTGGCGACGGCAGCGACCCCGGCAACTTTATGAATCGCGCCCTGGCCGGTGAAGCCGCCGGCATTGTTAAGGTGGATGGCCAGGCCTACAAAAAACGGCTGCGTTACCTGATGAATGACGCCTTGCAGCAGGATGAGGCGGCCATCCGGCGCGTGGAGGCGTGGGTAGACGCCCACGCGGACAGGTACGAAACAAAAGACGCCCTGGCCGAAGCGATGCGGCAGGAATTTGGCGGCAGGGAGCTATCCTACCCGGCCCCGTCCGGTGAGGCCGCCCGAATTTTGCACACCGCCGCCGCCGGCGAACACCTGGCCGAAACAGTGCGCGGCGACGATGGTAAATCGCTGCTGGAAAGCAGTTTTAGCGCCAGCGACATTACCTGGGCCGCCGACGGGTTGACGCTCAGTTCCGCCGAAAGCCTGGACAAGATTGTCCGTATCCACCAGATTCAGTGGGGCCGGGCCGGGACTGAGCCAATTATCGTCTCGATGTCATCTCTGGCCGGCGGCGCGTTTGGCAACGGCGGCACGGCGGTTGACGCCGCCAAATCAATGACCATCCCGGCGGCGCGGGCGGCGGCGGAACAGGAAATCCGGCTGATGCGCGAGTTTATGGCCCGGTGGCAGGCCGAAACGCTTACACGCTGGGCCGCCGGGCCGCCGCCCCAGCCGGCCATCGAAGTAAATCGGCGCAAGAAGCTGCCGCTGCTCCAGAGCCTTGAGCCGGAAGAGATGCTCAGGTTTCAGCCGACAATGGCTGAGTTTGGCCGCCGTTACCAGGATTTTTTGCAGCAGAACGCGCCCCGGCGCGGGGAATTATTCAGGGATTAACCAATGCCTTCAACCTGGACCATCATCAATGCCGAAATCATTGCCTGGGCCAAAGGCTACACCGGCCCGCGCTATCACCACATCCTGGCCGATCCACCTTACGCGCTGGAATTTTTGGGGTTGGGCTGGGATAAACCGCAGGGGCAAGGCGATGCTGCCAACCTGCCTCAGATGCGGCAGTACCAGCAGTGGGTAACGGAGTGGAGCGAGGCTCTGATTGCCAACGTGCTGTACCCCGGCGCGACCTGCGCCTTTTTCGGCGGCACACGCACATTCCACCGGCTGGCAGCCGGGCTGGAAGATGGCGGCTTCGAGATTTTCGACGTGATGATGTGGCTCTATTCGCAGGGAATGGCCAAGGGGCAGGATGTGAGCAAAGCCATTGACGCCGCCGCCTTCAAGTCGTGGCTGGCGAGCATTGACCATCACCTGACGCCGGCCGAAGTGCGGCTGGTCGTCAGCGCCGCGGTCCAGGGTGGCATCTCGATGGAAGAGCGCCACGGGCGGGCATTTAACGCCGCCCGCGATCCTCATAGTTACCCATTTCATAGGCAAATATGAATTGGGTCTTAACCGGGCTGATTGACTGTGGGAGGCGGTTCATCGATAGCAACCACCACCTTACCTCTCGGCAACCAGATAATCGGTTGCAGTTCTAGCCCGGCGGATGCACTACGGGCATCCGGGAGACGGCGCATGAACCGGATTGCCAGCTCCGTCCCCACGTCACGGAAGGGAAGCGTATTCAAGGCCTCATCGTCAAAACGTTTGGCGAGGTTGGCCGCCGCATTCTCATCCGCATTGGCTTTATATCCGCACCACAGGCAGTCAAAATCGGCCTGGGTGCGGCGATTCATCGGAGAAACAAACCCGCAATGAGAACATTCCTGACTGGAATAAGCTGGTTGAACGCTACGATAGCGAATACCCCGTTCATCCAGCTTGAATTTGAGTTTATCCCGGGTATAGCCCAACTGACCAGCCTTCAACCAGCGATTCATCTGCCGCGACTTGAAGCGCATATCCTTGACCGTCAGCCGTTCTACCGCTGCGGCGGCTCCCGGGGGCAGGTCGGCTATCAGCCGGTTCAGGGCTTGCCCGATTTCATTACGGGCAAACGCCTCGGCTCGCTGATCGGTCAGGTCAAGGGTTGGTTTTCCTTTCCGTTTCAGGCAGGCGTTCAATTTTTGCTTGTGGCGACGTTTAGCGGTCGCCAATTCCACCCGCCGGCGCAACGGCTCACTAATTTGTCCATATTGTTGACCGATGGAGGTCGAGGCAATGTTGATTAACCCGATGTCCACCCCCACCACCTGCTTCAGTTTGGGTTTGCGCCCCCGTTTTTCTACCACCAGGGTGGCGTACCAGTCTCCGTCACGTTTGTTGAGCGTAACGCCACTGCATAGTTTGGGGAATTGGGTGATGGCTTCCCTGGCCCGATCATACAGGGTCAAAGGTATCAAGACGGGGTGGCCTTTGTCCAGAGTAGAGATTTTGAGCCACAAATCGAAAGTGGAGGGCTTGTCAGGCCATTCCAGCTTGACTACATTCGTATTGGCTTGCAGGCAGATGTTGCGCAGGACTGGCCGGTTCTCCCGTTCATTCGAGTACCAGGAACGCACGATGCCACACGCCTGCATCCAGGCGCACCGCTGCCAGCGGTCAGAGAGGGGGGTGGGAAGGTCTTCTTCGGGAACGGCCGCATATTTGTCCGGCTCACGTATCTCCCGGTCAATCAGCCAGTTAATGTACGCCTGGGTAACCTGCATATATTCTGCCGCCAGGTCATCCAGTTTTTGCCGCTTGGCGAGATTGGCCTGTTCAAGTTTTAGATGGGTCAGGGCTTTCTTCATCCCGCAACTCCGCAATAATTCGTTCCGTCTTGCGTTTACTGCGCCGTTGGCCGTACAGCCGGGCGCAAAACGAGGTGACAATACTGACAAAATCCTGAATCAAATCTTCTTTCCCGTTTTCGGCCTGATTGATGACCTCCACCCGGCGGCCCTGCATCGCCAGCAGTTGGTCGATGTAGTTGAAGCCAAAGCGGGTCAGCCGGTCTTTATGCTCCACCACAATAATCGTGATGGCCGGGTCGGTCAACAGCTTCAGTAATTTGGGGCGGCTGTCATTGACCCCGGAACCGATTTCTTTCACCACCTGGGCCACCGGCCAGCCTTTGGCGGCGCAGTAATCCTGCAACCGGCTAACCTGAGATTCAAGATTACTCTTGTTCTCAGCCGCCGAGACCCGCCCATAAATGACTACCTTTTGCAGGGGTGGGGTCGGCGATTCTAACGGCAAGGTTTCGGTCACGATTATCGTGCCGGTGTCGGCCTGATAACCGACAATCTTGCCGGCCTTGAACCACCGCCAGGCGGTGTGGTAAGAAATGCCTAATTTGCGGGCGTAGATGCTTAACTTCATAGAACAAATGTACTACAAAAGGCTCAACTTGTCAAATAAACAGATACAAATGATAACGTATCGCAATAAAACGAGTGACCACATTTGATACCCCGATCCAATTGCGCAACCTGGGGCCGAACAAGATGAAACGGGGCGTGGCGCTGCTGGATAAACTCATCGAACAGCATTGGGCCGGCCCGGCAAAGACGCTGCCGCCGGGGGTGCGGGTCAAGATTGGCGAACGAACCGAACCCTCCGGCAGCGCCCTGCCCCTCACCCTGCCGGCCACCGAAGAGGCCCAGAACTGGCAGGGCTACAACACCGGCCTGAAGCCGGCCTGGGAGCCGGTCATCCTCTGCCGCGCCCCCAAGCAGGGTAAGACCTACGTTTACCTGGCCCAGACGTATGGCACGGGGACGCTCAATGTGGATGCCGGGCGGGTGGCTATCCCGGAGAATGACCCGGGTGATGGTCAATGGGGATCGTCCAATACCGACTGCAAATCCGGCTTCAACGGCAGCAATAATGGCAACTATCTTTCTCAGCAGCACCCCGACGGGCGCTGGCCGGCTAACCTGGCCCTGGCTCACCACGAAGGCTGTGAACCGGTTGGCCTCAAACAAGTCAAAGGCATTACCGGCAGCAAAAACGGCAGTTGGCGGCGCGGCGGGCAATATGATGGCGGTTATGCCGGCGCCGGCGAAGATGAACTGGGCCGGCGCCTCGGCTACGCCAACGCCGACGGCACAGAAACCGTCGCTGCCTGGGCTTGCGCCGGCGGCTGCGGCGACTGCGGCGCGGAATGGGCCGCCGAAACCCTGTCCGACTGCCCGGATTGCGGCGGCGCGAATGTTGAGTGGCTTTGCCCGGTCAGGTTGCTTGATGAGCAGGCCGGGCAGCTCAGGAGCGGGGCAAACAACGTGCGGCGCGGCGACCGGGACAAGGGCTGGTCCGGCTTTGAGGATCACCTGGTTGGTAGCCGCCGGGTGGCTTACGGCGATTCCGGCGCGGCGTCCCGCTTTTTCTACGCCGCCAAAGTCTCGCCCTGGGAAGCCGGCGCCGGCTGCGAGGAGTTGTACTGGCGCAGCGACCCGGAATCGCCCACCGGCTACCGGCTCTGTGACAAGGCCGAGTGGGAAACGTTGCCGCCCCGAAAGCGCAACCGGGGCAACATCCACCCCACCCGTAAGCCGATCCGGTTGATTGCGTACCTGGCCCGCATCCTGCTGGCCCCACGCCACGTCAAGTCTCGCGTCTGCATCCCCTTCTTTGGCTCCGGCAGCGAAGGGGCCGGGGTGCTGCTGGCGGCAAAATCGCTGGGCGTAGAGGTGGAAATCAGCGGGATTGAAAACGAGGCCGAATATTGTCTCATCGGCGAGAAACGGCTGTCGTTTTGGGCGCAGGTTGATAACTACGAAACAGCCAGGCAGGTGTCGCGCCGGCCCGGGAAAGCCGCGACTGAAACGAAAACTGTGGTGCAGACAACGTTTTTGGAGTAGCCGGCCGGGGTTGGCGCTGCGGCCCCGGTTGTGGTACTCTTACCCGTTTGCGCGGCCGGAGCGAACGCCGGCCCTGAGCAAAATACCTGAAGAGAACGAAAGGAATCTGTGTGTGACCCAACCCAAAATTGTCTGCCTGTGTGGCAGCACTCGCTTCAGCGAGGCCTATCAACAGGCGAATTTAGTTGAAACGCTGGCCGGGCGGATTGTCCTGACCATCGGCTGCGATATGAAATCAGACAGCGATTTGTTTGCCGCCAAATCGCCGGCTGAACTGGCTGAAATCAAACGGCGGCTTGACTGGCTGCATCTGAGAAAAATAGATTTGGCCGATGAAATCCTTGTCTTGAACGTGGGCGGCTACATCGGCGACAGCACCCGCCGCGAAATCGAGTACGCCAGAAACAGCGGCAAACATATCCGGTGGCTGGAGCAACCAGGTGAGGCAAAAGATGAACACGCTTGAAATCAACTCCATCATCACCGACGACCCGGCCTTCATTGTCCGCGATGAACGGCTCGATGAAACCACCATCGCCGCCTACGCCGAGGAGCCGGAGCGGCTGCCGGCGGTGGAAGTGTGGGCCGATCCCGCCAGCGGCTACATTTTTCTGCTGGACGGCCAGCACCGGCTGGCGGCCCACCAGCGGCGCGGCCTGGCCGAGATTCCGGTCACTTTTTTTGAGGGCAGCCGGGCCGAAGCCGAGGCAAGGGCCAGGGTGGCCAACCTGCTGCACGGCCTGCAACTGACCGGGGCCGAACGCCGCCGGGCCAGGCTGGAGGTCATCGAACGGCTGTACGAATATTCCAACAACTGGATTGCCGAGGACTTTTTGCGCTGTAGCAGCAGCACCGTGGCTGCGCTGCGGGCCGGCCTGGAAGAAGCCGGGCGCATCCCCCGGCTGACGCGGCTCAAACGCAAGGATGGCGGCACCACGCCCCGCACCTACGACACCAACGCCGACGCCGACGACAAAGCGCCGGACGACGGCTTGTTTGGCTCGGAGCGCGACATCAAACCGCCGGTTGACCTGCTGGAACCGGAGCCGGCGCCGGATAACAACGACGGCGGTTACAATGTGGCCGAGGACGGCGACGGTGAGGATGACGAAGGCGGCGGGCTGCCGTCTGACCGTCACGCCAAAGTCGATTCCGGGGCGGGGTTCTCGCCGTCAGAAAGTACGCCGAGACAAAGGGTGAGCCAGACCACTTTGAAGCTGGCCCAACTTGGCGAGGCGCTGGCGCTGGAGGTGACGCTGTATGTGGACGGCGCGGCCCAGTCGGTGCCGGTAACGCTGCTCATCGCCGACGGGCCGGTGGCCGGCGCGCCGGAAACCACGCCGGAGCATCGGAATGTGCTGGTCATTGAGGCCGGGACAGCCCGGTCACTGGGGCTGTTGTTTGGCTGAGTCGGTAGCGAGTAGCGGGTGGCGAGTGGCGCGTTTTTACCCGTCACCCGCTACTCGCCACCCGCCACCCTAACGACTTTTTTTCAGAACAAACGTTTTGAGGTAGAGTATCAGAAACATCTGTTCGGAGCAAGCTGTGCAAACTCACAAAATTTTATGTCTCGACAATGATGAGCTGCTGCTTGAGGTGCTGGCGCTGGTGCTGGAACGGGCCGGCTTTCAGCCACTCAAGGCGGCAACCCCAACAGAAGCCATTGCGTTGGTTCGGCGCGAACCGCCGGCGTTGATCCTGCTGGACCTCAAGGCCAGCGCGGCGCTGCCGGCGCTGCTGGAGGCCACGCCGGCCACGCCCGTCATTTTGATGTCCACCACGGAAATCGACGAGCGCGCGCTGGCGGCCCTGGAGGCCGGCGCGGCCGGCTTCATCTTCAAACCGGCACTGAACGGGCGCAAACTGGAACAAATCATCGCGGACACCCTGCCGCAACCGGAGGTAATGCAATGACCACCTACACCGGGGCCAATATTCAAGACCTGGAATCGATCCACCCGCTGGAACCGATCCGCCGGCTGCCGGGCATGTACATCGGCAACAACGGCGTCTACGGCCTGCACCACCTGGTTTTTGAAGCCATCGACAACAGCATTGACGAAATTCTGAACGGCTACGGCCGGCAGGTCAGCGTCACCATCCACCCCGACGGCAGCCTGAGCGTTGAGGATGACGGGCGCGGCATCCCCGTAGATTACAACCCGCAGGCCAGGATGTCGGCGCTGACCCTGGCCCTGACCAAGCGGCATGCCGGCGGCAAATTTCGGCAGGAAGGGCAGCAGGACGCCTACCTGTCCGGCTCCGGCGGACTGCACGGCATCGGCATCAAGGCGACCAACGCCTTTTCCGAGTGGCTGGTGGTCGAGGTGCGGCGGCACGGCTTCACTTTTCGGCAGCGCTTTGAGCAGGGCGGCACGCCAGTTACGCCCGTTGAAATTGACAACCTGGGCCGAATCATCGGCCAGGTGGACGCCCGCACCGACTGGCAGGTTGACAAAAAGAGTGGGCTGGCCACCAAACTGACCGTCAACAAAAAGCCGGTGGTTATCAAACCCGATCCCAAACTGGGCAGCGGCACCAAACTCCATTTTCAGCCGCACCGGCCCTGGTTTGACCGGACGATGGACTGGCCCACAGGCAGCGTGCCGTGGGATTTTACCCGGCTGGAAACCCGTTTGCAGCAGTTGGCCCACCTGCACCCCGGCGTCCGCATTGAACTGGCCGACCTGCGCGGCCATCGCAAAGACCACAAGCACCGCCTCTTTGAAAGCAAAAACGGGCTGGTTGATTACGTGGCCGAGTTGAATGACGGCCTGGCCGTGCTGCACAAACCCATTCGCTTCAGCGGCAGCCAGGACGTGACCGCTGCCGTCGGAGAGAACGGCAGCGCCCGCACCGAAACGCTGGGCAAAATCGGCGTGGAAGTGGTGCTGCAATACGCCAGCGACGACACCAGCATTATCAGCTTTGTCAACAGCATCCCCACCCCGCAGGGCGGCACGGCGGTGTCCGGTTTCCAGAGCGGGCTGACCCGGGCCGTCAACCAGTTTGGCGGCGACAAAAAGCTGCTCAAGCGGGGCAATGTCAAGGGCGATGACCTGCTGCTGGGGCTGACGGCCATCATCAATGTGACGATGACCCTCACCCCGCAATTCTCATCGCAGACCAAAGAGCAACTGACCACCAGCGAGGCGCAGGGCATCGCCGCCTCCATCACCTACGAAAACCTGCTGGCCTACCTCAACAAAAACATCCCGGTCGGCAAAACCATCATCGCCCAGGCCGAGGCGGCGGCGCGGGGGCGCGAGGCGGCCAAAGCGGCCCGGGCGTTGGTCATTCGCAAATCGGCGCTGGAAGTCTCGGAACTGCCGGGGAAACTGGCCGACGTGGCCCGCGACACGCCCCGTGAAAAAACGATGCTGTTCATTGTTGAGGGTGACAGCGCTGGCGGCAGTTGCAAGCAGGGGCGCGACCGCCGTTACCACGCCATTTTGCCGCTGCGGGGCAAAATCGCCAACACCGAGGCTTTGCCGCTGACCAAAATGATTGGCGACAAGGGCGGCAACGCCGAAATCAAGGCGCTGGTCTCGGCCATTGGCGGCGGCATTGGCCGCGATTTTGAGGCGGCGGGGATGCGCTATGGCGGGGTGGCCATCCTGACCGACGCCGATGTGGACGGAGCGCACATCCGCACCCTGCTGCTGACCTTTTTCTGGCGGCACATGCGGGCAATGGTCGAAGCCGGGCGGCTGTACATCGCCACTCCGCCGCTGTATCGCCTGGCCAAAGGCAAACAAACCCAATACGCCTACACCGATGAGGAAAAAGATGAGCTGCTGGCCAAATGGGGTGACGGCGCGACGGTGCAGCGCTACAAAGGTCTGGGCGAGATGAACCCCGACCAGCTCCGTGAAACCGTCTTCGCCCTGAAAGGCGGCGAGGTGCTGAACGACCATTTGCTGCAAGTGCAGGTGGAGGACCCGCACCACGCCGGGCGGGTGATGGGCACGCTGATGGGCAAGGCCGTCGAGCCGCGCCGGGTGTGGCTGTTCAAAACCTGGGCCGGCGAGGCTGAAGCGGTGGATAGCGCGGATGATGTGGAAGCAGGGGAGGAGTAAAAATGTTCACCTGCCTTATTCGATATGAAGTCGATTTGGAGAAACTGAACGAGTTCAAGGCGTATGCCAGATCGTGGATTGGGCTGATTGAAAAGTACGGGTGAACTCATCACGGGTACTTTGTTCCCGGCGACCCCGCCGATGAAATGCCTGAGGCGGAGTTTAGTTTTCCGGGACTGGGCAAAGAAGGCCCCAACAACCTTGCTGTCGCCTTGTTCAGCTTTCCAGATGTAGCGGCCTATGAACACTATCGCCGTAATGTGGCCGAAGATGAAGAGTGTCTTGCGGCCACGGCTCGTTTCAACGCAGCAAAGAGCTTTGTGGGCTATGAGCGCAATTTTCTAAAGCCGATATTCAAATAATAACCGGCAGAGGCACAGGGCTGCCGCTGCTACCCAAACGTTTGTCAGCTATAACAGGAGGCAATTTCAATGGCAACTGTCCGCGAAGGCAACCAAAGAGTCCTGCTGGTTGTTGATATGCAGGTGGGGGTGATGCGTGAAGCCTGGAATGCGGCCCGGATCATCAAGAACGTTTCGCGGGTCGTGGAACGCGCTCGCGCCAACGGCGTCCCTGTGATATGGGTCCAGCACTCGGACCAGGATTTGCCCTCCGGCAGCCCGGCGTGGCAGTTGGTCCCGGATTTGACGCCTGCGGAAAACGAACCACTGATCCACAAGCAGTTCAACTCGTCGTTTGAGCAAACGCCGCTGGAACAGGAACTCGCCAGGTTTGGCGCAACCCACATCGCGCTGGCCGGGGCCGCGACCAACTGGTGCATTCGGGCCACAGCCTATGGCGCGCTGGACCGCGGCTACGACCTGACCCTGATCAAAGATGCGCACACCACCGAGACGATAGATTTAGAGAACGGCGTGAGGATTGAAGCGGCAACCATCATCGACGAGCTTAACATCGCCATGACGTGGTTGAGTTACCCCGACCGCACCAACAGCGTCGCCACCGCCGCAGAGGTCGATTTCCGGGCATAGGGTAGTTTCTTTGGTACTCGTAAGGAGATTTCAGGTGATCAAAATATTAAGAACTGATTCGAGCCATCAGGATTTTATCAACCTTGTCAACTATCTCGATGCTGACCTGGCCAAAAGAGACGGGGAAGAGCATCCATTTTACGCTCAATTCAACAAAATCGACAAGATTAAATATGTGGTGGTGGCCTATGCCGCTGACAAACCTGTCGGCTGCGGGGCGATAAAGGCGTACTCGCCCACCTCGATGGAAGTAAAACGAATGTACACCCTGCCCGCCAGCAGAGGGCAGGGTGTTGCCGGCAAAGTTTTGGCTGAATTGGAACACTGGGCCGCCGAACTGGGTTATGAGACGTGCATTTTGGAAACCGGCAAAAAGCAGCCGGAAGCGATTGGCCTGTACCAAAAGAGCGGCTACCAGATCATCCCCAACTACGGCCAGTACGCCGGAGTCGAAAACAGCCTGTGCTTTGAAA
This sequence comes from Anaerolineae bacterium, assembly GCA_022071955.1. GTDB lineage: Bacteria > Chloroflexota > Anaerolineae > 4572-78 > J111 > J095. Next base: position 12,856 of record JAJVIM010000054.1, read on the forward strand.
AGAAACTCAAGTAACCATCAGCAGGAGTTGATTTGAGCCACAGCGAGAATCAGCAAAACCGGAATTTCAACGATGGCGCCCAGGTCAAAATGCACGAGGGCGAAATCGACATTGACCTCACCCTCGTCAAACGATTGCTGATCGACCAGTTTCCGCATCTGGCTGACAGGCCGATAACAGCAGTCCGCTCGACCGGTACGGTCAACGCGATTTTTCGCCTTGGCGACGAATTCTATGTCAGATTGCCGCGATTGGAGAGCTGGGCTGCGGATGTTGACAAAGAATGGGCCTGGTTACCAAAACTTGCGCCACACATCTCGCTCAAAATTCCACAACCATTCGCGCGAGGCAAGCCCGCAAATGGTTATCCGTGTCCCTGGGCGATATATCATTGGCTCGAAGGATCGCCCTATCAGGATGAGCTTATCAGCGATGAACGCCAGGCTGCTTCCGATCTGGTTAACTTTATTTTGGAACTCCGCCGCATCGACAGGCAGGGCGCACCGCGAGGTGGCCGGCGTCCGTTAAAGGAGCTTGACACCGCAACCCGCGCCGCCATCGAATCTGCTCGCGGTATGATCGACGCGCCGGCGGTGACAGCGGCATGGGCATTTTCACTGGAGTCGCCGCCCTGGGATGGCCAGCCGGTCTGGATACACGGCGACTTGCTGAAATCCAATTTGCTGGTTCAGGGAGGTCGCCTCTGCGCGGTGATTGACTTTGGCGGCATTGGCGCCGGTGATCCGGCGGCTGATGTGGTTCCCGCGTGGAGCGTCTTCAACCAGGCCGGGCGCGAGGCCTTCCGACAGGCATTGGGAGTGGATGAGGCCACCTGGAATCGGGCGCGGGGTTATGCGTTACACCAGGCGCTGCTAATCATTCCCTACTACGCCAAAACCAGCCCGGCGTTTGTCACAATGGCAAAACGCACCGTTAAAGAAATATTGATCGAGATGCGCACCGCGTAACTTCTATTGGCGCGCAATCGAAAGGAAGAAAAATGTCACTCCACCCGCTTGTCCAACAATTGAGATTTACCCGAAACGAATTTCGGCGCGCCCTCGCTGGTTTGAGCGATAGCGATGCCCGCCAACGATTTTTGCCGATGAACTGCGTCAGTTGGAATGTGGGACATCTGGCGTGGCAGGAACAAAGATATTTTCTGTTTTACGCCCAGGGGCAACTGTTGCGGCCAGATATTAACCAACTGTTTGCCTATGGCGCTCCGGCCAGCACCCCGGCGCTCGATGAAATGTGGGCGGCGTGGGAAGCCATCACCCAGGCCGCCGATCTGTGGCTGGCTACCGTGACGACGGAAACGTTGCAGCAACATGTTGTTCGAGACGGCCAGTTGAGCGAGTACATCTTTGGCTCGCTGCTGCAACGCGTGATCTACCATTACTGGTATCACACCGGCGAGAATATGGCCATCCGGCAAATGCTGGGGCAAACAAATTTACCGGAATTTGTGGGCGATATTGAGGGCGAAGCGCCGTACCGGCCAGAGTAACGCAATGCAAGCCAGCGATTTGCCCCTTTACGGAGGAAACCAATGACCCCAACGGACTTAACCGCTAATCTTGAAAAATCCTACTTTGATTACGCCGTCGAAGTGATTACCGACCGGGCGCTGCCGCGGCTGGAAGACGGCCTCAAACCGGTGCAGCGGCGCATTCTGTACGCCATGCACGAAGCCGACCTGCGCCACGACCGGCCCTACCGCAAAAGCGCCCGCGTCGTCGGCGATGTGCTGGGCCGCTACCACCCCCACGGCGACAGCTCCGTCTACGACGCGATGGTGCGGCTGGCCCAGGAGTTTTCGCTGCGTGAGCCGCTGGTTGATGGCCAGGGCAACTTCGGCAGCATCGATGGCGACAACGCCGCCGCCATGCGCTACACCGAGGCCCGGCTGGCCAAAGTGGCCGGGCTGATGATGCAGGACATCGACAGCGACACTGTGGCGTGGCAGCCCAACTTTGACAGTTCGCTGCGCGAGCCGGTGATCTTGCCGGCGGCGCTGCCCAACCTGCTGGTCAACGGTTCCAGCGGCGTGGCCGTGGCGCTGGCCACCAACCTGCCGCCGCACAATCTGGGCGAAGTCTGCGATGGGCTGATGGCTGTGGCCAAACGCTGGGACACCCGCGAGGCCATCACCGTTGACCAGTTGCTCAAGTACATCCCCGGCCCCGATTTCCCGACCGGCGGAGTCATTTACCGCCGCCGCGAAAACGGTGACGGCGAGGCGCAGGACGCCATCCGCCAGGCCTACGACACCGGCCAGGGCCGGCTGACCAACCAGGCCCGGCTGACCATCGAACCGGGCAAAAATGGCCGGTCAGACATCATCGTCACCGAACTGCCCTACGCCGTCAAAAAGACAACAATTTTGGAGAAGATCGCCAAAGAAGTGCGCGATGGCCGCATTTCCGGCGTGTCCGACCTGCGCGACGAGTCCGACTACGAGGGGCTGCGGGTGGTCATCGAGGTCAGCCGGGGCAGCGACCCCAAAACGGTGCTGGAAGCGCTGCTGAAATACACCAACCTGCGCCAGACGTTTGGGGTCATCAACCGGGCGCTGGTGGCCGACGACGAAGGCGATGTTACGCCCAAACTGCTGCCGCTCAAGGAAATCCTTGTCCGTTTCATCGCCCACCGGCTGGCCGTCATCGAGCGCCGCAGCCGGCACGAACTGGCCGAGCGCGAAGCCCGGCTGCACATTGTCGAGGGCTTGCTCAAGGCGCTGGATATGATTGATGCCGTCATCGCCGCCATCCGCAAATCCCAATCCGCCGACACCGCCCGGGCCAACCTGATGAAACAGTTCAAATTCAGCGAATTACAGGCCAAAGCGATTCTGGCGATGCAACTCAGCAAGCTGGCGGCGCTGGAGCGCGGCAAACTCAAGGAAGAAGGCCGCGAGTTGTGGGCGCGGATCAAGGTGTTGAAAGAGCTGCTGGCCTCCGAAGAAAAACGGCTGGCGGTGGTCATTGACGAAACGCAGGCGATGAAAGCCGAATTCGCCTCGCCGCGCCGGACGGTGATCCTGGACGGCGACGGGCGGCAGGCCACCGCCACCGAAGCCGACTTGCAACGCCCGGCAGCGCCGCAGGTGGTGGTGCTGGCTACCGGCGGCCTCAAACGGGTCGATGAGGCGGCTTACAGCTACCGGGTCAAACCCGGCGAAATGAGTAAACGGGCGGTAGACAGCCATCTGCAACTGCTGGCTGTGCCGCCGGAGGGCGAGGCGCTGCTGGTTTCGAGCGCCGGGCGCGGCTGGCAGGCCCCGCTGTGGCGGCTGCCGGAATCGGCCACGTTTGAGGAGCTGGGGCTGGCCAAAGGCGAGGCGGTCATCAGCGTACAGCGGCCCGGCCCGCTCACGCTCGGCACCCGGCAGGGCAGCGTCAAGCGCATTGAGCCGGCGCTGACCGAAAGCAACTGGGCGCAGGTCATCGGCCTGGCGGACAAAGACGACGAGGTACTGTTTGCCGGCAGCGGCCCGGAGGTGTTGTTTGTGACCGCGGCCAAAGTCATCCGCTTTGCCGCCGAGCAGGTCAACCCGCAGCAAACGCCCTCGGCCAGAGGGGTAGCCGGTATCCGGCTGGCCAAAGGCGACCGGCTGGTGGGCGGGGCGGTCTTTGACCCGGCGAGGGTGTCGCACCTGGTCACTGTCAGCGAGAACGGCTTTGTGAAGCGCATCCCGCTGGCCGAGATTCCGGCGCAGGGGCGCGGCGGGCAGGGCGTGTCGCTGGGCGTGACCAAAACCACCGGCCCGATCCTGGCCGCGGCTGTCATTCCGGCTGCGGGCGACATCGACGTGATTTCGGTCAAGGGCCGCCGCCAGCGGCTGGAACTGGCCGCCGTGCCGGAACTGCCGCGCGACCGGCGCGGCGACAAACTCATCGGCTTTGACGCCGACGACCTGCCGGCAGCGCTGGCCTGCCTGGCCATTTTGGATTTTGGATTTTAGATTTTAGATTTTAGATTTTGGATTAAGGTGGCGGGTAGCAAGTGGCAAGTGGCGCGTTTTTACCCGCTACCCGCCACTCGCCGCCTTAATCCAAACTACCCCTACGGGACACAGGTTAATCAATCCAAAATCCAAAATCGGCAATCCAAAATGGGGAGGGTTTTGATGAATAACAGATACCGGCAAAAACAACGATTGGGCGGCGGCGTGACCGGCGAGGTGTGGCTGGCGACGGACACGGTGCTGGGCCGCGAGGTGGCCATCAAATACCTCAACGCTATCGAGGATGACGTGCATCGGGACCTGTTTATGGCCGAAGCCCGGATGCTGGCCCGGCTGCATCATCCCGGCATCACCACCCTGTTTGACGCGGCCCTGGGCGACGGCGGCTATTACCTGATTATGGAATACGTCGCCGGCCAGCCACTCAGCCAGCTCATCGAGACCGGAGCCTGCAACATGCCGGAAGCCCTTGACCTAGGCATTGACGTGCTGACCGCCCTGCGCTACGCCCACGCCCAGGGGGTCATCCACCGCGACATCAAGCCGGACAATGTGTTGATCACCCCGGAGGGGGCGGTCAAGCTGACCGACTTCGGCTTTGCCAACCTGGTCTCAATCCTGCGGGTCAAGGGCGATTACCAGTTGGGAACGCCGGCGTATATGCCGCCGGAGCAGTTTCAGGGGCTGGCCCAGCCCGGCAGCGATTTGTACGCCTTTGGGGTATTGCTGTATGAAATGCTGACCGGCGGGCGGCTGCCCTTCGACGATGACAACCGGCTCCTCATTGAGACCTGGCAAACCGCGCCGACCGGCCAGCCGCCGCCGCGGCCCACTCCGCTGCGCGACTATCTGCCGGACGCGCCGCTGGTGCTGGAACACCTGCTGAACCGGCTGCTGGCCGCCGCCCCGGCGGAGCGGTATCCTGACGCCGAAGCGGTGCTGAATGTGCTGCGCCCCATCCGGGCGCGGCTGCACCTGGGCGGCTCCCGGGTGCAGCTGTTGGCGGCCAACGATGACGGGCCGCCGGTTGGCCGGGACGCCCACCGGCTGGCTTTGCAGCACGCCTGGCAGCAGACCTGGGCGGCGCGCCGGGCGCAGTTGGTGCTGGTGGCCGGGGAAGCCGGGGTGGGCAAAACCCGGCTGGTGGCCGATTTTCTGAGCCGAACCACCGCTTACCCGGTGTTTGTCGGGCGCGGCAGTGAGGATGATTTGCCCTACGCCCCCTTTATCGAGATTATGAGCCGCCTGATTCAGCGTTTCCCGGCCGTGGCCGGAGCCTGCACCCCGGCCCAGCAGCAGCACCTGGCGGCTCACCTGCCCGGCGTGGCCGGGTGGCTGCCCGCTTTTAGCGAGCCGCTGCCGCCGGTTCCGGCCCCGCAGGCCCAGATGACCCTGTTTGAAACGTGCCGGCTGATGTTTGAGCAGCTCGGCCCGGCCATCATCTGGCTGGAGGATGTGACCCACCTGGATGAAAGCAGCCAGGCGCTGCTCCGCTTTCTGCGGCGGCGGTTGGCTGTCCCGCTGTTGTTTGTGGCCACCTGCCGCAGCGATGAAGCGCCCGCGCCGTGGTGGGCCGGCGGTGAGCCGCCGCTGACGCTTGAGCTGGAACCGCTGTCGGAAGCGGACACCGGCCTGTGCCTGGCCGGGCTGTTAAACGGGCCGGTTGACCCCCAGGCGGTCAGCGCCGTCTACCGGCGCAGCCACGGCAACCCGCTGTTCATCGAGGAAACCCGCCGGCATATGCAGGCCAGTGGGGAACTGGTCAGGAATGAAGCCGGCGAATGGGTCTACCGGCGGCAGGGGCGGTCCGGCTCGCTGCCGCCGACCCTGGTCAACATTTTTCAGCGCCGCCTGAGCCGGTTATCCGCCCCGGCCCGGCAGTCACTCAGCCTGGCCGCCCTGCTGGGGGCCGAGTTCGACTTCACCGTCTGGGTCGAGGCCCTGGCCGACCAGCGGCTGGCCCTGGACAGCCTGGATGAGAGCCTGGCCCTGCGGCTGCTGGTCGATCACGGCGATGACCGCTACCGCTTCAACCCGTCCAACCTGGCCGAAACGCTGGCCGATTCGCTGTCTTCCTCGCGCCGGCGGCTGGCCCACAGCCGCCTGCTGGACATCCTGCGCCGCCGGCCCGGGGTTGAGCCGGCGCAGATCGCGCCCCACGCTCAGGCAGCCGGGTTGACGGCGGAAGCCGCCACATGCTGGCAGGAGGCCGGCCGCCGCGCCGCCGCCGCCAACGCCCCCGGCGCGGCCATTGCCGCCTTTGAAGCGGCCAATGCCCTGGCCCCGGCCCTGGAAAACTACGAAACGCTGGGCGGGTTGTACCGCCAGAAAGGGCAATCCCAACCGGCTATCGCCGCTCTCAAACAGGCGTATGCCCTGGCCGAAACCCCGGCGGAACGGGCCAGGATGCTGAACAGCCTGGCCTTTGTCTACTGGCTGTATGACCGCTATGAGCCGGCCCAGCAAGCCGCCGCCGCCGCGCTGCGGCTGCCGGGCGCGCCGGCCGAGAGCCAGGCCGTCGCCCATTCCCACCTGGGGATGATCGCCTGGCTGCGGGGGCAGTTCGGCCCGGCCGAAAGCCACTGCGCCGCCGCCGTCAAAACCCTGCGGGCGATGCTGGCCGAGCCGGAACTATCGGCGGCGGATCAGCGCCGCCTGGCCGACCTGCTGGCCGGCGCGGCCAACCGGCTGGGGCTGGTCAATATTTCGCTGGGCCGGTTCCAGCCGGCCACAAGCGCCGTGACAATGGCCCTGCGCCTGCGCGAACGGCTGGGCGATGTCTGGGGCGAAGCCTTCTGCCGCAACAACCTGGCCAGAATCGCCATCGATGAAAACGAGCCGGGCGCCGCCCAGCAGCAGCTGCGCCAGGCCGAACAACTCTTCAGCCGGATCGACAGCCAGGACGGACTGATGGTGGTCTACGCCAACCGGGGCCGGCTGCGCCTGGCCCGCTCCGAGCCGGCCGCCGCCCAAACCGCGTTGAACGAGGCCCTGCGCCTGGCCATCGACATTGGCAAGTGGAGCGCCTACGGCCTGGGCGATATTTACCTGCTGCTGGCCGAAGCGAAAATGGCCCTGGGCGAACCTGACCGGGCCGAAGCGGCGCTGAACGAGGCCCTGCGCCTTGTCGAAACCGCCGGCAACACCGAGTACATCGCCCTGGGCTATGCCCTGCGCAGCCGGCTGCGGCGCGAACAGGGCGACGCGGCGGCGGCGGTTCACAGCCGCGACCTGGCCGCCCAACACGCGGCGGCCACCGGCAGCGCCTGGCTGGAGCAGCGGGCGCGGCGGCTGGCCGGCGAGGCGGCCTATGCCTGAGCCGCTCAACCTGTTATGGCTGCTGCTGGCCGCACTGGGGCTGCTGGCCCTGGCCCTGCTGCGCTTCCGGCGGCAGCAAAAAGCGGCCGCGGTCACGCCTCTGCCGGCGGAGACCGGCCTTGTTTTGCCCGACCTGGCCCGGTTCAGGCCGGTCGAGATGTATTTCACCCGCGACCATCTCCGGCAACTGCTAACCGAAATGGCCCGCTTTCAGCAGGACGCACCCTACCGCCTGCCGCCGCCCCAGGTGCAGCGCCACCTGCAGCGGGTGGTCAAACGGTTGCAGTTAGCCGGGGAGTTGGCCCGGCAGGAGAAGCTGCCCGAAGGCGACCTGGTGACCCTGTACCTGGCGGTGGTCTACAGCGCCTTTGTCACCCCGGAGATGAACCCGGTCTATCACACCTGGTACAACGCCGCCCTGGCCCGTTCGCGCCTGCTGGAACAGGGCCTGACCCGCCACGCCGCGCTCAAGGTCAGCCGGGCCATCCGTGAATACCCGCTGCGGGACCCGCTGCTGGGCCGCCGCCTGGCTTACGGCCTGGCCCAACTGGTGGCAGCGGCTAAATTTGAGCCGGAACGCTACGACAAACAACTGCGCCAGGTCATCGTCGAGGTGCTGGAAAAAAGCGAGGCCGATTTCCGGCAGGTGCGCGACTTCATCCGGCAAATCGGGCCGGCGGAAACCGGCAACCTGGCCCAGGCGCTCCACACCCGCTTTCAGGACACCGCCCTGGCCTGGCCCACCCCCTCCACCCCGGAACTGTGGGAGAAAATCCGGGATGTTGACGTGCTTGAGCCGGATGAAATCCACTCCTACCGCCAGGTCAGGGTCTACAGCGTCGGCACGCCCGGCGGCAACGACCTGGACTTTGCAGTGGTCAACGTGCCGGGGATGAAACGGCGGCATCTCGCCCTCGGCCCGCTCGATTTGTTCATCAACGACGCCAACGCCGCCAGCGCCATTCTGGCCCGCAAAACGATGGACGCCATCTACACCCGCCGCCCGCTGCTGTACCAGCAGTGGGTCGCCGACAAGAACGTGGCCAAGGACCTGCTGGGCCAGGGCGCTATCAGCGACGCCCAGTACAGCGGCTTCAAGGCGATGTGGCACCGCGAGCGCGGGCTGCCCTGGCTGCACTACGCCCACAAGCAGGCCCCGGCGGAAGAAATGGCGAAAATGCCGCAGGCGTTGACCAACCTGGCCCGGCCCCGCGGCGGCGGCTACAACCAGTTGGCCTACCTGCTGCACGATGTCAACCTCTGCCCCCTGCCGACGCTGGACACCTTCTTTGACGCCATCGAATATTTCGCCGGCCAGCCGGGAACGGCGGTGGCGGCGGCGCTGGACAGCTTCATCAGCAGCGCCGAGGCGGCCGTGACCCGGCTGGAAACGGACGCCGCCCGCGAACACCTGGCGGCCAACGCCGGCTTTCTGCGTTATTTCTGGAACACCATCCAGGCTAACGAGCTGTCGCTGCCCCGCTTGAAGGCCGGTTTTCAACTGTTTCTGGACACCCGGCAGGCCGTTTCGCATCCCCCCTCGGAGCGCGATAGTTTTCGCGGCCGGCGGCGTTAAAAAAGACAAAGGATGAAGGATGAAGGATGAAGGATGAAGGACGAACACTTGCGCCTGCGCGCAGTGCAGGTGTGACGAATGACGAACGACGGCTGACGAACAACGGCTGACAAATGACTAATGACTAATGACAAATGACCAATGACCCCCTTTGAACGCGGGCTGATCGCCCACCTGGTAGCCGACTGGCTCCTCCAAAACGACTGGATCGCCCAACACAAGGATCGCATCACCCACCCGGCGGCCTGGCTGCACGCCGCCATTCACGGGCTGCTGCTGGCCTGGGCGCTGGGCTGGCCGGCGGCGCTGCTGCTGGCCCTGGTTCATCTCCTGATTGACACTCGGCTGCCGCTGCGCTGGTGGCAGCGGGTCTTTGGCCAGACCACCAACGGCGAGGTCGCCCTCCACGTCAGGATTTGGGTTGACCAGACCTTGCACCTGGTCAGCCTGGCCCTGGCGGTGTGGCTGCTGGAACTGTATTTGTGAAAGACGACACCCTGCTCCTGCTCGATACGCTCAAAATCATCCACGCCTGCCGCGATTCGGCGGCGCTGCTGCGCCTGGTCGTGGCCAGGTCGCTCACCCTGGTTGACGGCGAGCGCGGCTGCTTGCTCATCGCAACCAACGGCCAACTTCGCTATCAGGTGGGGCTGGACCAGGCCGGCGCGGAGATTGCCGAAGCGGATTTTCCGTTGAGCCAAACCGTGGTCAATGCCGTCACTGAGTCGCGCCGGCCGCTGGTGGCGCCCGACACCAACGGCGACGCCGCCTTGCGCCGGCGGCCCAGCATTGTCCATAGTAAAATCAGGATGGTGCTGTGCGTGCCGCTGGCAGGGCGGGATGAGACGCCGGTCGGGCTGCTGTACGTCAGCAGCGAAACCCCGGCCGGCCAGACCCAGTTGTCAGAGCGCCGGCTGGAAATCCTGGCGGCGCTGGCCGGGCAGGCGGCGGTCGCCCTGGAACAAACCCGCCTGGTCGAGCGGCTGTGGGTGCTGGACGCTGCCAAAAGCGATTTCATCGCCATCGTCTCCCACGAGATGCGCACGCCTGTGGCCCTGATGCGCGGCTACGCCGACATCCTGGCCGGCCAGTCGCTGCCGCCGTTGGCCCGGCAAATCGCCGCTGAACTGCGACACAGCGCCGGGCGGCTGACCGGGATCGTCAACCTGATGCTGGACGCGACCCAGGTCAGCCAGGCCACGCTCACGCTTACCCTCCGCCCGTACTCGCTGCGGGCGCTGGTCAGGCAGGTGGCGGCGCGATGGCAGCCGGCGGCGGCGGACAGGCAGTTGGGGTTGATGGTGGAATTGCCGGCAGACGATCCGGTTGAGGCGGCCATTGATGCGCCGTATTTTGAAACGGCGCTCGACCACCTGCTCCAGAACGCTATCAAGTTCACCCCCGATGGCGGGCAGATTGTCGTTTCGCTGGAAAACAGAAAGCCCGGCGTTCGCATTGTAGTAACGGACACCGGAATTGGCATTGCGCCCGAACACCGGGAACTGGTCTTTGAAAAGTTCTGGCGGGCCGGCGACTCGCGGCTGCACTCGACCGGCCAAACGAAGTTTATGGGGGCCGGGCCGGGGCTGGGGTTGTACCTGGCCCGGGGCATTGTTGAGGCGCACGGCGGGCGGCTGTGGGTGGCAAGCGAGGGTGAGGGCCAGGGCAGCCGCTTTGGGGTGGAACTGGGCGGCTAATCGCCGTAGCGGCGTGGTGGGCCTGTCAGACAGGGAATGCCTGGCCGATTCGGCATAGCCGGGACGTTGCCGGCCTTGAAAGATGGCGCTACGCCGCCGCGTTGTAGGGCGTAATTGCCGCTAACTCTGTTTGTTCCGCTTGCTGCGCAAAGTATAAATCCCACCGAAGCTGCACATTTAACCAGAAACCCGCCGGCATCCCCAAAAACTTCTCCAGCCGTAAGGCCGTGGCCGGGGTCATCCCCCGCTTGCCGTTGATGACTTCGTTGACGCGCTGGTATGGGACGTGGATCGACTCAGCCAACTCCCGCTGGGTCAGTCCCATCGGCTTGAGAAATTCCTCAAGCAGCATCTCCCCCGGATGGGTCGGTGGCCGGTCGGTTGGTACGCGAATCATTGTGGCCTCCTTAATGATAATCCACTATTTCCACTTCATCCGGCTCGAAATCTGCCCAAATGAAGCACACTCGATACTGCTCATTGAGGCGAATACTGAATTGCCCGTCCCTGTCGCCAGACAAGGCTTCAAACTGGTTGCCGGGCGGTATTCGCAGGTGATCAAGAGTATTGACCGAATCAAGCTGGTCCAGTTTTCGGGCGGCTACCTTCCACAGTTGGTGAGGGCAAACACGCCGGGCGGCTTTGGTGTTGCGGCCATAGAAGATGTCTTCTGTTCCCCGGTCTTTGAATGAGCGAATCATATTATCATAATAGCACGGAATACGTGCTAAAACAAGGCAAAGCGGGGCGCGGACATTGCCGGCGGGTGTGGGCGGCGCTGTGACCAGGCTTTGCTTTGAGCGGCGGAAAAGACGGTGAGAAGCGGGCGGGTGGGCCGGCGCGGTTCCGGCGGGGTTATGTGTTCAGTGCTGATGTGGCAGCGCTGCCGGGCGTGGGCCGGGGTGGCTGCGGGCTGCGCTATGTGTTTTGCCGGGGGAAGGTGGAGCAGTAGCGCCCGGAACAGAGGTTGATTGGCCCGTAGTTGGCAGAGGAATGGGACTTTAACCGCAACCAGGGTGTCAAGCAAGGCAAGATAGGCCTCTGAAATTGATGATAACCGGAGAGTCGAGTCAGGTAAAAATTTTTTACGAGAAACCTATAGGTTATTTATAAAATCTATAGATTTGCTTAATTTTTGGGTTTGACTAAAATGGGGATATGAGTAAATCTTCATCCGTCTATCTACCCAAAGAATTAAAAAACAGACTTGTCAAAGCCGCTCAGATGGAAGGCTTTGAAGTGGGCGTTGGGCGACACTCAGGTTTAGCCAGATTTCTTGAGATGATGGTGGAATCCATACTTAATTCCAGGAACAACCCGGCTGAATCAGCGTTATATCGCTTGATACCTGAACTGCAAACATCGATCACCGCATTGAGCAGAGTCGGAGTTGCAAAACAAAAAGTGGCACATCGAGTTTTGAAGCCACTACTGACTGATTGGCAGGGGGAAGAAAACAATCTTTCTTCTGCGAATCTTAATGATCGAGGTGTAAAAGATGAATAGCAATCTACGGCAGATGCTTGCACAAGAAAACTCATGTAGAGCGAGATGAATATTCAACCTCAGCTTGATTTTTTACTTGATACGGCTGTCGAAGTATTTGGTGAAGATTACCCTCTTTACCAAAATGTTCCCCTGCCTAAACCTCTCAGTAATTTCCCAAAAACCTCACAACGGGCTTTTGAAACTTTTGCTCTCTGGACTAAAGATGGGCTACGTCCCCGTTGGGACAATTTGGCCGCCGCAATCAATAAACTTGAAGAACCCACAGTAGAAAATCTGGCTTTTTGGCGATCAACTGCCGATGAGTTGAAGATTCCTTTAGTGGTCTTATCAACCAACAATCGTTACTTGTTTTTGTCCTCAGACCAAAAAGATGTTTACGAAGCTACCAGGGAAAATCTTCGCCAAGAACTTAGCAAACAACGCCAGAGGTTGTTTTCACCCCACAATCTCGGAAATTTACGATCCGGGCAGTTATCTTTTGCGGACTTTGAAGAAACGCTTTCTGAAAGCACCCTTGCTTTTTACCCTCCATATCGAGTTCAGTTGAGCCAGGTTCTCACCAATGGGGTCAATGAAGCAATTGAAGCACAATGTTCAGCATCTCCCGATATGCCCCACCAAATGATTGTGGACTCCGTGATGGTGACATCCGTTGCATATTTGGCTGCACGGATTCTCGATGACAAAGGGTTCTTTGGTGGTCGGCGTCTACTTGTAGATGACCCCCAAGAGTTATTAGCTAAGGTCATTAGTAAAACAAATGGATTCTTCAGATACGCTTATCAAGATTACCTGCCAAATTTAGACATAACAGCACTGCAATATCTGGCTGTAAATATTGGTAATTCAGTTTCATTTGCTTTGGTTGACCATTACGACGTTGGATGGCTGTATGAACAAGCTATGCAGATCATCCAGAAGTATATAAATTCTAAATGGCCAGATTTAACTGGATCGCAGCTTTTTGACTTGCAGCAGCACTATACCCCACAAGCTGTTGCGGAACGGATGCTGAAATCACTTCCGCTGGAACGGCTGCGGCCAGATGAACGGGTGATATTTGATCCAGCGGCGGGTTCTGGCAGCCTGTTATTAGCAGCTACCCGTCGCTTGGCTTCAATGCCTGATGTAGCAATGATCCCAGATAACAAGAACTATCTTGCTCAACATGTGATAGGGAACGATCTTGACCCTAATGCAAAACTTCTGACCAAACTTCGCTATACTCTTGTTCAGGAAGCATTTGGTCAGCAAGAACTCTTTCCTGACCCAAAAATTTTTAGAGACAAGGATTACCATCAAACCGAAGCGTGGGATTTGCCGGCAAGACCACGGGTGATCGTAGCAAATCCGCCTTTCGCCACAGACAATGGCACACAGCGAGCTGTGCGCTTTGCTCAACTTGTTACCGAGCGATTGCAGGAAGGCGATCAATTTGCGATTGTGTTGCCTCAGACTTTTTTGACCGGCACTACATACGGTTGGTCCGATGTGCGCAAGACCTTGTCTAAACGATGCCACACATTGGAAACCTGGCAATTTCCCGAAGGAGCCATTGGCTTATCGGCGCGACAGCCGGCATGTATTGTGTTGGGTGTGGTTGAAAAACGAGATGCCAAGAGAAGAGGTACTGTAGCAAGAGCGATTGTTTCCGGTGCTCAAACAGAGGCGATTCGAGATAAAGGTTTTTTGGGCGCATCGTGGATTACAGAGATTGCCCCGGCAACTGATGATTGGGCAACGGCGACAGCCCCATCAAAAAAAATTGATATACCTGTTATTCCTCTTGACAATCTGTTTTACGTATGTAGTGGTGTGACGCCCCGCAAAGGTATAAAGCCAGTTGAATTTCCAACCGATGAAACACCTACGAAGAAATATTGGAAGAATGGTTGGAGAAAATTGGGTACACTATGGGCCGACCCAAAGTTGGTACCGGAGAAAGAGCGTTATATTTTTTATACTAAGGAACACCTCAAATTTCCTAGTTTTGACAATGAGTGGGTTTATAACTCCCATAAGATAATGGTAGGGCGTAGCATCAATCGAGGATCGCAAGACCCGCTTGGAGTACGTTTAGATACTACAGAATTTTGTCCTAATAATGACACATACTGTGTGGTTCCATCAGAAGCTGACACACAAACCGGAGAGCAAAATATCGAAGGGTGGACAAAATCAAGTTATGAGGAAAAGTTGTTCTGGTTACTTGGTATTTTAAGTTCCGAGTTGGCGGTGGAAATGTTGATGTCCGGGCGCGATACACGGCATCTTAAATCCGCCTCACTCAGAAAATTCCCCTTGCCGATGAAAGTTGACTCTCATCTCGTTGAAGTTGTGGATGAGATTATTCAAAAAGAAAAGAAGGGTAAAACAACGACAGAAATGCCAGCCTTATGGGAGCGGCTTAACCAATTGGTTGAGACAGCCTACGGTAATCCTGAACGCAGGATTAAACTCGCAAGGACCGGGCCTTTACCTGAACTTGTACCATATGAACAAGAAAGAAGTCAGCCGGCTGTTACTGTTACAGGGCAAGTTCTGGATTTCAACCCTGATAATGACAAAATTCACCTTTATCTCGATAATTTATCTGATGATGAACGAGATGCATGGGTGGCTCTACCTCAAGAACTGCCTGGGTGGGCGTTGGATGGGACTGTATTTGAGGCTCAACTTAGCCGAACAGTAGAAACATTTGATGATTTACACCAACGGCCGTGGTCGTTGCGAAACTTTAAACATACCCCTCGCCCCTATCTTACTCTGGAAGAACTACAAAATCGTCTCTTATCCAAATTGGGACTCTAACCATTGACACTGGAAATCGCATTTTTAGATGTTGGGAATGCTGATAGCATTGTTATCCTGCCACCACAAGCCTCTGCTGTGGTTGTTGATGTACCAAAACCACGGCGGGTTCAAGCCTGGTTAGAGGAACACAAAAAAACAGTTATTGACTGTATTTACTTTACCCACAACCATCGGGATCACCTGCCCTCAATTTCGGTTTTGAAAACATTTATTGCTGAATGGTTCAAGAAAGGGACGATGGGGACAGTATTCCTGCCGACTGGTGCCACTCGTAATACCGCTTTGAGCAACGACAGCGATCAAGCAGACTTGATTAGAGATGCTATCGATAATTTATTACTTTGGGAAGAGAAAAGGTTATTGGAGATCAGGCGGTCAGAACGAGGTTCTGGCCCAGATTATTTTGGGGAAATAGCAATTCATATTTTACATCCCCGCTATATCTTCTCTGAACTTAACCCAGATAGGGCTAACGAAACATCCCTCGTTCTTCGAGTGGAGTACGGTGAGTTCAGTACGCTGTTATTAGCCGATCTTGAGAAAACCGGACTCACAAAATTTTTGGCATTGTGCAGCGACGACGAACTTGAATGTCAGGTTGTGAAAATTCCTCATCATGGAGCCTGGCAGCCCAATAATGAAGGTGCAATTCAATCACTTCTTAAACGAACCAACCCTGAATTAGCGGTATTATCCGTAGGTAGTCGAAATCAACACGGTCACGTAGCGCCTCAACTGTTTGAGGAACTGCTGACATTAAAAAGCGATGACAATAAACGGTTACAGAACTTTGTTTGCACTGAAGTAACACGGACTTGCATTTGTTCAAGCGAAGATCGCGCCACAATGGGAAAAAGTGGTTTATCCAAAGCACAACCTTGTGTTGGCGATATTGTTATATTAGCCCGTTCTTCCGGTGCATGGGAAATGAAGGATAGTGAAGAACATAAGCAGTACCTCACAAAGATTATCAGAGCCGCATGTTGTGATCGTGCCGACCTTTCAACGTAAATAACTCACCAGTAACATCATCAAATCCCTCGTTCCTGCCGAATCTTCTTCAACACCCGCTCATGCAACTCCAACAATTCCGGTGGATACCGACCATCCCACCGACTGGCGATGCTTAACGCGACGTTGCTGCGTAAAATTTCCATAATACTCATCATTCGGCGTAGTAAAGGTACAACTGGCCAGATGCAGCCTTAACCCCATTGGCTTTAAACGACTGCCGTCACCACAACACCCACCGCCGGCCCTCCCGCGCCAGCACCCCGTCCGCTTCCAACGCTTCGACAAGGCGGGCGGCCCGGTTGTAGCCGATGCGAAGTTTACGCTGTAGCAGCGAGGTTGAGAGGTAGCCCTGTTCCCGCGCAATGCTGATCGCCTTCCTCTTGAGGTCGGCGTCTTCGTCGTCTGTGACTGCCGGGCGCGATTCCAGCGAAACGCCCGGCGGCGCTGCCGGGTCGCTCTGCGCCTGCCAGAAAGCGACAAGTTGCTCAACTTCCTCATCGCTCACAAAAGCTCCCTGCAATCGCTCGATGTGCGGCTTGTCCGGGGCCAGCCACAGCATATCGCCCCGCCCCAGCAGCGTTTCCGCGCCGGGTTGGTCAAGGATCACCCGCGAATCGACCTGGCTGGTCACGGCGAAAGCGATCCGGGCCGGGAAATTTGCCTTGATCAGCCCGGTCACCACATCCACCGAGGGGCGCTGCGTGGCCAGAACCAGGTGGATGCCGGCGGCGCGGGCCTTGGCGGCCAGCCGGGCAATGTGCTGCTCAACCTCATCCTTGTAGCCGGCGGTCATCACGTCGCCAAACTCATCCAGCACCAGCACGATGTACGGCAGCCTGGACTCGGCGGCGCATTTGGCGTTGTAGTCCTCGATGTTTCTGACACCGCTGTCGCTGAGTTGTTTGCAGCGATGCTCCATCGCCAGCACCGCCTGGTTCAGCGCCTCCGGGATGGCGCCGAGGTCGGTCAGAACCGGCGCCAGCAGATGCGGCAGGCCATTGTACGGGGTTAGCTCAACCTGCTTGGGGTCGGTCAGCAGCAGGCGCAGGGTGTCCGGGGGTAGAAACTGAAAGCTAATATCTACACATAGCTTGGTATTTCTGGTCAGTTTGTGTATAATTACAAATATGAAATTATCAATCGGACAAGCAGCCAAAGAATTAGGCGTCTCTCAGGAAACGCTGCGGC
>JAJVIM010000048.1 GCA_022071955.1 Anaerolineae bacterium
GGTTGGGCCGGCTGCGGCTGGGCGAGACGATGCTGGATTTCTTTCTGGAATGGGACGCTGATAACGGCCCGGTGGGTGATAGAATCGCGGCTTATCTCGACCTTATGCGCCGGCCCGACGCCTGGCGTGGCCAGTTCAGCCGTTTCCCGGTGGTGCTGGTCGTCGCTTCCACCTCGGCTCGCGTCGAGAAAATCCTGGCTGAAGGACACCGGCTGCCGGGGGATGACGAAGCGGTGACGGTGCTGGTGACAACATACGAGGCGCTCACTCAACAGAGGGCACTCAGCCCGGTGTGGCGACAGGTTGGCGCGACCGGGCCGGATGGTCTGGCCCAGAGGCTGTCGCTGCCGCAGGTGATGGGGTTGGCAGATCAATAGGGTTTGTGGCGGTGGGACGGCGCTCAATTCAATGGGGGTGTTGAGTTGAGCTAATTTCGCCATTCACCTACCAGGCGTTCCTAAAGACGAGCGGCATATTGCTGCGATAGGCCGGGATTTTGTCTAGCGGTATAGCCAACCCACTGGCTTCCAGTGGGGCGTCAACCAGCGGCGGCAGTGGTTTCAGCGAAGATGGCGGCGACGCCGTCGCCACCGGCTCGATGCGTGTGGGCGGAGCTAGGGGGGATTGCAGCAGGCCGGAGCCAAGGTTTGGCCCAACAACAGCGCCAGCAGCAGGGCCAGCAGCAGAATCAGGCCCAGCGGAAACAGTTGGCGAAGGGTCGAATGGGGCATTTTGTACCTCGTTTATTATTTGGTGATCAAAGGTAAATAGACATTGTTTGCAAAATTGAGTACGTAGCCGGGTGAGTGACGAAAACCCATAAGCCACCGCCGCTGCCGGCCACGTAGATGTAGTGTCCCGTGAAGATTGGTTACTGGTGGCGGAAATGACCATCGGGATTTACACAGTCTACCTGACTTCGGCCCGCACCCGGAACTGGTAGCTGCTGCCAAACGCACCGCCGAAGAGGGCCTGCGCTTGCGAGGTGGCAGCGAGGTTTTTGGTCGAGGGGCGAGACCCAACCTACTTGCCACCAACAAGCCCGCTCTCAACCTGAGATTGGGAGCGATTTGCCCCGGCAATCACGAGCAACCGGGAGATTTCGGCTCAATTAAAATTGGGAGTATTTCACCACCAGGAGGGCTTATTTACCTTCGGGTATCTCTTACGACATGTTGGGTCTCGTGTCTCGACCCAACCTACCTGCTACCGGGTCAACTTTATTGACAAACATACAAGTAAGCTGCTGTACCCTACGATTTAAGGTAGACACCTCAAAGCTATTTGACAACCCTTAGTACGGCTGGTAATATCCTACACAACCACAAATTTTTGGGTGATGGAGTTCACCTTACAACCGCCCTTTCCGGCTAATAACTCCTACCATAAGTGATAGTTCACTGGTAGGAGGTGGTAATAAACACTAAAAGCGCTCCTGCCAGGATTTTTATGGCAGGAGTTTTTGTTATGTTTGATACACGTTTGCCGCAGGCCGTTAACCTGCCCCCCATGCCAGACCAGGTTCCACCCCCTAACCCGCTGCCCAGCCTGATGGCCCAGGCCCTTGAGCAAACCGCCCAATTGGGGCCAGATTTTGTCGCCGACCGGCAAAAATTACAGGCCATCGCTACCCGTCTGGCCGAAGAACGATTTCACCTGGCCGTGTTGGGCCAGTTCAAGCGAGGCAAGAGCACGCTGCTCAATGCTTTGCTGGGTCAACCTTTGCTCCCTACCTCAGTGGTGCCGCTAACGGCCATTCCTACCTTCCTTTTCTATGCGGGCACCCCTCAACTCCACATTGTTTACCACAACGGCCACCCCGCCGATACTTTCACCGCCCCTCACGCCAACGAGTTAACAACAACATTGGCTCAATTTGTGACCGAGGAAGGCAACCCCCACAATCATCGCAATGTGGCCTACGTTGAAGTCTGTTACCCGGCTCCGTTGCTACGCCGGGGGGTGGTGTTGATTGACACGCCCGGCATCGGCTCCACCTTCCGCCACAACACCGAAGCTACACTCAACTTTCTGTCTCAATGCGATGCGGCCCTTTTTCTGGTTTCGGCCGATCCGCCCTTAACCGAGGTTGAAGTTGAATTTCTCAAGGAAGTGCGCCGCCAGTTGGCGCGCCTCTTTTTCATTTTGAACAAGGTGGATTACCTGACCCCCGCCGAACGGCAAACCAGCCTGCGCTTTCTCAAAAAAATGTTGCAGGAACAGGTGGGCGTGGAAAACCCCGAACCGATTTTTTGTATTTCGGCCCGGCAGGGGCTGGCAGCCCGCCAAACCGGCGACTCACAACTGTGGCAGAGCAGCGGCATGGCTGGCGTTGAGGATCATCTGGTTCAATTTTTGGTGTCAGACAAAACAGCGGCTCTGCAAACCGCGCTGGCCGGTAAAATGATCAATCTACTGGCCGATATCAGCCTGCGGCTGCGGCTGGCCCTGCGCTCGCTGCAATTGCCACTGGCTGACCTGGATCAGCGCCGGCAACTTTTCGAGCAAAAACTGGCCGAGGCCGAACAACAGCGATTGTCGGCCCAGGATAGGTTGGCCGGTGACCACCGGCGACTGGCCACCTTATTGGAAGAACAGGCCGAGCAGCTCCGCCAGCGAGCCAGACAACATTTCAACCAAATTGCGCAAAACACGCTGGACAAAGCTGGTCAGCAGCTACCGGATGAGCAAGCCGTGCAGGCGGCGCTGGCCGAGAGCATCCCCGGCTTTTTTGAATGGGAATTGGGCCAACTGTCGCGGGAATTTGAACAGCGTGTCAGCCAAACGCTGGCCGCCCACCGGCAGCAAGCCGATACCCTGATCGAAGCCGTCCGGCACAATGCCGCCGAATTGTTTGAGTTGGCGTACCAGCCGTTGAATAGCGACGATGCGTTTACCGCTGAACGCCAGCCCTACTGGGTTACTCATCAATGGCGCACCAGTCTCAGCCCTTTTTCGCCGCAACTGATTGACCACTTTTTACCCCAGCGCTGGCAGCGAGCGCGGCGGCTCAACCGGCTGCGCGGCCAAATTGAGGCGCTGGTGTTGCGCAATGTGGAAAACCTGCGCTGGGCCACGCTGCAAAATCTTGACCAGGCCATCCGCCGTTTTAGTTCAGCCCTGGACGAACGGTTGCAGGACACGGCTGCCGCCACGCAGGGAGCGATTCAGGCTGCCCGGCAGCAGCGTCAGGAACACGTTGACACCGTAACCGGAACCGTCGCTCAATTGGAAGCGGCGGCCACCAACCTGGACCAATTACAAGCCGGGTTACAACCCTTTTTGACGTCTAACCCCTGAATTTTGTGGTTGGCCGCTGGAAAGGAAAGCGGGTGCCCTCTCCCTCCATCCGCCTTCCTTTTTAGCAGTTAGTCACAAAAAGGCGCTTTGATCCAAATGCTGACTTTCAAACCGGCAAATTTAACTTGAGTAAAAGGTATTAATTGTGGATAACTCAATTTCCAGAAACACGGCGATAAAGTTTGTTATTTTGTTGGGACTGGTCAGCCTGTTGGGCGATATGACCTACGAGGGCGCGCGCAGCATCACCGGCCCCTACCTGGCTATTTTAGGGGCCAGCGCCACGGTGGTGGGGGTTGTGGCCGGCTTTGGCGAATTAATAGGCTACGGGCTGCGGTTGGTGTTTGGCTATCTCAGCGACCGCACCGGCCGCTACTGGACGATCACTCTGGTGGGGTATGCGGTCAATCTTTTGGCCGTGCCGCTGCTGGCTTTGGCCGGGCGCTGGGAAGTGGCGGCGTTGTTAATGATTGCCGAGCGGCTGGGCAAAGCTATCCGCACCCCGGCCCGCGATGCCATGCTGTCACACGCTACCCATCAAACCGGGCGCGGTTGGGGCTTTGGCCTGCACGAAGCGATGGACCAGGTTGGCGCGGTGCTCGGCCCGCTGATTGTGGCGGCGGTACTCTATTGGCGGGGCGATTACCAGGTTGGCTTTGGGGTGTTGCTTGTTCCGGCGCTGCTGGCGCTGACCGTATTGGTGGTGGCCCGGCTGCTCTATCCTCGCCCGCGCGAGTTGGAAATCGGCGCGCCGCAACTGTACACCCAGGGGTTTCCCCGGATTTTCTGGCTGTATCTGGCGGGCGTCGCCTTGATTGCCGCCGGTTACGCCGACTTTCCGCTGATTGCCTACCACTTTGAGCGAGTAGCTATCGCGGTGCCGCCCTGGATTCCGGTTCTGTACGCAGCGGCAATGGCCGTCGATGCGCTGGCGGCGCTGCTGTTTGGCCGCTGGTTTGATCAACGCGGGTTGCCGGTGCTGGCGGCGGCGGCTTTACTCTCGGCTTTTTTTGCGCCGCTGGTCTTTTGGGGCGGTTTTGGTCTGGCTTTGGCCGGCATGGTGGTGTGGGGGATTGGCATGGGCGCTCAGGAATCGGTGATGCGGGCCGCCGTTGGCGGGATGACCTCCCCGGATAAGCGGGGTACGGCTTATGGGCTGTTCAATACCGGTTTTGGGGTGTTCTGGTTTGGCGGCAGCGTGTTGATGGGGCTGTTGTACGATGTCTCTTTGCCGGCGCTGGTGGTTTTTTCGGTAGTTACCCAACTGGCGGCGGCGCTGCTTTTGTGGGGGCTGAGTAAATCCAGCGGACAATATAAGGCGTTATCTTAAGCGGAGAGAACCGCCTGATTGCATTGCCGATACAGCAATAATGAGGACAAGGATATGAACCAGGCCCAGCAAATTGCCGTAAGCACCACCCTGTTGCACCTGGAACAGGCGCTTGATGAGATTGAACAATTGCTGACTGCCCCGGCTGCCGGCGCAACTTACACTGTGCAACAGGATTTTCAACCGGATACTGTCTGGCGCATCCGGGCGCAATGTCACCAGATTAGGCTGGCGCTGGCTGAAACGATGGCTTTTTTTGAGTTGCCGCCCCACACCCGACACATCCGGCGGATAATATCTGCCGGGATGATAGTGGCGCGCTCCAACCTGGAAGACATCCACCCCAACCGGCTGCATCGCTACGGAGCAGTAGACCCGGCGCTGCCCAATACGCTGGAACCGCATCTACAACGGTTGACGCAACTGGTACAGACTCTGCGACTATTAGCCGGTCAGGGCGAATAACCTGTCCAATCTTATTTATAAGGCAGAGCAGCGATTAACCACATAGTTGAAGCTGACCTGCAAACTGAAACTGAACCGGCTGGAGGCGCAATGACCGCATTTTACGTTCCCAAAGGAGCGCAGGCCCATCCCTACCGTTTGACTGAGCTGGCCGATATGCCTCCCGCGCTGAAACCGGCGGCGCAGGCGGCCTTTCCGGCGGATGAGCGGCTCGATTCGATTTTTTGTGTCCCGCCCCAGTCCTTTTTGGCAGGCTGGTTGGGGCAGCGTTATGTGGCCGAACAGGCGTTGCTGTTTGGGCAACGGGGGGTGCTCCACGTGCAGGCCGCTTTGGAACCGGGCCACTCGCCGCAAAACACCTGGTTGCCGGCTAGCGGGCTGCTGTCGGCCCGCTTAAGTATTTTGCTGCTGTACGGTTGTTTTGAATTGACCGGCGAAGCCAACGGCGCGCCGGTTACCATTTTGGTCGAGTTTAACACAGTTGGCGACCACCTGTTGTGGCCCGCACTGCGCCGCCTGGTGCAGACCGCCTGGGGTGCAACCCGGCTGGATGTTGTCCCCCGACTGCCGGAACGGGAGATTCTGACCCGGTTGCGCCGGCAATCTTTTAAGTTTAACAACGGGCTGCAAATCCATGCGCTGCAACCCGAAGAACGGCTGCTGGGCGTTGTTTTGCAGCCGGCCATCTGGCTTCGGCGCTGGTATCTCTTTAACCGGCAAATCACGCCGGCTACGCTGCTGGCGCTCACCGACCGGCAAATTACCATTGTCGAAGAACAGCCGGGTAAACATGCTGAGCATGGCTGGATTTTTAATTTTTTCCCGCTGGCCGGGATTACTGCGGTTGAATATAACCCGGCGGCTGAACTGTGGCACGAGTTGATTTTTGTCTTGCGTCATAATCAGGCGACGGAGCAACGCCCGGTGAGATTAGCCCCGGAACTGGCGCAGCAATGGGTTGACCTGTGGCGTTACTATCGGCGTGAAACCGGTGCTGGGGGATCAATTCTCCCGGGACTTTCTATTCAAGAACAAATCTAATCAAATAATTACTGGAGAAAACTATGTCAACAACTATCAGCAAGATCAAAGCCAGAGAAATTTTAGACTCGCGCGGCAACCCCACCGTTGAGGTTGATGTCTGGTTAACCAACGGCGCGTCTGGCCGGGCCGCCGTCCCATCGGGCGCGTCTACCGGCATTCACGAAGCGCTGGAATTGCGCGACGGTGATAAAACCCGTTACAGCGGTAAAGGGGTGCAGGCCGCGATTGAACACGTCAATCAGGATATTGCCGCCGCCTTGGCCGGTCTGGACGCCCTTAATCAGACGCAGATAGACCAAACCATGATTGACCTGGACGGCACACCCAACAAAAATAAACTGGGGGCTAACGCCATGCTGGGCGTCAGTTTGGCCGTGGCCCGTGCGGCAGCTAATGCCAGCGGCCTGCCACTCTACCGCTATCTGGGCGGGGTGTCGGCCCGAAAATTGCCGGTACCCATGTTCAACATTCTCAACGGCGGCGTTCACGCAAACTGGCAAGGCACCGACTTTCAGGAATTTATGATTGCCCCGGTGGGCGCCGCCAACTTCCGTGAGGCGCTGCGGTGGGGCAGCGAGACGTATCACGCCCTCAAAAGCGTCCTCAAAAAAGGCGGCTACTCCACCGGCGTGGGTGACGAGGGCGGCTTTGCCCCAGCGTTAAAAACCAATGCCGCTGCTGTTGAGTTGATTTTGCAGGCCATAGAAAGCGCCGGTTATCAGCCCGGCGAGCAGATTGTCATTGCTCTGGATCCGGCTTCCAGCGGCTTTTACGAGGACGGCATGTACCATCTGCGCACCGAAGGCCGCCGGGTTACATCGGCCCAACTGGTTGAGTTGTACGCCGAGTGGGTCAACAAATATCCCATTGTTGTTCTGGAGGATGGCCTGGCCGAAGATGACTGGGCAGGTTGGCAACTGCTCAACCAGACGATTGGTAGCAAAATAGAGCTGGTTGGCGACGATTTGTTTGTGACTAACGTGGCGCGCCTGGCCCGGGGTATCGAACAAAACGTAGCCAATGCCGTACTCATCAAACTCAACCAGATTGGCACGCTCACCGAAACCGTTGCCGCTATCAATATGGCTGGCCGGGCCGGCTGGGGGTCGATGGTCTCTCATCGGAGCGGCGAAACAGTAGATAGTTTTATTGCCGATTTGACCGTGGCAATGAACACCGGTCACTTAAAAACCGGCGCACCCTGCCGGGGCGAGCGGGTGGAAAAGTACAACCAATTGCTGCGGATTGAAGAAGAATTGGGCGAGGCCGCCCTCTACGCCGGGCGCCAGGCTTTTGTGCGTTAGCGGGACAAGTCGACGGGGTTCATACCTATTGACGGCATCGTCCGGGTGGTAATAAAGGGTCAAAAGCTGATCTATCAATTTTTTAGTTAGCTATTCATAAATTTTCTCAAAAGGATACAAGCACATGACAAACCAAAGTCTTGTTCAAAATCTACATAACGAGGTAGAAAAACGCCGCGAAACCATCATCCAATTTATGCGCGATATTTGTGCTATTCCCAGTGTGGACAGTCAGATTGGCCCAGTCTGCGAGCGGATAGCCGAGGAGATGCGCAACCTGGGCTTTGACGAGGTACGTTTTGACAAAATGGGCAATATTCTGGGCCGCGTGGGACATGGCTCCACCGTCATCGTCTACGATAGCCACATCGATACCGTCGGCGTGGGCGATTTGTCCGCCTGGCAGTGGGATCCCTTTGAAGGCAAGATAGAAAACGGTGTTTTATATGCCCGTGGCGCTGGCGACGAGAAAGGTTCGACGCCGGGCATGGTTTACGGCATTGCTTTGAGCCGTGACCTTCTATTACTTTGGCAACATGGAGGAATGGTGCGACGGCATCGCCCCCAACAGTTTTGTTGAGGTTGATCCTAAAATCAAACCTGATTATGTTGTCATTGGCGAACCGACCAAAATGCAGGTGTATCGCGGCCACAAAGGACGCCTGGAACTAAAAATTACCGCTAAAGGGAAAAGCGCCCACGCCGCTTCTAATCAGGTGGGCGATAATGCCATCTACAAAATGCTGCCCATTATTAAGGCTATCAGTGAAATGGAGCCGCAATTAGGCGATCATGAATTTTTGGGTCACGGCAAAATCACGGTTAGCGATATGACGGTCAACACCCCTTCAATTAACGCCGTTCCTGATGAATGTGTCATCTTCATTGATCGCCGTATGACTTTTGGTGAAACCAAAGCTGAGGTCAAAGCCCAGCTTGAGGCGTTAATTCCGGTTGACCAGAAAGATAAAATCATGGTGGAAGAACTTTTCTATGATGAGCCAAGTTATACCGGTTTTGTCTTCCCGGTAGATAAATATTTCCCTGCCTGGGCCTTTGAAGAAAATCATCCGCTGGTGATTGCCGGGCAGAAAACCCGCCAGGCGATTGGCCTGCCCGATACCCCCAGCAGTAAATGGGGCTTCAGCACCAACGGGGTCTACTGGGCCGGCAAAGCAGGCATCCCCTCTATCGGTTTTGGCCCCGGCGATGAACTGACCGCCCATACCACCGAAGATAGTGTATCTCTGGAGGAGGTTGTCAAGGCCACAGAGTTTTACGCCCTGCTGCCAGCAATGCTGAAGAGTGGAATTGGACTGTAAGACCAGGATAACCCGACATCAGCCGTCTGGGCATAGCTGATAACCCGACGAGCTGATTCCCGGCGGCGTTGACGGCTGCCCCAAGTAATTGCACTGAAATAACCGGCAAAATGGCCGGGCCTCCGGCCATTTTGACCCTGGTGGGGATGGAGTTCCCCCGACAAACGCCCAAACCGGGCTGATAACTCCTGCTGCCGAGATGTTCACCGCAGAAGAGCTGATTTTGCCCGGCTGCGTCATACCCCGGAGGTGTTTGTTGAATGGCTTTTTACAGCATACTTTTTGAAAGCATTGCAGGTAGACCAACCGAAGAAACCCTTGAAGCCCCCGAATTTTTCAGGGACTTAAACCTCGATCAGCTAATTGACGCCATCACCACCCGGAAAGAGGACTATAATCTGAAGCCGTTTTTTTACACCCCCCTGCGCGATGTTGAAACCATCCACTATCGCTACGAGGTGATGCGCGATCTGGCCGATGAGGCGCTGACAGCCGGCCTCAACGCCTTTGCCGAAAAAATGGCCGTGGCCCGCCGCTACCTGGCCATGATAAAAAAGCTGGATTTCAACACCCACAAAAAAGGCTGGCTGCTGGAGGCGGCGCTGGTTTATGGCCAGGCTGTAACCAACCTGGCGAGCGGCCTGCGCCAACTCAACTTAACCTCACGCGGCTTGTTGGCCTTTCGGGAATACGTCACTCACTATGTTAACTCGCCCGAATTTGCGGCGCTGCAAGCCGAGGCGCAGGCGGTCAAAGGCCAGCTATCGGGCCTGAAATACAGCGTGATTGTCCGGCCCGGCCGGTTTAGCGTGCGGCCGTACGACGACGAGCCGGACTACACGGTGACGATCGAGCAGGTTTTTGAAAAGTTTCAGCAGGGCGCGGTGGAAGATTACCGGTTGAAGCTGTACGAAGCCGCCGGGATGAATCACATCGAAGCCAAAATTCTGGATTTTGTAACCCGGCTCTACCCCGAACCGTTTGCCGCGCTCGACCGCTTTTGCGCCGGCCACGACCAATTCATCGACGACACCATCCGCGTGTTTGACCGTGAAATTCAGTTTTACCTGGCCTATCTGGAATTTATCGCTGTTTTCAAGCGCAAGGGGCTGCCATTTTGCTATCCGCAGGTGAGCGCCGGCTGCCGCGAGGTGTTCGCTGATGAGGTCTTTGACCTGGCCCTGGCGAGCGCGCTGGTCAGCAGCCAAAAACCGGTGGTTTGTAATGACTTTTCTTTGCAAGGGGCGGAGCGCATTATTGTAGTTTCCGGGCCAAATCAGGGCGGCAAAACCACATTTGCCCGCATGTTTGGCCAGTTACATTATCTGGCTGCCCTCGGTTGCCCGGTGCCGGGGCGGCGGGCGCGGCTGTTTTTGTTCGACCAGATTTTTACCCATTTTGAGCGGGAAGAAGACATTCGCAACTTACGCGGCAAATTGCAGGATGATTTGGTGCGCATTCACGCCATTCTGGCCCGCGCCACGCCCAACAGTATTCTGATTTTGAATGAGATGTTCGCCTCGACCACGTTGCAGGACGCCATTTTTTTAAGCCGGGAAATTATGGCCAGGGCGATGGAACTGGACTTGCTGGCCGTGTGGGTTACCTTCATTGACGAGCTATCAACCTTGAGCGAAAAAACCATCAGCATGATCAGCACCGTAAACCCCGATAATCCGGCCACGCGCACCTTCAAAATTCTCAGAAAGCCGGCCGATGGGCTGGCCTATGCCCTCTCGATTGCCAAAAAACACCGCCTGACCTACGAACAAATCAAGGAGCGGCTCAACTCGTGAAAGTTTTTCTAATGTACCCGGACCGGGATTTTGATCCCAAACAGAAATTTCCGCCGCCGGAGCGGGCGGCGCGGCAGTACCACCGCTCAAAGAAATTCGATCCCAACCGGGACCTGCCGCCCACCGAAGCGGCGGCGGTGCAGGATTTGGAACTGGAAACCCTGTTTGTGGCGATGGCTCAGGGCGACGAGTTTTTGTACGACATGGCCGTGCCGGCCGTTTTGTCGAGCCTGACCGCGCCTGACGCCATCCTCTATCGCCAGCAGATCCTCCAGGATTGCCTGCGCCAGCCCGATATCGTCCGGCAAATTTACAATATTCCCATCCAGTTTTCAGAACGGAAGCGCCGGCATTTGTGGAGTACATGGAGCCGCGCTTCCAGTCCGGGGGCTATTTTAACCAGCGCCCGGGATATATTGGAGATGTCGCTTGATTTGCTCAGAACATTAAAACAGCTTGCCGATGACCATGCCGCAGAGTTTGAATCGCCGGGCTTTGGCCGGTTTTTTGAGATGCTTCAACAGGAATTGGACAACGATTACCTGGCCGTGGTCGAACATCACCTTAAAGCCCTCAAATTTCGCAGCGGGGTTTTGCTCAGCGCAGAATTGGGGCCGGGCAACGAGGGGGCCAATATTGTGCTGCGCCAGCCCAACCCCGATGACCGGTTCTGGCTCAAACGGGTCCTCGTTCAAAAGCTGCCCACCTACTCGTTTTCACTTCATCCCCGCGATGATCACGGGGCGCGGGCGCTGGGGGACTTGCGCGAGAAGGGTCTCAACCGGGTAGCCAATGCGGTGGCTCAATCGGCTGATCACGTTGACAGCTTTTTCAAC
Source organism: Anaerolineae bacterium (assembly GCA_022071955.1). GTDB lineage: Bacteria > Chloroflexota > Anaerolineae > 4572-78 > J111 > J095. The sequence continues at coordinate 11,398 of JAJVIM010000048.1, forward strand.
GCGCTGCGGCAGGAACTGGCCTTTTACATTGGCTGCCTGAATTTGGCCGGGCAGTTGGCCCAACTGGAAGAACCCATCGCCTTTCCCCAGCCCGCGCCGGCCAACGAGCGCCACCATTCATTCACCAGCCTGTACGATGTCGCCCTGGCCTTGACCGTGCAGCAAAAAGTAGTGGGCAACGATGTTGCCGCCGCCGGGAAGGGGTTGGTGATGATTACCGGCGCCAATCAGGGTGGCAAATCCACATTTTTGCGCAGCATCGGCCAGGCCCAATTGATGATGCAGTGCGGCATGTTTGTGGCGGCGGAGTCGTTTTCGGCCAATGTCTGTTGCGGGCTGTTTACCCATTACAAACGGGAAGAAGACGCATCAATGGAAAACGGCAAGTTTAATGAAGAAATGGGCCGGATGAGCGCCATCATCGATGCCATTTCACCCCATGCCCTCATCCTGTTCAACGAGTCCTTTGCCGCCACCAACGAACGGGAAGGCTCGGAAATTGCTCGCCAAATTGTGAGCGCCTTGCTGGAAAAGCAGATCAAGATATTTTTTGTGACCCACTTGTATGAATTGGCGCGCGGTTTTTATGACCAACAAACGGCCAATACCCTGTTCTTGCGGGCCGAAAGAGAGACTGACGGCCATCGAACTTTCAAATTGATTGAAAAAGAACCGTTGCCCACCAGCTATGGTCCGGATTTGTATCACAAGGTTTTTGAGACAGGCTAAACCTCCAGCCTGATTACTGTGGAGGCCAACCTGTTGGCAATCATCGCTGACTGGCGCGGCTGTGGTGAGCATCCTCAGCCGCCGGTCGATATTGCCGCCTTTGAGCGTATTAGGGTTGAGCTATCCGGCCCGTAATACCCGCTTCGCATAACCGTCCTTAGCCGCCCCCCGTCTTGCCTGCTCCGCCCCCTCGTTTTGGGCCACCGCCGCCGCCCGTTTCCACTTTGCTTGACATCGTTTTCACTCCGTTTTGACGCCGTTCAAACAGCGTGAAAACAAGGTGAAAACTGTGCCAAAACAGGCCGGCCCCGCCGCGCGAAAGCCCAAACCGGGTGAGGGGAGGTGGGGCAGGCGGCTAAGGAGGGTTATGCGAAAGAGGGGCTTGATTTTGTTGCCTTGTTTATGTATAATGAAGCGAACATTAATTCTTTTTTCAAGCTGCGCGGAGGCCGGAGATGAACCCAATCTACACTGTTCACAACAGCCGAATGGCCCTGACCGTCTACGATGACCTTGACCGCACCCGCACCTGGCGCGGCGAAACCCAGCCCAGCCCGGCCTTTCGCTTTGAGTTGACCCCGAAAAGCGAGGTTGGCCCCGGTCGCTACGCTCTGAATCGCGCCGGCACGCTCGGCCATAACCTCAGCCTCGACCGCGCCCGGCTGCTCTTCTTTGACCTGGCTCACGGCTATTTCAACGAGGATTACCAGGTCATCTTTCGTAACGACAACGGCCACAAGGTTGAGCGCACCGGCGGCTACCAGGCCAGGATGCTGACCGCGACCTACCGGGCTTACAATGCCATCCACAACAGTACCCCCCGCGTCGTGCTTGAAATTTGGGACGGGCCGGGGGCGTGGGATCACAAAGCGCAGTGGGCTTACCCGCTCAACAAGGAACAACACGCTCTGGCGATAATGCTGGAGTTGGTGGAAGCCCGACAACTGGCTCTGGCCGCGCTCGATGTCATCCAGACCTGGAACACTGTCAAATTGCTGCGGGACTGGGGCGTGATTGGTGAACCGGCGCTGGTTGTCCCCCGCCAGTTGACCCTGCTGGAAGCAGTGGGCTAATCCTTCGTTGAAAACAAAGCCAAAGCCGGGTCGATTTGACCCGGCTTTGGCCGGTCTCCCCCTGATTTAATGGCCGGCAACCTCAACAGCCATCACCCCGTTGACAACCCAACACCTGTATAGTGTTTACGTTTATCCTGTTTTGTGTTACAATAGTTCTGTAAACGGGAATTGTTGTACTGAAAAACGAGGGTAGCGATGGCCAATGTTCCCCCCAAACGCACATTGAGCGAACAGGAATCTCGCCTGTTGAGCAGCCTCGCGGCAGCGGGCTATACTCTTTTTACCATCGAGCAGGCCCGCTCGGTGCTGGCCCTGGATGACGCCGTCTTGCGGAAGCTGTTGCACCGTTTGAGTCACAAAGGCTGGTTCAAACGGCTAGAGCGGGGTAAATACCTGCTCATTCCGCTGGAAGCCGGGCCGGACGCCCGGTGGGCGGAACACGAATACCTGATTGCGGCCGCGCTGGTCGATCCCTACTATCTGGCTTACGCCACCCCGCTGCATTATTACGGCTACAGCGACCTGCCGCTTGAGCCGGTTACGATTGCCGTGACCCGGCGCAAACGATCTGTGGTTATCGATGGCCTGACCTATCGCTTTGTTACGGTCAGCCCTCACAAGTTTTTTGGCTATCAACCCCTTACCATGTTGGGCCACACGATTCAGATGGCGGAACGGGAAAAGGCGGTGGCCGATGCTTTTGACCGGCCCGATCTGGTGCGGGGCATTCTGGAAGCCGCCAAGTGTCTCTATTTTGGTAAAGCGGAACTGGATTGGGATAAAGTGATTGCCTACAGTTTAAAACTGGGCAATCAAACAGCGCAGCGCCGGCTAGGATTCTGGCTGGAACTATTGGCGATAGGCGACGAACGGCAGCGGTCTCGCCTGGAAAGCCAGTCAGGGCGCAGCTACGCTTTACTGGAACCGGCAGGGCCGGCAGAGGGTGTGCCCAACACCCGCTGGCGGCTAACAGTCAACATCCCGGACCGGCAACTATTGGAATGGCAGGAGCATTAGATGATTTCAGCGCAGGAGTTGCGGCGAATTGCCGCCAAAACCGGGTTGGGGGTGGGGCAAAGCGAACACGAATATGTGTTATTGTGTGTGTTGGACGTTCTGTCTCAGACGCCGCCTCTGGCCGACACATTTTGCCTGAAAGGTGGCACGGCGCTGCGGCTGGTTCATTTTGACGACTGGCGGCACTCGGTTGACCTGGATTTTTCGGTGCTGCCCGATTTCCCGGCTGACAGCTTGAAACCGCTGCTTGAAACCTGGTTTACCCAAACTGAAGCCCGGCATGGATTGGAACTGCGCCTGCTGGATTTCCACCGGGCCAACGGCGCGGCCCGGTTGCGCGCCCGCTTTGTGGCCTCACTGCGCCATCCAGCCCGGCTGTTGTTCGACATCACTCTGGACGAGCCGGTATTGCTGCCGCCGCAAAAACTACCGGTGGTGGCGTCCCCTTTCCCGGGCCTGCGGCCAACGGTGCTGACCTATGCCCTGGAAGAAATCCTGGCCGAAAAGCTGCGCAGTATTTTACAGCGGGGCAAAGCCCGGGATTATTACGATGTCTGGCGGTTGCTGGGTGAAAAACGGGATGCGTTTGAGGCAGCGTTGACGCGCTCAATCCTGGCGCAAAAATGCCGGCATAAACAATTAGCGGACCCCCAGGCGCGGGACTTTTTGCAGCCCCGGATGCTGGCTGAGGCGGGGATATATTGGCAGCGTGAGTTGGCGGGGCAGGTCACGGCGCGCGATCTGCCGGACTGGGCGCAGGTTACAAACGAACTGACCGGCTTGTTGTCCGATTTTTTTGCAACAACTTGATGCGCTCATTTGCCGGTGGGCAGTACCACGCCCTACTGCTCCGCCACCGGCAGCCAGAAGCCAAAGCGGCTGCCCTGCCCGACTTTGCTTTCAACCCAGGTCTGGCCGCCGTGCGCTGTCACAATGTACTGTGTCAGCGGCAGGCCCAGGCCCAGCCCCTCGACGCCGCGCCGCAAGGCCGATGCCTGCTGGCGAAACGGCTGCCAGATGCCGGCCAACTGCTCCGGCGGGATGCCCGGCCCCCGGTCGATCACCTCAAAACGCACCGTCCCGGCCTCGGCCCACAACCTCGCTTTGACCGTATGTTCTGACGGCGAGAATTTAACAGCGTTGTCAACCAGGTGGCCCAGCGCGTCGGCCAGCCGCAGCCGGTCGCCCACAAGCGGCGGCAGGTCGCCGGCAATCCCGGCCTCGATGGGCCGCCCAGCCTGGGCCATCACCCGCCGGGCCAGCTCCGCCATCTCCACCGGCTGCATAAACATCTCGCCCTGCCCGGCAATCAGGCCGGCGTAGTCCACCAGCGCCCGCACCTGGCGTTGGGCCAGCCGCAAGTGTTGCTGCAACCCCACCAGGCTTTCCTGCGCCATTGCCGGCCAGCCATCCCGCGCCGCGAATTTACCCAGCACTTCCTGGCTCAACAGAGCGTTGGAGATGGGCGTGGTCAGTTCGTGGTTGATGACGCTGAGAAAGGCCCGCTGCAAATCGGCCAGCCCCTGCAATTCCTGCTCGCGGCGGTGAAACTCCCGCAGCCGGGCCTCCTGGGCCTGGCGCAGTTTGTGGCTCAACGCCGCCAGCATCCGGCGCAGCGTCGCCGCGTCGTGGCCGACCTGCCGGAACGGGCCGAAGGGAATCTCGACCGCCTCCACCTCGGTCACGGCCACGACATCGGCAAAACGCGGCTGGCTTTCCAGCAGCGCCATTTCGCCCAGGATGTCGCCGGCCTCGCGTTGGGTTAGCACCGCGCCGTCCTTGACCACGTTGACCACGCCGCAGCGCAGGACCAGCAGAAATTCGCCCCGCTCGCCGGCGCGGATCAGGATGTCGCCGGGCTGGTAGCGCCGGTCAGCCGCGTGGCGCTCCATCTCGACCAGAATCGGTTCCGGGACGGCGGCCAGAAAGGGAATGGTTTTGAGAAAATCCAGACGATTCATCAAATCCTCGTTGCCAATACATTGATTAGACCCGGCAAAACTCGCGGGCTAACTGCGCCATACTCAGCTGCACCATTGTGGGCCGCCCGTGCGGGCAGGTTCGGGGCGCGGTTGTCTTTTCCAGTTGGCGAACCAACTCCTTCATTTCCTCCGGTGAAAGCACCTGCCCTCCCTTTATTGAGGCTCGTTTACAAACGGTGATAGCGATTTTTTCGTGGGTTTCTTTGGCCAGCGGAATCGCGCCGTCGGCCATTTCCACCAGTATATCAACCAGCGCCTGCGCCGGGTTGGTTTGGCCCAGCATATCGGGAACGCCCCGAATGCGGTAAGTAGCGCCGCCAAATGGCTCAATATCAAACCCAACTTCGGTGAGTATATCCAGCTCGGCATCAATCAGAGCGGCGTGGCCGGGCGCTAACTCAACCAGCACCGGCTCAAGCAGCCGCTGCTGCGGCACATCGGCAGTCGCCCGCTGCGCCGTCAGCTTCTCGTACAGAATACGCTCGTGGGCGGCGTGCTGGTCAATCAGATACAGGCCGTCCGGCCCTTCGGCCACAATGTACATTTGTTGAATCTGCCCGACCACCCGCATCGGCGGTATTTTAGTGGGCGAGGTCGGCTCCAGTTGCCACACATCACCGCCGGTTTCATCGTTGTGGCCCGGCAGTGGCAGCGTGCGCTGCGCTTCAAAGCCAAACTGGTTGAACCCGGCCCCGTGACCGGTGCTGCCGGCTGAAAAGCGTGGCCGCCCATGCCCGGTACCGGCGCCGCCGCCACCACTGCCTCGCGCACCGCTTTTTGCACAGCTTTGAAAACCAGCCTGGGTGACTGAAATTTAACCTCGGCTTTGGTGGGATGCACGTTCACGTCCACCTCACCGGGGTCAAGTTCAATGTTCAACACGGTCACCGGGAAACGGCCCACCGGCAAAAAGGTGTGGTAGGCCTGCACCACGGCCTGGTTGAGCGCCCGGTCCTGAATCCAGCGTTTGTTCACAAAAAAGATGATTTGATCGCGCCCGCCCCGGTGCAGCGAAGTAGCGCCGGTGAAGCCGGCTACGGCCACCGCCGGGCCATCGGCCGGGGGTTCCTGATGAGCCACTTCAATCATCTGCCGGCCGTTTCCAGACTGAAAACCGCCGCCAGGGCATCGAACAAATCCCCGCTGCCGCTGGTTTGAAAAGTGGTGCGGTTATCGGTTTGCAGGGTAAAGCGAATGTGGGGATAAGCCAGCGCGTATTGTGACACAATGCGGTGGATATGGCCGGCCTCGGTGGCGGTGGCTTTAAGAAACTTGAGACGGGCCGGCACGTTGTAAAACAGGTTTTCAACGCTGATACTGGTTCCACCAGGCGAGCCGGTGGCTTCTTGCGCAATTTGCTGACCGCCTTCGAGCCGAATGCGGGTGGCGGTGGTTTGGGCGGCAGGACGGGTAACCAGTGTGAGCTGCGACACCGCGGCAATGGAGGCCAACGCCTCGCCGCGAAAACCCAGCGTGGTCACGTGGCTCAAATCTTCCACCGACAACAATTTGCTGGTGGCGTGGCGGGCAAAGGCCAGTGGCACTTCGGCGGTGGGGATGCCGCCGCCGTCATCCATTACCCGCACCAGCCGCTTGCCGCCGTCGGTAATTTCCACCCGAATAGCCGTGGCCCCGGCATCGATGGCGTTTTCAACCAGTTCTTTGACCACCGCGGCGGGGCGATCCACTACCTCGCCGGCGGCAATTTTGGCGGCTACATCGGGCGCTAATATCTGAATAGCCATTAATTACTCCCAATTCAATAGAGTTTCCGGTTCAATGGTGTGGTAGTACAGCAGGACGTTGCCCAAACTGAGGTGTTTGGCCAGCCACTTTTGGCAGAGCCGGCAGACTTCATCCTCTGGCCCGGACACCTCGGCCCACTCCCGCAAATCACGGCCGCACCAGGCGGTCAACGCATCGCGCCGCAGATGAACGCTGCCGGTGGGCGGCTGAAAATATTGCCGCTCCCACTGCGCCTGCGCCGGATAAGCCTCGGCAAAGAAGCGGCCCAGTTCGCCGGCGTCAACCGCCTTTTCCCAGGCTTGCCGGTAGGCTGAACATTTTGGAAGTGTACTTGCGCGGCTGGCCGGTGGGAATCCGCACCTGCCAGCCCCTTGCCTTGCGCCCTTCAAGGCGCGAAATATGCCCTGACATCATTTGTCGTTCCTTTCCGGCAGCCGATCTCAGCTTGTCTGCCCGCAGCGCCGGCCTGATACTGCCTCACCCAGCCCCCAGCCGGCCAATACATCAGCCAGCGGGCCGCTGGCCAGGATGCGGCCATCGTGAGTGATGATGAGTTCCGGCCTGTCCCAATCCAGCGTCACCACCCGGCCCTCGCGCCGGGTGGCGGCCAGGTCGATGGGCCGCTGGTTGCGGCTGCCGCGATACTGCATCGTTGAACTGTCCTGCCCGATAATATATGGGCCATCCACCAGGATGTCAATGTCGGCCAACGCTTCCGCCGTGGCCGGATTCTGCACCAGAGCCTCGTAGACATTGCCGGTGTAGACGATGAGGTGAGCGCCGGCAGATTTGAGCCGGCGGGTGAGCGCGGCCAGCGCCGCCGGCTGCTCAAACGGCTCGCCACCGGAGATGGTGATATTCCGATGGCCTGTCCTGAGATGCTTCCTGAGCTTGACGAAGGGCGAAGTCGAAGGGCCTGCTTTGTCACACTCAGCCAGCAGTCGGGCAGCCAGGTCAGCCACCGCGACCACCTCGCCGCCGGCGTGGGACCACAGGGCGCGGTTTTGGCAACCCCGGCAGCCGATGGCGCAGCCCTGAAAAAAGACGGCCACCCGCCGGCCGGGGCCATCGACGTAAGAATCGGGGACGATGCGGTTGATCTGCACGGTCAGGTCAGCCACCACCGCCACCGTACACCTGCGTTTGCCCGGTGGCCTGCTGGTAGAAGTCGGGCGTGTTTTCGTCCCGGGTGACGAGGCCCAGCCCGTCCAGGAAGGCGCTGATTTCGCCGCACGCCGGCCCGGCCACGCCCTCGACGGTGGCGGTTACCTTGCCTGTCGCGTCGATGTCTACAATGATGGTCTGCGTCTCGCCGCCGACCTGTCGGGTTAATTTCACTTGCATTGTTCTGGCTCCTTTTCTGCCTATCGCCCGATAAAGACCCGCTGCACGTCAAACCCGGACGCGGTTTCCAGGGCAAAGCCGTTTTGGGCGGCCAGTTCGGCCAGCCGGTAGAAGGCGCTGCGCTGGGCCACGCCCTCGACAATGTTCATCACGCCGCGATTGCGCTCATCGTAGTCATCCAGCACCAGCCGGTACGCGCCGGTCTGCGGGTCCAGCGCCCAGCCGAGATCGGCGTAGACGTAGCCGCTGCCGGACGACTCTAATGTGGCCTTTCGCACCACGATTTCAGCAGTTCGCCCCCGCCCGCTCCAGCCGTTGAGGGTTAGCGTTGTGCCGGGCCGGGCGACTCCGTGGGCGACGCCCAGGTCGGTCAGGGCGGCGGTAATATGGTCGCGGTCAGTAATTTGGGTGGTGATTTCTTTGTACTTGCTCACTTTTTTGCCTCGCTTCATTATTAATGAGGGGGAGGCGGCTGCCTCACCCCCCTTCGTTTCCTACCAGCGCACAGCCTGGTTTTCGACAGCCGTCTCATAGCCGGGCTGCCCGGCTTCCGGGTCGTCGCTGTCGGCGGGCCGGGCGTCGAATTGACGATAGAGGGCCAGCCGGTCGGCCATACTCGCGGCTACCGGGGTGATTTCGCCCAGCGCCGCCAATACGTCGTCGGTCGTCACCCGGTACTCCGCCCCCGCTTCCTCGCGCACCAGGGCTTTGCGGGTGGCGCGGATGACTGCTTTCTCGATTTCCGCCCCAGTGTAGCCCCGGGCCGCTTCAACCAGCCGGGCCAAATCGAAGTCTGCCGGTGCCAAGGCCCGCTTGCCCAGGTGCAGGCTAAAAATCTCGCGGCGGGCTGTGGGGCCGGGAACATCCACAAAGAAAGTCTCGTCAAAGCGGCGCACCAGTTCCGGCCTGAGCGCGGTGGCATCGTTAGCCGTGGCGACGATGAAAACCGGGGCGGTGCTTTCCTGCATCCAGGTCAACAGATCAGCCATAATATCGCTGCGGGTGCCGCCATCCAGTTCGCCCCCGCCGCCGCCCAGCGACTTCTCGATTTCATCAATCCACAGCACGCAGGGAGCGGTGGCCTCGATGACTTTAATCGCCAGGTGAACCCGGCCCTGGGCCTGGCCAACGATGCCGCCGCCCTGAGCCATCAATTCGCTGATGGACATCCGCAGCAGAGGGCGGGGATGCCGCCCGCCGGCGCAGGCTTTGGCCGCCAGCGACTTGCCGGTGCCGGGGATGCCGGCAATCAGCACCCCCCGCGCCACATCGACCCGCCGTTCCCGCGCCTTGTCGGTGAAGGTCAACTGGATTTCGTCCAGATACCGCTTCAGGTTAGCCAGACCGCCGATGTCGGCCATTGTTTCGCCGGAGCGGACAAACTGCAAGGCCCCGGTGCGTTTGACAATGCGTTGTTTCTCGTCCAGCACCAGGTTGATGGTCTCAGCGTTGATTTCGCCGCGAAACCTGACCAGGCTCTGGTGCAGCACGGCCATCATATCCTCCAGTTCCAGGCCGCGCAGGGCGTTGGCCAGCGCCTGCCGGTCGGCCTGCCCGTTATTCAGGTTGACGGTGACGCCGGCTTTCTGGCCGATGGCGTCCAGGGTGGCGTTGATTTCGGCCAGGTCGGGCAGGGGGTAATCCACCACGGAGACCTCGGTGGCCAGGCCGGGCGGCAGGTTGAGCGCGGGCGAGAGCAGAATGACCGCCTGCTGCCGCTGCTTGAGGGCCATATTGAGGTTGCGCAGGCCGCGCTGAAGCAGCGGGTTGTTGGCCAGCAGCATCTCCAGCCCCTTAAGGACAAACAGGGCTTCCTCAGCCGCCGGCAGCGCCAGCATCGCCCGGATAGCCATTGTCGGGTCGGTGATGGGCAGCCCTTTGCCCCCCTGCTTGTTGACCAGTTCATCCGGCAGGCTGTCGCCCTCGCGCCAGGTCTGGAAGCCGGCAAAGACATCCCAATGGTACAACTTGCGGGGTTCGCCACTTTTGGGGTGGCGCTGTTTATCGAAGTGGCACACCGCGTCGAGGCCGCGCAGCACCCGGTATTCGTCGTTGGAGATGACGCCGATGAGACTACGCCCGGCGCGAATCAGGTGGTCAAGGGTCTGGTTGGTTTCGGCTGCGTTCATTGGTTTGCCTTTCTGAACGTATGTTTCTACGTTTGGAATTTTTACTACCAGCGCACGGCCTCGGTGCCAAAGTCATCGGCCACACTGCGTTCCATCACCCGCTCGGCGGCGGCGCGGGTCAGCGCCGTAATCTCGCCGGCCAGCGCCTTGATGTCAGCCAGCCGGGACTCATCCCTGACCCCGCCGGCAGCCGGCATCATCTTTTCAAACGCCTGCAACTGCCGTTCCAGTTCGTCGTCGCCGTGGCTGTTGAGCAGGCTGAACTGCTCGACCAGCAACCGCAGGCCCTGCACCGTTTTGGGGTGCAGGCTGCCGCGTTCCTGCAAACCGCGCTGCGCTTCCCGCATCTTTTGATAAACGGTATGGCGCAGGTTGTCGGCCATCTGCTGCAAGGGCGACCCGGCTTCCTCGATTTGCTGCCGGGCTTTGTCCAGCGCCGCCCGGCGCATCGCCTGCTGCTCGGTTTCCACCCGGTCGGCTACGGCCCGGGCTTGCCGGCTCTCGGCCTCGACCCACTCAGCGGCGGCTTGTTGCCTGGCCTGCGCTTCGGCCCGTTCCGCCCGCAGTTGCTCCGCTGCCAGCCGGTCGCGCTCCACATCCGACTCGGCCTGTACCAGCGCCACCTCAAAATCGAGGCGCAGCTTGCTTTGGATGGTTTCCGGCGATGGCAGGCGGCTGAGGCCGCCCTGCACCACCAGGTCAATGAAATCGGCCTGGTCCGGGGTCACATCCCCACCCAGGTCGGCCAGGTAGACCTTGCCGACTTTGCGGCGCAAGGCTTGCCAGGCCAGGTCGGCAATCCGTTCCAGTTCGGCGCTGATGTCGGCCTGAAATTCGGGATAGCGCCACAGGATGTAGGCTTTGAGACAATCCATCTCGGCCTCGTACCGCCGCCAGTCGCGCTGCCAGGCGGCCCAGGCTTTGAAGCCGATCCAGGCGTAGCCGCCGTACCCGACCAGCTTTTGGCCGTAGCCCTTGACCCCCTTGGCGTTGTTCATATCCACGCTGGCCCGCGCCCGGCTTTCCAGGGCGGCGATGTTATTGGCCGGGTCAACTGTCAGGTCTTTGTCGGAAAAATCCCTGACCTTTTCGCCGTCCCAAATTAACCGGAGCCAGCGGCCCGGCTGCCCACCCCGCTCAACCACCGGCCAGGCGAAGTCGCCGGCCAGGTTGAGCCAGCGGGAAACCACGCCGGCATCATCGTCAGCGGCGGCCTCAAGCTGGTACGGCTGCACCGGCAGGGGCAGCCAGCCGGCGGGCGTGAGGTACTCAATGGCCAGCAGCCGGTTGACTTTGGCGAAATAGACGGCGGGGGGTGGGGGCAGGTCGGGCGAGTAGCCCAGAATCGTCTCGCCCTTCCGATGATCAACGTGGTGAGCGCATAGATGCGGGCCGACCAGTTTGCGGCGCAGCCCCTTGAGCCGTTTGGCGCGGGGGTCCGATTCACGCAGGCCCAACTCGGTCAGGCTGGCCTGCACGGTGAGCAGGCCAACGCCGTAGACGTGGGGCGTGACCAGCACCCCGTTCTCCCTGACCCAATCCAGGGCGACCTGGTAGGTGCGGACTTTGCTGTGGTCAATGTTGAGGGCGGTGAGAGTGGCGTCAGGCATACGGCGCTCCGGCTTGACAAATGATAATACTATGTATACAATAGTATCAGTCATCATTGGTTTTGTCAAGTCGGAGATTGAATGTACGTCAACCACTGGAACTGCCAGGAACTCAAGACCAAACTTCAAGCGGTTATCGAGGCCGGCTTGCTCCCCGGCTGGCAGTTAGCCGGGGACGATGCTGTCAGGCTTGTCCCCGAAGCAACCGACAGCCTGACCATCACCTTTCACCATACCCAGGGTCGTTATACCGCCTACGCCAATTTCCCCTCGTTTGAGAACCACGATTGCGGCCGCCAGTTTTTGCCTCAGCGCACCATCAGCCTGGCGGCTGACCGCCCGGCCCTTGCCCGCGACCTCAAACGGCGGCTGCTCGACCCGGCGCTGGCGGCGCTGCCGAAAGCGGTGGCCTACCGCGATACGCTCCGGGGTGAGGTTGATGAGCAAAAAGCGATATTTACCGGCCTGGCCGCCCGGCTGCCGGGCGACAAACTGCTGCTGCCCCGGGACGACCGGCTGCGCGGCGCCTGGCATCGGATGGGGAAGCAGGGCCACGTCGTCAACGTCAAAGTCGATGTGCGCCGGGCCAACCACCACGGGCAGTACGGCGGCTACCCGGCGGCGGTAGACATTGAGTTGCGCGGATTGCCGCCGGCGATTGCCGCCGCGATTCTGGATTTATTGGGTGAAGAAGCCACAAATTAAACGGAGAGAACAAGTCAACAACCTCCGGCTAAAGCCGGGGGCTTGCCCCTAACCGGCGCTCACCATGACCCCCAGCGGAGGCCATAGGGAGCGGAGTTGAGACGTTTGGCAGGTTGACAACTGCCCGGCGGCTGATATTAACCGCCGCGTTGGTGTCAGCATTTGCAGCATAATGGCAGGACACACAGAGGAAAGAGCTTTGAGACTTTCGATTACGTTTGTCAACGCAACCACATACGGGGCAGGTACGGGAGGTGTTTTTGGGATCAACTTCAAACAGGGGAATCCCGGCCAAATCAGCTTTGTAGCTGATAAAGCCTTTGAGTTGGAAAAACGACCAGCTATGCAGATTATCACGCTGCCCGCGACGAACCGTAACCCTGTCGCGGATGCCGGTCAACTTCTCGACGGCAATCGCTCTAT
>JAJVIM010000059.1 GCA_022071955.1 Anaerolineae bacterium
ACCAAGCCTTCAGTAAATTACTGAGGGCTTGGTTTCTTTTGGGATTAACCGGGGAAAAGGTCAGTGCCGATAAGCGGTCCGCGAATATGAATGGTGCAAGCCACCCAGTACCGGTCGAACAATGATTTTACAGGTTATCCCGATCGCGAATGAGATATTTCGGCCGGTGGCCCCAGGGGGTGGCTTCCTGCAATTGTTGCGTGACCCAGACATCGCTCGGCGAACGGGTTACAGCCAGATGGATGATCCGCCGGCTGTAGTGCTCGATAATGACAAAAATATAGACCGGCCGAAAGAACAAATCGTGGGCCACGGTGAAATCACAGGCCCAAACCTGTCTGGCCTGATTGTTGAGACTTGATTAAGAAACCAAGACCAGAAACCAGGCAGGATGCTGATCATTTTATTCTCCGAGGATTGTATGGAAATCATCACCGGATGATAGCGCGTTTGAGCGAAATGCGCATCCAAAACCCGACAGATGAACAAATTAGCCAACACAGGTGGTTATCGGATCAAAGGAGAGTTTACCATCGAGCCAGACCCGAATGATGCCTGGGTTAGACAGATGACCCATCGCTACGAAACGCCGGAGCAAGCCGAAAAAGACATTATCGATTGGGCTGAACTGGACATCATTGTGCTGCGGTTGAAACAGAAAGTAGCCCTCAAGGTTCTGTAACGAATGCGCTCGGGATAGAAGGCGATGCTTAAGTGTGGGCTGGAACAGATTGGCCTGCAATTACAATGTGAAAGGGCATCCAACAATCCCTCATCGGATGCACCGTCACGGAATAGGTGCTACGGCAACGGCAAGGCCTGTAAAGCCGGTTTGGGGGATAAATCGGCTCGCCATAGCCCAAAGAAATGTTCGTAATTGGCCGGCTGCCCCGGCGCAGGCACAAAATCGAGGGCGGCCCAGACCACCCAACCGGAAATATTGGTGGATTCAGTAGCGGTAATCATCTCACCCAATATCCGGGCCTGGGTGGTTTCATCACGCGCATCGGCCAAGGCATCTTTCCAACTGTGATAACCGATCTCTTCCAACAGCAACGGTTGGTCGGTCCGCCGCCGGTAATCGGTGATCCGGGCTTGCAGTTGGCTGGGATCGGTGGCGTCAAATTGATGGAATGACAGAAGATCGACATAGGGGCTGGTAACGGCCGGGTCGCTCCACCAGCCGGCGGTGAGCAGGTGGTAAGGGTCATTCTGCCGCACCAGTTGGCTGATGTGCTCCAGCCAGGCGATGACTTCGGTCTGGCTAAACAGCGCTTTGTTGCCGGGTTGGACGCCATAGTCAATATTGCCTTCGTTGCGCAAATCCCAGGCCAAAATGGCCGGCTCGTTGCGATACCGCCGCACAATGTAGCGGGTCTGGGCATCGTAATGCGCCCAGTCAGTGTAGAGGGGGCGAAACCGAAGGTCGGGCAGATCGTTCAGGGTGACGATGGCTTTCAAGTGGCGCTCGCTTACCAGCCGCAGCAGCGTATCCACTTTGGCAAAAACAGCTTCAATGGGAATGGCAGCCTCAGGCTCGCAGGTAAAGAGCGGCTCGTACCACAGAAAGAGCCGCACAGTATTGAAGCCGGCCTGCCGGATGAGGTCCAGTTCCGCGGCCATCCCGGCCAGGTCAGCTTCGGCCAGGAAACGCTGCCAGGGCGCGTGGCGGGGATAGTAATTCGCTCCCTTGATTTTGAACACCTGGCCCTGCAACTGAAGCTGCCGGCCTGAGTGGGTGACAAACACGGCACGGTCCGGGGTAGCGGCTGGAGCGGGATCGGGATTGGGTGCCGATGTGGACAAACACGCGGCCGGAGTCGGGGGTGGCAGAGCATCCAGCCGCACCAGCGCCGCCAGAGCTTCCTGCCGGTTGGGATCCAGGCTGAGCGCAGCCTGATAGTGCTCGATGGCGGTGGAGTGGTTGCCGCTATCTTCCAACACGGCACCGTAGTTATAATGAACTGCGTACAACTTGCTGGTCAGCGGCTCGGGACCGCAGCTTTGGCCAGCGGCCAACAGTTGCTCCAGCGCGGTAATAACGGCGGGCCAATTCCGGCCCCAGCCGGCGTCAATATCGGCGCAACTGGCGGCAGTGGTCGCAGTCGCCAGCACCGGAGTCTCGGTTGGTGGTGGGGTGGGAGTGACCGCCGGGGCTGGCGTGCAAGCCGCCAGCCAGAAAATAAGCATCATCTGCCACAGTACAAGTGTCAGGCGGATCTTGCAACAAAATTCCGACCGATTTCTACATTAAGATTGCTATGGTAGCCGGTTTATCCACAAAGCTGCCAGTGCAAAATATCACTTCACTCAGTGCACTGCGAGCAGCTTTTTGCCCATTTCAGTGCACTGAGTAGATTTACCCACGACTGGGGCTTGTAAGTTGTCTTACAAACCCCAGTGCACTTTTTTACTTTTTTTCTCAAACTGCGGGCTGTTTCAGGCTTTGGCATGCCGCACCCCTTGACCCAACATTGTTTCCTCTATTAATAACGATTGGCTAAATCATACATGGCGAATACGTTTTCCAGCGGTGTATCGGACTGAATGTGGTGCGAACTGGCCAGCACGTAACCGCCGTTTTGGCCCAACACGCGAATGCGCTCGGCTACTTCAGCCTTCACCTCGTCCATCGTGCCATGTGGCAGGGTTTTGATAATATCGATGCCACCGTGAAACGACAGCCGGTCGCCGAACTCGCGTTTCAGCATTTCCGGCTCCATGCCTTTGGCGTCGGCCTGCACCGGATTGAGCATATCAACGCCCATTTCAATCAGCGCCGGCAGCAGCGGAGCCAGTGCCCCATCGCAATGGTACATCACCGGCACGCCAAAAGACTTTGCCACGTCGATGAGGCGCTGGTGGCGGGGGCGGATCAATTCTTCCCACATGGCTTTTGAGATCATCAGCGATTGCTGGGTAGCCACATCATCGTAAAAGTACACCATATCCAGCCGGTCACCGGCCAGTTCCAGCACCCGACGGGTGTTCTCTACGTAGATGTCGGTCAGCCGGTCCATAATGTAGAGCGGAATTTCGGGGTTGATGGCCAAATCCATCAGAAATTCCTGCATGCCGCGCAACTGCCAGGCAATTTCAAACACCGAGCCAATGCGGAAACGCAGGTGATATTCCTGATGCGCGTCAAGTTGGTTGATGAGATCAAGCATCGGTTTGAAATCCCACCAGTCCGGTTCGGGCCAGGGATGGCGACTCAACTCTGCCACTGATTGCGCATCGGCCAGCGGCCAGGCGGCGTATTCTTCGTAGCCGCCGGTAGGGTTGTTGACCACCCGAATTTGATGCCCCCAAATGTCCCGGGCCGAGCCATCGGGCAGAAGTTGCCGCCACATACGGCTGGGTGTGGAGCGGCTGAGCACATTCCACCATTCAACGTTTGCGCCGGGCAACAGCACGCTCGACGGCGGCTGGTAAAATTGATCGTAGGAAATTACCCGACAGTCCACCTCAAAATGGCGCAAAATAGCCTCGTAACGCGGGTCAAAAAGTTCTGATGGCCCGACAGCTGCAACATCCGGCTGAATTTTTGCCACAAGTTTTTCCCAGATTTCCAACGTAGCCAAAAAATCGACGGGTACCCGATCGGGTGTTTGGTGGCGGAGCGCGGTTTTTACCCGCTCGCGGGGAGTGAGGGAGGGAGATGTATTTGTCATTGGCGGTTCCTTATCACTGAAAATTATGAAAGATGAATTAGGAACGATTCTAAAGCTCGTTCCCAATTCGCAATTGTCTTCGCTGCGCTTTGTCGAGCATCGCCTGGGCTATCTGGCGAGTTTCGGCCCGGTCAGAGTCAGTGGCGTCAGCGACCTGCGCCACCACCAGCGTTTCACAGGTTTCCCGCAGCGCTTCGATATCCGGCACGCGTTCCGGTTGGGCCGCATGCAACGTGTCGAGCCAGTGTT
This sequence comes from Anaerolineae bacterium, assembly GCA_022071955.1. GTDB lineage: Bacteria > Chloroflexota > Anaerolineae > 4572-78 > J111 > J095. The sequence goes on from JAJVIM010000059.1 coordinate 3,924, forward strand.
TGCCATAATAAGCGTGGATGGTTTCATCGGCCCAGTCAAAATCCATATCGTGCTGGCTCATCCGATCCTGGTACGAGCCAAAAGCATTGGCCCGTTTGGTCTTTTTGCCGATATTTTTGGTTTCAAAATAGTGCAGCATACCCAACCGCACCACCGGGTCCTGCCCAAATGCGCTGTCGTAAATGTGCGTACCCAGCGGGATTTCGTGCGGCTCAAAGCCCCACACATGCAGCCGGTCATAGCCCATACGAGCATGGCGAGCTTCGTCATACGTCCAGCGGGCGGCATCATACATAAACTCCCATTCCAAGCCATCGGCAAAGGCGTGCAGTACCGCCCCACCCGATTCTACGGCCCAGACCTCATTAAAGTGACTGACCGCGCTGCGCAGTTGCAACTGGATGCCGTCGCCGTAGGGAAAAGTTGGGTCGATGATATCGGGCCAGTAGTAGCGGCAAAGGTGAAAGCGGCTGTCGCGGGCCGGAATTTGGGCCAGCGCAAATTCGGTGCGGCCCGGCAAATCGACTGGGGCAGCCACGGCTTGCGGTGGGTCGAGACTCAGCCCACCGACCTGCCCCAATCGTTCGCCGAGCGCCGCTACCCAGGCTTCAGCCTGGTGGCGTTTTTCCGGCGCGGCGTTGAGTATGGTGTTGGCAAAGCGGGTCAGCACGGCGATCTGCTCAGCTTTTTCATCGACCGCCAACCGCAGCGCCCGTAAAATCGGCCCGTCGGCCAGCGGGTCGGCCTGCGAGACATAATCGCGGTAAACGGTCAGCAAGGCGGGTTTGTACACCCGCGCCAGCGATAGCAGAAAAGCGGCGGCACCGGGCGCGTTGGCTGCTTCGGCAAATACATCGATCAGCGGTTGGTCGTCGCCTATTTCCAGCATCCGGCTGGGGAATTTTAGCTCAAACACGCGCTCGCGCAGAGCGTGGGCCGTTAACGCATCCTGCCAAAAGTGATAGGGCAGGGCCAGTTTGGCTTCAAAATCAGCGATGCCGGCCAGCCAGCCGGCCTGGCTTTTAATCAGCTCTCGCTCACAAAAGAAAAAGCGCTTTAAAATTTTGGCTGAGTCCAGCCGTAACCACTTCGCCCGCTGAAACTGGCCAGGCAAGTATTGTTGGTTGTTATCCATGTGCCCCCCATAAGTTGGTTTTTGATTATTCCAATATAGCGCCGCAAGCGTGTTGGCCTGCGGCGCTATGTTCTATCATAAATAAACACCCGTCGCCTGTCTTGCGACCCAAAAATTAGCCGTTCTCCTGCATCCGTTTGACAATTTCCTGGTACTGCTCCGGCACATTGAGGCCGGGTTTGGCAAACCAGATGGGCGCATCAACGCCGGAGTAGAGCAGAATATTGCCCCAGGGGTCAAACGCGCCGGTGCGGACGATGACTTTGGCCCGCGTCGCCATTTCGCTGAGAATTTGCTGGTGGGGGATGGGCGCGTATTCGCTGGCGGGAAAAATGCGGTGTACCTTGGCCAGCAGCGGCGGGTTGTTTTCGGCCATTTCAGCGGCGTAAGATACTTTCTCGGCAATAAAGGCATCGCTGATGGCGCTCAAAACCGTTTCCAAATCCGGCACATCCTGAGTAATCGCCAGGTCTACCCGCCAGGCTGTGGTGGGGATGGGGAAGCCGGCGTCACAAACAATCATCAAATCGCCGTGCCCCAGCGAAGCGATGGCGTGATTGAGTTCTGAGTTGAGTAATTTACCACGTTTCATGATATATGGTCTCCTTAAGCGGTATGGGCTGCATAAAATTGATCAACCTGCGCTTTGGCGCCCAGCGAGGGAATAACCCCCAGTTTGGTGCAGGCAATGGCCCCGGCGCAAGCCGCATAACGAACCGCGTCGGGCAGCGGCCAACCGGCAGCCAGCGCCACCGCCAACCCGGAGTTAAAGGCATCGCCCGCGCCGGTGGTGTCAACCACCTCCACCGCGACGCCCGGTATTTTTTCAACCCCGCCCGCCGTTAGAATGAGCGCGCCGTCCGCGCCCATAGTCACAATCAGGTTGCCCACCCCGTAGCCGCGCAGGCGCTGCGCCAGTTCAAGCGTGGGCGTGGCGTCGTTGGGCGGCAGGCCCAGCAAAATGCGCAGTTCGGTTTCGTTGGGGGTGAGGTAATCGATGTGTTGAAACGCCTCCGGCGGCAGCGGCTGGGCCGGGGCCGGGTTGAGGATGGTTTTAACGCCGTGCTTCCGGCCCAATTCCATGGCCCGGATGGCGGCCTCCGGAGGGATTTCCAGCACCGACATCACCAGATCGCTGCGGGCAATTTGGGCTTCAACCTGATTGACAAAGGCGGCATCCATCAATTTATTGGCCGACATATCCAGGATGATGCCGTTTTCGCCGGCCTGGTTGAGGATGATAAAGCCCACCCCGGTGGCCAGCCGGGCGGTTTTGGTCAGGTAGGTGGTGTCTACCCCTTCGCGGGCGTACAGGTCGGTGGCAATTTCGCCCAGTTTATCCTGGCCGATGATGCCGGCAAAGTAAGAGTTGGCCCCCAGCCGGGCCGTGCCCACAGCCTGATTGGAGCCTTTGCCGCCCGGCCCCATATCAAAATCTGAGCCAAGCAGCGTTTCGCCAAACACGGGCATGTGGCTGGTTCTGAGCGTCATGCCAACGGCAAAGCTGCCCACCACGGTGATAATTGGTTTTGACATAAAAAACCCCTTTGTTTTATGCTGAATTCAGATGGATGTTTTGGCCCATCGCGCAGGCCAGAATTGGTTCTTCCGCGGCGTTGCTGCGCTGAAAATGGCCGGTTATTGTACCTTGATACAGTACCAAAATCCGGTCACATTGGCCAATCAACTCCGGCAACTCCGATGACACAATCAGAATGGCCACGCCGGCGGCGGCCAGTTCTTGTAAAATTGTGTAAATTTCGGCCTTGGCCCCCACATCGATGCCGCGCGTGGGTTCATGCAGAATGAGTACCGCCGGGTTGGTGGCCAGGCCGCGGGCCAAAATCACTTTTTGCTGGTTGCCGCCGCTGAGCGTGCCCATTTTTTGGGCCAGCCCGGCAATGCGGATATCCAGCTGGTCCACATATTGCCGGCTCACGGCGCGGATGGCCGGCTGCCGGAGCAGGCCGGCGCGGCTAACCTGGCTGAGATTAGCCGCCACAATGTTATCCTGCACGCTCAGCACCAGCATCGCGCCCGCGCCGCGCCGGTCGGCGGGGATAAGGGCCAGCCCGTGCTTAATAGCCTGGTCCGGCTCATCAATTTTCACAGGCTGCCCCTTCACCTCCAAGTGGCCGGTGTAAGGCCGCAGCCCAAAACAGCACTCCACCAACTCATCTTTGCCGGCCCCCGGCAGGCCGGCCACGCCTACAATTTCTCCGGCGTGGACCTTAAACGATATATCGCGCAGCAGGTTGGCGCTGGAAAGTTGTTTAACCTCAAAACTGATCTGCTCCTGGGCGGCATGTTGCCCCTGTGGCCTAAACAGCACGTCTACTTCGCGGCCCACCATGCGGGCAATGAGATAGTCCACGGTGGCAGTTTGAGCCGCCATCGTTTCAACCCACTGGCCATCGCGCAGCACGGTGATGCGGTCGGCCAGGCTGAGCACCTCTTCCAGCCGGTGAGAAATGTAAATAATGGCCACCCCCGCCGCCCGCAAATTGCGCAGCACGGCAAACAGGTGCTCGGTTTCTTCCTGAGTCAGCGCCGAATTTGGCTCATCCAAAATCAGCGCCTTGACATCAGTGGAAATGGCCTTGCCAATTTCCACCATCTGCTGCTGGGCCACGGTCATTGTGCCTACCGGCTGGCGCAGGTTCAGGGTGTCCATGCCCAACTGGCTCAACACGGTTCTGGCGGTGGCGATAAACTGGCGGCGGTTAACAAATTGCAGCCCAAACCCCGCGCGGGCCGTGTTGAGCGAGATGTTTTCGGCGACGCTCAGGTTGGGGCACAGGGCCAGCTCCTGGTAGACCACGCTAATTCCCAACTGCTGCGACACATTGGGGTGCGGGATATGCACCGCCTGGCCCTGAAAGATAATCTCGCCGGAATCGGGTTGCAGCTCACCGGCCAGAATATTCATCAGCGTACTTTTGCCGGCGCCGTTTTCACCGATGATGGCGTGAATCTCGCCGGGGTAGACGACCAGGCTGACGCCGTTAAGCGCCTGCACACCGGGAAATCCCTTGGTGATGGCATTCAGTTGGATGAGGGGGGCGCGGTTGCTCGTATCAGTCATATTTTTCACGCTAAAAAGGGTGCGAGGCGCGGCCTGGCCGCGCCTCGCACCAGGGGCTTAGTTACCCTTCATATAAACGTCAAGGTTGGATTTATCAATGACAGCGATGCCGGTATCGACATCAGCCACGGGTTTGCCGCCGAGAGCGTCGAGCAGCATGCGCACCGCTTCGTAGCTCTGGCGTTCCGGGGCCTGGCTCAGCGAGGCGGCAATCACGCCTTCGTCAATCAGTTGCAGGGTTTGGGGCAACTCGTCAAAGCCAACAATGGTCACTTCACCGGTCAGCCCGTTGCGTTTAACATACTCACCCGCCGGGGAAACCGAGCAGCATTCCAGCGACAAAATGCCGTTGACAGTGGGATTGGCCAGCATGGCGTTTTCGATGGAGCCGTAGATTTCCTGCGGCTCGGTGCCGGTGTTGACAGTTTGCAGCACGTTGATGTCGGGGTATTCCTCAAAGCCACGGCGCGCGCCGGTTTCGCGGTCAATGGACCACTGGGCGGCGGCATCCAGGGTGGTGATGATGATTTCACCCTGGCCGTTCATCAACTCGGCCAGCACTTTGGCCGCTTCGTAACCGGACTGTTCCAAATCTTGCCCGGCAAAGCCCAGCCGCTGGCTGTCCGGGTTGTCGGTGTTGTAAGTGACCACCGGAATGCCTTCGGCAATCAGCCGGTCAATAATTGGGGCCAGCGCGTCGGAACTGACCGAGGAGATGGCCAACCCATCGACCCCGGCGGCCACCAGATTTTCCAGCTCGGCTATCTGGGCGTCGGCATCGGGGCTGACCGGGCCAACCATTTCAACATCTACGCCAAACTCGCTGGCGGCCTGCTCCACGCCTTTCTTGATGAAGGGCGCAAATTCGTTGGACACATCGTGGTACGACACCCGCAGCATCAGCGGTTCGCCCGCGGCCACCTTCTCCGCAATCCGCGGGGCCAGCGCAAAGCCGCCAGCAGCAGCCGACTCACCGCCGCCCTTCATATAAACGTCAAGGTTGGATTTATCAATGACAGCGATGCCGGTATCGACATCGGCCACGGATTTGCCGCCGAGGGCATCAAGCAGCATGCGCACCGCTTCGTAGCTCTGGCGTTCCGGGGCCTGGCTCAGCGAGGCGGCAATCACGCCTTCGTCAATCAGTTGCAGGGTTTGGGGCAATTCATCAAAGCCAACAATGGTCACTTCACCGGTCAGCCCGTTGCGTTTAACATACTCACCCGCCGGGGAAACCGAGCAGCATTCCAGCGACAAAATGCCGTTGACAGTGGGATTGGCCAGCATGGCGTTTTCGATGGAGCCGTAGATTTCCTGCGGCTCGGTGCCGGTGTTGACAGTTTGCAGCACGTTGATGTCGGGGTATTCCTCAAAGCCGCGGCGCGCCCCGGTTTCGCGGTCAATGGACCACTGGGCGGCGGCATCCAGGGTGGTGATGATGATTTCGCCCTGGCCGTTCATCAACTCGGCCAGCACTTTGGCCGCTTCGTAGCCGGACTGTTCCAAATCTTGCCCGGCAAAACCCAGCCGCTGGCTGTCCGGGTTGTCGGTGTTGTAGGTGACCACCGGAATGCCTTCGGCAATCAGCCGGTCAATAATCGGGGCCAGCGCGTCGGAACTGACCGAGGAGATGGCCAACCCATCGACCCCGGCGGCCACCAGATTTTCCAGCTCGGCTATCTGGGCGTCGGCATCGGGGCTGACCGGGCCAACCATTTCAACATCCACGCCAAACTCGCTGGCGGCCTGCTCCACCCCTTTCTTGATGAAAGGCGCAAATTCGTTGGACACATCGTGGTACGACACCCGCAGCATCAGCGGTTCGCCCGCGACCACCTTCTCCGCAATCCGCGGAGCCAGCGCAAAGCCGCCAGCAGAGTCAGCCGGCGCGGCTTCTTCCGCCGGTTCAGCTTCTGCGGCGGGGGCGGCTTCCTCGGCGGGGGCGGCTTCTTCCGCCGGCGCGGCGGCTTCCTCAGCCGGTTTTGCTTCTTCCGCCGGCGCGGCGGCTTCGGTTTTAGTTTCGGGTTGGGCCTGAGGTTGGGCGGGCGCCGGTTGGGCCGCGCCGCCGCAGCCGGCCAGCAGCAGCGTTAAAATCAAAAACAGGGTCAGAATTGATAAATTTTTGCGTTGTTTCGCCATCGTGGTATCTCCTTTGATAAAAAACTTCTCCTCTTGAAAATTTGAATAAGCTGGCACAGCTACGGTTTGTTTGCTCCACCTCCTCTGAAAATAGCGCCGCAGGCCGGGGGGGTTGGGGGGTAGCTCCCCCCAACATCCATTCTCATTCTCGTTGCTGCCTAAGGCGCAGGGACTGTCACACTCCCTTTGACCTGAGTTACAAACCCCGGCGGCTGCGGGTCCATTTATCTATCCCTACCGCCAGGATGATGACCGCACCAATCATTGTTTCCTGCCAAAATGCCGAAATCCCCATTAAAATCAGGCCGTTGCGCAGCACGCCGATAATCAGCACCCCCAAAATGGTGCCCAAAATGGTGCCTTCGCCGCCGGCCAGCGACGCGCCGCCGACAATGGTGGCGGCAATCACATCCAGTTCCAGCCCAACGCCGGTGCGTCCGGCCTGGCCGCTGGGCAAAAAGGCCAGGCTCAAAACACCGGCCAGGCCGCTTAAAAAGCCCATAATCACAAAAGCCCAGATTTTGGTGTTAAACACTTTAATGCCAGACACCCGCGCCGCTTTGTCGCTGCCGCCAACGGCGTAAATTTTGAAGCCAAAAACTGTTTTTGAGAGCAAAATCCAGCCCAAAATGGCCACAGCAATAAAGAACAACAGTTGCATGGGGAACAGATCAAAAATTCGGCCCTGGCCCAGGTAGTAAAACTGGGCCAGCGTTTCCGGGTTGGCGCCCTGCGCTTCATTAACCGTTACCGGCTGGCCGTCGGTAATGAGCAGAGCCACGCCGCGGGCCACGCTCATCATGCCCAGCGTGGTGATAAATGACGGCAGCGAGCCGTAAGTTGACAGCCAGCCATTGATAAACCCAACCGCCGCCCCAATCAGCAGCCCCACCAGCAAGGCCGGGGCCAGCCCCCAGCCCATGACAATGAGCATGCCGGTCATCAACCCGGCCAGAGCGTAAATGGACCCAACAGACAGGTCAACCTCGCGGGAAACCAGCACATAGGTCATACCAACGGCCATAATGCCCAACAACGACACCTGCCGGCCCACGTTTAGCAAATTCCTCACGCCGAGAAAAGCCGGGGTTGCTACAGACAAAAATATGGCCATCAGCACCAGCGCCACAAATACGCCGGTTTCTCTGGCCAGAATTAGTTTTTTGAGTTTTTGGGATAAATTGGATGAGGAAGCAGCGGCCAACGGGGCATCTTTGACCATAAACAGTATCTCCTTTGAAGCTGTTGAGTTTAACTGGCACCATCATATCATTTACCCGCCGGGGTGACACCGGGGAAAAGTCCAGTCTTTAGCCTGTCAAAATCGGGGGGCCAGGTTGGCAAAATTAACAGCTAGCCTGTTAAAAATGACAGGGTTGACAACTGGCGCTGTTGGCAGGTGAAATAAAGCCGCCGGTAAATTATAATTAAAGGGGAGAACAATGGTTGTCAGTGCTGGCTGACTGGGCTAAAATACAGCCTCTTCTCAATGACGATGAGGCGGTTGGCGCAATGGATGCAAAAGTGACTGAAAACAAGCCGGTTAAATCAAACTTTCAAAACCACACAATTTTGATTGTTGATGATACCCCGGCCAATCTGGAAACCCTGTACGGCTACTTTGAGAGTTTAGGGTTTGAAATTATGATGGCTCAAAATGGCCCGGCGGCCTTAAAACGCGTGGAATATATTAAACCAGACATTATTTTGCTGGATGTGGTAATGCCCGGCATGGATGGCTTTGAAACATGCCGCCAGTTAAAGGCCGATGACGCCACCAAACACATCCCTGTTATTTTTATGACCGCCCTCACCGATACCGCGCACAAGGTAAAAGGGTTTCAGGCTGGCGCGGCTGACTACATTACCAAACCGTTTCAAATTGAAGAGGTGCTGGCCCGGGTGCAAACTCATCTGGCGCTGCGAGTTTTGCAAACCCAACTGGAACAACAAAATGTGCGCTTGCAAGTCGAAATCGGCGAACGGCAGGCCACCGCCGCCGCGTTGCAGCAGGCCAACGATGAGCTGGAACTCCGGGTTGAGCGCCGCACCGCCGAACTGGCGCAGGCCAACGCCAGCCTTGCAGCGGAAATTATGGAGCGCCAAAAGGCGGAACAGGCCGCTATGCTGGAAGAGCGCAACCGGCTGGCCCGCGAGCTGCACGACTCGGTGACGCAGCTAATGTACAGCATCAATCTGTTTGCCAAGGCCGGCAAAGATGCGTATCGCCTTAAAAACCCGGCGCAGGGCGAAAAATTTCTAACCCGTCTGGAAGACACCGCCCGGCAGGCTCTAAAAGAGCTGCGGCTGCTGCTGTTTGAACTCCGCCCGCCAGAGTTGGAACAGGCAGGGCTGGTTGGCGCGTTACAGTTACGGCTGGACGCGGTTGAGGGCCGGGCCGGCGTAAAAACGCAATTGTTGGTCCACGCCCAGACGGAATTGCCCCAAACTTATGAAGAAGCCTTGTACGCCATAGCCCAGGAAGCCCTGAACAACGCCCTCAAACATGCCAACGCTGCCTCGGTTACCATTCAGTTGCAGACAAGCCCGGCCCAAATCAAACTGGTAATTACCGATGATGGCGTTGGTTTTGACCCGCAAACCACGCCCCACCGCGGCGGCATGGGCTTAACCACCATGCATGAGCGCGCCATTTCGCTGCGCGGCGCGTTGCATGTTCACGCTGTGCCAAATCAGGGCACGTCAATTCAGTTAACAATACCCGCGCCCGTAGCCATAACAGAGGATGCCCCATGAGCGCCAAACAGTTAGCCCGCAAACAAGGCCAGATAATCCGGATTCTGATTGCCGATGACCACCCGGTGGTACGCGAGGGCATGGCCGCCATGTTCAGCAATATTGCCGATTTAGAGCTGGTTGGCGCGGCCAAAGATGGGGTTGAGGCGGTAGAAATGGCCCGCGCCCTGCGCCCCGACGTGATTTTGCTGGATTTGGTCATGCCGCGCAAGGGCGGGCTGGAAGCAATCCTTGATATTAAAAAGGATAACCCTGAAGCCAGAATTTTGGTGGTGACCAGTTTTACCGAAGACGACAAGGTTTTTCCGGCTATTAAATCCGGGGCGCTGGGGTATTTGTTAAAAGACGCCCCGCCAGAGGTATTGTTACAGGCTATCCGCGACGTTCATCAGGGGGAGTCGTCGCTGCACCCAACGATTGCCCGCAAGTTGATTCAGGAAATCAGCCAGCCTTCGCCGCTGCCGCCCACCGAAACGCCGCTAACCGAGCGCGAAATTGCCGTGCTGCGGCTCATTGCCCGCGGCCTGACCGACCTGGAAATTGCCCAAAATCTTTCTATTACGCTTAGAACCGTGCGCTTTCACGTGAGTAATATTTTAAGCAAGCTGCACGTGGCTAATAGAACCCAGGCGGCGCTGTTTGCCTTGCAAGAAGGCTTGTCTGATCTGGAAAACCTGAGCTAACCGCTGTTGCTACCTGTCATTTCAGCCAGTTTTGGCCAGAAAAATACTGGTGGTCTGCCCGGTGTAAACCCGGGCCAAGAATGGTATGCTTAACGGCAAAGCGATTAATTTTGAGTTTAAAGGTTGCCCCCGATGCGTATCCTGTTAAAATTTGGGTTGATTGCTGTTTTGCTGGGGCTGGCGTCGGCTTGCGGCGCGGCAAATCAGCCGGAAGCAATCACCGCCCCTACCGTAGCGCCCCGCCCTACTCAACTTATTCTCCCCAGCCCCACGCCGATATCTCTGCCCACCGTTGGCAATTTTCAGTTGAGTCCGGCCATTGCCCGGCGGGCGGCTGAAGGCAAACCGCTGGTTATCCGCGTTTCCTATCATGACATTTCTAATGAATTTGCGCCTTTTATCCGGCGGGGGGTGGTGCGCGCCGTAGAGGATTTTAAGGCCAATGTGGAGCTGATTGGGCCGGTGGGGCCAGACGCGGCGGTGCAAATTGCCGAGCTTGAGCGCCTGCTGGAAGTTGGCGTGGATGGCCTGGCTATTTCGCCCGTAAATTCTGCGGCGCTGGCGCCGATCATCACCCGTTATCTGGAGCAGGGGATCCCGGTTATTACCTTTAACACCGATAACCCGGCCACTCATCGCCTGGCCTTTGTTGGCCAAAATCTTGAAGAATCTGGCTACCGGGCGGCCCGGCTTTTGGCCGAGGCTCAGGCTGGCCGCGGCACCGTGATTATCACTACAATTGACCCCAGCGCCCAGTGGTCTATCTCCCGCGAAGCCGGGGCCAAACGCGCCCTGGCCCAATATCCCCACATCAATCTGGTGCAGGTGGTAGACACAGGCACGGAACCGCTTGAAATTTACACCTCCATTGAAAAGGCAATGGCAGCCCACCCGGATGTGACCGGCATTTTATCGCTGGATTGCTGTTCTGCGCCGCCGGCAGGTGAATTTGTTAAGCGCAACGGGCTAACGGACACAATTAAGGTGGTGGGGTTTGACGAACTGCCCCGCACCCTGGAACTCATCAAAGAAGGGGCCATTGCCGCCAGCATCAGCCAGGACCCTGAACGCCAGAGTTATGAAGCGGTGCGCATGCTGATTAACTTTATTAACGGCGATGTAAAATCGCCGGCTGATATTGATACCGGCATTGCCATTATTACATCTGACAATGTTGACGAATTTGTTAACAGATAAATTTGAGTTACGCGGGTAAGCCTATGGTTAACACGTTTAATAATTACCGGGTTGGCGTAAAAATTTTAATTGGCTACGTTATTGCCCTGGCGTTGATGGCGGCTGTCATCATTATTGCTATTTTGAGGATTCAGCAGATTAATGACACGGTTACCCGTTTGGCCAAAGGGCTGGCCGCCGAGCAACATTTGGCCGACCAGGTTGTAACCAACGTTTGGGCCACCCATTTTTACGCCTTGCAGTATATGGATCAGCAGAATCCAGCCGATTTGGGCCGGTATCGCGCGGCGTATGCCAATTTTGACCAATTGCTTACCGTGGCCGGGCAGCGCACTTCAAAACAAAACCGGTTGGTCTATCTGGACAACATCAAAAGAGGTATTGCCACTTATGGCAACGATTTTACGCGGGTGATTGAGTTGTTAACCACCCGCAACAGGGATTTGCTGGTTAATCTTGACCAGCAAGGGCGCCTGGCCGAGATTAAATTAGAACAGATCCGCGCCAATTCATTTTTTGCCGATGATACGGTTACCTCGTATCACGCCGGCAATGCCCAACGCGCCCTATTGTTAATGCGGGTTGCCGCCTTTCAATACCTTGAAAGCGGTGATTTGTACTGGATTGATGAATTTAACCGCACCTACGAAAGCGCGCAAACCTCCTTTCAAAAATTAGACCAGGCCATTCAGAGCCAGTTGTACCAGGAATTGGCCGACGATGCCGAAGCGGCGGTTAATACTTATGCCCGCAGTTTTGCGGAGATTCAAGCTAACTACACTCAACAACAGAATATTATCTCCAACCGGCTCAACGTGGTTGGCCCGGCCATCCGTGAAGCCGGCGCGGCCATTTCTGCCGATGTGGCCACCGATTTTCAGGCGGCGGCGGCTACCACTCAAACGCTGGCCGCCCACACGCAATGGGTGCTGTTGATAACAATGGGGCTGGCCATTTTAATGGCGCTGGGCTTTGGCCTGCTCATTGCCCGCAGTATTACCGGCCCGCTGGCCAGGGTTACCAGCGTAGCCGGCCAAATTGCCGATCTTGACCTGCAGAAACTCACCTCAGAAATGGACGCCATTGCCCAGGGTGATCTGGCCCGCCACCTGACAATTACCACACGGGCGCTGTCCATCCGTTCCGGGGACGAAATTGGGCAAATGGCCCGGGCTTTTAACGCGGTTATCCGCCAGCTTCAAAAAGCGGGGGTGGCCTTTAGCGACATGGCAGAAAATCTGCGCGCCCTGACCGAACGCAATGCCCGTTTGTTTGAGCAGGCGCAAGCAGCGCGTCAAAACGCCGAGGCCGCCAGCCAGGCCAAAAGCAACTTTTTGGCCAGCATGAGCCATGAACTGCGCACGCCGCTAAACGCCATTTTGGGTTACGCCCAACTTTTAAAAAGAGACCCAACCCTGCCGGCCCCGCATTCAGAGGGGCTGGCGGTAATTCAGGAAAGCGGCCAGCATTTGTTAACACTGATTAACGATGTTCTGGACCTGGCCAAAATAGAAGCGGGCAAATTATCGCTGCAACCGGCAACGGTACATTTGCCCACATTTCTGGGGGGCGTGGTGAACATGATGCAGTTCCGGGCGCGAGAGAAAGGGCTGCAATTTACATTCGAGCCGGAGCCGGGTCTGCCTTACGGCGTTGAAGTGGATGAAAAACGGTTACGCCAGGTGCTCATCAATCTGCTGGGCAATGCCATCAAATTTACCCACACCGGCAAAGTTACGCTGCAAGCCCAGGTTGTGGAGTTGCAAAACGGAGAGGTTGAGGCCGGCACCACAGGACCGGCCACAAAACAGATTCGGTTTATGGTAACAGACACCGGCATTGGCATTAAGCCCGATCAGCTGGCGCTTATCTTTCAGCCGTTTGAGCAGCTTACGCCCGGTTCGCTGGCGGTTGAAGGTGTTGGTTTGGGCTTACCCATCAGCCAGCAGATAATCAGGGCAATGGGCAGCGAAATCACAGTAACAAGCGCAGCCGGCAGCGGGAGTACATTCACATTTGAATTGGCCTTGCCGGTTGTTGAAAACAGCCTGCCTATAAAACCAACCCCATCGCGCCAGCTTATAGGTTACAACGGCCCGCGCCGCAAAATTTTAATTGCAGATGACAAGCCCGACAATCTTTCGTTGCTGAACAACTTTCTGTCACCGTTGGGTTTTGAAACCATAACCGCCCAAAACGGCCAGGAAGCCATAACCCAGGCGCTCCGCGAACGCCCGGACTTGATTATTTTAGATATGCTGATGCCGGTCAAATCCGGGGCGGAAACCATCCGCGAGCTACGCCGGCAGCCCAGCCTCAGCAAAACGGTGATCATTGCCACCTCGGCCAGCGCCGGCAGTTACACACCGGCTCCCACCACGTATGACGACTTTCTGCCCAAACCGGTTGATTTTGACGCTTTAATTGAACTTTTGGAGACTCATTTGCAGTTGACCCGGCAATTTGCAGACGAGCCAGACCCTCAACTAAATGAAACGACAGAGATCATCCCGCCGCCAGCGCAAGAACTTAACGAGTTATACGACCTGGCCATGAAAGGCAACATGCCGGGCGTTTACAAGCGGGCTACCGAAATTGAGCGAAAAAATCGTCAATACCATCCCTTTGCAACTCAACTGCAAAAACTTGCCAAAGCTTTTGATGAGGAAGGCGTATTGGCTATGGTTACATCTCACCTTGAAATAGAGTTATCGTAACCCAAGTCGTGAGTAAAGAATTGTAAGATCACCCGTCTTTCCTTAAGGTCAAGTTGCCAAACCAACTCTGAGAACAAGCCCTACCGGGTGATAGCGTGTTTGAGCGAAATGCGCATCTAAAACCCGATGGATGAGCAAAGTAGCCAGCGCAGGGGATATTTGTCACCGCGACTCGCCTTCATCACAAGAGTGCGGGCAGGAATCCGCCAACAAAGGCATCGCCAAGACCAACCGTGGTGGCATTTGATGGTTCAACATAGGCCACTGGCAGGCAACATATTTTATTACCCAGCAGCTTGTTTAACGCATCGGCAAATATTGCCCCCTCCGTGTTTGGAGCAAGACTTTCAACTTTTTTGTAATTTTCCACGGTAAAGTCATCTCCATAACAGAAGCGTGTCGTTGCCATCGTCATGCCCCCTTTGAGGGCTTTCGCAAAATTGGCCACATGGTCGCCATAGGCCAGCGTCCAATACATGGTATGGACAACAATTACCGGTACCGGGATCAGGTTTTGCAAATCAGCCAAGGCTTCCTTGATCTGAAAGATGTTGAGCAAATCCAGCTTTCTATTGAGGTGACCTTGAAGTTCATCCTCATTGAGGCTGACAATATCAATATTTCTGGCCAAAGTACGATAAATCAATTGGCAAAACCTTGGCTCATAAAAACCCGCCTCTTCGTAAAATACCAGCGCATCTTTGGGGAGTTTTGCCATAATTCTTAAAAGAGATTCCAGCCGATTGATCAGGAGTGTCTCACTTTTCATGGCATTAAAGCCGGAAACCAACAATATCCTTGCCTCTGTGATAAGGTTGGAAAAATCCTCGTTCAGATTCATGGCGATATTGTCGGCATCATTGTGGTAGATAATACGATTGGCCTGGCTGGGGCGGATGTTGATATCGCCGGCTTTCACGGGGGCATCCTGCCCAAATTGGACAATCAGGTGGGGATGTAAGCTATCTTGCGTATTGCTACAAACATAGAGGCTATCCTGCGGAATGAGTTGACGTACATGATCATTGACGGTGACAAGATGAAGCGCCGAGGTATAGCCGAGTTTCCGCATCGCGATGGCCGCCCGCACCGATGTACCGCCGAGCGTAAATTTTTTTTCAAAATTCTGCGAAAACTGCTCAAGGATGGCCGACGAGGCGACAATTCGTTCGCCGCCGGTCCCGGACTTCAAGAAACTCAGGATCGAGATTACCAGATCACGTTCGCAATTGATAACTCTGTTGATATCCAACTCGTCATTATGGATGTCATACCGGCTGATCAGATTTTCAATAACCTTTGAATTCCAGACAATCTCATAATCAATGTTGTCGCCAAATCCCAGGGCAATTTTTTCTTTCATAAATTATTTTCACTTTATGGCGGCATAGATAAGCCTGCGATAACGCAAACGGTTTGGGTGTGACCAAAGTGAGTTGGGAGAGGAGAAAATTGGGGGGAACTACCCCCCAAGCCCCCCGGCCTGCGGCGCTTTCCTACTCATTTTAGTCACACGCAAATGGTTTTACTGACGGTCGTTCGCGTTATCGCAGGTTTGGGTTGAATTCTTACTTTTGGCTAATGAGCGCAATGATACAGCGCGGCCTTACCGGCGGCATTGAAAAGGTCAATTTTATGGTGAGCGACTTTTTTCATGGCTTCAATGCACGGTGGGTAAATTGAGTTCGGTTCTCTAATTACCGGGTCTGCGAGCACTTCGCGGCATTTCTGGTAAAACGCATCCTTAATATCGCTGGAAATATTGAGCTTGTTGATGCCCAGTTTTACCGCCATCGCAATTTCCTCATCAGGGTTGGCAGAACCACCGTGCAGCACCAGCGGAATATCCACTCTGGCGGTGATCTCCTTCAGCAAGTCAAGTTTTAATTCGGGTTTCCTGTCTTTGGGATAAATGCCGTGCGCCGTGCCAATTGCAACGGCCAATGTATCCACCCCGGTAGCCTCAACAAAAGTCACCACATCGTCTGGATTGACATAGATGATTTCTTCCGTCCCCGCTTCCGCTTCGGGGCCGGTGGTGCCGATGGTGCCTAATTCACCTTCCACAGAAACATTGACCGCGTGAGCCAGCTCGACAACCTTTTGGCAAATGGCGATATTTTGCTCCAGCGGCAAGGTAGAGGCATCGATCATAACCGAGGTAAAGCCGCACTGAATGGCTTCCATAATGTGGCGCATTGTTGAGCCGTGATCCAAATGGATGCAGATTGGAATGGTCGCCTTGTTTGCCTCGTCGATTGCCGCCTTTATAAAGGAAGGGCGAACAAAAGCCAATTCATCGGGATGAATTGCCAGAATGAGCGGGGAGAATTTTTCTTCAGAGGCTTCAATTACCCCACTTAACAGCATATTGCTGCTAATGTTAAATGCTGGCACAGCAAAATAGTTTTTATGCGCTACGGCCAACAGGTCTTTCATATTCATCAACATAAATATAACATCTCCATTTTTTATAAATATTTTTATCTAAAGTATCAAGCCAGTTAAAGGCAGGCTTACCCTTTAACGGAACCTGCGGTCATACCGGCCATAAAGTAACGTTGAAAAAACAGATACAGAATCAAGACCGGTAAACAACCCAGCACACTCATGGCCATCATTTCATTCCACTCATAGGAATGCTGCCCCATCAGCATTTGGATGCCAACGGGAACTGTGCGCATATCGGTTGTTTTTGTTAAAGTGAGCGCAAAGAGAAATTCGTTCCAGGCCAGCATAAAGGTGTAGATGCCGGTGGCCACAATTCCGGGTAAAGAAATTGGCACCAGCACTCGCCACAGCGCAATAAGCCGATTTCCGCCATCAATCATCACGGCCTCATCTAACTCCTTGGGCAAAGTGTTGAAATAACCGGTCATCATAATGATGGCGTAGGGCAGCGTAAAAACCATATAGGTCAGGATCAACGCCGCATATGTATTGTACAGCTTGAGCGCCACAATAAGACCAAAGTAAGGAATCAGCAGCGTGATTGGCGGCACCGCCTGGATACTGATAATAATCATATTCAACGGTCTCTTAAAGGCGAACTCGTATCGGCTAAAACTATATCCGGCCAAAATACCGGCGATGAGGGTAAAGATAGTCACCAATGTGGAGACCAAATAGCTATTGAGAAAGAACCGCACTTTTTCCGGATTGGTGAGAACAACCTTGTAAGCGCTGACAGAAAATGATTCCGTAATCAGGCGCGGCGGGTAAGCAAAGATTTCCGGATTGGACTTAAACGAGGAGGCAGCCATCCACAGCACGGGGAAGCCGGCATAAACAGCGCCAAGCAAAAGCCCACTCATCACCAATATCCTGGCAATTCCGGTTTTAGCCTGTTTGGACAACACGTTATTCATCGCTGGCCCTCTGTTTTCTAACATAGAACAGGGCGACAAACATTGACAGGGCCAAAATAATAAATGCGCTGGCCGACGCATGAGAAAATTTATAAGAACTAAAGGCCATTTTATAGGTAAACGTGCTCAACATCTCGGTGACATGGATTGGCCCGCCGCCGGTGGTCATCCAGATCAAGGTGAACTGGTGCATCGTCCAGATAAAATCGAGCATAGCCAGGCTGAGGATAATGGGCCTTAATTGCGGGAGGGTAATATACCGGAAAAGCTGGCGTCCGTTGGCGCCATCAATAGTGGCGGCCTCATAGAGTTGATCGGGAATTCCTTGCAGGCCCGCCAGTAAGCTGACCATATAAAAAGGATACCCCGCCCAAATATTAATAAATGTAACGGCGTGTAAGGCCAACTGTTTGGCGCTCAGCCATTCAACTTTGTCGCTAACGAGACCGGCCCAAACAATGACATAGTTGATAATGCCGTTTGGATTCAGCATCAGCCGCCACAGGACCGCGATGATTGTTGCGGTGAAGACCCACGGCAGGATGTATACAACCCGGAAAAGCGCCCTGGTAATGGGGGAGATGATTTTTGTGTTCAAAAGCAAGGCAAACGATAACCCCAGAATAAGATGAAAAATAACGCTCATAACTGTAAAGTACATTGTATTGGCAATGGCTTGCAGAAAAACGTTATCTGTGATGAGGTCCACATAATTTGCATTGCCCACAAAAACCGGGTTCTTTTCCATGATGACGTTATTCATCAGGGAATAATAGAAAACCATCGCTATGGGCAAGAGCGATAGGATAGTTAACAAAAGTATTGTAGGCGACAAATAGGCAAAGGGAACAAAACCTTTTGCCACTCGTCGCCAGGTACGGTTTTTTGAATGGGTCGAAAGACTGTTATCTGCTATCAAGGGAGACCACCCTTCTTTAATAATGAATCACCCCAAAAAGTGCTGTCCCATTACGGTTTTTGATTGTACGGAACTATTTTGAGTTTTGAAAACCTGTGGATAGAGATTGCAAGGCAGTAATACCTTGCAATCTCTATCCTTACAACAAATCACAACAAGAAATCTGATTTAGACGCGATGGAGCAGAGCGAATGCCTGTGCTATTCAAAGTTCTCCATCCAGGCTGCCTGGGCGTTATTGAGAGTATCATCCAGCGACTGGCTGCCATCCAGGTAGGGCTGGAACTGCTCATCAAACCGGCGCATCAGGTCTTCAGCTACCGGCAGGCCCACAAACTCGTTGGCCAGATAGCCGGCCTGGAACACCTCAAAGGCAGCGCCAAACAACTCGTCGGTCTGCACAAAATCAGGTGTGGAATTGACATTGCCGGGGAAGGCGTTGGCAATCGAGGACAACTTCGAGTTGGTCTCGGCGCTCATCAGAAATTGCACCAGTTTCCAGGCTTCGGCCTGGTGCTCGCTGGTGGCCGAAATCCCAATCCCCCACGAAGCGTAAGGTAGACCGCGCTTCCCGCTGTACCCATCCTCTGCCGGCAAAGCGGTGATGGCAAACTTCAGGTCGGGGTTTCGCTCGCGGATCAAATTGATGTGAGCCAACGAGTCAACCATCATCCCCACCCGGCCGTTGGTGAACTCTTCCACCTTGTCCTGCTCTTTCATCGAGAACGAACCAGGCGCAATCACCCCGGCGTCATACAACCCTTTGATGTATTCCATCGCGCCGCGCACCTCGGCATTGGTCAGGTCGGGCTGACCATCTTTCATCATACTGCCGCCCGATGCCCAAACCCACGACATCACATCATTCTGTATCCCGTTGGGCTGTTCCATCGACAACGGCAGCACCCAGCCATAAACGTTGTTGCTGGCGTCCGTCAACTTGGCAGCCGCATCGGCAAATTCGCTGCGCGAGGCCGGCGGATTGGCAATGCCCGCCTGCTCCATCAAATCCAGATTGACAAACACCGGATACACAAAGTTGACCACCGGGATCATATAGGTTGAACCGTTCAGTTGGATCTGGGAGGCCAACTCGCTGTCATCATAACCCGCCTGCTTCATCAGGTCGGTCAGGTTGGCAATGGAGCCTTGCTTGACAAAATCGCTGACCCAGGCCCCATCCAGCCCCATCACATCCGACATGGTGCCGGCGACTGCCCCGGCTATGACCTGTTCTTTGGTTGAGGCATACGGACCGCTGATCAGTTCAACCTTGATGCCGGGGTTCTGCGCTTCAAACTCGTCCATCAACGCCCGGAACTCTCCGGCCGGCAGTTCCGGTTCCCACCACTGCGTAAACTCAAGCGTTACCGGTTCGGCAGCCGGTTCGGCAGCCGGCTGTTCGGCGGCGGGTTGTTCGGCAGCGGGCTGTTCGGCAGCCGGTGCGGCGGCAGGTTGTTCGGCAGCCGGTGGTTCGGCGGCCGGTGCGGCAGGGGTGGCCTGTGAGGCACAACCGGTGGTTATGGCAGCTAACATAACCACCGTCAAAAATAGACTGAAAACTCTTTTATTCATAGCTCTATTCTCCTTTGAATTTTGAACGGAATGTCTAAAACAAGTCGGCGCCTGCACAAATCGTGCAAAGCAACTCTCCCTTTTTTATCCTGCGTTACATATGTTTTATCCGACGGCGTTCACCTCCTCTTTTCCGTTCTCCGAACTCAGTACTTGCGGTGTCCGGTCGCTCTAAGCATTTTAGAGACAGCCTGCGCCGAAGCGTCGGAACGTTCTATGCAGATGCCCACATAGAGCGCTTCCGTCAGCGCCAGCATGGCCAGGCTGGAGGCCGGATGTTCCTCAAGAAAGTGGCTGACCCGCGTGGATGTGAACAAACAGTAATCGCTGTGGCGGGTAAGC
>JAJVIM010000057.1 GCA_022071955.1 Anaerolineae bacterium
CCCAGCCCCAGGCTCTTTCGCGGCTCTGTAAACAGTTTCGAGGGTACGGAACAGTCAACCGCAGTGTGAAGCCGAAATAACCTTGGCGAGGGGAGCCTTACCCGCGCAAGCGGAGAAAGCATTATTACGATGCAAAAAGTATTTGTACTGGACAGCAACAAACAGCCGTTGATGCCGACCCACCCGGCCAAAGCGCGAAAGTTGCTGGCGGCGGGCAAGGCGGCAATCTACCGGCGCTACCCGTTCACCATTATTCTGAAAGAAGCGGTGGATGAGCCGGAAACACAGCCGGTAGCGATCAAGCTGGACCCGGGCAGCAATACGACCGGCATCAGCCTCGTGGCCCAATTTGCACGGGGCTGGGTGGTCTTGTGGGCGGCCAACCTGTGCCATCGCGGGCAGGCGGTCAAGACCGGGCTGGACAAAAGGCGGGCCATCCGCCGGGGGCGGCGTAATCGTAAGACCCGCTACCGCCAGCCGCGCTTCAACAATCGCACCCGGCCTGACGGCTGGTTGGCCCCGTCCCTCGAATCGAGAGTAGGGAATGTCGAAACGTGGGCGCGGCGGCTGGCGGGCCTGACCCCGGTCAGTCGGATTGAGGTGGAGACGGTGCGCTTTGACACCCACAAACTGGTCAACCCGGAGATAAGCGGGGTGGAGTACCAACAGGGAGAACTGTTCGGTTACGAAGTGCGGGAGTACCTGCTGGGGAAGTGGGGGCGGAAATGCGCCTACTGCGGAGCAGAGAATACGCCGCTTGAGGTGGAGCATCTGGTTCCCCGCAGCCGGGGCGGCAGTAACCGGGTGAGCAACCTGACCATCAGTTGCCGGCCCTGCAACCAGGCCAAAGGCAGCCAGACCGCCGCCGAGTTCGGCCACCCGCACCTGCTGGCCCAAGCCAAACAGCCGCTGAAAGACGCGGCGGGGCGGTCAACAGTACCCGCTACGCCATTGGCAACCGGCTGAAGACGCTGGCGCTGCCGGTGAGTTTCTGGTCAGGCGGGCGCACCAAACACAACCGCGTCCGGCAGGGGTATGAGAAAGACCATTGGCTTGATGCCGCCTGTGTGGGTGAAACGGGTGCGGCGGTCAGTATCCCGGTGGGCCTGCGTCCGTTGACCATCAAGGCGATGGGGCGGGGCAGCCGGCAGATGTGCCGGGTGGATAAATACGGCTTCCCGCGCAGCAAGCCCAAATCGGTCAAACGGGTTCACGGTTTTCAAACCGGCGATATGGCGCGGGCTGTTGTGCCAACGGGCAAAAAAGCGGGGACGCACGTTGGGCGAGTGGTCGTCAAGACCAGCGGTAGTTTCAGGATTGGGAAAGTGGATGGCGTGAACTGGAAATGTTTCACGTTACTGCAACGGATGGACGGCTATGGCTACAAAAACTAAAAGCACGAAGGGTGCTGTGTATGTCATAAACTATCATCTTGTTTGGAGGCCGAAGTATCGGCGTTCGATTTTAACCGGAACAGTCGCCAGACGTTTGTCAGAGTTGTTTCTCGAAATAGCAGGACGTTGGGGTATGGAAGTGATTTCGCAGAAAGTTATGCCCGACCCCATTCATTTATTCGTGTCATCACCACCGAAGTATAGTCCTGCGAAAATCGCTCAACTGTTTAAAGGTACATCGTCTTATGTTTTACGGCTTGAGTTTCCAGAACTAAAGAAGGTTATAAACAAATCTGGAACGTTATGGTCGCCCGGTTACTATGTTGGAACCGCCGGCCACGTCAGTTCTGAGACAATCCGGCGGTACATTGAAGAGTGTCAAAAGATTTAGAGACGATTGTAGCCCGCATCGGCTAAAGCCGTGCGGTACACCTAATAAGTTATTGCAGACTGAAAAAGCCGCTTCCTCCCCCTACATGATGTAAGGGGTTTCCGGCGGCTGCGAAAATAGGAGCGTAAAATCCCGGCATGGCGCGTCACTATTATTTACTGATGGCCTTTTCAGATCATGATACCGCGATGGCGGCGGATCGCTCGTTTGCCCAACTCAAGCTCCCTCTCGCGGACCTGGGGCAGCTTGCCTGCGTGACAAACACCTGGCAGACGAACGATGGAATTTGGCTGGTAAGCATCCATCCCACCGGGGTGAACTTGGGCGTCACTGATGATCTACCCCGGCTCACTTCCACCGACCAACTTGATGAGATCGCCAAACAGTTGTACCGGCATCTAACCGAAGTTGAGGGTTGTATGTGCGCGATGGCCGGTTGGGAAGTGGCAGAACCGTTTATGAGCGAGGCGCACAGCAGTTATCGAGACTTACAATTTGGCCCGGAGGTCGTGGCCGAGATGGGTTGGATGGACTCGTTATTAAAGAGACAATGTGGATGCGTCTGGACGCGCCGGCAGTGTTTGAGCCTTTCAAGCGAGGGTATGTCTGGCGGCCTTACCGGACGCTCGGTATCGGGGGTTGGTAATCAATCTATGGCCAAACGCTGGCTTGAGACTTGAAAGAAAAACTCCAACCAACCTCGTCCTGCCTGCCGTTATCACTGAAACCTGCTGTTGGGTGGCTGTTTAATCGGTTACAACTATGACCAAAATAAGTAAACCTGTTGTCTATTTAATCATATCCACTTTCGGCGCGTGCCTGTTTTGCGGCTGCTTTTTGGCCTTGCTCGGCCAATTCTACGGGATAGACGGGCCAACCGTTGAGGCGGGCCAGAAGCAGGCGAATAAATTATTGGTGGCTTTGGAGCAGTATAAACACGACACAGGCAGTTATCCATCGGATTTGAACCTGCTTGTGCCTACTTATTTACCCGCCCTCCCGCGCCCGGCCTGGCGGTGGCCCTATGAGTACGAACTTCGAGCCGGCGGCGAGGAGTTTGTTATTTCCTTCAGGGTCGGCAGAAATATGGATGGCGACTATTGCGAATATAATAGCCAGACCAAAGCGTGGCGGTGTACGGATTTAATTTAAGGCGATGATTTCCAGGCCGTCTGCCAACGAATCAGCGTTGGCTGCGACGCCGTTCTGCCGCAGCCAGGTGATGCCATTTACAACCGTCAGAACCGACGGTTGTAAATGGCATCATGTTCTAAAACCCAAAAATATCCTCCACTCTCACATCGCTATCCAGCGCCTCCACGCTGTCATCCTCTGTCAGCACGTCGTCCGGCAGCGGCAACGCGTCGTCCTGATACAGTGCATACAGCCACAGCGCCTCGCGGATGACATCGGAAGCATTGGGCGCGGCAGCGAGAAGCTCGGCAAACCGCTGCAACTGTGGGTCGTTGTCGGTGCGCAGCCGGGAGAAGGCGCTGCTGCCGGGGCTGGCGGCGCGGCTTCAGGAGCCGGTTGATAAGGCTTGAAGCTCACTGGTAGTCGATTCTGCGTCCGGCCTTAAAATCCATCCCCACCCATAACCTTTGGCCGGTTGCCCCGGACTCATAAAGGGGGATCAAAAATCGGCCAACAGGTGAGGGAGGGTGCAATGAAATACAGTCGGGTGGTGCTATGGGTAGGGCTGCTGGTCGTGCTACTGTCGCCACCGGTCAGCCGGGCAAATGCCGCCGATAGCTGGTGGGATGACGCCTGGCCCTACCGCATCCCGGTCACAGTCAGCGGCAGCGGCGTGGCCCAGGTTTCGATCAATTTTACCAGCGCCTTTGCCACATTGGGGCTGAACGGCGGCTTGCTCGATGTCCGTTCCCTCCGGGTGGTATCATACAATGGCACATCGCCTGGGGCGGCCATCCCCTACGCCGAAAGCTACAGCGTGATGCTGCACGATGCCGAATCGACGAGCGGCTGGAGTTTGAACAGCTTTAGCACCAACGGCGGCAGCCTGGCCAACGACAGCACTCGCTTTTCTCAGGGCAGCAATTCGGTTAAGGCCGTAATCAACAACTTGCCCGGCGGCTACGGCTACCCCGGCGTCGAGTTGCACATCGCCAGCGGCCTGACCGACTGGCGAGCCTACGAGAGCTTCATTTACGATGTCTGGCCGGCGGTCAACGCCAGCGCGCTGGATCAGGCCCCGGACCTGTACTGGTTTAAGCTGTACAACACCAGCGGCTGCTCAACCAGCAGCATTACCCAGGGCGGCCCGCCGCTGGCGCTGGATGGCTGGAACTACGCCAGCGTTTCGCTCAAGCCGTTCCACACCTGCACCACCCCTAACTTCAGCAACATCAGCCGGATGGAGTTCCACACCCGCGACAACGACACCGTCAACGGCAACAGCGGCCTGTGGGACGATGGCGACCAGCTCACCCTCTGGTTCGACAACCTGCGGCTGGTCGATCAGGACGGCAGCGGAACCATCAAATGGCAGGCCGACGGCAGCGCCACCAAATATTACATCTATTTTGACACCCTGGCCCACGAGGGCCACCCCCAACCGGCGCTGGCCAGCCTGGGCGCGGCCACGCTCACCGGCAGCGCCGGCGCGCCCGAAGCCGGCGGCTACTTCCATCGCGTCAGCGGAGCCAGCACCGGCAGTTTGGCAGTGTGGGCCGCGCCGCCAGTGGAGAAAATCCTCAAAACCAACGCCGCGCCGGTAGCCAGCGCCCCGCTAAAAATCTCCGCCGCGCAGGATGAGTTTGAGCCATTCCAACTGGTTGTCCGTGCGCCCACCAGCCAGAGCTTCGCGGTCAACATTTCCAACTTCAGCAAAGGCGGCGATGTTATTCCCGCCGCAAACGTGACCCTGCACCGGGTCGATTATGTCACCCTGACCCAACTCAGCGACGCCTCCGGCCGGCTGGGTGACTGGCCCGACCCGCTCTATCCGCTGGCGCTCGGCAGCAGCGTCACTTTCCCGGCGAACAGCAACCAGCCGCTGTGGTTTACCGTCCACGTGCCGCGCACTGCCTCGCCCGGCCTGTACAGCGCCACGGTCAGCATCGGCGCGGCCACTATCCCGGTGGAACTGGAAGTGTGGAACTTTGCCCTGCCGCAAGAAATCCACCTGGCCGGCGAGTGGGGTTTTGACTGGAGTAATGTGGTTGAAACCTACAAAGGCACCATCGGCGGTAGCGTGCAGCCCTGCTACTGGACGCTGGTCGATGCCCTGTACGAGGATTTTGCCGACCACCGCCTGACGCCCAAAGGTGTCGGCTGGCCGGCGGGACTGAACCATCCCGGCGGGGTGGAGTACGATTGCAACGGCACGCTCAGCCCCGATGCCTGGGGCGACTGGGATTTTCACACCCTGGCTCAAAAATATCTCAGCGGCGGCGCACTGGACAACGGCGTGGGTTTTCCCTCATTTCTCATTCGCGGCCCGGCCAGCAACTGGCCGCCCGACAGCCGGCCATCCAGCTTTTGCAACCAGAGCCGCGGTACCGACCCGCCCGGCAACAGCGCCTACAACAGCAAGTGGTTTCAGTACTGGGGCGCGGTCAGCAATTATCTGGGCAGCACCGCCGACTACGCCAGCAAGGGCTATTACCACATTGTCAACGAGCCGCAAACCTTTGCCGATTACGATATTGTGGCCTATCTGGCCAAACAGACCAAAGCCGCCGCGCCCAACGCGCGGATTATGGTCAGCGAACAGGTGGAAGCCAGTATCACCAACAACGCCACCTATCCCGGTGCCAAAATCGACATCTGGCTGCCGACGATCAGCAATTACGAGCCGGAAAAGTCGCACAACCGGCAGGCCAATTACAATGAAGAGGTGTGGTGGTATTTTCTCTACGGCGACCGGCCGCCGCTACCCAACCCAACGGTGATGGATCGGGCCGGGCTGGAGGCGCGGATTACCCCCTGGCTGGCCTGGCTGGAGCGGGTGAATGGCCTGCTCTACTACGCCACCACCGATTGGAGCCCCAGCCCGTGGAGCCAGCCGTGGAGCAACAACAGCAGCAACGGCGACGCCATCCTGTTTTACCCGCCCAAAGACAGCACCATTGCTTTTAACGCCTGCAACGCGCAGAGCAACCGGCTGGTTCCGTCAATCCGCTGGGAACTGCTGCGGGAAGGGATGGAAGACTACGAATACCTGTGGCTGCTGGGCGGCGGCGACCCGCAGATTGGCGTCTCAAATCAGGCCGATGAACTGGCCGGCCAGTTCATCCGCTCCCGCACGTTGTTCAGCCGGGTGCCGACTGATCTTTACGCCGCCCGCGCCGCCATCGCCGCCAAACTGACCGGGCCAGGCGCTTCGGCTACAACGGACAAACACAGCGTGGCCGTGGGCGAAACCTTCAACTATCTGCTGGCCTACAACGCCGGCGATAGCGCCCACACTGTCACCATCAGTGATACGGTGCCGGCGGCCACCACGGTGCTGGGGGCTGGCGGCAGCAAAAGCCCCGCTCCAACCAGAACCGGCCAGACGGTCACGTGGACAGTTAATCTATCAAGCCAGGAAACTGTGACACTGACCATCCAGGCGCAAGCTGTTACCGCCGGGCTGGTCAGCCATCAGGCTACCTTTGCCGGGCCGGAAACACTGACCGCCGGCGTCGCGCTGCTGGTCTACACCGATCAGGTCTTTCTGCCGGTGGTGCTGAAATGAGACAACGGATCGGGAGTTTATGCCTTTTACTGATCCTGCTGGGTCTGTTCGCCGGCCCGGCCCAGGCCACAACTACCACCGTTTATGACGATTCGCTCACCGCCGGCTGGGCCAACTGGTCGTGGGCCACGGTCAACCTGAACGCCGCCAGCCCAACCCACAGCGGCAGCGGCAGCATCGCTGTGACTTATACCGGCGGCTGACAGGGTCTGTACCTGGCCTATCCCGGCGGCTTTGAGACCGGCGGCTTCAACAAACTGCGCTTCTACATCCACGGCGGCGGCAGCGGCGGGCAGCAGATTGAGCTACATGCGGTACTGTCCGGCGGCAGCAACGGCCCGGCTGTCTCTATACCCGCGTCCGCTGCCAACAGTTGGAGCAAGGTGCAGGTGTCGTTAACCGACCTGGGCGCGGCCAATCAATCCGTCACCGGCCTGGTCTGGCAAGACACCAGCGGCGGCAGCCAGCCCACGTTTTACATTGACGATATTGCCTTTAGCGATAACGCCGACCCGAACGGGCCGGTGTTTGGCGCGGTGTCACTCCAGCGCAGCGCGGTGCTGGCCGATGGTGCCAGCGGGGTGGTGGTCAAAGCCGCGGTCAGCGACCCGCAGGGTCAGGCCGATATCGCCAGCGTTACGCTCGATGGGACGCCGCTGGGCCGGGGAGAGATTGCCCTGCAAGATGATGGCCGCCACAACGATGGCCCGGCCAACGACGGCGTCTTTGGCGCGGTGGTCACGGTTGCGCCGGGTACATCCAGCGGCGAGGTGAGGCTGACTCTCACCGCCCGCGACCAGGCCAACCACACCAGCACCGCGCTGACCGGGGCGCTGGTCATCCTCGACACGCCCGGCGGCACAGTTCCTGCCGCGCTGCCGACCGGCCCGGCCTGGGGCACCAACCAGTGGAGCGAAACAGTCGGCGCAGACTGGCAGGTCAACAGCGGCGTGCCGTGGCAGTACGTCTACCAGTACATCACCTATGACTGGTACGTCAACGGCTGGGGCGGCAATTTTGTCGGGCGCTTTGCCGAGCAAACCTGGGACAAAGGCTACATCCCGGTCATTTCGGTCTACCTGATGTTGGGGCTGACGCCCGGCTGTACCGACGAAAGCGCCGCCTGTTACGCGGCCAAGCTGCAAAACGCCACCGCCGTGAACAACTACCTGGCGGCCATCGCCGCGGCGGCCAATCAGGCCAAGGGCAGCCAGCCGGTCATCTTCCAGCTTGAGCCGGATTTTTACGGCTTTATGCAGCAGAAAAATTACAGCGATGGCCAACCGCAGCCCGACAGCCCGGCCAACTACCCGGTCGCGCTGAACATTGCCGGCTACCCCAACGATCTGCGTGGCTTTGGCCGGCGGGTGGTCGATGTTATCCACCAAACCGCGCCCAACGCGCTGGTGGCGCCGCACGCCAGTATGTGGGCCACCGACGGCGACCCCAACTCCGTGCCGGCGGCCGAGGTAGCCGGGCTGGCCCAATCGACGGCCACCTTTATGGGGGCGATGGGTGGGGCGCAGGCCGACCTCTACTTTGTCGAGTGGAGCGACCGGGATTCCGGCTGCAACCACCCCACCGAGTGCAATCCGCCGCGGCCGTGGTGGGACACCGCCAATCTAACCCTGCCGCGCCCCTCGCGGGCGGTGCTGTGGGCCAACGCCCTGTCGGCGGCCGGCGGCAAACGATTGATTCTATGGCAGGTACCCAGCGGCAACATGAGCCTGGATAACACCGAACAGCACTACCAGGACAACCGCCCGGCCTACGCCTTTAGCCACGTTCGTGATCTGGTTGACGCCGGGATACTGGCGGTGCTGTTTGGCGGCGGAGCGAGTCACTCGACCCAGCCCAACACCGATGGCGGCTTTATCCAGGCGCAGGGTGGCATTGCCTACGCCTCTCCTGCCGCACCGACGGGGCTGACTGCTGGTTTGGCCAGCGGCCCAATCGTACCGTTGTGGTGGACCGAGAACAGTGAGCCGGACTTGTGGGGCTACCGGTTGAGCTATCAGCCATTGGGCGGTGGGGCGGTTACTACGGTGGACGTGGGCATTGGCAACACGGCCAGTTTGCTGCTGCCCACGGCCGGCCAGTGACGGGTAACGGTCGCTGCCTACGACGCGCTGGGCCAGGTCGAGCCGGCCAGCAGCCCGGTCACGATCACCACCGGCAGCGATGCCGAGCGGGTTTTTCTGCCGGTGGTGCTCAAGGAGTAAACCAATGATTATCGAGGTGAGGCATTTGTGATGGGTCTGACGAGTTTACTGGGTATCCCCATCGATTGTTCCGGCCGGCTGGTGGGGGTGGAGCGGATGCCGGCGACGCTGCGCGCTGCCGGGCTGGCCGCGCGGCTCGGCCTGCCGGATGGCGGCGATCTGCCGGTCAGCCTGACCGACCCGCACCGTGACCCGGTCACGGGTATCATCGCCTTTGAGCAGGTTTGCGCTGTTTCGGAGGTGATCCGGCAGGCAGTGGCCTCATTGCTGACCGCCGGTGAACGGCCGCTGCTGATGGGCGGCTGCTGCACCCTGCTCATCGGTGTGGCCGCCGCCCTGGATGATGACGTGAGTCTGGTTTTTGTTGATGGTCACCTTGATTTTTACGATGGCCGTTCTTCGCCCACCGGCGAAACTGCCGATATGGAGTTGGCTATTCTGACCGGGCTGGGGCCGGCCGGGTTGGTCGATTTGGGCGGCCCGCCGCCGCTGCTGGAACCAGCCCGGATTACCGTGCTGGGCTTTCGGGATGAGGCTCAGGCCGCCGCCGACGGCGCACCCGACCCACGCCGATTGGCCCCGGCCATGAGGCTGCTCGATGTGGCCGCGCTGCGCCAGCAGGGCCTGGCAGCCAGCGGCGCGGCGGTAGCCAACCGGCTGGCACAAAGCCGCTTCTGGCTGCATCTGGATTTGGATGTACTGGACCCGAGCGCATTGCCGGCGGTCGATTACCTGCAACCGGGCGGCCTGAGTTGGGCTGAACTGACCGCGCTGGTGACGCCGCTGGCTCAATCGCCGGCGCTGTCAGGGGCGGATGTGACCATCTACAATCCCACCCTGGACCTCACCGGCCGGTATGCCCACCAGATTGTAGATTGGCTGGGCCATCTCTTTGCGGATTGAGCCAGATGGGGTCTCTTGAGCCTGACAAAGCAGCAATCTGCCAGCACAAACGTTTTGTAGCCAGACAAGCGTGGGTAAAGTGTCAGCAGGAACTTGTCGCTGACTGGGACCGATTGGCTTGTTCCGCATCGTGGGGGTCAGGCCGGGTCAACGCTGGGCAAACCGGAGATGGCCCCCGCCCAGCGCTGCTTGAACCTGGAGACGACGATTGGCGATTTCATTCATTTTTGAGGGGTGGTGGGTTTCACCGTACCATCTGACGGTCAAAATTTTTTGCCGGCAGCCTTGCCGTTTTCCGAACAGATGTGTTACACTGGCGGCAGTGCTATTAACCTAGAGACCGCTTGTGACTGAACTTGTTGACCAGATTGCCACCCAACTAAATGAAACCGACCCGGGGCCAGTCAAAACCATTGCCCGGTTGGTGCAAGTGGCCGGCGAAGAGCGCGCCCTGGCTCTATTGGCTGAAACGCTGGCTGTCGAGGCTGACGGCGGCTTGCTGACCGAAGATGGTCAGCGCCGGCGCAGCCCCGGCGGGGTCTTTTTCAAGCTGGCCAAAACTCAACTGTCGTCCCGTGAGCGGGGCCGGATTTTTGGCCCGCCGCCCAAAGCAGCCACGCCGAAAAAGACAGTCGTTCCCCCTGACTGGCTCGATTTGCTGCCGGTCGTCACCGAGTTATTAGCCAACCCATTCCCCGGAGCCGCAAACAAAATGAAACTAACCCTGATTGGCAAACCCGGCAAGATCATCGAGAAAGGGGAGATGGTACTGACCGCGATCCAGGGCGGTCAAGCGCCGGCGTTGCCCAAAGGGCTGCCCGCGCCGCCGGCCGAGCCAACGACATACCTGGTTTTCATCGCCGCCAAACAGTGGCGCAAGGTGAAGCCGGCGCTTGACGCCGACCCCGCCGACCGGCTGGTTATCGAAGGCTACCCGGTGCTGGACAAACGCATCGCCGGCGGGACGGTGTGCCTGTATGCTCAGAGCGTAACCACCACGGCCTTGCAGCGGGCGAAGTTCGGGGCGAAGTGACTATATTCCCCGCAGGCGTTGCTCCACTCCCGGCGAGTGACGCTGCGCCCGCAGGAAAACCAGGCCGGTCGGGTCGGTTTGCTCGCCGGCGTAGCCAAATGCGCCACTGTGCCCCGTTTTGGCCCACCGTCAAATCGGCCGGTTCTGCCCGCAAGCCAATGCGTTGAATTTTAACGCCATCCGCAAGCGCCGCGACCCGGATGCCTGGCGGCAAAGCTGTCGCTGAAACTTGACCAGCGTCGGGGCGTCCAAATTCCCAAAAAAGAAAAGATGAATAATCCCGCCTGGCTCAGGGCTTGACCACCACCGGCAGATAGACCCGGCTGCCGCCAACCAGCAGCCAGGCTTGCGCGGTTTGGGTTAACCCGCCGCCGGTGGCCGTTAGCCACAGGGTGTGCCACACCCCCGGCAGCAGTTGGCCGGAGTGGGTGTCGGTCAACGTGACGACCGCGCTGCTCGTGGTGCTGACGCCGCTCGGCTTGAGTTGCAGCGACAGCGCCGGGCTGACCGCCGCACTCAAAGCCACCGGCTGGCTGAAGTTGCCGTTGTAACTGACAGTCAGGGTGAAGGGCGTGCTACCTCCGGGGGCGATGGCCTGCCCGGTTGGGGTCACGGCCAGCCCAAAACCAACCACCTGCCCGGAATCGGTGGACACCTGCAAACCGGAAACATCGACCGCCTCAAAGTCGCTGCCGTGAACCCGGTTGAAGTCGGCAGCCAGGGCATCGTTATCCCAACCCTCATCCGGCGCGCCGGAGATGTACCAGGCCGAGCCGTTATCGGCCAGGATCAGCCCGTACTTCTGCATGGCCCGCAGCAGTACCCGCCCCTGCGGCGAAAAGCTGTTGTCAATCACAAAGCCGGCTTTGAGTCGAAAGCGCTGGCCCATTGGCGGCAGGGCCGGGTTGGTATTGCCGGAAGCAAAATGACGGGCCGGCCAAACGTAGGCTTGCCGGGTCTGCGGCGCGGTGAAGCGCAGGGCGTGGTTGATCTCGCCGGCCAACACTTCGCCATAGCGGGCCAGCCCGGGCAGGATGGGCAGGCCGGCGGCATCGGCCGAGGTCCAGCCATCGGGCCGCAGGGCGTGGCTGGTCATTGTAAAGACCGCGCCGGAATCGCCGCGCCAGGTGCCGTCGCCGTTGGGGAAGGCCCGGTACAGTTCGTACAGTTTGCACTCGCCCTGGCGCAGCACCAGCACGTGCCGGTCGCCGGAAGTGTCGGGTGCGCCTTCGATGGGCGCGTTGGGCGGGGTGGGGTAGGGGCCGGGGTCGCTCTCATCGGCCCAACGAAAGCTGGTGATGGCGACCAACGGCTGGCTGGCCGGCGCCACCACAAAGGGGATGCCGATTTTGCTGCCATTCCACTCGCCGGCTCCAAAGTCGGCGTGCAGGCGGGTACTTGCGCCGATGGAGGCAATGTAGGCGCTGGAGCTGGCGTCCACCGGCAGTTGATCGATGGGCGTGTTCCAGATGTTATCGGCCGGGAACATTTGGCAGCCGCCGAGAGTTGGCCCATCGGCCCAAACGGGCAGCGCCCGCAGCAGCATCAATCCCAGAAGCCCGGCCAGCAACAGACGGTAAAACGACTTCATTACAATCCCCCCTTTCATACCAGACGCTTGATACCATAGCCCATTTAACCGCAATGACAAGTTGGACAACAGGATTGGCGGGGTTAGGGGGGGCGTCGGCGCTGACCAGGCGCATTGGCCGGCAGTTCAAGCGGGTCAGGACGGAGGGTCAATCATCGGGGTCGGGTTTCAAACGATTACCTCGCTGGATGGCCTCATCGCCAAACCGCTGACGCAGTTCATCCAGTGTGGTTTACAGCCGCCGGTCCGGTTCGGTCTCGGTTTCCCACAGGCCCAATTGATAACCGGGGTTCTCAAACCCGCTGACGCCCACCCCGATCAACCGCACCCGCTGGCCGGGCGGCCAGTGCTGCTCAAACAGCTGCCGGGCGGCGGCGTAGATGTCACCATCAAGGTCGGTTGGGCGCGCCAGAGTTAGTTGACGGGTCAGGGTGGTGAAATCGGCCCAGCGGAGTTTGAGCCGAACCGTGCTGCCCTGTAGCTTGTGCTGGCGCAGCCGCCGTCCCACCTGCTCGGATTGGTGGCGCAGGGTCTGGCGCAACTGCTCGCCGTCGGCAATATCCTCGACAAAGGTAGTCTCCTGGCTGATCGACCGGGTCTCGTGTTCGGTTTCAACCGGCCGCTCATCAAGCCCCAGCGCGTGCCGGGCCAGATCGCGGCCGGGCTGGCCAAAACGGCGGGCCAGGTCGGCGGCCGGCCAGCGAGCCAAATCGCCGATGGTTCGTATCCCGAGTTGAGCCAGGCGGTCGGCGGTTTTGGGTCCCACCCCCCACAATTCTGCTACCGGCAGCGGAGCCAGAAAGGCGGCTTCCTGTCCGGGTGGAACCACTTTGATCGTGTTCGGCGGCTGGCTGCCGCGGGCCGAGGCTTTGCCGATGTTGTTGGCAATCTTGGCCACCAGCTTGTTGGTGGCCACGCCCAGCGAGCAGGGCAGCTTGAGGTGGGTGTTGATACTGGCTTGCAGGCGGCGGGCGATGACCTCGCCCGGCTCGGGCAGGTCGGACACATCCAGAAAGGCTTCGTCGATGGACAGTTGTTCGACCAGCGGGGTCAGGGTGTGCAGCGTGGCCATCACCTGGCGGGAGGCGGCTTGATAAGCCGGGAAATGCGCCGGCACGATGATCAACCCAGGGCAGAGCCTGACCGCCCGCGCCATCGGCATGGCCGAGCGAATGCCAAACTGCCGGGCCGCATACGAGCAGGAGGCAACCACGCCGCGCTGATCGGGTTGGCCGCCCACGGCAAAGGGCCGGCCGCGCAGCGCCGGGTCGCGCTGTTCTTCCACGGCGCAGAAAAAGGCGTCCAGGTCAAGGTGCAGAATTTTACGGAATGCCTTCATTGGTTGATTCCCGCCAGAGTCCGGTTCGCCGGGTTGACCCTCAAATTGATCGCCTCTTTGCCCAAGATCAGCCTCCGGCGCTTTGCTGCCGCACACGGCGGGCCTGAAAGCCGGCCACGTAACGGTTGAGGGTGTTCGACATTGCGCCGCGCGGTAGCATCAGCTCAATCAAATGAAAGCGGTCCGGCTGGGCGATGGCCTGCTCCAGCGCCTCGCGCAGCGCCCGGCGGGTGGTTACCCGCTGCCCCATCCCGCCCAACCCGGCGGCCATCTCGGCAAAGCGCCAGTCATCCAGATTGTTGAACGCCGATTCCGGCTGGAAGGCGCGCAGCATTTCCCAACTGCTGTTGTTGAACAGCAGCACAATCGGGTTCCAGCCGTAGCGGCGGCAGTTGCCCAGCTCCCAGCCGGTCATCTGAAATGCGCCATCGCCTACCAGGATCAGCGGCCGCCGCCCGGTGGCCACCTGCACCCCCAGCCCGGCCGGCACGCCAAAGCCCATTGTGGCGTAGTAGCCCGGCGCTACCAGCTCGGTGTTTTCGATGTCCAGCGCGGTGAACAGGCAGTCACCCATATCCGAGGCCAGCGGCATCCGCCCGTGGCGGTCAAACAGGTCGTTCACGGCGGCGGCCACATCGGTGGGGGCGATGGGCTGCTCATCGGCGGTTAGCCCGCGCGGATAAAGCGGCCGGGCGATGGCACTGTGGCTGGGCCAGGCCTCAACCCGGCGCAGCAGTTCATCAATTACCCCGGCCAGCGACAGGTTGGGGTAGATGTGGTAGCCCATACTGACCGCGCCTTCGCGGAGGCGAATGCTGGTGCGCAGGTCAAGCTGATTTTCTGACACGCCAAAGTTGGTGTCGGAGAAGATGACGCCCAGCAGCACCAGCGCGTCGGAGTTTTCCACCAGTTGGGTCAGGTGCGGGTCGCCGGCCACGCCCAGGTAGGTGCCCAGCAGCGGCGCATCGGTTTCGGCCAGCAGGCCGCGGCCCATAAAGGTGGTCAGCACCGGCAGCCCCAGTTTGCGGGCCAGTTGAGCCACCTTGTCCTCCAGGTTGTAGCGCCGAATTTCGACGCCTACCAGCAGCACCGGGGCGGTAGCCCGTTCCAGCCGCGCCAGAATTTCATCCACACAGGCCGAGATGGCGGCCGGGTCAGCGGGCGGCGAGGTTAGCGGCGTCACCGGCTGGCATGGCTGGCCGATCATATCGCGCGGAAGCTCGATGTAGACCGGCTGTGACTGGCTGCGGCAATTGTGCAGCACCCGGGCGAGGTGTTCCGGGGCGCGGCGCAGGTTATCCAGCCGAACCTGATCGCAGGTGATTTCGCGGTAAATGTTAAACTGCGACTCCAGTGACTTAACCTGATGGTGCAGCAGCAGCCCGGAGCGGCTTTCCTGCACGCCGGGCGCGCCGGAGATGACCACCACCGGCGATTTTTCGGCGTAGGCCGAGGCGATGGCGTTGACCATATTCAGCGCCCCCGCACCGTAAGTAACCGCCACCACCGAGGGGCGACCATGAAAACGGGCGGCGGCATCGGCGGCAAAGCCCACCCCCGGCTCGTGGCTGAGGGTGTACAGCGGCAAAATACCGCTTTCTTCGATGACTTTGAAGAAGGGCAGGGCAAAATCGCCGGGGATGCCAAAGATTTCCTGCACGCCGTGCGCTTTGAGCGCGGTCAGTAATGTTTCGGCCAGATTCATGGGACTGTCCTTTCGGTTGGCGGTGGATTGGATTGACCAAATTGTAGCCCGTTTTGCCCGGGCATCAAACGCCGGGCCGGGCCATCGCCGCCGCACCGGTTGGGGCGGGTCATTCACGCCCAAGCCAGCGCTGCACCGACACGGTATAGGCTTTATACTCGTCGCCGAATTTGGCAGCCAGGTAGCGCTCTTCGGGAAGTATCAGCCCATACTGACAGCCAATTATCGACAGCAGCAGCATTACGACGGCCCACAACAGATTGAGGGCCAGCCCCAGCCCCAGAATGAAAAAAACACCCCCCAGATAAAGCGGGTTTCTGGAGATAGCATACACGCCGGTCCGAACCACCCGGCTGGTGGGGTGGCCAGGGTCGGTGGGTTGATTGAAACGAGCCAACTCGCGGCGGGCCAGAACGATACAACCGGCGCCATGATTATCAAAACGATGCCTACCGGGATTAGAACCTGTCGAATGATTCCATACGGCAGGGAAATTGGGATAACAAAATGGAGGGCAAGGCCGATGAGAAATGGCAGCCCAAACACCACTTCCCCAATCGCCCAGCGGCTTTTATGGGCAGCCTCACTGCTCATCGTGATTCACCACTATAGAAACCTGTCACTCAAACGGCTGGCCAAAGCGCCCCCGGTGCGCCACTTCGGCCAGCGATTTGCGCCGTTTGTGTCCTTCACCCAGTTTCCGGGCCGGATAGCCAAACGACAGCACGGCCAACACCTCCAACCCGGCCGGGATGCCCAGCAGGGCGCTCACCTCGCTCATCCCCGTAAAACCAACCCAATTCGAGCCTACGCCTTCGGCCCAGGCGGTCAACAGCATCGACTGGATGGCCCGGCTGCCATCGGAGACGGCATACTGTGTTTGTTCAACGGCCACCACAATGGCCAACGGAGCCTGGGCCAGATACGGGCCGGTGCGAATTAACGCGCCCAATTTCCGCAGCGTGGCCCGCTCCTCAACAACAATGAACTGCCACGGCTGTTGGTTCATACTGCTGCCGGTCAACCGCCCGGCCTCGACAATCCGCCGGATGATGGCCGGCGGCACTGCTTTATCCTGATATTGGCGCACAGCCAGCACGGTGCGCACGGCTTCAAACACATCCATCTCAAACCTCCATTCTGGAATACAAAATCGCTGTCAGCTTTAGCCGCCGCACTGCCTACCAGCAGACATCATTGGTGAGGTGGTAGCTGAACCCACGCCGGATGTCGTGATAAAATATCTCGAATTTGACCTGCTCCGGTTTAATCGCAGGGCTGTTCAGATGGGGTTCTGTTGCTCTATGACATAGTAATAATTACTTTTCCGTGGGCGTGACCCTCATCCAGATACTGGAAGGCTTCCCGGAACTCGTTCAGCGGGTAGGTTTCGTCAATAACCGGCGTGACTTTGCCGGCCTCAATGAGTTTCTTCAGAAAATCCATATCCGCACTGTTGGGGTTTGCCACAAACAGGCTGCCCTGCTGGCGCATGAACAGTGACAACAAAAGCGCCTCGAAAACGTAGCTCATGCCGGCATGTCCGGTGTTAGGCTGGATAATCCCCTGAGGAGTGAGTACCCGTCTGTAGTCTGAAAATGAATGGCTGCCCACATTATCAAGGATGAGATCGTAACGTTGCTCACCTTGCGTAAAGTCCTCCTGAGTGTAATCAATAACGTGGTCTGCGCCTATTGAGCGGACCATCTCCACTTTCGTCGTGCTGCAAACGCCGGTCACTTCCGCGCCCAACGCTTTGGCAAGCTGTACGGCGAACGTGCCCACGCCGCCCGACGCGCCATTGATCAGAACCTTCTGCCCCGGTTGCAGTTTTCCCTGATCGCGAAGACCCTGAAGGGCGGTAAGGGCGGCGGTAGGCACAGCCGCCGCCTGCTCAAAGCTGACATTGGTGGGTTTCATCGCTAACCTGTCTTCGGCGACACAGGCATATTCGGCCAGCGCGCCGCTACACGCGGCAAACACTTCATCGCCGGGTTGGAACCGCGTCACCGATTTGCCAACTTCCTCCACACGCCCGGCTACATCCCAGCCAAGAACATAGTTTTTGGGCTTGGGAAAGCCAACGGAGAATCGAGCAAGCCACGGACTTCCTCTCATCGAGAAGATGTCTCCTGCGTTGAGGGCTGCGGCGTGAACCCGGACCAGTACCTTATTTTCCTTGACCACTGGCTTGTCAATCTCCTTGAGTTCAAGAACGTTCGGTGAGCCGTACTGGTTCAAAACGACTGCTTTCATCACAACTTTTCTCCTTGCTCAGTACTGGTTTCGACAATCAGAAAGACCGGGTGGCACGCTGCTTCAGCCACAAACGCCTCCAACGGCGAGTCAGGTGTAGCCTCAAAATAAGGCTGCACAATTTTCTCCAGCCGGAGATACTTCTGCAAAACAGGCACGCTGTTCTCCGGCCCAAGTTCCTGAATACGAACCGTCTCGCTTTTCCCTCCCCGGGAGAGAGTTACCTGTCCGGCAGCGCGGGCATTCTTGACCCAACTGACCTGGCCGTAGGGAGAGACCAGCCAGCGCCAGCCTTCTTCTTGCACCAACGACACCGGGGTCGAGTACAGGTTGCCGCTTTTCCGTCCTGGCACGGTTAGCAGGTAGCTTTGCGGCGGGGCCATATTCCAGCGAATCAACAGCCGCATCAGGCGGTTGACAAAGCGAACCATAGGGGTGACACGATAAGTTTTCGTCATAATCTCCTCTTTAACTCACCGGTCGCCGGATAAAAACCGAAACCATAAAAGGAAACTCGTGCTTTATATCATAGCATTCAGAAGGAATATCTTGCAGCAGTTCTTCGATTTCAGATTGCACATATGCGCCTCTGATTGACTTGAAGAAGCCATTGTTGACCGGAACCCAATACATCCACCAGACCCTTCGCAAGTCATACAGGAAGAGCAGACCATCATCAGCCAACATCGTCACCAAATTGTCGATAACCTTTCGGGGATGTTCCCAGTGGTGCAGCGTGTACGTGCTAAAAATCAGATCAAACTTACCCAGCGATTGAATGAATTCTTCGTCGGCTGCGTCCCCTGTCACAAAATTGATCTGGCCTTCAAGCCCATGGTGGGTTATATAATCCTGCCCCATCGACACCATTGCCTCTGATAGTTCCAGCGCCGTAATTTCGACCCAGGGAAATTTCTCAGCAACGAGGCTGGTCAGAATACCTGGCCCCGCCCCCACGTCGAGATATCTGCCCTCGATACTCAATGCCTCAAGTCGTTCCAGAAAGGCCATGTAGCGCCGGGTAGATTTTTGAGCCGCTTCGGCGTATTGTCTGGCTGCCTCAAGCCCTTCAAAGGCTTCGTCCCGATGAATTTCAATTTTTCGCTCAAACATGGTTTTCTCCTGTTTTGGTTCCTTCACATTTGTTCTGATCACGGAAAGGCAAAGATGCCACCCTGAATAATCGGGGTGATGAATGTGGCCTGACTCATCGTCAGATATGTGCCGCGTACCATTTTGGTTGTACGGCGGTGTTCTCGAACGTGTTCTTCTGACCAGAAGAAGACCGATTTCCGTCAGAAGGCATCGATGATGTTGGGCGCTTCAAGCCGCTCAAAATTCACCAGTGGCGCAAAAATCATAGGCGTGGCGTCTTTTTCAAGGACAGTGTAATTCAGGTTACTATCCAACTCAAGGTGGATGGGCTGACCGCAGTGGGCGCATTCTGTGTGGATCGAAAACCCCAGCCGCTCGTTTCGTAATTGCCCTTGCACGAAGGGCGTTGCTATCGCATCAACCGCTCAAGCTGCGTTGACCTGCTCACCCGTGCTAAAAGTGACCCGGTGTGGAGTGCAATCAATCGTTACCGGATAAGCCCACACGACCAATCCCTGTGTGTTACGAAATATGAAGGTCATGTGTTGTTCCAATTCATCCAAAATGAGTGTGACCTGTTGATGTAAAAGCGCCAGGCTTTCCGCAATCAATTCCGGCGAAAGTGGTTTTCCCAACCGAGGCAACTCTCGCACCGCAAAATCCCGCACCCGATGATGATCAGCGGTCATAAAGGCTAGTCCGGCCCGCGCCCCCTGGCCGCTTTTGGTGATTTGGCGCTGCCAGATGAGACGTGGCACCGGGATCAGGTAGCGTCCCACCCCCAGCAAAAGTGAGTTGTTCATTGAGTAGACTCCTCATTTATGAATGGCATCCAGCGTGATTTTGGTGGCGTGTATGCGGCAGATGATCCGGGTTTCCTGTGACTGCCGTTCAACCGGAAAGACATAGCCGTAATAACCCGGGTGTGTAGTGTACTGGCGGGTGAGGGCATCCAGGTGTTCGAGTGCGCCGGCCCGAACCAATTCGACTTCGCCGCGGATTTCGATATAGCGCGTGGTATCTTCCGGGTCCACCACCAGCAAGGTGACTTTCCGATTGACAGAAAGGTTGCGGCCTTTTTGCCGTTCAAGGGTGGTGTTGACACAGGCGCATTGGCTGTCATAGTCACACCAAACCAGGCTGGATTGGGGCTGTCCATCGGTCATCATCGTGGTCAGCACCCCGTGAATGGGCCGGGTCAGCAAATCCAGGTGGGTAGGCGGAATCGGCAGGCTGGTCACGGCTTCTCCTTTTGGGGTCTGGCATCCAGAGCGACAACGTGCGTCGGCTGGATTTTGCACAACACGGGGATTTCAGTGTGTTGCAATTCGGCTGGCACACACTGCCCAAAATAGGGCGATTTCCCGGTATACAATTCTGACAGGTAATCCAGGTGTTGCAGCGCCCCTGTTTCGGTCATCTCGACCACAGTGCCACGAATCTCAAGAGAACGCAACGGCTGGCGCGGGTCGAAACAGAGCAAGGTCACTTTGGGGTTAGCGCGCATGTTTTTCTCTTTGCGAAAACCGCGCATCGTGTTCACGCGCACATATGTCCCGTCGAAATCGCACCAAACGACAGTTGTTTGCGGCTGGCCATCGGGCATAACCGTGGTGAGCGCCGCCACAGGCGGCCCGTTGAGCAGGTCCATATATTCGGAGTAATCAGGCTGGCCCATACCGCCCTGCCCGCCTAAAGAACACACTCAACAATACGCCTGAAACGATCAGGGTAATCCAATCGATCAAGATACCGGCAACCTCATATCTGTACTCCAGGTTGCTGCCATAAAACAGCGCCAGGAGAAGGAGTGATCCAATGGCCAGGACAGAACTTGTGACGAAGAGGAATCGTATGGCCCGCTCAAGTTTATCCGGCCGGCTGAACACGGCGGCCATAAACAGAAAGGTGGCGCCCATCAGCAAATAGCCGACATCTTCCAGAGCAATGAAAATCCCGTGCGGATTGTATTGCGAGAGCAGTGACAACCCCTCGACTTCGCCCTTCAGCAGGCTGGGCTGCACAACCGCGAGCTGAATAAAGTAGTTGATGGCATGCGTCGTAGCCGAGATCACGGCAAAAGACAAGGCAACCTGGCTGAATACCTTCTTGCCGGCCTCGGCGTACTGGTGGAGGCAACCCACCAGCACCACAAATAGCAATGCCATCAGAAATGCCGGATACATCCAGATATAGTTACCGAAAGTATAGGCAAATGTTACCTTGCCTAAACTATCAGTTTTTATGCGGGGGTGAGCCGCAAGGGGCGAACTACAACGCCCTCTATCCCGTGGGCGAAGGCCGTCGGGATTGCTTTTC
>JAJVIM010000044.1 GCA_022071955.1 Anaerolineae bacterium
TGCGGTTCTACCAATATTTCTGCGGTGTTATTTGGG
Source organism: Anaerolineae bacterium (assembly GCA_022071955.1). Taxonomy (GTDB): domain Bacteria; phylum Chloroflexota; class Anaerolineae; order 4572-78; family J111; genus J095. The sequence goes on from JAJVIM010000044.1 coordinate 37, forward strand.
AGCCAGATATTTTGAGCCGACGGCCAGGTAGCCGTAGCCTTTTTTAACCAGATAATTGTAATTGGCAATCATGCGGCGGCCATCGATGACCAGATAGGGCGGTTTGACCAGTTTTTCAACGGTGCCGGCCACGCCGCGAAATTCTTCCCAGTCGGTGGTAATAAAGAGGGCGTCGCTGTTGAGGATGGCGTCTTTCACGTTGTCGTGGTAGGTGATCTTTTCAAACAGGTTGTTATTGTTGGGGTTAAAAAAGTGTTTGGCCTCGTCGATGGCCAGCGGGTCGTAGGCCTGAATGGCTTTGACCCCGCGGCCCAACAGCGCCTCAACCACTTTGAGCGCCGAAGAGTCGCGCATGTCGTTGGTCCGTTTTTTAAAGGCCAGCCCCAGCAGGGCGATGGTTTTGTTGTTAAAATTAAACCCCACCTCGTTTACGGCGCGGTCAACCAGATACGTTTTCTGGTATTCGTTGATTTCGTACACATCTTTGAGCAGGCCGTAGGGCTGGCTTTCTTGCCGTAACTGAAAAATGAGTGACTGGATGTCTTTGCCAAAACAACTGCCCCCGGCCCCGTTGCTTACATACGAACCCCAGGTGCTGATCCGGTCGTCGCTGGTGACGCCGCGTTTCAGATCTTCCATTACAATGTTGCCAAACGTTTCGCCCAGCCGGGCCCCCACCCCATTCCAAAATGAGATATAGGTGAGCAGCAGCGTATTGGCCACGTATTTGATGGCTTCGGCGGTTTCCGGGGTGGTTTCAGTGTAGGAAATGCGCACGTGTTTAACGTACTGAGAATAAACATTGCGCAAAATCTCAAAGTCTTCCGGCGTGTCTGCGCCCACAACCACCCGATCCGGTTTCCGCGATTTTTCAACGGCGTCACCTTCGGGCAGAAATTCCGGGTTGGAGGCTACGCCAAAGTTGGGCACATTGTGCTCGTTGAGGATTTTTTGCAGCAGGCGGGCGGTGCCGATGGGCACGGTGCTTTTGTTGATAATTACCACCCGGCGCTGGTCCTGTCGTTTGGCCAGCAAACTGCCCAGGTAGCTCACGGCATTGGTGTAGTAACTGAGGTTGGTAGAACCATCCAGGTTGGGCGGCGTGGGCAGGCACAGAAAAATGGCGTCGGTGCCGTCGATGATACCTTCAATTTCATCCGGGCCGATGAAAAACAGGTAGCGATTGTGTGTTTCAATAATAATCGACGACAGGCCCGGCTCGTTGACATAGCGCTCAATTTTTGCCCGCTCACAACTGTTGTAAGCGGCAATTTTTTGTTTGTCGATATCGTAGGCGTAAACTTCGTGACCTGATTCTGACAGTACCGCGGCATGAGTAAGGCCCACAAATCCGGTGCCAACAACGATTACTTTCATCATTTATCTCCTTGAAAAAATTGGGGGATGACGCCTGGACGGCTCAAAAACCATTTATACTCCGAAAATTGCGGGAGACCAAATTTTAGGTCACACGTCTGACATGATTTCTCTGGCCACCCGCCGGCCGATTTCTACGGCGTAATTGGTGCCGCGATCCCAGGGATAAACCTGGCTCATGCTGGCCCAATACAGGCCCGGAATCGGCGTGCGCAAACCGGGGATGTTTTGGCTGTGGTTGACCGGCGGCACAGGCTGGGCGTATTTGGTTTTAAAGAGCCAGCTTTCTTTAACCCAATCGGGGTTAAAATCAGGGTTAAAGCGGCTCAAATAGGGCAAAAAACGGGCCATCAACTCTTCTTTTGACAGCGAAAAATATTCGTGGTCGGGGTTGAGGTAATCACCGCAGTAGACAATGTGGTCGTTGTCGTAATGGCTGGAGTCGATGAAGTTGGTATGTTCAACCAGCGCCAGAAACGGTGTGCCCTCGTCTTTGGGCAGATTGATCCAGTAGTGCTGTTGGGTAAGTGGATGTTTGAGCGCCAAAATCAACACCACCGCCCCCATCGATTTGAGCTGCTGCAGTGCCGCCAGATAACCGGGCGGCAGGTCTGGCACAATGCGGCTGAGTAGTTGCGGCGAAACCGTCACCAGCACCCGGTCAAAAGTTTCCGGGCCGGGCGGTGGGTCAACCGTGGGGGGAAATTCAATATTGAAACCGCCGTCTGGCAGCGGGCGAATGGCGCTGATCGGCGTGTTGAGACAAATGCGCGCGCCGCGGTCGGTAACTTTTTGGGTGAGCGCGTCGATGAAGGCCTGAAAACCGCCTTCAAAATAGCCCAGGCGAATACTCCGTTTGTGGATTCTGGCCCAAAACCAGGCCATATTCACCTGTTTGTAATATTCACCAAATTTGCCCACCAGTAGCGGCTCCCACAAAATTTTGTAGGCGGTTTGGCCCATAGTGCGGGTGAGCCAGTTGTGGGCCGTTTCTTTTTCCATCGCCTGCCAGTTTTTAGACAGGCGCAGGTAGAGGCCGGTCAACCCAAAGCGGATTTTGGGAATGAGTGGCAATTTGGGGAAGAACAGCATTCGCAGCGGGCTGTCAAACGGGTAAATTTTGCCGTCGGTGTAAATCGATGTGGTTGGCCGGGGGAAGAACACTTTGTCGCGCTGGCCAATTTCGTTGATGAGGCCCAAAATGTCGTGGTCCGACTCAAACCAGTGGTGGTAGTAGTGCTCCAGATGCCAGTCCCAGCGTTGAGACTTAAAGCCGGCGGCCAGCCCGCCCGTGTACGACGCGGCCTCAAACACAGTAACCTGATGGCCGCTGCCGGCCAGATCAAATGCCGCAGACAGGCCGGCAATCCCGGCCCCAATGACAGCAATTTTCATAATGTTCTCTCAAATTTACAGGTGATTATTTTTTGGCGTTCGGGGTGCAATAGCAATTTTCAGCGGCGGGTTGTCCGGTTCAGTGGCGGGGTCATGGTCGGGGTTTACCTCTTCTACCGCTTGATCAAATTCCTTCCAGCTTAAACTTTCGCGGAACATATACCACAACCCCAGCAAGGTGACAGGCAACCACAGGGCTGCGTGCAAAACCAGGGTGTAGGCTGCGGCCACGGATGGCGTAACGTCAAAAACCTTTAAAATTTCGATGCCCGGTCCATCGAAGGTGCCAATGTAGCCCGGCGCTGAAGGCAGGGTTGTGGCCAGGTTCACCACGCCGTTCATCAGCATCAGCGCAAAAAAGCTAACGCTGAAAGAAAAGGCGTGCATCACAAACCAGTATTTTACGGTTTCCAGCAGCCAGATAATGGCCGAGGTGACAAACACCATCAATACATCGACCGGGTTGCGCAGGCTGCTCAACCCTTCCATAAAACGGTCGGCCAACGCCAGCAACTTTCGTTGAAATCGTCGCGGCACAAACCGATGAATCAGCCAGCGGTAGATTTTTCGGCTGGCGGTGGGCAGGGCGGCCATCACCAAAAAAATAGCCAGTGCGCCAAAAAAGGCGATGCTGGCCAAAATAACAGTTTGGCGGAGCCACGCCGGTAACCCGGGGGCAATGGGTAGCGCCACAAAAACAAAGATCAGCATCACCAGCCCATCAAAAATGCGCTCAACCAGAATGGTGGCGATGCTGGCGCTCACGCTCACGCCTTGTTTCTTCTTTAAAACGTAAGCCCGGATAACCTCGCCGATGCGGAACGGGTAAATATTATTGCCCATATAGCCAATCACCACTACGGGCCACATGGTTTTAACCGGGATAGGTTTAATTGGCCGGAGCAGGTAGTGCCAGCGCCAGGTTCTGGCCCAAACAGCTACAAAATACACCACCACGCCCGGCACCAACCACCAGTAATTTGCCGCCCGGATATCAAGCAACACGTGCCGTAAATCCAGGCCGCGCAGGGCAATAATAAGAAAAAGGGCGCTAATAACAGCGCCCAGCCAGAATCGCCAGCTTTTCAACATGGCGGGTATTGTACCATTGACCAGAAAATCGGCAAAATGAACCGGATTACAAACAAAAAAGCAGCCGTGCTTAACGCACGGCTGCTTTTGATCTTAAATTCGCTGACTATTCAGTTATGCTGGCAGGGGGGTGGCTTCGGCCGGTTGCACCGAGCCAACCAGAATGCGCTCCAGAGTCATAACGTGGGAGCATACCCCTCGGTGTTCAAAAAAGCTACAGTCACAAGACCATTCGCCCTGGCGATAGGTGATTTTGTGGATTTTGTGATCGCCTTCAAAGGATACTTCAAACTGCTCAAACTTGATTCGCTCTGGTTCGTGGGCGTAAAGGATTGCTTTTTCAATCTTGCCAATCATACTAGAGTCCATTAAATTACTGACCTCCTAAATAGTATTGGAAAAGTCTATAAAATAAAAACACCCGTGCAGACAGACGCTCAGGTGTTTTTTACGCGTTGATTAGGTTTGGGGAAAGACAGTACACTCATAATGGGCTGCTCCAAGTGAAGCCTCATCGCTTTCTTTGCTAGTATAACCCCGCTAAAAGGGCTTGTCAACCTTTAATTTAGCCGCTCGCTCTACGGATTCCCTACGGTACGGCCCGGAAATAGTCATTAATTGGTTTTTTTCGAAGCGGGGGCAACTTGGGTATTGTTAACGGAAGCGTTTCCGAAAAACCGACAGGGGTTTGACAAATTCTTGGGGGTATGTATAATATTGGTCAGAAGGCGGAAACGTTTCCCAATTTTGATAACCTACTAACAAAATTGCGACGAAGGGGTTGATGGTGCCAGCAACTATTCATGACGTTGCTAAGAAAGCAGGCGTTGGAATTGGCACAGTGTCGAGCGTGTTGAATAACAGCCGTCCGGTTAATAAAGCAACGCGTGAAAGAGTTTTGAGAGCCATTGCGGAGTTGGATTTTGTGCCAAATCCCAGTGGTCGTCGTTTGTCTATGGGGAAAACCCATACCATTGGTGTGGTGATCCCTTTCTTCACCATTTCTTCTCAAGCCGAACGCCTGCGCGGGGTAATGTCGATCATTGCCGGCAGTGATTATGACATTACGCTATATTCCGTAGAAACTGTGACGCAGCGCAACAAGGTTTTCCAGCGAGTCCCTCGCCGCGGCCGGATTGACGGCCTGATTATTTTTTCTCTCATTCCGACTGAAGATGACTTCAATAGAATTAAACGGGGGAATATTCCCACCGTGCTGGTTGAGGGGTATCACCCTCAATTGCACAGCCTGCCCGTTGACGACGTGACAGCATCCCAGCATGCCGTTGAGCATTTGCTTGCCCTGGGCCACCAGAAAATTGCCTATGTGGGCGATTATCTTGACGACCCGTTTGGTACCTATTTCAGCCGTAACCGCTACCAGGGTTATAGCCAGGCGCTCGCCAAAGCCGGGCTGCCTATTTTGTCCGAATATCGTCGCCTGGGCTGGCACGACCGAAACGAAGCTCGTGAAATGACGCTGGAACTGCTGCAACTGCCAGACCCGCCGACCGCAATTTTTACCTTTAGCGATGAACAGGCGTTGGGGGTGCTTGAGGCGGCCCGTGATCAGGGATTAAACGTGCCGGGAAATTTATCTGTGGTGGGGTACGATGATATCCGGTTGGCCGAGTTTGCCCAGTTAACCACCGTCCGGCAAAACCTGTTTGAGTCAGGTGTGCAGGGTGTTGAATTACTGCTAAATCTGATTGAATTTCCTCAAGAAACGCCCAGCCGAATTCAAATTTCTACCGAACTTGTCATCAGAAAAACCACAGCACCACCCCGCAACAGTTAACAGATGGTACCAATTTGTTTGAAAGGAGGTGAGGCTACAAACCAATTGCTTCAAGTATTCGATGTGGAGTGTTTTGAAGAAAATTTTTTTGTCTGTTTGATTAAGGAGGAAAGACAACTATTATGAGTCAAAAAATATGGCGTTTATTCACTCTGTTAGTAGTGATTGCGCTGCTGGCAGCTTGCGCGGGTGGATCAGCTACTCAGGAACCCCCCAAAGAACAACCGGCCGCCGAACAACCGGCCGCCGAACAACCGGCCGCCGAACAACCGGCTGCCGAACAACCGGCTGCTGAACAGCCAGCTGCCGAACAACCGGCCCAGGAAGAAGCCGCTATGGCCGAAGCGCCGACCCCGACGATGGCCGGTGGTTTTCTGGAACGTGCCTACGCCGGAGAATTCAAAGGGACAACGGTAACGGTAGACGGTCCGTTCACGGATGAAGACGAAGTGAAGTTCAACAAATCGATGGAAGCGTTTGTGAACGCCACCGGGATTCAGGTGAACTACATTGGTTCCAAAGAATTTGAAGCGTCGATATCGGTGCGGGTTGGCGCGGGCGATGCGCCCGACATTGCCGACTTTCCGCAGCCGGGTTTGCTGGCCAGCTTTGTGAAAGAAGGGAAAGTGGTCGATCCGACGAGCTGGATGAGTGCGGATTGGCTGACGCAGGAATACAACCAGAGCTGGCTGGACATGGCCAAGATGGAAGGGGCGAGCGGGACGCAGTCGGCCGGGGTGTGGCATCGCTACAATGCCAAGAGCCTGGTGTGGTATCCGAAAGCGCAATTTGATGCAGCAGGGTACGAAGTGCCGCAGACGTGGGACGAGCTGATGGCTCTGACGCAGACGATTGCCGATGATGGGGACACAGCCTGGTGCATTGGGATTGAGAGTGGCGCGGCGACCGGTTGGCCGGCGACGGACTGGACCGAAGACATGATGCTGCGGACGACAACGCCGGAGAACTACGACAAGTGGGTGAAGGGCGAACTGCCGTTTGACTCCCCGGAAGTGAAGAAGGCGATTGAGACGTGGAGTGAGATTTGGTTCAACGACGCGTACGTTTTTGGTGGTCGGAGTTCGATAGTGACGACGTTCTTTGGTGATGCGCCGACGCCGATGTTTGACAACCCGCCCAAGTGCTGGCTGCATCGGCAGGGGAACTTCATCACCAGCTTCTTCCCGGAAGGGGTGGAAGCGGGGAAAGATTACTCGTTCTTCTATCTGCCGCCGATTGGCGATGAGTACGGGAAACCGTGGCTGGTGGCTGGCGACATAATGGCGATGTTCAACGACCGGCCGGAAGTGCGGGCGTTGATGGAATACTTCACCACGCCGCAATCTGCGGCCGGGTTCCTGGCGCAGGGTGGCGCGCTGGCTGCACACAAAACCGCCACACCGGATATGTACGGCGCTGATGTGGAACGAGGTATTGCCGAGCTGGTACAAACAGCGACCACCTTCCGGTTTGATGCCTCTGACCTGATGCCGGGTGAAGTGGGTGCCGGCTCGTTCTGGAAAGGGATGACCGACTACGTGAGTGGGACGGCCGAATTGGATACCGTTCTCAAAGAAATTGATTCATCCTGGCCCGCCGGCGTGGCTGGTCAGTCGTCAATGACTGAAGAAAAGCCAGCCGAAGGCGGCGCAATGATGGACCTGCCCGCCGACAGTTTTTTGGCCCGGGCGATGGCCGGAGAATTCAAAGGGACAACGGTAACGGTAGACGGTCCGTTCACGGATGAAGACGAAGTGAAGTTCAACAAATCGATGGAAGAATTTGTGAACGCCACCGGGATTCAGGTGAACTACATTGGTTCCAAAGAATTTGAAGCGTCGATATCGGTGCGGGTTGGCGCGGGCGATGCGCCCGACATTGCCGACTTTCCGCAGCCGGGTTTGCTGGCCAGCTTTGTGAAAGAAGGGAAAGTGGTCGATCCGACGAGCTGGATGAGTGCGGATTGGCTGACGCAGGAATACAACCAGAGCTGGCTGGACATGGCCAAGATGGAAGGGGCGAGCGGGACGCAGTCGGCCGGGGTGTGGCATCGCTACAATGCCAAGAGCCTGGTGTGGTATCCGAAAGCGCAATTTGATGCAGCAGGGTACGAAGTGCCGCAGACGTGGGACGAGCTGATGGCTCTGACGCAGACGATTGCCGATGATGGGGACACAGCCTGGTGCATTGGGATTGAGAGTGGCGCGGCGACCGGTTGGCCGGCGACGGACTGGACCGAAGACATGATGCTGCGGACGACAACGCCGGAGAACTACGACAAGTGGGTGAAGGGCGAACTGCCGTTTGACTCCCCGGAAGTGAAGAAGGCGATTGAGACGTGGAGTGAGATTTGGTTCAACGACGCGTACGTTTTTGGTGGTCGGAGTTCGATAGTGACGACGTTCTTTGGTGATGCGCCGACGCCGATGTTTGACAACCCGCCCAAGTGCTGGCTGCATCGGCAGGGGAACTTCATCACCAGCTTCTTCCCGGAAGGGGTGGAAGCGGGGAAAGATTACTCGTTCTTCTATCTGCCGCCGATTGGCGATGAGTACGGGAAACCGTGGCTGGTGGCTGGCGACATAATGGCGATGTTCAACGACCGGCCGGAAGTGCGGGCGTTGATGGAATACTTCACCACGCCGCAATCTGCGGCCGGGTTCCTGGCGCAGGGTGGCGCGCTGGCTGCACACAAAACCGCCACACCGGATATGTACGGCGCTGATGTGGAACGAGGTATTGCCGAGCTGGTACAAACAGCGACCACCTTCCGGTTTGATGCCTCTGACCTGATGCCGGGTGAAGTGGGTGCCGGCTCGTTCTGGAAAGGGATGACCGACTACGTGAGTGGGACGGCCGAATTGGATACCGTTCTCAAAGAAATTGATTCATCCTGGCCCCAAAAATAACCTGTAGTTAACCCGTGGAGCTGCCAGAGATCTCTGGCAGCTCCACCTGTATTGGGATGGCTTGTTCTGGGAACGTCCCCGGCGCAAGTTTAGTCAAGGAGGATATATATGCAACAGGTAGATACGGCACAGAAGCACGGGAATCAACAACCCGGCACGCAAAATATATTTGTTCGACTTTTGCTGGGGATTGGCCTGGTCGCGCTGGTATTCTTGTTTCTGTATACGGGGTTTGTGTTTTTGCGAGACTCCGGTGCGCCAAAATGGGTCATCACCATTGTAGCCATTGGCTGGGGTGTTGGCGGGGCGGCCCTTATTTTTTGGGCGATGAACTGGATTGTAGAGCAGTTTTCTGAGGAATGGACCGCGCGGTTGCAGCCTTTTGTTTTTGTGGGGCCGGCATTGGCGTTTCTTTTCTGGTATCTGGCGGTGCCAACGCTGCGCAGCTTTTTCCTGAGCCTTTACGATTCGTCAGGGCAGACTTTCATCGGCCTGACCAATTATGTGTCGGTGTTCAGCGACCGGCTGATGTTTGAGGCGTTCCGTAACAACGTAATGTGGATCCTTTTTGGTACCTCATTCTCGGTGATTATGGGGTTGGTAGTGGCAGTACTGGCCGACCGCAGCAAAGCTGAGCGGACGTCAAAGTCGTTAATCTTTTTGCCGATGGCTATTTCCTTTGTAGGCGCGGGCGTTATCTGGAAGTTCATTTACGCCATTCGTCCGGCCGATGTGCCGCAGATTGGGCTGCTCAACGCCCTGATGGTTGCCATAGGCAGCGAGCCAAAAGCCTGGTTTGTCTGGACGGATATTATTCCCTGGAATAACCTGTTCCTGATTGTGATTATGGTCTGGCTCCAAACCGGCTACGCGATGGTTATTTTCTCGGCCGCTATCAAAGGCATCCCCACAGAAATTATCGAGGCTGGCCGGGTAGATGGCGCCAGCGAATTACGCATCTTCTTCCAAATTATGATCCCCACCATTCAGGGAACAATCATCGCGGTGAGTACCACCATTGTCATTTTCGCGCTGAAAATCTTTGATATTGTCTGGGTTATGACCGGTGGGCAGTTTGGCACGGAGGTGATCGCTACCAACTTTTACCGCCAATCTTTCGTGGCTCAAAATAAGGGCCTGGGGGCGGCCATCGCCATTGTGTTACTGGTTACTGTTATCCCGGTTATGATTTATAACCTGAAGCAATTTGGTCCGAAAGAGAGGTCGTTCTAATTATGGGTAGCGTAAAACGACAAAAAATGTTTGGTAATCTCACGGTCAATGGGGCGTTGTTTCTTATCTGCCTGCTTTGGACCATTCCCACAATTGGGCTTTTGGTTTCCTCCTTCCGGGATCGGCTCGATATTCAAACATCGGGCTGGTGGACAATTTTCCCGCACCGGGCCTGGGAAACCACCGCTGTAATTGATCCCCGCGAGCAGGGGATTAACCCCGACGGTGTGATGGAAGTTGAGGGCGTATCTGGCACATTTGAACAAATGCGGAGCGGCGTGTCTAACGGCAATACCCGCGTAATCTGGATTGGTAACAAGCGGATTGGAACCATTGAAGTTCAAAAGTTTACTTGGACATCAAACACAGACTTTTCCCTGGCCAATTATCAGCAGGTATTGGGGGGTAAAGAATTTCAGTATACCCGGCCGGATGGCACGGTAGAAACAGTGCCCGGGGATAACTTCTGGGGGTCGTTGCTCAACAGTTTGGCTGTGGCGATTCCCGCCACTGTGATTCCCATTTTAATTGCCGCCTTTGCCGCCTACGCCTTTGCCTGGATGAGCTTCCCCGGTCGCGGTATGTTCTTTATTATGGTCGTGGGTTTGCTGGTAGTGCCGCTGCAAATCGCGCTGTTGCCGATTTTAACGGACTACACCTCTCTCGGTTTGAACGGTTCGTTTTTGGGGTTGTGGCTGGCGCACACGGGTTTTGGGCTGCCGCTGGCAACCTACCTGCTTTACAACTACATCCGCGAACTGCCGCGCGAAATGCTGGAATCTGCCTTTGTTGACGGCGCTTCTCACTTTACCATTTTTGTGCGCATGATCCTGCCGCTGTCGGTGCCGGCGCTGGCCTCGTTTGCCATTTTCCAGTTTTTGTGGGTTTGGAACGACTACCTCGTCGCTCTTATTTTCCTGGGCGGCAACCGCGACACAATGGTTGTAACCATGCGGCTGGCCAATATGGTTGGCTCGCGCGGCAACGACTGGCACCTGTTAACCGCCGGCGCGTTTGTAACCATGATCCTGCCGCTGCTGGTTTTCTTCTCGCTGCAGCGCTTCTTTGTGCGGGGGATGCTGGCCGGCTCTGTAAAGGGTTAAACTTGACAGAATCGTCTTTTGAAAAAAACGACCGCACAGCAAACCGGGTCTGGAGTGGTCGTTTTTTTTCTGAGGTGTGCGGTGGCAGATTCAACCTCTGAGCAGACCACAACGTCTATCGATTGGGGCATCCTGTTACAGTGGGTGCTGGCCAACACGCTCGGCTGGCTTGTTGGCTGGCTTATGCTGGGCGATCTTGGCGTTGGCGTGCTGGTTGGAGCAGCCCAGTGGGTTGTGTTGCGCCAGCTTGTAACCAAAACCGGCGGGTGGATACTGCTGACCACGGCGGGGTGGTTGGCCGGCGTGGCGTTGATTGTGTCTGGCGTGCTGCTGGCGCCCGGCCCCGACCTCATCACCTCGATGCTGGCCGGCGCGGTGATTGGCGCATGGGTTGGCCTGGCCCAATGGTTTGTATTGCGCCAGTGGGTGCAGTTGGCCGCGGTTTGGATTCTTATCAATCTTGTGGCCTGGGCCACGGCCTTCTCCGGCTTTTTTGGCAGTTTAATGGCGGGCACTGTTCTTGGCGTATTTACCGGCCTGGTGTTAGACTGGCTGCTCAGAAACGCTCGCAAAGAAATCGGGCAATATTAGCGATAGGTGATTATGGCAGAACAATACAATTGGTGGCAAACCGGCATCATTTACCAGATTTATCCCCGTTCGTTTCAGGATAGCAACGATGACGGCATTGGCGATTTGCCCGGCCTCATTCAGCGCCTTGATTACGTGCAGAGTTTGGGCGTGGACGCAATCTGGCTGTCACCAATTTATCCATCGCCGATGGCTGATTTTGGCTACGATATTTCCGATTACTGCAATATCCACCCCATGTTTGGCACGCTTGATGATTTTGACCGGTTGCTGGCCGAAGCGCATCGCCGCGGGTTAAAAATTATTCTGGATTTGGTGCCCAATCACACCTCAAACCAGCATCCCTGGTTCATCGAGAGCCGCCGCAGCCGCCAGAGCTATCGCCGGGATTGGTACATATGGCGCGACCCCGCCCCGGACGGCGGCCCGCCCAACAACTGGCTCAGTATTTTTGGCGGCCCGGCCTGGACGTTTGATGAAACAACCGGCCAGTACTACCTGCATCAATTTGCCAAAGAGCAGCCAGAACTCAACTATCGCCACCCCGGCGTGCTGGCGGCCATGCTGCACAATATGCGTTTTTGGCTCAACCGCGGCGTCGATGGCTTTCGGGTTGACGTAATCTGGCTGCTCATTAAAGACGAGTTATTTCGGGACGAGCCGCGCAACCCCGCCTGGGATGGCGTTACCCCGCACAACAGCTTGCTGCACATCCACACCCAAAACCTGCCGGAAACCCACCTGATGATTCGCCAGATGCGCGCCATTTTGGATGAGTACGACAACCGGGTGATGATTGGCGAAATCTCCCTGCCCAACGAGCAGTTGGTAGAATACTACGGCCCAAAATACGACGAATGTCACCTGCCGTTTAACTTTCAGCTTATCACCCTGCCGTGGCAGGCAACGGTGGTACGCCACGCAGTAAACGCCTACGAAGCCGCACTGCCGGCCCAGGGCTGGCCCAACTGGGTGCTGGGCAACCACGATCAGCACCGGCTGGCCAGCCGGGTGGGGCAGGCCCAGGCCCGGGTAGCCACCCTGCTGTTGCTGACTCTGCGCGGCACGCCGACCTGCTATTACGGCGATGAAATTGGTATGACCGACGGCGAGATTCCGCTCGAATTTGTCCGTGATCCGATGGCGGTTAACCAGCCGGAACTCGCGCACATGCTTGGCCGCGATCCCGAACGCACCCCCATGCAATGGACCGCCGAACCCAACGCCGGTTTTACCAACCCCAACGTGCAGCCCTGGCTGCCGTTAGCCAAAGATTACAAATGCAACAACGTTGCCGCGCAGGAAAATAACCCCACCTCAATCCTCAACCTGTTCCGGCTGCTGGCGGCGCTGCGCAGCGCCGAACTGTCGCTGAGTGTGGGGGATTACGCCGCGGTTGAAACAGACGCGGCCGATGTTTTTGCCTACACCCGGCGCGCGCCCAACGCCCACCCATTTTTGGTGGTGCTCAACTTTGGTCCCGAGTCGCACCTGCTGAATCTGAGCCATATTGCTCCGCACGCCAAAATTGCCGCCGCCACAGATATGGAAGCTCGCGGGGTGGTTGATTTGGCAACCCTGGCGCTTGAGCCAAACCAGGGCTTGCTGTTACAGATAGGTTAGGCGATTCCGAAAAAATAATTGTCCCAAAAACTCAATTTCCGGTCATTTGTCATCTTCTGAGTTGCCACAAAGTTACGTGAAACAAACAAGTTGGACCGCCCCGTCACTCGTATGCTTTTACCCCTTTTTCTTTAGTCACGATAAACACGCCTGGCTACCTGTTAGTTCGGGTTGAGCCGTTACCCAACTTTATCAAAGGACAAAATTCCAATGAAAACCGATTCGCTGTGGTATAAAAACGCTATTTTTTACGAAGTTCACCTGCGCTCATTTTGCGACAGCAACGGCGATGGCAAAGGCGATTTGCCCGGCCTCACCTCCAAACTGGATTATTTGCAGGAACTGGGGGTAGATTGCCTCTGGTTGCTGCCGATGTTCCCCTCGCCGCTCAAAGACGATGGCTACGATATTGCCGATTACCATCACATCCACCCCGATTACGGCACCGTAGAGGATTTTGAGCGATTGGTCAGCGAGGCCCACGCCCGCGGTATGCGGGTTATCGCCGATCTGGTGCTCAACCACACCTCAGACTTGCACCCCTGGTTTGTTGAAAGCCGCAAATCCAAAGACAGCCCCTACCGCGATTACTACGTTTGGAGCGATTCCGACCGGAAATACAAAGAAGCGCGCATCATCTTTTTAGATACCGAATCCTCCAATTGGACGCTGGACCCGGCCACCAATCAATATTACTGGCACCGCTTTTATTCCAGCCAGCCCGATCTCAACTACGATAACCCGGTTGTGGCCGATACCATGATCGATGTGCTCCGGTTTTGGATGGACAAAGGCATCGATGGCTTCCGGGCCGATGCCGTGCCCTACCTGTTTGAGCGCGAAGGCACCAACTGCGAAAACCTGCCAGAAACCCACGACTACCTCAAACGCGTGCGCCGCGTGCTCAATGAAGAATACCCCGAAGCCATTCTGCTGGGCGAAGCCAACCAGTGGCCCTGGGATTTGCGCCCCTACTTTGGCGGCGACGAAGCCGACCCGACCGTGCCCGGCAACGAATTTCACATGGCCTTCCATTTTCCGGTGATGCCCCGCATTTTCAAGGCGCTGGCGCTGGGTGACGCCACCGACGTCATCGACATTATGCACAAAACGCCGGCCATCCCCCACAACAGCCAGTGGTGCGTTTTTTTGCGCAACCACGATGAATTAACGCTGGAAATGGTTACCCCGGAAGACCGCGAATTAATGTGGAAACTGTACGCGCCGCACCCGCGCATGCCCCTCAATTTGGGCATTCGCCGCCGGCTGGCCCCGCTGCTTGACAACGACCGCCGCAAAATCGAACTGGCCAACTCCATTCTGTTCACCCTGCCCGGCGCGCCCATCATTTACTACGGCGATGAAATTGGCATGGGCGACAACATTTTTCTGTTTGACCGCAACGGCGTGCGCACGCCCATGCAGTGGACTGCCGAACCGGGCGCGGGCTTCTCCACCGCCGAACCGTGGGCGTCGCTTATTGACGATGCCGAGTACGGCTACCAAAAAATTAACGTGGCCGCCCAGCAAAATGATCCGGCGTCATTGTTTAATACGATGAAGCATTTTGTTAGCGTGCGCAAAGCTACGCCGGTGCTCGGTTGGGGCGCGTGCGATTTTATGCCGCTCACCAACAAAGCCGTGCTGGCCTACCTGCGCCACACCGAGCGCGAAGCCGTGCTGGCCGTGCACAACCTCACCGGCAGGCCGCAAACCGTTCAATTTGATTTATCTGAATTTGCCGGTAGAGTCCCGGTAGACCTGCTCGGCCGCCGCGATTCCCTGCCAGAAATCAGCACCGTGCCCTACGGCATCAATCTGGAGCCATTTGATTATTTGTGGCTCAAAGTGAGCTAACCCAATGAATTTTGCAACCACTTTTGACGAGCGCCGTCTGCTGGTGACAGACCTGGATGGCACCCTGATTAGCGATGACAACGCTCAGGGCCTGCCCAAATTGAACGAGGCGCTCTCGGCCCAGCGCGAGTCAATAACGCTGGTGTATGTTTCGGGCCGCAGCCTGAAAGAACAGGTAGCCGATATTGACGGTCACCGACTGCTGCTGCCGGATTACATCATTTCCGCTGTCGGTACAGAAATTCACCGCCTGCCCGGCGAATTTCCCGTTGACGAATGGGTGCGCTACATTCAGGCCGGGTTTAACCGCGCCGGGCTGGTTGAATTTTTGGCCAGCCGCTTTGCCAACCTGGAATTGCAGCCCGAAGAAAACCAGACGCCGCTAAAAATCAGTTACTTTTGGCCCGATGCCACCCCGGACGATTTGGATGCGCTGCGTCACGCCCTGCTGGAAAACAGCCTGCCGGCCAAACTGGTTTACTCCAGCAACATTTATTTTGACCTCATCCCCGAGCGGGCCGGGATTGGCCCGGCGGTTAAATTTCTGGTCGACTCGCTGGTGCTGTCACCCAGCCAGGTGTTTGTTTGTGGCGACAGCGGCAACGACATCGACCTGTTTCAGTACGGTTTTCGGGGGATAGTGGTGGGCAACGCCACCCCGGAACTTAAAAAAGCGGCCGAACTGCGGGCCTACTTTAGCCACAGTACCCACGCCGCCGGGCTGCTGGAAGGGTTGCGCCACTACAAATTTTTTGGCCAAACCCCCAAAATAATCCGCGCCAATCTGGCCCGCGAGGCGCTGGAACGCGGCATCGATTCCCTGCGGCGCAATATTACCCCGCTCGGTTTTTCGGCGGCCGGCCTGGCCGATAACCCGCTCACCGACGAGGACTCTAACTATTTTGCGGTGTGGAGCCGCGACGGCATCAAAACCGGCCTGTGGGGCCTCACGTTGAACGACCCCGACATCACCGAATGTTTTCGGCGCACGCTGGAACTCATGGCCGAGTTCCAGCTCGATAGCGGCCAGATTCCGGCCAACGTGCAGATTCAAAACCAGCACCCCGATTACAGCGGCGTCGGTGACATCGCTTCCATCGATTCGGTGCTGTGGTTTGTCATTGGCGGTTGCCGCTACGCCGCTCACACCGGTGACGGCGACTTTTTGGCACGGATATACCCCCGGTTGCAGCGCGCGATGCGCTGGCTGCATGCCCACGATTCCAATAATTGCGGCCTTCTGGAAATTCCGGAGTCGTCAGATTGGATGGATCTTTTTCCGCGCTCGTACAATGTGTTGTATGATGAGGTGCTGTGGTACCTGGCCTGCCGCGATTTTAGCGTGGTGCAGGCGGCGGTGGGGGAGGACGCCGCTACCTATTTGCAGCTCACAGAAACAATCCGCAAGAAAATTCTGCGGCAGTTTTGGCCCACTTCTAAAAAATTGTCAGATGCCCGTGAGTCGTTTTCTGAAACGCAGTTTACCCTGGGCAATGCCCAATACCTGCTGGCGCAAATCAGCCCGTTTGCCTTTTCCTGGCGCTGCGATATTTACGCTAATCTGCTGGCCGCGTTAATGGGGCTGCTGGATGACTACAAAATGGAGCAGTTGTTCCAATTTTTGTGGGGCGTGGGTGCAAATTCGCCGTATCCGGTCAAGTGCCTCTATCCGGCCATCTACTCCGGCGCCAGCGATTGGAAAGATTATTTTGTGACCAACTTTCTCAACCTGCCGGATCATTATCACAATGGCGGCATCTGGCCCTTTATTGGCGGCCTGTGGGTGAGGTTTTTAACCAAAATTGGCCGGGTAGAGCTGGCCCACCAGGAATTGAACGCCCTGGCCGAAGCCTGCCGGATAGGCGTGTATGGCGAGTGGGAATTTAACGAATGGCTGCACGGCCAAACCGGCCGGCCAATGGGCAAAGCGCACCAGGCCTGGAGTTCGGCCAGCTACATTGCCGCGTACCACGCGTTGCACCACGATACCGTGCCACCCGATTTTGCGCCGCTGACCGCAGATATGTTTGGGCAATCGCAGGGAGGGTAGCCCTGTATTAAACCGTGGTAACATTTTTGACCCATCTCCCTTACCCTCTTCCCAAAGGGAAGGGGGGGAGTAGTTCGACAATGTTAAATTAACATAACCCGTTATTTCCCCCCACCCCCAACCCCTCCCCCTGTCAGGGGGAGGGGAGAATAGTTTAGGTGTGTTGCCGGGCGGCAAAGCCGCCCGGCAACACACCGATGATTAGCCCCCTTCTCCCCCAGGGGAGAAGGGGGCAGGGGGATGAGGGGGAAAAAGGCTAACTTAACATTGTCGAAGTAGTTACTTATCGAGTACATTTATTCCGCCCGCGCCTGTTTTTGGCGGGTATTTTGGAGGGTATGAAACACTGGCAGATGGTGTAAGCGGCATTTGGTTATTTTTCGGATTGATGCACCATCGATTATTTAGTAAGGAGCAAAAGTCATGGCAAATCAACTCCATTCAATATTGATGTTGTCAACGCACGGTTACGTCGCCGCCGAGCCGGAACTGGGCAAGCCCGATACCGGCGGGCAGGTAGTTTACGTGCTCGAACTGGCCAAACGTTTCAGCCGGTTGGGGTATCGGGTTGATCTGGTTACGCGCCAGTTTGAAAACCAGCCGGAGTTTGATGAAATCAACGAAAACTGCCGGGTGTGGCGCATTCCTTTTGGCGGCAAAAAATTTATCCGCAAAGAGGATATGCATGATGTACTGGGAGATTTTGTAACTAACTTTTTATCGGCGGCGCGCATCCGCGGCGCCCAGTACGATGTGGTTTATTCCCACTACTGGGATGCAGGTTGGGCCGGCCAAAAAATAGCCGAAGAGTTGCAGATTCCGCACGTCCACACGCCTCACTCGTTGGGAGCCTGGAAGCAGGAGAATATGGGCACGGACCTGGATGAGCATCAAAAAGATTATCGTTTTGAGGAGCGCATTCACAAAGAGTTTTTGGTCTACCAGATGTGCGATCACATCATCGCCACTACCGAGCCGCAGTTTGGCCTGTTGCAGCAGCAATACGATGTGCTGGAGCGGCACATTACTGTAATTCCGCCCGGCATGGACGAAAACCGCTTCATTCCAAAACGCCAGCAGGAGCGCGAGGAGCTGCAAAAAAAATATGGTATGCAACCCAATGACGTGTTTGTGGTGGGCCGGATGGCCGCCAACAAAGGCTACGATCTGCTGCTGCAAGCTCTGCCTACCGTGTTTGAACTGGTACCCGACGCTCGTTTGATTGCCGGCATTGGCAGCGAAGACTCAAAACAGGACGAACAGGGCGTAGCCGAACTCAAAAAGCAGGCCAGGGATCTGGGCATCGACAAAAAAATTGTCTGGACGCCCTACATCCCCGATGAAGATTTGGCCGGCTATTACCAGGCCGCGGCGGTGTTTGCCCTGTCGTCCCGCTACGAACCCTTTGGTATGACGGCGATCGAGGCGATGGCTTGCGGTACGCCCACCGTCATTACGGTTCACGGCGGCCTGTTTGATCTGATTGATTTTGGCCACCAGGCGCTCTTTGCCAACC
>JAJVIM010000055.1 GCA_022071955.1 Anaerolineae bacterium
CCTAACGCCCCCTAATCACGCGATTGGCAAAGTGGGCATCGCCAAGCTGCAATCTTGCAGCCTTCGCGAGCAACACCAAACCTGGCAAAAACCCTGCTTGCCAATTCGCGTGTATTAGGTTGTTAGGTTGCCGACCGCCGCCAACTGACGCTGTTTGCCTGCGACAACCGCCGCCCCGCAGCAATTTTGCCTGCCAGCCCGCCGGTTCGAGCGGACCAATCCCGTGCCCGCCACCGACCGGCAGTTGCCCCAACCGGCGCGGCGCTTGTTCACTGGCAACGGTTGCCCCACTTTGACCCCGACCGCAGCACCACACCGCCCCAACCAACCAGCGCGACCCTTGTTTGCCGGCAAAGTTTACCAATTTTTTAACTTTTGGCGCGAGCTTGCGCCAGCTCACCCAACCAGCGCGACAGTTGCCCGCCGGCAACGATTGCCCGGTTTTGAGCCGTTCGCGGCCTTGCACCCGCTCAAGCGACGCCGAACTGCCACCAACTGTGGCCGCACTTTGCCCCCGGTCGCGAGCTTGCGCTGACCCACTCAACGAGCGCGGCGCTTGTCCGACCGCAACACCCGGCGCGGCTCACGATTGCGCCGGCGCAGTCCCGGTTTTTGCGCCCCCGATACCGGCGCAATCACCCGACCTCCGGCGCAATGGTGGGCCGGTACAGCCCCCCGCCCGATTCAAAACCGGGTTCGGTTGCTCCATCATTTCACCGGATGGCCCGACCGCGACAAGCCATCCACCGAAGCAACCCTAACGCCCCGTTTCAGCGGCGGCTCAATGGCTACCCGGCCAAACGACAATTTCACACGCGACACTGCTTCACCGGCGAAAGCTGCGCCGATTTTACACCCGGCTCACCAGCCAGACCAACTCCACTTTGACCCAAACTCAACAAAAATCTTGTTTGGGCCGTCCGCTGCAAACGGTTTGTTAGGCAGGACAACCAACCCGATTGACCGACCGCCCCCGCCGATAAAAACCAACCCCGGCTCCACTGACCCGACTGCTCAACTCCGGTTATTTTTCGCAACTTGGCCAACGGCGACTCCGCGGCCAACGCAGTTCTTTCCGGTCGCCGCACCCACTTGCTCAAACGCGAACTCAGTACCGCCAAACCCGGCTACCCTGACCCGATTCTTCGTGCCCGGTTTTTTCGCGCCCGGTCAAAAACCAACTTCGACCCCGACGACACTTTTTCCGCTCCCGGCTCCGGGCCTGCGGGGTGATGGTTTTTCGCCGCAATCACCCCGACTGTTCGAGCGCGAACTGGCGCGGCGCTTCGGCGGCTGGCCCAGCAATTGGGTTGTACTTCCGTTCCCGCCAGCGAACACTACTGCTGAAAACGGGCGCGGCGCTTGCGTCTTTACCAGCGCGGGCAGTGTGCCGCGCTGTTTGCGGCTGACTGCCCGCTCCCAACAAAATACGAATCCTCCGAGCCGTTTACCGCCCCAAACGACTCCTGCCTAACGCTTGAAATCACGCGATTGCGGGCGGGCGATGGTCGCTACATTTACCCATTTCTTCGCTGGCAAGTAACCGTTGTAAAAACGGGCGGTAGCAATTCGCGTGCATTGATTTGTTGGGCGGCATTTTGGGTCTGCTTGCAGCGGATGCTTAACGCTCACTACTCTGGAATAATATTGTGTTTGGGCAACCACTCCAAGACAGATTTCGCAGCTTGATTGCTGCAACGCCATGAATTTGGACACTTCGCATCTTCATCTCGCCGTGGTCTGGCTACTCCCACTGATGCGGCTAGACGGTCACTATATTCACCCTGTCGTATCGGTTCATCAACAATATTGAAAACCGAACCAGTAGGAGCACGCATAAGCGCCGCAACAATCGCCGTTGCCATATCCGAAACATGAATTAATGAAATAAAGTTCCTGCCATCACAGGGAACAACTTCTTTGCCTGCACGCAAGTTTTCAATCATCCTGTCTTGAAACGTACCCGGACCAACAAATGTGCCACCTCGTAGAATACACCACTGTAATTCTTCTGGCGAGACATTTCGTACCATTTCTTCCATCGCAACCACCGGGGCACACACCCATTCTCGGTCTGAAGACATATCAAGGGGTGCGTCTTCCGTAATCCAATCCTCGCCGTAATCAGGGTAGGCCATCGTAATACTTTGCTGAACATAACGTTTTACCCCAACTCCCAAGGATGCTTTGAGCAATATTTTCACGACATCTGTGCGTAAACGGGTATTGGCCTCCCAAGCATTAGGCGCAGTGAAATCACGAGGGATAGAGGTGGCAATATGCACGACTGTTTCACACCCATCCAGCATTGGTGCCATATGTTCTTCAACATTTGGTGATAACAAATCGCATTCTACTATCTCAACGCCTTGCGAAAGGAATGTTTGTGCTTTCTTGATTGACCGTGCCAGGGCACGCACAACATAACCTTGTTCTACAAGTAATGGGACCAAGGCACAGCCAAGAACTCCGGTCGAACCAACCACTGCTATTTTCAATTATATGACCTCTTTACATTAACTAACAACTCATTGTGACTGTCACCAGCCGCCCAACGCCCCCTAATCACGCGATTGGCAAAGTGGGCATCGCCAAGCCGCAATCTTGCAGCCTCCGCGAGCAACACCAAACCCACTAAAAACCGTGCTTGCCAATTCGCGTGTATTAGGTTGTTAGGTTGCCGACTGCCGCCAACTGACGCTGTTTGCCTGCGACAACCGCCGCCCCGCAGCGATTTTGCCGGCCAGCCCGCCGGTTCGAGCGGACCAATCCTGCACCCGCAACCGACCGGCAGTTGTCCCAACCGGCGCGGCGCTTGTTCACTGGCAACGGCTGCCCCACTTTGACCTCGACCGCAGCACCATACCACCCCAACCAATCAGCGCGACCTTTGTTTGCCGGCAAAGTTTGCCAATTTTTTAACTTTTGTCGCGGGCTTGCGCCAGCGCGCTCAACCAGCGCGACAGTTGCCCGCCGGCAACGATTGCCCGGTTTTGAGCCGTTCGCGGCCTTGCACCCGCTCAAGTGACGCCGAACTGCCGCCAACTGTGGCCGTACTTTGCCCCCGGTCGCGAGCTTGCGCTGACCCACTCAACGAGCGCGGCGCTTGCCCGACCGCGACACCCGGCGCGGCTCACGATTGCGCCGGCGCAGTCCTGGTTTTCGCGCCTCCGACTGCCGGCGCAATCACCCAACCTCCGGCGCAATGGTGGGCCGGTACAGCTACTCGCCCGATTCAAAACCGGGTTCGGTTGCTCCATCATTTCGGCGGATGGCCCGGCCGCGTCAAGCCAGCCACCGAAGCAACCCTAACGCCCCCTAATCACGCGATTGCGGGCTGGCAAAACTACTTTCAACGCCAACGCGCCGCCGCAGGCCCAACCACTTTCTATTAAACGCTGCATAGCAATTCGCGTGCATTGATTTGTTAGCCGGTAACACAGCCCGAAACCGCGATTGCCGAACCGAAGATACGCGGTGCGAAGCACGGCGCACAAAACCGCTTCATTTTAAAGCAACATCTTTCAGCGCATTTTGTGTGAGCGGTGCAGACGCTTTTCCCGCAATAAGCGCAACACAAGATGCGCCGTGTATAGCGCCAACAGAAAAAGCCTGAATTCATTCTTTCATCGACTAACACGCCAGCGGGAACTAATCCTTCTTCACCGTATAGTAAAGATGTGTCACACCGTCACCTTCGATGATTCGAGGACCATCGAGTTTAAGTGGCAATTTCGCAAGATTGCCGAAGAATGGAATCCCCTCGCCGATTAGGACGGGAATGAGATTAATGCAGATTTCGTCGATTAGCCCAAGATTGAGGCACTGCTGAATGACGTTCGGCCCGGCGACGGCGACGTTCTTGTTGCCTGCAATGTCTTTGGCCGCCTTGATTGCATTTTCAATGCCATCAGTGATAAAAGTGAACGGCGCGTCGGGGTGCTCGGCAATCCAATTGTCCGGGACGGGTCCGTGTGTGATAACGACCACGGGCACGCCAACCGGATGTCGGCCACCCCAACCGTTGGTATAGTCGAAAAGCCGCCGCCCGCTGATAAGACAACCACAGTTGTCGAACCCTTCCCTGATGTGGCGTGCACTCGCCTTTGAGGTATGAAATACCAAACCGGGATTCGCTGTCTGCACCTCGATTTCACCATCGAAGTACCAATTGAACAGGTGGTCAACGCTGTCGTCTAGATGTGCCACAAAGCCGTCCAGCGACATTGATAGTTCTGCTGTAACCTTCGCCATCGTCGTTTCCTTTCATAGTGGTGCAATCCATTACCGTATAACGCCCCCAATAACGCGATTGGCAAGGTGGGCGACGACTTATTGTGGCTCTGCTACCGCCGCAGGCTCAACTAACCTCAATAAATGCCCTGCTTGCCAATTCGCGTTGATTGGTTTGTTAGCTTGCGCCATGCCTTTTAAGCAATTGCGCCAAGATTTAACGCTTCAAGCAGTTGCGGCGAATCTTCAAGAGCTATTTTGGCTACTACTTTGAAATCACTTAACCAGTCACACAGGGCTTCAATGGCGGCGTCTCGTTGTTTGGTGGCGTTTTGGGCTTCGCCTTTTTCTTGCTCCTGAGTGCTGTTGAGGGCAAATGTTTGCGCTACCTGCGCCTGGGCCGCCTGTAATGTTTCGCTAGTAACCCGATAGCGGGCTAACTGGCTTTGGGCGTCGGAGTCAGCCAGTAAAGCGGTGTAGAAGTGCCGGGCCTGTTCGTGCCAGGCGTTGAAGGCCAACGGCTTGCGCTCATTTAACCGCAAATCGGTTTGGCGCTGGGCGTCGGTTTTGAAGGCGACTTTGGCCAGTTGGCGGTGGGCGGCATAGCTTTTATCTGCCTGATTAACCGCTTCTTTAAAGGCTTGGGTGGCGGCGTGTTGTTCACCGTATTCTTTGATTTGGGAATCATAAAGGGTGCGGGCGGTGTTAAATAGGACTTGCCCTTGTTGTAAGGCGTCGGCATCGTAGCCAAAGGCGTCTAACGCGGCGGCGATTTCGGGCTGCGTTTGGGCGTTGGTAAGGATGACACTGGCTCCGGCAAAGAAATCTGAAAAGCTGGCGGTAATCACGGACATTGGGTTACGCTCCTTGTTGAAATGGTTTGGTTGGTAAATGGTTAAGAAAAATTTGTGACGGCCGAGCGTCGATTTACGAGTGCTGGACGTCGATTTGCCATAGCTGGCCATCGATTTACCACGGCTGGGCGTCGATTCGCCATAGCTGGGCGTCGATTTGCCACGGCTGGCCATCGATTTGCCATAGCTGGGCGTCGATTTGCCACGGCTGGCCATCGATTTGCCATAGCTGGCCATCGATTCGCCATAGCTGGACATCGATTCGCCACGGCTGGGTGTTGATGGGCAAGGGCTTAAGCTATAAGGTATGATGTTTTGAAAGGAAAAAGGACTGACTGCGTTCATTTTATCACAAGCGGGGCAGATGTACCATGCCGGCTAATGATTTTAGGGTGGGATATGGCGCGGCGGCGCGGGTGGGGGCAAAAGCCGCTTGGCTGTTGGGTAATTTTACCGGCGCAATTTGCCAGAATTAGAGAAAAGCCGCGGCGCGTTTCTTAATGGGTTAGAGAATTTAGCCTCAATCCGGCGCACGTTTGCGAACGGCGGTGGCGGCGTTGTTTCCGCCATCCGCCGGGAGCAATGGTGCGCCGAAAGTCAACGCCGTTTGAGTTACCCCCCTGCCGTCCAATAATCTGCCAGTAGTTCGGCCTGATCCAGAACCTTGTTCACTGAAACGGTGTATTCTCCCGTGCTTGGGTCATCGGGGGGATATTTGTATTTGCGTAGTATCCGTTTGACCAGCACCCGTAATTTGGCTTGAACGCTTTGCTTGAGTTGCCAGTCAATTGAGGTATTGCGCCGGACGCTGTCAACCAGTTCGTGGGCAATTTGTTTGAGAACACCATCCCCCAAAACGGCCTCGGCGGTGGGGTTGTCGGCCAGGGCATCGTAAAAGGCGAGTTCGTCAACGGCTAGATTCATCTGTTCGCCGCGTTGGTCTGCGGCCCGGATGTCCTGGGCCAGATTGATTAACTCCTCAATGATGCGGGCCGAGTCAATCAGGCCGTTTTGATAACGTTTAACCGCGTCGGCCAGCATCTCCGAGAATTTGCGGCTCTGCACCAGATTGGTTTTGGCGCGGGTTTTGATTTCGTCATTGAGCAGGCGTTTGAGCAGTTCAAAGGCCAGATTTTGATGGGACAAGCCCTGTATCTCGGCCAGAAATTCATCGGACAGAATGGAAATGTCGGGCCGTTTGATACCGGCAGCGTCAAAGACATCCACCACTTCTTCAGAAATGATGGCGTCGTTGATAATCTGGCGAATGGCGGTTTCGATTTCTTCATTGGTGCGGACTTTGGCCTGCTCATCAAATTTGGCAAAGCGGGCTTTGATGGCCTGGAAGAAGGCCAAATCATCCCGAATTTCAAGGGTTTGGGGATGCGGCACGGACAGGGCAAAGGCTTTTTGCAGGCGAATAACATTTTGCTTAAAGCGCTCTTTGCCGTTGCGGACAGGTTGGCCGTCTATTTCTTCAGTTAAAGCGGCGATGGTGTTGGCGGCGCTGAGGATGAAGTTGAGCTTGTGTTTGGGTTCCAGAGTGAAGTATTGGCGGTAGTTAAACCCGGCGAACATATCCACCACAATTTCGTACAACTCCATCATTTTGGCAACGGCTTCTGCCTGGTCAAGGGTTAAACTGCCTTTGCCTTCGCTGGCGGTGTACACGGCCAACGCTTTTTTCAAATCCTGGGCAATGCCGATGTAGTCCACAATCAGGCCGCCTTCTTTATCGCCAAACACACGATTGACGCGGGCGATGGCTTGCATCAGGTTGTGGCCGTTCATCGGTTTGTCAATGTACATTGTGTGCAGGCAGGGCGCATCGAAGCCGGTTAAGAGCATATCGCGGACAATGACCAGTCTGAGCGGGTCGTTCGGGTCTTTGAGCCGGTCGCCGATGGCTTTGCGGCGGGGTTTGTTGCGAATGTGTTCCTGCCACTCCAGCGGGTCGCTGGCGGAGCCGGTCATAATGATTTTGATGACTCCTTTGTCGTCGGCGGGATCGTACCAGCCGGGGCGCAGTTGGATGATTTCATTATGCAGGGCCACGCAGATACGGCGGCTCATGCAGACAATCATGCCTTTGCCTGCTGCCGCCGAGAGTCGCTGTTCAAAGTGGGCAATTAAATCGGCGGCCACTTGCTTGAGGCGGCTTTGGCTGCCGACCACGGCTTCTTTGCTGGTCCATTTGGCAAAGCGTTTTTGGCGCTCGGTTAGCTCGTCATCTTCGGTGATTTCTTCGACCTGCTCATCCAGAATTTTCTGGTTTTCCTCGGAGAGTTGAATTTTAGCCAGGCGACTTTCGTAATAGATGCCGACCGTGGCCCCATCTTCAACGGCCTGCTGGATGTCGTAAATATCCACGTAATGGCCAAAGACGGCCTGGGTGTTGGCATCCTCTTTTTCAATGGGCGTGCCGGTAAAGCCGATGAAGGTGGCATTGGGCAGGGCATCGCGCATATGGCGGGCAAAGCCGTCTATAAAATCGTACTGGCTGCGATGGGCTTCATCGGCGATGACCACAATGTTGCGCCGGTCGCTGAGGCGGGGATAGTGGCCGCCGTTATCTGCGGGCAGGAATTTTTGGATGGTGGTAAAGACCACCCCGCCCGAAGCCACGGATAACAGTTTTTTGAGGTCATCCCGGTTAGCGGCCTGGATGGGCGTTTGGCGCAACAACTGCTGGCAGTTGGTGAAGGTTTCAAACAACTGCTGGTCAAGGTCGTTGCGGTCGGTCAGGACAACCAGGGTGGGGTTGTTCATGGCCTCGGCCAAAATCAGTTTACCGGCGTAAAAGACCATAGACAGGCTTTTGCCGCTGCCCTGCGTATGCCAGACCACCCCGGCCCGCTGGTCGCCCTGGGGCTGGTTGGCTACGGTGGGCAGGCCATAGGCTTCCGGCGCTTGCCGGATCATCAGCGGCGCTTCTGCCGAGGCGCGCAAGGTGGAGGCGATGGCCCGATTAACGGCGTAATATTGATGGTAGGCGGCCATTTTTTTGATGGCAGCGGCTTTACTGTTTTCAAATACAATAAAGTGGCGAATAACATCCAGCAGGGTGGTTTTGTTGAGCAAGCCTTTGATGAGCGGCTCCAGTTCGCTTTGTTGGGCCGGGTCTATCAAGTTGACACCGTCGGCGGTTTTCCACTCCATAAAGCGGGGGTATTCGCTGGACAGCGCCCCGGCTTTGGCAAACCAGCCGTCGCTGATAAGCATAAAGGCGTTGGGGGTAAAGAGGGAGGGAATAAGCTGTTTGTAGGTTTGCAGTTGATGATAAGCGGCCTGCACCCCCGCGCTTTCATCGGCGGCGTTTTTGAGTTCAATAACCACCAGGGGCAGGCCGTTAATAAAAAGGACTATATCGGGCCGCTTGTTGGTGTTATTTTCAATGACGGTGAACTGGTTGACGGCCAGAAATTCGTTTTTTTCCGGGGCGTCAAAATCAATCAACCAGACCTTGTCGGTTTTGGTTTTGCCTTCGCCGATGCCAAACTTAATATCAATGCCCTCGGTCAGCAGGCGGTGGAACGTTTCGTTGTTTTCCAGCAGGTTGAAGGACTCGGTGCGCAAGGCTTTTTTGAAGGCTTCTTCACGGGCGGCGGTGGGGATGGCCGGATTGAGGCGGTCAATGGCATGCCGCAACCGCGCCTGTAAAATGACCTCGCTGTACTCCCGTTCTTTGGTGTGGCCCTCGGCTAAATCCGGGCCGTAAAGGATGGTGTAACCGTTGTCATCGCGCAGAACGTCAAGGGCGATTTGTTCGATTTCGGACTCGTAGAGGGCCTGGCTCATACTTCAATCTCTCCGCGCATCAGTTTGGGGAGCAGGGTATCACGCATTTGGGCAAGGGTTTCTGTTTCTTGATCTGCAAAGAACATCTTATAAAAAATTGGTTCTGTAATAGAATGAAAATCATTAAGCACACAATCTTCGGGTATTACTATTTCCATTTCCATAATTAACTTGGGATTAATTGCCGGATAAGCAGCCCCATCAGCCACATGACCATAATATTCCAGTTTTTCAGAATCGGTTAACAGCAGGTACAAGAAGCCGAAAGGCACTTTGGTTGGAGAAAAAACAGCAAAACCAGTTGACGCAATTGAAGTTTCAGCCGGGTTTAGTGCAAGAAAGTAAGACCCTCTATTTGGCCTTACAGTTGACAGAACGGTATCACCATGTTTGAGTTTTCTCCTTGCTCTGCTTGGCTCTTCTCCAAACAAATAGCGGGTTACGTTAGCAATTTTACCTTTACTCACTTGTGAGATTTCAATGTAATCAATCCACTCAAATTGATCATTTTTTAAGATTGAATTGTTGTTAACCTCACACAGTTCCCCGACCTTCCCAATCCGCCACCCGACCGGAATCGGCCCCAACTCGCTGGCTTGCATCTCGCCGGTAGCGCCGGGGAAGTTGAAATTGACAAACCACTCCCTGAAAACCGCCTGGGCGATGGCTTCTAAGGTGGCGTTGGTCTGGCGGTTGAGTTCGATTTTGTCGTCCAGCGCGGAGAGGATGTCGGCGATGCGACGTTGGGTCTCAATAGATGGCAATGGAATTTCAACATCACTTAGAGTTCGTTGAGATAAATTGGTAATTGTTGTGCCTACCGCAATTCTCACAAAATATTCTCTAAATTGCGGACTCCTTAGCAGATAGTTTAAGTAGTGATGTTCGACCAAAACATTTTCTGTTATACGGAATCGAATAATAAATCCACTATAAACATACTTTTTTTCGGGGATTTCAGGGACTATTGCAACTTGTCCTGCCCCCGACGCCTTGACAGATGAGCGTGCAAACAAAATATCGTTTGTTTTTAGGAAATATTCATCACTCTTGATTATTTCCTTTTTTATGCTGTCAAGTTCAGTTAAGCTTGCATAACGACCATCATAAAGATTTTTTACATTGACTATTTCATAACCAGACTCAAAATCATCCCTACTAAAGTTGATCCCATTTTTGAAGTAGCCAAGCTCTCCAAGTATGAAAGTTCGCCATGTATCAGAACTCATACCCAATCCCCCGTAAGTTCTCCCGAATAGTGGCTTTCGACGGAGCCGCCTTCGGCAAGCTCAGGCGGCGAAGATGGCGGCTCGTTGGCTGAGCCTGTCGAAGCCAACCGATCCTCTGGGCGACCATATTGGGTATAGTTTTTGGAAAACTCAATCAGGTTTTCTATATTGCCCTCAATCAAAGCCTGTTTTTTGCGGCGGCTCCAACCCTGTATTTGTTTTTCCCGACGATAGGCATCTTCCACCCGGTCGTAGGGTTCACAGTAGACCAATTTAACCGGCAAGCGTTTTTGAGTGTGTTTGGCCCCCAAGCCGTTTTGGTGTTCCCATAATCGCTTTTCCAAATTCCAGGTGCTGCCGGTGTAATAACTTCCGTCGGCACATTCAAGAATGTACATATGGGGCATCTTTATCTCTCCTTTACGCTACCTGAGCTTGTCGAAGGTAGGGCCGCCTTCGACAAGCTCAGGCGGCGGAGGCGGCAGCTCGTTGGCTGAGCCTTGCCCTGAGTTATGTCGAAGGGCTGTCGAAGCCAACACCTAGAACTCATACCCAATCCCTCGTAAATTCTCCCAAATGGTCTTTTCCAATTCCGCGCCTCTGGTAAACTGCTCGGCCAGTTTTTCGGTTAGGGCGGTCATCTTTTCCTCAAAGGGGATGCCGTCATCTTCCTCTTCCTCCGCGCCCACGTAGCGGCCCGGCATCAGCACATAGTTGTTGGCGCGTACTTCGTCCAGCGGGGCGGCTTTGCAAAAGCCGGGGGTGTCTTCATATTGACCGTCTTTGTTGCGCCAGTTGTGGTAGGTATCGGCAATGCGGGCAATGTCGTCGTCGGTCAGTTCCCGGTTGCGGCGGCTGATCATGGTGCCCAGATTGCGGGCGTCAATAAAGAGGATTTCATTGGAACGGTCGCGGAATTTGTGATTGGCTTTGTTGCGGGCCAAAAACCAGAGGCAGGCAGGGATCATGGTGTTGTAAAAAAGCTGGGCGGGCAGGGCCACCATGCAATCAATCACCCCATCTTCAATCATCTTCTGCCGAATTTCGCCCTCGCCGCCGGTGTTGCTGTTCATACTGCCGTTGGCCAGTACAATCCCGGCGGTGCCGTTGGGGCTGAGTTTGTGGATAAAATGTTGCAGCCAGGCGTAGTTGGCGTTGCCCACCGGCGGCGGGCCGTATTGCCAGCGGTTATCCTCGCGTAACTGCTCGCCGCTCCAATCGCTCACATTAAAAGGGGGATTAGCCAGAATGTAATCAGCTTTTAAATCCTTGTGCTTGTCGTTGAGAAAGGTATCGCCCAACTCCAGTTTGGCGTCAATGCCCCGAATGGCGAGATTCATTTTTGCCAGCCGCAAGGTGGTGGGGTTGGACTCCTGCCCAAAGATGGATAAATCCTTGATGTTGCCCTGGTGTTCCTCCACAAAGCGTTCGCTCTGTACAAACATGCCGCCGCTGCCGCAGCAACCGTCGTACACCCGGCCCGCGTAAGGTTCGAGCATCGCTACGAGCAGTTTAACAATGCTGGCCGGGGTGTAAAACTGTCCGCCCTTTTTGCCTTCGGCATCGGCAAACTGGCCCAGAAAATACTCGTACACCCGGCCCAGCAAATCCTGCGCCTGATGACCCTCCTGGTTAAAGCCAATGGTGCCGATGAGGTCAATCAGTTCACCCAGGCGTTGTTTGTTCAGTTCCGGGTCGGCGTAAATTTTGGGCAAAACACCTTTAAGCGGCGGATTGATTTTTTCGATGTCGTCCATCGCTTCATCAAGCCACTTGCCAATTTCGGGCTGTTTGGCCCGGTCTTGTAAATATTGCCAGCGGGCCTTTTCCGGCACAAAGAAAATGTTGTAGGCCAAATATTCGTCTTTGTCTTCGGGGTCAGCGCCTTCAAACTCGCCCTTACCGGCTTCAAGTTTTTTATGCAGGTCATAAAAGGCGTCGGAGATGTATTTGAGGAAGATCAGGCCGAGGACAATGTGTTTATACTCGGCGGCGTCCATATTAGAGCGCAGCTTATCGGCGGCGGCCCAGAGGGTTTTTTCGAGTTCGTTGTTTTCAGCCATGCAAATGCTCCTGCTTTTGTGGGGTGAAAGGTTCAGGTGAAGTATAACATTTGTTGAAAAAAGAAAAAAGGAGCAAGGGGGATACTATGTTAAGTTTTAGGAAGATCAGTGAAAATGAGAAGCAAGCTAACGCCCGCGGTTAAGCTGCGGGCGGATTGGCGCGGCAATTACCTATTTCTGTGCCAGCACATAACTGTTGTAAAAACGAGCGGTAGCAATTCGCGTGCATTGATTTGTTAGCTTGACCCGCTAGAGCAAAGTTATTTACTTTTGCAAGAGTATCGTACACCTAACTTGGCTATAGATGTGCCGTATATAAAAGTGGATTACTCTATTAGAATAACTCCACTTTTATTTTAACAAAAATGGTATTATTTTAACAAATATTGCATCATAATTCTCCTCATCCACCATTAAAAAGCTACAATTGATACAGCACAGACGTTACTAAACAGGTGTATAATAATCCGGCGAGGATATCTCAGTGTATCAAGAATTGATTACGTCACCCATATTGGTGGGGCGAAAAAAAGAAATAGAACTTCTGGTTGAAGCTTTGCCAAGTGTGCAAGACGGCGAAGGGCGATGTTTTCTATTAGCCGGAGAAGCCGGGGTAGGCAAAACCCGCTTGCTGGCCGAATTGGGTGGCCTGGCTAAGAATCAGGGATTTGTAACCTTGCAAGGCCACTGTTTTGAACCGGATGTGACTTTTCCCTACGCGCCTGTCATTGATGCCCTACGCAGCTTCTTTGCTCGGCATTCTCTCACCGAAATGGCCCAAATCCTCGGCCCCTTGATAATTGACGTGATCAAGTTATTACCAGAATTAGCCCTGGCCAGCCCTGAAGTCACTGAGCCTACGCCTGCCCTGGATCCCGAAACTGAAAAGCGCCGTTTATTTGAGAGCCTGACCCAATTTTTAATCGGCCTGACCCAAAGAAGCACCCTCATGCATGGGGATACAGATGAAATGGCAAGAACGAAAGAACCATCCCCAGCGACCCCGTTGCTACTCATTTTGGAAGATATTCACTGGGCTGACGATACCAGCCTTGAATTTTTGCACTTTTTTGCCCGCCGTTTAATCGCCTTTCCCATCTTACTCATTGCCAGTTACCGCCACGATGAAGTTACACCTCAGCTGACCCAAACCCTGGCCTTGTTGAACCGGCAGCGGCTATCTTGGGAAATTACTTTAACCCGCTTGCAACGGGATGAAACCGATGTGCTGTTGCAAGCTATTTTTGCTTTGAACCGCCCTACCAGAGCCGAGTTTTTGGATGCTATTTTTGCCTTAACCGAAGGCAATCCCTTTTTTATTGAAGAGGTTCTCAAATCATTAATATCTGCCGGCGATATTTATTACACCTTGCAGGGCTGGGATCGCAAGCCGCTGGCCGATTTACGTATACCCAACAGTGTGCAAGAAACAGTGCGGCAGCGGTTAGTCCAATTAAGCCATCCAGCTCGACAGGTTCTACAGTTAGCCGCTGTAGCCGGGCGTCGCTTTGATTTTAACCTGCTGCACACATTAACTGAGCATAGCGAGACCGAACTTTTAGACCTAATGAAAGAACTCATCGCCGCTCAACTGGTTGTTGAAGAATCTGCCGAACAATTCGCCTTTCGCCATGCGCTTACGCGGCAGGCCATTTATACCGATTTGCTGGCTCGTGAGCGCCAATTGCTGCATCGCGCCATTGCCGAAACTATCGAGCGAATGAATGCTGGCACAAAAACCCTTGACCGGCAATTGGCCGACTTAAGCTATCACTTTTACGAAGCAGGTGTCTGGGATAAAACGCTGATTTATGGGCAGCAGGCGGCGGAACGAGCGCAACAACTCCACGCGCCCGGCGCGGCGGTTGACCATTTTAGCCGGGCTATCTATGCTGCGCAGCAACTCAATTTACCCCCACTGGTCAACTTGTATCGCGCCAGAAGTCAGGCTTACCAGACCATTGGCGTTTTTGAACCAGCCCATGCCGATTTGGAGACGGCCTTAAAACTAGCCCAAACTGCTGGCGATAACCGTATAACCTGGCAAATTTTGCTGGATTTAGGCATGTTGTGGGTTTCGCGTGATTATGCCCGCGCTGGCGATTACTTTAATGAGACGTTGGATTTAGCCCGGTCAATGGGAGACCAGACCACAATAGCTCACAGTCTTAATCGGTTGGGTAATTACCTAGCTAATCTTGAGCGGCCTCTGGAAGCGTTGCCTCATCATCAGGAAGCTCTGGCTATATTTGAACAAATGCAAGATTCGTCAGGGGTGGCCCAAACTTTAGATTTATTAGGCACAACGCTGGTTGTCAGTGGCAATTGGGTGCAGGGAGAAGTTTATTATCAGCAGGCCGCAACGCTATTCAACCAATTAGATAACCAGCAAGGATTGGTTTCTAGTTTAACGATGCTCACCTTTCGGGGTGGGGCCTATTTGAATGACACAACCGTGATGGCAGACACCTTTGCCGAAGCAGTTAAAGATGGCGAAGCCGCGTTAAGGCTGGCTCAACAAACCGGCCAACGGGCCGCCGAGTCTGCGGCAGCCAGCGCTTTGGCTTTTTCTCTGGGGCCACAAGGTGATTATGCTCGCGCCCTGTCGCTGGCTCAATCCGGCCTAACTATTGCTGAGGAACTTGAGCATCGTCATTGGCTAACGTTTGGCCGTCTGGCTTTAGGGGCGCTCTATCTTGACCTGTTGGCGCCGGTTCAAGCGCGAGAATACCTGGAACAGGCCCTGACTTTGGCTCAAGAAATCGGCTCGATGTTTTTTCACAATCTAGCCAGCGGTTTTCTCATCTCGGCCTATATTCTGGGTGGCGACCTGGCCCGCGCCAAAACGGTAATGGCTAGGGCTGCTCCGCTAATGACCGAATTAGAAGAATATCCGCCCTCAAACAGCCGGGGCCAGGTTTGGGGCGCCTGGCTTGAACTGGCTTTGGCCCGGCAAGATTTTCAGCAGGCCAAATTTGTCAGTGATCGCCTCATAGCCCTCGCCCCCAATTTGACCGAAGGCGTTATAATTCCCCGGCTATGGCATTTGCGTGGCGAAGCCCTCATTGGGATGGGGCAGTTGGCGGAAGCGGAAAAAGCCCTTTTGGCAACTTGCCGGCAAGCCGATAAACAGGGCTTTCAATACGTACGATGGCGCAGTCAAGCCAGTCTAGCCCGGCTATACCAGCTCCGCCGCCAGCGTCAACAGGCCGAAATTGCTCTGAATGCCGCTCAGGCTATTATAGATAGTCTGGCCGTTGATTTGCCGGACACATCGCTGCGCCGGACTTTCACCACTCGTGCCACAGGGCTGTTACCTGTGCTTTCCCCGCTCACGCCCCGCCGAGTTGCCAAACGTGTCTACGATGGTTTGACCTCTCGCGAGTGTGAGGTTGCTACCCTCGTTGCTCAGGGCATGACCAACCACGCCATCGCCGAGGCGCTCACTATCAGTGAGCGTACGGCCGCCACCCACGTGGGTAACATTCTCAATAAGCTGGGCTTTACCTCAAGGACGCAAATTGTAGCCTGGGCGGTAGAAAAAGGACTAACGCAATAGCCAGCTGCATCACGTCATTTCATCTCAAAATCTACGTATCTCCCCCTCAAAATCTCGGTATTCTTAACGATGTTTCCTCTCCCTTTATCGGTTACACTGGCGTTATCAATTTATTTCAAACAAGTGTAACACTTAACAAAAGGAGCATACAATGTTAGTTAAAGAAAAAGAACCCATTATTATTAAAGCAGGTGAAGGTAAAAAGATGCGGGTCATTGGCAATGATGTGACTGTCAAGTTGGCAACGCAGGAGACCGGCGGCGAGTATTATTTCTTTGAACTCATTACCCCACCTGGGGTGGGCGTACCCCCGCACGTTCATAGTAATGAGGATGAGATTATTGAGGTGGTCGAAGGGGAATTCGAATTCTTCCTTGGCGGGCAAACCTATCGGGTTACGGCCGGTAGTCTGGTTCATTTTCCCCGTTATGTGCCACATGCATTCATGAATGTGGGAAGTACCCCTGGAAAAACCCAGTGGACCGTTATTCCCGGCAGAGGTTTTGAGCAATTCTTTGATGAGTTGGGCGCTCTACCCGATGGCCCGCCCGATTTGGAAAAGGTAGCCGCCATCTTTGCCACATACGGTATGAATATCTTGCCACCGCCGACGAATGACGGGGATAGGGGTATATAGTAGACGAAGCGTTTTCGTAGGTTTTTTTACAGCAAAGCATATCAAAGTGAAGGCGCAGAGAAAGAAGTTTTTTACCTCTGCGTCTTTGCATTCCTTGTGGTTCAACGGTCATATACTTACCCCCAAAAACTAGACCACGAGCTAAGATGGAAAATGTTAAAATCATCGCAGCTTGTGGAGGCAACAATTGGCGAAAAAACGACAACAATACAGCAACGACTTCAAGTTCAAGAT
>JAJVIM010000040.1 GCA_022071955.1 Anaerolineae bacterium
GTGTGGCCGTAGATTTACCGGCCAAACTGGCCACAGTCAGATTTGACCCGGCGCTAACCGATCCGGTGCATATGGCGGCGGCTGTAGCCGCAGCCGGTTACAGCGTGACCGAGACCTCGGCTACCCCCGCAGAAAAACCAGTCGCCGCAAAACAGGCTTCATCCTGGCGCAACCCATTAGGGTTTGGTTTATTGGGCATGGCCGGATTGATGCTGCTCTATCTGGGGCTGGTCAGCCTGGCCGAGGGCTGGAGCCACGCCATTGAACTGCTGCTGGAAGACGCCTGGCTGGTGGGGCCGATTATGCTGGGCTTTGGGGTGCAGATGGGGCTGTACGGCTACCTGCGCAGCATCCAGGCCGCCATCCGGGGGGCCGGGGCCATGGCCGGCGCGGGCGGCGGCACCTCCACGGTGGCTATGGCTGCCTGCTGCGCCCATCACGTTACTGATGTTATGCCGCTGTTGGGACTATCGGCCGGGGCAGCGTTTCTGGCCGAGTATCGCATCCCGTTTATGGTCTTTGGGCTGATTACCAACTTGATTGGCATTGCGGTGATGGTGGTTTTGATTGTTCGGGCCAAACGGCATATCACTGAATGTTCGCTTACCGGGCAGACGGCGCCGGTCACCTGTCACTGAATTCTGAAATTTTTCCAGAAGGAGTCTCTCTATGAAACAATGGCTTGTTATTCCCCTTTTACTGGCAATATCTGCGTTGATTGCTGCTTGTGGTTCGGCTACGGCTGCCACCGAGACGTCCGGCAACGCTGCGCCGGCAAGTGTCAGTTACGACACTCAGTCAAACAGCGAAAAGGCGGTAACGGTTGAGGTAACCCCTCTCAATTTGACCGACGGTGGTACTTCGCTGGATTTTGGGGTGGCGTTCGATACCCATTCGGTTGCTCTTGATTTTGACCCGGCGGCAATCAGCGTGCTGCGCGATGACCAGGGACGGGAGTATCCGGCTATTGGCTGGGACGGCGACGGGCCGGGCGGCCATCACCGCAGCGGTACGCTGCGCTTTAAAGTGCCGGATTACGCCACAACTTCCGTTGAAGTGGTTCTAAAGGGTGTGGCCGGTGTGCCGGAACGGGTTTTTCACTGGAGTTTGATGGAGTCCTGATATGAGTAATTGCTGCCACGGCGCTAAAAAGAAATCAAAAGGTAATCGTTGGTTAACCTGGTTGAGTATAGGCGGCTTTGCGTTGGTGGTGATTTTGCTGGCGATATTTGACGGCAACCCGTTGGTCAGCCAGGTCGCGCCGCTGGTGCTGCTGGGGCTGACTGCCATTTGGTTTGTAGGGCTGCTGGCCCGCCGGATGGGAATTGGCCGGTAAGCCGCATATGCTGGATACAACCGACAAACCTGTCCACATACGGGTCGCTACCCCGCCGTCAACCCATACGAACGCCTGGCCCGGCTTCCTTACGCTGGCCTTTCCGTTGACATGGGAGGCCGTATTAATCGCAGCCGTGTTGGCGCTGGCTGTGATAACCCGTTTGTGGGCGCTGGGCACACGGGTGATGAGCCACGACGAAAGCCTGCACGTTTACTATGCGTGGTGGCTGGCCAGCGGCGAGGGATATGCCCACAACCCCATGATGCATGGTCCATTTTTGTTTGAGGCCACCGCTCTGGTCAACCTTTTTCTCGGCGCCAGCGATTTTACCTCGCGGTTAGTGCCGGCCATCCTGGGCATTTTCATTGTTGTGGGTGTACCCCGGTTGCTAAAACCGTGGTTGGGCCGGGTTGGGGCGCTGATAACTTCGGCATTACTGTTGATTTCGCCGTATGTTCTGTATTACTCCCGTTATATTCGCCACGATATCCAGGTTATCGCCTGGACTTTGTTGCTGGTTGTAGCCATTTTACATTACCTACACCAGCAGCGAGAACGAGACCTGACCCTCCTGACTGTAGCGTTAGCGCTGATGTTTGCCACTATGGAGATAACCTTCATCTACCTGGCTATTTTTGCCACATTTCTGATACTGCGGATGGCAGCCCTTTATAGCCTGCGCTGGCGCGAAATCCGCCAAACGCCAGAATTTGATGCGCTCATCTTGCTGGTAACGCTGGGGGCGTTCTTCTCGGCGCCCATTGCGCTGCTCATCCTGAATCCGCTCTGGAACAGTTTGGCCGGCGCCCCCTTTGTGGATTGGTCGCTGCTTGGTAGTCAGGGGTTGGCATGGGCCGCCGGGCCGGTCGGCTTCCGGCTGTGGAGTCTGCTGGGAATCTTTGTGGTGGGGTCTGTGGTTGTGGGCTGGTGGTGGGGCGGCAGGCGCTGGTTAAAACTGGCCGGAATTTTTGGCGCGATAACCACGCTTCTGTTCACTACTTTTTTTACCAATCCGGCCGGATTGGGCACCGGCCTGATTGGCTCACTGGGCTACTGGCTGGCCCAACAGGAAGTTGCCCGCGGTGATCAACCCTGGTATTACTACGCGCTGGTTTTTCCATTGTACGAGTACCTCCCGGTTCTGGGCGGCATGTTTGCGGCTGTATTTTACCTGATTTACCGTCACTCATTGTCGCGCCTCTCGAGGGTTTTTGTTCCACTGACGCTATGGTGGGCTGGATTGCTCTTGATAGCGCTGTCGCTGGCCGGCGAAAAAATGCCCTGGCTGGCTACTCATCTGGCCGTGCCTTTTATCCTGCTCACCGGCTGGTGGCTTGGCCGCCTGTTGGAAGGAAGCGGGCAATTGAGCCGGAATGTGGCTGAACCGCTGTGGAAGCAGGGTCGCACGGTTATTTTGGGCGGAATGGCGCTCCTGACCCTATTGACCTTTCGAACTTCCTTTGTGGTCAATTACCTCAATTACGATTACACGACCGAGTTTATCGGTTATGCCCACGGTGCCCCGGGGGTAAAGTGGGTTATGGCCGATATCGAGGCCATTGCCAATCACACCGGTCAGGGCAGCGGCTTGAAAATTGCTTACGACGACGAAGTCTCCTGGCCGATGGTCTGGTACCTGCGCAATTTTCCCAATCAAGTCTATTTTGGGG
The DNA here is from genome assembly GCA_022071955.1 of Anaerolineae bacterium. Taxonomy (GTDB): domain Bacteria; phylum Chloroflexota; class Anaerolineae; order 4572-78; family J111; genus J095. Next base: position 3,010 of record JAJVIM010000040.1, read on the forward strand.
CAGAACCAACCGATCAAATACTCGACGCGCCGGTAGTGTTGGCTGGCGCTAATAACTGGTCAAAAGTGGAGGCGTTGTTAGGCAACCGTTATCACCGGTTTGAGGTTATCTGGCGCTGGTGGCCGCTGGAGGACTACAAAGAACTGACGTGGGCGCGGCTTCGTTCTGCTCTGATTAACCCGGCCATGCGCCGGGCGCTGTGGGACATTCTCTGGAGTCGCGACTACCGCCGCTATGCCGACATAACCGGTCAGAAATTAGACCCGCCCGTTGACTGGCCACTAGCCGGCCGCATGCGGGCTTATGTGCGGCAGGACATTGCCAATCAGATGTTGAGTTTGAGTTTGGGGTCAATGCACTTGGCTGATAACCCGCCGGTTGATGCCTATGCCGGGTTGCAGCGCCGGTTAGAGCCATAGCAGATTGTTACTGTTGGAAACCTTACCGGGCCACGCGGGGCAGCCGTGGGGGCGGATGGGTCGGTGTATGTGGCCGATACCGGCAACTCGCGCATTGTCCGGTTCAACAACAAGGGCGAGTTGTTGGCAAGCTGGGGTAGCAGCAGCCGGTTTTTATTTGCCTTTGGCACCGAGGGCGAAGGTCGGTTGGATGAGCCGGTAGGGGTTGCTCTGGATTCGTCCGGGCAGGTTTACGTGGCGGATACCTGGAACCAACGTGTGGCAGTTTTCTCGGCCCAAGGCGAGTTCCGGCGCAGTTGGCCGGTGCAGGGGTGGAGCGGTTTCTCGCTTGATAACAAACCCTTTCTACAGTTTTTGGGTGGTTGACGCCGGCAACAATCGCCTGGCTGTTTATGAGTTTGAAAGGAAGCCCTGAATGAGGAGATTTAGATGTTTGGTACGCACCAGTCTCTCAAACAGCGCCGCCACGGTTTAAGTCCGATAAAAATTATTGGGTTAGCGGGGGCGATGCTGTTAATTGTAGGCAGCCTGGGTATTTTGCTGAATCAAACCCGCATATTTCAACCCGGTTGGCAGGAAGCCGTCACTGATGCCCGTATATTAGAAGTACAGGAACTGCTGCCGCTGGCCACGCTCGCTGAACCTATTGAAGGCTGGCACAATATGGGCAATATGCCAGACCCTGCCCGACCGGGCCGGCAGGTTCCCGCCAACGAATCGCAGCCCAATATTAACATTCCGGTGACCGATTACGATTTTGGCGCGATTCCGCCGGGGCCGGGCAATGTATCACAGGTATTTTACCTTCAAAATACTGGCTCCGAGCCGCTGATTATCAGTAACGTTGTCACTTCGTGTGGCTGCACCCGGGCGTTGTTGTCCAGCAGCGTTATTCCCCCCGGCACTCGCGCCGACTTGACGGCAATTTTCGACCCGGACTTTCATGATATCCAGGGGCCAGTCAAGCGGGTAATCTGGCTGGAAACCAACGACCCCGACCAGCCGGTGGTGGAGGTGAGTTTTACAGCCAGGGTGCAAAAATAATTGGCCTATTTAGACCATAAATTGAGCCTGGCGGATGCAAACAAGTTTTTCTGGCGTTCACCTTTAATTATGGTTGTCAAAACAGATAAGCCATTTGACGTGTGTTTTACCCCGCCAATTTACGCTGTTGTGTAACCCCGGCACAAGATATATTAGAGAAAGAGCGGATCAGGGAGGGTTATCAAAGGAGATTTTTATGATTTCAAACCACGATCCAAAATCAAGTCCATTGCAGATTGGCTTTAAAGTGAACTGCCGGGATGGTTGGATTGGCACTTTGAAACGATTGGTGGTCAACCCAATTTCAGGCCGGGTGACGCACCTGGTGGTTGAGGCGCTCTCACCGGCTTCAAAGTTAATGGTGCCTGCCGAATATTGTGAGGTAATTGGTTACGAGGCCGTCTTTCTTAACCTTACTTTGGCTCAATTGAAGCGGTATTATGTGCATGCCAACTGATTCACCAGCGGCACAAGCCATTTGGCGGGGATAAAAACAGGTCAAGTTGCCCTGTTGGTGCTACAGTCTTTGCATTAAGCTAATGAAGAAAAATAGAAGATTTGGAAGAGGTATTCGCTTGAACTACAAAAATATGTGGCTCGTCATCCCGGTTTTAACGATTATCAGTTTGCTTGTGGTGGCTTGCGGACAGTCGCCGGTCCAAACGGGAACAACGGTTAAGCACAGCGCCGCGGTTAAACAGGCTAATCCTTTTGCCGCGTTGCCCAAAAACGCCGACGGCTTTACCGACATCTCCATTGAGCAACTGGCCGAAACCCTGCCGGAGAAAAACTACACCCTGGTCAACGTGCATATCCCGTATGCCGGCGATCTGCCCCAAACCGATCTCTCGATTCCCTTCAATGAGATAGCCAATTACCAGGATAAACTACCGGCTAAGGATGCGCCCATTGTGCTCTACTGCCGCAGCGGCAATATGAGCACCCAGGCCGCCCAAACCCTGGTGGGTCTGGGCTACACCAACGTAATCGAGGTGGATGGCGGCATGGCCGCCTGGCAGGCCGCCGGTTATCAACTGGTCGATAAATAAGTGATAGCGGTGTGCATGGTGACGGTCACCTGCGAGCAGCGGAGCAGCAATTCAATGACTGATGACGTAAAAAACAACATCAAAAGGATTGAAAAACACATCAAAAGCATCAGTCGGATGATTGAAAACGACGCCAGTTTTTGTGAGGTAATCGGGCAGATCAAAGCGGTTCAGGCCGCGCTACGCCAAACAAAACTCCGGTTGCTCGACCGTCACCTGCACACCTGTTTAGTAAATGCGACTCAACCGAACAGTAGTGAGAATTTGGACCAAGTGTACCAACGACTCATCAAACTGTTTGAAGTTAGAGAAAAATATTAATAACACGTATTTCATGGAGGTGAAATGGTGCAAACCAAAAATTTTAAAGTTCCTAACATTTCCTGCGGACACTGCGTCCACACCATTCAACACGAGGTTGGCGAACTGCCCGGCGTGAACCGGGTGACGGCCAATCAAGAAACACAAATAGTTGTCGTCGAGTGGCAGGAGCCCCAAACCTGGGAGAATATTAAAGCCTTGCTGAAAGAGATAGACTATCCCCCGGAAAACTGAGTGAGACCCCTTTACCGAGCAGAGGCCCAAAACCTCTGCTCATTTATGATGAACACCTATTCAAAATTTCTCGTTCCATTATTTGTTCTGGCCGCATTTTTGTTGCCGGCTTGTGGCAGCACAGCCTCGCCGGTGCTACCGGAACCGGGCCAGGTGACGGTGTTTTTTGTCTACACCGATGGCTGAGTACCGTGAGCCCAGATGACGCCCATCGTGGATGGGATAGAGCAAACTTATCAGGATAGAATTGTCCTGAAACGAGTCAACGCCGAGTTAGGCAGCGGGCCGGCAACGATGCGCCAGTATCATATCCCCGGCCACCCCACGCTGCTGGTGTTCGACCAAAATGGACAGGAAACAAGTCGCTTTGTCGGCCCTCAGCTTGCCGAGGTGGTAAGCTCTGAACTGGATAAACTACTGGATCAATAGCCGGGCAAAGCGTTTATCAGGAGAAACAATCATGCAACAAATAACGATGCCTGTCATTGGCATGACCTGCGCCAACTGCGTCGCCACCGTTGAGCGCAGCGCCAAAAAAACAAGTGGCGTCAGCGAGGCAGTGGTCAATTTTGGCACCGAAAAAGTGACCGTGACTTACGACCCTCAAGCAACATCGCTGCCACAACTCATCAACCGGATCGAGCGAGCCGGTTATCAGGTGCCGACGGCTACAATGGAGTTAGCGATTACCGGCATGACCTGCGCCAACTGTGTCAACACGGTTGAGCGCACGCTCAATAAAAAAGTGCCGGGCATTTTGGAGGCAACGGTCAACTTTGCCACCGAAAAAGCCACTGTCAAATACATCCCAGGCACAGTCAGCCGGGCCGATATTGTGACCGCCGTTGAACGGGCCGGATACGGGGTGGTGGCCGCCGATTCAGAAGAAGAACTGGTTGACGCCGAAAAAGCAGCCCGCGAGCGAGAAATTCAAAACCAAACCCGCAAATTGATTGTGGGAATTATCTTTACCGTTCCACTTTTGATCATAAGTATGGGGCGTGATTTTGGTCTATTTGGCGCGTGGGGACACGCCGCCTGGGCCAATTACTTGCTGTGGGCTTTAGCCACCCCGGTTCAATTTTATGTCGGTTGGGATTATTATACCGGCAGTTATAAATCTTTGCGTAACAAATCGGCCAATATGGATGTACTCATCGCCCTGGGGTCCTCGGTGGCCTACTTGTACTCGGCTGCCGTGACCATTGGCTTTCCCGGCTTTGTTTACTTTGAAACCGCTGCCGCCATTATCACCCTGATCAAATTAGGTAAAGTGATAGAGGTACGGGCCAAAGGCAAAACCAGCGAGGCCATTAAGGCCCTGATGGGCCTGCAAGCCAAAACAGCCCGCGTTGTGCGCAATGGCGAAGAAGTAGATATCCCAATTGAAAAAGTGGAAACCGGCGATACAGTCATTGTTCGGCCCGGGGAGAAAATTCCCGTCGATGGCGTAGTAACCACCGGCCATTCAACGGTGGACGAATCACTCCTGACCGGCGAAAGCCTGCCCGTTGATAAACAAATCGGTGATCAGGTTATCGGTGCAACCATTAATAAGCAGGGACTCCTTAGAATTGAAGCCACCAAAGTAGGCCGTGAAAGCGCCCTGGCCCAAATTATACGGCTGGTGGAAGAAGCGCAAGGCTCCAAAGCTCCCATTCAGGCCCTGGCCGACCGGATTTCATCTGTCTTTGTGCCCATAGTTATTGTCATCGCCATTCTGACCTTTTTTGCCTGGTTGGCCAGCGGGGCCGGTTTTAACGCTGCCCTGGTCAGGCTGGTAGCCGTGCTGGTTATTGCTTGCCCGTGCGCCTTGGGGTTGGCAACCCCTACGGCCATTGTCGTGGGGATGGGCAAAGGCGCCGAGCAAGGCATTCTCTTTAAAAGCAGCGCCGCTCTGCAACGTGCTCATGAATTGCAGGCAGTTGTATTAGATAAAACCGGTACCATTACCAAAGGCGAACCCTCTGTAACCGATATTGTGGCCGGTAGCGCGTGGCAAGCCGGAGCGGACCGGCTGCTTCAGTTAGCCGCTTCGGCTGAGCGAGGCTCAGAGCATCCGTTAGGCGAAGCCATTGTACGGGCGGCCAAAGAGAAACAACTGTCGTTAGCCGAACCATTAGGTTTTGAAGCCATTGCCGGGCACGGCGTTTCGGCTGAAGTTGATGGCCAAAAAGTATTGCTGGGTAACCTGCGGCTGATGAATCGAGAAGGAGTCAATCTCAATGGTCTTGGCGCCGACGTGGAACGATTACAAAATGAAGCCAAAACCGCGATGTGGATAGCCATTGACAATCAGGCTACTGGGGTTATTGCCATTGCTGATACCATCAAAGACGGCTCAAAAGAAGCCATTGCCGACTTTAAGAAAATGGGCTTGCAAGTTGTGATGATGACCGGTGATAATCAAGCTACGGCCAAAGCTATTGCCGCCGAGGTGGGCGTGGACCGGGTTTTGGCCGAGGTCTTGCCGGGTGACAAAGCGGCTAACGTGGCCAAACTTCAAGATGAAGGTTTGGTAGTGGGTATGGTCGGTGACGGCGTAAACGACGCTCCGGCGTTGGCCCAGGCGGATGTAGGGATAGCCATAGGCACCGGTGCGGATGTGGCGATGGAGACAGCAGGCATCACCCTTATCAGCGGGGATTTGCGGGGTGCAATCAGAGCCGTTCGGTTAAGCCACGCTACCATGCGGACAATCAAACAAAATATGTTCTGGGCTTTTGGTTACAACGTCATATTAATTCCGGTGGCGGCCGGAGCGCTGGCGATTTTTTCAGGTGTACCGCATTTTCTACGGGAGCTGAATCCCATCGTCGCCGCCTTTGCGATGGCGTTTAGTTCGGTCTCGGTGGTCGCCAACAGCCTGCGGCTGCGCCGGGTGAAAATCAACTAAAACTCACCCTTTCCCTATATTGCAACTCGGAACGCGGTCCAGTCACGTTCCGAGTTGTTTGTTTTTTGGGCAAGAATCTTTACACAACCTTTAAGAATCCGTTATGGGAACTTCAAACTGATGCGATATGATGAAAATGTAAACAGGAATTAACCTGAAGCGGCGCACAAAAAGTTGCCGGTACACCAAAAAATATTCAAACAAATTGATACAAGGAGTGATTAACAATGTTGAGCAAACGATGGTTTTCAATTGCAGTTGGGAGTGGTCTGGCCGTGTTGCTGCTGGTGGGCCTTTTCACGGTAATGCCCGCCTTTGCGCAAGGCGGCGGGATGATGGGTGGGTACGGCCCTGGCGGCATGATGGGCGGCTCTGGTTACAACGGCAGCTATGGCCCCGGCTGGATGATGGGCAATACCCAGGGCTTCACCGGGACCAATCAATTTGGCTTTGGCCCTGGCTGGATGATGGGCAGCACGCAAGGAATTAGCGGCACTAATCAGTTTGGCTTTGGTCCCGGCATGATGGGTAACTTTATTAATGGCGAGGGCGGCTTTGCCGGGATGATGGGTGGTTTTGGCGGTATGATGGGCGGCGGCATGATGGTCAATCCCAACAACCCCTTCTACACCGCGCCTGCACCACTCACGCTGGACGAAGCCAGCGCCGTCCTCAATGCCTACCTGTCCGACCTGAACGACGACAACCTGACCTATCAGGATGTGATGGTATTTGACAACCACACCTACGCCCAGATTATTGAAAAAGACAGCGGCACCGGCGTGATGGAAGTGCTGATTGATCCGACTACCAAGGTTGTATACCCCGAAATGGGGCCAAATATGATGTGGAACCAGAAATACGGCATGATGTCCGGCTACGGTCGCTACGGTATGATGGGCGGCATGATGGGGATGATGGGCGGCTTCAACAACGGCATGATGGGTAACGGCTTCAACTTTGGCAGCGCCGACAACCCGGCCGAAGTGACCGTGACCCGGGACGAGGCGGTGACTGCCGCTCAAACCTATCTGGACACCAACTTCGCCGCCGCCGGCCTGACCGCCGACTCCCAGGCCGATCCCTTCTATGGCTACTACACCCTTCACGTCAACCGCGATGGTAAAACCGTCGGAATGCTCAGTGTGAATGGTTACACCGGGGCGGTGTGGCCGCACACCTGGCACGGCACATTACTGGCGGCGGGTATGGAATAATCAGTTGTTATCCAGACACCTTAACGGGCGCGTTCCAAAATTTGGGTAAGCACAGGGCACGCGGAGATACCCCCCAATCCCCCCGATTTGTCCTGATTTCCTGAAATCTGGCGCCCATCTGAACACCCCGACTTCACAGAAGTGCGGTCTCTTACCGCACTTCTGTTTTGAAAACATCAACAGAAAACTTAAAGGAGATTTTACAAATGACCCAGGCATATGGCTTTAGAACCACGCTTGATGTACCTTATGAAACAACGATTGAGAAAGTCACAGCAGCCCTGAAAAACGAAGGATTTGGCGTCCTGACCGAAATTGACGTCAAGGCGACCCTCAAGAAAAAGCTGGACGCCGATTTTCGACGCTATGTCATTTTAGGAGCGTGCAATCCCCACTTGGCCTACCAGGCCTTGCAATCGGAACTGGAAATTGGCTTGCTGCTACCTTGCAATGTCATTGTGTACGAAACTGACGATGGGCAGTCGATGGTTTCCATCGTTGATCCGCTCTTGATGCTCGGCGTCGTTGAGGGTGAGGCGCTCAACCCGATAGCGAAGGAAGCCACAGCGCGATTGCAGCGCGTGATAACGGCGTTAAACGACTGATCCCCAAAATTACCGCCCTCCGTAACGCTTGACCCCCGGAGGGCCGTTTTTTGTCAACAGACCAAGTCGTGAAAAAGGATTCTTTTATGAATGGGCTAACCAATACAAAAAACTTAACCCGGGCTCAGGAAATTGTTTCCGTTTTAGCCCGACATGGATTTGGCTGGCTGGCAACAGAGTTGAATTTACGCAAATATTTGCCGTTCTCAGAGCGGTTTGGTGTCAGCAAAGAGGCTTCACCAACAGACCAACCTACACACTTGCGATTAGCATTCGAGGAGTTGGGAACCACCTTCATCAAACTGGGTCAAATTCTGAGTACTCGCGCCGACCTGCTTTCCCCAGAATATATCAACGAACTATCCAAACTCCAGGATGCAGCCCCGCCTGTACCTATCGGTGAAATCACGACCATTATTCAAGCTGAACTTGGCCAGTTGCCTAGTGAAGTCTTTTTAGATTTTGATCCAACACCATTGGCTACAGCCTCAATTGGACAAGTTCATACGGCTCGGTTACCCAGCGGAGAGCGGGTTGTGATAAAAGTGCAGCGTCCCGGTGTGGCTCAACTGGTAGAAAGTGATCTCAAAATTTTGCGGGAACTGGCCGGTTTGATGACCGAGTATTCTGCCGTAGGGTACCAGCTTGATGTGTTGGGATTGGTAGAGGAATTTGCTTTTCATCTACGCTGTGAATTGAATTATATTCGTGAAGGCCAAAATGCCGACCGTTTTCGGCAAGCCTTTGCCAATGACCCCGATCTCTACATTCCGCAAGTATTTTGGGATTACACCACTGAACGGGTTATTGTTTTGGAGCGTTTAGACGGGTTTAAGGTTGATGATTTTCCTGCCATCAAAGAAGCAGGCATTGATCAAAAAAATTTGGCGGCAAGCAGCGTCCGGCTGATGCTGGAGGAAATTTTTGTACACGGTATTTTTCATGCCGACCCTCACCCCGGCAATTTGCTGGTGCTGCCAGATGGGCGATTCGGTATGCTTGATTTCGGCATGATTGGACGCATTGATGAGGGGCTTCAGACCAGCCTGACGCGTCTTTTTTTGGCGCTCTCACGCGGAGACAGTGACCGGATGATCGACGAATTGATTACCACCGGAATTGCTCCAGGAAGGTTTAACCATAAGAATCTAAAGCGTGATCTGGATCATATGATTGCTTGCTACGCTGATCGATCTATTGAGGACCTGGCGGCTGCCAGAATTTTTACTGAGATCACGGGTTTGGCACGCAGGCATCGGCTAACCCTCCCCAGTGATATGGTCTTAATGGCCAAAGTTTTGTCCATTAGCGAAGGCTTGGGGGGGCAACTGGATTCGGAATTTCAGTTCATGCCATTCGCCCGTCCTTATCTGGAACGGTTCTGGGTACATCGCTACTCACCATTACGTATAAAAGAAAAACTTTTTGACGGGATATTAGAACTTGCCGATTTTAGCCTGACCTTCCCTCACCGGTTTACCCGACTAATAACCCAAATAGAACGAGGGGAACTGGGGGCGCAGGTTGAAGTGCGTGGAATAGAACATTACTTGACTGAAACTCAAGGAATGGTGAATAGATTAGCTATGAGTATTCTGGTAGGCGCACTAATTGTGGGGCTAAGTCAGTTTATGCATATGGTCACGCCCGATGGATTCTCTGAAGTTTTTGCCGGGCGCTTTTTGGGGATATTATTTTTTGTTGCGACCATTCTTGGCTTTTGGTTGGTGATCAACCTGATCCGCTCAGGCCGGAAGATGTCTTGACTTGCCCGCTCGGTAAGCATATTATACTCGCAAATACACTCTTATTGTGCAAAAAATATGACACCACCAAAAATTCTGATCGTCGATGATGAACAGAGCATCCTCAACCTGGTCTCGGCCTACCTGCGCCCCGAAGGCTACGAGGTACACACGGCCACTGACGGGCCGGCCGGTCTCAAAGCCGCCCGCTCTCTAAAACCTGATCTGATTGTGCTGGATATTATGCTGCCGGGCCTCGACGGCATCGAACTACTCACCCAACTCCGGCGCGAGTCGGACGCGTATGTGATTATGCTCACGGCCAAGACCGAAGAAACAGATAAAATCATCGGACTGTCCGTGGGTGCGGATGACTATCTGACCAAACCCTTCAGCCCTCGCGAACTGGTAGCCCGTATCAAAGCCGCTTTGCGCCGGTACGGGAAATCCGGGGCGATGCCCGATACCCGAATTTTGAACTTCAACCGGCTGCGCATCGACCCGGAGGCGCGGCTGGTATGGAAGGATAACGCCCAGGTTGACCTGACCGCCATTGAATTTGACCTGCTGCACACGCTGGCCAAGCATCACGGGCGAGTGCTCAGCCGCGAACAGTTATTAGAGCAGGTTTGGGGCCACGATTTCTACGGCGAAGAGCGGGTGGTCGATGTGCATTTAGGCCACGTCCGCAAAAAAATCGAGGATAATCCGGCCCAACCGGATTACGTCATCACCGTCCGTGGCGTGGGGTATCGCTTTGCCGGAGGTGAGGCATGAGCGCCCTGCGCAGCAGTTTGGGCTGGAAACTGCTTATTTCTTACCTGCTGGTGATTGTAGTGGGTATTGTCACGTTGGCGCTGGCCGCCGAGTCGGTCACGCCCACGGCTTTTAACCGGCATATGACCGGGATGCAAATGATGGGAGGTGGCCAGATGGGGATGCAGACCCTGACCGACGACCTGTATTCCAATTTTCGCACCGCCTTGACCGAAGCCTTGTTGTGGGCCGCCGGTTTGGCCACCGCCAGTGCCGTAATTGTCAGTATTTTTATCACCCGGCGAGTAGTTACACCGGTGCGTCATATGATGCAGGCCAGCCGTCACATCGCCGCTGGCTATTACGCCGAACGCGTCCCGGCAGCCAGCAGCGACGAGTTAGGTCAACTGGCTCGCAGCTTTAATCAAATGGCGGCCGCATTGGAACAAACTGAGGCCATGCGGCGCGATTTAATTGGGACCGTAGCCCACGAACTACGGACGCCGCTAACCAACATCAAAGGTTATATGGAAGGCTTGATTGATGGTGTATTGCCGCCGGAGCCGGAAACCTATCAACTGGTCTACCGCGAGGCCGATCGCTTGCAGCGGTTGGTGAGCGATTTGCAGGAGTTGAGCCGAGTAGAAGCCGGCGCGTTTGAACTACACTTTACCCGTGTGACAGTAACCGGCTTGATTGAACAAACGGCGGCCCGGCTGCGGCCTCAGTTTGAAGAAAAGGACGTGAAGTTGCAGATAAACGTTTCGCCCAAGTTACCGCCGGTCCAGGTGGATGAGGACCGCATCGGCCAGGTATTGCTCAATCTGGTGGGCAATGCCATGCAATACACCCCTACTGGCGGCGCGGTAACCATTACCGCCGTGCCGCATAATTCTGAAATTCACATTCTGGTACAGGATAGCGGTATCGGCATTGCCGCTGAACATGTGCCGCACCTGTTTGACCGTTTCTACCGGGTTGATAAATCACGCAGCCGGGCTGGCGGTGGCAGCGGCATCGGCCTGACCATCGCCCGCCACCTAGTAGAAGCCCACGGCGGCCAGATTTGGGCTGCCAGCCCCGGCCCCGAACAGGGCAGCACTTTTGGTTTTTCGTTGCCGCTGGGTTGAAAGCCGGCCCCTCTTTTATCAGGCAGCTTGTTGTTGACCTGGACGAATCCACTATCAAGTTTCACTGTGAAAATGTGGAGAAATATTTTGGCCCGGAACCTTTCGGCTATGTCACGGGCGATGATCAGGTGCTGATTCCTTATCGAAAGCTTACTGGTCAATTTTATTGCGCCGAATATGGTAAACCGCCCGGTGGGTACACAATTCCCCAGAGGCCCATATTTAGCATATGTGGCCGGCACTTTAATCAGGGCCGGTCACTTTGCACTTGTTCTAGGCATAAGCCAAAATCGCTAACTCACCCCCCCGTTGAATTGAGCGCCGCCCCACCGCCACAAGCCCTATTGCTCCGCCAACCCCATCACCTGCGGCAGCGATAGCCCCTGCCTCTGGGCCAGGCCATCCGGCCCGGTCACGTACCACACCTGACTGAGTACACCCTGTTGGTTGAGCGCCTCGGTCGTCGTCACCAGCACCGTCAACGCTTCGTCATCCCCCGGCAGCCGGCGTCGTTCAGCCAGGATTTTCTCAACGCGAGCCGGGGTGGAAGCAACAACCAGCACCACCGGGAAACGGCTGAACTGGCCGCGCCAGGCGTCGGGCCGGCGCATAAGGTCGAGATAAGCCGCGATTCTATCACCCACCGGGCCGTTATCAGCGTCCCATTCCAGAAAGAAATCCAGCATCGTCTCGCCCAGCCGCAGCCGGCCCAACC
>JAJVIM010000052.1 GCA_022071955.1 Anaerolineae bacterium
TGGGGGCGCTGGCGGCGGCGCTGTTTATCTTGCTGGGGTTGCCGGCGGCCATTTTGGGCTACCAGTTTGGCCTGCGCCCCGCCCTGGCCGGGGTCCGCACCATCGACATCATCGCCGCGGCCCCGGAAGCCGGCGGCTTTCAACCCGATTCCATCCGGGTGGCCGCCGGGGAAACGGTGCGGCTGCGCTTTTCCGCGCCGGATGTGACCCACGGCATCGCCATTGGTCCCGGCCTGGGGCTGGATTTTGGCCAGATTGACCCCGGCCAGGTGAAAGAGGTGGAGGTCACCTTTGCCGAGGCGGGCCGCTACACGCTGTACTGCAACACCTGGTGCAGCCCCAGTCACTGGCGCATGCGCAGCACCATTGAAGTGGTTGACCCGGCCAACCCCGATGCCCTGCCGGTTTCTGCCGCGCCGGACCCTGTGCTGGAATCGCTGGCGGCCCGGCAGGTAGATATCGACGCGCCGCACCCGGCGGCGGTTGTCCCGGCAAACCCGCCGGTGGCGGAAAATGGACAGGAAATTGTGGCCGGCCTGGACCAGTCGTTGCCGGCGGAGTTGACAGATTTGGACTGGCGGCGCAGCCACAGCCCGGTTGAAGCGCAGCGCCGGCTGGTTGAGCAGGGGCTAACCGAGGCCAACGCCTGGGACGCCGTGGCTTTTCTGTGGCTGGCCGACTTAACGGCGGAGCGGCGCCGGGCAGCGGCTGAGTTGTATGCCAAAAACTGCGCCGCCTGCCACGGTGAATCCGGCGACGGGCGCGGTCCCGGCGCGGACGTGCTGGCCGCGCAGCACACCAACACCGGCCACGCCGCTGGTATGAATATGGCCACCGCGCCGCCCGCCTTTGCCAATTTTGACCCGATGCTGGGCGGCAGCGGCGATATCTACTACGCCAAGCTGCGGCGCGGCGGCATGGGCACCAGCATGCCCGGCTTTGGCCAGCTTTTTACCCCACAAGAAAGCTGGCTGGTGGTCGATTACCTGTGGACCTTTGTCTTTGATCCGGTTGATCAACCGGTCAACGGCCAACAGTTGCAGTCACCGTAATGAACCAGACGACTCGTTCTCTCCAGATTCGTTCAGCTCACAAAGTGCCATATCAAAGATTTGGAAACCTCGTATTGATATGCAGGGCGGCTAAGCCCAAGAGTCGCACGGTCAAACTACGCACCATTAGGAGCCGATATGAGCAACCCGCCGGAGGACAATTCTCAACCCATCGTCCTGCTTGAAACACTGGCTGCCGGGCCGCTCAAGGTAGGTGCTACCCCGCCCCGCCCCGGGTTGATGGGAGCGTTTGAACATTACGGCAAACGCTTGCTCAAACACCCGCTCTTCCCGTGGATAGGCCGATGGATGACGATTGGCTTTCTCATTGCTCTGGCCTATTCCGCCTTCTTCGGCCCGCGTGACCCGCGCCTCAACTTCGCCACGGTAATGAGTTGGGTTGTGTGGTGGCCGCTGTTGGCGATCAGTTATCTGGTCATTGGCCGTGTGTGGTGCGCGGTCTGTCCCATGGGCGCGCTGTCCGACATCGCCTACCGCAAAATTGGACTCAACCTCAAAGCGCCGAAACTGTTCAAGAAACGCTGGTTGGTCGCTGTCATGCTGGGTATCGCGATTCTGTATCAGGCGTGGATTGAAGAGGTCACGCGGGCGTCTGTTTCACCATTGATCACAGGCTTCATTCTGTGGAGCTTTACCATTGGCGCAGTGGTGAGCGGGTTGGTGTTCGAGCGGTGGACATGGTGCCGTCACCTTTGCCCGTTGGGTGCATGGTCGGGCGTGTTCGCCATGAGCAGTGTGGTGGAAGTGCGTGCCGATCCGAACGTGTGTCTGGCTAATCGATGTAAAGGCATCCACTGCTACTTCGGGCGCGATGACTTGCCGGGCTGTCCATTTCATCAAGTGCCAAAGATTATGGAGACCAATCGCTACTGCTCAACATGTGGTAACTGTCTCAAAGCCTGCCCCAACGATGCCATCAGTATCCGCCTGCGCCCGCCAAGTCGTGAGTTTGTCACCCAAAAGAAAGAAGTGCTGGAGAACGCGCTAATTGCCGTGGTTGCCATCGGCGTGGTATTTTTTCAGGGATTGGTGATGACAGACCTATGGGCGTCCCTGCGTGAGCGCGCCGCATCCCTGCCTTTGCTCTCGAATGACGCAATCCTGTATGGCGTATTGATTCTGGTATGTGTCGGCCTTGCGGTTGGCCTGTTCTTTTTAGCCTCACAAATTTACGCACGGCTCACTCGCCAGTCGTGCCACGCCGAGATGTGCCGCTTCGGATTTGCCTTCCTGCCGTTGGCTCTGCTCGCGCACATCGGCCACAATCTCGGGCATCTGTTCAATGGATACGCCCTGGTGCCAGGCGCGCTGGCCGGACTGATGGGGCAACCTCCACAGGTCACCACCCAAGGCGCGCCGAACTTCTGGGCCTGGCAGGTACTGGAGGTTGGGCTGGTTCTGGTGGGGCTGGCGATTTCAGCGTGGGCCATCCGGCGCATCTGCGTCGCAGCTAATATTAATTGCCCCCGTCCACTCGCGACTGCGCCATACATGATATTGGCCGGACTGTATGCGGCGGCCTTCATCGCGATGTTTGCCTTGCCGATGGTTACGCGGGTATAGTAAAGGAGAACAGGATGAAAACCTTTCAGTGGACTGCGCAAACGACGGTCACAGTCGCCATCGCTCTTCTTCTGGCAGCTTCAGTGGGTATTATGGGGGGATGGCTATTGTTGAGCGGCCAGCCCGGTACCGGTATGATGGAGAGCAGCGATCACCCAAGTATGATGAGCGGAGTGGACATGTCGTCCAGTGATCATGCGACCATGATGGGTACACCGGCCAACCGAGGCATCTTTGGAGGCTACACGGGCACAATCGGACTGATAATGATTCTGGCGTTTGTGGGGATGGTGGGATTGTTGCTCTATGCGCTGTTCCGTGAAAAGCCAGGACAGCCCCAACCCGCTACGTGCCGGAACTGCGAACGCCCTGTAGACACCGATTGGATAACCTGTCCATATTGCGGCGCGGCGCTGGTCGCACAAGCAACACTGCCTTGATCCGGGCATATTGGTGGAAACAGGCAAGTTGCACGACTGATAGACTACATTATCACACAACACGGGCTGCCTATCAAATTATTGCACACAAATGACCTGACATCGCATTTTGCAGCTATCGGGCTGGCAGTATCGTCTGAAATGATAACAAGTCTTGCTAATGTCAACGGCAATTGTTGAATTAAAGTGGTATATCTAATGATCTGGGCTTAAAAATTTTTGATTGAGGAGAAGATATGGCCAAACAAAAGAAACAAAAAACTATCAGTGTTGCCCGTAAAACAACTCTATCAGCAAAATCTGGCCCGCCGATATGGCTCTGGCTGGCTGGTAGTGTTTTACTACTGGTATTACTGGTCGGTGGCCTATTCTACCTCGGCAACATGCAGCCGCCGGCTCTGGCCAGCGACATCGACGGCGTGGTTATTCTGCCCGACCAGGCGCGAGGCCACCAGGAAGGCGATCTGCACACCGATGATGAAGTGCCCGCTGGCGGTGTGCATAATTCGGCCTGGCAGAACTGTGGTATCTACAACGAGCCTGTCCGCGAGGAAAACGTGATCCATTCAATGGAGCACGGCGCAGTCTGGATTGCCTATCAACCTGACTTACCCGCCGAACAGGTTGATGAGCTGCGCCAACTGGTTCGCAGCGAGCGCAGCCGAAAGGCAGAGCCGCTAATTGTGCTGGTCCCCAAATCGGACCTGAAAGAATCACCGATTGTAGCCACCGCCTGGCGGGTTCAACTTAAGTTGGACAACGCCACTGATGAACGGCTGGCCGCTTTTGTTGGTAAATACCAACGCGGTCCCCTTACCCCGGAACCGCAGGCCAACTGCGTTAACGGCGTTGGCGAACCGTTGAGCTAAAATTTTGGGTCATAGAAAGGACGGTTTTGCTACCGTCCTTTCTACCCGTATTTTTTAAGTTGAACTACTTTTTCCGCACGTTGTTATCAACATGGAGGTGATGCTTGTCGGCTGGATGTTTGACGCATAAATAGTCATCACCGTTTTTGTCGTAGTCAGAGCCGATGTGTTCGTGCATATGCTCGCCATCGTGCATATGATGCAGTTCAAAGCCCGGCGCGCAGCCCGCTACCGGCTCCCCGTGCTCGGCCAGCGCGACATGGCTGCTACCTATTCCCAAAAATAAGACCAACATCAATCCACCCATCAGTTTTTTCATAACAGTCTCCCCTTTTTGTTTATTCTTACATCTTGTAAGATTGAAAGGTAGTATATCGCAAAGTCAGATTCAAGACAAGCCCTTATGATAGGTGATATTACCTAACCTCGGTCACGTGGTTTTACCGTAGCTTAGTTCAGCCACAACAAGTAAACTGGATGCAAACAACGAGCTAACACACAATGATCCATCTTGCATACAACAATCTGTTCCAACAAAAATTCCGGTTGGCCCTGAGTATTGGCGGCGTGACCCTGGCGATGATGCTGATTGTGCTGCTTAACGGCTTTTTGTCCGGCATCTACGTGCAAATCACGGCTTATCTCGATCACACCCCCGCCGACCTGGTTATCGCTCAGGATGGCGTCACTAACCTGCTCAGCGCCACGTCGCTGCTGCCGGCCAGCGCCGCCGATCAGGTCCGCGGCGTGCCCGGCATCGAGCAGGTCATCCCCATCATCTCCCAATTTGTCATTCTGGACATCCATGATGAAAAGGTGGTGGCCTATATGATCGGCTACGAGCCGGATGTTGGCGGCGGGCCGTGGGCGCTGCGGGCCGGTCGCCCGCCGGCCGCTGACGACGAGGTGGTGCTGGACTGGCAAATGGCCGCCCGGCACGGCTTTGAACTGGGCAGCACCATCGACATTCTGGACCGGAATTTTACCGTGGTGGGTTTGAGCGAGGGCACCAACTCCTGGATGACCAGCTTCTTCTTTATTGAGAAACGGGCCGCCGAGCGGGTGCTGCTGGCGCCTGATACCACCAGTTTTGTATTGGTCAAGCTGGCGCCGCAGGCCGATGCCGTCGCCGTGGAATCCCGGCTGCGCCGCCGTCTGCACGATGCCGAAATTGTGCCCGCCGCGGTGATGAAACAGAACGACCTCAACCTGCTGGCCCAGATTTTTGCGGTGCCGCTGCAGATGATGGTGGCCATTTCCTTTGCCGTGGGTACGGCCATTTTGGGGATGATCATCTACACCGCCACGGTCGAACGGGTACGCGAATTTGGTGTCTTGAAAGCAGTCGGGGCCAAAAACTGGCAGTTGTATCTACTGGTCTCGCAACAGGCTTTGGTGACGGCTCTGGTCGGCGTGACGCTGGGGATTGCCCTGGCCTGGCTGGTGGGCGGCTGGATTACGGCTACCTGGCCCAAGTTTCTGGTCGTCATTCAGCCGGCAACGACAGCCACCACCGCCGCGGTCGGGCTGCTGATGGGCTTGCTGGCGGCGCTGCTGCCAGCAAGCTACGTGGGGCGGCTCGATCCGGCCCAGGTCTTCAGGCGGTAACGCGATGATTTATCTGGCCTGGCGCAATCTGGCGCAAAGTAAAACCCACTTTCTGCTGGGCGTCGGTGGGGTGGCCCTGGCCCTGCTACTGATGCTGGCTCTGGATGCCCTGCTGACCGGCTCGGAGGATGACCTGACGGCCTACATCATCCAGTCCGGGGCTGATGTTTTTGTGGCCCAGGATGGCGTGCAGAATATGCACATGGCCGCCTCGGCCATTACCTGGCGCGATTTGCGCATCGCTTCCCACGCCGAGGGGGTCGCCAGCGCCAGCCCAATCCTGTACACCACGACCGTGGTTGATACCGGGCGCGGCGACGTGCTGTCGTACATCATCGGCTTTGACCCGGCCAAACCGCTGGGCGGCCCGCGCCGCCTGCAAGCCGGGACGGCTGATTTGCACGAGCAGGAAGCAGTCATCGATGTGGCCGTGGCCCGCAGCCGAGGCCTGGGGCTGGGGGATACCGTCAAAATTTTTGGCGAGGAATTTACCATTGTGGGACTATCTCACGGTTTGACCAACATCATCAACAGCGTCACCTTCATTCGGTTGCAGGATTTTGCCGCGCTGCGCGGCGATACAGCCATCAGCTACGCCCTGCTCAAGGTGCAGCCCGGCGTCAATCCCGAGGCCGTCGCGGCGGCCATCAACGCCCGCAACGATGACGTGACTGCCCAATCTCAAACCACGTTTGCCCGCGAAGAGCGGCAGATCATCAAGGATATGAGCGTGGAGGTGCTCAACCTGATGAACGCCGCCGGGCTGCTGATTGGCCTGGCCGTGACCGGGTTGACCCTCTACACCGGCGTCCTCAGCAAGCGGCGTGAATATGGGGTGTTGAAAGCCATCGGCGCCAAAAATCGTCATCTGTATGCGGTAGTGGCGGCTCAAACGGTGTTGAGTATGGGGTTGGGGCTGGGCTTTGCCCTCGGCCTGATCTGGGGGCTGGGCCTCGTGTTGCCCTGGCTGGTGCCGGGCGTCAATCTGGCCCTGGCCTGGCCCAGTGTGCTGCGGGTGTTGCTGGCCACGCTGCTGATTGGCACTATCTCGGCGTTGATACCGGCCCGACAGGTGGCACGGCTGGACCCGGCCCAGGTGTTTAGAGGTTAAAGGAGATAACTATGCAACCGGTACTGCAGGTGGCGCAGGTGACTCGCCGCTTTGGGAGTGGCCCGACCACCGTGACCGCCATCAAAAATATTTCACTGACCGTGGCCCAGGGTGAGGTCGTGCTGATTATGGGGCCATCGGGCAGCGGCAAAACCACGCTGCTGTCGATGTTGGGCGGCCTGCTGAAACCATCCAGTGGGCAAATCCGGCTGGGTTCCGATGAAATCAGCGCCCTCGACGAAGGGCGGCTGCCGGACATCCGGCTGCGGCGCATCGGCTTTGTCTTTCAGGATTTCAACCTGTTGTCGGCGCTGCCGGTGCTGGACAACGTGGCGATTGTCAGCCAACTGGCTGGCCTGTCTCGCAAAGCCGCCCGGCAGCGCGCTCGCGATTTGCTGGAGCAATTGGGGTTGAGCCATCGGCTCAGCTTTTTGCCGGAAAAGCTGTCCGGCGGCGAAAAGCAGCGGGTGGCCATCGCCCGGGCGCTGATCAACCAGCCCGATCTGATTCTGGCCGATGAGCCGACCGCCAACCTGGATAGTCACCACGGCTTTGAAACCATGCGCCTGCTGCGCCGGATTGCCAAAGAACAACAGCGCAGTGTCATCATTGTTAGCCACGAT
Organism: Anaerolineae bacterium; assembly: GCA_022071955.1. Lineage (GTDB taxonomy): Bacteria > Chloroflexota > Anaerolineae > 4572-78 > J111 > J095. The sequence continues at coordinate 7,288 of JAJVIM010000052.1, forward strand.
CAGCGCATTAAGGAAATTGCCGACCGGGTGCTGTGGCTGGAAGATGGCGAATTCAAAGATACGGTTGAACTGGCCGTTGATCCGGTATGCGGGATGTCCGTGGATCGTGAAACTGCGCCGGCCCGTGCGGACTACAACGGCCAAGTCTTCTACTTTTGCGCCCAGGGCTGCAAAGATGAGTTTTTGGCTACCCCGGAAAAATTTGAGATACCCGAAATTTGACAAACCCGATACGCTTCTTACGATAAGTAGGATAGCCGCACTATGTTTAAGGACCCTGTCCGATGGTCAACCGTCTGCCCGCACAACTGATTATTGTGGCTCAGGTCGCCCTTTACCGGGCGGCGTGGATGGCATTGCTGACCAACCAGCCAGATATTGAGGTAGTCGGTACGGTAGACAGCGTGGCAGTGGCGCAATATCACCTCGAGGCCAATCGCCCCACGACCCTGCTCATCGATTTTCCCCCGCCGCTGCCGCCCCTTATCCAACAATTGCATACAAATTGCCCCACCGCCGGCCTGCTGGTGCTGGTTGACGCCTACCACCTCGACCAGATTTTGCCGCTGCTGCGGGCCGGGGCCACCGGCGGCATCTCCCGCGATGAGTCCGTGGCGGATTTGGCCCGGGCCATCATTGCTGTTGGGCGCGGCGAAATCTGGCTGCCGCCGGCCATTGCCGGGCGGGCGCTGGCCGCGCTGGCTCGCGGCCAAACACCCGGCGACAGACTCATCGAGCCGCTGACCGAGCGCGAAACCGATGTACTGCGGCTGCTGGCGCGGGGTCTGACCAATAAAGACATCGCCCAAAGCCTCATTTTAAGTGTGCGCACGGTGGAAGCCCACCTGCGCAATATTTTTGGCAAGTTGAGCGTCACCTCCCGCACCGAGGCAGCCCTGTGGGCCACCCGCCACGGCTACGGAGTTGACGATTAGGTGATTCCACCTACCCACGATGCGGTAGTTCCGCCGTCAAAATTGGGACGGTTATGCGGTATACTGAAACCGTAACAATCATTCAGGAAGGAGTTGTGGCTGAGATGACCGGGCCGACAGAGACAGAAAAAAGCCGGATTGCCGTGCTGGGCACGCTGGCCGAGTTTCACCGCGAGCCGATCCCCTTTGATCTGGCGGCGCTGGTGCAACTGGTCGATGATCTGGCCCCGGATTTTCTGTGCCTGGAGCTGACCCCGCAGCGCTGGCAGCAGCAGGATTTCAGCGACCTGCCGCCGGAGTTTGGCGAGGCGCTGCTGCCGCTGGCGTACCAGACTGATATGGTGGTGGTGCCCATCGCCGAAGCCGATCCGCCGGCGGAACCCACGGCCAGCGGCTGGCGCGGTTGGCTCATCGAGCGGTTGCGCTGGGGGCTGGCGCTGATTGTGCGCAGCGCCCCCGATGCCACGGCCATGAACCAGGGCTGGCGGCACGATTGGGCCAACATGCTCTACAGCGCCATTGCCCGGCTGGCCGGGGGCGGCATTGAGCAGCAGTGGCACGCCCACCAGCAGCATATGATGGCGCAGGTGGCCAACCTGGCCCGGCGCGACCCGGGGCGGCGTATCCTGGTGGTGGTCAACGTGCGCCACTGCCACCATCTGCGCCCGGCCCTGAGCCGGAACTCTGAGCTTGAGGTTGTTCCGTTTTCAGAACTGTAAAAGTTTATTGTACGCCGCCAGGTGCGGCAAAGGAGACATCAAATGACACACCAACATCATCAAAACCATGACCATTCGGCGGGGCACGATGGTGCATTGACCGGCCCTCACGCCATGCTGGAATTGCAAATCACCAATTATATGATGGCCTCGGCCTGCCCCCACGTGGAGCACCACCTGGGCCAAACCCCGGGCGTGCATCATGCTGCGCTCAACCGCACTTCCGGCGTCATCGAAGTCGGGTACAACCCGGTACAAACTTCGCCCGACGCAATTATTGAGGCGGTGAAACAATGCGGTTTTGTATGCCAGGAGGGCGGGCCGGTGCATCAGGCCGGTCATGTTCCCGCCGAACATACAGACCACGGTGGCCACGCCGAACACGAAGGCCACGATGCCCACGCGGGCCACGGAGCGCACATGGCCACTACCATGCGCAATTTGTTCTTTGTTTCCGCCGCAATTTCCGTGGTCATTATTCTCTATTCGCCGCTGGGCACACGCCTGCTGGGGCTAAACCTGCCCACGCCGTTGGGCATATCCACCGGGTTATGGCAGTTTCTGCTGACCACGCCGGTGGTTTTCATCGGCGGGCGACCATTCCTGTCCGTCGCTTGGAAGGCGCTGCTCAAGGGGCAGCTGAATATGGCGACGCTGATCGCCACCGGTATTCTCACGGCCTATCTTTACAGCGTGGGCGCGACCTTTGTTTTTAGCGGCGATGTCTTTTACGAGGCCGCAGCTATGCTCACCACTTTTAGCTTGCTGGGCCACTGGATGGAAATGGCGGCCCGCAACGCCACCGGCGAAGCCATCTCCTCGCTGCTCAAACTGGCGCCGGCTACCGCCCGCGTCCTCCGCGACGGCGCGGAAGTGGAAGTGCCGGTGGAAGAGGTGCAGCCCGGTGACATCATCGCCGTGCGCCCCGGCGAAAAGGTGCCGGTTGACGGCGAGGTCATCGAAGGCCAGAGTTACGTGGACGAATCGATGATTACCGGTGAGCCGGTTCCGGTGGAAAAGAAGGCCGGGGCCAAAGTGACCGGGGCCACGCTGAATACGACGGGCGCGTTCCGCTTTAAGGCCGAACATGTGGGTGCCGATACTGCTCTGGCTCGAATTGTGCAAATGGTGCAATCGGCGCAGGGTAGCAAGGCTCCGGCCCAGCGGCTGGCCGACGAGGCCGGCAAGTATCTGGTTTTTGTGGCGCTCGGTTCCGGGGCGCTGGCCCTGTTTGTGTGGCTGGTATTGGGCGCAGACCCCATCTTTGCCCTGACGGTGGCCGTATCGACCGTGGTTATTGCCTGCCCGGATGCGCTGGCGCTGGCCACTCCCACCGCTATCACTGTGGGGATGGGTATGGGCGCCGGCAACGGCGTGCTCATTAAAGACGCCACCGCGCTGGAAGGTGTGGCCACGCTGGATACCATCGTGATGGACAAGACCGGCACACTGACCGAAGGCAAACCGTCTGTGACCGATGTCATCACCACCGCCCAGCTTACCGAAGAGGCGTTGCTGGCCCGCGTAGCCGCGCTGGAAAAAGATTCGGAGCACCCATTGGCGCAGGCTATTGTGCGCAGCGTGGCAGAACGAGGATTGTCGCCGGCCCGCAACATTACCGGTTTTGAAACGGTGCCGGGGCACGGCGCGCTGGCCCAGGTTGACGGCAACCGGCTGGCTATTGGCAACGCCAAAATGATGGCCCGCGAAGGCGCGGCGGTAGCCGAGGTGCAGCCTGAGGTAAACCGGCTGTCAAGCGAGGGTAAAACCGTAACGTACGTAGCTGCCGACGGCAAGCTGGCCGGGTTGATCGCCCTGGCCGACAAACCCAAGGCCACCGCTGCCGAAACCGTGCGCGCCCTGCACGGGCTGGGGTTGCAGGTGGCTATGCTCACCGGCGACGCCCGCCGCACCGCCGAAGCTGTGGCCGCCACGCTGGGGATTGACACGGTCATTGCCGAAGTGCTGCCGGAACAAAAGGCTGACAAGGTGGCCGAACTGCAAACGCAGCAGCAACGGGTGGCTATGGTCGGTGACGGCGTGAACGACGCCCCGGCGCTGGCCACCGCTGATGTGGGCATTGCCATCGGTGCGGGGACAGACGTGGCCATCGATACCGCCGACGTAGTGCTGATGCGCAGCGACCCATTTGACATTGTGAAGGCCATCAGTCTGGCCCGTAAAGTGCGGGGTAAAATCAAGCAAAACCTGTTTTGGGCCGCCGTTTACAATATTATCGCTATCCCTATCGCGGCGGGTATTCTGTATAGCAGCCTGGGGATTTTGCTGCGGCCGGAATGGGCCGCTCTGGCGATGGCCGCCAGCACCATCACCGTCACCATCAACGCGCTGGCGTTAAAATGGGCCGGCCTGCCCCACGCTGAAACGGCGGTGGTAGCGCCGCAGACGCCTGCACCGGTTGCCGTGGCGTAGCCAGCCATACCGCGCTGCAACAAATGAACAGATGGCCGGGACGCTGTCCCGGCCATCTGTATTTACATCCAATTATTTGGTTTTGTACACCCGGATGGGGCACTTTGGGATGTTGGCAATTATACCTATTCGGTCACGTTGACTATCAGCATCAGGCCGCCCGGCTCTTCGCCATCGTTGGTGGTGTGATGCAGAATGTGGCAGTGCAACATCCACTGGCCCGGCTCGCTGGCCATAAATTCGATGTCGTAGCGCTCGCCGGGAG
>JAJVIM010000049.1 GCA_022071955.1 Anaerolineae bacterium
AATGCCTAATTTGTTGGCGTATGTTCGTAATTTCACAGAACAAGTGTACTACAAAAGCGGACATATGGCAAATAAACGGGCTTAAATAACTATGTTTGCTAACAAAATGAGTGATTATATCCAATACTCGGTGGGCACAAATGCAGCGACATCGGTGTAGGGATAGGTAACACAAGACCCCACCAACTCCACCATACAGAACGGCCCGGACCGCGCCGGGGCGGTTGTAATGGCAATACCCAGAGCCGCCGCCGCTGCGCCTGCTGTGAGAAGGGCGATCCAGAACCCAAGCCGACTCACTCTCTCGCCAGCGGAGTTTGCCGCTTCGGCATAATACGTAACGTGATTCGTCATTTTTGTTTCTCCTGTGTCCTGGCCTCATCCACTTCAAAGCGTTGCATGGTCATTGGTATTCTCCTTGATACCACTTATCTCAATTCCCAGCCGGGCCAGATCGCGCATCAGTCGCCGTGGTTCAACAATATGAGCCTGCAAATGCAGCCCCGGTTTTCGAGCCGAGCCATCCAGAAGTTGTAAGAGGGTGGCAACCACAGGCACGGCCGTGAACACATAGCCATCCGGGTGATAAAGGGTCAAATTTATGGCTTTGGCCTGACCATCTTCCTGGCCGTGAGCTTCCACTTTGAGCATAGTGCCGTAAGGCGGGCGAGAAAATGTGTTCAGGCTCCAGCGGAAAAGCCGCGCTAAGGGCCGGAGGCTGCGGTCCGGGACGACTTTCACCAGCATCAGCAGGGGTGACACAATCCAGTCGGTAAACCAGTTGAAGCCGCCCACGTAGAAACCGGTCTCCCGGAGGCCCGGTACCAGTTTCGGGATGGCTCGCATCTCTTCCAGAAACATAGGCACCGTATATTGCCGGCCAAATTCGCGGCCAAAATCCATCGTTACCGGTTTCAGCATGCTCACCAGCCCCGTTTGTTGCCACCGGCCATCGCAAAAGGCCAACATCTGGAAGTCCATAAATTCGCTGATGAATTCGACCAGCGTGGCCTGGCCCAGATTCAGGCCGGACCAGTCAAGCTTGATGACACTGCCCACCCTGGCGCTCTCAAGCCGATCAAAATAAGGGGCAATGTAACGAATAAGCGCCGCCGGTAAGCCCGGATGAAAGCCGCCATCGGTGATGAAACAGCAGCCGGCGGCCTCGATCCGGGGCGCCATCGCTTGCAGCACGGCCATTTTGTGGGTGGAATATTGCACGTCGAGATAATCGACTCTGGCGTCAAGGGCGGCCGTCGCCACCTGTCTCACAAAAGCCGAAGTGCTGGCCGCGACGACCACCATATCCACCTGACTGAAAGCAGCCCGCAAACCGGCCTGATCAGAGGCATCAATGCTCAAGCCGGTAACCCGCTGGCCTGGAAATTTTAGGTTGAGGTGGGCGGCCATCCCTCTGGCTTTTTCAATACTCCGGCCGGCAATGACCAGCCGCACCTCTGTTTCTTGCAGCAGATAGTCGGCCAAGAGCCGGCCCGTATTGCCGTAACCACCTAAAATCAAGATGCTTGTTTCAGACACTTATTTACCCGTGAAAAAAAGACCAAGTTAACAATCTATACGATTAAAGGCCGTCTAAGTTCTGTGGCTTTGTTTGATTTGGCAAAATTCTTATGGCAGGTCGGCTAAAAACTCGCTCACAGTTTGGGCAAAGAGGTCCGGCTGCTCCAGAAACGAGAAGTGACCGGCGTTCTCGATAATTTGAAACCGGGCATTGGGCAAGGTTTCAGCGTAGAGGCGGGTTACTTCCTCCGGCTGCAAATCCTTCGCGCCGTGAATGACCAGCACCGGCACGGTGACCGCCCGGAGCGGCTCCCGATAATCGTGCCGTTGGCCCATACTGAAATACATAGCGTGGACCATCCAGCCACCGGGCCGGCCCTGCTGTGGCAGAGGAGAGTCGACGGTGGCCAGATAGTATTGGCCAAATTCCTGGTTCAAGGCAATAAGGTCGGCTTCGGATTTGGTGAAGATGTCGCCAAAGTTCAGGTATTCGGCCAAAAAGGCATTAAAATCTGTCTGCTTCTCGGCCGGCAGACGCTGCTTTACCAACTCGAACAGGCCGCCGCTCGGTTGCGGCATCACCAGCACATCGGCGGGAGAGACCAGAATGAGAGCCTCGACGTGTTCGGGAAATTCGGCGGCGTACAATGAAGCCAAAAAACCACCCCAGGAATGGCCAATGAGAATCAACTTTTCGTCACCCAACAGCCGGCGGATGCGCTCGATGTCGGCGATCTGAGCGCCCAGTCCCAGCGTTTGCTCAAGAGTGGTCATATTCTGGTAGTAGTTGGTCGAGGCAAAAGTATCAAAGGGCCGGGTTGACTGCCCGCAGCCGCGTTGATCGTAATAGTGAAAGCGGTAGCTCCCGGTTAGCGGCGTCAGGCCGGGCCAGGGTTTGAGATACGGCATCCCCGGCCCGCCGTGAACAATCAAGACATTTCTGCCTTCGCCCTCGGCAAAGTGTAACAGGTCGATGTCCGCCTCAACCCGCCACATCGGCGAGTTTTCCGGCTGTTCCGGCGGCTCAAGCGAGGCGCGTAAATTTTCTCCGGCCCGAACTATGCCCGGTTTGTAAAGGGGTTGCTGCATCAGATACCAGATGGTAGCGCCCCCGGCGATGACTGACACAATGAGAATCGAGATGAGGATAATGATTATCTTCTTCATTATTAGAGAGCCTGCAATACCCGCAAGGCCCGCAGGGTTATCCACTTGCTGGGCTTGCCTTTCTGTTCGATATTAATCCACATTTTGCTATTGAGCGCGTTTTCTAGTCGCCAGCGGCCCTGACTATCCTGTTTGCTCAAAATATAGTTGAGGGTATTACTCAAGCGAGGATCGTGGCCATAGCCCAGTTGGACCAGCACCGCCGCAACCTCCAAAACGTCGCTCCAGTAACTCAGCGGAAAGCCAAATTTGAACCAGCTTGAACTGACCCGCTCGCTGTAAGGATAGTCTGCCACAGCCGGATCACGGCTCAACAAGAACTCAGCGCCCACGTCGAGCGCCTGCTGAATCGCCGGCATCTGCTGTTCCGGCGGAATTGCGAGCAGCGCTTTCATCGCCTTGGCTGCGCCCCAGCCGCAGGGTTGGCCCTGGTTAACCGCACAAGCAAAGCCAGGCCCGCTGGTGCCCGATGGGTAATAATCAACCTGCCCCTGGCCAGTGATGGCCCGCGCCTGCCAATCCAGCGCGGCTTGCACGCGCGAGTCTTTGGCAAAACCCAGTCGCAGCAGGGCAAACAACAGGTTGCCGTTGAGACAATGCAGGGCGCTGCTGGGAACCGGCCGTTGGCTGGCGGAGAAGGCCTTGTTAGCGGCCAGGCTGTGGCTGAGCAGGTATTCACAACCTCGCCGGACCCGCTCGTCCGTTGGGTCGGCTCCCAACTCGGCCAAAAATATGATTTGCCAGACGGTACCCTGATATTTGGGTGAGTAGCCGCCGCCCGGCTTGATCCAGTAACCTTCGGGCGCTTGCGCGTTCAAAATAACCGGCACCGGCCCGCTGGTCATCACGGCCTTTTGCGCCGCAACAACATCAGGGTCAGTTTTGGGCTTTTCCAGCAGATCGCGCAGGGCAAAGTAACGCACCCCCGGATTGGCCTCGTCCGGCTCCAGCAGCCAGGCCAGCGGGTCGCCCTTGAGTCTGGTTTGCCAACCGTTTGTTGTCATCATTTACTCCTCCACGCCAAATAATCTGGCTGCCGGGCAACCGAGTTCTTTTTGGCGGCAGTATTTGCAGGCAAAGGAGCCTCTGACAATGGCGTTGCCCCATAAGGCCAGCGCCACCAGAAGGAGCAGCAGCCCTACCCCCAGCCAGGTAAAATTCTGAACCAACAGGATGATCCCGCCCAAAAGAGGCCACAGCAGTACCAAAAGATCGGGCAGCATATTGGCCCAAGAGATGTCGGCCTCTGCAAATTTTTTAGGCTCACCTGGCTTGAAGAACCAGGCGCAGAGTTTACCTTTGCCAAAGCCGCACACTTTGCCGTAGTAGTAGCAATTAACGCAATGCCCTTTCAGCAGTCGGAATTCCAGGCCAAGGCAATACAACAGGTAGAGGCCGGCCAGCCACAGGCCAAAACCGGTCAGGATGTAGGCTCCAATCAGGTAGATGGACACGCCAACCAAATTACTCAAAGCCACAATCCAAAGGGGAAAGCGCTCAAAAGTTTTTGTTTGTCCCATAACGTACTACCTCATCGTTATTCGTAAATTTATCATTATCGACCTGTTCCTCTGGTAAGGGATGGCCGTTACGAACCATTGTTTGCCCGGTGCAACCCGGCGAGGTGTGTCGCTCGCTCGTGAACGATGTCGCATAATTGGAGTGGTTCTACCACTACGGCCCAGCCGCCGTAGCTCAGCACAATGCTGGCCGCCCAGTTCAAATCTGGCGCGGCAAAAGTGACTTCAACCGCGCCGTCTGCCTGTTCCTCAAACGTGTCCCAGTAAGGCCGATTATCGCGGGCAATCCCGGCCCCCTCCGGTACAAACCGCAGGCGGATGGTCACCTGTGGCTGAGGCTCGGTCTCCAAATAGGCCCGCAGGTCGAAATCGGGCGGCGTTTGAAATGACTCATTCAATACAGCTAAATCGAGGATGCGGTCCACCCGAAAGGTGCGCAGCGCCCGTCGCAGATGACAGTAACCCACGCTGTACCACCACCCGCCGCGATGCACCAGGGCATATGGATCAATCTCCCGTTGCACCGGTTCCGGCTGTCCCTGGCCTTGATACAGCATTCTGACTCGCTTGCCCTCGTGGATGGCAAAGCGAAGTTTTTCCAAATGCGGGGTCAAACGGTGGGGATCAATCCGGTGCAGGCAGGTAGCCAGCAGGGTCCGCCTAGCCCACAATATTTCTTGCCGCTGTTCCTCCGGCAGCACATTATCCAGTTTGGCCAGCGCGCCGCGCGCCGCCTCCCGATAGAGTTGGCCCCACATCTGCTCCACCAGGCCGGTACCCAGAAAAACAGCCACAGCCTCCTGTGGGGTAAAGACTAACGGTGGCAACTTATAGCCTCGCACCAGCGAAAAACCGCCGTAAGGCCCGCGCTCAGAGTAAACCGGAATGCCCATCTCATCCAACATATCAATGTAACGATGGATGGAACGCACGGACACGCCCAGTTCGTCGGCCAGTTCGCTGGCTTTCTGGTTGGGCTGTCGCTGTAACAGCATCAGCAGCGTAATCAGTCGGGTGGCGGTGTTTGACATTGAATGTGATCCTCATCAGATCATATCATCATAGACCCTATTTATGACAGTTTCAGTCATATTATAAAACTGTTCCGCTGATGAGATAAGTGATATATGTCCTGATTTTCAAGTGACTTTTTGTTCAATGTGTTTTCTTCAACTGTGGGGCAGTACAACGCTGCGTACAACCGTCGTATTGACGCTGCCGAAAACCCGGCTCTCACCAGAACGTTGTTGCCCAGGCAACGGCGCGGTTGGTCAAGACCGAGGCGGTTCTTCTCTGCCATCGCCCTTGAGGATGTATAACAAAATGTATCACTAACGTTCTTGTGTAAGTCTATTTAGGTGTGATAGAATAGGGCAACAAAAAAGACCCCCGCCTGCGAATCGTGGAGTCTTTTTTGCGATAAATTTTGACCAGGCCCTTCGACGCGCTCAGGACCGGCTGTTTTGTTGTAGCCGGAAGTATAGCATTGCCGTGCCGCCTGGTCAACCAGGCGGTGTTTTTTTATTGGGGCGATAGTTGTTTTTGGGCAAATATGGAACAAACCAAACTCCACCAAGCTATCAAAGCTATCAAAGCCGGGGATAAACAAGCTGGGCGAAAAATTCTGCAAGAATTTCTAAAAACGCATCCCACCCACGAAAAAGGTTGGTTGTGGTTGGTAGAAACGGCCGAAACTCGCACCGAAAAGCGGTATTTTTTAACAAAACTGCTGGAGATTTTTCCCGGCAATGAAATGGCCCGGCAAGAGCTAGCCCGGCTTACAAAAGCGTCAGACCAACCGTCCCAAGCCTTTCAACCACAGGCAAATGGCGGTGGCCGAGCTACAACTCGCCAATGCCCCTACTGCGCAGAAACCATTAAGGCCGATGCTGTTCTCTGCCGTTTTTGCGGCAGCAATCTGCGGCCTGATATAACTACTGCATCAAGCCAGCCTGGGGCCACCTCACTCTCCTGGGATGAGGTCTGGTTCAGCGTTTTCTTTGGAGCGTCGACCCTGGCTTTCAAGCACATTCTAGCTGATCCGAAAGTGACTGTGTGGCGAGCTTACTTGTGGCTGGTTTCAAGTACAATCACTGGAGCAGCGCTGAGTTTTATGATCAAGCTGCTAGGCGATCTGTGGCGCGATCACCAGGTTAGCCGCTTTAATATTGGACTGTTGCTTTTTGGTGTTCTGGTTTCGCCAATACTATCTGTCGTAGGGTTGACTATCCTGACCGCATTAACTGAATGGGTCGCTCGCAAATTGGGCGGGCAGGGTAGTTTCCGGGAACTGATTTATGCCCGTGCCGCCTATATTGCCCCCACAACCATTATCGGTTCGGCACTGATGGCATTTTTGCCGACTTTTGGGACGATCACTATTCTAGCCAGTTTGTTGATAGCTGTTTTTATGTTTGCCCTGGACATTACGGCTGTCCAGAGCGCCGCCAGTCTGAGTGGAAAACGAGCTATCGCCGCCATTTTGCTTTCCTGGGGGATATTGATCGGGCTGTACGTCTGCGTGATTAGTATTGGTACAGCAATAATAACTACAGTATGGTTCCCGCAATGGCAACATTGACCCACAAAGCCAGATTGACCCGTCTACAGCAAGGCGACGGTGCTAACGCCGACCTGAGCGGTGCTGATCTATTCGAGGTTCACCTACCGGGTGCCAACCTGGCCGGCGCGACACTCAGCCGGGTCAATCTGGACGGGGCCAATTTGCGGGAGGCTGATTTGAGCGCGGCCCGGCTGGTAGGCGCGGTGCTGGACAATGCCTGCCTGGAAATGGCATCGCTCATCGCGGCTGACCTGCGCGGGGCGCTGCTGGCCGACGCCAATCTGCGCGGAGCGATGTTGACCGGCGCGGATTTGCGCGGCGCTGACCTGTCCCACGCCGACCTGACCAACAGCCGGCTGGGTGGGGCCGACCTGCGGGCGGCCAACCTGACCCGGGCGAAGCTGGCCGGCGCGGATTTACGTGGCGCCGACTTGCGAGGAGCGATGCTGAACGAAACCGACCTGACCGGCGCTAATCTGCGCGGCGCTGACCTGCGCGGCACAGCGTTGGACGGGGCGGAATTAATGAGAGGACATTGATGGCGCGTCGTAGAAACCGCAACGAAAGCGAGGCGATTGGCCTGGTAGCCAGATTAGCGTTGTTGTTGGCTTTTTTGGCTGGGCCGGCTACCGCAACCTGGTTCAACCAACGGCCGTGGGCGCTGCCTCTGGCGGCAGCGACAGGAACTTTTGGGTTAATGGGGCTGCTGTTGTTTAGCCTGGCGCTCCGGCAGATACGCAAACAGGAGGCCGAAAAACGCCGGCTGCTGGAGCAGAATTGGGGCCGGTTGTCTGACAAGGAATTTGAGCATTATGTTGCCGGCCTGTTCCGGGCGCGAGGCTGGCAGGCGACAGTGGTTGGCGGCACAGCCGATGGCGGCGTAGACATTCAACTGCGCCGGAACGGGCAAAACGGGCTGGTGCAGGTCAAACAATATTTGTCAGGGCGAGCAGTCAGTGTCAATGAAGTACGCGAATTTGCGGCGGTTATTAACCGGGCTGGCGCAAACGAGGGTTTTTTCGTCACCGCCGGTTCATTCACCAGGCCGGCGCTCGACTGGGCTAAAGCCGAGCCGATGACGCTGGTTAACGGCAACGACCTGGCGCAGTGGGCCGAGGAAACCCGGCAGGACATCGCAATGCAGCCGGCGCAGTCAGGCTTTAGCCTGGTACAGTGGCTGGTCCTGGTGCTATTAGTGGCTACGGCCTGCGCGGTGTTCAGCTTTATCGGGGCGGTGCTGGCGTGGGGCTGAAACGACGTTTGATTATCACGCTGGCACTGGCGCTGCTGCCGGCGCTGGCCTGTGGCCAAGGCAAACCGGCCGCAGTAGCTACCCTGCCGCCGCTGCCAGCCCTGACCACGACACCAGCGGCGGTACGACTGCCTGAAATCACAGCTACCCCGCTGCCCCCGACGCCCACCAGCACCCGGGTTGTGCCAGATACGCCCACCCCGCCGCCGGCAGTCGTACCGTCAGAAATGACGCCGATTCCAACCGACACTCCGCCGCCGGTCGAAGTCATACCCATCGCAACCGATGCTCCACCGCCGGCAACAACGCCCCCTGCACCCGGCCTTGAAGCGGCGCAGGTCAGCAATGTTGTTGACGGCGACACCATCGACGTGCTGCTAAACGGCGTCGAGTACCGGGTGCGCTACATCCTGGTCGACACGCCGGAGACGAAGCACCCGACCAAAGGTGTCCAGCCGTTCGGCCCGGAGGCGTCGGAGGCGAACCGGCAGATGGTCGAGGGCCAAACAGTCTATCTGGAAAAAGATGTGTCCAATACTGACCGCTACAACCGGCTGCTGCGCTATGTCTACCTGACCGATGGCCGGATGGTCAACAAAGAGTTACTGCGCCTTGGCCTGGCGCAGGTAGCGACGTTTCCGCCCGACGTAAAATACGTTGACCGCTTCCTGGCGGTGCAGCGCGAAGCACAGGCCGCCGGGGTGGGGCTGTGGGGGGCGCAGGCGATAGCCGAGCCGACTGCCACGCCGAATGTTTCACCGTCAGAATCGACGCCAGTACAGGGCGGCAGCGTTGTCATTGTGGGCCTCAATAAACGGGCCGAGTACGCTGATCTGCGCAATGACGGGGCCACGGCGGTTGAGCTGACCGGCTGGCGGCTGCTGTCGGAGAAGGGCGACCAGAACTGCGCGTTGGGCGGCGTAATCGGGCCGGGTGAGACGCTGCGGGTCTGGGCGCTGGCCAGCGACGCCGGGCAGGGTGGCTACAACTGCGGTTTCGGTGGAAATATCTGGAACAACTCGGAGCGCGACCCGGCGGTGTTGTTCGATGCTGCCGGCGCAGTGGTATCGAGGTTGGAATAGGAGACTCAGTGACCAATCACAGTTTCACGATCCTGACCTACAACTTTCTCAACGGCGGTAAACCGGGCGACCAAAACCAGTGGCCCAAACTGTTAAACCAGTTCAAGCCGCATCTTGTTTTGGCGCAGGAAACGCGTGATCCTGTAAAACATCTCACGGAACAGGCTGACGCCCACGTTCACTGGCTGCGGATGAACACTAAATTTGGGACTGGCGTGGTGGCCATAGGCGCTGAAATTACGCCGCTGACCCTGCCTAACAGTGCGGCTTACGCGGCGGCGGTCGAGATTACTCCGCCGGCTGACTGGCCGGCCTTCATTGCACCACCGCTGCGGGTGGTCAGTGTTCACCTGGCGGACAAACTTGACGGCGACTACTGGCCGCTGGCCAGAAAAGTAATGGCTGATATTGCCTCGCTACCGCCCGGCGGCGACCTGGTGATTGGCGGCGATTTCAACCTGACAGTTGGCATTCAGGGCAAGGATCGCGGTGAGTATGTCACGTCCGGCGCTGCTCGCAAATTTCTCAAGCTGATGCAGACGGAGTTTGGCCTGATGTCGGCGTGGCAGGCAGTGAACCCAAACACGGAGTTGGCACAAACCTATCGCCATTGGAACAGCCAGAAAAGGTTTCATCTGGATGGCATCTTCATCCCGGCCCGCTGGTATCGCTACCTGGAGTCGTGCGCTGTTACGAATGACCCTGACTGGTCGGGCGTCAGCGACCATTACCCGGTTGTGGCCACGTTTCGGGAGCAATGATGACCACGTGGAATTATCGCATTGTTGAACGCGACGGCATCTTTGCTATCTACGAAGTCTACTACGATGCTGCCGGCAATGTAACCAGCATCACCGCCGAGCCGGTTGCTCCAATGGGGGAGAGTCTGGATGAGCTGCGGGCTGACCTTGAGAAGCAGTGCCAGGCGTTGGATAAGCCGGTGCTGCGCTATGAGGACATTGCGGGTGACGAGGCGGAGGCATAAACATTGTTTACGTGGGCGCTATTTTGCGGTACAATGTAGTCATCTATGTGACCACATTGTAAGGAGACGAACAATGCCGGAAATTGGAATTAGAGAGTTAAAAACCCACGCTTCTGAGATAATCCGCCAGGTTCGGGACGAACGCGTGCGCTACGTTATCACTTATCGCGGCCGGCCGGTGGGGGTGCTGCTGCCATTACGGGAAAGCGAACCGATTGAAGTGACCGCTGGCGATCCCTGGGCTGAATTGCAGGAATTGGGTGAGGAAATTGGCAAAGGCTGGGTTAGCAACCAGAGCAGCGCCGAACTGCTGTCTGAGATGCGGCGGTAGAGGCGTAAAATGGCCACAACCTACACCATCGACGCCAGTGTGTTCATCAATGCTTTCAACCCGGCCGAAGTCGGCCACGCCGACAGCCATAAGCTGTTGGCCCATCTGCGCGAACAGGCCGCACCGCTAATTGCGCCAACGCTGCTGCTACCGGAAGTCGCCGCTGCTATTCGGCGCGGGCGAGGTGATGAGGCGCTGGCCCGCCAGTTTGCCGCCGCGCTCAGTCGCCTGCCGCACCTGGTCTTAACGCCGCTGGACCAGGTTTTGGCGCAGCAAGCCGGTGAGATTGCCGCCAGGTACAGTCTGCGCGGCAGCGATGCCGTATACGCGGCGGTGGCGCTGCGCTTTGGCAGCACTCTGGTTACGCTGGATCGGGAACAACGGGAGCGAGTCGCAGCGGCATTGCCGACTTGTACGCCGGTGGAGGCGTTGGTTGAAAACAATGACTGACGACCCGGTTACCGTCTTGGACAACCGATTGGCTTGTAGAGGGTTGGACACGGGCGGATTAGATTACGTTTCAGACGTAACCCAACCGTAACCCAGTCAGGGCTGGGTTACGGTTTGAAAAAGGGTGAAGAATGGTCAGGTGTTGTGCCGTAATTTCTGAGCAC
>JAJVIM010000045.1 GCA_022071955.1 Anaerolineae bacterium
GCAGATTATTCATCTTGCTTTCTTTGTTGGATAAGACGGCTCAGCTCATCCAGAATTTGGGGGTCAACGGCCTCCGCGGTGGCTACCATTTGAGCCAACGCAATTTCCCGAAATTCAGCGTTGAACAAGTTCGCCAAAAATATGAGTTAGCCCTTCTTCGGCCAATTTGAAAGATTGGATAGATTGTTGTTAACTCGTTGGTGTGGGGGGCGGTGAAAGTATCGGCGGGGTGGCCGTTGTGGTAAACAATGTGGAGTTGAGGGGTGCCCGCATAGAAAAGGAAGGTGGGAATGGCCGTTAGCGGCACCACTGAGGTAGGGAGCAAAGGTTGACCCAGCAAAGCATTGAGCAGCGTGCTCTTGCCTCGCTTGAACTGGCCCAACACGGCCAGGTGAAATCGTTCTTCGGCCAGGCGGGTAGCGATGGCCTGTAGTTTTTGCCGGTCGGCGACAAAATCTGGCCCCAATTGGGCGGTTTGCTCAAGGGCCTGGGCCATCAGGCTGGGCAGCGGGTTAGGGGGTGGAACCTGGTCTGGCATGGGGGGCAGGTTAACGGCCTGCGGCAAAGGTGTATAAAACATAACAAAAACTCCTGCCATAAAAATCCTGGCAGGAGCGCTTTTAGTGTTTATTACTAACTCCTACCAGTGAACTATCACTTATGATAGGAGTTATTAGCCGGAAAGGGCGGTTGTAAGGTGAACTCCATCACCCAAAAATTTGTGGTTGTGTAGGATATTACCAGCCGTATTAGGGGTTGTCAAATAGCTTTCGGGTGCCCATCTAAAATCATATGGTCCCAGCTCCGCCAAAATTCTATGGGGTTCTGTTTTCCTGTCCACTTCCAACCGGTCGATAATGCCCTCATCTAATCCACCCTGCTATGGCCAAGGTCTGTGGAGATTGGCGTGAACTTGCGTTTTACATAGGTTCACTCGAAGAGGAACCTACGCCGTTCTCGTTTAATCTGCTGCCCATAAAATTCAGGGGTGGTCAAGACGCAAACCGCTTATGCTTATCAACAAAAAAACGGCATCGAGTTTGGGTAAACTCGATGCCGCTTTTGAGCTATGGGTGTTTCTTACCGGCTAAACCGTTTGCCAGTTGACCATACAAAGAGACTAACAGTTGAGCCACTTGCGCCAGTTTGGCCCAGTCCACAACTTCCGGGCGGTCCCGCGGCGTGTGCGTAATGTGAGTACACAACTCCAGCAAACTTTCCGAGGTGATGGCCACCGCCGGTACGCCGTTTTGGAAAAATACCGAATGATCGCTTTGATACTACGGTTCGCCCTCTACAACTTCAGGTGGGGTCGCCGGGGCTGTTCTAATCAAATCGGCCAGTTCAGCAGGGCAGCCGTACAGCGAATAAGCAGTTCGGTGGCCAATATGCCCCACCGCATCCAGATTAATCGCCAGCGCGATGTCGCCCAGCAGGTCAAGGTGTTGAGCTAAATAATCAATTTCGCCGGATGCCGCGTAATAACCCTCGCCGTTAAAAGCCAGCAGTTTCAGACCAAACGGGCCGGCATAATCCCGCAACAGTTCGGCCAGCAGCAGCAAAACCACCACCCCGGCGACGGCCATCACCTTTGCGAGCAATCACGTTGCCCCCGGTTGAGGGAATGCGTCGGGCGTTAATTTCAAGAACTGCCGGCTGCCCCTCGTATTGTGTCAGCCGCTCACCTTCTTCATCGGTCATAAACACCGAGGGAATATTAAAATCGCCGTCTTCAATCAGCGGGAAGGGGTACTGTGGCCACCCAGGCGGTTAAAACTTCAACCGCCTGTTCAGTGTAATTGCGCTCGGTTTGCACCAGCCGCAAGTGCGCCCGCGCCATTTCTAACGCGCCGGGTATATCACCGGTGGCCGAGTGGCGCACCAACGCCACCAACGAGCGGCGAATATTGCTGCCCGGCCAGTGGTCGGGCAGCGCCATACGCGCCAGCCGCATCTGATTTAAATGGAACCGGGTAAACCGGCGATAACCGGCCGAACTGCGCGATGCCGGTGGCAAAAAGCCCCACGCCTCGTACAGCCGCACCGTGTTGGGATGCACTCTCACCGCCCGGGCAATGTCACTGGTGCGTAAATAAGCGGGCAATCTATCCCTCCTAATCTCAGTTATAGTAACTTGACTGGTTCCAATTGTGCCAATTCTGCCCGCAGTTTGTCATCATTCTGTCGCAAAACAGCTTTACCAGCGCTATTGTTTCTGTTACAATCAGTTTCAGGTAAAGCACAAAAAGCAGCAAGGCAGCTTGTGGACTATGTTTATGCCGGCCAAAATTCTGATTGTCGATGATGAACCACCTATTATTGATCTGCTCTCCTACAACTTGCAGCGGGCCAACTATCAGGTCGTCATCGCCACCGATGGCGAACAGGCCGTCAGTCAGGCCAGGCAGGAGCAGCCCGACTTGATCATCCTCGATTTGATGCTGCCCCTGCTGGATGGCCTGGAGGTCTGCCGCATTCTGCGCCGCGAGCGCGATGTCCCCATCATTATGCTCACCGCCCGCGATGCCGAAATAGATCGGGTGGTGGGGCTGGAACTGGGCGCTGACGATTACGTGGTTAAACCCTTTAGCGTGCGCGAGTTAGTCGCCCGCGTGAAAAACATCCTCCGCCGGACAGCGCCACCGCTGCCCGATGGCCCGCCCCCCACCATTCAGGCTGGGGGTCTAATCCTCGACACCCGCCGCCACGAGGCGCGTTTGGACGATCATCTCCTGTCCCTGACCAGCCTGGAGTTTGATCTGCTGCACGCCTTGGCCCGCCACGCCGATCAGGTTTTAAGTAGAGAGCAACTGTTAGACCAGGTGTGGGGCTACGATTATCACGGCGACTTGCGCGTGGTCGATGCCGTTATCAAGCGGTTGCGTCACAAATTGCGCCAGGCCGATCCCCAGACCGAACTGATCGTTACGGTGCGCGGCGTCGGCTACAAACTGCTCGAACGGACGCCGGTTTAATGTTTGCCAGCATTCGCACCCGGCTTATCCTGAGTTATTTGCTGGTCATCATCCTGGCGATGGGGTTGTCCGGCTTGCTGCTGCTCTCCTTTCTGGAAAGCTATTTTCTGGAAGCCACAGAAGAAAGTCTGCTCAGCCAGGCCCAAATTACCGCCCAAAGTCTGATCCCCGGCGCGACTCTTCATAGCCCGCCCCCGGAAAACGACGCCCGGCAATCGCAACTGGCCTCGGTTTATAACACCATTCAGCAGCAACAATCGCGCAACCTATCGCTGCAAACTGAAAATGTGCTGGTGCCGGAGCTGTCGCCCGGCAACCTGGATTTAACCTACCTCAGCGACGCCTCGCTGCAATTTAGCGCCCAACTGGAAACCAGAATTCGCATTTTGGACACGCAGGGCACGGTGTTGGTCGATTCCAGGCAAGAGCAACAGGGGTTAAGCCTGCGCGATGACCCACTGGTGGCTCAAGCTCTGACCGGCCAATACGCCAGCCACACCGAGCCGGACAGTGCGATGGCCCTGGCCCTGCCAGCGGTGATCGATAACCAACTGATCGGGGTTGTCTACGTCAGTCAGCCGCTCAGCGATGTTACGTCGGTGCTGCGCGACCTGCGCCTGCGCTGGCTGCTGTCAACGCTCATTGCGCTGGCTTTATCGGGCCTGGTGGGGCTGCTGCTGTCATCGGCCATTGCCCGGCCCGTGCGCCGCCTAACCGCCGCCGCCGGCGCTGTGGCCCAGGGCCGGCTTGACCAGCAGGTGCCGGTGTCGTCCAAAGATGAACTCGGCCAATTGAGCCGGGCTTTTAACGAGATGACCAGCCGTTTACAAACCGCCCACCAGATGCAGGTCGATTTTGTAGCCAACGTGTCACACGAATTACGCACCCCGCTAACGTCTATCAAAGGGATGGTTGAAACCCTGCGCGATGGCGCGGTGGACGATCTGTCGGTACGCGACCGTTTTCTGGGCACGCTCGAGACCGAAACCGACCGGCTGATTCGTCTGGTCAACGATTTGCTGGTGCTGTCCCGGGCTGACTCGGAGGCGCTCAACTTACGCCGTCAATCGACCAACCTGAAGCATTTGGCGCAAGCCTGCCTTGACCGGCTGACCCCGCAGGCTACAGCCCATGACATCGACCTGCGCTTAACCGTAGCCCCGGCCACGCCTCCGGTCTGGGCCGATCCTGACCGCATCGAACAGGTACTGGTCAACCTGCTGGACAACGCCATCAAGTTTTCTGGTCCGGGCAGTACAGTCACCGTTAAAATTGGCCCCGGACAAGCCGGCACAGTACTGCTTCAGGTGTGCGATGAAGGCATTGGCATCCCCGCCGAAGCCTTGCCGCGTTTGGGCCAGCGTTTTTATCGGGTTGATAAAGCCCGCGCTCGCAACGCCGGCGGCAGTGGACTGGGGCTGGCAATTGCCCAGGCGCTCATCGCCGCGCACGGTGGTGATTTGTGGCCGGATAGCCACGAGGGTCACGGTACCGTGGTCAGTTTTACCCTGCCGCCTGCTTAAACTCTGCCGCAAACATATCCCCTGTTTATCCAAAAACTGTCTACTCCTTGTCATCCAACTGACACATAAGCCCGGTACACTGGGCATAAGTCATTGGTTACAGGCCATTTGTTGCAACCAACAAATAACTAATGGCAAGTCATAAACCATTTCAAACCAAGGAGAAACAACAATGCGCAAAATAATTTTTACCCTGATGCTCACCCTGCTCGGCTTTAGTTTAAGCACCGGCCCCACCCGCGCCGACGGCGCCATTTTACCCGATGCCCTTAGCCCCAACTATCTGGCCGTGCGCTATCATCACGTTACGGTTGAAATCAAAGATGGGCATGCGGTGACGCGGGTTGAGCAGGAATTTTACAATCCCCATTCGGTGACGGTTGAAGGCCGCTATACCTTCCCCATTCCACCCGATGCCATCCTGTCCAACTTCAAAGCCACGCTCAACGGTCAGCCTCAGACTGTTACCCGCCAAAATCAGGCTCAAACCAACGCCGCGCTGTATGATGTGATCACGCAACGGCGCGATCCGTCGCTGCTGCAATACGCCGACTGGGAAACCCTGGTGTTTGACCTCAGCCTGCCCGCCGGCGGTTCGCGGCAAATGAGCCTGGAATATGAAGAGGTGCTGCCCCCTACCGGTGGGCTGTACCATTACCGCTACATTCTCAGCACCGAGCGTTACACCGTCCAGCCGCTGGACGAAGCCTCCATTACCGTCACCTTGAACTCGTCCGCCGGGTTGAGTACAGTGTATTCGTCATCGCACAATGTAACCACAGAACGTCTGTCTAGCGGGCAAGCGCAGGTAAAATGGCAGGCAGAATATGTTCAACCCTCGGAAAATTTCGATCTTTTTTTTGCCCCGGCCGAGGGTGGTTTTGGCAGCGGCTTGCTAACCGGCCAGCGCGAAGGCAACAACCATTTTCTGTTTCTCTTTGCGCCGGATACCGAGGCCGTTCAAGACGATACTCTGCCCAAAGATATTGTGTTTGTCATTGACCGCTCTGGCAGTATGGCCGGCGAAAAAATTGAGCAGGCCCGCAACGGCCTTCATTTTATTTTGAGCCGCCTAAACCCCAATGACCGTTTTTCGGTGGTTGGTTTTGATGACGATATCTCTGTTTTGTCCGACACATTACAAGGCCCCAACCGGCAATCGCTGGCTGATGCCCGCCGCTTTGTGGATGCGCTCAGCGCCGATGGCAGCACCAATCTGGAAGCTGCTCTGCAAACCGGTCTGAACATTTTGGCCCGCAGCGAACCGCGTTCAGATGCCTCAAAAATGATCATCTTTTTGACCGATGGCCTGCCAACCGCCGGGGTGACCGACACCGGTTTGATTGCCGATTCGGTCAGCCGCACCAATCAGGAATTGGTGGCGCGACTGCACATTTTTGGTGTGGGCTACGATGTCAACACCCACCTGCTGGATCGACTGGCCGCAGAGAACGGTGGTTCCGTAACCTACGTTCAACCCGGCGAAAACCTGGAATTAGTAATGACCAACTTTTACGGGCGCATCGCCAACCCGGTACTCACCGACGTGCAGGTTTCATTCGAGGGTATGTCGGTCAGCGAGATGCACCCGCAGCCGTTGCCCGATATGTTTCAGGGGTCAAGCCTGCTGCTGACCGGTCGCTACCAGGCTGGTGACTCTGAGGTGACGGTTCTGGTAAAGGGCAAAGCCGGCGCAACGCAGCGAGAGTATGTTTACCATTTCAACCTTGACCAAACCGGCGGACACGATTTTGTGCCCCGTTTATGGGCCACCCGGCAGGTAGGCCAGCTTTTGGACAAAATCAGGGTAGAGGGCGAAACCCCGGCCCTTGTTGAGGAACTGAAAGGGTTGGGGCTGGGCTACGGCCTGGTTACGCCGTACACCACCTTCGCCATTCAGGCGCAAAGCAGTGGGGCGGCCTCCGCCGAAAATATGTCTTTGTATGATAATTTGCCGGATTTGGGACGAGGATCGGGCCAAGCTACCATTCAGGCCAGGGTGCAAAATCAAATGTACCAACAAACCGACCAGGCCAGCCTGGCCACCGGCGCCAACATCATCAATGCCGGCCAACAAAGCCTGGCCCAGGTCTCCAATCAAAATATCGACTTGTCCCTGCTGCAAACGCAGCAAACCGATGAACCGCTGACGCTCCGGTGGTTGGAGAACAACGTAAAAATTGACCGGCGTGTGACGTTTGGTTCAGCCGCCTATTTTGCCCTGGCCGATGACCCGGAGGCGCGGCCTTACCTGCAAAGTGGGTCAAACGTAGTTTTTGCCTACAACGGAGAGGTCATCGCTGTTGTTGACCCCAAAAACCCACCACAAGAATATGCTGATGACTCGCAAGAAAATCAGCAATCGAGAATCATTTCCGGCGTGTACAACTTTGTTCAGCAGCTTTTTGGAAATCAGAGACAATAACTGACTCGACCAGAGTACCTCGATTTGGCATTAACATATCGCAGCCCTACCGAATTTGGTGGGGTTGTGTGTTTGCTTTGAACTGGGATAACAAGGAGACCTGTAGGAAGTACCTGCCTTAGCCTGGGGTTCAGAAAATCACGGGGGATGTCATCACTTTACCTTCTGACACAGCGCAGAATGAGTGCAGGCAAATGCCTGCACTCATTCTCGTTGTTAGTCAATCACTTCCAACAGCAACGGCTTATTCCATGCTCGCTTCCAGGAATTTGCCGTGCCAGGTGTGGGGCCACACCGCGCCGGTAAACCCGTTGACGCTGAGCATGCCCACGGTTTGACCATCGCGCTGAACGTGCAGCGTGTAGTAGCCGTAAAAGGCGTCGGTGTGTTCGTCAACCGTGAGATTGGCCGCGGCAAAGTTGGCGTCCACATAACTTTGGGCAGCAGCCACCGCCTGTTCCGGAGTCACGGTCAGCGCCGGGGGCTGGGCGTTGGGCTGTGCCTGGCCATTAAAGCCAAAACCACCCATCATGCCGCCCATCATACCATAGCGACCATAACCGGACATCATCCCGTATTTCTGGTTCCACATCATCGTTGGCCCCATTTCCGGGTACACAGTTTTGGTGGTAGGGTCTACCAGCACTTCCAACACGCCGAGGCCGCTGTCTTTTTCGACAATCTGGGCGTAGGCGTGGTTGTCAAAGATCATAATATCAACCACTTGCAGGTTGGGGTCATTGAGGCTGGCCAGATAGGTCTGCAAGATAGTGCGGGCTTCATCGATGGACAACGGTTGGGGAGCAATGTAAAACGCATTGTTGGGGTTGACCATCATGCCGCCGCCCATCATCCCGGCAAAACCGCCCTCGCCATTAAAAAAGTTGCCCATCATCCCGCCGGGGCCAAAGGGTACGGTGCCGCTGAAGCCCTGAGTGTTGCCCATCATGCCGGGGCCGTAATTGCCATTGTAGCCGGGGCCGCCCATCATGCCGCCGGGACCAAAGCCGCCCATCATGCCACCGCCCTGCGCAAAAACGGGCATTACCGTGAAAAGACCAACCAGCAACAACACGGCCAGACCACTACCAGCTATTATTGAAAACCATCGCTTGTTAAACATTGTGAATGACTCCTTCTTAAAAATCACTTGAATATTTTTGGATGTGCCGGCCACTTTTACGCGCCGGATCAGGTTGATTCCTGTTTACATCTTCATCATACCGCATCCATTTGAAGTTCCCGTAACAGTTTCTTAAAGGTTGTGTAAAGATTAGGCCAAAAAACAACTCGGAACGTGACAGCGCCGCGTTCCGAGTTGTGATATGGGGAAGGGGTGAGTTTTAGTTGATTTTTACCCGGCGCAGCCGCAGGCTGTTGGCCACCACCGAGACCGAGCTAAAGGCCATAGCAAAAGCAGCCGCAATGGGGTGCAGCTCACGCAGCCAGACAGGCAGGCCGGTAAACGGGGCCAGCACACCGGCAGCTAGCGGAATGAGAATGGTGTTGTAGACAAACGCCCAGAACATATTCTCCCTGATTGTATGCATCGTCGCCCGGCTCAGGCGGATGGCTCGCACCACGCCGCGCAGGTCGCCGCTGATGAGCGTCACCCGGCTGCTTCCATTGCCACGTCCGCACCGGTGCCGATGGCAATCCCCACATTCGCCTGCGCCAGGGCCGGCGCATCGTTGATGCCGTCACCCACCATCGCCACCACCAGTCCCTCTTTTTGCAGTTTGGCCACGTTGGCGGCTTTTTCGCCGGGCAGCACTTCGGCCAGCACCCGGTCAACGCCCACTTCGGCGGCGATGGCTTGCGCCGTGGCCTCGTTGTCGCCGGTCATCATCACCACCTCCAGCCCCATCTTCTTGAGCGCCGCAATCGCATCTTTGGAGCCATCTTTGATGGTATCGGCAATAGCGATGACGCCGCTGGCCTGCCCATCCACAGCAATCCACATGGCGGTTTTAGCCTCATTCTGTAACTTCCCCAGGGTCGGCCCCAGCCCGTTCAGCGCCACCTGTTCGCGCTGCATCAGGCGGGTATTGCCAATTAGCACCTTTTGTCCATCGATGGCGACCACCACCCCGTAGCCGGCTCGTTCAACGGCGGCTACAATATCTGCCCGGCTGACAGCGCCGGGAATGTATTTAACGGTAGCCTTTTCGGTGCCAAAATTGACCGCCGCCTCGCTGACGCCTGCCGTTTTTTTTGCACTGCGCTCAACCGTAACCACGCAATTGGCGCAGGTCATGCCTATGGCGGGCATGGTTATTTGTTGCATCACAATTACTCCTTATCAGTAAAAGAGCAGAGGGTTGCGCCTCTGCTCTTTAAATGGTCTCCACTCAGTTTTCGGGGGGATAGTTTATTTCTGCCAACAGGGCTTGAATGTTTTCCCACGTTTGCGGCTCTTGCCATTCAACCACTACCATTTGTGTTGCCTGATTGGCCGTAACGCGCTTAACGCCGGGCAGGTCACCCACTTCATGTTGAATGGTGTGGACACAGTGCCCGCAGGAAATGTTGGGCACTTTAAAGCTTTTGGTTTGCATAATTTTATCTCCATCAAATTCTTGTTAATGATATTTTTCTCTAACTTCAAATAGTTTGATGATTTGCTCAAACATTTGCTCTTGTTCTTTACGCTAGTTGGGTTGAACAACGTTTGCTAACCAGGTGTGCAGGTAACGGCCGAGCAAGTGGAATTTTACCTGGTGCAGAGCAGTCTGAATCGCCTTGATTTGGCCGACAAGCTCAAAGAGATTGGCCTCGTTTGCAGCCATTTGCCGGATGGCTGTGATATGTCCTTCGATGTTTTTGAGCCGGGTGATCACTTCATCGGCCATTGACTTATTGCTCCATTGCTTACAAATTGGCCGCCACCATGCCCAACGCTGTAGCCTATTTATCTACCAACTGGTAACCGGCGGCCTGCCAGGCGGCCATACCGCCGTCAACCTCTACCACGTTGGTGTACCCCAATTCTACCAGGGTTTGCGCGGCCTGGGTGCTCATATTCCCGCTGCGACAGTAGAGTACAACGAGTGCATCCTTATCCGGCAGTTGATCCTGGTAATTGGCAATTTCGTTGAAGGGAATGGAGAAATCAGTTTGAGGGAGATCACCGGCATACGGGATGTGTACGTTGACCAGGGTGTAGTTTTTCTCCGGCAGAGATTCGGCCAGTTGCTCAATGGAGATGTCGGTAAAGCCGTCGGCATTTTTGGGTAACGCGGCAAAAGGATTAGCCTGTTTAACCGCGGCGCTGTGCTTAACCGTTGTTCCCGTTTGGGCCGGAGACTGTCCACAAGCAACTACAAGCAAACTGATAATCGTTAAAACCGGGATGACGAACCAGAACGTTTTTTTGTTTGAAGATTTTGCCATTTCAGGACTCCATCAAACTCCAGTGAAAAACGCGCTCCGGTACGCCGGCCACACCTTTGAGGATCACCTCAACAGAAGTGGTGGCGTAATCCGGCACCTTAAAGCGTAGCGTACCGCTGCGGTGATGGCCGCCCGGCCCGTCGCCGTCCCAGCCAATAGCCGGATACTCCCGTCCCTGGTCATCGCGCAGCACGCTGATTGCCGCCGGGTCAAAATCGAGCGCAACCGAATGGGTATCGAACGCCACCCCAAA
>JAJVIM010000046.1 GCA_022071955.1 Anaerolineae bacterium
GCCGCAGCGTTTCCTGAGAGACGCCTAATTCTTTGGCTGCTTGTCCGATTGATAATTTCATATTTGTAATTATACACAAACTGACCAGAAATACCAAGCTATGTGTAGATATTAGCTTTCAGTTTCTCGCCCCTGCCCGACCTGGCCGAAATCAACGCCACCCTGGATGCTATCGGGCAGAAAGCCGGCGTCACCGTCAATTTGAATAACGGGCAGGCCGACCGGCAGGCGCTGGCCAACGCCCTGCGCGGCCTGGAACTCGAAGATATGATGGCCGTGCTGCATCAAAGCCTTGTCAGGTTCCGGGGCGAAATCAACGCGGAGACCATTAACCTGGTGCTGGATGAGAAACAGCGCATTGTCAAACGCACCGAGGCCTTGCAGTTTGTCCGCACCGGTGAGACGATGGCCGACATCGGCGGCCTGGCTAACCTCAAACGCTACCTCGATGAGATTCAACTCACCTTCACCGACAAGGCGCGGGAACGCCGGGTGGATGTGGCGCGGGGGGTGCTGATTGCCGGCATCCCCGGCACTGGCAAGTCGCTGGCGGCCAAAGCCTGCGCCGGCGGGCGGCATCCCCGCCCTCTGCTGCGGATGTCCATCAGCGAATTGATGGCTCAGGGCGGCGGCATCGTTGGGCAGGCCCAGGGCCGGATTCACCTGGCCATCAAGGTCATCGAGGCCACCGCCCCCTGCGTGCTGTGGATCGATGAAATCGAGAAGTCGCTGGGCGGCGGCGGGGGAGAGATGGACGGCGGCACCCGCAGCGATATTATGGCCGACCTGCTGACCTGGATGCAGGAAAGCACCGCCCCGGTTTTCATCGTCGCCACGGCCAACGACGCTGCCGCGCTCCGCCCGGAGCTGGTGCGCCGCTTTGACGAAACCTTCTTTGTGGATGTACCCGGCCCCACAGCCCGCCGCGAGATTTTCAGCCTGCACCTGGGTAAGCGGGCCTTGGCGCCGGCGGACTTCGATTTGGCCCGGCTGGTTGAAGCGGCCCAGGGTTACACCGGCGCGGAAATCGAGAAGGCGGTCATCCGGGCCACCCGCAAAGCGCTGGTGCGCGAAGAAGCCGGGGCTGACTACCGGGTCACGACTGAGGATGTCCTGGCCTCGCTGGGCGAGATCACCCCGGTGGCCGAGAGTATGGCCGACCGGCTGGCCCTGTACCGCCGGTTTGACGCCCGCCCGGCCGACAGCAATGACCCGGAAACGGGGCAGCCGGGTTATGAGACGGCTGTCGAAAATCAGGACGTGCGCTGGTAGCAATAATTGGGCCGGATTGACACCCGGTTATTATCAAAAAAGCGAGGCAAAAAAGTGAGCAAGTACAAAGAAATCACCACCCAAATCACTGACCCTGACCACATCACGGCCGCCCTGACCGACCTGGGCGTCGCCTATGAAGTCGCCCGGCCCGGCCAAACACTGGCTCTGAATGGCTGGAGCGGGCGAGGGCAGAGAGCCGAAATTGTGGTGCGAAAGGTCACGCTGGACGAGGCATCAGGCCGGGGCTACGCCTACGCCGATCTCGGCTGGGCAATGGACCCGCAAACTGGCGCGTACCGGCTGGTGCTGGATGATTACGATGAACGCAATCGCGGCGTCATGAACATTGTGGAGGGCGTAACCCAGCGCAGCGCCTTCTACCGGCTGGCCGAACTGGTCGCCCAAAACGGATTTACCCTGGAAACCGCGTCCGAGTTTGACGTGCAGCGGGTTTTTATCGGGCGATAGGCAGAAAAGGAGCCAGAACAATGCAAGTGAAACTAACCCGCCAGGTCGGCGGCGAAACACAGACCATCATTGTAGACATCGACGCGACAGGCAAGGTAACCGCCGCCGTTGAGGGCGTAGCCGGGCCGGCCTGCGGCGAAATCAGTGCCTTTCTGGACGGGCTGGGCATCGTCACCCGGGACGAAAACACGCCCGACTTCTACCAGCAAGCCACCGGGCAAACGCAGTTGTACGGTGGTTTCGGTGGCTGACCTGACCGTGCGGATCAATCGCATCGTCCCCGATTCTTACGTCGATGGCCCCGGCCGGCGCGTCGCCGTCTTTTTTCAGGGCTGTTCCATCGGCTGCCGGGGCTGCCAGAACCGCGCCCTGTGGCCGGGCGCCGGCGGCGAGGTGGTCGCGGTGGCTGACCTGGCTGACCGGCTGCTAGCTGAGTGTGACCGGGCCGGCCATCGGAATATCACCATCTCCGGCGGCGAGCCGTTTGACCAGCCAGCGGCGCTGGCCGCGCTCACCCGTTTGCTCAAATCTGCCGGCGCTCACCTCATCGTCCACACCGGCAATGTCTACGAGGAATTGGCCCTTCGACGGCATCCTTCGACAAGCTCAGGAAGCATCTCAGGACAAACGCAGAATCCGGCCACGGCGGAAGCGTTGGCCGACATTGACATCCTGGTGGATGGCCCATATATTATCGGGCAGGACAGTCCAAATATGCAGTACCGTGGCAGCCGCAACCAGCGGCCCCTCGACCTGGCCGCCACCCGGCGCGAGGGCCGGCTGGTCACGCTGGATTGGGACAGGCCGGAACTCATCATCACCCACGATGGCCGCATCCTGGCCAGCGGCCCGCTGGCCGAGGTGTTAGCTGGGTGGGGACTGGGCGAAACCGGCCCGGCCCGGCGCTGCGGGCAGACGAATTGAGGGTGACTACGAAAGTGGAGTGACAAATGATGTCAGGGCATATTTCACGCCTGGAAGGGCGCAAAGCAAGGGGTTGGCAGGTGCGGATTCCCACCGGCCAGCCGCGCAAGTACACCTCTAAAATGTTCAGCGACAAAGTTTTGGGTGGCAAGGCTGCGGCCAGGGCCGCCGCCGAAGTACACCTGGCTGACAATGCGGTTGAGAGCGCAGCTCCCCACTACAACTACCTGGCCGGGCGGGGCGTGTTTCGCACCTGCAGCGCCCAAGACGATTGGTACTGGGGCGCGTCGTTTACCCACAGCCCGACCCAGGCCAATTTCCGGCCGTTTCGGGAAAGCGTTTACGGCCCAGCCCTGGCCCGGCGGCTGGCGACAGCCTACCGGCGCGCCTGGGAAAAGGCGGTTGACGCCGGCGAATTGGACCGCTTCTTTGCCGAGGCTTACCCGGCCCAGGCGCGGCGGGAGCGGCAATATTTTCAGCCGCCCACCGGCAGCGTTCATCTGCGGCGCGATGCGTTGACCACCTGGTGCGGCCGCGATTTACGGGAGTGGGTCGAGGTATCCGGGCCGGAGGACGAAGTCTGCCGGCTCTGCCAAAAGTGGCTGGCCAAACACCTGAGTTTGGGCAATGACCTGCTGCACTATCACACCATTGAACCGGACGAACTGGAAAATTTCGATGACTGGCCGCCTGACCTTCCTCAAAACCATCCCCTTTCTGGCCGCCGTCCCGGAACCGACTCTGGCCGAGATGGAGCGCCACGCGGCTGACCGGCGCTACCAGCCGGGCGACAGCCTGATCCGCGCCAGCGAGCGCGGCGAATTTCTGCTGGCCCTGCGCTGCGGCGTGGTCAACGTGGTCAAGGACGGCGCGGTGCTAACTCAACGCGAGGCCGGCGATATTTTGGGCGAAATGGCCCTGCTGGAAAGCCAGCCGCGTTTTGCCGATGTGGTGGCCGTGACCGAAGTGGAGGCGGTGGAGATTCCTTTCGGCCCGTTCCGGCAGGTCGGTCACGACGCGGCGGCGATGCGCCGGATGCTGGCGGCGTTGAGCCACAAACTGCGCCAATCCCAGGAGAGCCGGCTGCGGGAGTTTCACCGCCGGGAGCAGGAGTTGCAGGGGTTGGCCGACTTGCAGCGGGCCTTTCTCAGCGTCATCAACCACGAACTGACCACGCCCATCTCCAACGCCCTGTTAAGCCAGGAAGTGCTGGGCAAATTCGCAGCGCGGGATGGCTGGCCGGCGATGGCGCAGGAGAGCCTGGTGGGTTTGCAGCAGCACCTGCGGCTGGCCCAACGCCAGGTGCGGGCGCTGGTGGACTACGCCGGCCTGATTGCCGGGCAGGGCGAGATGTTTATGCAGCCGGTGGAGATGGCAGAGATTGCCCGGCGGGTGGTCGCCCAGGCCACCCGGCCCATCGAGGCCGAGATTGCCGGCGACCTGCCGCCGTTTGTGGGCGACCGGCTGCGGCTGGCCGACGCGCTGGGCCACCTGGTTGACAACGCTATTAAATTCTCACCGTCAGAATCGACGGTCAAAGCGAGGTTGTGGGCCGAGACCGGGACGGTGCGTTTTGAGGTGATTGACCGGGGGCCGGGCATCCCGCCGGAGCAGTTGGCCGGCATCTGGCAGCCGTTTCGCCAGCAGGCATCGGCCTTGCGGCGCGGCGTCGAGGGGTTGGGCCTGGGCCTGCCGCTGACGCAGTACATTGTCAGAGCGCACGGCGGCCAGACCTGGGTTGAAAGCAAAGTCGGGCAGGGCAGCCGCTTTGGCTTCTGGCTGCCGGCGGCGGAGCAGTAGGGCCTCGTTGCGGTTGGGCAGCAAGGCGATCAAGTTGTTGCAAAAAAATCGGACAACAAGCCGGTCAGCTCGTTTGTAACCTGCGCCCAGTCCGGCAGATCGCGCGCCGCGACCTGCCCCGCCAACTCACGCTGCCAATATATCCCCGCCTCAGCCAGCATCCGGGGCTGCAAAAAGTCCCGCGCCTGGGGGTCCGCTAATTGTTTATGCCGGCATTTTTGCGCCAGGATTGAGCGCGTCAAGGCTGCCTCAAACGCCTCCCGTTTTTCACCCAGCAACCGCCAGACATCGTAATAATCCCGGGCTTTGCCCCGCTGTAAAATACTGCGTAACTTTTCGGCCAGGATTTCCTCCAGGGCAGAGGTCAGCACCGTTGGCCGCAGGCCCGGGAAGGGGGACGCCACCACCGGTAGTTTTTGCGGCGACAGCAATACCGGCTCGTCCAGAGTGATGTCGAACAACAGCCGGGCTGGATGGCGCAACGAGGCCACAAAGCGGGCGCGCAACCGGGCCGCGCCGTTGGCCCGGTGGAAATCCAGCAGGCGCAGTTCCAGCCCATGCCGGGCCTCAGTTTGGGTAAACCAGGTTTCAAGCAGCGGTTTCAAGCTGTCGGCCGGGAAATCGGGCAGCACCGAAAAATCCAGGTCAACCGAGTGCCGCCAGTCGTCAAAATGAACCAGCCGCAGCGCCGTGCCACCTTTCAGGCAAAAGGTATCGGCCAGGGGCGGCGTCCGGGCCAGAACGTCCAACACACACAATAACACATATTCGTGTTCGCTTTGGCCCACCCCCAGCCCGGTTTTGGCGGCAATCCGCCGCAACTCCTGCGCTGAAATCATCTAATGCTCCTGCCATTCCAATAGTTGCCGGTTCGGGATGTTGACCGTTAGCCGCCAGCGGGTGTTGGGAACACCCTCCGCCGGCCCTGCCGGTTCCAATAAAGCGTAGCTGCGCCCTGACTGGCTTTCCAGGCGAGACCACTGCCGTTCGTCGCCTATTGCCAACAGTTCCAGCCAGAATCCCAGCCGGCGCTGCGCTGTTTGATTGCCCAGTTTTAAACTGTAGGCAATCACTTTATCCCAATCCAGTTCCGCTTTACCAAAATAGAGGCTTTTGGCCGCTTCCAGAATGCCCCGCACCAGATCGGGCCGGTCAAAAGCATCGGCCACTGCCTTTTCCCGTTCTGCCATCTGAATCGTGTGGCCTAACAGGGTTATGGGTTGATAGCCAAAAAACTTGTGAGAGCTGACCGTGACAAAGCGATAGGTCAGGCCATCGATAACCACAGATCGCTTGCGCCGGGTCACGGCAATCGTGACCGGATCAAGCGGCAGGTCGCTGTAGCCATAATAATGCAGCGGGGTGGCGTAAGCCAGATAGTAAGGCTCGGCCAGCACGGCCGCAATCAGGTATTCGTGTTCCGCCCACCGGGCGTCCGGCCCGGCTTCCAGCGGAATGAGCAGGTATTTACCCCGTTCCAGCCGTTTGAGCCAGCCTTTGTGACTCAAACGGTGCAACAGCTTCCGCAAGACGGCGTCATCCAGGGCCAGCATCGGGCGGGCCTGCTCAATGGTAAAAAGAGTATAGCCCGCTGCCGCGAGGCTGCTCAACAGGCGAGATTCCTGTTCGCTCAATGTGCGTTTGGGGGGAACATTGGCCATCGCTACCCTCGTTTTTCAGTACAACAATTCCCGTTTACGGAACTATTGTAACACAAAACAGGATAAACGTAAACGCTATACAGGAGTTGGGTTGTCAACGGGGTGATGGCTGTTGAGGTTGCCGGCCATTAAATCAGGGGAGACCGGTCAAAGCCGGGTCAAATTGACCCGGCTTTGACTTTGTAAACAAGGTTGATCAGGGTTAGAAGCTGTTTTAAGAATAGCGGCTATCGATCAAATTGTGGTAAAAGTTGAGGTGTGAAAAAACAACTATACCCAACCGATATGACCGATAGCCAGTGGGATATTATCCAGGAAATACTCCCACCAACCAAATCACAGGGACGACCGCGCAGCCTGGATGTGAGACAGGTCATCAATGCCATTCTTTATATCGTTGTCGGGGGCATCCAGTGGCGAATGCTGCCCAAAGAATACCCAAAATGGCAAAGTGTGTACTACTACTTCAGGCTTTGGCGTGACGATGGCACCTGGCAACGGCTTCACGACACCCTCAGGGCCGAAGTGCGACGCCAAGACGGACGCCACAAGCATCCCATGGTCGGCAGTCTCGATAGCCAAACTGTCAAAATTGGCACAACACCGGCAGGCGTCCGTGGCTTTGATGGCGGTAAACTGATTACCGGGCGAAAACGACACAATCTGGTCGATACCTGTGGCTTGTTGTTGGCCGTGTTGGTTACTTCAGCCGCCGTTCAGGATCGGGATGGGGCGCGCCAGTTGTTACAAAATCTGGCCGGTTTCTGTAAAAAACTGCGGTTGATCTGGGTTGATGGTGGTTATCGTGGCCCGTTAGTTGACTGGGTGGCCAACAAATTCTCCTTTCGGCTACAGCCGGTCTTACGGCCAAAAGGCGAAAAGGGATTTGTCTTACTGGCCCGCCGCTGGGTGGTTGAACGCACCTTTGCCTGGTTGGGCTACCATCGTCGCTTGTCCAAAGATTTCGAGCGGCTACCTCAAAGCAGCGAGGCTTTTATTTACATTGCCAAGACGCGCCTAATGCTTCGCAGGCTCACCCCTCATTGACCTTTTAAAACAGCTTCTAAACAAATTCAAGATAGTTTGGGGGTGCGTACAACCGCCGGCGGCGTAATGGTTCCGGCGATTCGGTTTCGCACAATCGTCGCAGGCGTTTCATTGTGGCGGCAGCTTTGAGTAAGTAGACCGGCTCCTCGACCGGGCCAATGGTTGCGGTCCAGGCGGGAGCCGGTTGTCGTAACCGTTCGGCAAATAATTCCAGCAAGGCGGCGGATACAACTAACAACCGCTGGTTGGTGGTCTTTGGCCGGGGAATATCGACCAAACGGGGCGGGTGTTGAAAAAACTCCTGCGTTAAACTTCGCGCTCGCAGACTGTCGCCGTCAAGAACAGCCTGGGCCAGGACTTCAATCTGTACCATACAAGCCTTCCCACAAATCCAGAAATGCGTACTGGGCCTTTAATTCTGTGCCGGGAACCAAAAACGGCCCAACAGTTTTCCAAATCTCCTGTTGTTCGCCGGTCAATGTGCGCAGTAATTGTAATGCATCGGCAATGTCCACGTCATCCCGCCAGGCGGATAGTTTCATTGCCAGTAGCTGCTCAACCACCGGGGTTTTTACCACGATTCCGGGAGCCGAGAAAACGATTTCGCCCTGGCTGACACCCACCAGATAGGCTTTGGCCCCATCGTTCAACCAATCTGCCGGCAATTGATCCGAATCGGCCACCTGCCGGGCCAGATCACGAACCACCGGCGCTTGCGGCGACAAAATAAGCACATCGACATCACGGGTAGAGGAGCGGGCATTGTACAGCAACACCATCGCGGCGCCGCCCACAACGACCAATTCGATGCTTTGCCCTTGCGCTGCCGCCAAGGTGCCCAATTTTTCAAGAGCCTGAATGATTTCCTGTCGGGTCAGTGTGGCCATAAATATCAGTGTAGCACAGCCGGCTGGGCGTGTCGATTCCTACCCCACTGCTTCCAGCAGGGTCAACTGGCGGGGGACACCCAGCGCCGGTTCACCAATCACCCCCCAGTCCCGCAGTAGTTTGACAGTGTTCCAGGTCTGGATGACATCGAGCGCGGCCAGAGCCAACTGCCGGGCTTCGACCAGGTCCAGCATTATCGCCAGAGCGTGCTGCTCCTTGTTGAGCGGGTAAGCCCACTCTGCTTTGTGATCCCACGCCCCCGGCCCGTCCCAAATTTCAAGCACGACGCGGGGGGTACTGTTTTGCAGCGCGTTGTAAGCCCGGAAGGTCGCCGTGAGCATCCTGGCCTGGTAGCCGCCGGTGCGCTCAACCTTGTGGCCGTTGTCGTTACGAAAGATGACCTGGTAATCCTCGTTGAAATAGCCGTGAGCCAGGTCAAAGAAGAGCAGCCGGGCGCGGTCGAGGCTGAGGTTATGGCCGAGCGTGCCGGCGCGATTCAGAGCGTAGCGACCGGGGCCAACCTCGCTTTTCGGGGTCAACTCAAAGCGAAAGGCCGGGCTGGGCTGGGTTTCGCCGCGCCAGGTGCGGGTGCGGTCAAGGTCATCGTAGACGGTCAGGGCCATTCGGCTGTTGTGAACAGTGTAGATTGGGTTCATCTCCGGCCTCCGCGCAGCTTGAAAAAAGAATTAATGTTCGCTTCATTATACATAAACAAGGCAACAAAATCAAGCCCCTCTTTCGCATAACCCTCCTTAGCCGCCTGCCCCACCTCCCCTCACCCGGTTTGGGCTTTCGCGCGGCGGGGCCGGCCTGTTTTGGCACAGTTTTCACCTTGTTTTCACGCTGTTTGAACGGCGTCAAAACGGAGTGAAAACGATGTCAAGCAAAGTGGAAACGGGCGGCGGCAGCGGCCCAAAACGAGGGGGGGCGGAGCAGGCAGGACAGGGGGACGGCTAAGGAAGGTTATGCGAAGCGGGTATTACGGGCCGGGGTAGTTCAGTCCGGTGATACGCTCAAAGGCGGCAATATCGGCCGGCGGCTGAGGATGCTCACCACAACCGCGCCAGTCAGCGATGATTGCCAACAGGTTGGCCTCGACAGTGATCGCACTGGTTAGACACCCGGCCTCAACACCTGTGCTCAAGTGAGGGTATTATTCACCGTTTGGTGGTGATCAAAATCTTTAGCCCCGTCGAACATCGACAGGGCTGCATTGTTATTTTGAGCCAAACCAAAAGGGAATTTTCGGGAAAGCAACTTCGGCATTTGACCTTTAACCTGGCACCCACTAAAACTGGGGAGCACTCTCTAATCAACCTTTCAAATTTTGACAATATCCCCCTGGTTTCTTACCATATGTAGGAAAATCGGTTAAAGTAAAAGGTGGCGGACAATGGCTCAAGATGTATCCATCCAATCGTTCAAATTAGCCGAGCAAGGGCTAACCCATATTTTTGGCGAACTTGAAGCCAGACTCGTGGAGGCGGTTTGGGAGTTGAAGGAAGCCAACGTGCAGGAAGTCATCGATTACCTGGGCGGTGACCTCAACTACAAAACAACAATGACCGTTCTCAACCGGCTGGTAGAAAAAGGCGTTTTGCAGCGCCAAAAATCGGGCCGGGCTTTTGTGTACTCGGCTACGGCTACCCGGCAGGATTTGCTGGCCGGCGTGTTTGACCAGGTGGTGCGTGGCATGTTCAACGCTGAATTTCGGGAAATTGCGTTGGCTCAAATGGTAGCCACCGCGGAGGCCGTTGACCCCCAAATTCTGGATGAGCTGAGCCGTCTTATCCAACAAAGAAAGCAAGATGAATAAT